>CAZTAM010000019.1:0-1500 GCA_964611625.1 uncultured Nitrospiraceae bacterium | reverse complement strand
CAAAATTAATTAATTATTTTTGCTCAAATTGTCAAAATATTTTTTATTAGATACTTTAATTCTCGTGTAATTCACTATACAACTTTTAAGATGTAGTTGTACATGTCGAGTGTTCGGCAAAAATCGTTTTGTGTTTTTTAAAGGAGGAACTGTTGATGAAGAAAGTGGTTTGTGTATTAATCGTTGTAGTAAGTTCGTTTGTCGTCTCAAGTACTGTTTTTGCTGATTTGAATAGTGGTCTAAAGGCTTATTATCCATTCAATGGAAACGCAAACGATGAAAGTGGCAATGGGAACCAGGGAACAGTGTATGGCGCCGCATTGACAGAGGACAGATTTGGGAATACCAGGAGCGCGTACAACTTTGATGGGGTGAATGATTATATTAAAATACCATATGCAGAGATGATAGAACCTTCGATCTTTACTTTGTCTGTATGGTTGAAGACCACAGGCAATAGTTGGCATACCCTATGGACTTCCGACCCGGATTCTTATTACTGTAGTCATGGATTTGAGATGAGTATTTATAACGGAAAGGGGAGCGCTAATATTGATCCTACACGTTTCTGCAGGGATGGTTCAATAATTTATTCGAATAACTTATTAAACGACGGGCGTTGGCATCACATGGTGTTCTTGTATGACGGTTCTATGAGTCTTTTCATAGACGGTATTTTACAGGACCATACTATGAGTTCTCCTTATACCAAAACCCAGGCTCCTGTTCATATCGGTATGACTTACAATAGTGGCGATCAAGGTCAAAGATACTTTCCAGGTGCTATTGATGACATCCGACTTTATGACCGTATTCTTTCTGAGTCTGAGATTAACATGCTTTATATTGCAGGAACTCCCGCCTCCTCCGTTCCGTGAATACGGGTAAAATATCCGAAAGGGTTGTTGCAGAAAGAAGGGGTATAAGAGGGCAAGGGGTGAGGTTATAACAGTGAAGAAAGGACAGGAGCGGGAGGTAGAGATAACAATAGTTGACAACAGAAAAGGTATTATAGAATCCGAGTAATTGCGTGATAAGGAGGACATTAAATGATTAAAGGGAAAAATATGTGTCTTATGGTATCAACACTCATTATATTTTTATTTCTCCTTTTTTCCATGCGGACCATAAGAGCAGAGACCATTTATGAATATAATTTCGAATCCGGTTGGGGAAACTGGTATTCAGATAACGGTGTTTGGGAGATCGGGGTGCCCCAATCTGGCCCCAATGAAAGCCATGGTGGCACTCAATGCGCCGCGACGGTGCTTTCGGGAGACGCCCTGTGCATACGAACAGCCGCCTGATCAGCCCTTCCATTACGCTTTCACCTGTCAGCGGTGATGAAGAGCTATCGCTTCAATTTTGGCATTGGTTTTCTTTTTATTTCTCAAATGGTGAAAGAACTCAGATATCCGTTTACGATAGTACATCAGGCATTTGGACAGACTGGCAAACCATTGGTAGTACTATTATGCAGAGTTCAGGCGTCTGGTCATA
>CAZTAM010000018.1:0-1574 GCA_964611625.1 uncultured Nitrospiraceae bacterium | reverse complement strand
GGCGACCTATCAGGTGGTCAAGCGCCTGCCGAAGGAACTGAAGGGTCAGTTGCCGGGACCGGAGGAAATCGCCAGGCTTCTGGAGGATGGAGAATGAGGGTGGAGAAGATTCAGGAGAATCTTGAGGAACTGGGGATATGGGAAGTAACCAACGAAGCAATAACGTTGATCTTGGGCATTTCTGTTCAAAAATAGGTAGCGGGTCAACTCCAAGAGGCGGAGCCAGTGTCTATCACGGCCGTGGTGTTTCCTTTATACGAAGTCAGAATGTTTATAATGGTCAGTTTGTTATGGATGGGCTTGTCTACTTGGATGAGGAACAGGCTGACAACCTTAAGGGAGTTACGGTTGAATTACATGACATTCTACTAAATATTACGGGTGATTCTGTTGCTCGGTGTTGTATGGTGCCGGAAGATGTCCTTCCTGCTCGTGTCAATCAGCATGTCGCTATTATTCGTCCAATCCCAGATGAATATGACCCCCGCTATGTCGGATATTTTCTCATTTCTCCCCTGATGCAGAAGACTATGCTATCTATGGCCGGAAGCGGCGGCACCCGTAAGGCGATAACAAAGGAGATGATTGAGCGTTTCAGGATACCGAAACCTTCGTTGTCTTTACAAGAACGCATGGCCGATATCCTTTCTGCATACGACGACCTGATCGAGAACAACAACCGGCGGATTAAACTATTAGAGGAATCGGCGCGGCTGTTGTATCAGGAGTGGTTCGTCCGCCTCCGCTTCCCCGGCTATGAACACACCCGCATCGTTGACGGCGTGCCAGAGGGATGGGAAAAAGTGACAGCTTTTGATGCCATGAAAGTTTTGAGTGGTGGAACTCCTAAAACAAATGTACCAGAATATTGGGACGGAGACATTCCCTTTTACACACCAAAGGATGCTGATAAAATAAGCTATGTTATAGAAACTGAAAAGACCCTCACTAAAGAAGGTCTGAAAAACTGCAATAGCAAACTATATCCCAAAAACACTGTATTTATTACTGCCCGTGGCACAGTTGGCAATTTGAATCTCGCACAAAATCCAATGGCAATGAATCAGTCGTGCTACGCTCTTCAAGGCAAAAGGCATGTCAGCCAATTGTTTCTATATTGCTCCATGAAAGAAGGGATAGATTATCTAAAACAGCATGCAGTTGGTACTGTTTTTGACGCAATAATTGTTAATACGTTTAAACTCATTCCTTTTCTTATTCCAGAAGATCGATTTATCAGAGAATTTGAAGAATCCATCCGCCTTGTATTTCAGCAGGTGGAAAATCTCATTTTGCAAACCCAAAAACTCAAGACCGCCCGCGACCTTCTGCTTCCAAAACTCATGAGCGGGGAGATTGCGGTATGAGAGGTGAATTAAAGATTGTCATCATTGCCCAAAAAATCCCGCACGGGCAGACCATCGGCTATCATGTTAAACTGATATTCCTGAACCTACCGAATGCCAACATTGCGATTGCGAGGGTTGTCGCGCGCGTAGCACAAGGCGGGCACAACGTCCCAGAAGATATTATTCGCCGCAGATTCAGTGCTGGACTGCGCAACTTTGAAAACA
>CAZTAM010000017.1:0-2033 GCA_964611625.1 uncultured Nitrospiraceae bacterium | reverse complement strand
TTTTATCAAATCTTCAGGTGTACCAATATCCAGACACTTGCCATCTTTAAAAAGAACAGAGTCAATCTGTATTGTATCCTTCAGTGCAGCCTGAATAACATCTCCAACATACAATTCATTTTGATGCTCTAACTTACCACGCCCTTTTCTGTCTGCCACATAATTATGCAAGTAATCCGTAAAAGTAGGCGTCCAAACGGCAATCTGCCATGTGTAAATCAATTGAGTGTATTTCGGTTTTATATGCAGCGTTCTGACCTTACCGTTTTCATCCAGTTCCACCATATCCGTTTTGTGAGGATTATTGGTTGGAAACAATCCCAATACTATATCGGCATTTGTTTCGGCTTGTTTTCTTATTATTTTTATATATGCGTCGTCTGGTTCGAAAATTATGTCGGGGAATCCGATGGCAATAAGTGAATCCTTTACAAATGGATATGCATGATCCAATGTAAACGGTACTCCAAATGATAAATCCATCATCAGGTAGGCAATGTCCATATCAAACATCTTCCCATCGCCAAAATATCTGAGAATGTCCCATTTCTCTGCTCGCAATATCATAAATACCTTCGTGATATCCGCCTGTCGCATTTTCTCAAGCAAATAATGTGTTACGACTTTTGGCCTTATCTCATTCCCTCCGTTAACGGATCGAAAGCCTATAGGATATAATTCCTTACTGCACGGTAGTGGAGCTATTCGCGAAGCCGTTCCCGCTGCAGGTATTAAACCGATTATCTCCCAGAATGCCGTGCTATTTTGAGCAGTGTTCATAAACTCTGTTCTTTTAATAAACCGGCCATAAGCAAAGCTCGGGATGCTTCATAAATTTTATCAAAACAGATTTCTGCTTTTTTTGCAATGTCAAGCAATGTGTGCTGACCATCCGATAAATTCAGAGTCCACAGCAATGCCATCTGATCGTTAACGGTATGACTTTTACCGCCGGTTGTGGTATACAGACCTCTTTTCCCCAACTGCGGTTCGCATTTTGGATTTGTATTGATGTAGGTTTTATTATTTTCAAGGACGTTGAAAACTGAAAGGTACTTCGTGAAAGAATCAGTCAGAAACTCAGGTTTCACATAGTCGCAATTATCTGCCGAAGTATGATATTCGGGATACCCGCCGTGTGGCGTTCTCTGCAGGCATCCGACCGGAAGGTTAAACCCCGGAGAACAGTATTGCCTTTCATCATAGCCGTAAGGTGAAAAATCGACTACCTTGTATGAATTGCCGGAATGTTTTAATATATGTTCAACTGCTATATCAATTTCAGCATTGCCGATACGGCTTTTCTTGTAAGTGGACATACCTGGGTCGCCAACACATGTTACAACAAGGCCATGTTTAATATATGACACGTCTGTTTCGTTCAGAGAAAGCCATGTAATAGATCCTATAGTGCCTGGAATAAAAAGTATACGATATGAATAACGCAGGGACAGTGTGCTTAAATATTTACCCAGTAAAGACGTCAATGCTATGCCAGCCACATTGTCGTTACAAAGAGACGGATGACAGGCATGACATGATAACAGGATTTCCTGCGTAGTCTGTCCTTTTACAAAATACTCGCCATAAGTTAAATGACCATCTTCAAGTGTAGAATCAATGAATACCTCGTAGGTATCATCCTGAAGATTCTGAAATTCGTTATGACTCAGACAGAACCCCCAATCTTCTTTATAGTATGAAGTTCTATACGGGATCCAATCGGGGTGATCGGACAGGGTATGAAGGTGTTTTTTTAGTTCTGCTAAAGGTATACGTAAGTGAACAGGCACACTGTAACCCATAACATGTAAATTGGATTTTTTGAAATCAATTTTTCGCTCGCCATTTGAATCCTTGACGTATGCATCATATATATTCCACTCTTTAGGCACTGTCCAGTCAAAAACCTTTGTCCCTGTGGGTATTTCGTGCATCGTGAGTGGAATATACTTCCTGATTATTCTGAGTGTTTCTCGGAAACCATTTCCAGTGATGCTTCGGCAGACGGGATATAGTTTATGCATAAGTTT
>CAZTAM010000016.1:0-3567 GCA_964611625.1 uncultured Nitrospiraceae bacterium | reverse complement strand
AAATCGTAGCACCTTTCTCCAGATATGTCTAGCTATTTACGGGACACCACACTAGCAAAACGACGACAACTGCTCCATTACCAATGCTTGTGCCTTTTGACTGATGTGATCATCCGTTAATCAGGGGTATGCCAAGGTAAAAAGATTATTCAAGCCCCAGGCACATTTTCATCATTTCCCGGTGCTGCTAAGGCGGCAGGGTGGCTTGTCATAATTAAGGCAGATGGGTATGTGTTAGAGAGCGATGTACACTTTCCTATAGATATGAATTTGTTGCTGGATGCGTTTTACAAACAGATCACCCTCCCTTGAAAGAAAAATATTAAAGTTGTGTTAAACAACAACAACATTCTTTTCTCGTGAAAACGATATTATAAGGAGTCAATCCGATAGAGGGCAAGGTTGCATTATGTAGAAAAAAATGTATGATTTAACTCAGGCCATTTTTTCACGTTGCCCTTGACATCTCCGGATCACCTTGGTAGGTTGGAGTCTTATACCTCCAACCTACCAACGGTATTAATCAGATTGAGCCATTTGTATATAAATTTTGCACTTCCTGGCTGCTCAATGCTTTGCTATGAACCTCTACATGGTCAATTTTGCCATTGAAGTGACCATAATTATGCATTAATGTCCCTATGGTCATAAATGACCCTGCGGAATATGGCACGACTGTATTCCCCGCCGGGTGGGTTTGTGTATTCACGAGCTGACCATCCACATATAATTTCTGTTCACCCGTCGATTTATTGTATGTGCCCACAACATGAAACCACTTGCCAGTAGACGTTATCAAATCCTTGATTGCACACTTTTGAGTTTTCGTGCCACCGGACGTTTTACTCGTTACGATAAACTGTATGGTATTTTTCGTACTGCCGTACTGATCAAAATACAATCCATATCCCTGCACAGAGGACCATGACCAGCCGCCAAAAATAGTATCCGGATTCGCCGTATCGATCGAATTCCGGTAAAACCACGCTGAGACTGAAATCTCATCATAGTTTAAGAAAGGAATCGATACATAGTTACTGGTACCATTAAAATTCAATGCCCCTCCGAATTTTCCAGCAGTCCGGGTAGCTCCATTAACAGTTCCATGCTTTCCATTTCCTGAAGAATCTGTCGCCGTAGTTCCACTTCCTTCATCAAATTTGTAAAGTCCTTTCACATTGGCAGACGTAATTATTGTTGTATCCAAAGTAATGGAATCGCTGACAGTATTTGACACATTCCCGGCGGCATCCTTGTACCAGGCATAAACTGTCTTAACCCCATTCCCGCTGCTTAACGTATACGAAACATTTCCGGTATAATCAAAAGTGGAGACAACAGACGTCCAACCCGTAGCAGATGCCAAGGGTTTCGTTGAACTCATGGAGAGATAATACCCTGTTACCCCCACGTTATCCGTAGCCAAAAGTGTTAGCGTAACTGATGTGGAATTGGTATGGGTGGCGTCACTGTTGATACTGATTGAACACTGCGGTGCTATGGTGTCCACGCTTGAGATAGCTGTTGGTGGCGGTAATTTCCACGTACCATAAGCACTGCCTACATAAACATAACTATCGTTAGGTCTTACCGTTATTGTATCCGCAGTAAAACAAGTGCTTAAATTTCCAGAGATATTACTCCAGGTATTTCCGTAATCAAGCGAACGAAAAATACCGTTTGCTGCCCCTTTATATGCTGAGTATTGTCCAGCGTAAACAACTTTTGGATTATTAGGATCAACCGACACAAGATAATAATTCATTTCACCGAATTGATCTTTACTCAACCCATGATCAGAATTCTTCAGGGTAGCAATACCACCGTTTACCGCTGTGTTACTGATTATCCATATACCAGCACTATGATATGGTGTTGTCCCTTTCATCGCAACATATATCCTGTTTTCATCGTTGGGAGCTATGGCAATTTGTCTTACATCCCCACTTGCCGGTATTGTAGGATATGGTGATGTCCAGGTATAACCACCATTCGTTGATTTATGTACCTTTGTAATGCCACCTCCACTTGTTACTGAGTAAACAATATCACCATTACCAGGATACATCTCATAAATGGGCATTGGAAGTGTTGTATAACTATTATTAGTTTGTATGCTGGTAAATTTGTATCTGCCAGCATAAACAATATTTGCATTTGCAGGATGAAATCTAATAAGGTTATAGATACCCTCAGTGCCTGAAATTTCCGTCCACGTTAGCCCCAAATTTCTTGTAACCATAAGCTTTTGATTATTCCAATCACCTGACGCAGCTATTGCTACCTGTGAACCCGGGGTATGATCAAGCGCACCAGCATTCGTTGATCCCCAGCCAATAGATCCAACCGCTTTTCTTTTAACAAAAGTACTTCCGCCATCAGTAGTTAAAAATGGCCCCCAGTCTGTCAAAAACAACATATATCTATTAGGATTATTCTTATCCCAACCAACAGTGCCTTCAAAACCTCCGCCCGTATATTTGTCACCACACCACGTCCAGTTGAGCCCCCCATCAGTAGTCCTTCTTGGTTGTTCTCCACAACAGAGAGTAATTGCAACGTTTTTGTTAGTCGGATGGACAGCTGTTGGTGTAATATAACCATGCCCTTTTACCATGTTGAAATAATTTTCAATAGAACCCAGGTAGTTGTTTACATCCATATTGACGGGAGCATACCAATTTGCCCCACCATTTTGGGTGTAAAAATATCCATACGGTGAATACGCACTATCCCGATTATAACTTACATACAGATAGTTAGGATCAACGGGACTTATTGTAATGCTATATGCCATATATCCAGCGGTAAGTGTATTCGACATACCGGTATTTCTGGCACTAAAAGTTGTTCCTCCATCTGTGGAACGATACACCCCGTAAGAACCCAGGGTGACATACAGCATGGATGGATTATTTTTATCTATGGCTATTTGATAGGGGTAACCTGGTAGTGCTAGCCCTATCCTCGTCGTTGTTATTGATCCTGAATCTTTTACCCGATACAAACCATTTGTTGTGCACATATATAAAATGGTAGAATCTTTGGGATGTATTTTAATATCGGTGATATAGCTAGGGCTGTTCACAATGGTCGTCCATGTAGTACCACCATCAGTTGACCGCAATAACCCTGCTCCATGTGTGCCAGCGTAAACAGTGCTTGCACCAGAAAATGCAAACAGATTTGCGCCTTTAGAACGGCTATCCCGTCGATACAATGTTTCTTTTACCTTTGTCCAGCTACTCGCCCCATCACTCGTCCTGTAAATGCCCTGGGCAGAACCGGCAGGACTTGCCCCACTGAGATACATTGGGCATCCGGCAACAAACACTATGTTGGAGTTTGTTGGGTGAATTCCCAAGGATTGTCCGCCGAGTGCACCAAAGCCATTTATTGCAGGTTGCCACGTTATCTTGCCGCCGCTATCAGTTCCTTTCCAGACTCCGGCAACATCTATTACCATATATAAAACACTAGGGTTAGACGGTGCATATTTTATATCCTGAACCGCCTGAAATCCTTCACCACCAAAGAATCCTGCTGCTTTTTGAGCACTCGTTCTTA
>CAZTAM010000015.1:0-9509 GCA_964611625.1 uncultured Nitrospiraceae bacterium | reverse complement strand
TTGTTATTCACGCAAAGGATGTGCCAGGATACTAACTACATATTATCAAATACTTCAGCTTCCAGGAAAGTTGCCTCACCTGTCTCCCCTGGCCTTTGCTTTCTTTATTTCATATGCAATATCAAGATTACTGCGGGCCTTTTCATAGTCTGGTTTCAATCTCAGTGCAGTCGTAAACTCCCCTATAGCCTCATCGACCCGATCCTGCATGACATAGGCAAGCCCAAGGTTATTGTATGCCTCGGCATAAGTTGGTTTTAGCCGCAGGGCGTTCCTGTATGCTCCTATCGCCTCATCCAGCCGCCCCTGCCTGATATAGGCAAGCCCAAGGTTATTATATGCCTCGACATGGGTTGGCTTGAGCCGCAGGGCCTCCCTGTATACTCCTATCGCCTCATCAAGCCGTCCCAGCCTGATATAGGCAAGCCCAAGATTTATATGGGCCTCGTCCAGCGATGGTTTAAGCCGTAAGGCAGTCCTGAATTCCCCTATCGCCTCACCAATTCGACCCTGCCTTACATAGGCAAGCCCAAGGTTATTATATGCCTCGTCATAGTCCGGCTTAAGTCTTATGGCAGCCTTGTATCCCTCTATCGCATCATCAATCCGGCCCTGTCGAAAATAGGCAAGCCCGAGGTTATAATGTCCCCTCGCCTTCAATGGACTCTTGGCAACAACGTCCCCCCAGAGTGTGACCCCATCCTTCCAGATGCTATTCCTCTGCCAGGCTGCATAAGAAAGCGGGGCAATCAAAAACAGAATTAATATCCAGACAGCAAGTGATGCTGCACCTGTTCCAACCCCTCTCCGCCTCCTTATTTTCTCAATACCATAAAACAGTGCATAACTGAAGGCAATCCCTGCGCCAATACTGGGCAGATAAAGCCTGTGCTCAAATATCACATCCCTGATGGGGATCAAGCCAGACTCAACTGACAGGGTTATAAAAAACCAGAATATCCCAAAGGAGACAATATAGTAAGACCGCATAAGAAGATAAACCGCCAGGCCAAGGATAACCAGTAGAAAAAGGAAAGATAAAAAGACCTCAGGAATGAAAATAGAGTTATAGACTGGATAGTCGTAATCGAGATTCTGGTTAACAGGAAAAAATAAAAGCCTTATATATGTGACTATTACCCTGAATTGGGTTATAAGATAATCTCCTCTTGAAATCGTCTCTGTTTCCTGAACCGCCTCTCCCAGCTTCCCCACTATCCCGCCGGGGTGCCTGTCAGTACTCATAATGCTTAAAGGAATTATTGGAAGGGTCAAAATATAGGGAATAAGCAAGTGGATCCTCTTTACCGTATCCCTGAAAAAGATAAAATCATAAAGGAGAATAATAAAGGGGAGCGTAAAGCTGATCTCCTTTGTCTTCATCGCAAGAACTGCGGAAAAAAGAGAAAAAAGATAAAACATAACGCGGTATCTGTTCCCTGATGTTATTCTCCACTTAGCAAAAAGGGTAATGGATAAAAGAAAAAAAAGCGTTGCAAGGGATGCATACCTCTGGACAATGTAGGTAACTGCCTGTGTCTGGACGGGGTGAGCGACAAAGATAAGGGCTGATGCCAGGGCAGCTGCACTGATTAACTGTGGACTGACAGCGGACCTTGCCATCACAGGTGTCTTGAAAATCAGTTTAACAAGCCACCAGACCAGGATACCGTTAATTATATGAATAAGTACATTCACCAGGTGATATCCAAATACATTAAGTTGTCCCATATGGTAATTCAGTGCAAAGGAAAGATCTCCTGCGTATCTGGTACCGGATAGATCAAGAAAATTAGAAAGTGATCGGATTACGTCGTTTTTTTCGATGCTGAGTACATCATCAAAGTGAAAGGGAGATGATAAGGTATTGGAATAAATAATTAGAGCTGTTATGGCAATCAGGATTGGCACAGCAGCACCACTGTATTTTCTAAAAAGCTGATTCAACTGTTTACCTTACCTGCGCTCCCTATAATATACGTACAACTTCCCGGCTATCATACGCCAGCTTATATCAGCCTTGTTAATTTAGCAAGGGATGTGCCATCAGCAGACTTAAGCAGAGACTGTGAAAGGAATATTGTATATTTCAGGTCAATTGTTTATATTATACTCATCATCATGATTTGCTGCTCACTGATGCTTAGAAATATCTGAAATGGCACTATCAAAATATGCACAGAATCCAACGGCCATTGGCAGCATAATTGCCGCTTTTGCATTCCTTATATATCTTCTAACCCTTGCACCCACTGTTACCTTTATGGACAGTGGTGAACTTGTGGCCGTAACATCCACACTCGGTGTCGCACATCCATCCGGCTATCCGCTTTTTACTCTTATAGGGTGGCTGTTTACAAAGCTTCCAATAGGTACAAGTGAAGCCTACAGGGCAAATATAATGGCAGCACTGTTTTGTGCAGCCGGGCTTTTTATCTTTTTTAAACTTCTGATGTTTCTTATTGGACAGAATGAAAAGGAAACGCCGCCAAAGTATGACAGATTATTTGTTTTGTCTGCTGCGGCATTTGGAACACTCATACTGGCCTTCTCACAGACTTTCTGGCAGCAGGCGGTTTCTATTGAGGTCTACTCCCTGCACTGCCTCTTAATCATCGCTTCAACGTATGTCTTTCTGAAGGCAATAAAAGAAAAAGGCAGTAGTACCGGACCCGGCAATATTCTGTTCAGAGTGCGATACTGGATCTTTTTCAGCCTGCTTCTTGGACTCAGTTTTTCAAACCATTTGACTACTATAATGCTCGCCCCAGCCTTTCTCTATCTCTTTTTTTCTGAGCAGGGAATAAACAGGGATGCTTTCAAAAAGATACTCCTGATGATCGTACCGTTTTTTCTGGGATTATCCCTATACCTCTACCTCCCTATCCGTGCATCGCAAAATCCGATTCTCAACTGGGGTAATCCGTCCACGTGGGAAAATTTCATCTGGCATCTTTCAGGAAAGATATACCGGGGATGGCTCTTTTCTTCAACTGATGTGACTTATGAAAAGTCTAAACACTTCTTTAGCATGCTTCCAGGGGAATTTGCGTATTTCCCAATAATATTTGCTATCGCAGGGTCTTACTTGCTGTTTAGAGAAAGCAGGAGGTTATTTTATTTTACATCCATTCTCTTTGCAACATGTATTGTTTATGCCATCAATTATAATATTCCTGATATTGGCCCTTACTTCCTGCTTGCATACATGATTATTGCACTATGGAGTGGTTTTGGAGCAACCAGGATCTTATCCATGATAAGGAAGTACAGTGCCGTAAATATATTTACCGCCGTTATACCGCTGTTGGCAATCGTCCTGATCATAACTAACTACCGCTATGCAGATGAGAGCAGGAACTATCTTGCAGAGGATTATACAATGAATATGTTCAATTCAATCGAACCTGACGGCATCCTGATCACACGTCAATGGGATTACTTTACATCTCCATCTCTCTACTTCCAGTTAGTAAAGAATATACGGAGGGATGTGTTTGTCATTGACGGATCACTTCTTTATTACACCTGGTATATTAATCATCTGAAGAAGAATTATCCTTTGCTTGTTGAATTGTCGCAGCAAGAGATAGATGCCTTTCTGCGCATCGCCCATAAGGTTGAACGGGGGCTTTCTGTGCCCAATGCTGAAGGTGAGTTCGCAGACAAATATTACAGGATGCTCAACAGCATTATTGACAGGAATATCGGCAGCAGACCCGTCTATGTAACCTATGAGTTAAAGGAATTCATAGATCCAAAATATTCAAGTGTACCTGAGGGGTTTGCCTTACGGCTGTATAACGATAAGGAATATCATGCAATGAAACCGTTCAATTTTATCTTTCGCGATATTGATAAACCCTATATTAAACTCGTCAGAAAGAGATATTCCGAGGTGCTGACAAGCCGAGGTCTCTATGAGTTGAATCACGGCAGGCTTGATGAGGCATCTTCTTATTTTGACAGGGCATTGGCCTTTGATCCAAGTTATGCCAGGGAGCTGGAAGAAGTTATCCGGTATATGACTGGATTAAAGGAAGGCAGGGGTCTCCATTGACAGCAAAATCCTATACCGCTACTATAGCCTCGGGAAAGGCGTAGTCCTGAAATTTAACTATAGGGTGATTCTTTGGGGCACGAAGAAGAGCTTATTAATCAGGAAGAAACAGCTGTGACACCAGCACATAAGGAAACCAGGCGCATCCTTAATCAGTGGTGGTTTACAGGAATCGTCCTGTTTATAGCATTAATGGTACGCCTGTATAATTTTGACACACCATTGCTGGACATACACTCTTTTCGCCAGACACAAACCGCCTCTGTAGCAAGAAACTTTTATAACATGGGTATTAATCCCTTAACATCCAAGCTTGATGTTTTCGGGGTTGGAAAAGAAGAAAACCTGCTTCTGGAGTTCCCTTTTTATCAAACCATTGTCGCTGTGCTATATAAAATCTTCTATCCAGGTGAAATATGGGGCAGGATTGTGTCTATATTTTTTGGTTTTCTGGGGGCGTTTTATCTATTCAGGCTGGTTCACCTGCTTGTGGACAGAAACACAGCCCTGTGGTCGTGTTTCTTTTTTCTGTTTGCCCCCTTGAATATTTATTACCACCGGGCATTTATGATGGACACAGCGGTAGTCTGTTTCGGCATCATGATGCTGTATTATCTCATTCATTGGATTAAAACAGATAGTACCACAAGTTACCTGACAGGTATTGCGGCCGCTTCTTTAGGTTTTATAATGAAACCCCCATATGGCGGGGTGCTGTTACTTCCAATCGCCTATTTCCAATTCAGGACCCATGGATCGAAAGGGCTTATCAAACCAAAATTTTTAGCTGCCATGCTTATTCCATTAATAATTGTATTAATCTGGCAGTCTTATGCTGAAGGAGTTAATGTCCGGAGTGGACACGAGTTCTTTACCCTGAGCAATGAATCCTTCCGTTACTGGAACTTTGGCAAGTTAGAGTACAGGTTCAATGCTGCCTACTGGTTAAAGATGCTGGATATATTCAATAAACAGGTCCTGGGGCAGGGTATAATTATATTATTTATAGCTGGGCTTTTCTTAAAGCCGGCAAAAATAAGTGCCGCTTTCTTTCATTTCTGGCTATTGGCTGAATTTATTTATGTGTTAATAATGATAAGAATGACAACAACCCATAACTACTATAATATGCCCCTCATACCTATAGCATCAATATATTGCGGGGTTGCGGTCAACTATTTTTTGGAAAAGAATAGAATCAGCCATTATCTTAATGTTTACTTAAAAAAAGCCGTCATAGCGACAATCGTCTGCCTGGTTATCTTTTTTAATTTTCGTCACGTTCTCCCCTGGTATATAATAAGCTGGCCTATATTTTATGATGGTCAAATTATCCAGAAGTATACCAGCAAAGACACACCTATAATATACAGTCCCTATCCTGAAATTGGGGATTGGGATCCAGCCTACTTCTATTATGCGAATCGGCGGGGGATCTATTTGACCCACCTTGAGTTGACTCCGCAAAAAATTGCCGAACTTAAGGAGGATGGCTATGGATACCTTGTAATAACCAATTTAACGCGTAACATTCAAATGCCATATAAAGTACTCGCAATGGATAAAAGAAAATCCGCTTATATTTACGACTTGAACCAAACGGTTAACAGTCAATGAGTTGAACAGGGAGTCTTATGACAGGAAACAATAAGAAGAGTATCCTTGTAACAGGTTCATCCGGTCTGATTGGTTCTGAAGTTGCAATATATTTCAGCCATATGGGATTTGAGGTGCATGGACTGGACAACAATCAGCGCGCTGTATTCTTTGGCCCGCAGGGAGATACTATCTGGAATCGGAATCGGCTTCAGGCGTTAATCCCTGACTTTATTCACCATGAGATGGATATCCGTGATCGAATGGGGATTTTGTCTCTCATAGAAGAAAACCGGCCTGATTGTATAGTTCATGCAGCAGCCCAGCCTTCTCACGACAAGGCAGCAGCTATTCCTTTCGATGATTTCGATACTAATGCAGTGGGTACATTGAATATATTAGAGGCTGCCCGCAGATACTGCCCTGAGTCGCCCTTTATCCATATGTCTACCAATAAGGTGTATGGGGACCTGCCAAATACCATACCTCTCAAAGAATTGCCAACAAGATGGGATTATGATGATCCGCTATTTGAACACGGTATACCTGAGCATTTTTCGATTGACCAGTCCAAACATTCATTATTCGGGGCTTCCAAGGTGGCTGCTGACATTATGGTGCAGGAATATGGCCGGTATTTTAATATGCCTACGTGCTGTCTGCGCGGCGGCTGTTTAACGGGACCGAATCATTCCGGTGTGGAACTCCATGGTTTTTTGAGTTATCTGATAAAATGCAACTTAGAGGAAATTGAATACAGGATATATGGATATAAAGGAAAGCAGGTCAGGGATAACATACATTCCGCGGATGTGGCGAGATTCATGTTTGAATTTTACAAAAACCCGCGTACTGCGGAGGTTTATAACCTTGGCGGAGGGAGGGATAACTCCTGCTCGATCCTTGAGGCCTTTGAACTCGTTGAATCATTTACCGGAAAGAAACAGGTTTTTACTTATATAGACCAGAACCGTATTGGAGACCATATCTGTTATTACAGTGATCTTAGAAAAATGAAATCCCACTATCCCGATTGGGATATCACCAGGACTCTCAGTCAAACAATTGCCGAGATAGTGGATTCGTGGAATGAACGTGCCATGCCGGGCTATTTATAATAATGGAGACCTGCGAATAATTGAATTACAAAAGGATTTATGAATATCGTTTTTCTGACATAGACCAGGATGCCAGGAACAGGGTCTGGAATGAGATATCCAGGTTTGTCCATCCCTTAATGGGGGCGCCTGTCAAAATATTAGAACCCGGCGGCGGAAGATGTGAATTCATCAGTTCAATCACATCTGCAAAAGAACGATGGGTAGTTGATAAAATGATGCCGGATGCCGGGCTTATGACCGATATAAAGTTTGTCCATGGAGATATATTCAGCGTTAATCTGCCATCTGCATACTTCGATGGCATTTTTGTTTCTAATTTCTTAGAGCACCTCGGCAGTCATGACGAGATTATTATACTGCTCAGCAAATTACGTGATTGCCTTCAGGATAGCGGAATAATAGCTATAATGGGGCCGAATTTCAAGTATGCGTTTAAGGAGTATTATGATTGCTCTGATCACAGGATTGCACTGACCCATTTATCAGTTGAAGAGCTTCTGTATTCCGCGGGGTTTCAAATTGAAAAGATTATTCCAAGGTTTATCCCGTTTTCATTCAGAGGCAAGTTTCCTCCAAGCGCATTATTGACGAGGACATATCTTCACATACCATTTCTGTGGAATATGTTTGGTAAACAATTCTTAATATTGGCAAGAAAATGCACTAAATCTGATGATGCTGTAAGTTTGGAGATTTGAATGAAAATATTGATTGCTGGAATTTGCGGGTTTGCCGGAGCTGCCTTGACCAGACATCTGCTTCTGGCCAGATCAGATGTTGAAATTTATGGTATCGATAACCTTATCCGTTCAGGCAGTGAGTTAAACAGACGAGAACTTCTGAGCCTTGGGGTGAGTCTTATTCATGGTGATATCCGTATGCAGTCCGACTTTGATTCTCTTCCGGAAGTGGATTGGGTGATTGATGCCGCCGCCAACCCGAGCGTACTCGCTGGGGTGGATGGTAAGACAAGCAGCCGCCAGTTGATCGAGCATAATCTTTACGGAACTTTGAACATGCTTGAATTCTGCAAGAGGCATAACGCAGGATTTATACTTCTAAGCACCAGCCGGGTCTATTCGATAAGGCCGTTGGCTGAACTGGAAGTTGAGGTTCTTGGGCAGTCATTTGGAATAAAGTCAGGCATCCCTTTACCGGATGGTTTGACCATGGCGGGGATAAATGAACATTTCAGCACTGCGCCGCCTGTTTCACTATATGGAAGCACTAAACTGGCATCGGAGACCCTCGCCCTCGAATATGGGGATGCCTTTGGTTTTCCTGTCTGGATCAATCGCTGCGGGGTCCTTGCTGGCGCCGGGCAGTTTGGAAGGGCAGATCAGGGCATATTTGCCTATTGGATAAATGCATATCTTAGGCGAAAGCCGCTAAAATATATAGGCTTTGGCGGACATGGATTTCAGGTTCGTGATGCCATGCATCCACGGGATTTAGTCTCTATTCTCTTAAGGCAGATGTCGTCTAACAGCCCCTCTAAAGACACGATACGGATTATCAACCTTGGAGGCGGCATTGCTAATTCCATGTCCCTGAGAGAGCTGAGTGCATGGTGCGAACATCGTTACGGCCTGCACGAAATAGTCTGTGATCCTGTTCCACGCCAATTTGATATTCCATGGCTGGTCATGGACTATTCAAAGGCACGAAATGTCTGGGGATGGGAACCGCGGACCGCACTTGATGAGATTTTATCTGAGATTGCTGAACATGCGGAACGAAATCCCGATTGGCTGGGGATCTCAGGGGCCATATGATGGATGAAGAATCGAAACCTTTGACAATTCTCTCGGTTGTGATACCTGCACGGGATGAAGAGGGATGCATAAGTTCAACCGTAGAACACTTGAATGTTGAGCTGCGAATTAATAACATCTCACACGAAATTATCGTGGTTGATGATGGCAGCACGGACAGAACATGGGAATTGCTGACAAGGCTTAAAGAGAGAATACCGCAGTTAAAACCTGTAAAAAATAATGGACAGCACGGTTTTGGCCGCGCAATTGTCCATGGACTTGACCACATGACCGGAGATGCCGTGGTAATTATGATGGCGGATGAATCCGATGACTGCCGGGATGTTGTTCGTTACTGGAGGGAATTGAACAAGGGGTATGATTGTGTCTTCGGCAGCCGATTCATGAGGGGTGGAGGCACTATTGATTATCCTGTAGTTAAAAAGATAGTTAATCGTTTGGCGAATACGTTTATAAGAATTATCTTCCATATTTCTTTGAATGACACAACCAATGCATTCAAGGCGTATCGCCGTGAGGTTATTGATGGATGCCGGCCGCTGATCGCGCCGCACTTCAATCTGACCGTGGAGTTGCCTCTGAAGTCTATTGTGCGAGGCTATAAATGGACGGTAATCCCTATTACATGGCGGAACAGGCAAAGCGGTGTCGCTAAATTAAAGATGAAGGAGATGGGGAGCCGCTACCTCTTTATATGCCTGTACGTCTGGCTTGAGAAATATTTTTCTATGGGTGATTATAAGAAGGCTCTGCCTGAAATCCGCGAAGACAAGCATGAGCAATAATTTACATATAGTGCAAGATAAAGTAAATAAGGTTATAACATAAAATAGTTTTGTTTTATATTATAAAGAGTATCACTAAATAGACCTGCTCATGGCAGCCAGCCCTGAATCATCAGGATTGTATAACAGACCTCTTTCCACCGTCTTTATTGCCTCCGCATTCCTTCCC
>CAZTAM010000014.1:0-10149 GCA_964611625.1 uncultured Nitrospiraceae bacterium | reverse complement strand
TAAGAACGAGTGCTCAAAAAGCAGCAGGATTCTTTGGTGGTGAAGGATTTCAGGCAATTCAGGATATTGAATATGCACCTTCAAACCCAAATATTCTTTATATGGTAATTGATGTTGCTTATGTATGGAAAGGGACTGATGATGGGACGAAAATAACATGGCAACCGATACTCAATGGATTTGGTTCAAATGGTGGACAAACAATAGAAGTTCATCCCACCGATCCGAATATTGTGTTTGTTTCTGGGTGTGCTATGATGATTGGTGCCCCTGTTCCAGGAACAAAACAGGGGATATTTAGAACAACAAATGGCGGTAGTAATTGGTCATTGGTAAAGGCAGCAACATATCTCAGGGATTCGCATTCCAAAGGAGCGAATATGTTCGCATTCTCTGGTGCAAGTACTGTTTATGCTGGTACACATGGAGACGGTCTGTTAAGGTCAACTGACGGTGGCACTACGTGGACGACTATTGTGAGCAGCCCTAGTTACATTACTGACGTGAAGATACACCCTACAGATCCAACTGTTTTGTATATGTGCACAACAAGTGGATTGTATCAGGTAGAAGATTCAGGGTCAGTAACAGCGACAAAGATAGGACTAGCGCTACCAAAATACCCCTATCAAATAGCTATTGATAAAAATAATCCGTCCACGTTGTATGTTACCCTGGGTTCTTATGGGGTATATCGTTCTACAGATGGCGGTACAAACTTCAGTGCAAGAAATAATGGAATGTCTGCAACGTTAAGCGCAGGAAAACCAGCAGTTAATATTGTAATAAGTCCTGCTGATCCTAATTATTTATATGTTGGTTATAATTGGGAAAATACCGTGTCGCCATATGGATATTTTTACACCCATGATGGCGGTGCAAATTGGATTTCTCCTGTCAATATGGATATTAATAATTATATTGGTAGTATTGACCCATATTTTAATGTTGTCAAAGGACATACTTATGGTGCCACCACGGCCGTTCACCCAACTAACAAGAATGTCGCTATTACTATTTGTGCAGGTGAACATCTAAAGAAAACCACAGATGGCGGGCAATATTGGATGTGGTGTGGGGATAAATATACTGGTGGGGGGTGTGGGAATGTTAGGGCTTCAACTCCATTCGGCTGGGATTCAGCCAATCCTAGCAAATATATGTTTTTCCTGGTAGACTTTGGCCCCTTTATTACAACGGACAATGGAAGCACTTTTACAAGAAGACGAACGTATGGTCAGGTTCCTCTTGGTCATGGGTCAACTAACTGTGGTACAATTATCCCTGGAACAGATATTGCGGTTGTAGCATCAGGTGACTGGTCAACACAGAGACTGGCGGTTTCTAGAAATGCAGGGGTAACGTGGACACAAATTACAGGCACAGATGCGGATTATAGATTTATTGATGTACACCCTACAAATTCAAATATTGTTTACGCTGGAAGATATAAATTTACCAGCATTCAAACCAACAATAACTATTCAACTCTTTCAAAAGCTGTTTGGGGAATGTATCGAGGCAATGGGAATATTGTATATTCAGTAGGTTGGGTAAGTGGTGTCACAACAGTATATAAATCAATTGACGGTGGTTCTAGTTGGACAACTCCATATCCAACGATACCTGCATCGGGTGATATAGGACAGATTGCCATAGCCCCTAATGACCCAGATAGAATATACATATCAATGAAGTCAACCACTCCATCGAATAATGGTGGTATATGGATTATTAATGATATAGCTGCTGATGGAGGGGTATCAACGCTCAAGGATTACGACAACGGGTTAGACAGGGATCAGTTTGGTGAAATGAATTATTACAGTGTGGCAGTTGACCCAAATAATCCAAATGTTGTATATGCCGGGCAGTATTCATCATATAAAGGAACATCAAATGGAGTATTTCGGTCTCTGGATTATGGGAATACCTGGATTAATATTTCTGGGAATTTAACTCCCTGGTTTACTCCATCTTGTTTAGCAGTAAATCCAAGCAATAGTTATGTGTATATGGGATCGCCTATAGGTACGTGGAAATTACCGCCACCATCATCAACCACTACCGCAGACACCGTAGCGCCGCAGTGTTCAGTCAGTATCAACAGTGGCACCACCTATACCAATTCCACAGCAGTTACGTTAACACTTTCGGCTACGGATAACGTGGGGGTAACAGGGTATTATATCTCCATGAGTTCAACGAAACCCTTGGCATCTACCACAGGTTGGACGTCCGTTACTTCTACTCCCAATTATAACGGGAGTGTTTCCTACACGTTAACCAGCGGGAATGGGGTTAAGACAGTTTACATCTGGTACAAGGATGCCGCAGGAAATGTATCAAATACCGTCAGCGATTCCATCACTTTGGATACGACTATCCCTAGTATAACTATCATCAGCCCTACACCCAATGCCATCTATACGACGACAAGCAATACATTAAACCTTGAGGGGAATGCTTCAGATAGTACCAGTGGTGTAACGGGTGTAAGCTGGAGTAATGATAAAGGTGGAAATGGTATGGCCACGGGTACCAATAGCTGGAGTATTTCTGGTATAAGCCTAACAACCGGTGAGAATACAATCACAGTAACAGCAACAGATGGGGCGAGTAATTCAGGCAGCGCTACAATTACCGTAAACTACATTGCTGGTACTGTATCTACGGTGACGACTGGGTTAGCAACCAATATTACAATGAATTCTGTCACATTAAATGGAACGGTGAAAGCTAATGGATTAATAACAACGATATGGTTTGAGTACGGCATGAGCAGCGGATCATATGAAAACAAATCATCGACACAGAGTATCAATGGGTCGAGTGATGCGACTGTAAGTATCGTCATAAACGGATTATTAGAAGGCGAGACGTATTATTACCGGATAGTGGGAAAGAACAGTGCAGGGATAACTTGCGGAAATGAAATGTCTTTTATGACCTTGAGCAGCACCACCACAAATAATTCAAGCAGTGTTCAGGCGCTGTATGCGTTCGATGAGGGAAACGGAACTACGGCAACGGATTCTTCAGGAAATGGAAGGCATGGAACTGTTAGCGGAGCTACCTGGACTACCGGGAAATTCGGGGGGGCATTGAATTTTAATGGTGCCAGTAATTATGTATCGGTTCCTTCCTTAAATTATGATGAGATTTCAGTCTCAGCATGGTTTTACCGGAATTCAGTTGATACGGTGGACCCTGATACCATTTTTGGAGGCTGGTCATGGTCTAATGTACAGGGGTATGGATTGTATTTTGATCAGTACGGTAGTACGAAAAATACTATACGATTTATTGTAGCCAGTAAAACATCCGGGGGTACGAAAACTCAAAAGTATGCGATCAAGGATTTGATAACATCGACTGGCAAATGGTTTCATGTTGTGGGCACTTACAATAAAACCACGGGTGAACAGAAATTATATGTGGATGGTCAACTCGTGAATACACAGACCCACCCGGCGGGGAATACGATCGTGCCATATACCGCTACATCCAATATGGCCATAGGGACATTATCTTGGAATTATGGTCATATGAATGGCAAAGTCGATGAGGTTCATGTTTATAATAGGGCACTGAGTGCCGGGGATGTGTTGTCTCTGTTTAATGACGGTACGGGGTCCGATATGATACCGCCAATTGTGAGTGCAACGAGCCCAGTAAGTGGAGGAGTAAATATCGCTGTCGGCAACGCCATTACCGCTACATTCAGCGAGGCGATGACCTCTGCTACTATAAACAACACCACCTTTACTGTAAGCGGTGTGACGGGAACAGTATCATACAGTGGGACGACGGCCACATTTACGCCGTCAGGTCCTCTGGCATATTCCACCACGTACACGGCAACAATTACCACGGGGGTAACGGATGTAGCTGGCAATCCCATGGCAGCTAATTACACCTGGAGCTTTACAACAGAAGCGCCTAATGGTATTGGTGGTCAACAGGCTTACTATACATTTGATGAAGGAACTGGGTCGACTACGGCTGATTCATCAGGGAATAGTAGGAATGGCACTATCATTGGTGCCACATGGACTACCGGGAAATTCGGGGGGGCATTGAATTTTAATGGTACCAGTAATTATGTATCGACTCCTTCCTTAAACTATGATGAGATTTCAGTCTCAGCATGGTTTTACCGGAATTCAGTCGATACGGTGGACCCTGATACCATTTTTGGAGGCTGGTCATGGTCTAATGTACAGGGGTATGGATTGTATTTTGATCAATACGGTAGTACGAAAAATACTATACGATTTATTGTAGCCAGTAAAACATCCGAGGGTACGAAAACTCAAAAGTATGCGATCAAGGATTTGATAACATCGACTGGCAAGTGGTTTCATGTTGTAGGCACTTACAATAAAACCACGGGTGAACAGAAATTATATGTGGATGGACAACTCGTGAATACACAGATCCACCCGGCAGGGAATACAGTCGTGCCTTATACCGTTGCATCCTATATGGCCATAGGGACATTATCTTGGAATTATGGCCATATGGATGGCAAAGTTGACGATGTCCAGGTTTACAATAGGGCACTGAATGATCAAGAAATATTGGATTTGTATTATGGTAATTCACTTTAATTGTTGATTTTCCTATGGTAACAACTATATAATTACGCTTCATGTGATACAATGTTACATGGTAGCGGCCGTCCAAAAAGTTTAAAAAACAGAATTTTATATAGAATATATGACTCTGCTGATTAATTCCTTTCAAACCACATTGGTATACCACAGAGAATCCCATGTTTCTCGCATTTTGCTATATTATCTATTGTGAAATGAGAGTGAATCAACAGAGTCATGTGTATAACAATCCAGATGTCTTTTTGAACAACCTATTTCCCACACTGTGCAAATCTGTCTTGCTTTCGTAGCAAAGACCAACGTTTATAATGCAATCGGAAGGGAGTGATCATTAATGAAAACTGTGATACTCGCCGGGGGCTATGGCACCCGTATAACAGAAGAGACTACCATACGACCTAAGCCTATGGTGGAAATTGGCAGGAAGCCTATTCTCTGGCATATCATGAAAATCTATTCTGCCTATAGCCTGAATGAGTTTATTATCTGTCTTGGTTACAAGGGAGATATTATTAAGGAATATTTTTCAAATTATTTTTTACACATGTCTGATGTCACATATGATCTGAAAAATAATAGTATGCATGTCCATAATAATAGTGTGGAGCCATGGAAGGTCACGTTGATTGATACCGGTGAAAAAACAATGACCGGGGGTAGAATAAAACGGATTAAAGACTATGTGGGCAATGAAACGTTCTGTCTGACTTATGGTGATGGCGTTTCTGATATTAATATAAAAGAATTGATTGCTTTTCACAAGAGACAGAATACATTGGCAACGTTGACTGCGGTCCAACCTCCAGGACGTTTTGGGGCATTTAAACTGAATAAGGACAATTGCATGATCAGGACATTTAAAGAGAAGCCTCAGGGAGATGGTGCAATGATCAATGGTGGATTCTTTGTGCTTGAACCACGTGTAATGGATTATATAGAAGGAGATTCGACTGTTTGGGAAAAAGAACCAATGGAAAACCTCGCGAGAGACGGTATGCTGTCCGCATATAGGCATGTTGGATTCTGGGAGCCAATGGATACCCTGAGAGATAAGATGTACCTGGAAGACCTTTGGAATTCTGAGAATGCCCCTTGGAAGGTATGGTAATAATATTATCATTTCCGACTTCACAACACGTAGTTAACGAAATATGATCGCGGTTATCATTGAAAGAAATTAAAGGAGAAAGTGGTGAAAATACTTATTACCGGGAATATGGGTTACATTGGACCGTGTGTGGTACAGCGTCTACGCACATCTTACCCTGAAGCAAAAATTATTGGGCTTGATACGGGCTTTTTTGCTAACTGCTTAACAAATTCAGAAATACTTCCCGAGTGTAGAGTTAATATGCAATATTTTGAAGACGTGAGAAAGGTTTCGATTGATCTGCTGAAGGATATTGATGCAATAATTCACCTCGCTGCTGTTTCCAATGATCCAATGGGAAATACCTATGAAAAGGTGACCCACGAGATCAACTATTTAGCAAGTATTGATTTGGCGAGAAAAGCCAAGGATGCGGGAGTTAAAAGTTTTGTATATGCTTCAAGCTGCAGCATGTACGGTGCAGCGGATGATGGTCCGAGGACTGAGGCATCCCCGGTCAATCCTCTTACAGCGTATGCAAGATCCAAAATTGCGACAGAGAAAGATTTGCAAACAATAGCAGATAATAAATTTAAAGTAACATCTCTGAGATTTTCTACTGCATGCGGAATGAGTGAACGTTTACGGCTCGATTTGGTTTTGAATGATTTTGTTGCCTGTGCTATAACCTCAAAACAGATTACTATTTTAAGTGACGGCACACCCTGGAGACCTCTGATAAATATCAAGGATATGGCGAAAGCGATAGATTGGGCAATAAAAAGAGACATAAACAACGGAGGAGAATTTCTGGCAGTTAATGTTGGAAGTGATGGATGGAATTACCAAGTCAGAGAGTTAGCAGAATTTGTAGCACAAGTTATCCCTGATGTAAAGATTTCTATTAACAAAAATGCGCAACCTGATAAACGTTCCTATAGGGTGAGTTTTGAATTTTTCAGGAAATTAGCTTCTAATTATCAACCTGAGGTCGATATTATTACAACTATCCTTGAGCTGAAAAGAGGTTTAGAGGCTATGCATTTCAATGATCAAAATTTTAGAACCTCCATGTTTATGAGATTAAAGGTATTAAATCATTTAAGAGAAATAGGAATGCTTTCTGAAACACTTGAATGGATAAGTAAAAACAAATAACGCTGTTTTTTGGATGCGATATCATCTGTTAAATATGAATTATGAGTTAGGCTATATTAGCGCGAAAGTTAAGGGGTGCATTAATGGATTTCTCAAAATCTTTACGGATGAATGAAAGGTTTCAGCTTGTCATTCCCGGGGGAGCACATACCTATGCAAAAGGCGATGATCAATACCCTGAGTTTGCATTTCCCTACATGGTAAGAGGGGAGGGTTGTCATGTCTGGGATGTGGATGGTAATGAATTCATAGAATATGGTATGGGGCTCCGTTCGGTAACTCTTGGACATGCGTATAAACCGGTTGTGGATGCTGCATATAAACAGATGTTGAAGGGAAGCAACTTCACACGACCAGCAGCAATTGAAATTGAATGTGCTGAGCAGTTGTTAAACATGATAAAAGGCGCCGAGATGGTTAAATTCGGGAAAAATGGTTCTGATGCCACGAGTGGAGCAATCAAACTGTCTCGGGCTTATACCGGTAGAGACATGATTGCAATATGCGGTAATCATCCATTCTTTTCAGTTGATGATTGGTTTATTGGAACTACCCCGATGTCAGCAGGCATTCCAGAAGTAATTCAGAACCTAACGGTTAAATTTCAGTATAACGATATTGAGACTGCAAAAAAACTTTTTCAGCAGTACTCAGGTAAAATAGCATGTGTTATTCTTGAGCCTGAAAAAGAAGACGAACCGAAAGGTAATTTTTTACATGAATTACAGAAACTATGTAAGGAAAATGGTACCGTATTTATTTTGGATGAGATGATTACGGGATTTCGCTGGCATAATGGCGGAGCGCAAAGAGTTTACGGTATAATTCCTGATCTGTCTACTTTTGGGAAAGCTCTGGCCAACGGTTTTTCTGTATCTGCACTGGTTGGCAAAAGGGAAATAATGCAGCTTGGGGGGCTCAAACATGACAGAGAGAGGGTATTCCTGATGTCATTAACAAACGGAGCTGAAACACACGGACTTGCTGCGGCACTGGAAACAATGAAGATATATGAGAGAGAACCCGTTATAGAAACGTTGTGGCACAGGGGTAAACTACTGGCAAAGAAGATCCAAAAATCTATAGATGAAAATCAACTGGCTGAGTATATACCAATACTGGGTAAACCATGTTGTCTTGTTTATGGGTCAAAAGATCAAGAGAAGAAGCCCTCTCAGTTATTCAGAACCTTATTGTTACAGGAGACCATGAAGCGAGGCATTATGGCCACGAGCCTGGTCGTCAGTTATTCTCATACGGATGCAGATATTGACAGAACAGTTGAAGCATTTCATGAAGCTTTTCGGATTTATCGTAAAGCACTGAATGAAGGGATTGAAAAATACCTCCTCGGTAGGCCAGTTAAACCCGTCTGGCGAAAGTTTAATTGAAAGTTATAATGAAACGAAATAGAACTGAATGCATATAGATTCTGTTCTGTTTGTAAACGGCAATATGTAGGATGTTGATACACCTGAAGATTTGGTGACGTCGTTAGATATAAACACATAGTGTAAATGAGTAAAGGAGACTAAGTGATATGTCAAAATAGGTAATGTCATCACTCAGGATTTATCAATTATTTCAACAACATTATTAAACAATATTCTTCAGTAAAGGAAAGACTAAGTGGGTCATTCCAAAATAAATACTATTTTCAGAAAATAGCAAAAATTTTGAATGAATAATAAAAAACAATGTCGTTTCTGTGCAAACCCTTTGCAACATACTTTTGTTGACCTTGGTATGTCACCAATGGCGAATTCGTATTTGAAAGCAGAGCAACTTCAGCGGATGGAGCCTTTTTATCCGTTACATACCTATGTCTGCGGGAAATGCTATCTTGTTCAACTGCCTGAATTCGAGTCTCCGGAACACATTTTCAGTGACTATGCCTATTTCTCATCCTATTCTGATTCATGGCTTAAACACGCCAGGGATTATACTGACAGGATGATCTCACGATTTGGGTTTGATCAACATAGTCAGGTAATCGAAATTGCCAGCAATGATGGCTATCTTCTCCAATACTTTAAAGAAAAAAAAGTCCCGGTGTTAGGGATTGAGCCAGCAGCGAACGTGGCTGAGGCAGCAATTGCAAAACAGATCCCAACAATAGTGAAATTCTTTGGGACAGGGACTGCCGGGGAATTGGCAGATGAAGGCAGACATGCCGATCTGCTCCTTGGAAACAATGTGCTTGCGCACGTGCCGGACCTGAATGATTTTGTAAAAGGTATGAAGATAGCATTAAAACAGCGTGGAATTATTACCATGGAATTTCCTCATTTAATGCGGCTGATGGAAGAGAATCAATTCGATACTATCTATCATGAACATTTTTCATACTTTTCTTTTATCACGGTAAAGGAGGTCTTTGCTTCTCACGGGTTGAAAATATTTGATGTAGAAGAACTATCGACCCATGGCGGATCTTTAAGAATATACGCATGCCATTCAGATAACAGCTCAAAACTAATTGAAAAGAGCGTAAGCGATCTTATAAAAAGAGAAAACGATACAGGATTCAACAAGCTGGAACACTATGTATCCTTTGCCGAAAAGGTCAAGCAAACAAAACGGAATATCCTGGATTTTATGATACGTGAAAAAGAAAGGGGGAAATCATTTGTCGGTTATGGTGCGCCCGCAAAAGGGAACACCCTTTTGAACTACTGCGGCATCAGAACGGATTTTATTGATTATACTGTTGATCGGAGTCCTCATAAACAAGGTCTTTTTTTGCCTGGGGTCCATATTCCGATTTGTGAACCTGATAAAATTAAAGAGACCAGACCTGATTACCTGGTCATACTCCCCTGGAACCTTAAGAATGAGATCATGGAACAGATGTCATATATACGTGAGTGGGGCGGTAAGTTCATAGTATTTATTCCTGTGGTAAGGGTAATAGACTAAATGATCTTCAAGGAAACAAAACTAAAGGGAGTATTCATAATTGAACCCGAAAGATTAGAAGATGAGCGCGGTTTCTTTGCTCGCACATGGTGTAAAAGAGAGTTTGAAGTTCATGGGCTGAATTCGAATCTAATACAATGTAATATATCCTTTAATAAGATTAAGGGTACATTAAGGGGAATGCATTACCAGTCCGATCCCCATGCTGAAGCAAAGTTGGTTCGATGTACTCAAGGATCTCTTTATGATGTAATTATTGATTTAAGACAGAACTCAATAACCTATAAAAACTGGTTTGCCGTTGAATTGAATAGGGATAATTATAAAATGCTTTATATACCAGAAAATTTTGCGCACGGTTTT
>CAZTAM010000013.1:0-11203 GCA_964611625.1 uncultured Nitrospiraceae bacterium | reverse complement strand
AGGTTAATTATTCTACCTAACCCTTCAGTGTGTCCGCAATACCGGGGGAAGATCATAATGGCTAAATGCTATTTATAATAGATTTTCTGACTGGGATGTTTACATTTCTCCGAATCTAACTGATACGGAATATTCTGCTATGGATGCGATTGAAGTGTTACAAGAAAAATGCAATATAAAGTTTAATGATGATTTACATCTGGCAGTTTCAATGCGTTCATTTAGAGCAGAAAATCTATCACTATTCGTAAAGAATCTATTAGACCTGAATATTGAAGAGGCGAGAAAAACACTTTTGCTTATTTCAGAAAATTACCCCATAGTTTTAACAAGAGATTTAATCAAAGCCAAGAAATGGTTGAAGGAAAAAGCAAGAGGAAGCGAAAGATATGGGATGATAGTTTCTTCGCAAGCACAAAGATTAAAACCTTTTGCAATTGATGTTAAATCTCCAATTAATCCTGTGAATTGGTTTTTAGACGGAAAAGAAGATGTCCGTTCTTCTTTTTATCTAGAAGATGTTGCTACTGAATTCCATGTTCAGGGTTTGGAACTTGATTGGGCTTGTGTTACATGGGATGGAGATTTAAGATATTCCGAAAATGGATGGAAAACATTTTCTTTTGTTGGTAAAAGATGGCAGAACATTCATAAAGAAGAAAGAAAAAAATATTTAATTAATGCATATCGGGTATTGTTAACAAGAGCCAGGCAGGGGATTGTAATAGTTGTCCCTGAAGGCAATCCGGAAGACCATACAAGAAAACATGAATACTATGATACTACATTTAACTATATGAAAAATATTGGTATCAAATTATTGTAAAATCTTTACCGATGGTTGTACCGTTCAGCCTTTGATCAATCAGCCCCTTTACATCGTTACGGGGCGTCATCCCAAGCTCAATACATTTTGCTTCTGCAAAAGCGGCTGCAGCCTGCTTGGGATATAATCTGAAAAGGTCTTCTCTGGTTATCCCGCCATTCAGGTATTGCCTGTATTTATTAGGAATATGATCCGAGCCAAATTGCCTGAAAAAACTTCTCAGTAATAATGTATTATAGGCAGAAGGGTCTTTCTCTATGGAAAGAGACAGCCTGAAAGGATGCTTGTCAGAGCCATTGTTGAAAGCAGCAAAGCCTTCACCAAGGCCTCCGGGACCTGCAAAAAGATCAATGACCTTAAAGGTACCCTTTTCATTCATTGCGTACCGTTTGCCCCCTGTTATCCACAGTGTTATTTGTTATTGAATTTTCCCCCTTTATGTCTTCGATAAATAATGAATTTTAACCCTTTTTGAAAATTATGGCAACAGTGAGGTGCACATTTGTTATTTTCATATACACAACCTCCAATTTTACCATGTACTTCCAGACCTTATCGCAACAATATAAAGGTAATTTTGGATAAAGATTTAGCACTGCTCTATGGCATTGGTACTCGCGATCTGAATAAATCAGTCACAAGAAATCTTGACCGCTTTCCTGCTGATTTTATGTTCCAACTCACCCGTGAAGGATTTAAAAACTTGAAGTGCCATTTTTGAACATCAAGTTGAGGCGGTATACAAAGATACCACGCGCTTTTTTGGATTTCGTTTTAAAGACTGATTTGAAATATACCTCGCCTTTTCAGTATCAGATAACAGACTTTGGAGCTTGCATTGCCAGTTCTATATTAGATAATAGGCCAAGTTGGGACTACCCATTAGAACAAAGGGGAGGTGAAAACTTATGGAACTGAAACTTTTAAAGATTGAAAAACCGGAGGAGGTTAACTTTATCCTCGGTCAGAGCCATTTCATCAAGACCGTGGAAGACCTGCACGAGGCTCTCGTCGGAACGGTGCCGGGCATCTCCTTTGGCATTGCCTTCTGTGAGTCATCAGGGGCATGCCTTGTACGCTGGTCAGGCACTGATCCTGAGATGATCGGGCTGGCCAGGGTAAATGCCCTTGCCCTCTCTGCCGGTCATTCCTTTATCATCTTCCTGAAGGCCGGCTTCTTTCCCCTCAGTGTCCTCAATGCCGTGAAGATGGTCCCTGAGGTGCCGCATCTATTGTGAAACGGCTAACCACGTGGAGGTGATTATTGCTGAAACCGATCAGGGACGGGGGATTCTGGGTGTTGTTGATGGCCTGCTAACTAAGGGAATTGAAGGGGATGAAGACATACGGTGGCGAAAGGACTTTCTCCGAAAGATCGGATATAAGCTGGGATAATATGGGAACTTATACTATTTGAAGAGGAAAAACCGTAAGTCCAGCCTGTTGTTCCGCCTTGATTTTTGACCGATAGAAGATTATAGTAATAATATATATGTGAAGGTGTAAGGAAATGGCAAAGACAATCAATGCAATATATGAAAACGGTGTTTTTAAACCCTTAGAGCCCATTTCTCTGAAAGAGCATGAACGGGTAACGCTTGATATAAATTTAGAAGAACAGCTACGAAATCAATTAAAAGACCTGACAGAAAGAATTTATAAAAGAACTGATAAATATTCTGCTAAGGAAATAGAAGACAACATCACAGAAGCATTTAGTGAGGTTCAAGAATCCTACCGTGCAAAAAAACCTTCTCGTTCTGATTGATACCAATGTATGGGTTTCTGCCTTTATCAATAGAAATGGTTATCCAGCTAAGGTAAAAGAGGCCTTTGTCAACCATGAATTCGATGTAGCCATATCTCCTCCTCTTCTGCAAGAACTGTCCGATGTTCTTAGACGCCCCAGGATAATAAACCTTTGCAAGATAACAGATGAGGAAATTGATCTGTTTATTGAAATACTGGCAGGAACAGGACACAAAGTATATTTATCTAATGATATAAATCTATGCAGGGATGATAAAGATAACATGGTTTTGGAAACTGCTGTCAAAAGCGGTGCGAAATATCTGGTTACACGGGACGATGATATTAAGAGAGATCCAAAATTAATAGAGGAGATGGGAAGGTACGACGTCAAGGTCATACCTGTTTCAAAATTCCTGGATATGCTCAGCCAATCAGCGTGATGCACCTTAGTAAGGATGATATTATAAGATTCAGAGTAAAGAGTTTATTTGAGTGTGGCAAGAATTACCCCTGGCAGTTTCGGATAAATGTCCTGGTTGTGGAGGCAACAGGTTGTGGGGACATGGGTTTGCTGCGAGATGTTTCAGTGGATTTATACATAAGCTATGGGTAAAGAGGTATCGTTGTCCTGACTGTAGTTCTGTTCACACGATGAGACCGGCAACGCACTGGAGCCGGCTGCACACTTCCCGGCATAATATCCTGCGAAGTTTTTTAAACAAGATAAAATTCAACAAAATGGTAGCATCATGTACGAACCTTCTTTTATCATGATCTTTGGACGCTTCTTTATTTTCATGCCGTTATATTTACTATATACTCAGAATACATGTCCAGGGATTGATTAGCCCTTGTCAAGCCAATATAGAAATGTCCGGTTTTTACCAAAATAGAAATGTCCGGTTTTCATAGACCCGCTTGTGCTTCTCCTTTTCCTTTGTTGCACCTTTTATGTTTACGCCAGGGATGATCCTTGGAAGGTTTTGCCTTCCTCTCTATTCGAATCTTCGGCTCAGAAGGTTCAACCACTCTGACAGACCTTGTGGTGATCTTGACTTGCATATCCTGGAGCATTAATTTTACAATATGACACAGTTAGCAAAAACAACAACTATAATTAAACTTCATGTGCCTGACTTTGAAATAGTTAAAGAATTTGAATTTAAAGATGCTTGGGAAAGAATAGTAAACCAGCGAGGCAGCTATAAAGCTGGCCTCATAATATCCCGGACTTGTAGAGGCAAGAAAACGTAGCAATTCAAATCATCTACTAACAAATTAAGCAAATGAAAGTTCAGCCCCAACTGTTGCATACTAAATATACTCGTTTAACACAACAGTATGTATCCAAGCTGTTGAGTCAAGTAAGAAAGAAATATAGCGTTCCTGCGGTCGCTTTAACAATAATGAATTCGGCAACGGTCTTACTCCAAGGAGTACAGGGGGTAAGAGTATTTGATAGAAAGGATCAAGCTACCCTCGACGACTACTTTCACATCGGTTCTTGCTCGAAATCCGTACTTGCGGTGATGGCGGCCAAACTCGTGGAGCAGAAAAAGATAACGTGGCAAACTAGATTTTTTGACGTGTTTCCGGAGCTTGAGATAAGCGCTGATAGAGCTTATCGGGATATTGTGCTGGAAGACCTGTTTCTATGCAAGGCCGGAATCAAGGCATATACGGATTCGGATAAAGAGCCATTTCCTGAGTATGACTCATCTATTGACAACAAGAGACTGGAATTTATTAAATACCTACTTGCACAACCGCCTTCGTCCGGAAATAAAGACGGGGGATTTATACACCTGTACTCTAACGCCAGTTATACAATGGCCTCTGCCATGATTGAAAAGGTTTCAGGCGATACGTATGAAAAACTTGTAAAGAATCTGCTGACCAATAATCTAAACATGGCAGTTCATATCGGCTGGCCGAATAGCATTAGCCCAGATCAACCATGGGGGCACATGATCATTAACAGGAAAATAGAATCTTTCCCTCCGGATCATGAATTAAAGCTTCCATACTTGATTACCCCTGCCGGAGATTTGAGTATGAAACCAGGAGATTACGCAAAATACACACAGTTGCACCTGCAAGGGCTGACGGGTAAAGATAACTACATTTCCAGCACGGCATATCACCACATCCATTTCGGACACGATAGATTTTCACTTGGTGTTGCAAACGGAATCTTGGCAGGAAAAAGATTCTCAGGCTTCGATGGTTCTGCGGGAACATTTTTCTGTCGTTCCATCATTGTTCCGGAATTGGATTTCGCTTTTACCATCATGATGAATGCCGGCTCTGGCACGGCTTCAATGGACGCTGTTAATTGGTTAACATTGCGCATTGTTAAAAAGCACTTTAACTGGTGGTGGAAATTTTGGATGTAAATAATTCCTAAATACAAGGCTACCGCCAAAATGACTTAAAAAAGTTCTGTCCGTTCGGAACAGGAGGGTTTGCAAAGTTTTGAGCATGTAAGTGGAACACTAGGACAAGTTGGTGCAAAACCAAGATTAACTTAAAAAAAGTGAGAATACAATGGAGTTAATAGAAACTATAACTTAAACTGGCACCATTGATGGGGGTAGTCCAGGAACATATTAGCACTTTAATAGGACATTTCTATTTTGGTGAAACAGGACATTATCATTTTGGTGAAACAGGACATTATCATTTTGGTATGACAGCAAATAATAGAAGAATGAAGGATGGGATTATGATGGTTTTCCTGACAAACTGTAGCCGCCATCTACTACAATAGTTTGCCCTGTTATGAACCGTGACAGCTCCGAAGCAAGGAAGAGGACGCCCCTTGCTATATCATCAGGTGTGGCAAGACGGCCAAGCGGGGTAGCCTTTCTGATCGCCTCCTGAACATGAGGTGGTGCATAAGGAGTCTGAGTTGTAAGTACAAAGCCGGGGGCAATCATGTTGACGCGAATCCCTTTTTCCCCTGCCTCTACTGCCAGAGTCTTGCTGAAGCCTGTCAATGCGGATGCCGCTGCAATATAACTGCTGTAACCCTTCACAGGATGGTCAACCTGTGACGTGATCAGATTAATAATAGATCCGGCCCCATGTTCGGACATCAGGGATAAGGCCTTTTTGGAGCAATGAAAGGCGCCTTTTACCATTACGTCTATCTGTTCCTGATACTCTTCCCACGAAACTTCGGAAAAGAAACTCCGCGTGATTGGGAGATGGGCGTTGTTAACAAGTATATCAAGGCGGCCGAACTTATCTTTTATAAAACTGAATAATTCATCTATGGAAGTCTTATCCGACAAATCAACGAAGCAGTTTGCAGATATGCCGCCCCGTGCACCGATAAACCCGCAAACCTTGTCAGCCGTTTCCCTGTTCTTATAATATTGAACAACTACTGATGAACCGGCCTCTGCAAGTATCCTGCAAATCGCAGCACCGGTTTCATTGCTCCCTCCGGTTACTAAAGCTGCCTTACCAGTCAGATCAATCAGGCCTGAGGGCATCAAAATCCTTGACCTCCCTCTGCAGGTATTCTTTAAGGCGTTTTATTATATTCCCCTCGAGCTGTCTTACACGCTCTTTCGATATTTCAAATCTCCTGCCTATTTCACTGAGAGATTTGGGTTCTTCCGATAATATCCTGTTTTGAAGGATATCAAGGTCTCTCTCATTCAGACTTTCTGAAAACTCTGCAACCTTTTCTTTAAATATAGATGATATCTCTGCATCCGCCAGCGTGTCAGCCACTGAAGTCTCTCCGGAAGACAGGACGCTTAAAAGTGTGTTCTCAGAGTCTTCTGACAGCGGTTCATCCACAGACACATCCTGACTGCCAAGACGCTGGCCCATCTCTATAACCTCTTTTTCCTTTACGCCCAGTTCACTCGCCAGAAGTTTTGGCCCTGCCTCGTACCCTAATGCCTCAAGCCTCGCCTTCTCCTTCATGAGATTAAAAAATAGTTTTCTCTGAGCCTGAGTAGTACCGATTTTAACAAGCCGCCAGTTATTCATTATATATCTCAGCATATAAGCTTTTACCCACCAGGTAGCATAAGTAACAAGCCGGAGATTACGGTAAGGATCAAATTTCTTAACGGCCTGCATGAGCCCGAGGTTTCCCTCCTGAATAAGATCCATCATGTTCATGCCTATTCGCTTGTATTCCATGGCAATGACAACGACCAGTTTGAGGTTAGCCATAATCAGTTTAGATATGGCATCGAGGTCACCTTCTTCTTTGTACTTGATTGCGAGTCTGCTCTCTTCCTCTCTGGTAAGGTAGCGGTATCGCCTGATCTCTGCCATGTAGTGCTGTAGAGTATCATAGCGGGCTAAAGAACTGCCTGAGACAGAATCACTGAGCTCCGGCGGGGCCATTATATCAATATCCTCAACATTCAGCGGTTCGCCGATGAATCCGTCCAACTCAGCAGAATCTTCCGGCACTTCAGATTCTTCGAGGTCAATTTCCAGTTCGATATCTTTTTCGTCATCCATCATTTTTTTATCAGATCCAGTACAGACTTAACCAGCTTTTCAATACCTTCTGCCGCCTCTCCTATGGAACCGGCAAGCATATAAGCAGGTGTAGAAACTACCTTGTGCTTGCTGTCAATAACTATGTTGGTTGCAGTACAACTGATATGGTGCCCGCCCATTACACTTATGGCATTAGCTGTATCATGGTCGGATCCTATAGTAAGATCAAGCGGTGTAGCATCTCCGAAGATCTTTGCCATCATCGCTGGGGAAATACATATTGCTCCTATAGGCTTTCCCAGGCTGTATACATCCATTGTCAGCCTTGCCACATCATCATTTACCTTGCAGTCAACTCCGTCGAAGGCAAATGTACACAGGTTTTTTGCAGCACCATAACCGCCTGGAAATATCAGGGCATCAATTTCTCCTGCCCGGACGTTTTTGACATCCTTAATATTTCCCCTGGCTATCCTTGCAGATTCTACAAGGACATTTCGCTTCTCCCCCTTTGAAATTTCTCCTGTAAGGTGATTAACCACATGTGCCTGCTCCACATTGGGAGCCATAATAAGAGGTGCTGCACCATGTTTTCCGAGAAAATAAAGGGTCAGAACACTCTCGTGTATCTCCGAACCATCCTGAACACCGCATCCGGAAAGAACTACACCTACTTTTGTCATTGTTGTATCCTCCTTTCAACTGAATAACCGACCCGCTCCCCGGCAGCGCGGGCAATTAAACGAAATCAAACCTTGTCTTTAAGTATAGAATTATATTATAATTCAAAATCCTTGTTAAGTGCAAAGAGGGAATAAAATAAATGGACATAGATAAACTCAAAGAAATAACTAAGATTATCCGCAGAGATATAATTAAAATGACTACAGAGGTGAATTCCGGCCATCCGGGAGGCTCTCTTTCTGCAGCAGATATCATAGCTGTTCTCTATTTCAGCGTGATGAGACATGACCCCAGGAATCCTTCCTGGCCTGACAGGGATAGATTCATACTTAGCAAAGGACATGCCGCACCGGCTCTATACAGTGCCCTTGCGCATTCCGGCTACTTCCCGGCAGAACAGCTTCTTACCCTGCGGAGATTTGGAAGTCCTTTGCAGGGACATCCGGAAATGGGGAAATTACAGGGAATAGAAGCCTCTACAGGCTCCCTTGGTCAGGGGCTCTCCATAGCCTCAGGTATCGCCCTGGCTGGTAAGATTGATAATAAGGCCTATCGTACTTACGTTTTGATAGGCGATGGTGAATCGGAAGAAGGCCAGATATGGGAAGCTGCCATGTCTTCGGCATATTACAGGCTGGATAATCTTACTGCATTTATTGATTATAACAGTATTCAGCTTGATGGTTGGGTAAAGGACATAATGGAGCTGGAACCAATAGTTGATAAGTGGAAAGGGTTTGGCTGGCATGTAATAGAAATAGACGGACATGATCTTCTCCAGATTATTAAGTCAATAGATGAGGCTAAATCAACTCATGGAAAACCAACAGTGATTGTTGCACGTACAGTTAAGGGAAAGGGCGTCTCATTCATGGAAAATAACGTAGAATTTCACGGGATGGCAGCGACACGGGAGCAGATGGAAGTTGCCCTGAGAGAGCTGGGAGAATAGCAATGTCGTGTAAACGGGTTTACGGGATGGCTACCAGGGATGCTTATGGCAAGGTGCTTGTTGAGCTCGGCAGGGAGAATCCTGCAATAGTTGCCCTTGACGCAGATCTGTCAAAGTCAACCAAAAGCGTCTTATTTGCCAAAGAGTTTAAAGACAGGTTTTTTAATATGGGTATTGCCGAGGCCAACATGGTTTCAACTGCGGCAGGTCTTGCCTCCTGCGGTAAAATACCTTTTGCCTCAAGCTTTGCATCCTTTCTGATCTGTAAAACATTTGACCAGCTCCGCATGAGCATTGCCAATCCGCACCTGAATGTAAAGCTGATAGGTTCCCATGGAGGCATTAGCATTGGAGAAGACGGGGCATCTCAGATGGCTATAGAAGATATAGCCCTTGCATGTTCTCTTCCAGGCTTCGTTGTCCTGGTACCTGCTGATGAACTCTCAACCCTTGCATTAGTAAGACTGGCCGCAGAACACGCAGGCCCTGTGTACATACGTACCGGCAGGCCAAAGGCGCCGGTTATCTATCAACCGGGCTCTGACTTTAAAATAGGCAAGGCAAATATAGTTCGTGAAGGTATAGACATAACTGTGATTGCAAACGGACTTATGGTTCAGGAAGCTGTTGAGGCTGCATGTGTATGCAGTGAAAGGGGTATTGATGTCAGGGTGATAGACATGCATACAGTAAAACCAATAGATGCAAATATTATAGTTCAGTCGGCTCAAACAACAGGGGCTATAGTAACGGCTGAGGAACATCTCCTGACAGGCGGTCTCGGTTCTGTTGTGGCTCAGGTGGTCAGCGAGCACTGTCCTGTTCCCATGGGATTTGTGGGCATTGATGATACCTATGCAGAGTCAGGCACACCGGATGAGCTTTTCAGGAAATATGGATTGACATCAGGTGATATTGTAAGGAAAATAGAAGAAGTAATTAAAAGAAAATAAGTCAAATAAATCAAAGGAAATCAAATGGGGACAGCGGCTATTTATTTGGGAATTCCCAAATAAATAGCCGCTGTCCCCATTTTACTTTACCCTGCTTAGAATGCCGCAAACAACATCAGCGTAGTCCTCTGGTCTCCTTCTTCCGGTTTAGGATCATATGCATCTCCACCATATAGCGAATGATTTAGTTGAAGCTGGATATTCTGAGCAGCTGTGTGAGTCACACCAAATGTAAGGGCTGTCTGTTCATTGTCAGTTGCAGTACCTCTGTCTCCCGAGCGGTACGCCAGGGAAAGAGTTAACTTATTCGGGATAACTCCAATTTCGCCAAGCAGTGCCCATGCAGTCTTATCATCTGATGCACTGTTGAAGATATTCTCCGGCTCTCCTGCATTGGATTTTTCTGCAGAGGCATATGACAGATATACACCTAATGGCATTGATGATACGCTGCCCTGAGCCTGGGCATCCAAAGCCCATGCATGAGTCGCATACTGACCGGCATCAAGATCTGACGCATCAGACTCTAACTTGGTGGTCCCTCCCCACCATTGAAACCCTCCTCCAATGTCCCATGCACCCAGAGTTGGAGTTGCAGCAACCCTTATATACTTGGACACCGGCCCGATATCCATTCCGGTATGTGTCGGGGCCCATAAAGAGAAATTCACGAAACCTATGTTGTTTGCTGCAACGAATGCTATTCCTTCTGCCGGTGTAGCTGTTCCTATGTATTGCTGAGCAGACATATCGGTCCTGTGTTCTATGGCCCTTTGAGTCCGCTGCGCACCGGTATTAAGCAGTTCAAACCCAAACGATACTCCGAGTGCATCTGTGTTGAATGGGATGGCGCTAACCTTCATTCCAGCCACGTCAAATACAAACGGCATCTTGAAAGATGTGAAATTGTCAGCACCTTCACCTGCAAGTCCCATTTCATAGGCAAACCCGACATGCTCTCCAATGCGGCCGCCAAGGAATAGTGCCGCTTCATCAGGGAATTGAAGTTCACCCTTATTGGTTCCGATCTTGTCATAGACCTTAACATCTGTTTCAGTACTATAGTACTCACCATTTGTCTTCTGATACCTCAACTTGAAAACCATTGACGCATTTAATGCACTTGGCATAGAAAGCATATCACCTTCAATCATGCTCTGACCGCCAACCATGGTGTAACCTCCCGACTTGAAGTTACGGCCAAATGCATTTAATGCCGGAAAATGCTGAAAATGACAGGTAGAACAAGCCAGCCCTGTCTGCCTTGCAAATGCAGGCACAGCCTCTGCATCAGGTACTGAATATACGAAAGCTGAGATGATGATAAGTAGTGCTGCACCAGCCATACAGAGCTTCTTTCTCATAAAGATCCCTCCTTGTTAAAAGGTTGACATCAACTTCTTCTGCTTTGCCTTGAATTCCTTATGATGGTGCAATAAGATCAGCCCATAGCCGCCATCGCAGCGTTAAAGGTCGGGCTTGGGCGCATCGCTTTCGACACCTTATCAGGGTCCGGATGATAATATCCGCCTGTATCTACAGGTTTGCCCTGAGCCCCGA
>CAZTAM010000012.1:0-28186 GCA_964611625.1 uncultured Nitrospiraceae bacterium | reverse complement strand
GTATGGAAAAAGTGGGGAATTATCCTGGCCCCAACTGGGGAATTATTCTGAACCTAATTGGGGAATTCTTTTGGACCTACCTGGGGAATTCTGCTGGTCCTCGACAGGAAAAAAACGAAGAAGGATGATAAGCCATGGGATAACTTATAGTGAGCTGTCCTAAATGCGGTGGGTTGATGGTTCCGGAGCGGGCCGTTGACGGTACTTTCATTCTTACATTGTTACGTTGTGTGAATTGCGGGAAGGTAGTCTATCCGACCGTAAAGGAGCCGGTGGATGATGAGCAATGAAATTTCTATTGACAAGTCAATAAGGGTGTTTTAGAGTTAGGGTGTTCAGAATTCTAATAGGGCTGTCCCCGGTCTCCGTGTAGGATGCGGAAAGGGGTGTTTTTATTTTTAGGGTATATTAAGCCCGAGTGTCCCGAAGCCGTGAGGTAAGGGGTGGTCTCTATTAGAGCCATGAACAACACTCGGGCTTTTTTATTTGCTCTGCATGCTACGATTATGCTGATCCTGTGTATTCCCATTTGAAGTATCAATAACAGGCTCAGGAAATAAATCTACGCATTGTGAGGCCAATAAATCTTTATACATGGAGGGACAACAATGGAAATGGAAAAGTATTCTCATCCGTGTTTACTTCTTACGGTCAAAGAGGCAGCGAAAATCCTGGGTCTTTCCCCCAGGATGGTTTATGAGCATGCAGCAAAGAAAATGTTCCCTGAAGGGGTTGTGATCCGGTTGGGGAAGTCTATGTATCTTAGCCGTCCACGTCTTGAGATATGGCTTGGGGCAAGGGAGAAGGAAGAAGAACCGCAAGGGTTGAAGGTAAGAACAGCCAGTGTTATCTGGCCACGGTATTAGATAGTGTGAACGAACAGAAACCAACACTAAGGCAGGAGGCGCAGATGAAAATAAGCAGGACGGATAAAATCTTCTTAACCGGTGAGCAGGTCAAGGATATAAATGAATGCCTGGATTTCTTGAGTGGGTACATAGGTGGAATATCATTAATAGGGAAAGGTTGTTTCCTTGCTCATGGCAATGCTGAAGAGGGTTACATGGGCATAGATGAAATCGGAATGACACTACAAGGCTTATCTGATGAAGCAGACAATAAGTTGTGTTCAGTTAATAACATAATTAGAAATGAAGTCTATGAACAAGTTGAGAAACAGAAGGAGGAGGTACCCCATGAATGACATTTGCAAAGAAGATGTGAGAGAAGCACATTTACAGGAAAGAGGAATGGTCCCGGTTGATTTAGAAGGATATAGTTTCCATAGGGATAACTTCGAACGTCTTGAATTGAAAGTAACAGGTGATTCAATGTCTCCCACCTTCAAGATTGGAGATATTGTTTTAGCGGATATCCTACCGCAAGGTTCTGCTATATCGGATGGGATTTATGTAATAAGGATTGATGGTGCATTAATAATTAGACGAGTACAACGTCTCCCTGGGTACAAGATAAATCTCATATGTGATAACCCATACTATTCACCTGATTGTATAGATCTCAATGAAGTAGGATCCAGAATTGAGGTTTTTGCTAAGGTAAAATGGCATTTTGGAAGGTTGTGAGTGTCGCAACCATGATTAATATTCCAGACAAACTTCAGTTCCGTCCCGACGAAGCAGCAAGACTTCTCGGTGTCCATGTCGAAACTATACGCCGGTGGATCCGGGAGGGGAAGATTCAGGCAGTTAAATCTCCTGGGGGTCATTACAGGATCCCCAGGGGGGAAGCGGAGCAAGTGCTGGGGGAGCGGGGGTTATTTCGGTAATCTCAATGAAAATACGTTGTTGGGGTAATTGATTTCAAGAATGAATTTCTCTAAGAATCCACTTACACCCAGTAATACCTCCTGTAGTTTAGGCATATAATCGATTAATACGTTTTCCATGCTATAAATAACTTCGTCAGTATCAGGATGCAAGACTTCTATTGTTGTTGTATGCTTATAGGTTACGCAATCGCCTCCAGCGGTTCCAGCAATATCTACTATTCCAGACTTTAAAATATGTCCTAAAATCTTTGCTATCCCGGCAGGAATGGAACAATCATCCGCTCCAGTGTCAATAATCCCTCGTGTCTTATAGTGTTTATTATTGTGGGGATTGATGATTCTTATTGGAAGAATAATTCGAGGAAGCGAACCTTCATATATACTTGTAAGAGGACAATTTCTGAGAGGCATCAGTATATATGGATCATGCCTTTCTTTGGAACGAAAAAGACAACGGGGTCTTCAATCCCCATTTTTATCGCTTTATCATAGACCTTTTTAAGATCGGGGCCAAAACAGACCACTTCATTATCTTTGAAGGACTTTGTGGCAACATATTTACCGCCATACTTATCTCCGTTTCTTATTATAACGTTGCTTGCCATAGTTCCCCCTTTCGGCACATTTTCCCATTAAAATAATAAAGCAAGTTATATGCCATGTGTCACGGAGACCGTAATGCGTTGATATCATTATCATAATCTAATATCATAGGTTTTTCAAGCCATATAAATTGGGTAATCTTTGTTACATATCCTGACGCTTCATGTCACAGTTCTTACTCATCCCCTCTTTTAGTCTCGGGTTCCAGCACCCTCAACAACCCTCTCCTGCATCTTTAACCTCTTCAGACCGTCATATATGCTCTGGACGCCTTATCTATCCCTTCTGTCAATATGCATCTTGAGAGCAAGCATTGCTTCCTGCATCCTGTCTCAATTCTCTCCTGAGGTGTCTGCAATCATGTTTAACGTTCTCGTAGGACTGGCACAACCTGAGAAACTGGTGTTAAGCGAACGCCCCGGCAATGATTTGCAGTTCGAGGGCGAGCGTTGTGCATACGTGCTTGAAATGCTTCGTGAAGCTCTCATGCTCCGCGAGCACTTCTTGCACCAAAGTCTCGACCTCCCGGCCGGAAGCATGCCCTTTCACTTTTGTGCGTATGAACTGAACGGTTCGCAGCCCGGTCAATGGCTGTTTTTCGTTCGACTCGGCACCATTGATCAGCCGTTCAAGCAAGGCGATGCTCTGATCCTTTTTATCATACGCAATGTCCGATCTCTCGAGCCTTGTCCGAATCGCAGTCATAACAAAGCCCTCCACTACCAGTTTGGCAAGATCCATGAACGCCTCGGCCCACTCGTCTCGGCTTGTGGTTAATGGTGTGCTGACACGTTCAAGCAACCGGTCGTCCCGTAGCATCCACCAGGGTACGCTCGTATCCTGCCAAGATTTCACGATCGAGAGCACCTCCCGCAACGGATCCATGAAGGTCGTGAACTCGCCCTTGAAGTCATTCGTTATTGCACGTTCCGAAATACCAGCCTTGGGCACCTCGTTGTAGGTCTGCCAGTGGAGCTGCTCGGCATACGGAAGATCGCGCAGATAACAAATATAGGCGACGACCTGACCAGCCTCATTTACGTCGATGGCCTGCAAATGCCACGCAGCGCGGCAAGTGATGTCCCGCTCGCCAACGGTGTATTTGTCCTTATCTGTTTTGTATTTCAGGATGACTTCCGGCCGAAAAAACGCCGGCGACAACTCGAAGGGCAACGAATTGCCGTGCGTCTTAAAGTAATTCGTCGTCGCTTTAGGGTCCGTTGAGATCCCCGCGATGCGCTTATTCCGCCAATCGTGTGCAATGAATTCGACGCACTTTCTCTCTTTGCAACCACCGCGCACGTCATCGAAGATGGCACGATATGGGCGACGTGGCCCGATGAGCTGCACGCCTATCGTGTATGCAGCCACCTCAGGAGCGACTTTCTGACGGTAAAAGAGCCTATCGTTCTCTATGATGACAGTCTCCGACCTATCGGCCCACATTGTGAAGTTATCCCGCCGCAGGAGAGTGAAGTCAAACCTGCGGACCAGGGTGGAGTGGGTCGCCGCCAGGTATTCCTCCAAGGGAGCCCAAGCGAATGAGATGCACAAGACATCCTTCACTGTGTCCGAACGGCTGGTAACTGACACCACCTGCTGAAGATCGCCTTTCTCATCGAATCGGCAATAGGCCCGATGCTCGGGCCTCCAGTGAATGCCTGTTACGTGTGTGTACTCTTGGTTGACCTCGAAGTACGTCCGGTCGGAGCCGGACCAACCCTCGAACGTTCGTCCGAAAACGAGTTGGGTTGCGCCTTCCAATTCCATCGAACCGGTGGAGTCTGTAAGGCGCTCCAGCCAGACATCATCACGCCCGCCACCGTAAACGTAGCTCGCGATGGACTTATAGGGAGTTCCGCTCCAGTGGAGCAAGTCTTCTTGGCTGAGAGCTGCCAACCGGTCGTTGGGGACGACCGCAGCATGTACGAAGCTATAGTTGCCGCTTCCGTAAATCACGAACTCCTCGGAGCGGGCGTTCCGGCGCAAGAACTGAAGATGCGCCCCAGCCCGTATCCATGTCGCGAAATCCTCCCGGTCATGAGGCAGTTCATCGAGGAGTTTTATCTCTTCAAGGATCTTCTTATGTTCATAGCTTGGCAAACGCCCTCCGCTGACCGATGGTACATGGGGCGCAATCAATGTTGACCAATGCAGTTGCGTCCATGCCACCGAATAATAATTAGATTGATCCGCATAATCTGCGAACCATCGTATTCCAACCTACATAATCCGCTTTATCCGCCTTACCCCAAAATCTCTTACCTTAGCAGCGATGAGTTCATTGGATTGTTAGACCGCTGCGTCCAGTCGGATTCTTCCAAAAAGTTTTCCATGCTCTGTGAACGTGCCTCTCCTTACGAGACCGACTTTACCAGCTGAATTTCCTTGACTACGTGTGGGGCGGATTGCATCGTGGAAATGCGCCGAACTCAGTAACCACAGTTCAAATGAGCCATCGTCAAGTTGGAATGCACCAATAATCACATCGAGGTTTTCGAGCATCTTGTATGTGACACCAACACTGTCTGTTTTCGGCGCGGCGCACTTGATGACAACTCTCTTGTCGTCAAGAGTTGCTTCGTTGCTAGTACTATTTTTCATCGCCGCGCCGATTCGTGATGCGATCTGGCGCGCGACATCTCGACCCCAAGCGTTAGCTGCGGCTCCTGAAATGCAGTCTTGTGGCATGAGGACCTCCTCCCCGCTAAGTTGTTTAACTATTAAATGAGCTACACGAACTGAAGTGGTTTCTAATCATCATATATCGCTTTTGAGTTAGCAGTAATCCCAATAACCCTCTCTAACTTCATTAACCTCTTCAGAAGGTCACTGTTTTGATTTGCCGGATTCTGTTTGCTCAGAGGATTTTCCGTTACCTCCCTGACCGCTACCAGATTGTGGCTTATCGCTTGATACTGGTTGCATATTTGGGATAGGTGCCCCTTTTTCTTCTTTAATACTACTCTGAAGTGGCTGCATTTTTGGAATTGAAGCCCCTCCCTTTGAAGATGCCTTACTTCCTTTGTCTTCTGACATGGATGAATCACCTCCCTATATTTATTGAGACGAAAATTATCGTCAATATTATCCCTAAAACAAAAAGGACTCCTGAAGCATAATTTAAAAAGTCTGTCACCTTTGCCGGAATGTTTGCCTTTGTAAGATATTCCTCCTTTCCATTTAAATAATATTCTTCTGCGTGATTAAGCTGTTTTTTTATTCCTTCCTGGCTCACAAGGAATGATATGACTACTGAGATAATAGCTAGACCAAAGAAACACCAGGAAACGATCAGTAACTCGGCGCATTGTGCTTTTTCAAGCGGGACGACATCTTTTATGAATACCAAAGATATGCCTAAGGCACCTGTCGAGAGCGTTAGTACGGCCCCGTCAAATTTTTCAGAGTTTGAGAGTTGTCGCGTTAAGAGATCCTTGCGGGTCTCCGCGTAAAGTCTTTTCCATTCGTCCTTTCTTTCGTCATTCATACTTACAGGCGATGTGCCGTTCATAGTCTTTAGACAATTCCAGTGTCGGTTTTAGTGTCGGTTCGGTGTCTGTTTTGGTGTCGGTTGTACATATTATTTAATCACACTCAGTAGTAAATAAAACCGTTACAACTACTTGAATTATAATATTATAATAGTAATCTGTAGTAGTCAATCACAAACTATAATAAATGTCTATTGTCGGACTACGAATCCGTAGGCTGGGGGTTCAAATCCCTCCAGGCGCACCAACGACATCATACTTCATAATCCAGGACACGTCTTTCAGAGCATACATTATCAATAAACTCAACTACCTTAACATGCTCAGGATGATTGCGGTAATTTCCAAGTGCCTGCATATCATCGAATTCCGAGTATAGCCCAATATCAGACGAGCTTGAAGATTCACCCTGATTAATTCCAACCTCGAGACACTTTAACACTGGTATTTTCCCCTGCAGGGATTCCAGCATGTTCTTTAACTCACGCAGGTTTTCATCCTTACTCTTGCCAGCCGCTGAGTCTTTGAGTCTGAACATTACTATGTGTTTTATCATTATCCACCTCCTGAGATTTCTCTGTCATTCATGTGTTCATATATTACCTTATAATAAATAAACATTCCAATAGTGATATGAAATGAATCAACATCAGTGTGATATGATGCTATAATATGCCATAATGATATGCCCTGATAAATAAATAGCAAAACATCGCAATCCGATTGCAATTGCGGATGCAAAGAAAACTCCGTGAAGAAAACTGCCGGAGATTTGAAGAAAAGGCTGATGAAAAAAACCTGTTGCGGGTTAATATAAAATAATCAGATATTATAGTACTCTTTCTGATGGGTTTTTTAAATATACTCTTTATAGCCCTTGGTCTTGCAATGGATGCATTTGCTGTTTCCATTGCAAGCGGCATAGCAATGAAGACGCTGCATATAAGACGGGCTTTTACGATTGCCCTCTTCTTTGGTGCATTTCAGGCGTTTATGCCGGTGATAGGGTGGTACAGCGGCCTCAGCCTCAAGGATGTCGTTTCCAGTTATGACCACTGGATTGCATTCCTGCTTCTCACTGCAATCGGTGTCAAGATGATCTATGAGGCACGAAAGATTGAGGAGACTGAAAGTGAGATAGAGGTTATGAGTATTTATGTCCTCTTTGTTCTTTCCATTGCAACAAGCATTGATGCCCTTGCTGTTGGCCTCGGATTCGCCTTCCTTGATATCTCCATAGTTACCCCTGTAATCGTGATCGGTGTGGTTACATTTATCCTCTCCTGCATAGGGGTGGTAATCGGAGGGAGGGTAGGACATCTTTTTGAGAAGAAGATAGAGGTAGCCGGAGGGATCATCCTCATAGTTATAGGTATAAGGATATTATTGGAGCATTTGGGCTATTTATGATGATGGAGACCAGATGATTATATTAACCATCAATACAGGCAGTTCTTCTGTACGCCTGTCCCTTCAGCAGTTGATTAGCAGGGAGTCTTTTAAGCAGATTGGGTCAGTGCGATACAACCATGGAGACGGGGAACCAAAGGAGCTTTTGCAGAACTTTCTCCATACTCACGGTATAACTAAAAAAGTAGATATTGTATCTCATCGTGTTGTGCATGGCGGATCAACGCTGGTATGCAGCAGAATACTCGATGATGAATCTGTTGCTGAGATAAAACGTCTGGAAGTTCTTGCACCGCTGCATAACAGGCACGCAGTTATGTGGATTCAGACATCAATAAATATAGTAGGAACGGAAGTACCGCAGATTGGAGTATTTGATACAGCCTTCTATTCGGACCTTTCGTCAGTTGCATCGTCGTATGCTATACCGCGCGAACTCAGTAAACGGTACGTGATACGGCGATACGGTTTTCATGGTCTTGCACATCAGGCTATGTGGGAGAGATGGCGTGAACTGCGGCCTGACATACCTGATGGCGGCCGTGTAATCTCCCTTCAGCTTGGCGCCGGTTGTTCTGTTACTGCTACAGACCGTGGAGTTGCACGTGACACCTCTATGGGGTTTACGCCTTCAGAAGGGCTTGTGATGGCGACACGCTGCGGTGACATTGACTCAGGACTTCTGACTTTTTTGCAGCGTATGGAAGGATTATCACCTGAATCTACCGATCATATTCTGGAAAAAGAATCCGGGCTGCTGGGCGTCTCAGGTATTAGCAGTGACATCCGCAAGCTGATAGATACGGATCATCCGGATGCAAACCTTGCCGTTAATCTTTATTGTTATCGCATACGTAAATATGTCGGTGCCTACATGGCTGTTCTCGGAGGTGTGGATGGGGTTCTCTTCGGTGGTGGTGTTGGTGAAAATGTGCCTAAGGTGCGTAGAGATATTCTTGACGGGATGGAGTGGTGCGGCATTGTTCTGAATACCCCTGCCAATACAAGTACTATTGGCTCAGAAGGAAGGATAAGCGATACGCATTGCAATGCGGACGTATGGGTCATTCCGGTAGATGAGGCCGGAGTTCTTGCCCGAGAGGCAATCAAGGTCGTTAATCAGCAATAGTAATAATATAAGGAGGATAAAAATGACTGTAACCAGGAATCAAGTCCAGGGTAAGGCGCAGCATTATAATGCAAAATCAGATTCGATAACCGGACCTCTGAATCATGATGAGTTGAACCGTATTAATTCATATTGGCGGGCTGCGAACTATATTTCAGTAGGTCAGATTTACCTTATGGACAACCCCCTTCTCAAAGAGCCTCTGACTCTGGCCCATATAAAGCCGCGTCTCCTTGGTCACTGGGGGACTACGCCGGGGCTCAACTTTATTTATGCCCACCTTAACCGTGTCATTAAGATTAACGACCTGAATATCATATATGTTACCGGTCCCGGTCACGGTGGTCCCGGTTTGATAGCCAACACTTATCTTGAGGGAACTTACAGTGAATATTATCCTGATATTACACAGGATGCTGACGGTATGAAGAAGTTATTCAAACAATTTTCATTTCCAGGAGGCATCCCGAGTCATTGTGCACCGGAGACCCCTGGTTCCATACATGAAGGCGGAGAGTTAGGGTATGCTGTCTCCCATGCATTTGGTGCAGTATTTGATAACCCTGATTTAATTGTTGCCTGCGTTGTTGGTGATGGTGAGGCAGAGACAGGCCCGCTTGCAACATCCTGGCATTCAAACAAGTTCCTGAATCCTTCCCGTGATGGCGCCGTGCTCCCTATTCTCCATTTGAATGGATACAAGATTGCAAACCCTACTATACTTGCACGTATAAGCAGGGAGGAACTGGAAAGCCTTTTCATAGGTTATGGATATAAACCCTATTTTGTAGAGGGGGCTGACCCGGAGACTATGCATCAGGTCATGGCAGCAACTATGGATGTTGTAATAGCTGAGATAAAGGCTATTCAGCATGAAGCCCGTTTGAATAAAGATTCTAAACGTCCGCAGTGGCCGATGATCATCCTTAGATCGCCTAAGGGATGGACCGGTCCAAAGGAGGTTGACGGCCTCCGGACTGAGGACTACTGGCGTTCTCATCAGGTCCCTCTTTCCGAAATGGCTGTGAAGCCGGATCATGTAAAGCTGCTTGAAGAATGGATGAAGAGCTACAGGCCGGAAGAACTGTTTGATGAAAACGGAACATTTCTGCCTGAACTTGCGGAAATGGCTCCGGGGGGCAGCCGTCGCATGGGGGCAAATCCACATGCAAACGGCGGGGTGTTTCTAAGAGACCTCAAGATGCCGGAATTCCGTAAATACGCGGTTAACGTACCTCAGCCCGGTCAGGTTACAGGAGAGGCAACACGAGTGATGGGAACATTCCTCAGAGATATAATGAGACTCAATATGGAGACAGGCAACTTCCGTGTAATGGGGCCTGACGAGACCGCTTCCAACCGCCTCGGCTCACTTTTTGAGGTTACGAACAGGACATGGATGGCTGATACCATACCGGAGGATGATCACCTTGCACCTGACGGCCGTGTAATGGAGATACTGAGTGAACATACCTGCCAGGGCTGGCTGGAAGGATACCTCCTTACAGGCAGGCACGGCCTGTTTTCATGCTATGAGGCATTTATACACATCGTTGACTCAATGTTCAACCAGCATGCCAAGTGGCTTAAGGTGGCAAAGGAGATACCATGGAGGAGGCCCGTAGCGTCGCTCAACTACCTTCTTACGTCTCATGTCTGGCAGCAGGACCATAATGGTTTTTCACATCAGGATCCTGGTTTCATCGATGTTGTATTGAATAAAAAGGCGGATATTGTGCGTGTATATTTCCCTCCGGATGCTAATACACTCCTGAGCGTTACAGACCAGTGTCTCCGAAGCCACAATCTGATTAATGTTATAGTTGCCGGCAAGCACCCCCTGCCTCAGTGGCTTGACATGGATTCTGCAATAAAGCACTGCAGTGCTGGCATCGGAATATGGGAATGGGCAAGCAGTGACCATGGCAGTGAGCCTGATGTAGTCATGGCATGTGCTGGCGATGTCCCGACACTTGAGACACTTGCTGCTGTTGAGATTCTAAGGCAGCGGGTTCCTGACCTGAAGATACGGGTGGTAAATGTAGTTGACCTAATGACCCTCCAGCCAAAGGAAGAGCACCCCCATGGCCTGTCAAATAAAGACTTCGATACAATATTTACCACTGACAAACCAATCATCTTTGCATATCACGGGTATCCCTGGCTGCTGCACCGCATGACATATCGCCGCACCAATCACAAGAATCTTCATGTTCGCGGATACAAAGAAGAAGGGACCACTACAACACCATTTGATATGGTAGTGCTGAATGACCTTGACAGATTCCACCTGGTTAGTGATGTAATAGACAGGGTTCAGAAACCCGTGCCTGATGCGGCATACATAAAGCAGTTTGTACGCGACAGGCTTATTGAACACCGGGAGTATATAACTAAACATGGACAGGATATGCCGGAGATACGCAACTGGAAATGGAATGATGCAGGATAATGAATCTTATGATTAAACATTAAGCCTGAATGGAGTTGATTATGCAAAAGAATAAATTTGGACTTATCGGACTTGCAGTCATGGGACAAAATCTGGTTCTCAATCTTGCTGATCATGGTTTTGGGGTTTCGGTGTTCAATCGTACCGCGGAGAAAACTGATGAGTTTATGTCCGGAGAGGCAAAAAATAAGAGAATTACCGCGACCTACTCCTTAAGAGAATTAGTTGCAAGCCTTGCACGCCCCCGCACAATTCAGTTAATGGTAAAAGCCGGCGGAGCAGTAGACGCCGTTATAGCTGAATTAAGGCCATTGCTGGATAGTGGCGACATAATTATAGATGGCGGGAATTCATATTTCAAAGATACAGAAAGAAGGACAAAGGAATTAGAGTCAGGTAATCTCCGGTATATTGGCCTTGGTGTTTCCGGAGGGGAGGAAGGGGCCCGCTTTGGTCCGAGCCTGATGCCGGGAGGCACAAAAGAGGCATATGCCATGATTGAGCCGTTGATGACCGCAATTGCTGCGAAATCATCTGTTGACGGGTCGCCCTGCGTGGCTTATATGGGGCCCGGCGGAGCCGGCCATTACGTAAAAATGGTGCATAATGGTATTGAGTACGGGGACATGCAGCTTATAGCGGAAAGCTACTCCATACTCAAGACAACCATAAATCCAGGTCCGGAAGAGTTTCGGGAGATCTTTACAGAGTGGAACAATGGTGAGCTTTCTTCGTTCCTTATTGAAATTACTGCTGACATTTTTGATAAAATGGATGAGGAAACGAAACGCCCTCTGCTGGAAATGATTTTGGATAAGGCCGGTCAGAAGGGCACCGGAAAATGGACAAGTCAGAACGCTATTGATATAGGAGCAGCCGTTCCCACAATTACCGCGGCAGTGGATGCGCGCATTGTATCTTCGATGAAGAAAGAGCGTCAGGCAGCTTCTAAAGTCTTTTCCGGCCCGGACAATAATTATACTGATGACAGGGGTAAAATTATCAATTCGGTTCGAGATGCCCTTTATGCATCGAAAATTTGTTCCTACGCGCAGGGCATGTATCTTCTGAGAAGGGCTTCAGATGAATATGGGTATGATTTGGACCTGGGAGAAATAGCCCGCATATGGCGTGCCGGCTGTATAATACGTGCAAGGTTGCTTGATGATATAACACAAGCGTACCGGCGCGATTCAAACCTGCCGAATTTGTTATTAGACGGAGATTTTAATCAGGCTGTGCAAAGCAGGCAGGCCTCCTGGCGTTTTGCGGTGAAGACAGCAATTGAAGCAGGCGTTCCTTCAGCGGCTTTGAGCGCTTCACTTGCTTATTTTGACGCGTATCGTGCCGAGTATTTACCTGCAAATCTGATTCAGGCACAACGTGATTACTTTGGCGCCCATACATTTGAGCGTGTTGATAAACCAGGCTCTTTTCACGTGAACTGGAAGGCAAAATAAATAATGGCTAAAGATACCTTAAGAAAGATTCCCAATCCTGCTGCAATAGTAATTTTTGGAGCCTCAGGTGATTTAACAGAGCGGAAATTGATGCCGTCATTGTTTCGACTATATTGTGACGGGTTATTGCCGGAAAAATTTGTTGTTGTCGGTGTCGCCCGTAGTGAGATGGACAGCGCAGGATTTCGCAAGAAGATAAAAAAAAGCCTGACCTCTTATTCCAGTCTCAGCAAAGAGAAGATCCGCAATTGGTCCCTGTTTGAAAAAAAGATACTATATCACAGGGTAGAATATGACAATCCTGAAGATTACCAGTCCTTAAAGACACTGTTATCAGATTTACATAAGAAACATGGCATAGGCTCTAACTGTCTTTTTTATCTTTCGACTCCACCTGTTCTCTATGAGGTTATAGTGAGCAGACTGGGAGAGTTCGGAATGGCTCACCAATCAGAAAAATATTGGCGTCGGATTATTATTGAAAAACCCTTCGGAAGGGATCTTATTTCTGCTATAGCTTTAAATAATTGTATACATCAGGTATTTAACGAAAGTCAGGTTTACCGCATTGACCATTATCTTGGCAAGGAGACTGTGCAGAACTTGCTTGTTTTTCGTTTTGGCAACGCCATCTTTGAACCTCTCTGGAATCGTAATTATATTGATCATGTCCAGATCACTGTATCGGAGGAAGTGAGCCTCGGCAGCAGGGCAGGCTATTATGACACCGCCGGCGTCATGCGTGACGTCTTTCAAAACCACATATTGCAGTTGTTAACGCTTACAGCAATGGAGCCTCCAGCGGAATTTAACGCCACGGCACTGCGTGATGAAAAAGTTAAAGTCCTTAAAGCCGTTCGGCCTGTAACACCGGAAGAAGTCGCCAGATGTACTGTCAGGGCGCAATACCGGACTTATAGAGATGAGAAGGGTGTAATGCAAGGGACTGAAACGGCTACCTTTGCCATATTGAAACTGTTTGTTGATAATTGGCGCTGGCGAAACGTTCCTTTTTATCTCCGTTCCGGCAAGGCCTTGAACAGCAAGGCAACCGAAGTATCAATTCAATTCAGGCATGTACCCCATTTAATGTTTCCTTTGCCTCCCAATGCTCAACTGCCTCCTAATAAATTAGTCTTGTGCCTGCAGCCGAATGAAGGAATGCGGCTGGGATTTGAAGCAAAGTTGCCCGGAGGAGGGATGCAAACACGGACTGTGAGCATGAACTTTTTATTTGAACAGGATTTCGGGGAGAATATCCTGCCTGATGCATATGAGAGGCTTATCTTAGATGCCCTGCATGGGGATGCCTCCCTCTTTACACGGAGCGATGAGATCGAACTGGCATGGAAAATAATAGACCCGATTTTGCAGGGCTGGGAAAGTAACCATGCCCCGCCGCTCGAGTTTTATGAATTGGGGACATGTGGACCAAGCAATGCGGACGAGTTTATTCAGGCCGATGGCCGAAAGTGGAATCCTTGTTCTGTTAATATGCCTCTGAGAAAAGAATGATTCTCGACAGCCTGTCCAATATTAAACGCTACACAGCCCTGCATCCGTTGTTTCATTACGCTGTAGAATTCGTCCGAAACACTGACCTGCTGAAGCTTGCACCGGGGTGTTATCCAATCGTTGGGGAGCACCTCTTTGCAATCGTTGAGGATGTTGCCGGACGCAGCCGTGCCGAAGCGAGGCTGGAATGTCACCGTCGATACATAGATATTCAACTGATTCTGGATGGTACGGATGAGATGGGATGGAAGCCGCTGGGCGATTGCAGGCAGCCAGGTGGCGAATACATCGCTGAGAAAGACATCATATTCTTCGACGATGCACCGTCAGTGTGGATTGCGGTGATGCCGGGCGAATTCTGCATCTTTTTTCCGGAGGACGCACATGCACCGCTCGTGAGCAGTGAAAATATCCGCAAGGTAATCTTAAAGATCTCTGTAACCGCTTAATTTAAAGCTCTTTTCCTTCAACTAACAATAACAAGAAAAATACTTGACATGAATACTTATAGTTGATATAGTTATATCCGACTGATTTAGTCGGATACTTATTTGGTCGGATATAAGAGATAACAGGAAAACATATAGAATATGCTGAAACTTACAAAAAAAATAGATTATGGTCTCATGGCAATTGCATATATCGCATGGAATCATGGGGAGCGTGTGGTTAATACTAAAGAGATTGCGGAGGCTTACAGCATACCTGTAGAGTTATTGGCGAAGATACTCCAGAGGATGGTAAAGGGTGGTCTGATTACGAGCCTTAGTGGTCCGAAGGGTGGATACTCCCTGAGTACAACCCCATCTGATATTACGGTTGCACAGATAATTGAGGCTGTGGAAGGGAATATTAATATATTGAATTGTTCAGAAGAAAAAAATGGCAGATGTTACCGGTTTGAGAGGTGCAGTATTCGTACACCTATGCAGAAACTTGAGCACAGGATTCTGGAAATGCTGGATACCACCACTCTTGAGGAATTGATCGAGCAGTTTGAACTAAAGGCAGTATAAAAGGAGGATTATATGAACTTACCTATCTACATGGACAACCATTCTACCACAAAGGTTGATCCGCTTGTAGTCGAAGAGATGCTCCCTTATTTTACCACTTACTTCGGTAATGCGGCGAGCCGTAACCACAGCTTTGGCTGGGATGCAGACAAGGCAGTGGAGGCTGCAAGGGAAAGGCTTGCCAGAATTATTAATGCTGAATCAAGAGAGATTATCTTTACAAGCGGCGCGACTGAATCAAATAACCTTTCCCTGAAAGGCGTGGCAGAGATGTACGTGGAGAAAGGTAATCATATAATCACGCAGGTAACTGAACATCGCTCTGTATTAGACACGGCCAAACGGCTTGAAAAATCCGGGATTAATGTAACTTATCTTCCGGTTGACAAAGACGGACTTGTTAATCCTGAAGATGTCCGTAAGGCTATTACTGACAGGACGGTACTTATATCTATAATGCTTGTTAATAATGAGATAGGCGTGATTCAGCCTGTTGAAGCGATAGGTAAGATAGCCAAAGAAAGGGGTGTCCTCTTTCATTGTGATGCCACTCAGGGGGTTGGTAAGATCCCTGTTGATGTTCAGTCAATGAGTATAGACTTACTGTCATATACAGCGCATAAGCTATATGGTCCTAAGGGTGTCGGGGCTCTTTATGTAAGGAGAAAGAACCCGCGTGTAAGGCTCTCTGCAATGATGGATGGAGGAGGTCATGAGCGCGGCATGCGTTCAGGTACATTGAATGTCCCGGGCATTGTAGGATTTGGTAAGGCATGCGAGCTTGCAATGGATGTAATGGAAGAAGAATCATCACGACTGCTTAAGCTCAGGGAGAAATTACGTAAGGGCATCATGGATACACTTGAGGATGTTGACCTCAATGGTCATTCGACAAAAAGGATGCCCGGTAATCTAAATCTCAGCTTCGCTTATGTCGAGGGTGAGTCGTTACTGATGGGATTAAGGGAGATTGCGCTGTCATCAGGTTCTGCGTGTACTTCAGCTACACTGGAGCCTTCGTATGTACTGCAGGCGCTTGGAGTGACTACTGAACTTGCCCACTCCTCTGTACGGTTTGGACTTGGCAGATTCAACACAGAGGAAGAGGTTGACTATGTGATAAAAAGGGTTGTGGAGACGGTTAATAGATTGAGAGAGATGTCTCCATTGTATGAGATGGCTAAGTCAGGTGTAGACCTGAAACAATTTAAATGGAAGAAGGATTAAAGGGAGGTGTTTTAAAATGCCATATAGTGATGAGGTGATAGACCATTACAATAATCCAAGGAATGTCGGCAGCTTTGAGAAGGATGACAAGGATGTTGGGACAGGTATAGTCGGGGCCCCTGAGTGCGGTGATGTCATGAAACTGCAATTAAAGATTGACAATGGGGTCATTACAGATGCAAAATTTAAGACATTCGGTTGTGGCAGTGCAATAGCAAGCTCCAGTCTGGCGACAGAGTGGGTAAAGGGCAAGACGGTTGATGAGGCAATGGAGATCAAGAATACGGAGATCGTGGAGAAACTCCAGCTGCCGCCTGTCAAGATACACTGCTCTGTACTTGCAGAAGATGCTATTAAGGCTGCCATTGAAGACTATAAGAACAGAAACGGGAAAGATTAAAACTAACGTTTGTATCTTTTTATTAAGGAGGTAAGAAATGGAAGCTACTGCAAACCAGCCAGTCATATTGACGGAAAATGCAATTAAAGAAGTAAAAAGGATTATGGAGACAAATAAAATAACCAGCGGTGGGTTAAGGGTCGGTGTTACTGGAGGTGGTTGTGCCGGCTTTACTTATACCCTCAATTTTGACAATGAAATTCAGTCAGATGATCAGGTATATGAGGTGGAAGGGGTTAAGATAATTATTGATATGAAGAGTTCCCTTTATTTGTCAGGTACTACTATAGATTATACCAGTGGACTAACCGGAGGTGGGTTTAAATTTGTGAATCCTCAGGCAAAGGGGAGTTGTGGTTGCGGCACCTCTTTTTCAGCATAGGGAAAAAATATGGAAACGAGGTTAGCTGATGTTGATAAGACTAAGCTGCAGGAGAGTAAAAAAGTAAAGATTACCATCCTCCCTCAGAATATTTCTGTAGAGGGAGATAAGGGTAAGTCCATCCTGGAGATTGCCCTGGAGCATGACATAGGACTTGAGCATAACTGCGGCGGTAACGGCGCTTGTACTACATGTCATGTGATAATCAGGGATGGAATGAATAATTTATCTGATGCCGAAGATAATGAAAATGATATGCTGGATAAGGCATCTGGTTTAACTCTCTCCTCCCGGCTTGGCTGTCAGGCTCATGTGTATGGAGATGTAGTTATAGAGATCCCGAAAAAATGATATATTCCTATTAACCCCCTTTTTCAAAGGGGGGTGGGGGATTTGAAAAGGGTATTAAAAATGGAACTTACCTGGAAGGATACTGAAGAAATAGGTTTGCAGCTTTATGAAAAGCATAGGGGGGTAGACCCTCTTACCATACGTTTTACGGATATGCATGCAATGATTGTATCCCTTGATGACTTCTCTGATGACCCAAAGAAATCTAATGAAGGGATTTTAGAGGCGATACAGATGGCATGGTTTGAAGAGTATAAGAGCAACAGGTAGAGTAATTCAATGAAGATCAAAACTGTCGTCTGATTACAGCCTTTCTCAGTATTTCATAAGGGGTCCCGTACCCCCCTTCCATGAGCTTTCGCGCACTCATTATGAGAGAGATGGTTACCGGAGAGTCATAGGCTGTCTCTAAAAGTGTAGAGCCGCCGCCGGTAGATCTGAATCCCATATCAAACTTCAATCCGCATTCCTTCTCATAAGCAGATGTCATGAAATTCGTACTCCCACCTCCGATTTCTTTTACCGCGTCTTTATTTGAATGAATGGAGTCTATAAGCCTTCGTGTACCTTCGGTAAACTTTTCATCGTCTGCGCCAAGAGGACCGTTCCAGACAATAGTCCGGGCCTTCTCTAATATACCTGTATACAGATCCTTCGTCCTGTCTCCGATATCCACAATCTCATCGTCATCGAGCAGTTCATGGAGCTGTATAGACCTTGAGATAGTATTACCTCTCTTTACAGCATAATCTACAGGTACTATCAGTCGTCTCCCTTCAAGCGGGTTTGAGTCTTTGAACTGGAAATTATTATACAGTCTCAACAATCCCTGTGCGAGATTTATTTCTTCAGTATCATATTTATAACCACCATCTTCGGATGTTTCATATCCTTTAAGCCTTACTTCCCGGAGCCCCCGCAGATCTTTTTTTACATCACCAGGCAGTCCCCTGAGATCCTCCTCTTTCAACATGGTCAATTGTGCATATACGAACGCATACATGAGGTTGCCTCCCACAAGGACATAGTCAACAAGACGTTCACCTATCTGAAGATTAAGCTCAGGGTTGAACATATTGCTCCAGTGAGTCGTCTTTTCTGCCCTGAATATTGCCCTCATAAGCTGGAGGCTGTCTTCCACCTTATCTCCTCCCACGATAACTACATAAGGGGAGCCGGGTCTCTTGGTCCTGGCATGTGATTCAATCTCATCTACGAGCAGACTACCCGCTAAACCTGGGATGAACTCATGTATTCTGTTTGAAGTAGTCTCTTTTCTGTGGGCTGTTCCGAAAGAGTTCTGGATACTGACATCAACTACGGAAGCTAATTCCCTGGCAAGAGTTTCACGGTTTTTGGTCTCGTCTGTATGAAATCTTATATTATCTAATACAGAGATAACTCCATCTTTGAAGAGGCCCTTAATATAATCCGGATTAAATTGTCTTGAATTAAAAATCTGTCGTTTCGGGTCGAATCTTATAATTTCGACGCTTTTTCCTATGGCTAATGAGATCTCTCCTGCTATCGGGTCTAATGTCAGTGAGGTGTTATACCCTCCTGGCCTTCCGAGATGTGTGACCAGTAGAGGGATAACGCCGGCATCTATCAGCTCCTTTATAAATGGCGCTGCCTGAAGGATCCTGAACGGATCTGCAACCATTAGAGTCTGGCAGTCTGCGCCACTGCTTATGAGCGGTACATTAAAATCAGATTTTACAAGGGAAATCTTACCTGCAAGCTCCGGTAAGTAGTCAGCAGCATTTAAGTAACCTAAGATTCCATCCATAATATTTATTTACCTTAGTCCGGTTTTTTTATGCTACAGAGCTTACAAAACTGATGTAAGTTTCTCAAGGTAGCAGTGAAGAATCAGCGGGTCAATCTCATATATCATACCGAATAACACCGGGAACAGAAAGGTCAGGCCCGTAATCATGTTTATCTCTGAGGGAATCAGACTAAACCTCACATTTCCAGGTGTTATCCTTGAATCGTGAATGGCGATAAGCCTCTCTATCCTTCTCGTCAGAACATTGGTTTTTGCGGACGTAATAAAACCTGCTGCAAACTTCTCAACATTCCACATTACCTTATGGCCTGACTCCATGTGCATTTTAAGTATAGCAGAGGCTACATCCATCGGTCTTCCCGTCCTCAATACCGCGGCTTCGTCTCCTATCAACTCTATCTCCTCTCTCCACCATCCAAACAGTATATGAACATGAGGCAGCATAAACAGGGTATTTCGGCATAGTAATAGTATGCCTTTAAGAATATTATCCTTACGCCTGCAATGGGAGGCCTCATGTTCAAATAGGCATATTAACTCATCCGGAGAAAGAGACTTTAACGTGCCTGTTGATATGATTATGATATTGGACAGGTATCCCCAGACGAAACTGAACTTATTAGTAGTATCTACGATTTTAATCCTCCATTTATTTAACTTCACTACCTTCCCATTAAGCCTGCCTATTTCCCTTCGCATTCTAAAGTAACCCCCCAGAGATATTATTGAATATAGTGCTGACATCACAACAAGTATGACAGCAGCTATCAGCGCCACTTTGAACATGGAGAATTCAGGGATTAAGGAGAATATATAACAGTATGGTTCATTCAGACAAGGCATAGGCCCGCCATGGACCTTAACAAAAACAGGCGGGATAAAAGAAGTAACAACTGTAAATAAAGCAATCACCGGTGGCGCTGCAATTGATGTGAAAAATAACCTGCTCTTAATATACATCGATGAAACGACTTTTTTGGCGACACAGGAAATTACAAAGAACATCAGTGAAACTAAAATGTTCAGTACAATGAAATTAAGGAATAACAACCCTATTTGATGCATTTTATCCATCTGTTTCCCCGGGATACTTATTTACGATACCATATGAGGTATACCTTGACAAGCCATCGATATCTCCTATATTGTAAATCTCCGGAGGCATTTCTGATTATGCAGGGCCGAAGTATTATTCCCGGCAATTGATGGTCAGGTCAGGACAGAGAAAAGCCGAAAAAGTTGGAATGGAGTATTCACGTGAAAAATGATAAGCCTGGCAACTGTATTGCCTCAGAAAGTCGGGCTGATTTTACTCAACCCTGCAACGCTGAACCACTCCTCTGTCTTCCTGCGCTGGTGCCGGGAAGTGACTCTCTTCACCTGTTTACAGAAGGGGATGACCTGTATGAAGCAATGCTCCGTTCAATCTCCAATGCGAGAAACAATATACTGCTGGAAAGCTATATTTTTGGTAATGATGAAGTGGGTTGGGAGTTTGCCGATGCTTTGGCAGAGAAGTCCCGCGCCGGGCTTGAAGTCCTTCTCCACCTTGATGCAGCGGGAACCCGTCTAAGGGGAGGTAGAAAGATAGAGAAATATTTGAGGGAATACAACGTTCATGTAAAATGGTTTAACCGCTGGTCCTGGTCTGACCCCCTTAAATACAATCGTCGCCAGCACCGCAAATTGCTGGTTGTGGATAAATCAGATGCATACATAGGCGGATTTAATATACACCGCCAGAGTTCACATTCACTCTTCGGCAGGGAGCGATGGAGGGATGCACATGTCCGTTTTGGCGATGCGCTTGCAATTCAGGCGGCAGAGATGTTTTACGCCTTCTGGGATAGCAGGGTCCACTGGGTTATTCCTGATAACGGAGGTGCCACAAGTGTACTGGTGCCAAACAATTCTGCGGAGTGCCGGTATCTCCTGAATTGTTTTATTACTTCAATGCTTGCCAGTGCAAAGCACTTTATTTACCTTACAACTCCATACTTTGTACCTGATAACAGGACAATTAAGGTGCTGACTGATTCAGCCGGTCGCGGAGTGGATGTGCGTATACTTGTTCCGGCAAAGTCCAACATCCCGCTGGCACACTGGGCAGGGCGTTATCTTTATTCAACTCTTATAAAGGCAGGGGTTCGCATTTTCGAATACCAGCCGGGGCTTATGCATGCAAAGACTATTGTCATTGATAATTCCTGGGGCACAGTTGGATCCTCCAATTTCGACTACCGCAGTTTCTTTCTCAACTATGAATTGAATTTGATAACAAGGGACAGGGTATTGTGCCGTAAGCTCCGAAATCACTTTCTTGAGGATTTAACCCAGGCGGATGAGTTAACTGACGGAAACTGGTGTGATCGAGGTTTGGCGTCTCATTTCTGTGAATCAACCGGCTGGCTTCTCCGCCGATGGCTTTGATGAATTGCCATTAGCCAGTGATCATAGAAGACAGATGATAAACCCCCTGAACTAAATAATGTGAAAAGATTTTCCTGTTTTTCTGAATTCGTCCAATGCAAAATCAAGATTCGCTCTGGTATGCGCTGCTGAAATCTGCACCCGTATGCGCGCCTTCCCCTTTGGTACCACAGGATAACAGAACCCGACTACGTATACTCCATTTGCAAACAGGGAGGATGCCATCTCTGCTGCAAGCTTTTCGTCTCCAAGCATGACCGGAATAATCGGATGCGCCCCCTCCTTAATGTTGAAACCCATACTCATCAACCCTTTCCTGAAATACTTTGTATTATCCATCAATTTGTTACGAAGCTCCACTTCATGCACTATTAGATTTAGTGCTTCTGACGACACGGCGGCTATTACTGGTGCAAGGGTATTTGAGAACAGATACGGTCTTGACCGCTGGCGCAGGAAGCTTATAACTTCCTTCCTGCTGCTTGTGAATCCGCCGCTTGCGCCGCCCACAGCCTTTCCAAGTGTACTTGTAATAATGTCAACCTTACCATCAACACCGCAATATTCGATAGAACCCCTGCCATTGGGACCGAAAAAGCCTGTTGCATGGGAATCATCCACCATTACAACGGCATCATACTTTTCAGCAAGCATGCAAATATCACTCAAAGGCGCCACATCTCCGTCCATAGAAAAGACGCCATCCGTTGCTATCATTCGGAATCTTGAATCCGCACCCTCCTTTAATCTGTTCTCAAGGTCATCCATATCCGTGTGTTTGTACCGAAGCCGCCTGGCCTTGCATAATCTGATACCGTCTATGATAGATGCATGATTTAATTCATCGCTTAATATTACATCCCGTTCGTCCATCAGCGTCTCGAATAATCCTGTATTGGCATCAAAGCATGATGTGTAGAGGATTGTGTCTTCCGAGCCGAGAAATGAAGAGAGCCGCTGCTCAAGCTTCCTGTGAACTTCCTGTGTCCCGCAGATAAAACGGACTGACGACATACCATAACCCCATCTGTCCAGAGCGGCTTTAGCTGCAGCCACCATGGCAGGATGGTTTGAGAGTCCAAGGTAGTTATTGGAGCACATATTAATTACCCGTTTGCCGCTTACCTCAATGGAGTCACCCTGAGGGGAGGAGATGATGCGTTCTTCCTTAAAGAGTCCTGCCTCTTTCATTAAATCAAGTTCATGTTGAAGATGTTTTTTTATAAGTGAATACATAAGCCTTACATCTACATTATAAAGACTACCTTAACAGCCTTCTTAGGCCTTTCCATCAGCAGTTCAAACCCCTTCTCGAAATCATCAAATGCCATCCGGTGTGTAATTATTGGAGATATATCAAGCCTCCCTGACTTTAACAGATTGTGCATCCGCTCCCATGTGTCAAATATGATACGTCCGTTAATCCCATAAAGGGTAATACCCTTGAATATTATCTGGTTTGTAAGATTAATCTGTACTGGCGAAGGATAAAGCCCAAACAGGGAAATCCTGCCCCCTTTTCTCAATAGCCTTAGACCCTGTTTAAGCCCCTTTTCACTCCCGGACATCTCAAGCACAACATCTGTGCCTGTTCCAGCTGTAATATCCATAATCCGTTTTTCCAGATCATCGTCATCGCCATGAAACAGCGAATCAGCCCCCATCTCTTTGGCCACCTCCATTCGTGATGTATGGTGCCCGATTAGTCCTATCCAGCTTGCACCTGAAACCCTGGCTATGCCGGCTGAGAAAAGACCTGTCGGGCCGTCGCCAACTATTAATACGGATTTTCCAGCTACCGGTTCAACAAGTGTGCAATATACGGCATTACCAAGCGGGTCCTGCACTGAGGCAAATTCCGGTGGTACATCAGGATCATTTTTCCATACGCCTCTTGCAGGAAGGGCCACGTACTCTGCAAAACAGCCGTCCCTGTCTACACCAAGTATCTCGAGATTATTGCAGATATGCTGTTGTCCTATCCTGCACTGGAGGCATCTTCCGCACACCACATGACTGTCTGCCGATACATAGTCGCCGGCAGAGACATTCTTAACGGACCTCCCAACCTCTGCTACCTCACCTGCAAACTCATGTCCAAGTATTAGAGGGAGCCTGTTAATACGCATTTGAGCCCATTCATTCCATTTATAGATATGGAGGTCAGTGCCGCAGATTGACACAGTCTTCGTCTTTATCAGAACTTCATTATCCTGTACCGGTGGGATATCCGCTGACGACATCTCAATGCCGGGATAAGGTCCAAACTTGAGCAGGGCCTTCATCTTCTCAGGCAATCCCATCATTTCCATATTCACCGGCAAAAAAGCCTGAAATAATTTTTTTTATGTCAGATGGTGTAAAAGGTTTAGCAAGGACATTACATGCATGTTCATCAAAGAACTTCTTGGTATCCGGATTCACCAAATCTCCAGTAATAAAGACTATCCTGTTTAATAGTTGTGGTTTGATGTTTTGCAGTTCACGAAACAGACCTTTTCCGTCCATATTAGGCATTTTCATATCACTTATTATTAGGTCATAGTCTTTTTGACGCAGTTTGTCAATTGCTGTTAATGCATTTTCTGTTGTATCAGCCTCAAGACCGAGACCATCTATTACTGTCTTTATGATGTCTGCGATAGAAGACTCATCCTCTACGACCAGTATGGATTTCTTTTTTACCTGCAATGGAACCGGTTCTCTATTGTCCCCGGTTATTTCTACTGACGGAGATGCGGTGATCGTTTTTTGAGGCTCAACGGGAAGTTCGATAAAGAAAGATGAACCTTCACCTGGTTTGCTTGAAGTATAAATCTTTCCATTGTGCTCTTTAATAATCCCGTATGATATACTTAAGCCGAGTCCGGTACCACTTCCAACCTCCCTTGTAGAAAAGAACGGATTAAAGATCTTAGGCATGTTTTCTTCACTGATGCCAACCCCCGTATCAGAGATTATAATCCGGATTAGCCCATTTACATGTTCGGTTTTTATGGAAAGAGTCCCCTGAGTCTTCTTCTCTACCATCGATATGTGGGCATTATTGATCAGATTAAGGAAGACCTGCTGGATGGAGTACGGGTCTGCCATCGTGAATGGCAGGTGGGGGTACAGATCCGTAAGGACTTCTATGTTATCCATTCGCAGTTGATAAACCTTCAACTCCAGCGTCTTTTTAATAATATCGTTAATATTGCACTGGATTTTTTCAATCTTGTGCTGTCTTGCAAAGCTCAGCAGATTTTCTATGATTTTTTTACACCTCAGGGCCGCATCGTTAATTTTATCGAGTTGTTCTTTTATGCCTTTATCATTGGATGTTTCCTGGAGAAGTTCACAGTATCCGAGAACCCCTGTAAGGGGGTTGTTCAGTTCATGAGCTATTCCTGACAATATTTCACCAAGGGATGAGAGTTTTTCGGCTTGTGCAAGTTGTTCTTTCAGTGTTGTTTCCTCTGTAATGTCCCTGATATATTCAATCCTGTTGACCAGAGCACCCTTACTATCATGAATAGGAAAGATATATCTGTCTACAATCCTGCTGTCCTTTGTCGTAGTTCGGTGCCGATACGGAGTCTCAATATGGTTCCCCCGGCACTCATTAATTACATCATTGCATCCATAAACCAGCTCGTAGCACTTCTTTCCAATTACGTCCTGTTCTTCGTACCCGTATTTATCAAGAAATGCCTTATTTACCTCCACAATAGTGCAATCTGGTTCAAGGAGGAATATGTAATCATTAATGCCATCATAAATTAGCTGAAGTTTGTCCCTGGTCTGCTTTAGATTCTCTTCATCCTGCATGATCTTTATATTTGCGTCTGACAAGTCATTCGTCTTTTTTTCAAGCTCTTCATTTAGTATGACAAGCTCCTCATTGGCAGACTGAAGCTCTTCCTGCTGGGATTGAGCCTCTTCCAGTGCGACCTCCAGTTCCTGGTTAGCTGCAATGAGCTTCTCATTGACTGCAGAAACCTCAGCTGCCTTTTTCTTAAGTTCCAGGTAGTGTGCCTGACGCTCCAAACTCCGATCCTTTAAACCGCCAAGCATGTTTCTGAATTCCCTTGCAAGTATTGTCACTTCATCATCTGTTTTTTCGTCAGTTTGAAATGGTATATCTACATCAATGTTGCCTGCGCCAATCTCGGTGGCCTTTTGAACCAGCATATTAAGGGGGCGGACAAGGACTTTACTCGCAAAGATTGCAGCGCCGCCGGCAAATAGTATACCGGCAGCTAACGCCAATAATATGTTATTCTGGTTTTCCCTCCGGAGATATGTAAATCTGGACTCAGGTACCCCTATAAAAAGAGAACCGATTATAGCGCCCTTACTGTCTATTATAGGATCTAAGGCCGTGATGAAGTTTATCCCTTCTATCATGGCATTTCCTCTGTATCCTTCACCCCGGTTAAGATAGGACATTATATGAGCAGAAAGCACTGTACCAACCGCCTTGTAGTTAGTCTCATTGTTGGCTGATGTTGTTATTCTTACTCCTCTCATGGCTATTGTAACCATTGAATCAGGGATTATTGACATAACTGTATTGGGTATAAAGTTGTCATTGTTCAATACGTCACCTGTGATTATTGCACCTACGACATTGTGATCATCCATTACAGGTATGACTACAGTAAGCATCAGTGCATCATTTACGATTTCCCTGTCCGGGCCATAATTATCCGTCTCTGTCTTCCGGATTTCTATGGAGATTTCTCTTGCCAGACTATCACCTTCTAATAACAGTAACTCCTGAGGCATGATCTCGGTTGAGACAACCGGAGACTGTTTTATCAGGGCCTTTTCTACAATACCGTTCAGATCGAAATAGTCCCCTGCCGAATTACTGTTTAGTCTTGCTATGACCCTGCCATCCCTGTCCACTATTATCCATACATCAACATAAGGTCTTGTTATCTTCCATTCCTTCATTTTGTTTCTCAGATATGAATGGTCACGGTTTTGGATACCCCGTTCCACTGATTCGGCTGCCTGAAGCATGCCATATTTCATCTGGTCGGCACGGACATAGTATTGCATCCAGACAGTCTTTAAATTAAGATCAGTCTCTTTCCGAATCTCTGCGTGAATTTTTTCTGCGATGAGACGTTCAGAAAAGAGAGCAAGAAGTATTACCGGGACAATGACAACCATGAGGAAGGTAAACAGTAATTTGGTCCTGAGGGATGTATTGAGGAACCTCCTGAAAATTGGAAATTTATTCTTATAAGGCATTTATTGTGCATCCTTCTGAAAAATCTTTTTCCTTTTACACACCTCAATAAGTCTGTCTCTGAAACTCACTGGGGGCACCTCGCTTTTACCAAGGACAATAAAGCCGCCTGGCTTCAGGGAATGATACAACTTTTCAAATACCTTTTCCTGAAGTCCCTTCTCAAAATATATAAGCAGGTTACGGCAGAGTATGATATCCATACGGGAGAGTTGAATATGGGTGACGATGTCGTGGGCCCCGAATGTAACAAGATTCCTGATCTGTGGTATTATCTGAAAGGCTGAGTTGGATACCTGGAACAACTGACTTCTCATAACCGGATCAATATTTTTTAGAGAGGTTTCTGAAAAAACTCCGGTCCGTGCTGAATTAATTGCAGATTCATCAATGTCTGTACCAAAAATCTTTAAGTCAGGGTTATACCCCGTTTCTTTCAGTCTATTGTTAATAAGGATAGCTATAGACAGTGGTTCTTCACCTCTTGCGCACCCGCAGCTCCATATCCTTAAAGAAGTTGCCCCAGTTGTCGTCATTCTCATTAGAGTCATCGGAATAACATAATCCTCAATACGCCGAAAGACCTCGGGGTCCCGGAAAAACTCACTGACCTTGATGGTGATGTAGTTAAAAAGATTGTCAAACTCTAAGGGTTCAGAGTCCAGTAATTTTATATATGTATGATAGGAACGCCTTGAAAGTGCTATCCGTCGTTCAACGCATCTTTTAATACTTGATCTTCTGTAGCGGCGGAAGTCCCAGCCTTTTGCCTTATAAACCTTTTCAAGGAGCTCGTCTAGATGCTCCTCTGAAAGTGCTGCGACGGACATCTATGCCTCCTGCTCCGCCAGACGTTGGGGTTTGGGGGTGCGGACCCTGAGAGATTGGATATTTGATACCAACATTTTGGTAGTAAAATGATATCAGACATCGTAAAGCAAGGTCAAGTCAAATCTTGCCCTTTTCCCGGTGTAGCGGAGACAGCAATGGGTATTGAAAGCTGATATTAGTTGTAGTATAGTACAGTACTTATGTTGGATAAGATTAAGAAGGAGTTTTTTTGAATGTCGTCAGAACGGAGAGAACACCTCAGGATTTCCTTAACGGGCAAGATAGATGTTAAGATGGAGGGTGTCACAGCTCCCTTAATTTGTAATGCTGTAAATATAAGTAAAGGCGGAGCATCCATATATTCAGAGAAGTCATTCAAGATTAATGATGAACTGGTTTTGACTATTTTTTTTAAGAATGTCATGGGTGATAATTTCGAAAAGATTGCCGGTATAATAAGGTGGATAAAACCGGTTGCAAATGAGTTCGCAATAGGAGTTCAGTTTAAAGAATTTAGCAGGGAAAGTCACCCGTTGATTTACTCGTATCTTGAATCAAATGAGTGACGGAATCCGTTATTTCGCCCCCGTAGCTCAGTCGGATAGAGCAGCGGTTTCCTAAACCGTTTGTCGGACGTTCAATTCGTCTCGGGGGCACCAA
>CAZTAM010000011.1:0-51096 GCA_964611625.1 uncultured Nitrospiraceae bacterium | reverse complement strand
CACATCATGTCATATCAACTGAATGCTGGGAAGATGCGGTTAACTTGACGCTTACGATCCATGCGATCCGGAATTCGCACCATCACTGAACATTCTTGAAATGTCCGCTGGCGGAGACCCGGACCTGATAAGAAGCCTGATCCTCACTGGTTTTAAAAGACTGTACGGGTCTCAAGCCCTTGGTCCAAGATGAGAGTGGTTGTTGAGCAACGTGCTGGCTACTATGCTAAATAGCACCCATTTCCCAAAAACCCTGATAAACCTACCTCGTCTTTTTACTGATTCATTTTTCAGGAGAGATGTTTTATCTTCAATCAGAGACCCCCTGCTTCTTCATTTCTGGACAGCAGAGTATCCAAAACTGCCCCAATCGGCCATCCTGCCGCTAATCAATAAACTCCATACTTTTTTAGGGCATGAAAAAATCAGAAGCATGCTCTGTCAGCCTGCAAAATTCAGCTTCGACGGGGTTATCCGGGAGAAAAAAATAGTGGTTATCAACCTGAGTAAAGGCGTGCTCGGCGAGACCGTCGCCTCGACTCTTGGTTTCTTAATCCTTGCCGCCATACAGCAGACCGTCTTGGGTCTTGCCAGGATACCGCGGGATCGGCTGGATTATTTTTCCCTCATTCTTGATGAGGCTCATCTGTTTCTTAACCATGAGAATGCGGAGAGCATTAATTCCTTGCTTTCGGAATCGCGCAAGTTCAAGTGGATAAATATTATCGGGACCCAGTTCCTTGCTCAGGCTGACAAAAAAGTGCGGGATGCCCTGCTAGGTAATGTCGGAACGCTTGTCTCTTTCAGGGTGGGGATTGATGATGCCCGGGTTATCCAGAAAGAATTTGGAATGTTCACTGCAGAAGACCTTTTAAACCTCATGCCCGGTGAGGCAATAGTTAGGGTGGGAAGGGCCCAGGATAGTTTCAACATCAAGGCCCCGTTCATTGACCTTAATGCCCTTCCGGAAGGAAGCGGCGCTGAGATTATTAAGCGTTCCAGGGAATTGTACTGCACCCCTCGGAAGGATATTGAAAAGATGTATAGCACCCCTCATACAGTCACTGTTAGTGAAAATAAAATCAAGGAAGAAGGCAAAGGCGATAATCAGGTTCAACCTTTAACTACTCAGGATAAGATATTCCTTGAGCACATAATCAAGAACCCCACGCTATCTGTAACCGGAATATACAGAGCGCAGGGATTGAGCGGCTATATGGGAGATAAAATAAAAAAGGAATTGATAAAGCATGGACTGATCAAAGAGGTTGAAACCCATCTGGGCATGGGCTCAAGAATTACAAAGTTTCTTACCTTAACTGATGAAGGATTTAAAGCACTCGGTGTTAAATTTAATTCCAATGATGGCAAGGGCGGGGTGCATCACCGCTATTGGCAGTCGGTCATACGAATGCATGTTGAAGGAAAAGGCTACAGAGCCATTCTTGAAGAACCGGTCCCAGGTACTAATGAGAGTATTGACTTAGGACTTTGTAAAGACTCAAAGAGTATTGCTGTAGAGATTTCAATAACCACTCCGGTTATCCACGAAGTCAAAAACAACATCATCAAATGTCTTAAGGCAGGATATAACAAGGTTGTTGTCTTCACGCTGGAAGAGGCAAAGTTGCTGGAGATTAAGAACTTGATAAAAAAGATTTTATCCAGCGAGGAGCAAGCAAAAGTAATAGCAGGATTGGTCTATGAATTCGATAGATTCTTTTGATAAATTCAATTATAACAAGGATCAATAGACATGTTTTTAAGCATCAAGGAACTCTCAGAATATCTCATGGTAAAACCTTCCACCCTTTATGCCTGGTCATCAAGGGGGATCATACCCCACTACAAGGTACACGGAGTGCTGCGCTTTAACAAAGATGAGATTGATATATGGATCGCTTCATTCCGAAAGGAGGAACCGGCCATATCTATGCACTCTTTCAAAAGAAGGGATAACGGTGATATTGATTCCATCATTGAAAAGGCAAAGAGACAGGCATATAATCTCTCTCACGGGAGACCAGATCGGATCAAGGCCAGAAAGGATGGTGATTAGTATGGCGCTTTTTAAGCGAGGCCAGGTCTGGTGGATGAGATTTACATATAATGAGCAACAGATCAGGAGATCTACCGAAGTCACAGACAAAAGGCTGGCAGAGAAGATTTATCACAAGGTTATGGCACAGGTGGCAGAGGGCAAGTGGTTTGAAAGACTACCGGGAGAAGAAAAAACTTTCAGGGAAATGATGGAAAAATACATGAAAGAACATTCGGAGAAAAACAAGTCATTTAAGTCCCATATCAGGGATAAGAGTCTTTCCAATCACCTGACCCAGTTCTTTGGAGACATCATCGTTTCCAAGATCAGCCCTAAACTCGTCAATGAATACAAGACAAGGCGCAGAGAGGACGGGGCTGCCCCTGCTACGGTCAATAAAGAACTGAACTTAGCGAGTCACGCCTTTAACCTAGCGATAAAGGAATGGGAGTGGGTAAGAGAGAATCCTGTAGGTAAGGTTTCAAAGGAAAAAGTCCATAACTTAATTGAACGGTGGTTGACTGTTGAAGAGGAGACTCGCCTGCTTGAATCCTCTCCGGAATGGTTGAGGGATATCGTAGTCTTTGCCATCAATACCGGTTTGCGCCAGGGTGAGATCCTAAATCTTAAATGGCCTCAGGTTGATATTTTCAGGAAGACTATTACTATCCTGGAACAGAAGAACAATGACCGGGATACCCTGCCCTTAAATGAGAGGACGCTTGAAGTGTTGAAGTCAAGGGCAAAGGTCAGACATATCGCATCAAGCCTCGTCTTCTACAATAGCAATGGGAATCGGATTGAGGCAAGAAACCTGATGAGGGCGTTCTATACCGCAACCTGGAAGGCAAGGCTTGAGGGTTTGAGATTCCATGACCTAAGACACACCTTTGCTACGCGATTGGTTCAGGCAGGAGTGGATCTCTATGCTGTCCAGAAACTCGGCAGGTGGAAGACGATCTCCATGGTGATGCGGTATGCCCATCATTATCCGGAAAGCCTGCGGCCGGGGATACTGGCCTTAGACAAGGCACCGGAAAGGTTTAGCACAATTTTAGCACAATCGAGAGAGTTGCCGGGAGAGAGAGTTTCGTAAGTCCTTGATTTATTGGAGCGGGAAACGGGATTCGAACCCGCGACCCTCGCCTTGGCAAGGCGATGCTCTACCGCTGAGCTATTCCCGCATAGTGGGTCAAACAACACATCATTTTTAGCACTTTTCCGGTTCTCCTGTCAATAGTGGTGGCAAAAAATCGGGATTTGACATATAATTTCCACATGAATTTGATAGCGATTATAGACTATGGCATGGGGAATCTTCGAAGTGTTGAGAAGGCATTTGAATTCGTAGGGCATAAAGCCTTTATCGCAAGGAAGCCTGAGGAGGTATCAAATGCTTCCCATGTAGTCCTTCCTGGTGTTGGCGGTTTTCCGGAGTGCATGAAAAACCTTACTGAAACTGGTATGATAGATGCTGTTTATAAGAGCATAGAAGCAGGGAAACAGTTTCTTGGCATATGCCTCGGACTCCAGCTTCTCTTCAGTGAAAGTGAGGAGTTTGGTACACATAAGGGATTGGATATTCTCAGGGGCCGGGTAGTCAGGTTTAATCTGGGACATGAATTCAAGGTGCCTCATATGGGCTGGAATGGGATTAAGGTTGAGCAGGGTGCTCAGTTATTGAGAGACATTCCGGATAATTCTTATGTTTATTTTGTCCACTCCTTCTATGTGGAACCTGCGGATAAGGATATTATTGCTGCGACGTCTGATTACGGCGGTGAGTTTACTTCAGCCGTCTATAAGGATAATATATTTGCCTGTCAATTTCATCCGGAGAAGAGCCAGGATATCGGACTTCGGATATTAAAAAATTTCGGGGATATTAAATGAAGATGTTTAAATTATTCTTATCTGTATTGGTCCTTTCCACCCTTTTTTATTCAGGATGCGGCACGAAATATGTGACAACTGAAATCATGCCAAAGTCGGGAGAAACCAGGATTAACAAGGTTATAGTGATTCCTTTTATCGCACAACCTGAGGGAGATCTTAAGGGTTTTAGAAGTGCAAAAGTAAGTCCTGATGGTGTAACTCAGGTGTACAGCATTTTTTACAGTAAGTTTGAGGAATTGGATTATTTAAGTGTACCTTATGACGAAGTGGATAAAGATAAGATTGCATTACCCGGCCCGGTTTCAATTGATCTTGTGAAGGCTGTCGGGGAGAAGACCGGAGGGGATGCAATACTTACGGGGGTGGTTACGAGGTATGAAGAGAGAGAGGGCGGGCCGGCTGGTATAAGAAAACCGGCATCTGTCGGGTTTGAGGTAAGGCTGATCAATGCCAAAGACGGATCAATCCTATGGAAAGGGAATTATGCAGAGACACAAAAGTCTCTCACAGATGACCTGAGCATGGCATTTATATTTTTTAAAAGAGGCGGGAAGTGGCTTACGGCAGAGCAGCTTACTCGTTATGGAGTAAGTGAAATGCTGAAAACACTACCGGCGGCAAACAGGAGGTTTGAATGAAGATTATTCCGGCGATAGACATTAAGGGCGGTAAATGCGTTAGATTATATCAGGGGCAGATGGATCAGGAGACGGTTTATTCTGATAATCCCCTGGAAGTGGCCGGCAGGTGGGCAGATGCCGGAGCTGAAATGCTTCATATTGTGGATCTTGACGGGGCTGTGGAAGGGACCCCTGTTAATACGGATATCATATGTCAGATAATCTCTTCTGTGAAGATTCCGGTTCAGGTTGGCGGTGGAATAAGAGAGATTCCGACAGCAGGAAAGTATATTGAAAGTGGTGCTGCGAGAGTGGTGCTTGGTACTGCAGCTGTAAGTTATACAGGACTCATACATTTTCTGGCTGAGGCATTTCCCGGCAAGATAGTACTTTCTCTTGATGCATCGGAAGGAATGGTTGCCATCAAAGGTTGGCAGGAAGTTACAGATATAAGCGCTGTTGATGTAGCAAGGAGATTTGAGGAATCCGGTGTCAGTGCTATAGTATTTACAGATATAAAGAGGGACGGGACTCTGGCAGGTCCAAATATTGAAAGTATTGATATACTTTCCAAGCATGTCAGGATTCCGGTTATTGCATCTGGCGGTGTATCAGGCATTAAGGATATTGAAGCGCTGCTGACTATAAAAGGTCCGGAGCTGGAAGGCGTGATTGTAGGGAAGGCGATATATTCCGGCGCAATTGACCTTAGTGAGGCAATCGCACTTACGAATAAATAAATTATGCTGGCAAAACGTATTATTCCTTGTCTGGATGTTAAAGAGGGGCGGGTGGTAAAAGGGATCAGCTTTATTAATCTCAGAGATGCCGGCGACCCCGTTGAGGCGGCACGTCTTTACAATGATGAGGGTGCCGATGAGATCTGTTTTCTTGACATTACTGCATCCAGCGAAAAGCGCTCAATCCTGATTGATGTGGTCAGGAAAACTGCAGAGCAGGTCTTTATGCCGCTGACGGTCGGAGGCGGTGTGCGCACACTGGATGATATAAGGACTCTGCTAAATGCCGGTGCAGACAAGGTTTCCATAAATACATCGGCTGTACAGAATCCCGAGTTTGTGCGTGAGGCTTCAGAGAGATTCGGGAGTCAGTGCATTGTCGTAGCAATTGATGCGAGGCGGGTGGCTGAGGCAGGTTTGAAATGGGAGGTTTATATCCATGGCGGACGGACACGTACCGGCATTGATGCGGTCCAGTGGGCATATAAGATGCAGGGATACGGGGCGGGAGAGATCCTCCTTACCAGTATGGACAAAGATGGAACAAAGGATGGTTATGATATAGAATTAACCAGGACCATTTCTGAGGCCGTATCTATTCCTGTGATTGCATCAGGAGGTGCAGGGAGACTTGAACATCTGTATGAAGGATTTGTAGCCGGCAAGGCTGATGCAGTGCTTGCGGCTTCTATCTTTCACTTCAGAGAATATACGATAAGGGAGACGAAGGATTATCTGAAATCAAGAGGTATATGTGTAAGGATATAAATTAATTTAATGAACGATTTTATTAATCAGATCAGATATAACAGCCATGGTCTTGTTCCTGCAATAATTCAGGATTCTCAGACACTGGCAGTTCTCATGATGGCCTACATGAATGATCAGGCATTGAGGGCGACTATAAAGACCGGCATATCACACTTCTGGAGCCGGTCCCGTCAGAGATTGTGGCAGAAGGGTGAGACCTCAGGTAATATACAGCGGGTAAAAAAAATATTGTACGATTGTGATGCAGACACCCTCTTATTATTGGTTGAGCAGACAGGGGTTGCCTGCCACACAGGAAGTCCTTCCTGTTTTTTCAGGGAATTATACGAACGGGTAGACAGCAGCGATGCACGGAATGGATCGGAAAAGACTAATCTGGCCGGTATCCTGAATACGGTCTACAATGTTATCTTAGACCGCAGGGATGCTCCGTCAGAAACTTCTTATGTCAGCTCACTATATTCTTCAGGGCTTGACAAGATATTGAAGAAGATCAGCGAAGAGTCAGGAGAACTCATTATCAGTTCCAAGAATAACAACAGGGATGAAATAGTGTATGAGGCTGCAGATTTGTGGTTTCACTCACTGGTGCTCCTTGGGTATCACGGACTCAGTCCGCAGGATGTCTGCGAGGAGCTTGAGAAAAGATTCGGTGTCTCAGGACTGGAAAAAAAGAAACGGGAGGGTAAGACGAAATGACATCATGCATCTTTTGTAATATTATTTCGAAGGAGATATCCGGTAAGATTGTCTATGAGGATGATCAGTGGATTGCATTTGATGACATTAATCCTCAGGCCCCTGTCCATGTGCTGATTGTTCCAAAAGAGCATATCCCCACATTGAATGACCTGAAGGAAAATCACAGTGCGATAATCGGGGCAATGGGTGATGTCATCAATAAGATTGCAGAGATCAAGAATGTTAAAGACCCCGGTTTCAGGGTGGTCATAAACTGCAATCCTGCAGGCGGACAGCTTGTATATCATCTTCATATACATCTTCTTGGTGGCAGGCAGATGAGCTGGCCGCCTGGGTGATGAAAGAATCAGGGATGAAGAGAGCAGTTGTCTTATTAAGCGGAGGTATTGATTCTGCGACTGCAATGGCAATTGCAAAATCAGAAGGCTGCGAGTTATATGCCCTTACCATAGATTATGGTCAAAGACACGTTCATGAGATCAACAAGGCCCGCCTGGTGTCCGACTTCTTTAAAGCCAGTAAACATATTGTAATCAGTGTCAATCTGAGAGAGATTGGCGGCTCTGCACTTACATCATCATTGGAAGTTCCAGTCAACAGGACTGAGGAAGAGATTTCACATGGGATCCCTGTGACATATGTGCCTGCACGCAATACCATATTTCTTTCCATTGCGCTCTCCTGGGCAGAGGTACTTGATGCCGGTGATATTTTTTTTGGAGCAAATGTAATTGATTACAGTGGTTACCCTGACTGCCGTCCTGAATATATCAGGGCATTTGAGAAGATGGCAAATCTCGGGACAGGGAAAGGTGTCTGTGGGGAAACCAGGTTTTCCATAAAGACACCATTGATAAATATGACGAAGGCTGAGATAATAAGAACGGGGGCGGGACTTGGCGTTGACTACGGCCTGACCCACAGCTGTTATAATCCTGATGATAAAGGCATTGCATGCGGAAGATGTGACAGCTGTTTAATCAGGAAGAAAGGTTTTTCTGAGGCAGGGATGACAGACCCCTTGAGATATTCTATATGAAAATACCTGAAGTTTTTGATGCTGCAATAAACATCGAGAAAAGGCTTGCCAATCTATACTACAAGTTTGCAAACCTCTTCAGGGATAATTCAGAGGTTAATAATTTCTGGGTAAAGATTGCTAATCATGAGAAGCTTCATGGCGAGACGCTGTCTCTTAATAAAGAATGCCAGCTGTGGGATAGTCCTGCAGTCTTGCACAGGGCAAAGAAATATATTGCCAGGGCTGATATCGCTTTAATAGAGTCTATTGATTTAATGTTAAGGGATTTTGAACGGAAGTTAAGGAAGGAAACGGTCTCGCTTCAGGATGCAATAGGAATGTTATTAAAGCTTGAGAACAGCGACTATAATCATGTATATAACAGACTTATCCACACTTCCAGAATAAAATTCAAACAGACGTCAGAGGACCCTCACCGTTCTGTTTATGAACACATGAAGATTATCAAGACATTTTCAGATAAATATTACACAGGAGCAAGCCAGGATTTCAGGGTTGAAGATTATAAAGAAGTTAAAGTTCATGCAACATCTTCAAGAAAACATAAAACGGGAAAGATAACATCAATTATGCGTGACATGTCTTATGGCTTCATTAAAGGAAAAGAAGGTGAGGCATGCATGTTCCTTCCTGAGGATATATCTGAAGGGGCATGGGAAGATGCTGACGTAAATATGCCTGTTGAGTACTCTGTTGTGAAACTTCCATGGGGGCCAAGGGCTAAAGATATCAAAATCATTTAATATGGAAAAATGTCTGAACCCACTCTTTACGAAGGCATAGCCCTTATCTCGGATCCAATTCATGGTTATATATCCTTCACAGTGCCCGCAGGGGGAGGGAAGGAGAAAACCGAGAAAGACCTGATTGACTCACCATGGGGACAGCGTCTAAGGCAGATTTATCAGATTCAGAGTGCCAGGTGGGTTTATCCCTCTGCCGAGCATAGCAGGTTTCAACACTCACTCGGAGCCATGCATCTTGCAGGCAGATTTGCGAAGCACCTGTATCCTATCCTGAAAGATATTACTCCGGATTGCCCTTCAGAACCATATATAGAGGAGTTGCTCCGCGTAGCAGGCTTTCTCCATGACATAGGACATGGACCTTTTGGCCATTTCTTCGATGATAATGTACTTGATGAATATAAAGAGACACATGAGACAATCGGCCAGCGGATTATACGGGAGGAATTAAGCGGGACGATTAATGGCATAAGGAGAAGTCCGAGCGGGGCGTTTGCAGACGGGGAGAAGCTCGTCGCGGATTATATCGCCTTTCTTATTGGCAAGGGGCCATACAAAGTACCACGAAGACCATCGGACAATTACCCTCAATGGCTCTTATTTCTGCAACCCCTGCTAAGCGGTATCTATACTGTAGACAATATGGACTATGTCCTTCGCGATTCATATATGTGCGGGGTGGCCATAGGGCCGGTAGATATTAACCGTTTAATCCACTATTCATTCTTCACTGATAAGGGATTAACTTTACACCGGTCAGGGTTGTCAGCTCTGAATATGTTCTTAAATGCCAGGCTTTATATGTACAGCAATGTATACTATCACAGGACGACCCGCGCGATAGACCTGCACCTGAGGGAAATATTCAGGGATACAATAGACATATTATTTCCCTACAAACCTTCAGAATCCCTTAACAAGTACGTAAGCCTTACAGACTGGTCATTGCTTGAGGCTGTAAGGGGTTGGAACAAGAGCAGAGACCCTAAGAAGAGAAAACTGTTTCCCCAATGGCAGAGGATTCTAAGCAGGGATGTTAAATGGAAGATGGCATATGACAGGATTCTTTCCATAGGCGAAGTGGAGAAAGGGAGGCGGTTTATCACTCAGGAAGAGTTGCGGGCGGCTATTAAGGAGAGACTGCCTGATGAGATAAAAAATATCGACTTCAGGATAGATATGGCAAGTCAGGACCCGAGACCTCTCAATCCGCTTATGATGGGTGACAAACAGGTATATGTATATAGCCCCTCCACGAGAGAAGTGTCGAAAGAGGCGCTTAAAGAGTTCTTTGATTATATACCTGCGAAGGTTGTGTTGTGCCGCATCTTTGCTCTGAATCACAGATATGATTCTGTACTTGCATCTGCTGCTGATAAGGTTCTTGTCTCGGAGTCAAACAGTATAAAGACTAATGTCTGAAAGTACTCAACGTTAATTTTCCATTGGAATTGTGGAAAGACGAAATAATGTGATATTATACGGTACTATGAATAACAAGCTGATGCGGGAAGGATTGACTCAGTTTATTGCCTCTCTGGAGCTTGGAATCAGTAAAGCAGCCGGAGAGAAGATGATAGATAATCTCGAGAAGCTGTGGTCTGAAATCCTTCTCTCCGGCTACACGCAGGACCCATGGAGCGCCCTTAGTACACGTCAGACTGCAGTATCGTCCGATCCCATTTATATAACCAGGATTCCATTTGTATCAATATGTCAGGATCACCTGCTCCCATTCTCCGGCTTTGTATCTATAGGTTATATTCCTGATAAGGAGTTTGTAGGATTGTCCAACATAGGAAAACTTGTTCACATATTGTCTGCGCGTCTCAATGTGCAGGAAAGCCTCACGTCAGAGATAGCTGATGTGTTATATAAGACCATCAGTCCTGTTGCAGTCGGAGTATGCATGATTGCACAGCACTATTGTATGAAAGCCCGCTTTCCGGCACAAAATATCAGCGAAGTGGTTACCACGAGTTATCGTGGAGATTGTAAGACCGGAGACTTTAAGAAAGATTTTCTGAATATAATTTCATTGGGTGGAATGACACCGGAAGGGTGGCAGCCTCAGGAGTAGAATAAAAGCGGCCGGGGCCTGCACTGTCTTAAGGTATAAAGAGATGTACGAGATCAAGATCCTGTCGACATTTTCAGCGGCACACAGCCTTAGAAATTACCCGGGCAATTGTAAGAACATACACGGTCACAATTGGAAAGTAGAGGTTGTGATGCAGAGTCTTAATCTTGATAACATTGGTATGGCAATAGATTTCAGGAGACTTAAACAGGAGACTCAGTGCCTACTGGATACACTTGATCATACATATATAAATGAAAACCCGCCTTTCAACTCAATAAATCCCACGGCAGAGAACATGGCACGCTGGGTGTATGAGACCCTCTCAAAAAAACTAAATGACCAGCATGCAAGAGTCAGCCGTGTAAATGTGTGGGAGAATGAGAACTCTTCCGCTTCTTATTTCGAGTAAGCGTTCTTTATTATATTCAGGCCCATTGAAGACGGGCGCTGAAAAAATCATAAAGTGGCACACCTGTCTTGTGAACTTGTTTCAGCATCCTGCTGTAGTTGACAACCGTACAATACCGCTGATATGATATTTTATACTTTAATATATTTCTACTGGGGGAGCCTGGAGAAGGCTGAGAATCTCTGGTCCTGTACATGTGCAAACAAGCTAATGGTTAGTTGGTAAAGTTAGTTGATCAATTAATCAATGGTTTGATTCTCGGGAATTGAACAGACAGGGATGACCCTTTGAACCTGAGCTGGATAATGCCAGCGTAGGGAAGTAGAGTGATGGAGCCGTACTTCCTTGCGTGAGGTACGGCTTTTTTATTAAGTGAGGATCAACTAACATGGCTATCACTGTTAATGGAAAATCACATGAAGTTCCTGTGGGGACATCGCTTCTTACATTGCTGGAGATACTTGATATTGACCCAGGGAGAGTAGCGGTAGAACATAATATGGAGATAGTAAATAAGGGTGACTTTAATAACACAGTTCTTAAAGATAATGACACATTGGAAATTATTACATTCGTTGGAGGAGGAATATGAACGACATCCTGAGAGTAGCTGGTATAGAGATTAAATCACGACTGTGGGTTGGAACTGGCAAGTATAAGGATTTTGAAGAGACAAAGAAAGCCATTGAGGCCTCCGGTGCACATGTTGTTACAGTGGCTGTCAGGAGGGTCAATATTACTGACCGCTCAAAAGAAGGCCTCTTTGATTACATTGATCCTAAGAAATATATTATTTTGCCGAATACTGCCGGATGTTACACGGCAAAGGATGCAATACGGACGGCAAGTCTTGCACGTGCCGCAGGTGTCTCGGACATGGTTAAACTTGAAGTCATAGGTGATGAGAAGACGCTTATGCCTGATAATGAAGCGCTGCTGGAGGCGGCAAAGGAACTTGTAAAAGAAGGTTTCATAGTTTTGCCATACACGAATGATGACCCTATTATGGCAAAGAAATTAGAGGATGCCGGGTGTCATGCAATTATGCCCCTGGCAGCTCCGATAGGATCAGGATTAGGTATAAGGAATCCATACAACATAAGGATCATCCTGGAGAGTGCGTCAGTACCTGTTATTGTAGATGCAGGAGTAGGTACTGCCTCGGATGCAGCGATAGCAATGGAGCTTGGTTGTCATGCAATACTGATGAATACTGCGATAGCATGTGCAAAGGATCCGATAAAGATGGCGTATGCCATGAAAATGGCAGTTGATGCCGGAAGATTGGCGTATTTGGCAGGGAGAATACCCAGAAAACTCTATGCTTCTGCGAGCAGTCCGATTGAGGGCATGATTGAATAGAGTAGATTTCAGTCTGTATCTTATTGCGGATGCCGAGCAGATTAGGGAAAATCTGATTTCTTCTGTCAAGATGGCGATAAATGGAGGTGTAAAAGCTGTACAGTTGCGCGGCAAGAATCTTCATGCAAGAGAGTTACTAAAAATTGCTGAAAGGTTAAGAAATTTGACCAATATTGAATCAGTAAAGCTGTTTATTAATGATAGGATAGATGTAGCAATGGCTGTGGAGGCCGACGGTATTCACCTTGGACAAAACAGCATGCCGGTCAAATCAGTAAAGGAGCTCACAGGAAACCGCTATATTATAGGAGTATCTACTCATGGTTTAAAAGAGGCATTAGATGCAGAGAATGGTGGAGCTGACTTTATTACAGTTGGCCCGATTTTTGAAACAGAAAGTAAATTGAGATATGGTTTACCGATTGGTTTAACAAAGTTAGCTTGTGTATGTGATAAGGTAAAGATTCCGGTTTTTGCAATCGGAGGCATCAGTAATGAAAGGGTTGGCAGTGTCATGAGAGAAGGTGCCCACGGAGTTGCAGTTATATCAGCTGTTTTGAAGGCCGACTCTGTTTATGATGCTGCAGTAAATATGCTTGATGAAATCAGATGTAGTTAATTTGACTGCACACACTTCGGGTGATAGACTTGAATGACATAACTCATTGAAGAATAAGAATTATATTGCATCCTGATGAAAGGAGAGAACAATGTCTGAGTCAAAGAAAAGCTATAAAATATCATCTGCAAAAAAATCCATAGACATACCTGCAGCTAATAAAGTAGCTGAATATGAACAGGAGATTGAAAACCTGTGCAATCACATAAAGAACCTTGAAGACGAGATACAGCGGTTGACTGAGTCAAGATACCGGTTAGATCAGGCTTTCAAGCATAATGAAAAGCTTACCTCTGCATTAAAAGAGGCAAAAGAGCAGATACAGGTACTCAGAGAAGAGGTAGAGAAGTTGACGTCTCCGCCTGCAAGCTTTGGAGTCTTTTCCGAACTGAATGAAGACAGTACCCTGACAGTTTATGTTTCGGGCCGGAAAATGAAGGTTAATGCCCGTCCGGGAATTGATGTCAATGTCATTCGTAAAGGGCAGGAGGTTGTTCTCAATGAAGCCCTGAATGTAATTGAAATACGCGGCTTCGATGGGCAGGGTGAGGTAGTTCATCTGAAAGACAGGCTTGCAGAAGACAGGGCTGTAGTCACACTTCATGGTGATGAGGAAAGGGTGTCTGAGATTGCAGGGCATTTACGTGATGAAAAGTTGAGTGTAGGGGATGTTCTGCTGTTTGATAGCCGTTCCGGACTTCTGCTGGAGAAGCTTCCCAAGTCTGAGGTCGAAGAGGTATGTCTTGAGGAGGTCCCTGATGTCGCTTATGCAGATATAGGCGGATTAAAGAAACAAATAGAAATAATAATGGATGCCATAGAGCTCCCGCTGATATACCCGGAGCTGTTTAAAGAATACAGGTTACGTCCACCCAAAGGGGTACTCCTCTACGGACCCCCTGGATGCGGAAAGACATTGATAGCAAAGGCAGTTGCAAACTCTATTGCGAAGAGGCTTGAGTCGAAGGGTGGAAAGGATGTACGTAGTTACTTCCTGCATGTCAAAGGACCGGAGCTATTGAATAAATATGTCGGCGAAAGTGAGCGGCAGATCCGCGAAGTGTTCAATAAGGCAAAAGATAAGGCAGAAGAGGGTACGCCGGTGGTAGTATTCTTTGACGAAATGGATGCCCTGTTCAGAACACGCGGAACAGGTATATCATCTGATGTGGAGTCTACGATTGTCCCTCAGTTTCTTTCGGAGATAGATGGCGTAGAGAGTCTGAGAAATGTAATCGTTATAGGCGCAAGCAACAGGCAGGACCTGATTGATCCTGCCATATTGAGGCCAGGCAGGCTCGATATAAAAATAAGAATAGACCGTCCGGACAGGGATTCTGCAATAGATATATTTGCCAAGTATCTAACTAATGATCTTCCTCTTCATAAATCTGAGCTTGATCAGGATTCTGGAGACTCGAAGAAGGTAGTTGAGAGATTGATCAATATTACGGTTGACCGTATGTACAGCCTTGATGAAGAAAATAAGTTTCTGGAAGTCACTTATGCAAATGGAGAAAAAGAGATACTTTATTTCAAAGATTTTGCAAGCGGTGCAATGATAGAAGGTGTTGTGGCAAGAAGTAAGAAATATGCCATAAAACGGCTGATTACTGAAGGCGACGGCGGTATTAAGGGAGAGGATATACTTACTGCGATTCAGGATGAATTCAAAGAGAATGAGGATCTCCCGAATACTACAAATCCGGATGACTGGGCAAAGATCGCCGGCAGGAAGAACGAGCGAATTATCAATGTAAGGACTATAGCCGGAAAGACTAAAGAGACGAGACGAATTGAAACCGTGCAGACCGGACATTATTTGTAAAACATAGGGTTCAAAGGATAAATATATGTCGACAAAAATGCTATTAGGAACCGAAACAGAATATGGAATTACCTCAAAGAAACTGGATGGTTTTGATCCGGTTACTTCCTCACTGTTTCTTATCAATCACTTGCGTCCATTCTCATCACTCAGGATATTATGGGATTATGAGAACGAAGATCCACTGGTGGATGCGAGGGGATTTATGGTTGAGGGAGAAAAGGAGAGACCGTCACAGGAGGATAATTTCAGCCTGAATAAACCGCTTGAAAATGGCGGAAGACTATATGTTGATGGTGCTCACCCTGAATATTCGACACCTGAGTGTACCAATCCACGGGATGTTGTGGTCTACGAAAAGGCAGGTGAGTTGCTGGTACAACTCTGTCTGGAAAATGCCAACAGGGTGAGAAAAGATGATGACACTCTGTACATATATAAAAATAATACTGACGGTAAAGGGAATAGTTACGGTTATCATGAAAACTATTTGATGAAGCGGTCAACATCGTTTGAAAAGATCGTCCAGAGGCTAACGCCATTTCTCGTAACAAGACAAATCTACGCAGGCGCGGGAAAAGTCGGAACAGAGAATAAGGCTTATCCGGCTGATTATCAGATATCACAAAGGGCCGATTTCTTTGAGACCTTGATTGACCTCAACACTATGGCCAAACGTCCAATTATAAATACCCGCGATGAACCTCACGCAGATTCAAAGTTGTTCCGCAGACTGCATATCATTGTTGGTGATGCCAATATGTCGGAGTTTTCTACTTATCTGAAGGTTGGTGCAGCCGCGCTTGTACTGCTGATGATTGACAACAATCATGAGTTTACAGGTTTGGACATTGCCAATCCATTAGATGCAATGAAGGAAATATCCCGGGACCTGACCCTTAAGAAGACAGTTAAACTTGCAAATGGTAAAGATTATACAGCGGTCGAGATACAGAAGGCATATTTGGATCAGGCATACAAATATTTCAGCAAACTGGAAAGTGATCCAAATATTGATGAGATCCTTTCATATTGGTCTGACACACTGGAAAAACTGGGAAAAGACCCATTTGAACTGCATACTCATCTCGACTGGTTGATTAAATACGAGCTGTTGAATAATTATGCGCAGAAGAAGGGCATTGGCTGGGATAATCCGCGGCTTGCCATGATGGATCTGCAGTATCATGATATACGTCCTGATAAGGGACTTTTTTACACACTTCTAAGAGATGGATATGTTACACCATTAGTCTCAGATGGCGCCATCCTTATAGCTAAGGATACCCCTCCACGGGATACCAGGGCATTTTTCAGGGGTACGTGTATAAAAAAGTTCCCTAAAGAGGTATATGCAGCCAGCTGGACATCGGTCCTGTTTGATATAGGAAACTCTACAATTAAAAGGGTGCCATTGTTAAACCCGCTCAGAGGTTCAGAGGATATGGTGGGGAAAATAATTAGGGAGTCTGAAACAGCAGAAGAGCTTTTACTAAATCTTGCTGGATAAGGAGGAGTAATCATGAGTTCTCAGGACAGGGAGAAGAAGAAATCCAAAGAGAAGGCAGAAAAAACAGAAGAGGCGAAGCCGGAAGTTATAGAAAAAGGCAAGAAGATAAAGGAAGATATTGACGATTTGTTGGATAAGATAGATGACGTGCTTGAAGAAAATGCTGAAGAGTTCGTTAAAAACTATGTACAAAAGGGGGGAGAATGAACTCATGGTCTTCAAGCTTCTATGATATGCTTTTAGCGGAACATCCGAATATGCTGCCGCTCTTCAAACTTGAAAGCCTTATAAACGGTTCAGAAGAAATAGGTAACTTAAGAAATATTCCACACGGTACAACTGTCCTTGCCCTGAAGTATAAAGATGGTGTAATAATCGCAGGGGACAGGATGGCCACGGAGGGATATCAGGTCTCTGCACGCCGCATTGAAAAGGTGTACAGATGTGATGATTATTCTGCCATTGCAATTTCAGGTGCCGCCGGTGTTTGTATTGAGATGGCAAGACTTCTTCAGGTAGAGCTTGAGCACTATGAGAAGCTTGAGGGTGTACAACTTACACTTGAAGGAAAGGCAAATAAGCTGTCTCAGATGATAAAAGGAAATCTCCCGCTTGCCATGCAGGGTCTTGTAGTTATCCCTATATTTGCCGGATATGACCTTAATAAAGGAGAAGGGCGCATCTACAAATATGATATTACAGGCGGGAAGTATGAAGAGATAGACTACCACTCCACAGGCTCAGGTGGCAAGGATGCGAGGAATACCCTGAAAAAACTCTACTCACAGGATATGTCAGAGGATAAGGCTGTTGTGACAGCCTTGGAAGCATTATATGATGCGGCTGAGGAAGATATTGGAACAGGCGGCCCTGATATGGTCAGGGGTATTTTCCCTATTGTTAAGGTTATAAATAAGAGTGGGATAACTGATATAGAGCAGTCTCAGATTGAGGCATCATACAAACAATTGATAAATAGCAGACGAAAGGTAACTGCAAAGGAGAAATAGCGAATGCCGCTTCCTTATTACGTATCACCTGAACAGATGATGCAGGACAAGGCTGAGTATGCCCAGAAGGGTATAGCCAAAGGGAGGTCTATAATATTATTGGAATATGAGAACGGTATATTCTTTTTTGCAGATAACCCAAGTGCCTCATTAAATAAGGTGTCTGAGATCTATGACCGCATTGCCTTCGCGGGTGCCGGGAAATACAGTGAGTTTGAGAACCTGAGGAAGGCTGGGATTCGTCATGCGGACATAAAGGGTTTTTCATACAGCCGTGCGGATGTGACCGCAAAATCTCTTGCCAATGCATATTCACAGACGCTCGGCACTATCTTTAGTCAGGAGATGAAACCTCTTGAAGTAGAAATACTTGTAGCTGAAGTAAATGACTTGCCAGGTGCTAATGAGATATACAGGATAATGTACGATGGCAGCATTTGTGATGAAAAGGGGTTTACTGTAATAGGTGGAAGGGCTGATGCAGTCAAGATCTACTTGAAAGAAAGATTTAATGCTGGTTTATCACTTAAGGATGCATTAAAACTTTCCATTGAAGCACTGGAGACAACAATAAATCAAAAGCTGGCTTTAGAGAACCTCGAAGTTGCCGTCCTTGACAGGAGCAGGAACGGACGGAAGTTCAGGAGGATCAGGATAGAGGAACTGAAGATGCTCAAAGAATGACTAATAAATAGGGACAGCGCCTATTTATTAGCAGGTACTGTCAGAGATGAATAAATAGGCGCTGTCCCTATTTATTCAAAAGGGCGATCATGCATAACAGAATTTACGGCCTCGAAAATGAATACGGATTGATCTTCTCCCCGAAAGATAAGAACGCAATACCACTCGAGAGGATACTCGGTTATTTGTTTGAAGGCATCATATCAAACAGCTGGTCCTCGAATGCATTTCTCACAAATGGTGCAAGATTTTATCAGGACACAGGGTGTCACCCGGAATATGCTACTCCAGAATGCGGCAATGTTGTTGACCTTGTAATATATGACAAGGCTGGTGAGAGGATAATAGAACAATCCATCAGAATAGCTGAGAGAAGGATGGCTGAGGATGGAATCCAGGGTGATATCTACATATATAAAAATAATACTGACTCAGCAGGCAACACATACGGGTGTCACGAAAACTATCTTATTGCAAGACATGTAGATTTCTGGAGGTTTTCGGAACGCCTGATACCATTTTTTGTTACCCGGCAGATCTATACAGGTGCAGGCAAGGTATCGAAAGAGGCAGGCAAGACCTTTTTCTCCATCTCACAGAGAGCCGCGCACATCAATCAGAAAATATCGTGTTCCACAACATCTTCCAGGAGTATTATAAATACTCGGGATGAACCTCATGCAGATGCTGAACGCTATCGCAGGCTACACGTTATTGTTGGGGATGCGAATATGTCTGAGTACACGACCTACCTTAAGGTTGGGACTACAGCGCTTCTGCTTGAGATGATTGAGGATGGAAATCCTGTCAGGGGACTGGACCTCGATGATCCCGTGCGTGCCATGAAAGATATCTCGAGGGATCTTACCCTGAAAAAGAGTGTAAGGCTGGAGAACGGAAGGTCACTTACAGCTATAGAGATCCAGAAGACATACCTTGAGCTTGTACAAAATTATTTTGCACACAGGGAGAAAGATGAACTTGTTCAGGATATACTACAGAAGTGGGAGTATGTACTGGATAAATTAGAGGATAATTATGCTGTATTATCCAGGGAAATAGACTGGGTTACAAAACATGAACTTTTGAATGAGTACAGGATAAAAAAGGGGTGTGAATGGGATGACCCCAGGATATCCATGATGGACCTGCAATACCATGATCTTAAACGGGACAGGGGATTATATTATCTCCTTGATAAGGAAGGTTTGATAGAAAGGATAGTTGAGGAAAAGGATATAGAGCATGCCATAGATTATCCGCCTCAGAATACCAGGGCAAAACTGAGAGGGGATTTTATAAGAATTGCTAATATGAAGAACCGCTCATACAGTGTTGACTGGACATACCTCAAACTCGACGGTTATGGCGAGGAGACAGTTCTTTGCATGGACCCGTTTGCATCACATGACAGGCGTATAGAAAAAATGTTGTCGTATATATTCTCCGGAAGATAATTGGGCTAATTTATCTAATTTGCCCATCAACCATGTTTAGTATCCTGTCTGCCAGCGATGCGAGCTTTTCATTGTGGGTAACGATTACAAAGGTTGTTCCGTATTGCTGATTAATATTCTTAAGAAGTGAATACACCTCTTCACCTGTATGGGTATCGAGGTTTCCTGTCGGCTCATCAGCGAGAATTATATCTGGTGAGGTCATGAGTGCACGGGCGATAGCGACGCGCTGCTGCTCTCCTCCGGATAATTCCCCCGGCCTGTGCGTCATCCGGTTGCTCAAGCCTACATTCGCCAGGGTTGTCTCTGCAATGTTCCGTGCTTTTTTTCTGTCCATCCTTCGTATCATTGCCGGTATAAGGGCGTTTTCTATAGCCGTAAACTCAGGCAGGAGATGATGGAATTGAAAGACAAATCCAATTTTACTGTTTCTAAGGGATGCGAGTTCATCATCAGATTTTTCGAATATGCTTTCTCCTTCAAAGATCACCTCTCCTGAAGTAGGTCTGTCAAGTGCGCCAAGAATATTGAGAAGTGTGCTCTTTCCAACGCCTGATGCACCCATGACAGCAATCATTTCTCCCTTGTATATTGTGAGGTTTATACCGTTGAGGATATGGAGCTGCTGACCGTTTGTCTTGAAACTTTTAGTAATGTCTCTGGCAATTAACAATTCTTCCATGATAACCTGGTGTCCCTGGGTAACTCACAGGTGCTGGGTGTGTTTGTAGTTCATTCGCTCATGAGCTACAAACACACCCAGACCCGGTTAAATGGGTCAGACGCTAGACCCCTTTCTTTGCTACTTTTCCTTATCCCTCTTAATGATCCCATGTTCTTCCGCCTTCTTTACCACTGTTTTTACTTTATCTTCGATAAGCTCTTTCTTTTCACTAAGCCCTTCTTCGAGTTGATCTGACTTAGAACCGACTATATCAGATTTTTTCTTTACTGTATGACCAATCTCCTCACTCTTTTTTCCAAACCAGCGGATTTTATCACCCCCGTTCCACATGACAAATGCGATAATTACCCCTGTGATAATTGAAAGATAAATCAAGTATTTTATCAATTTAAACACATTGCCTCCCTTCCTTATGTCATCCCGAACTATGGGCTGAATCATGTGCCGAACTTGCGTCAGCATTGTTTCAGTATCGTTTCGGGATCTCCTGACCCTTTGACACAATGTTGTCCACGGAATTTCCCAGCATACTACAGCCCACTGTTAATTGTTTCTTCTACTCATATCTTAATGCCTCCACCGGGTCCAGTTTAGCCGCTTGCCATGAAGGATAGAGCGTTGCAAGCAGGCTAATCCCGATAGCCGAGAATCCCACCAGCAATATATCCTGGATGCTTATTCTAACTGGTATATTGGCGATGTAATAAACATCAGCAGGCAGGGTGAAAAAGTTCTGGATCAGAACAGAGATGCCATAACCAAGCGGTGTTCCTATAATTGTGCCGGTGACGCCGATTACCAACCCCTGTATAATAAATATGCTCATAATTCCACGTCTTGTTGCCCCTATAGTTTTTAGTATAGCGATCTCACGGGACTTTTCAATAACTATCATTGTAAGTGTTCCTATTATATTAAATGCAGCTACAAGCACAATAAGGATCAATATTATGAACATTACGATCTTTTCGAGGAGCAGGGCTGAAAAGAGATTCCTGTTCATTTCCATCCAGTCACGTGCGAAATAGGTGGGGCCGAGAACCTTCTCAATGTTGCGTGCAATCTCCTTGGCTTTGAATATATCATCAATCCGTATTGATACAGCACTTACTACATCACCTGTATTAAAAAACTTCTGAGCATCAGGGATTGATATGTATGCAAGCTTCGAATCGTACTCATACATACCGGAATCAAATATACCAACCACAGCAAACCTCTTAAACTTAGGTATCATGCCCAGAGGTCCAATCTCTCCTGTGGGAGATACAACATTGATCAGATCTCCTGTTGAAACAGCGAGATGCCTTGCAAGCTCAGACCCAAGTATTATGCCTGGATACAATGCCCCGTCTATTGTAAGGCCGCTCTGAATTGATCCGATATCCCCGCTTTTGATTGTCCGTACCAGGTCATTAACTGCTGCTTCAGACGACGGGTCTATACCCCTTACCACTGTCCCCGTAGTACCGAAAGGTGAGGTAAGCATTACTTCATTATGAATAAATGGTGCGGCGGATATGACATTTGGAATCTTAACGATGTGTTCTGCCACATTTTTATAATCAGAAATTCCGGACCGTGCAGCCCCCTGAACTATGATATGTGCATTAGTCCCAAGTATTTTATTACGGAGGTCCTCTGAAAAACCTGTCATAACAGCCAGTGTCGCAATAAGTGTTGCGACACCAAGGCCTACCCCTCCTATGGATATAAATGTATTGAGCGATATTGCCTTGTGTCTTTTTTTAGCTTTGAGATAACGGAAGGCGATAAAGAGCTCATAAGGGAGCTTTGTCATCTTACTAACGGGCCTCAGGTCTCATCTGCGGGAACAGTATGACATCCCTGATTGAAGCCTGTCCCGTAAGGAGCATGACAAGGCGGTCTATCCCTATCCCCTCACCGCCAGTCGGGGGCATTCCATGTTCAAGTGCACGAAGGAAGTCGTCGTCCATCTTGTGAGCCTCCTCATCTCCGCCTGCGCGTTCATTTTCCTGAGTAAGGAATCTGCCCCTCTGGTCTTCAGGGTCTATGAGTTCTGAAAAGGCATTAGCTATCTCCATCCCTCCGATGAATAATTCAAAACGTTCTGTGATTTCAGGAGAGTCGTCCTTTCTTCTCGCAAGCGGGGAGACCTCAGTTGGATAATCTGTAATGAAAGCAGGTTTAATCAGATGTGCTTCCACTTTTTTCTCGAATATCTCTAAGGTAATCCTGGCAAGAGACTCATCTCCTTTAAGCGGCACTCCTTCTGATTTTGCCCATTCCAGGGCAAGTGTCCTGTCTTTTAGTATTTTTTCACCGATGTTAGTGTATTTTAAGACCGCATCATTAAGGCTTAACCTCTCCCATGGAGGGGATAGATCAACCTCCTCAGAACCAATGGTTATTTTTTGACTACCCAGTGTTTTATCTGCTGCAAATGCAATCAGATTTTCTGTGAAATCCATGAGGTCATTGTAGGTCGCATAGGCCATATAGAATTCAAGCATAGTGAATTCAGGGTTGTGCTTAATTGATATCCCTTCATTTCTGAAATTACGGTTTATCTCATATACACGGTTGAATCCGCCCACGATTAATCTCTTAAGATAAAGCTCCGGCGCAATTCTCAGATAGAGATCTATTCCAAGGGCATTATGATGTGTCTTAAACGGGCGCGCTGCTGCTCCACCCGGGATAGACTGCATCATAGGTGTCTCCACCTCAAGGAACCCATGTTTATCCAGAAATTCTTTTATGGCCTTTATAATCTTACTTCGCATTATAAAGACATTCTTGACCTCCGGATTGACAATAAGGTCTACATACCTCTGTCTGTATCGGATCTCTTTATCAGTAAGGCCGTGCCATTTCTCCGGAAGAGGCCTTAGTGATTTTGAAAGAAGTGTGAGTTTTTCTGCCTCAATAGTAATTTCACCAGTCTTTGTCCTGAACACTATACCCTCAACGCCGATGAAATCTCCAATGTCGATCTTCTTAAATAGCGAATATGTATCCTCTCCAACAGCTTCTTTCTTTATATATATCTGTATCCTTCCTGCATGGTCCTGAATATGGGAGAAAGCAGCCTTACCGAAACTTCGCAGGGCAACAACTCTGCCTGCTATACTGCAGCTATACTTCTTTGCTTCCAGCTCCTCTGCGGTCAGAGCTCCATACTTATCCGCTATATCCTGAGATGAATCACTGATGCTGCAGGTATTACGGTATGGATTAATTCCTGTTGCGCGGAGTTCTTTGAGGGTTTTTATCCTCTGCAGAACAAGGTCATTTGTATCTTCCATTGTGGGCATTATACTGGGGTGGTGCTTTTCAGTCAAGGGACGCCTGACTCATATCCTGACCTGTGATGTAAGATAAGATTCTATAAACATATCAATGTCTCCATCAAGGACTGAGTTTACATTTCCTGATTCTGTCTCCGTTCGGTGATCTTTTACCATCTGATACGGCTGTAAAACATATGAGCGAATCTGACTACCCCATGCTATGTCTTTTTTTTCTGAGGCGAACTCTTCCATCTTTTTTTCCTGCTCAATTCTTTTAACCTCATACAATTTGCCACGCAATATTTTCAGGGCAGATGCCTTGTTCTTGTGCTGAGAGCGTTCATTCTGGCATTGGACCACTATTCCTGTTGGAATGTGTGTTATACGTACAGCAGAGGAGGTTTTATTTACATGTTGTCCTCCGGCACCGCTTGCCCTGTAGGTGTCAATCCTCAGATCATCATCTGATATATCCACAGAGATGTCATCATCAATCTCCGGATAGACGAAGATTGATGAAAAGGATGTGTGACGCCTCTTATTGGCATCAAAAGGGGATATGCGGACGAGTCTGTGTACCCCTGATTCTGCCTTGAGATATCCGTATGCGTAATCACCGATTACACTGAATGTCACGTCTTTAATGCCAGCTTCGTCACCCGGCTGGTAATCCAGGATTTCAATCTTGTAACCGTGACGCTCAGCCCATCTTGTATAAAGCCTCATGAGCATTTGTGCCCAGTCCTGTGATTCAGTCCCTCCGGCTCCAGGGTGTATGGAGACAATCGCATTATTTACGTCCATCTCGCCCGAGAGCAGGGTTTCTATCTCCAGTTGCTCTAATTTATGCCTGAGTGTTTTTATGCCATCTGTTATATCGCCGAAGAGAGCATTATCACCGTCTTCTTCAGACAGTTCAATAAGAACATCCAGGTCTTCCAGGGCCTGTTCTGCATCTTTGTAGCCGCCAATTTTTTTCTCAAGGAGAGATTTTTCCTTGCTTATTCGCTGAGCCTCGATGGAGTCATCCCAGAAATTTGGATTTTGCATGGATCGTTCTAATTCACGCACTCTTTTTTCTATGCTTTCTATGTCAAAGATACCCCCGAAGACTATTGGTCTTTTCTTTAAGATCACTGATCTCACTGATAAATTCATCTAACATCTTGAATGTCTCCTCTCAGGGCCTTATGGTATCAGCTTTTACTTGTGAAATCAAACAGGTAGAATCAATTCCCCGGTTTCTTTATTGACATGGGATGAAATGATGGGATATGTTTAAATATTAAGCAGTGGGCAACGAGTGATGAGCAAAGAGCAGATCAAAGAACGGCTTCAAATCCTTCCTGACCTTCCGGGTGTGTACCTGATGAAAAATCATAGGGGTACAGTAATTTACGTTGGCAAGGCCATCTCACTAAAAGACAGGGTTCGCTCATATTTCCACAAAGGTGCGAATTTAAGTCCCAGAACAGCATCCATGGTACAGCATATTGAAGATATAGAGTGGATTGTTACAGGTTCTGACCTTGAGGCGTTTATTCTGGAGAATAATCTGATAAAAAAACATAAACCGCGTTATAACATTATTTTAAGGGATGATAAGAATTATCCTTTCCTGAGGCTGTCTGTCGGGGATAAATTTCCGAGGATTACCGTAGTGCGGCGGATCAAAAGAGACGGAGCATTATATTTTGGCCCTTATGTCCCTGCCGGAGCTATGAGGGAGACCCTCAGGATAATCAAGAGGATATTCCCGCTTGCAACATGTAAGATTGACCTGAACAAAAAGTATGACAGACCATGTATAGAATATGAGATAGGGCGGTGCATCGGACCTTGTATAGGAGCTGCTGCAATTGAAGACTATAAAAATGTAGTTAGAGATGTAAGGTTTTTCCTTGAAGGAAAGGACAGGGAGCTTCTGAGAGAGATGAAGCGCAGCATGAAGACGGAATCTGAGAATTTGAATTTTGAGGATGCGGCAAAGATCAGGGATAGGATATATAATATTGAAAAGGTCATAGAGCGTCAGCGTATTGTATCTGCTGAGATAAAAGATATTGATGTAATTGGTGTGGCCAGAGAAGGACGGGGTGCGGACTTGCAGATTTTGTTCTTTCGCGGCGGGATGCTTGTTGGTAGAAAAGATATTTATTATGAAAAGGCTGACCTTGTTTCTGAAAAGGAGATATTACATTCGTTTATTGAACAGTATTACAGCAGGGATGTTCTTATACCGCATTCCATCATTATTCCATTAGAGCTTCCTGATACAGAGCTCCTTGAGAAGTGGCTGTCAGGTTTACGTAACAGCAGTGTGAAGATTATAGTGCCTGGACGCGGTAAAAAACTGGGAATGCTTAAACTGGCAATGGAAAATGCCAGCGAATCAATCAAGGGGCATAATAGGAAGGCTGGAGAGAAAGAAAAAGATGTTAAGGATCTGCAGGAACTGCTTGGACTGGCTGTGATTCCTGACAGGATTGAGGCATTTGATATTTCAAATATATTCGGTGCTGAAGCAGTAGGTTCGTTAGTCGTATGGCAGGATGGCGGTTTACGAAGAGATGAGTATCGTCATTATAAAATAAGAACGGTGTCAGGATCGGATGACTTTGCTATGATCGGTGAGGTCGTGGAAAGGAGATTGTCCCGGGTAAATGCAGGAAAGGGAGAACTTCCCGATCTGATAATTATAGATGGAGGGAAGGGTCAATTGAATTCTGCCATTGAGGTTCTGGATAGACTTGCACTCAATCATATTGCTATAATAGGTCTTGCTAAGGCGAAAGAAGATAAGGTTGACCGGGTGTTTTTGCCAGGGGCTTCAGAGGCTATTGAACTTGACAGAAGATCAGCAGCAACACACCTGCTGCAGCGCATAAGGGATGAGGCTCACAGATTTGCAATATCCTATCACAGGAAACTGAGGGGTAAAGAGGCTATGCTTTCTGAACTGGACAAAATTAAAGGTATTGGACGGGAACGCAAGATTTCACTATTAAAATATTTTGGCAGCATTGAGTCGCTAAGGCGTGCCACCGTCAAAGACCTTATGAAGACGCCCAGGATGACGGAGAGTGTGGCCGATGCGTTGTATCATGCATTGAGAAACAGGTAAGGTCAGGGTGGGGATGAGGTGCTTCTGTTAAAAAAGGAGGTATTTATTATGAAAAAATTGGTTATTTATACAATCCAGGGTTGTCCATATTGTGCAGCAGCAAGAAATCTCCTGAACACCAATAAGATTGACCACGAAGAAGTTGACATTACGCCTGATGCCTCCAACTGGAGGGATAAACTTCAGAAGATGTCCGCCGGGGAGAGGAGCGTCCCTCAGATATACATTGATAGCAAATATGTTGGTCAGGATGACGAGCTTAAAGAATTGATAGACAGCAAGAAACTGTATGAAATGATTAAGTGACGGTGTTTACTATCCACACTCCTTGCACAGCCCGTATATCTCCAGCTTGTGTGAATATATGGTAAATCCGTGCAGTGTAGCTACCTGCTCCTGATGCTGTTCTATATCGCAGTCTTCAAACTCGATAATCTTACCGCATTTGGTGCAAATAAGATGATCATGATGTTTATATTCCTTTAAAATTTCAAACCGCGTACGGCCTTCACCAAACTCCTGTTGTTGTGCAATTCCAAACTGGCATAAAAGAGTGAGAGTCCTGTAAACAGTAGCAAGTCCTATTGATGGATCACGTTTAACAACCTTCTGATATAATTCCTCAGCACTTACATGTCCGCCTGTCTTTATGAATATCTCAAGAATCAACTCCCGCTGGCGGGTTTGCTTCATCTTGTGACGGGTAATATGTTCCCGAAGGATTTCCTTCTCTTTCATAATTGCTTAATCTTCTACTGCAGGTACCTGAAAACCTGAACCCGCTCATTATAAGTATCTGCAACAAAAATATAATTATCTTTATCTACAAATAATCCGTTTGGCAGCCATAATCCCCCATTTCCTCCGCCATGTGAAGCGAAGTTCAGGAGTAATTGTCCCGACCTGTTAAATATTTGAACTGTATCGTAGAGATTATCCACTACATAAATGTTTCCGTCTATGTCAGTTCCTAATCCCTTAGGTTTCGAAAATGACCCCAGGGTATTTCCCATCTTTCCGATTGATACTATAAACTTCCCTTCGGGATTAAATACCTGAACGCGGAAATTAAGCGCATCTGTAACGTAAACATCACCCTTTGTATCAACTGAAATGTGTGTCGGGAAATTAAACTCCCCGTTCTCCTTTCCTCTATTGCCAAAGGATGACAGTCTATTCCCGCTTTCTTTTAGAGAGAAAGGAGGTTTAATATCATATACCCATATCTTATGATTTATTGTATCGGATATATATAATTTACCTTTCGGTTTGTCAATTGCAAGACCTGTAGGTCTGCCAAATATCCCATTTTCTCCAATAGTATATATATGCTTATTTGTTTTATCGAAGACATAGACCTTTTTAAGAATCGAGTCTGAAACATACATCCTGCCGTTTTCATCAAGCACAATACCTAATGGTGATAACAATCTTGCCGATTGTGGTTCATTGATAAGCTTAAATACCTGGCGATATTTCTTATTCTTATAATCAAAGACATGGACAGTCTGGAGGCCTGTGTCTGTGACATATACCGTTCCGTTGCCATCAGAGAGCACACCAAATGGCCTCTGAATCCTGGGTTCTGGATCCTTCCCTACTGCGAATTCAATAATTCTTTTAAAGATAGATTTCTTAATACCAACGTTTCTTGGTGTTTCAATTGTCATTACGTAGGAAATCTTTGATTCATCCGGGGGGGGCGGCCAGACCGTCCGGTCCTTACGTGAAGGTTCAGGGAAAGTAAATCCAAGTATAAAGACAGCCAACAGAGATACTGCGCAGATTAGGATGGTGCGGTTATTATGTCTGTCCATCTTCTTTCCTGTCATACTTGATTATAGTCAACCCGAGATAATGTGTTGCATCAGAACGGCCTGCTTGCCCGTACAAAATATGTTTGAATATTATATACAGATTCTGGATATTTTGTATAGTCCTCACGAACTTCAAAGTTTAAATTAACCCGGCCAATCTGGTAGTTCATTCGGGCTGTCAGGATTAACCTGTCTCTATTTGTAAACTCAAGCTCTTCCCGTTCTCCTCTCAGGTTCAGATTAATGCCGAGACGCATCGTTATATTCCGGGAATGACTTCCTTCAATGCTGAAGAGTTGTGAGTCCTGTGTATTTGTGCGTCCAGGGTAGTTTAAAAGCTTATATTCCCCTGTGAGCCGTGTTCCAGCACTATAAAAATAATCTGTCCGTGCAGTTAAGGTGAAGGTATCTCCATAGTCGAGGATGTCGGAATAGCTCGATGAAGCGCGAAGTATATACCGTTTGAAATAGGTGCTCTGAGCCTCTAATCGTATGGTCTGTTCCTGCCTGTCATCAGTTGGTACAATGCTGTTGTTTCTAAGCAAGAAAGTATAAGAAGCTATGAGCTGTGCAGTCCGCAGGGTGCGGCTTTGGACGCCTATAGATGCAGTTTGTGTGAGTATGTTTCCATCTGCATTTTCAATATCAGAAAATACAAGGCTGTAATCAGCGGAATAATTTGAGTTTAAATTGACCAAATCCAGCAGTTTGAAGTAGTTGATACCGATAATATTTCCTATACGGTCACTCTTGCTGTCGTTAAGTCCCGATACATCAAAATGATGGAGGATTATATTATCTGTTATGGATAAACCATAAAACGGGCGGTGGTTGATTCCGCCTGACAGACGGTATTCCTGAGAATCCAACTGAGGGCCACCTGTAGAGGCATAGACAGCATCACCGCGGTAGTCGGTCTTACCAAGGGGCCTGTAGCTCACATTATAGGCGAGAGAGTCCCTTTCCAGGTCTCCACCTTCAGTTTTACGAAATGTATAGTTACCGCTCTGTGTAAACCTTTCTGCTTGATTCAGAAGCCCGATGTCACCAGTTGTTTCGGCAGTAGTTGTAATTCCCGGAGTAAAGAAACTTCCTTTTGGGAAATATGATACATTGCCGCTCAGATAAAGGAATGGAGAAAGCCTGTTTTCTCCGCGCAAACTGAAGTTGTTAATCTGGCTTTGTGTTTTTTTATCCTTTGTAATTACACTATAATCTGTATACTGTATGTTCGAAGATAAAGAACCGGTAGTGAATGATTGGGTAAGCCCGAGATTTGCTATCCTTATACGTGTTTCCCTCGGGTTAGTCGGATCATCATACTCGGTGCCAATTTGCAGCAGGGTAGCTCTGAGTGCTGTTCGGGTCTTCAGGGTCGTAGCCCAGCCGATACTAAATGTGTCAGAGATTAGATCTGGAGCATTTTCAATACCTGTCATATTCCTCTGTGCAAAAACATTAACAGGAAAGCGGGTGGGCAGAATATTCATCTGCAGGACGTATGTAATAGTGTCACGGCTTAATTTTGTGGATTCTCCTGCTGTTGGTTTATATCTGTAGAAAGAATCCGAAATTCCGATGCTCGCTGAATAGGATGCGAGTCTGGGGTCAACTATAACTCCTGAGCTGCCTATCATGTAACTCTGAAGGAAATCAGATACCCTGCTTTTAGTTTCCTTACCAGCAACCTCAGTTGATGTGACTGATGAATGATAATCGAGCGCTATTAGACCATTAAGATTTAATGCCTGAGACTGAACGTCAAATGGATTACCAAAGAAGAGGATACCTGTTAAGAGCAAAACAGATAGACTTTTCCATAATTCTATATTCAGGAGACGCAATCACTTTTCCCCTTCAGTTAAAACGTCATTACAACTATTTCAAAGACTAAAAGGGTAGGGGGATAATTCCCCCTACCCGGAAAAATTAAACTGCTATGTTACTCACAAAACTTCAAATCATTACTTCTGATGACAACTCAGGCAAAGAAGACTTCCCTTGTTCCTGTCAGTTTCCACATCAGCAGCTCCATACCCGACATTTGTAACGTACGCATCCGTAGACGCAGCGGCTGATTGATATCTCAGGAAACGGGTGCTCGTTCCTTCATGAGGGTTGTGACAAGAGGCGCATTCCACGTACCAGCCAGTGGTATCAGTTGAAACTGATTTATACGCCCTGATGGTATCTCTGATATCAGCAGGGAATGTAGCACCAGTTCTCTTTATCTTTAAAATGCCTCCTACCGCTTCTCCATTATTGCAAGTATCAGTAAACTGAGGATCGTGTGCAACTGTCCCGTTGCAAATCCTCATACTGATAGGATGGTCATTCGAGAGATTTGTCCCCAAATTCGGGAAGGGTCCTGCTGTACTCGTAAATGCACCATCTGCAACTTTACCGTCATCCACATAGGTCCCTGTTGCTGTCCATCCAGCCCTCACGTTACCGGCTCCACCAACATCATTTCCTGCTAAATAGTTGGGAGATCCTGAACCAGGCAGGTTTATCAGGGAGTCAAAGGCCACTGTTCCATCATGACATGAAAGACATGATTGAGATACTCCTCTAGGCTGTCCACTGTTATTAGCAGTTGCGTCAAAATTGGGGCTTTCATACAAAGTATAACTTGTAACATTTGACAAAGAGCGGTTCCATAGAGGTGCCCCGCCGCCAGCAACATCTGTCCTTCCTCCGTGAGGAGTGTGACAGAAAACGCACACTTCCGTACTTGCTGAAAACTTCAAGTTGTTATCAATAGTTCGGGAAGTTGACAGGTTATGTCTTGTAGCTCTCACATTTTCAGCAGCTATTGAGTCAGACATATATACCATAGTAGTTAATGCAAAGGCTCCTACCCCGAGCGCCAGTATTATCTTTGAATACTTCATTTTCTTTTCACCCCCTTTCTGATTATAGATGTTTTTTGATTTCATTGTAATTTTCATTTTCACCTCTTTTTAGGGTTCTAAGTTTATTGCTTCTCCGCTTCCCAAAAACTTATATACGTTGATCCTCCTGTTAAACTGGTCTGCTACATAGACGTTATTATCAGCGTCTATATCCATGCCTGCAGGAAGCCAGAACATACCCGGTTTATTGCCCATTTCTCCAAAAGGTAAGAGAAGTCTCCCTTCCTGGTCAAAGATCTGTACATTATTGAATGCCGCATCTACCACGTAAATATGTCCTTCGTTGTCCAGAGCTATCCCTTTTGGCTTTGAGAACATTCCAAAGCCGGTTCCTACACCTCCGAACTTATTAAGAAATACTCCATCCTTGTCAAAGATCTGAACACGGAAGTTGAAACTATCCATTACATATACCGTGCCATCTTTACCTATATCAATATTTGTAGGAAAATTGAACTCACCGTCCAATGTCCCTCGCTGGCCTATTGTTTTAACGATGTTTCCATCCATATCGAGTACCTGAACATTGTGATTCCTTGTATCCACTACATAAATCTGGCCTGCCTCCTCATTTAATGCAATTCCAACAGGCTGGTTGAATGTCCCCTGTTTACCCATGGCCTTAATAAAGTTACCATCTTTGTCATAAACTATGACCCTATTCTGGGCACTGTCTGTTACATAAACATTATTCTGAGAGTCCGAGGTTACACCAAGAGGTTTACTGAGTATCCCTGCTCCCGTCTCTCCCATTACTGAAAATTTATGGTTCTTTTTGTCAAATACCAATACCTTACCCCATGCACTGTCAGCTACTAAAATCCTGCCCTCCCGGTCTGCGTGTACTGCATACGGTTTGGACAAGGCTGACGCCATGTCTTTTCCGATGATTGTGTCCTTCAGCGTTCTTCCAAATGTTTTCTCCTTAACATCATCAGATGATGAAACACTGTACAGAAATTTTATCCTGGGCGGATCAGGGGGGAGCGGCCACATAAGTTCAACATCCTTTTGTTTGGCCGCACAACCAGAGATGAGAACTGCTGCCACTGCCGCCCATATAAAATCGCGTATTCTTATTTTCTTAATCCTCCTCACATCTGCTTACTTCTGATGACAAGTCAAACATAATGAACTATATTTGTTTGATGCCCGTAAAAAGGGGTCTCTTCCTTCTGCATTTCTTTCATCCGGGTCATGCGGATTATGGCATGATGCACATTGTACCTTATCCCCGGCAAAAGTCTTCACTCCATTTGGGAATTCTCTGCCTCCATCTTTGGAGCGCAAAGTGGGTTGATTAAACCCAGGATCAATATTATAGGGAGGCATGCTTACAGAAATAGGGTGGTCATTAGTCAGGTCAGGTTGAAGATACTTTAGTGTCGCATCGTGTGCACCCGACATTCCGCCATAGGCTCCTGCCCCGCGGTCGTGACACTTACCGCAGGAATTACCACCGGCCTCGGCGTTCCCCGGCTTCATCTGGTAGTGTACTCCTGTGTCTACAATCTCCCGGCTTTTCGGCTGATTAACTATGGCATCTACGGCTACAGTACCGTCATGACATGACAGGCATGCCAGGGATATCCCGTCAGGCCCAGTAGTTTTTGAGTCAAAGTTGGGACTTGAGTATAATTTATAACTTGAGTGAGATGGAAGCTGCCGGTTCCATAACGGTGCAATCGGGTCAGCATTATGCGGGGTATGGCAATAGATGCAAATTTCACCAAAGTCAATGTATGCTGTCCCCTGCATGGGACCGACATCACTCCCGAATGCCCTTTGATTTAAATATCCTAAGTCATGTTTAGAACCTATCATGGAGTTTCCTGTTGCAGACATTGTCACAAACATTATAAGCCCCGCCGATATTACCGGGATTAAGAAATTTCGCATTTTCATTATGTAAATATCCCCACTATTATTAATATTGGGTTGAATATGGCCTTTTTATTATAAAAAGGGGATAAATCTACACTATTAAATTAGCAACAAGCATGCCACTTGTAACTATTGGAAAAATAACCAATAAATGTTCATTCAAAAACCCGTTTTATGCCATCCCGGATTGATTCGATATAAAAAAACTATTGGTATGACACTATATAAGTCTACTCACTTCTTACATGATTTGTATAATAAATGTCAAGGTGTTTTTATAAGGGTGTGAAATTGTCTTATTGTGTATCAATATTATACGTAAATGACCAGTATCTTGTGACGGACGGTTAATTGATTGTTTTTACAGGATTTATAGGCGTGTATATATTTAATACAGCTGATGTGTAATTATACCGAAAATTGTCAGCTGCGTCGCTTTTTTTCAGCTTTTTCAAGACCATACTTTGATACTTTCAGTATCAGGTTCTTTCTGCTGATTCCAAGCTCCCTGGCAAGTTTGCTTTTATTCCAGTTTGTCCTTTCAAGCCCCTCGCTTATTACATCCCTCTCTATGTTTTCTACTATAGACTTGAGTGTTCCGGTTGCCTTGGGTTTTTTTAAATAGGATTTCTTTTCAACTTCTTCTACGATATTAGGTGAAATAAGCTTCTTTGTAATAACCGCATCAAAACCGGAAAGGAGGGTAGTCCTTTTAATCTCATTCTGAAGTTCTCTTATATTACCAGGCCAACTGTAGTTTGAAAAATATTCAAGCACCTCGTCAGACAATTGTTTTACAGGTATGTTGCGTTCAGTACAGAATTTTGTAAGGAAATAGTTAGACAGCAGGATAACATCTTCGGTTCTGTCTCGTAAGGGTGGAAGGTGAATCTTTATCTCATTCAAGCGGTAATAGAGATCTTCCCTGAATGTCCCCTTTTCTACCATCTTTTTAAGATCTTTGTTTGTTGCTGCAATAATACGAACGTCAACATGTATGAACTTCGTTCCTCCTACACGTTTAAAGACACCATCCTGCAGCACGCGAAGAAGTTTTGTCTGGAGGGCTGGGCTGGTGTCCCCTACTTCATCCAGGAGAAAAGTACCGCCATCAGCCAATTCAAAGAGTCCCTTTTTTTGAACTATAGCTCCCGTAAATGCTCCTTTCTCATGACCGAAGAGTTCAGATTCAAGGAGGTTTTCACTGAATGCACTGCAGTTTTCTGCAATAAAAGCCTTGTCCCTGCGCGGACTGTTAAAATGGACTATTCGCGCTATCATCTCCTTTCCTGTTCCGCTCTCACCCAATAAGAGCACGGTGCTGTCGCTTGGTATGATCTTTTCGAGGGTCCCGAAAATCTTTAGGAGAGGCGCACTTTTACCAACAACACTGGAGAAATCGAATTTCTTCTGCATTTCAAGCAGAAGGCTGGGATTCTCTTCTTTCGTTATCTCCCGCTGGTAGCTTACCATCTCCTCGACCATGGTCTCCAGCAAGCCCCTAAAGACCTCCAATTTCTCTGAGGTAATGACCGGGACATCTCTTAGTTTTTCTTCAAACGCCACAGCATCCACACCGAATTGCGATAAATCCTTCTTCAGGTCATCTATCTCTCTTTGGCTAAGAGTATGATCAAAAACTCCATCAGCCATTACAAAACCGAGGCAGTTTTCATTGTTAAAGATTGGAACCATAAGGCCTATAACGCCTGCAGGGCTTTTATCTATAGCAGGATTTCTTGATTCTAATGTTTGAGTGATGAGCTTCTTAATCCAGTTGTTGCATGCCTCTTTGGCAAGTGGTGACTCTTCAATAAAATTACAGAGCGAGGTGTCAGATCTGAAAACGCTTCTTATCTCCTGGCCAATGCTGTTATAGTAGTGGATATTAAATCCCCAGTTGGTACAAACCTCAACGAGTTTTTTGCTTATCCGTAACCCTAAGACCTTTTCCCAGAAGAGCTCCATTGATGGGTAGCAGCTCCTTTATATTGGATTAATTATTACGAGGTGCGAAATTTAACTTTAATATATTACTCTATATGTTATGGAATTGTCAATAATAGATAAACTTAATAAATAGAGAAGATAAGGATTGAGATGATCAGAATTGTAAAAAATGATTATTGAAATGGCTGTGTATTAACTTCACAGACCTGCTTAAGAATTCTCCAGTCTGTTTCAGTTGAAATCAGCTCCACGCCAACCGTCTGCATACCGTCTTTTTCCTCCTTGAACCTGACAGGTTTACCCTCCAATTCTAATGAAGCGGACAACTTCAAATTAATTATAATGTTAACATGCCTGATGTTGTGTTGTGCTACAGTTGGTGTGTCGAAATATCCTACGAGTGCGCCGCATTCACTGACATTCAGGAGGACGCCTGGCTGAAGCTGGTTCCCCAGAGATATCTCTACAGGGATATTTGTGGTGACACGCTGGTATTTTCTCATCTCTACAGATGTGACAGGAATCTCACAGGCCCCCCCTATGGCCTCCTCTTCAGATCCCAATATAGGAATTACACGTGCCTCGCTATGCTTTTCAAATATCTCCCTGCAATTTGTATTCATGTGAAATATCTTTGTTATCATCCCACTTTCGAGACCAGACAGAACAGCAGAGACCCCCAGAGAATCTATAGATGAGACTCCCTGGAAATTCAGTACCGCACTTGAAATGCCGGACTCCTTTAATAGAAGCAGTTGATCTTTTAGTTTACGCGCTGTGCTTCCTATTATCTTCCCATACAAGTCAAGTATGGCTATATTGCCTTTTATGCGCATCGAATAAGATTGATTGTCATCCATTAACAAAATCAGCGAATATGGAAATCCGCCCTCCCGGTAATAAAATATATATTGTGGTAAAAATCTGCAAATATTATACCTAATCAAGAATGTTTCACTGGTGAGGTAAAAGCAAAGATGATTATTGATGCAAATAAATGTCCAAAGTATAATCGTAATTAGAGAAGTTGTCAAGCCAAGTTTTAATCTGCTGACTTCCTGTGTGGTTTCCAGTATTTATCTATGTCATCCTGTATTCTGTTGAGGGATGTTTCTTGTCTGACAGGGGCAAATAAATGATTAAAGCGTCCCTGTATTTGCAGATACTCTTCTACAGGCTTGAACTTCGACGGTACATGGGTGTGCTGCAGGTCGCCATTTATGGCTTCCTTTAAAGCCCATATGCCTGTAGCTACAGCCAGTTTAGCGACCTTAATTGTTGCAGATGGGTCATGAACCCAGCCTGTAGGGCATGGAGAAAACGCAATGAATAATTTTGGTCCCTTGTATTGAATGGATCGTCTGACCTTTTCTGACAGGTCTACAGGATGTCCTGGAGATAAGGTCGCAAGATAAGCTGGTTTGTGCGCCCTCCAGATCTCAAATATATCTTTTTTTTAAATATTGTTCCCGTCTCATACAGGCTTGTGGGTCTGGAAGTCGTAGTCATAGAACCAAAGGGAGAAGCGCTTGACATCTGCATGCCGGTGTTACCGTATGCCTCATTATCGTAACAAAAATAATAAAAGTCCAGATTTCGATAAATAGCGCCTGAGGTTGAAGAGAGTGCCATGTCATAAGTTGACCCATCACCGGCGAGAACTACTACCTTCATATCATTTTCCGGTTTAAGTCTGCCTGAATCGATTAGTATATCCAATGCATCCCGTACCCCCTGGGCTCCTGCAGGTGCCGATGCCATAGTCGTGTAAAGCCATGACCCCACGAATGGTGAGTATGGAAAGGGTGCAAGCAGGGTAAAACATCCGGCAGCATTGATAAAAATTACATTCTTCCCAAGTGCTTTGTGAAAAAGCCGAAGGGTCGCCAGTCCTCCGCATCCTCCGCACAAAGTGGTTCCTGGAAGGATAAATTCATCCCTTGACAAGTCCTTGAGACTCTTATATTTTGCGTCAGTCTCCATTAAGTCTTTTATCCGAGAATGTCCTCATGTCAACACATCTAAAGCGAAAAAATATGTTCTTCTATTACGTCATATATAATTTAAATGATACTCACTGTATTATGTTTTTTTTCTGTCTGTCTTTCCGGCAATCTCCAATAAATTTTTCGTTTGCATCCACTCAGATTCAGTATAAAGAAGCTGTGTGGCTGGAACAACACCGGTTTCTGATGCCGCGATAGTATCATCAAACACTTTTTTAAATTCTGTAATACTTATATCCTTGCCTCCCAGGCCTCCGATAAACGATAATATAACAGGGCGTTCTCGTTCATTATACATGGAAGAAACGACTTCATTATAGAATATTCCCCCCGAACCTATTGATATGTTCTGGTCAATAACTGCCACACCTTTACGGCCAGTCAGCAGTACCGTGATCTCTTTCCTGGGAAAAGGCCTTACAAGCCTTATGCGGAGTAGTCCTGCACGGATCCCTTCTTCCCTGAATCTGTCCACAGCTGCCTTGCCTTTTGTTGCGAAGGTATTGCTCATAATAATTATATAATCCGCATCAGCCATCTTATATTCTTCTACTACACCGTACCTTCTTCCAAATATCCGGCTAAAGTCATCAGATGCGGTCTTGTGTACGGCTAAAACATTTTCTGATGCGAGGTGCATCTGATATTTAAAGTATGAATAAGCCGGGCCACCTAATACAGCAACACCCTGTGCTACTGGTGTTGATGCACTGAAAAAGGCATGTGCAGGCATATAAGGAGGGAGGAATTCCTTGACTTTTTCTAATGGGGGTATTTCAACAGGTTCCCTGGTAAACGACAAGTAGTATCCGTCCATGTTAATCAGGAAAGGGAGAAGTACATTGCTGTCTTCCGCGATCCTGTACGCCATGAGTAAGGAGTCGAGGACTTCCTGGCAAGTCTCTGTGTGGATCTGTAGAAATCCCGAGTCTCTTGCACTGAGAATATCGTTATGGTCTGGTTCCAGTGTAATAGGTGAGGAAAGGGCCCTCGATACGTTAACCATTACCAGAGGAACCCGCCATCCGGCAACTGTATAGAGAACCTCGAGGGCATATAATAATCCCTGGCTGGATGTTGCTGTAAATACTCTTGCACCAGTAGCCGATGCGGCGCCTGCGGCTGTAACCATAGAGTGTTCTGAATCCATGGTAACAAACTTACCCGTCATGCTGCCTTCGTTAAACCACTGTGACAGAGTTTCTATGATTTCAGTCTGTGGAGTTATAGGATAAGCCGGCACATAGTCAACATTTGCGAGCCTGACCCCCCATGCTGCAGCTGCGTTGCCTGTGAGCAACTCCTTTATCAAAGTTTACCCCCGCACCTTCTGAAAAATGCCAGCTATTATTACTTATTAACTATTTTAAAACAGATTTCCTGCTAATCCACATACTCATTGCTCGTTTTTCAGAATCTCCCGTTCGACGGATATAGCCTTAACCGGACACGCCTCATAACAAATGAGACAGCCCTTGCAATGGTCATAATCTATATGCGGTGATTCAATATCATCGAGAGTTATGGCTCCATCAGGACACCATACAAAACATATCCAGCAATGATTACATTTGTCATAGTCAATAACAGGTCTGAAAGTCCTCCATTTACCAGTCTGCCTTTCTATTATATTTCCTGCTGCAAAAACACTCGGCGTACTGACGGCGGGAGCCTCATAAGGCAATTTGACTGTCCTGGACACTGGTGGTGAAGTTTCACCCCTTGTATGTATTTCATATGAGGCAAGACTGTCGAAACATGTTTCTGCTACCTTAATGTTTTTTCTTATGACATCCTCAGAAATTATTCCTATGGAAGTTAACTCCTTTGTAACAGCCTCTGTTAAAGAGTCTTTCTTTATAAAACCCGTGACTCTGCATGCAGCTGCCCCCATAGCAGCACTGATTGCCGTATCCCGGCCTACGACCGAAAGGTTAATCCCTGTCGCATCTATGAGAGCCCGTCGGCCTCTTTTGCATAATTTTTCTATGGCATCAGGTGACCTCTGAGTATTAACTACTATTATAGTGTTATCACTCCAGCCTGAAATTGGATTTGCTATGGGGTCTTCCAGAAGTGAGTCATCTGCAATAATGATGATGTGAGGGTCATTAATTACGCCGCGTTCCAGTATGGTTTTGTCAGATATCCTTGTGAAGGCTGTAAGCGGGGCGCCCCTTCTTTCAGCGCCATATAAAGGAAAGTCCTGGACATAATATCCTTCCAGGGAGGCCGCTGTTCCTGTAATCCGGCTTGCTGTCTTCATCCCCTGGCCGCCCCGGCCATGAAATCTGATGCGAATTATCATTGTGTTCCTTCACCCTAATATACTCCTGATCGACTGATATTCCGAATTTGTTTTGGAATCTCTACTAACCTGCGTATAGTAATATTATCATCACCGGCCAAGATCAACAAGATCTTCAGCATGAACAGGCATGAACCATTTCTGCGCAATAAACGTAGGTATTACTGCGCTTGCTATAAGTACACCAGTCAATACAGAATATTGTACATTATCTATATAACCTGCCTGCAGGCCGAAAATGCTTGCGATTAAACCAAAGGTCAATCCGGTACTCATAAGTAGGGTTGAATATATGTGACCTTGAGGTATATACATCTTTGCCAGAAAATAAACGCCGCTGAACTTGGCAAGCTGTTTTATAACAAAGAGAGCTATGAATAAACCTATTGCCGACAGTACTAACGGGAGAGAGACCTTCATTCCCACAACTATAAAAAATATTGGTGTGATAACAGCAAATGCCACAGTCCTAAGCCTTCTCTTAACAACTCTGGTTTCAGATGATTCAGAAAAATTCTGCGACATTAAAAGTCCCATTATAAAAGCTGGAAGTATGGCATGACCGCTCCCGACGTTGGCAAAATAAACTAACAGGAGGAGAAGGAGGAATATATATTTAATTTCAGGCTCTATTACCCTGTTTTTTATCCTTGGATGATCAAAGATATAATGGGAGAATTTAGCAGCAACAAAGAGCGCCATGACTGATATAACAACAAAAAGTAGTGTATACAAAGTAGGTTTATTAAATAAAATACTTAATGCAATCGCGGTTCCTGTATTTGTGATGAATGTTGATGCCATAATGAATTTCCCGATCTCTGTCTGCGATAAATTTGTTTCAACAAGGGCAGAGTAGACGACGGCGACGGATGTTTCAGAGAGCGTTGTCCCGGCAATAAGGGATGCATGAAGGCTCCATCCCGCAGAGTAGAAAGTATACAGAAAAATGCTGAGGAATGGTATTAGAAAAGAAAATAGTCCTATCAGGAAACTTTCTTTAAATTTATCTTTCATCAGCCGGACGTCAACCTCTGCTCCGGCAAGAAATGTGAGGACGATCCCGCCAAAGCCTGCAAAGTACAACATCCACTCTTCGGTCTGCAGACCAATATTTCCAGCTGTGACGCCAAGGATTATTTCAATAACAGCAACGGAAATTCCAGCTTTGAGAGAGATCAGGCTTGCAAGGAATACCAGAAGACCAACAATCAGAGGGATTATATCTGCTTTCATTTAGACCTTAATATTTATTTTATTAAGTACAGGTAATCTTAAATCTTCAGTTCAATATACATAGTTCATAACTTATCTCATTGGTGCCGGGGGGGGGATTTGAACCCCCACGAACCTTGCGGTCCTCGGGATTTTAAGTCGCAAAACGCCCCCCAAGCCTGTCTTTTACAACTCCCCAAAACCTTTGATCTGTATGGATATTACAGGAAGATTTGTGGGAATGTCAATACACGTGCAAAAGGATGAGATCAGTTTAAATTAAATACTCACAGGCACATTTTAAGGCACAAAATGAGTAATGTCACAATAAATATTAGCAAGCTTTTTATATTTATGGAGGTCTCTAATGGGTAATCGTCCTGAGTGGTGTTCAAGATGTCTTTCTGAAGATTGTATGCTTACGGATCATATGGCTCAGTCCTGTGAGGTCTCCACCGCTCCGCAAGGAGCTGCGGAGACCTCACCTTTTCTTGAAAATAAGTCTATAGGAATATCTCAAACATTATCAAATAACATATGTCCGAATATGTACGGCTCTGTCGAGGTCTATGACGATATGTTTGGTGTTCATCATGGGGTGGTAAGAGCAAGGAAATGTGGCAGATGGGATTGTCCTGTCTGTGGGAATAACAGGGTGAAGAAGATCAGGAAAAGACTGAAGGGGGCGTTATATTATCGTTTCAGGGAGGTTCAAGAGAGGGGTGAGTCTGATGGCTGGAAATATCTCAAGTTCCTTACCCTGACCTGCTACCATAATTTTGATACTCCCCAGGATGCCTATAAGGTTATGTCTGAGGGCTGGAATAAACTCCTTACTGCCATGAAAAGAAAATTTGGCAATATCGAGGTCTTTAAAGTAGTAGAGGCCCATAAAGACGGGTATCCCCATTTCCATATCCTCCTGTGGACTAAAGAATTTATCCCTTTTGATTGGATACAGGAAAAATGGGTCAAGTATGGCGTGGGTAAATTCGTCAACATCTCCAATAAGACAAAGAAGTTTGAGAATATAAAACATGTGGTGAACTATGTTACAAAGTACCTTATGAAGTCTGTCGGTGATGCCGTAGGCTGGTTTAAGCGGTGGAGTCAGTCCAGAGGCTTTCTGAGGAAGCCTGAGAAAATAAAATGGTGGACAGGCTACCACCTTCACAAATTGCAGGATGTGGAATGGCTTTATGAGGACGTGCAGGAGGCCGGCCACTGGGCGGAATGGCATAAAGACATGAGGGGCTTTACGTATATGACTTTATAAGATGGATGACTGTGTTTGCTAAAAGAATTAAAGAAACCTGTTATCTTTCCAGAAAGTCGACACTAATCTTTTTTACTTCGCATAGAAAGGGTTTTCCTACTATGTCGGCAACGTCAGGATTAAAAAGTGCTACGTTGTGGCCTGGCCCCAAAGCACTCTTGTAAGCAATGCCATCATAACCGTTGCTTTTAAATAATTCAGAAATAATTTGCGTAGGAATATAATCAGGCTCATCATCAGTAATGGTCACTGGCTTCGAAAAAGATTCATTTATGTGCACCCATACAATATCGTTTCTGACACTTGGTTCAGGTTCCTTATCAAATCTGTAATCCCACGGAGGGATTTGTATGTTTTTATAATTTTTTGGTTCAAACTCGGCTTCCGTAAAATTAACAATCACCAAGTCTTTCCTGGTTTCAAACTGTGCGACAGAAACTATTGAACCCGTCCATGGTCTTACTTCAGCTATTGCTGTTTCTTCATGTGTAGTCAAGTAGAGTAATGGTATTCCTTTTGGGTTTGCTCTACCCTCCCGTGCTTTTCCCTTTTGTGGTTTCATTCGCCTGGAAGGATATGGGCACAATCTTTGTTTTCTTTTGGATCTCTTTTCATCATAACCAATCTGTGCTCTCCAAAATATTTTTCCCCGCGGAATGTTTTCTCTAAATTCTTCACTTGTTTCGAGAACAGTTCGAAGAAATTCCTTTGTCTTCTTGTCGAAAATATACCGGGAATTATATTTAACTTGTCGCTCGAACATTTGATAGCTACGGCAATATTTGAAGTGCGGCATGATTTTTACCATTGTAGATTAATGATAGAACCATACAATATTTCAATAAGTTGTGCAAGTAAGAAGTGTAGGATGTAGGCCACGTACCGTTCCTTATACTATCGTGTAATTTAAGTCCTCATTTTTATATTTCTATTGACATAATAATCTGACCTTGATACGTTATTTTCAGAAATTCGAATCATAATGCGTAGTGTAGTATAGGGAAAGCATGCTATGGAAAATAGGGGTTATATATATGTTTTGGCAAATAGTTCTATGCCGGATTTGGTTAAAGTAGGAAAAACGGCGAGGTTGCCATCTCAAAGAGCACAGGAATTATCTGGAGTGACAGGTGTTCCTACACCGTTCATAGTAGTTTATGAACAACTATTTGAGGATTGTTCTATTGCTGAAGACTATTTGCATACAATACTCAAACAAAAAGGGTATCGTGAAACTGATAATCGAGAGTTTTTTAGGGCTCCTATAAGTGAAATAATTCATATTATTTCTAAAATGCCTGGTCAGATAAAAGATTCAAATAATATGAACACTGAATCATTTAATGAGGGGCTTTTATCTACTCATGAACGTGATGAATTGGACGACCTTTCATTAGATGGACTGCTTGAATCATACCCCTGGTCAGGTGTTTGGGAAACAGCAGAGAATTATTATTACGGATATGGTGATAATATTCAAGATTATACAGAGGCAATGAAGCTGTATAGAGAAGCAGCTAAGTTAGGTTGTTTAATGGCATATCGAAAAATAGGCAATATGTTTAACCATGGAAATGGTGTTCAGGAAAGTAGTCTAAAGGCATTGGACTACTATAAAGAGGGCGCAAGGAAGGGTGATTATTATTGTTACTTAGAAATGGGGAAATTATTTTTATTCAATCATCAGCAAGATAATTATATTAAATGCATTAGACTCTTTTTCAGGAATCGGAACGAACGAGTAAATACTGTAATTGAACAATATGATACATATCATCAAATATGCTCAAATTATATTATGTATTGTTTTCTTCATAAGACATACCCTTTGCAGGAGACATGGAAGGATATGGCGGTTGTAAAAAATGAAATTATAGAATGGATGCATTCTATGGTTAAATATTATGAGAATAAATCTGACACAAGAGGAGTTGAGGATTACCAGAAAGCAATTTCATGGGTTGAACAAAACTTATAATACGATTCTAAGCATAAGGAATCTCTTCAACAAATGAGCAAACACCATGAATAATTGTGGGGACACCTTACGTAATTCAGCTACCATAGACCTCAATGTAAAAGGTGACAGAATTATTTATGTTGGTTTCCCGCTCTTTTACTTTTATTTGTTAACAAATATTGTATCCAGTGTCTTGTAGGCCAGGGATAGAATAGCCTTTGAAATCCACAGGGATGTCTTGGAAAGTTTATCGAGGGCTGATCGTGACTCGTCATAATTAAGGTGGCCCACAGCGGCTGACCATAACACGACACCTAAGGAGCCGTGTACTTCTATTCCTGATAAAGTGGCAAGTATCCTTGCCTCTGTGTCATCAGTCAGAAACCATGTTGCGTTAATTCTCTTTGATACAATGATTGCTGCTGCTTCCCCTGAATCCAGTAGGCCGGAGGCAGATAATAGCTCTGCCTGAGTGGTCTCCTCCGGTGATAAAGGCTCAACAAGTAACCAGTCGGGTCTTTTATTTTCCCATTGTGGGTATAGCTCCTTTAATTCAATATCTACGACCCTGGGAATATAAATATCACCCGCTTTTTTAAGTAATTCTAAGAGTCCTGCTTCCTGGAGATGCAGGATAGGGCCGGTATCGCATACGATAGGGTTCATTTATTTGCCGCTTTTTGCCTTCAATGCCCATTCGATATCTTCTTTCATGAACTGTTCCATCAGCTTTAACCTGTTGTGGCGGATAAACTCCTGTAAAGCTGTACGCATGAGGTCTGCTTCATCCGTAAACCATCCGCTCTTTACATAATTTTCAACCTCTGCAACCAGTTTATCCGGAAGGGGGACATTTATTGTTTTCATACCTTTTACCTCCGCGTATGCTTTATGGTCATAATATATCATAATTATAATACCTGCTACAATTCACATGGGAGCTATTGTCAAAAAGACACAGGAATAAAAAAATCTTGACAGGCACGCTAACACGTGTTAACGTTAAGACGTCAAAACTTCGGAGGGTAAAAAGGATGAGGAAAAAACTGACGCTAACGATTGACGGAGATGTTTATGACATGCTTACTGAGGTTCCACGAAATATATCATTATCAGAAGTTGCTACCTTCTTTTTCAAGGCTTTTATTGCTGATGTAAAAAGGGGGCGTGAACTATCGCAAAAGGAATTTGATGAGTGGGTTGAATGCGATCCCCAGTTAAAAGAGGTAAGGGAATATCTGAGGGAACACTTAGGGCCTTCGGTTTGGAAGCTTGAAGATGCCGTAAGTGACCTCAAGAAAAAGGTTAAAAGGAAAAAAGGTAAATGAGTAGTAAAGCCTTATAAATCTATATTGAAAGGGGGTGAAAATTAATGGGCAGTATATACAAAAGAGGAGGTATTTATTGGATTAAGTATTACAAAAATGGGAAGCCGTATCGGGAGAGTGCCAAGTCTGACAGGATGTCTGAAGCCATAAGGAAGTTGAAACAGAGGGAGGGGGAAATAGCGGAAGGGAGAATTCCCAATTTAAGGGCTGAGAGAACTACCTTTGAGGAGCTTGTAACTCTCATATTGAATGACTACAAAGTTAATGGGAGAAGGTCAATAGATAGATTGGAGCGGAGTATTGAGCATCTTAGAAAATTCTTTTCCGGCATGAAGGCCATCAGGATCGCACCTGACATGATAGAGACGTATAAAGTGAAAAGAATAGAAGAGGATAACGCCGAGAATGCCACTATTAACAGGGAGCTTGCGGCATTAAAGAGAATGTTTAACCTGGGTGCAGATGTGGGAAGGGTGATTCACGTTCCCAAAATAAAGATGCTCCGGGAGCATAACAGGCGTAAGGGATTCTTTGAGGCCGATGAGTTTATTGCACTGAGGGCAGCGGTACCTAACTATCTTAAGCCTGTAGTTACCATGGCCTATTATTACGGCATGAGGAAACAGGAAATCCTGGGTCTCCGATTTGATCAGGTTGACCTGAGGGAGGGCGAAGTCAGGCTTGAACCTGAAGATACAAAGACAGGGGAGCCAAGACTGATAGTCCTGAATGATGAGATGTTCAGTGTTCTCATGGCACAGAAACGGAACAGAGACCTCAAATTTCCGGAGTGTCCCTTTGTGTTCTATTCGGACAAAGGAAGCAGGATAAAGGATTTTAGAAAGGCGTGGGATAAGGCATGTAAGCAGGTAGGGCTTGAAGGTAAAATATTTCACGATTTTAGAAGGACAGCAATCCGTAATATGGTAAGGGCAGGAGTACCACAGCACACAGCACAACAAATATCAGGTCACAAGACAGATTCAGTTTTTAAACGATACAACATTATTTCCAGGGACGACCTGAAACGTGCTGCAAGGCAGATAAGTATTTATCACAAGGTAAGGGCTGAGGAGGCCCTTGAGCCTGTAAGGAAGATTACTGGTAACAGTATTGACGGGCACAATTTGGGCACAATGGAGGAATTGGCAGGCATATGGGAGGAATAGAGATGATATCTAACTCCTTGATAATTTGGTGCCGGGGGGGGGATTTGAACCCCCACGAACCTTGCGGTCCTCGGGATTTTAAGTCCCGTGTGTCTACCAATTCCACCACCCCGGCGGGCTACGAACGCAATAAATGTCTTTATACTACGTTGGACTCCTCAGAAAATCCTCGACGTACCTAACTAAGTACGCCTGCGGTTTTCTTCGTCGTCCGCCTTGTCTAAAGCCATTTCTTACGTTCTAAGTCTAGTTATATTAGCGTTACCTTACTTGCACCTGGACATTTTTGAGTATTATCCGCAGATGTTATCCTTCGGTTTTCCTCGTCATCTGCCTTGCCTGAAGGCATTTCTTACGTTCGTACGTTGTCATTATGCTTCATGCTCAAAAGAGTCGCGTAGCTATGAAATGGTTGTTGCATAAAACTTGATCCGGACACCTGTCACATGGGAATTGCATGAGCTCATTTTTAACACATCAGGGTTTTTACTGTCAATTGGTAAAAATATCTATGAAAAGATTAAAGAAAAAGATTGAAGACTACTTGCACTCTTTATGATAATATGCTTTTATAGCACATTAACCAAAAAATAATAAAGGGAGAGAAGGTAAGATGGAAGACAAAAGGTTAAAAATACTGGTAATTGATGATGATCAGAGTATGCGAAAGCTTTTGGAAACAATATTGAAAGACAAATATTCAATATTATCAGCCTCCAGCGGAGGTGCCGGTCTTCGAATTCTGGATCAGGAGTTTATTGATATTGTCCTGCTGGACCTGAAGCTTCCTGATATTGACGGACTTGATGTGTTGAAAGAGATTAAAGATAAGTATGCCCAGGTTGAGGTAATGATTATATCAGTTTTAAAAGATATTGATGTGGTTGTTCGAGCTATGAAGCTTGGGGCGTATAACTATGTAACTAAGGATTTTGATCCGGATGAGCTGTTGACTCTGGTAGACAGACTGCGGGACCGTATGGAGTGTAATAAAGAGCGCTGCTATCTGAGAAGTGAAGTAGAACAACTTTCAGAGTCAGAGATTATAATTGGACAGAGTATAGTAATGCGTCAGATTTATGAGACATTAAGTAAGATAGCACAACTGCCTTCGACAATATTACTTCTTGGAGATACCGGCACAGGCAAGAAAGTTGTGGCAAGGCACATTCATAAAATGAGTAATCTGAGTGACAAACCCTTCGTAACTGTCGATTTATCTACTATACCTGAGAATCTTATTGAAAGTACGCTCTTTGGGCATGAGAAAGGGGCTTTTACAGGAGCCGTCAGACAAAAGTACGGAAAGTTTGAGCTTGCAGACGGCGGCACCCTTTTTCTGGACGAAATAGGCTGTCTTAAGTACGATATCCAGAGTAAGTTGCTGCGGCTTATACAGGATAAGGAGATGGAGAGGGTTGGAAGTAACAGGACTATCAAAGTTGATGTCCGGTTGATAATTGCAACAAATATCGATCTTTCTGATGCAGTGAGAAAAGGGAACTTTCGCGAAGACCTGTATTACAGGATTAATGTAGTTCCTGTAAAACTGCCTCCTTTAAGGGAGAGGACAGAGGATATTCCTGAGTTAGTCCAGTTCTTTATGGATAAATACAGTAAAAGTTTCAGGAAAGATGTTAACAAGATCACAGATACGGCCATGGGTATATTGATGAATTACAAATGGCCTGGAAACATTCGTGAACTTGAAAATCTGATAGAGAGACTTGTCGCAATTGCAGACAGTAATTTCATTTCACAGGAAGATATACCGGTTGATTATTATATCAATGAGAAGGTAAAGGCCGAGACCGAAGACGGTCTGCTTGACCGGGCGTGTAAGACATTTGAAAGGAATTTTATTTTAAAGACATTGGAGCAGGAGAGATGGAGCAGGACAAAGACAGCAAATACCCTCGGTATTCCTATTAGTACGCTGAAATATAAATTTAACAGGCTTGAAATTTACAATGTATTAGCTCAGAGGAAGAAGCTATCAAGAAGGTCGAGAATCATCAGGGGGGGGGCTAATGTATGAAAGAGAGGACACTCTCACTTATAAAGCCGGATGGTGTCAAAAGGAATCTTATTGGTGAAGTCATCAGGCGTTTTGAATCAAATAGTCTTAAGATCGTTGCCGCAAAGATGTTGCAGCTTTCAAAAGCAGATGCGGAAGGCTTCTATTTAGTTCATAAGGAGCGTCCATTCTATGACAGTTTGACTTCGTATATGTCTTCAGGACCAATAATGGCCATGGTTCTTGAAGGTGACAATGCAATAAAGAGAAACAGGGAACTGATGGGGGCTACGAATCCGGCTGAAGCGTCTAAAGGTACAATAAGGGCCGATTTTGGTGAAAGCATGGAGTACAATGTTGTTCATGGTTCGGATTCTCAGGCATCTGCTGATTTTGAGATACCATATTTTTTTAGCGCTATGGAAATTAATACATTATAAAACTCAAAGGGGCAGGGTGTTGCATTAATAGTCCCCTGAGAGCTGTTTTTTTAAGGAGGTTTTTGAATGTATCCGGATGATTTAAAGTACCATAAAGATCATATGTGGCTTCATGCAAATGGTAATAAAGCTAAAATAGGAATTACGCATTATGCGCAGGAGCAGTTGGGTGACATTGTTTATGTAGAATTGCCTCAGACAGGCTCTCAGGTTGAGATGAATACCGTAATTGGTGAGATTGAATCCACCAAGACAACGTCTGCTATAGAAGCCCCGGTAGGAGGAAAGATCGTCGAGGTGAATAGTTCACTTGATGAGACACCAGAGGTTATTAATGAAGACACTTACGGAAAGGGATGGATTGCAGTTATTGAAATGAGAAATATGGAAGATATTAAACATTTAATGGATGCAAAAGAATATCAGAATTATATTGAAGAAGTTAAGTAGTAGACACAGTATCAGTCATGGAGAACAATGTTACTAGACAGATTGACCTAATAAAGCGCGGGTCAGTTGAGATCATATCAGAAGAATTCCTGATTTTAAAGCTGGAAAAAGCACTAAGAGATGACACTCCCTTAAAGATTAAAGCCGGTTTTGATCCAACTATGCCTGATCTGCACTTAGGTCACACTGTGTTATTGTATAAGCTAAGACAATTCCAGGAACTTGGACACAGGGTTATCTTTCTTATTGGAGATTTTACAGGCATGATTGGTGATCCGAGCGGGGTCTCTGAAACAAGAAGGTCTTTGACGAAGGAGGAAGTCTTAAGGAATGCAGCAACATACGAGAGGCAGGTATTCAGGATCCTGGATCCTTCTAAAACTGATGTAGTATTCAACAGTCAGTGGATGAGCAGGATGACCGGTGAAGAAATGATTCATTTATGCGCTAAATATACTGTAGCCAGAATGCTTGAAAGGGAAGATTTTAAGAAAAGATATACTACAGGACAGTCAATAGGTATCCATGAATTCCTCTATCCGCTGGTCCAGGGTTATGACTCTGTCATGTTAAATGCTGATGTGGAGGTGGGCGGTACTGACCAAAGGTTCAATCTTCTCGTTGGAAGAGATCTCCAGAAAGAATACGGACAGGTGCCTCAGGTAGTGGTTACAATGCCGCTGCTTGAAGGTCTGGATGGTATCAAGAAGATGAGTAAGAGCCAGAAGAATTACGTTGGTATAGAGGAGTCTCCCAGGGAAATTTTCGGAAAAATTATGTCCATAGATGATAAGCTCATGTTAAGGTATTATGAGCTGTTGACGTCACATGACGTAGAACAGGTTAAGTCTGCACACCCTATGGAGGCAAAGAAGAAACTTGCGGAAGAGATAGTAGAGCGTTTTCATGACAGAGATTCTGCTATTAAGGCAAGAGAAGAGTTTGAAAGCGTTTTTTCTGACAGGAATCGACTCCCTGACGAGATACCTGCGTATACTATTACAGATGAAAAGAGATGGCTTCCGCATGTCCTTACTGCATCAGGTATGACAAAGAGCAACTCCGAAGCAGTAAGACTTATTAAGGAGAAAGCAGTTGAGATAAATGGAGTAAAGGTATTAAATAGTGATATGGAATTGCAGCCGGAACTTGAGTTAATATTAAAAATTGGAAAAAGAAGATTTATTAAAATATTCTCTTGACAAATAGTTTTAATTTCATTAATATTAGCTTTCGCCTTTATGGAAAGGCTGAAGTTCTTGACAGGAGCAAATTAGACTATTGAAGCTAATGTGCACTGAAATAGATTGGTCTTTGATAACTAAATAGCGTGCACTTTTTTTGAGCGGGTTTTAAAGTTTATTCGGAGAGTTTGATCCTGGCTCAGAACGAACGCTGGCGGCGTGCTTAACACATGCAAGTCGTACGAGAAAAGGGTAGCAATACCCCTAGTAAAGTGGCGCACGGGTGAGTAATGCATGGGTAACCTGCCTTGAAGACCAGAATAACCCCCCGAAAGGGGGGCTAATACAGGATAAGAAAGGGGGGACGAAAGTCATTCCCTTTTAAAGGATCCCCGCAAGGGGTAATCGCTTCAAGATGGGCTCATGTCCCATTAGCTTGTTGGCAGGGTAATGGCCTACCAAGGCAATGATGGGTAGCCGGTCTGAGAGGATGGCCGGCCACACTGGCACTGAGACACGGGCCAGACTCCTACGGGAGGCAGCAGTGAGGAATTTTGCGCAATGGGCGAAAGC
>CAZTAM010000010.1:0-81688 GCA_964611625.1 uncultured Nitrospiraceae bacterium | reverse complement strand
TAACGACAACGGGCTGCACGCTCGATTCGGCAATCCATGTCACCCTCCCGCCCGGGGGATATACGGCGATATTGAGGGGCGTGGATGACGGAACCGGTGTCGGGATCGTAGAAATATTTGAACTAAGCCAATGAAGTTTTATCTGATGTTAATACCTAACTTACCGGAGGATATTTCATGAGCCGCATCACCGTAGCCGCTTTTTTCGTGTTGTCATTTCTTGTTGCCATTCCTGAATTAGTTACTGCAGGTACAGTGAATCTTGCGAAGACCGGTCAGACCACCTGCTATGATACAGCGGGCTCTGTAATATCCTGCGCCGGGACAGGACAGGACGGTGATATAAAAGCGGGTGTTTCATGGCCCCTGCTCAGGTTTACTGATAATGGCGATGGAACCGTGACTGACGGCCTTACGGGACTGATGTGGACGAAGAGTGCGAATGCCCCCGGGCCTGCTGCCTGTGCCCCGGCACTCACAAAGAAATGGCAGGAGGCGCTCGACTTTATAGACTGCCTTAATACCAATGCCTATCTGGGGAAGACTGACTGGCGGCTTCCCAATGTAAACGAGCTTGAAACCCTGGTCAATGCAGAGCATCCTATTCCTTCTGCGTGGTTGAATACCGCTGGTTTTACCAATGTAATGCCGAATATCTACTGGTCATCCACTACCAGTGTTTACGGTACGATATACGCATGGATTGTCAATATGTCGGATGGCAACATACGGTACAGCTTTGATAAGGCATATTACCGTTATTATGTCTGGCCTGTGCGTGCAGGCCAGAGCGCCGATCTTGCTGATGTCTGGAAGACAGGCCAGACCTTATGTTACAACTCAGCCGGTACAGTGATATCCTGTACCGGGACCGGACAGGATGGAGATATACTGGCCGGCGCAGACCTGCCTGTACCGAGGTTTAGTGACCACGGAAACGGGACGGTGACGGACAACCTGACCGGCCTTGTCTGGACAAAGAATGCGAATGCACCTGGTCCTTCGGCATGTTCTCCGTCAGTAACAAAGACCTGGCAGGGTGCGCTCGATCATATGTCATGCCTTAATACCAACGCCTACCTGGGCCGTACAGACTGGCGCCTTCCAAATAAAAAGGAACTCCACAGTCTGATAAATTACTCAAGGTTTAACCCGGTGCTTCCTTCAGGACATCCCTTCCTGAATGTGCATCCGCTCTACTACTGGTCATCTACGACCAACGCCCTTAACCCGGCCAAGGCCTGGATTCTTGCAATACAGCATGGTTATGACTATAGCGGCAATGATAAGACTATTAACTCTATAGCCGTATGGCCGGTTAGTTCAGGGCTTGTCGGGGTATCGGTTCATTCCATCTCCGGGATGGTCTCGAAGAACAGCACAGGTCTCGGCGGCGTTACCGTGACTATTAGCGGTACGAATTCTGCTGCGACAGTTACGGCGGCAGATGGAACCTATAGTTTCCCCGGTGTGGCGGACGGGGCCTACACAGTTACACCGGCGCTTTCCGGTCATACTTTTACTCCGTCCAGCATCATAGTGACAATAAGCGGGGCAGGTGTGACTGCCCAGAATTTTATTGCCGCCCCGGTCAATAATCCTCCTGTACTGGATCCTATAGGGAACAAGACCGTTAATGAAGGGGCATTGCTGAGCTTCACTTTAAGCGGCAGCGATGCAGATGGCCATTCACTGAACTTTAGTTCTTCAGGACTGCCATCGGGCGCTTCATTTAATCCTTCTGCAAAGTTCTTTGAGTGGACGCCCGATTACTCGCAGGCAGGGCTCTATAGCGTCACCTTCAGCGTGAGTGACGGGAGCCTGACTGACTCGGAGGTTGTTGCGATCACAGTGACGGAGGCAGGCTCTCCGGAGGTCTGTGACGGCGTTGATAATAATCAAAATGGCCAGATTGATGAAGGCTTTACAGATACGGACGGGGATGGACAGGCTGACTGCGTTGATACGGACGATGACAATGACGGATTTTCTGATATCACTGAAGTAGCGGCAGGGAGCAATCCATTGAGCGCTGCCAGCGTTCCGGAGGTCTGCGGAGATGGGATTGATAATGACATGGACGGCGACATTGATGAGGGAATATCCTATTACGCTGATTCTGATAATGATTCCTACGGAAACCCGCTGATTTCAACGCTTGCCTGTACGCAGCCCGCTGGTTATTCTGCAGATAACACTGACTGCAATGACAGCGATGCATCTGTCTATCCGGGTGCAGTGGAGATCCCCAATGATGGCATTGATCAGAACTGCGATGGGAGCGATATGACTCTTGCCATGACCAATATATCTACGCGCGGGATGGTTCAGACTGGGGATGGCGTTATGATAGGAGGTTTCTTCATAGGGGGGACTGTGCCAAAGACTGTTCTTATCCGAGCCCGCGGTCCGAGCCTTGCGAATTTCGGGGTGGCCGGCGCCATGGCTGATCCCAATATACAGCTCTATTCCGGCCCGACGATGATCGCCCGGAACAACGACTGGCAGACGACAGAGCTGCTCTGTGGCTCACCTGCCGTTGCCTGCGGCAATGAAGTGGATATACAGAACACCGGGCTTGATCCATGTTCAGTGACCTCTGCAGGATGCAGTCTTGACTCCGCCATCCATGTTACACTTCCTCCGGGCGGATACACGGCCGTACTAAATGGTGTAAATAACGGGACCGGTGTAGGCATAGTTGAGGTCTTTGATGTCGATTCCGCTTCACCATCTAAACTAATCAACATCTCAACGAGAGGCCAGGTGCTGACGGGGGATAGTGTCATAATTGGCGGTTTCTGGATCAGCGGGACATCTCCAAAGAGCGTTCTTCTTCGCGCCCGTGGACCGAGCCTTTCGGCCTTCGGGGTCGCCGGCGCCATGGCAGATCCTGTGATAGAGCTCTACTCCGGCCCGAATATGATCGCCAGTAACGACGACTGGCAGACAACTGCTCCACAGTGCGACTCACCGCTTGTTGCCTGCGGAACATCAGCGGACATCCAGAACAGCGGACTTGATCCCTGTTCGGTTACTGCCGCGGGATGCACCCTTGATTCAGCAATGCATGTGACCTTGCCTCCTGGCGGATATACTGCTATCCTGAAGGGGGTCAATAACGGGACCGGTGTTGGCATCCTCGAACTCTTTGAACAGTAAGAAAAAGGACAGATGCAAATCCGCGCTATCACATGGACAGTACTTCTAATCGTATTTCTTGTATCCCCCTCTTTTGGCACGGGCATATACGATAAATGGAATGTCAAGGGGACAGTGATCCTTGAAGATGAGTCTGCTTTCGCTATTCTTGAGAATGTAAAGGACAGGACTATACGTCTGATCCAGGCCGGCGATACACTGGATGGTGTGAAAGTTGTCAGGATCGAACGGGACAGGGTCATAGTTATTTTAGACAATCAGGAGGCTGTACTCCAGGCAGGCATTCAGCCCGGAACCGGTTCGACATCCGCTGCATCAACGACTGCAGTGGGGGGGGCTTCGCAGTCGATGTCGCAGATTTCACATCAGCTCGCGAGTCCGCCCAGATTGAACAAAACCAATGCCCGGGCAATAAAATTCGATAAGGAAGAGAATGACTTCAAGAAGCACCTTACGGAAGAGATGATGAGCCTTTCAAGAACCCCGATCCCTTTGTCTCCTGAAGATCATGAACACCTCGTGAATGACCTGACCTCTGCAGTCAGCGACAGGTATCTTGAACCCCAGTCAGCGGCCTATCTTAAAGATAATCAGGAGAAGAAGGTTACAGGCATTGTTGCTGCCTCTGATATTCAGACCATGGGTATATCCAAAGGGGATCTCATAATCCACGTAAATGGAATATTCCTCAGTTCTCAGGAGAGGTGGGGAGATATTCTTGACGCGGTTCAAAATGCCAGGCTTGTGACCTATTCTTTTGTCAGCGGAAAGGATGTCCATTCCCGCGTCTTAAAAAAGCAATAAAAAAGACCGGATTTTACTGAATGATTATAGTTCACCTTATATCTTCAATCTTCCTTTTACTATTGCAGGCAGCGAATCTTTGGGCAGATGAAGGACTTTATATCAAGCAGATAGCTATTCATCCTGACCAGCCTCAGGTCATCTTTGCATCAACATATAATGAGGGGGTGCTCAGGAGTTCTGACAGCGGGAAGTCGTGGAAACTTTCCAATGAAGGCATTAAGTCCTACCTCATCTATCAGCTGTTATTTGACAGGAAGAATCCTGAAATCCTTTTCATGGGAAGCTGGGGCGGAGGGATTTACAGAAGTCTGGATGGAGGGGGATATTGGGAGGAGAGGAGCAGGGGGCTTGAGAATACCGCTGTCACTGCACTCCTCATGTCTCCTGATAATACAACCCTCTATGCCGCGACAAACAAGGGTGTATATAAGGGAAGCGGTGGAGGGGAGTCCTGGGAATCATTCAATGCCGGCCTGACGCTGCTTGATAATGAAGTCCTTAAATGCATGATAGAGATCCCTTCTGCTGATACACCTGTTTTTGTCCTCGGAACCAATAGAGGGATTTACAGGTGGATCGTTCCAGAGAAAGGGTGGGAAAAAGCGGGAGATGATCTTTCACTCGACGTAACGACCATGACCTATCAAAGTTATAATCAACGCATTTTCGCCGGAACAATAAGCAGTGGGATTTATATTAGCGAGGACCTCGGAAAAAGGTGGAGGCCTTATGCAGACCCCGGATCAGTCTGGATAAACCAGATCGTAATCCACCCTTCAGATCCAATGACCATTTACATTGCCACCCGGGACCGCGGCCTTATGAAGACCAGGGACAGCGGTAAGACATGGTCTGAGGCAAATGCAGGTATCGATGATCAGTGGGTTAACACAATAGCCATGGACCCGGGAAATCCGGAGATTATTTATGCCGGCACACATGAACATGGGATCTTTATATCCGGGGATGGCGGGAAAAAGTGGAGAGGATTGTTAAAGTCCACTATCCAATCAAAGGAAGCAAGAAATGACGCTCTCATACCACGGGCGAAACATGAAACTGATAAGGGAAAACCGATACCATCACCTCCAGAAGCGATAAAAAAATGCAGTGACTGCCATGGATGGACTGACCACAGGCTTGACTTTCACGCCCCGACCTACTACAGGGCTGCGGCCAACAGGAGGGATTGGACCTCGACTGTCATGCGCATGAGCAGGAGGGCGCAGCTTACATCTGATGAAGAAATAGATATTATAAAATATCTTAACACCTATTATGGTATGGACTGAGAAGGGACGATGACAGAGTCTTGACAATGAAAGGATAAAAATAGAGAATGTATCCTATGAAAAGAAAAAACTCAATCCGAAAGTGGCTCATAATTCATATAGTTATATGCCTGATATTATTTGGAACTATTAACGGAGTTCTCGCGAAAGAAACGACTGGCGATGGAAAGAATGAAAAGAAGGATGTTAATTACAAGACAGGAAAAGAGGTGGCCATTGCGACCGGGGAGATGGCAGAGGAGAAGCCTGTCATGGCCTTTGACGGGACTTCCTATCTTATAGTCTGGGAAGACCAGAGAAGCGGATCTTTTGACATATATGGCGCGAGGGTCAGCTCAAGCGGGGAAGTACTCGATCCTGAGGGCATACCGATTTCAACTGCCGCTCACGATCAGATAAACGCCGGAATAGTCTGGACAGGTCAGCATTATTTTGTCATCTGGCAGGACAAGCGCAGCGAAAATAATTGGGAGATCTATGGGGCAAGGGTGACACCTTCCGGAAAGATTCTGGACCCTGACGGGATTCCAATATCCACCGGCCACGATGACCGGACGTCCCCTTCCGCAGCATCCAACGGGCAGGACGTCTTTGCTGCATGGGAAAGATGGAGGCCTGCGCCTGCAAAGGCGGATATCTACGGCGCAAGGGTTTCCCGGGAAGGAAAGCTCCTTGACAGGGAAGGTATACCTATTGCAGTTCTTCCTGATGAGCAATACTACTCAGCGGTGTCATGGAATGGCAGAAATTATATGGTTGTCTGGAGCGACAGGAGGAGTGAAACCTCTTTTGATATCTATGGAGCGAGGGTAACTCCTGAAGGCTCGGTCATGGACAAAAACGGGATATTGATTTCCGGCGCTGAAAATGATCAGTTCTTCCCGACGATAGCATGGAATGGAAATGTGCATATGGCGGCCTGGATGGATAAACGGAATGGATTGCCGGCGATCTACGGGGCAAGGATTAATCGTGAAGGCCAGGTACTGGACAGTGAAGGTATAGGGATTTCAACAAACCCTGAATTCCATGCCCTTCCTTTTGCAAGCGCCAGAGGAGAAGAATTTCTTGTTGTGTGGGAGGAAGATATAAGGATATCCAACAATGACCTTTTTGGTGTCAGGCTGGATTCAGCCGGAAAGGTTCTGGATCCTGGAATATTTGAGATTTATAATGAATTCGAGGTTCAGACTTCTGCACAATCAGCGACTGACGGAGAGAAATACTTCATAGTGTGGATGGACCAGAGGGAGGGTATACCGTTTCAGGGTGATATCTACGGTCAGTTCTTTGATTTTTCCAGGTCATCTCAAGAGTCGCCCGCTGACCCGGATCAGACATTAAAAGACGATGGAGGAGAATTGAGTATGGGGTCTTTCATGATCCATCAGATCAGCGTTGATTCGAAGAACCCGGATACACTGTATGCAGCCACGAGCCATTATGGAATATTGAAGAGCACAGACCAGGGGCAGAACTGGACCCTGACAAATAAGGGCTTGAAAAGCTATACCCATCATCAGGTTGTGGTTAATCCCAGGGAGCCGTTGACAGTTTATGCCGGGGCATGGGGAGGGGGGGTATCAAAAAGCACAGACGGGGGAGTCAGCTGGCGTGAAGTCAACAACGGACTCGGAGATACAGCCGTCAACGCAATGGCCTTTTATCCAGGTGACCCGGAAGTCCTCTATGTTGCAGCCAAGTCAGGGGTTTATGCAAGCAGGAATGGCGGCCGGAAGTGGGAGCCTATGAATAGTGGATTGGAGAGGTCAAATTATGAAAGCTTCATTGATATCCTGATACTTCCTAAGTGGCCGCATGACATCTTTCTTGGAAGCACCAAAGGGCTTTATCACAGAAATGAAAAATCGAAAAAGTGGACTGTCTTGAGAAAAAAGGACGGAGAGGCTATTACTTCTCTCGCCTATTCCACTGGAAAGAGGCTGCTATACGCAGGAACAAACTCCTCAGGACTCCTGTCGAGTAAGGACATGGGAAATAGCTGGACTCAGGTTGAAGGCACCGGAAACCTCTGGGTAACAGAAATAGTCATTGATCCGGTTGTCCATGATACGATCTATCTTGCCACCAAAGGCCATGGTATTTTCAAGTCGGCTGATGGCGGGAAGACATGGAAGGAGAGCAGAGAGGGATTTCCGGAATTAGGCATCAAGAGCCTGACCATGGATCCCTGGAACCCCAGGACACTTTACGCCGGGACAAGTGAGGGCGGGATCTATGTTTCCACGGATGGAGGAGGAAAATGGGTCAGGAGCAAACCGCTCCCACGGCTTACTATGACTGAAATTCTCCGGTCACTTCCCGTGGATGATAATATGCGTGTTGCACGGGAGGTAGATATTCTTGTCAAATCGCCGGAACTTGTGATTCCTATTTTCAGATCGAATAAGACAAGGCCGATACCACCGCCGGAATTTGTCAAATGCAACGGCTGTCATGGATGGACAGACCCCGACCTGAATTTGAGGCGCACCCAATGGCGTGTACCGGCCAATGTAAGGGACTGGAACTTTACGGTAAAGAAACGCATGAGCGAAAGGAGCCACCTGTCACCAAAGGAAGAGAAGGTGATTATAAGGTTCCTGGAACAGTATAGTACGAAGGCAGCACAGCAGGATGCGGCCATAGATACCATGCACCGCGTCTGCAGCAGCTGCCATGGCCTAACAGTGGATGGTCAATGTCTCACCAGTGAATGCGGCGACGGCACGGTTCATTCTGCAGGCGGCCGTCCATGGAGCTTCGTGGTTGACTGGATGATGTCTATGGGGGCTGTCATAAATGACAAAGATAACGAAGTCATTACGAAATATCTCGATGAAAACTATCCTTCGAAGGACTATCCGGTCCTCTGGGAGAAAGCCGTATCTCTTCCCGTCCGGGACTGGAATGTAACAACGATGAGGGCGATCGGCCCATATATTTATGCAGGGACAGAAGGCGGCGGCAGGATCTACAGGTCTCCGGACGGCAAGGTGTGGGATGAGGTCTGCAGCACCGGCGGCATTGCCGTCTATGGAATTACACATTTCAAGGGATCCTATTATGCCGGTGTCAATGACCCGAGACCTGAGATCTGGTCAAGCCCCGATGGGAAAAAGTGGTTTCGGAAGGCCGTACTTCCCGAAGATCAAACAGGGGTTATAAGTTTAGGGTCTTTCAAAGAACACCTCTATGCCGGGACTGCACGGGGCAGGTTATTCAGGTCTTATGACGGGGAAAGATGGGAAGAGGCGGCCGTACTGAAACAGACGGAGGCCCCGCATTGGACCAGGTTTATCCTGGAATTTAAAGATAAGATCTATGCAGGGACTCAATTAGGGTATATCTATCGTTCCAGGGATGGCGCGATCTGGGAAGAGGTTGGAGGGCCTGTCAGGGAGGGGAAAAACCGGTACGGTTTAAGAGGCGCTGAAGTATTTGATGGCAGCCTGTATGTTGGAAGCATCACCCATGGCGAGATCTGGAAGTCAGAGAATGGAGAAAAATGGGAGATGGTCTTTGACGCCACACCGGACCGTGAGAGGGGTTATGTCGCATCCATGACTGTCTATGACAGGAGCCTTTATTCGGGAATCAGGACACACTCAGGTTTTATCTATAGAACGGATGACGGGCTCAAATGGACAGAGGTCGGGAATATCAGCCCTTATACCACCGAGGCCATGACCGCATTCAAAGGCAATCTATATGCAGGAAGCCTTATCCCGCCCAGGGCGAATATCTACCAGGGATCAGTCAAAACGCCGCTGAGATGATATTGTTTCCTGTTTTCCCAATACTGCAAAGCGTAGCATGATGACACAGTCCTGATTTATTCTTTATATTCAAGTTGTTATAGTAATGTAAAATATGGTTTTTTTAATATGTGCAAAAAAAGCCCAAAATATTGGCTTTATATTCATACAAAAAGTTGACGCTATTTTGTATAACTATTTAAAAAGAAGAGGGATTCTGCTTATTTTGAAATAATATGAATTTTAGTACAAAATTTGTATTTAGAAAAAAAGCCAAAGTTTAATTACAGGAGGAAACATATGAGGAAGTATGTCTTATTCTTTTGACGCCGGAATGCAGCGGACATTGAAAATCGAGGTAAAGACACATGTGAGTCCTTGAGGGAATAAAGATCATCCGGGACATTCAACCCAGCTTCGATACTCACCCGTTTTTGCCATTTTATTAAAACATCCGATAGTACCTGACAAGGGGGATTAATGAGACTCTCGAAACTTATACCACTTTCATTCGGAATCCTGTTTATCATCACTGCAGCGATCTTTCTCGGAAGTATGAACAGCAACGCTGCGCATACATCCCCTGGTGCATGGAATGAAGACCCGGCCCTTGCAGGATGCAACCACTGTCACAATACCTCGGTTATTGCCGGCAACTCAAATGGCAGCAACCGTCTGATTTCATTTTCGCCGTTGAACGGGGAGACATTCTTTGAAGCCCGCCTCAGCAACTGGGCGGGAACGGTTGGCTTTATGGCAGACAAGGGATGTCCTGTAAACTCAACGGCTGCCAGTACATACCTGAATACATGCTACTGCCCAACCTGTTCCAATCCGAATCCCCAGGGAGTGAATTGTCAGACAGCGGCTGAGACCGAACCACCGACACAACCGGCGAATGTATCAGGGACATCAGATACATTTGGCACACAGATTACCCTGACCTGGACGGCATCAACGGATAATATAGGCGTAGAAGGATACAACATATACAGGGATTACGGGACGGCGCCGATTGCCTCAACAGCCGCAACCACCTATGTCAATACAGGCCTGACACCCGGTGTTACTTATGTCTATGAGATTGAGGCGTATGACCTCGCAGGAAATAAATCCGTCAAATCCACTCCATACGCTATTGCCACCAATGTCCCGAGTGATGCCCCTCCCTCAACACCAGCCGGTGTAAAAGGCGCCTCTGACATGACAGGCACAAAGGTCTTTCTCTCCTGGTCGCCATCAACAGATGACAGGCGGGTCGCATCCTATAACATTTACAGGAATGGAGGGGGCGCTCCCGTTGGTTCAAGCAGTGACACCACACATCTGGATATCGTCACCGCAGGCCCTGATTACAGTTATGAAATAGAGGCAGTGGACACAGGCGGCAACTTCTCGGGCAAATCCTCTCCGGTGACGGTTCAGACAGGGACCGTTGTACATCTGATCAAAATGGCCAGTGTCTCTACCAGCGGGGTACAGGGCAATTCTTACAGCGTTAATGTAGCCATCAGCGCTGATGGACGTTATGTGGCCTACCGCTCTTCTGCAACCAACCTCGTTCCAGGGGATACCAATAACGCAACGGACATCTTCGTCTATGACTGGCAGACCGGCGTCACAGAACGTGTGAGTGTTGGCAGCAGCGGGGCTCAGGCCAACAACTACAGCTGGACGCCGTCCCTCAGTGAAGACGGCCGCTATGTGGCATTCAGCTCTCATGCAAGCAATCTTGTTGCCGGGGATACTAATGGAAAACAGGATATCTTTGTGCGTGACAGGCAGACAGGGATAACCGAGATCATCAGTGTTTCAAGCAGCGGCGTTTCAGGGAATAATGCAAGCATCTTTCCTTCCATAAGTTCAGACGGCCGTTATGTGGTGTTTGTGTCCAGCGCCACTAATCTTGTGCCGGGGGACACCAACGGATATTATGATGTCTTTGTCCGCGACCGTCAGACCGGGATAACAGAAAGGGTCAGCATCTCAGGAAGCGGTGTTCAGGGAAACAATCACAGCAATAATGCCTATGTCCCTCCCTCCATTTCCGGTGACGGAAGATATGTTGCCTTTTTCTCATCTGCCAGCAACCTTGTGCCGGATGATACCAACGGATACAGCGATGTCTTTGTCCGCGACCGTCAGACCGGGACAACAGAGATCGCCAGTCTATCCGGCAGCGGAATTCAGGGAAACAATCAGAGCACGTATGCCTCCATCAGTGACGACGGGAGGTATGTCGCCTTTGAATCATATGCCACAAACCTTCACAGTCCTGACACCAACAGCTGGACGGATATCTTTGTGCGTGACCGTCAGACCGGTGTTACAGAATTGATCAGCCGTTCAACGAGCGGCGTTCAGGGAAACACGGCGAGCTATTATCCGACGATCAGCAAAGATGGCCATCACGTAATATTCAGCTCCCTTTCAACCAATCTTGTGCCTGGTGACACGAATAATACAGTAGACATGTTTGTGCGCGACCGTCAGGCAGGAACAACCAGGCGACTCAGCCTCTCCAAGAACGGGGCGCAGGCAAATGATACGAGTTATTCAGATTTCTCTGCAGCCATAAGCCGCGACGGACGCAGGGCGGCCTTTTCCTCTCAGGCAACCAATCTTGTTTCCGGAGACACCAATGGAGTTGATGTAGAAGATGTCTTTATAGTGGACTCTCAGACAGATGCAGACAGCGATGCCTTGGATGCCTTTACCGACTGTAATGACAACGATCCTTCCATCTATCCAGGGGCGGCTGAGGTTCCGAACGACGGGATAGACCAGGACTGCAACGGGAGTGATCTGAGTTACAAGCTGATTAATATTTCAACACGTTCAAAGGTAGAGACCGGCGACGGTGTGATGATCGGAGGATTCTGGATCAGCGGGACAGCGCCCAAGACCGTCCTGATCCGCGCACGCGGACCGAGCCTGGCAGCCTACGGGGTCCCGGGTCCACTGGCCAATCCGACGATCCAGCTCTACTCCGGCCCGACGGTGATTGCCCAGAACAATGACTGGCAGACGACAGACCCGCTCTGCGGCTCACCAGCAGTTGCCTGCGGAACGGCCACTGATATACAGAACACAGGACTTGATCCCTGTTCCGTGACTGCAACGGGCTGCACCCTTGACTCAGCGATCTATGTGACCCTTCCTCCAGGAGGATACACGGCGATACTGACTGGCGTAAGCGGCGGTACGGGTATAGGGATAGTAGAAGTCTTTGAGGTAGATACAGTGGCGGCATCAAGGCTAATCAACATATCCACCCGCGGCAGCGTCCAGACCGGAGACAATGTAATGATCGGAGGATTCTGGATAAGCGGGACAGCGCCAAAGAGGGTACTGATACGAGCCCGCGGACCGAGCCTTGCCGCCTTCGGAGTCCCGGGTCCATTGGCTAATCCGACGATCCAGCTCTACTCCGGTCCTAATGTGATTACTCAGAACAATGACTGGCAGACGACGGATGCCCTCTGCGATCCCAAGATCATTGCCTGCGGCGATTCAACGGACATCCAGAACACAGGCCTCGATCCATGTTCCGTGACAACGACAGGCTGCACCCTTGATTCTGCTATTCTTGTAACGCTGAATCCCGGAGGATACACCGCTATTTTGACAGGTGTCAGCGGCGGTACAGGCATTGGAATAGTAGAGGTCTTTGAGGCCGACTAACAGGGACCTTCCCGACAGCTAATGTAACGGCGAAGTTGTTTCCTGTTTTCCCAATACTGCAAAGCGTAGCATGATGACACAGTCCTGATTTATTCTTTATATTCAAGCTGTTATAGTTGTGTAGATTTTTCATTTTTTTAATATGTGTACTAAATGCGCAAAATTAAGTCTTTGTATTCGTGCTGAAATTTGACGTAATACTGTATAACTATCTAAAAAATCAGGAGATTCTGGTTATTTTTAAATAAAATATTCTTTTGTACAAAATTTGCATTTACTAAAAAAAGCCAAAGTATAATTACAGGAGGAAACATATGAGGAAGTATGTATTATTCTTTTCCATGATCATCATTTCACTATCTTTCGTTTTACTATCTTTTGATGCAAAGGTAATTGGAGCGGAGCGGGAAATACCCAAGGCGACATCGTCGGGCAAGATCTATAGAGTGGCTGCAGAGAATGGCTTTATTATGCTTAAGAAGGCTGATGGCAAGAGGGTGTCACTGGAGCTAATGCCGGAAACAGAAGTGATTCTTGACGGAAAGGTCATCGCCCTTGATCAGCTGAGCCTGATTCAGGTTGGAGATGATGCGACGGCTGAGCATTTTACCAATGATGCCGGTATGCAGCGGACATTAAAAATAGAGGTAAAGACACATGTGAGTCCTTGAGGGAATAAAGATCATCCGAGACATTCAACCCAGCTTCGACACTCACCCGTTTTTGCCATTTTATTAAACAATCCAATAGTACCTGACAAGGGGGATTAATGAGACTCTCGAAACTTATACCACTTTCATTCGGAATCCTGTTTATCATCACTGCAGCGATCTTTCTCGGAAGTATGAACAGCAACGCTGCGCATACATCCCCTGGTGCATGGAATGAAGACCCGGCCCTTGCAGGATGCAACCACTGTCACAATACCTCGGTTATTGCCGGCAACTCAAATGGCAGCAACCGTCTGATTTCATTTTCGCCGTTGAACGGGGAGACATTCTTTGAAGCCCGCCTCAGCAACTGGGCGGGAACGGTTGGCTTTATGGCAGACAAGGGATGTCCTGTAAACTCAACGGCTGCCAGTACATACCTGAATACATGCTATTGCCCAACCTGTTCCAACCCCAATCCCGAGGGAATGAACTGTTTGTCTGCCCCGGATACGGAAAATCCAACTCAGCCAACTAATCTGGCTGGGACACCGGATATTTCAGGGACTAAGATCAATCTCACATGGACCGCATCAACAGATAATGTGGGGGTGGCAGGATACAATATTTACAGGGACAGCATACTTGTTAATACGAGTGGAGGCCCGGCCTTTCAGGATACAGGATTGACCCCGTTGACCGAATATACCTACGAAGTGGAGGCCTTTGATGCAGCAGGAAATAAATCAGCGAAATCTTCCGCAATACAGGTGACCACCTCAGCCCCGCCGGCTGATAATGAGCCGCCGACCATGCCGACAGGCCTGACCGGGGTCTCTGACATAACTGGAACCAAGGTCTTTCTCTATTGGAACCCCTCTACGGACAATGTAAGGGTAGACGTGTATAATATCTACCGGGACGGAGGGCCGACCCCTATTGCAACGGTCTCCCACACAACTTACCTTAACACTGGCCTTATCACGGGAACCCCCTACGTATACGAGGTAGAGGCTGTAGATACCTCAGGAAATGCTTCCACCCGGGCATTGCTGAATATTACCCCTGCTTTCAAGGGGACCTTTACGGAACTGATCAGCATCAGCAGCGGCGGAACACAGGGAAATAATCACAGCGGCGGTGTCCTGGTCGACATGCAGACAAACCTCATGGTCAATTCTGACGGCCAATATGTAGTTTTTGGTTCGAGGGCAGACAACCTGGCACCCGGAGATGAAAACTGGGAAGATGATGTGTTTATCCGTAAGAGAAATGCCGGACTGACAGAGGCTGTTAGTGTTTCCTCCGCAGGAGACATTGGGAATAGCGCCAGCGGCCGACCTATTATTACGTCGAATGGCAGGTATGTCGTATTTCATTCGACATCTTCAGATCTCGTACCTGGTGATACAAATAACATGTCAGATGCCTTTCTTCGGGACCTTCAGTTGGGAATAACAGAGCGTGTCAGTCTGGGAAGCGGAGGAACCCAGGGAAACTATCATAGTTTTTTCCCTGCCATCAGCGATGATGCAAGGTATGTTGCCTTCAGCTCCAACGCCACTAATATGGTTCCTGGCGATACAAACACTGATCTTGACATATATCTCCGTGACCGTCAGACAGGCACGACCAGCCTCCTCAGCGTAAACAGCAGCGGCGTAAAAGGGAATGCCAGCAGCGACTACCCTTCAATGAGCGCTGACGGCCGGTACGTGGCATTCAGCTCTCTTGCAACCAATCTTGTGACAGGGGATACCAACGCAGTTATGGATATCTTCGTTCGCGACCGGCAGACAAGTCAGACAAAGCGGGTCAGCGTGGACAGCGGTGGAGTGCAGGGCAATGCAATAAGCGGTCAACCCATGGTTAGTTACAATGGCAGGTATGTAACGTTTCATTCTTATGCAGACAATCTTGTCCCCGGGGATACCAATGGGACGGCGGATGTCTTTGTACACGACCTTCAGACAGGGGTGACTGAACGGGTAAGTTTAAACAGCAGCGGTGTGCAGGGGAATGCCAACAGCGGCCACCCGACGATCAGCAGTGACGGCCGGTATGTTGCATTTCATTCAGATGCGACAAATCTCGTTGCCGGTGATACCAACGGGACATCAGATATCTTTGTTCGCGACCGGCAGACAGGAACAACCACGAGGGTCAGTGTGGATACCAGCGGGACTCAGGCAAACGGCTATAGTATTATTCCATCCATCAGTCTCAATGGCGAATTCATAGTGTTTGCATCTGCCGCAACGAATCTTGTACCGGGAGACGCAAATGGAAAAAATGACATCTTCATAAGGCAGAGGGGAAACCCGGATTCTGACGGTGATACATGGGACGACACCATTGATTGCGCCCCCGGCGACCCTGCAATCTATCCCGGGGCAACAGAGATCCACAATGACGGGATTGACCAGGATTGCAACGGGAGTGATTACAGTTATGAGCTGGTTAATATATCAACGCGGGGAAAGGTAGAGACCGGCGACGGTGTCATGATCGGCGGTTTCTGGATCAGCGGGACAGCGCCCAAGACCGTCTTGATCCGCGCTCGCGGACCGAGCCTTGCAGCCTTCGGAGTCCCGGGTCCACTGGCCAATCCGACGATCCAGCTCTACTCCGGCCCGACGGTGATTGCCCAGAACAATGACTGGCAGACGACAGACCCGCTCTGCGGCTCACCAGCAGTTGCCTGCGGAACGGCCACTGATATACAGAACACAGGACTTGATCCCTGTTCCGTGACTGCAACGGGCTGCACCCTTGACTCAGCGATCTATGTGACCCTTCCTCCAGGAGGATACACGGCGATACTGACTGGCGTAAGCGGCGGTACGGGTATAGGGATAGTAGAAGTCTTTGAGGTAGATACAGTGGCGGCATCAAGGCTAATCAACATATCCACCCGCGGCAGCGTCCAGACCGGAGACAATGTAATGATCGGAGGATTCTGGATAAGCGGGACAGCGCCAAAGAGGGTACTGATACGAGCCCGCGGACCGAGCCTTGCCGCCTTCGGAGTCCCGGGTCCATTGGCTAATCCGACGATCCAGCTCTACTCCGGTCCTAATGTGATTACTCAGAACAATGACTGGCAGACGACGGATGCCCTCTGCGATCCCAAGATCATTGCCTGCGGCGATTCAACGGACATCCAGAACACAGGCCTCGATCCATGTTCCGTGACAACGACAGGCTGCACCCTTGATTCTGCTATTCTTGTAACGCTGAATCCCGGAGGATACACCGCTATTTTGACAGGTGTCAGCGGCGGTACAGGCATTGGAATAGTAGAGGTCTTTGAGGCCGACTAAAGTGAAAAAGGGGCGGAGAGTACTATCCCGAATTTTATCAATCGTGATGCCGGCTGTAATAATAGTTCTTACTGCCGGCATCAGCGGCTGGAGCATTGCCTCGGGAGCCGTTCCACAGCCCCAGAATCTTTCAGCGGTTTCCAATATTAACGGGACCAGGGTCTTTCTTACATGGACCTCCCCGACAACCAGCGTAACGGCTGCATACTATAATGTCTACCGGAATAACAACATTATAGGGTCTGTCGCAGCAGCGAGTTTTCTTGATACTGGAACAAGCCCTAACAGCGCATATTCCTACGAAGTAGAGGCAGTTGATTCACTGGGTAATATTTCCACACGTTCAGCGCCATTCGGGATAATCACAAAGGGAACTTCACCATTTTCAAATGCTGAAGTAGTATGCACAATGCCGCAGCCTGGGATTGCCAGTTTTGTGATCTCCCCCAACTTCCTTAGTGACGGAACTATCTATATCGCAACCGGAAAGAACGCAATATACAAATGTACAAAGAGCGGGACAACCTGGACAAGGAGCGGGAACCTCTGGCCATATGGCGGCTTCGGGATAGAATTCTATGACGTAAGGATGCTTGCCATTGCCCCGGACTTTGCCTCCAGTCAAACCCTCTATGCAGCGACCGGCGGGGGGGTCTATAAATCAACAAATGGCGGAAGTACCTGGACGATCCTTGGCGCAGGGATGTGGGGTTACAATATAACTTCCGTAGCCCTGTCTCCGAACTTTGCATCCGACAACACCATCTTTTCCGGAAGCTGGAAAGATACCCCGACGATGGGAGGGGGGCTCCAGACAGAGAACCCCATGATATATAAGTCCACTGATGGAGGTGTATGGTGGAATGTCAGCAATACTTTATCAGGGGCAGGCAATGAGACCGGATTCAACAGCATTGCCATCAACGCAAACAATCATATCTATGCAGGCGCCGCTGAAACAGGCGCCTCTTTAAAAGGCGTATGGAGGTCAACCAACAACGGTTCTTCATGGAGCAGGGTGGAGACATCGCTGAATGTTTCAGACATTGCCCTTTCTCCAGCCTACGGCACAGACTGTACGGCGCTTGCAGCAGGTGACACACAGAATGTGTACAGATCTACAGACTGCGGGACTTCATGGACCCCGGTTACCGCAAATGACAATCCCGGTTTCATCATAGACTCGATAGAGACCTCTCCGGATTTTGACACAACAGGAGACGCCCTCTTTTGCAGCAGCGGGGCCGGCCCCGGGAAATACGGATTAAAGCATTCCCTTAACGGAGGGTTGACATGGGGCAACGCGGCCTTTGGGGAATCCGGCTGTACAGATGTCCACTACTCCCCTGATTACACATCCACAGGAATAGTCTTTGCCTCAAACAACACGCAGTTGATACAGTTGCAGCCAGGAATATTTACGGACGGTGATGGTGACGGGTGGCAATCTACAGTTGATTGTAATGATTCTAATCCTGCCATCTTCCCCGGCGCTGTTGAAATCCCAAATGACGGTATAGACCAGGACTGCAGCGGAAGCGACCTTAGTTATGAACTGATAAATATTTCCACCCGCGGCAGGGTAGAGACCGGCGATAGTGTAATGATAGGAGGCTTTTGGATAAGCGGGACAACGCCCAAGACCGTACTGATACGAGCCAGAGGACCAAGCCTTGCGGACTTCGGGGTCCCTGGCCCCCTGGCCAATCCCGTCATCCAGCTCTACTCCGGCCCGACGGTGATAGCACAGAACAATGACTGGCAGACAACAGACCCTCTCTGCGGCTCGCCTGCTGTAGCCTGCGGCAATGCAACGGATATTCAGAATACAGGCCTTGATCCCTGTTCGGTGACGACAACAGGCTGCACCTTTGATTCTGCAATCCATGTCACGCTGCCACCCGGCGGGTACACGGCCATACTGAGCGGTGTCAGCGGTGGAACAGGGGTAGGCATTGTGGAGGTCTTTGAGGCAGACACTGCGGCTGCATCGAGATTGATCAACATCTCGACTCGTGGAAAGGTATTGACCGGCGATGATGTGATGATAGGCGGGTTCTGGATTAGCGGTACAGCGCCCAAGAGGGTGCTGCTCCGTGCCCGCGGCCCGAGTCTTGCGGCCTTTGGTGTTCCGGGACCGCTTGCAAATCCGGCAATCCAACTTTACTCCGGTGCGGCCATGATCACACAAAACGATGACTGGCAAACGACAGATCCGCTCTGTGATCCAAAGATCATCGCCTGCGGCAATGCCGTCAGTATCCAGAATACGGGATTAGACCCATGTTCAGTGACAACAGCAGGCTGCACACTCGATTCAGCGCTCCTGGTCACACTCCCTCCCGGAGGATACACCGCTATACTTAGCGGCTCCGGCGGCGGAACCGGCATTGGCATCGTAGAAGTCTTTGAGGCAGACTAACCTGACATCCGTTAATGTTCTCTCGGTTCTATCAAAAGTTTAACCCCATCAATAATCAGATTAATCTTTGAAGAAGATAAACTGCCGATCTTTTGAACAAGGTCTGATTTGTTTACAGAGATAATCTGGGATATATTGGCCACACTGTCTTTGGGAAGATTGCCCTCGCCTTTTTTGAGCAAGACATTGCCTGGCGCTTCCGCTCTTTTCAAATTGGAAGTAAGGGCGCAAACAACAACTGTGTTAATCCTGCTTTTGTTAAAGATATTATTCTGAATTACTACATGAGGATGTCTATAACCAGGTTCCGATCCTTCAGGATCGTCTAAATCTATCCAGAAGATGTCCCCTTGTTTGATGGTCAATACTTCTCCTTTAACACTCTTTTTGAATAATGCTTCTTGCTCTCTTCTCTTATAGTTTTTTCCTCCTGAAGCTCGACATCGGAATAAGCCCTATTGATGGCCTCTAAAAGTTTTTTGGATTGCAGTTTCTCAAGAAAATCTTTGATGGCAATGACAAACACCTCGCTCCTCGAGTAATTGTGTTCCTGTGCAAATTTCTCTACTTCCTTAAATAATTGATCTGGGATGGATATCGCTGTTTTCATACCATATGGATAACATAAAGTTATACCCATGTCAATTTTAATCCTTCCTCGGTTTCCTGCGCCTTCTGAGTCAAAACAGCTACATGATCCGCAACATGGCGGGCTGCGACATCCGTCATTGTTCTAAAGCAAACACCTACCATTCATTAACGGTAGAATTTTCTTGACTTTATTGGTAGATGCTGGCATGGTAATTGCTATAAATATAGAAGTTATAATTGTATTTGTGTAGCCCGGTTACACTGTTTGGGCATTTTTTTGAAAAGAAGCGTTCAAAATATGAACGCCTTATATCTTTGCCTAACATCAACATGGCGGCAGCCTGTCTGTACATATAATAATTCCCTATGCAGTTATTAAATCCCTTTAAATCCTTCCTCGGTTTTCTGCGTCTTCTGAGTCAAAACAGCTACATGATCCGCAACATGGTGGGCCGGGACATCCGTCAGCGCTATGCCGGCTCCATCATGGGACTATTCTGGTCTGTCATCCACCCCCTGACACAGCTCCTGATCTACTACTTCATCTTCTCAGTAATCTTCAAGATGAAACTGGGACCCGAGTACGGCGGCGCCAACTATGCCATCTGGCTAATAGCAGGCCTCCTGCCATGGATGCTCTTCTCTGAAATGGTAACCCGCTCCCCCATGGCAGTAGTAGACCAGGCAGACCTGCTTAAAAAGATGGCGTTCCCCTCGGAGATACTACCTGTCGTGCAGTTTTCTGCCGCAGTAATCAATCACCTGATTGGCATGGTCATTCTCTTTACATTTCTCATCATCCTTGGATACGGCATCTCCCTAAACATCCTCTGGCTGCCCTTATATTTAATCATCATAGGGATCCTCGGCCTCGGCATTTCCTGGCTGCTTGCTGCCCTGAACGTCTTCCTTAGAGATGTCGCCCATATCATCGGCGTCGTGATGAACATCTTCTTCTTTCTGACGCCAATCGTCTATTCGTATTCCCTGATTCCTGAGAGGGCAAGGGGTATTATGGGTTTAAACCCTATGCTCCACGCTATTGAAGGGTACAGGATGGCCCTCATAGGAAAGGGTGGAGCTGACCTCCACGGCCTTATCTATCTGCTCATCATTGCCCTGATCCTCTTTGTTTTAGGCGGGATGACCTTCAGAAAGCTTAAGCCTGCCTTTGCAGACGTGTTGTGATTGACATGTGAATACCTCTCTGTTATCTTGAGTGTATCTGCAAATTACATCGGCGGTGAATATAGATGAATGGGAAACAAAAGACTAAAAATAAAGATTGAGAGTTTGAAGAAACAGATAAAACAACATGAAGACAAAATTAGAAATGAGAAAATAAAGAAATCCCCTGATGAAGGAATGATAAGGCATTGGGAAACAGAGATAGCGTCATTCCGGACAGGTATAGAAAAAATAATGAGGAGGTTAAATAAATGAGAGCTTTGGCAGAAAAAAAAGAATACGATACAGATAAGACACTTAAATCGCTCACTTACGAATTAGAAGAAGAATGTCTGCATGTCATCAGTCTTATTGAGGCTCTAAAGGTAAAGAACCTGACGGAAGATCAAAGAGAATATATCCTTGGTGAATTGTCAGCTTCGTTAAGTCATTTAAGAGTACATTCAACTGAAGTAGAGCAAGAAATAGATAAAACAGTATAAAAATAATAGCATGCTGAGTTGCAAACAGCCCTCCGTAGACTTCGTTTTCTAATCAGTGGTATTTTTTTATTGACGAGCGTTGAAAAATTGGCATCCCAGGCGGAATGACCTTCAGAAAGTTAATACCGGCCTTTGCAGAAGTGCTGTGATTGAGTTGAGCTATTTCCCCTTCCTGGTACGAATTCTGCACAACACATCATATAACCCGATACATTGAACAGGATAACAATGCGAAAAGGTGTCGTTTCATTCATCCTTATACTTTCCATTATTACCTTCTATAGTTGCGCTGTTTATGCCGGGGAGTGGGCATTGACATATGGCGGTGCAAACTACGACCGGGCTAATTCTGTTCAGCAGACCGCTGATGGGAGATTTATTGCAGCGGGGTGGACCGGGTCTTTTGTCGTAGGGCTGAAGATGTCCTCATTTTAAAGATAAATAGTGATTGAACTTCAGCGTGGCGGAAGACGTGTGGTGGCATTGGGAGCGACTGGGCAAGTTCTGTTCAGAATACAGTTGATGGAGGATATATTGTGGCAGGCGCAACAGACTCCTTTGGCGCTGGGAATGACGATGGGTGGCTCCTGTGACCTGCCTCCCGGAGGTTATGCCGTAATACTGAGCGGTGTCAGCGGTAGAACTGGCATTGGCATTGTGGAAGTTTTTGAGGCAGATTAACGCCTTTATATCACATTAGAAAAAAATATTTATGGAAAATCCGGCAAGATACAACTTAGAAGATCGTCTTAGAGGGCTAATTAATGAAAGACCTCTAATCACTATTCGTCTTGATATCATAAATAAGTGCAACCTCAGATGCATCATGTGTCACTATAGTGATGAAAGCATTAGACATAGACCGGTCAAATACTTTACCTCTGACGAGTTTAGAAAGTTGTTTATTGAGATTTCTCCACATGTCGGGGATGTTATGCTCTCCTGTGCCGACGAGCCATTAACCTCTAAGTACTTTGCGGAAATACTCAGTATTGTAGCAGATTATCCTCCATTGCGAAAAATATCTCTATGCACTAATGCTACTTTGATGACCCCAAAAGTATCTGCACTCTTTATTGAGAAGGGTGTTACCAGTGTGATGTTATCAATGGATGGAGTAACTAAAAAAACAGTGGAAAGAATTAGAGTCGGTTCCAATTATGAGCGGGTAATAGGAAATATCATGACGTTGCGCGACATAAAGAGAATCTCAGGGAGCAAATATCCTGTTATGATCATGAGCTATGTAATGATGAACTCTAATATTCATGAAGCTCCAGTATTCATAGCAGTGGCTAAACAACTTGGAATAGATACTATTGATTTTCGTCATGCCGCACCAACAGACTATTGGAATGATCCCAGAGAAGTGTTTGGCAATTATAAGGGTAAATATAATTACTATCATAATAAAATAATTGAGGCATCTCAACAGCATCAAATCAATGTGATTTTACCTCCACCTTTTGCTTGTGATGAGCGCTGGATACCAGGAAAAGATATACCGCTTGTTGATCTAAGTGACTTCATGCAAGTAAAGGCTGTTCCAATAGAAGATAATATTCCGGCACCGAAGACATTTCCTCCGGAATTCGGCATAGAAAATTCACATGAAATAATATATAAAGAATTCCCGAATATCTTTTGCCATCGCCCTTTTACGGATATTCAGATTCGTGACTTTGAAGAAATCTTACCTTGCCCATGGCTCAAGACAACATTGGGAAAGATAAACGATGGTAAATCTCTATTTGAAATCTTTTCTGGTGAGGCATATCAGCATCTCCGCAAAAATATGTTTCTACCTAATGGAGATCCTAATTGCGATGGATGCATGGAGAAAAGTCAATTTTTCAGCAAAGGTCAAGCTGCCGTTGAAACTAAATCAACTATAATAAAAAAGATTCGCCGTCTTTTCTTAAAAACTAACGTGTCATAATAAATGGAAATCAAAAAACAAAGCTATAGGAACAGCACCGTAATATTTATTCATATACCTAAGAATTCAGGTACTTCCTTACGCAAAATAGTTGAGAATTTCTATAAAGAAAGAGCAGTCTATTTTATATACACTAAATTATTCAACTCCAATGAAGAAGAGGATTATATATCTCTAACTGAAAATGAAAAAAAGAAAATACGACTCGTATATGGCCATGTCAGTTTTGGATTCCATAAGTATATACCCATTCCAAGTTCGTACGTTACTTTTCTTAGAGATCCAATAAAAAGAATGATCTCATTATACTCTTTTATTTCTAACAATCCGGGACATGCTCATTACAATAAAGTTAAATCTGAGAACATGAGCTTTGGTGAATTCGTACGAGAGAAGTGGAGTATGGAAACAAATAATCACCAGACAAGGATGCTATCCGGAGTGCCTGCAGAGTTTGGTAAATGTACCGCAGAAATGCTTGATATAGCAAAAAGGAATATTATGGACCATTTTGTATTCGTTGGACTAACGGACTATTTTATAGAGTCCATAGTGTTAATGAAAAATATACTTGAATGGAAAATCCCTTTTAGTCATCAATTATTAGGAAAGGTATTTAAGATGAAAAATCCACTTTACGAAAAAACAAATGTTTCTGAAAGTCACTTTGGTACAGTAAATATTTCGGATCGTGATATGGAAGCAATAAAAGAATTAAATGAATTAGATATAGAGTTATATAAATATGCAAAAGAACTCCTCGGTAAACAAATTGACAAGCAGGGGAATGCATTCAAGCATGAAGTGGAAAGATTTAGAAAAAGTGTCAAGTGATTATATCGAAATATGATTATAACATTTACTGGAGTGTGTAGATGGTATTATCACTGCTTGTCCTGATTGAAATATTATTGGCCATACTTGGAGGATCAGCCACTTTTCTCAAAAGAAAATATACTCTGCTTGATAATTTTTTAGAATAGAATCTCACTGAATTAAATATTATATAGACTGAATGCCTGTTTGCTATGAGAAATATTAATATAAATCTTGATGAACCTTCCGACAAAGGCAAGGTTTCAAACGGTCTTTATGTATCCGGCTACTGCCGGTCTGACAGGGATATAATTTCCCTCACCGGTTCTATCAATGGGGGTAGTCACACTCGTGGTATTTTGGGCCTGTACCAGCCTGATTTAAGGCTCTCTTATAATACTAAGGACACAGCCTTTTCGATATTCTTTCCAATTATCTCTACAGCACCAGACAAAAAAAATACAATGGAACTTGTTTTTCAATTTGAAGACGGTAACCGGGAGATATATAAGAAAGAGTTGACTCTAATAGTACAAGGTCTTATTGATCAAGAAGACTATCCCTATCAACTGGTTCTTCATAATGCTGGGGTGGAGGGGAGGGCGTTAAAGAGAGAGAATATTTACGGTTATGGACCCCCAACAGAAAATCCCATTCCTGAGGTGTTGGACATGATACTGCACTACGCAGGGAACAAGGTGCTTGATGTCGGATGTGGTATCGGAGTATATGTCGCGGAGTTGTCAAAAGCTAAAAAGGAGGCTATAGGCATCGAGGTCAATACGGATCATGTCATGCGGGGACAATCTCTAAACAGAGATGTCAAATACTATGACGGCAGTAAAATCCCCTTTGAAGATAACTCATTTGATACAGTTATTGCGATTGAAGTATTGGAGCATGTTGACCATTGGGAAGAGTTGTTGAGGGAGATGATAAGAGTGACAACACACAACATATTTTTCAGTGTTCCTAACATTGGTGTATTACCGGCCATGTCAAAACATGAAGTAGTGCCGTGGCATATCCTCGAATCCACGCATTTAAATTTTTTCACGAAGGACATCTTATCAGGATGTCTAAGCAGAATAGAAGGTATTACCTTTGCAATATCTACTTATGCTCCTATGACAATCAATCAGGAGGTATTCTATAAACACCTGGCGGTAATTATTGAGAAAAATGAGTAACAGATTAGGGCTGGTATGGCATTGCGATTCATTGACAAGTCACTTTCTTTCTCATATATTGCATATAAATTCCTATAAAGGATTGCGGGATTAAATTGAAAGCCTTACCTATATAATATCTTAATTAATTATGGGGGTAGTCCATAGGTTTAAAACTAATGAATGACTCAGTCGAGAGTAATAAGTCAGAAAAGGTACTTTTGAAGTCATGATGGTATGGTATTTGCTATACTATATTAGTATTTATAGTAAAATACTTTACCTTTTAGCCCCTATGGGCATTTTTTTGCAAATGAGTGTTCAAAATATGAACGCCTTCTATCAAGACCTCTGGGTTTTATGGCGGCAGCCTGCCTGTATGGCATAAAGTAGTTGGAAATTTATTGAATCTCTTTAAATCCTTCATAGGTTTTCTCCGCCTTCTAAACCAGAACAGTTACATGATCCGGAGTATGGTTGGACGTGACATTAGGCAGCGCTATGCCGGGTCTATAATGGGTCTTTTCTGGTCAGTCATACATCCGCTAACCCAACTCCTGATTTATTACTTCATCTTTTCAGTAATCTTCAAGATGAAATTGGGACCAGAGTATGGGGGGGCTAATTATGCCATTTGGCTTATTTCAGGTCTTCTGCCGTGGATGTTATTCGCAGAGATAGTAACTCGCTCTCCCATGGCTGTAGTGGAGCAATCCGATCTGCTAAAGAAGATGGCATTCCCTTCAGAGATTCTGCCTGTAGTACAGCTTTCAGCTGCCCTGATTAATCACCTAATTGGTATGCTCATACTCTTTGGGTTCCTAATTGTTCTGGGATATGGTATCTCTTTGAATATATTATGGACTCCACTCTATTTAATCCTGACTGGAATTCTCGGGCTTGGCATTGCCTGGTTACTTGCAGCCCTTAACGTCTTCTTTCGTGATGTTGCCCATCTAATAGGCGTTTTTGTAAACATCATGTTCTTTCTGACGCCAATCGTCTATTCGTATTCCCTGATTCCTGAGAGGGCAAGGGGTATTATGGGTTTAAACCCTATGCTCCACGCTATTGAAGGGTACAGGATGGCCCTCATAGGTAGGGGTGGAATGGATCTCTACGGTCTTTTGTACCTGTTAATAATAGCCCTGTTTCTGTTCGTCCTCGGTGGAGTGACCTTTAGAAAGCTTAAACCTGCCTTTGCAGACGTGCTGTGATTGAATGAGGCCTTCCCCTTTTTCCTTTATGGTATGATATCTGCATTACACATCTTAGAACCCGATACATTGAACAGGATAACAATGCGAAAAGGTATCGTTTCATTCATCCTTATACTTTCCATTATTACCATCTATAGTTGCTCTGTTTATGCCGGGGAGTGGGCATTGACATATGGCGGTGCTAATTATGATCGGGCTAATTCAATTCAGCAGACCGCTGATGGGGGATTCATTGTTGCTGGCTGGACCGGGTCCTATGGAGCCGGCGGCGAAGATATTCTTATCATGAAGATAGACTCTAATGGTTCGGTAGTCTGGAAGAGCACATACGGCGGTAATGGCAGCGACTGGGCCAGTTCAATTCAACAGACTGTGGGCGGAGGATATGTAGTTGCCGGCGGCACTGGTTCCTATGGGGCAGGAGGTGACGATATCTGGGTTTTGAAACTTGACGCTGTCGGCATGATAGTGTGGGAGAGGGTATTTGGCGGCACAGGGACTGATTGGGCTAATTCCATTCAGCAAACTGCAGATGGAGGGTATATAGTGGCCGGCATGTCTGATTCATTTGGAGCCGGAGGCGAAGACATATGGATCCTGAAGCTCAATGCTGATGGAGATATCGTTTGGCAGAAGACATACGGCGGCAACGGAAGCGATTGGGCAAGCTCCGTTAATAAGACATCTGATGGCGGATACATAGTAGCTGGAGCTACCGATTCATTTGGTGCAGGCAATGAAGATATCTGGATATTAAAAATTGACGGTAATGGAGTCGTAATATGGCAAAAGACGTATGGCGGCATCGCTAATGAATGGTCAAATAGTATTCTGCAGACTGCTGATGGCGGATATATAGTTGCAGGGGCAACAGATTCTTTTGGTGCAGGCAGCGACGATGGGTTGATTCTGAAACTTGATGATAACGGGGCAGTGAGCTGGCAAAAGACTTATGGCGGGACTGGCGGCGATCTTTTTTCATCCATTGGGCAGACCACAGACAGCGGATATGTTGTATCCGGATGGACTTCCTCATTTTCCGCAGGCATGAATGACATGTGGGTAGTCAAGCTTGATTCTGGCGGCCAGCCAATCTGGCAGAAAACATACGGCGGCCAGTCATATGAACGTGCCATTTCTGCTCAGCAAGATGCGAATGGAGGTTATGTTATAGCAGGGGGAACATGGTCCTTCGGTGCCGGAAGTGCTGACTTCTATGTCTTGAAGGTTGACGAAAATGGAGAGATCCCCAATTGCTCAGCGATTAGTCCATCAAATTCAACAGTATATACGCCATCAGTTCAGGTTAATATATCTGATTCTGTCACGACTGCAGCAGATGGATTATCAAACTCTACCTATGCAATAACAACAGTACCAGCGGCATCAGAGATGGATGGATGCTTCAATGCAGCAACCGGCACAGGAAAATTAATCAACATCTCCACACGGGCGATGGTACAGACTGGCGACGGCGCTGAAATTGCTGGTTTCTGGATTGAGGGTACCGCACCAAAGACGGTGCTCATTCGGGCAAGAGGTCCATCCATGGGGAGTACACCGATTAATCTCACCGGCGTCCTGCCTAATCCTTCCCTGACGCTCTATTCCGGACAGACAGTGATTGCCAGGAATGATGACTGGCAGACTTCGGACCCCACTTGTGAGTTGAACGGCTATGTCTGTGGCGGGTCAGCGGAGATCAGTGCAACAGGTCTTGACCCCTGTCAGCCGATTTCCGGTCAGATGGTAGCCCCTGCAGGATGTGCCCTGGAATCTGCAATACTTATTACTTTGCCACCCGGAGGTTATACAGCAATAGTTAGTGATTTTGATGATGGAACCGGTATAGGGCTTGCTGAGGTGTTTGAGGCTGACACAGTTGCAGAGTCGCGGCTTATAAATATATCAACCCGCTCAAGGGTAGAGACCGTTGACAGCGTAATGATAGGTGGTTTCTGGATAGGGGGGGGCACCGGCAATAAGACAGTCTTGATACGTGCCAGGGGCCCGAGCCTTGTTGACTTTGGGGTACCGGCCCCACTAGCAAATCCAAAAATCCAGCTTTACTCAGGTCAAACGGTCATTGCCCAGAATGACGACTGGCAGACATCAGACGTACTCTGCGGGTCGCCGGCCATTGCGTGCGGAAATGCTACAGACATTCAGAATACGGGATTCGATCCATGTTCTGTAACGACAACAGGTTGCACCCTCGATTCTGCGCTCTTTGTGACATTACCTCCAGGAGGTTATTCAGTAATACTGAGCGGTGTCAGCGGTGGAACTGGCATTGGCATTGTGGAAGTTTTTGAGGCAGATTAACGTCTTTTATCACAATGGGTTAATATAGGTTAAGAAAGCATCAGCCATACACAAGTCAACTACTTTACCCCTGAAGAGTTCAAAAAGTTATTCCCTGGTGATAATTATCCAGTCATCGGAATCCATTCAGTCGAGATAATTTCCTGGGTTTTGCCGCGAGTTAACATTATTGAATTGCTAAAACTGAACGACGATATAATTACCCGTAATCAAGCTTATATCAGTGGAACTTTATGACGCATTCTAGGCAGGCTCCTTCCAGATTTCAATTTAGGAGAGTATTGCCATTACTTTTTTATAACCATAGAATATTATTGACTTTCACCCCTTAAGATGGTACGTTTTTTGCTATAATAAAGAGAAGGTCGTTATCTTTTTTTCGCCTCTTTTATGCTATGGGGGTTTTTTTTGCAGATTAGCGTTCAAAATATGAACGCCTTGTACACCTATCTAACTCCAATATGGCGGCAGCCTGCCTGATTGCCCACCTTTTGACCTATTATTTGGACGTATTGTGAACGCAATAGAAGTAAACAATCTGACAAAAATCTATAAGTTGTACAATTCTCCAAGAGACCGGCTACGGGAGCTTTTAAGTCTCAATGTCAGGAAATATCATCATGAATTTTATGCATTGAAAAATGTGTCATTTACTGTAGAAAAGGGCCAGACAGTCGGCATAATTGGCCAGAACGGAAGCGGAAAGAGTACACTCCTTAAGATTATCTGTGGTGTGGTAAGGTCTACCAGCGGCAATGTCAGGGTGAATGGAAGGATTTCATCGCTTCTTGAACTTGGGGCTGGTTTCAATCCTGATTTTACAGGACGAGAGAATGTTTATATGAATGGGGCGCTTATGGGATTTTCCAAAGAAGAGATGGAAAGTCGTTTCCCGGACATAGAGTCATTTGCAGACATCGGTGAGTTTATAGACCAGCCTGTGAAATCATATTCAAGCGGGATGTATGTCCGCCTTGCCTTTTCTACGGCTATCAATGTTGATCCTGAAATACTTATCATTGACGAGGCATTGTCTGTTGGGGATATGTTCTTTCAGGCAAAGTGTACAATGAAGATGAAGGCTATGATTGACAATGGAGTTACTCTGCTTTTCGTAAGTCATGCGATGGATACAATTAAGAGTATTTGCAAGAGAGCTGTTCATCTCAGTCACGGTGAATTAATTGACTATGGGGACGCGGCTACGGTTGTAGAAAAATATTTTGGGATTAAGGTCCGCCTTACGCAAAGGGTCATCACTGATCAGGATGGAAATATTAATAATGAGGATTCTCATGAAAGGAAAGAAGTCATTGATACTCAAGTGGCTTTATTTACGGAGAACGAAGAATTTCATAGGAAAGCATCATTTGAGAGAATACAGAATGGAAAGGCACGGTTTGCAAATATACAATTTTTAAATAGTGATGGTAAGGAGATCACACACGTTAATTATGAAGAAGATGTGACTTTACGCATGGCTATAGAGGTCTTTGAAGAAATACCAGTCTTGACCTTCAGTTATCATATCAGAGATAAGAACGGCATAGATGTCGTCTATTCAGATAGTCCTATAGAGAATAAATTTATTTACTCTTCTAAGAAGGGGGATAGGTATATTGTAGATTGGAAATTCAAGGTATCACTCAAGCATGGTCAATACAATATAGCCTGTTTTTTAGGTATTCCAATAGATATAAGCATGGGCCGTGTTGACTTTTGTGATTCTGTTCCTCTTGCCCTCCAATTTAAAATGGCTCCGAGGAATAATGCCTGTTTATATGGAAGTGTTCATTGGGATAACCAGATAGAGATTACAAATATCAATCAGGGAGAATATGATGTTGATGCTGCACATCGGATGTGGTGATATTTATTTTGATAATTGGGTGAATATTGATATTAATACAGATAAGGCCGATCTTAATCATGATTTGAGACAACCTCTCCCATATGAAGATAATTCAGTAGATTATATCTATCATGAACATTTCATAGAGCATTTAACAACTGACGAATGTGAAATATTCTTAAAGGAAATGCGACGTTTACTTAAAAGGAACGGCGTAATGCGTATAGCAACACCAGATTTGGATTATATAGTTTTCAGGTACATTTACAGGTGGAGAAAACAGGTTTGGATAAAAAAATATTCATGTACATTTATACAGACTAAAGCTGAGATGATGAATGTCTTGTTTCATAGATGGGGACACAAATGGCTCTATAACTATGAGGAGCTGAAACGGAGGCTCAACCTTGCAGGTTTTGATAAAGTGCATAGGGTGAAGTTTAGGAAAAGTACGTTCACCCAATTACAGGGATTAGAGAGCAGGGAAGATTCAAAACTTATTGTGGAAACGGTTAAATGACAATTGTTGATATTAATTAAGGGTCATTGGGAAGAGAATTGAAAACTGTTCCCAATGACGCCAAAAGGAGAGTTTATGATGCAGTCTGATTTTATTAAAGAGTACTGGGAAAAGCAGGCAAGTACCTTCGGGGGTTCTCATAAAGCCTCCTGGGGCGACAACTTCATGATTGACCTTGAGATTGATTTGGTAAGCAAGCATATCTCTGATAATGATGCAGTATTGGATGCCGGATGCGGAAACGGGTATTCAACGATTCAGCAAAACGAGATGCACCCCCTGAAATCAATCACAGGAATTGACTATGCAGAAAACATGATTGCCGAAGCAAGAAAGACTCTGGAATACATTAAAGCAGGTGGCAATATAAGCTTTGAAACAGGCGATATACGGACACTGAGGTTCAAGGATGACAGCTTTGATGTTGTCTATACGACAAGGGTGCTCATCAATCTGCCCAACTGGCAGCAGCAGATTCAGGGTATCAATGAATGCCTTCGTGTTGTAAGGCCGGGCGGCAAGGTGATATTGTGCGAGGCATTCTGGGAGCCGCTCGTTCTTCTTAATTCCATGAGACAGCTAAAGCAATTGCCGCCCCTTGTAGAACATGACTTCAACAGATATATAAAAAAACAGAGACTTGATGAATACTTAAAAGAGAATAAATTAAGTTATACTGTGGATGATTATTCATCAATATACTATTTAGGTTCGCGATTTCTCCGTGAATTGGTGACCGACCCTTCACAATATCCGGAGTATACGAATCCAGTAAACGAGATCTTCTATAATATAGAGAAGCAGTTCTCAGGCGGCGGTTTCGGCATTCAGCAGGCATATATCATCGTTAAATAACTATGATCCCCTTTAACAAACCATTTATGACGGGAAAGGAGCTCTGGTATATAAGCCAGGCCCATAACTACGGGCATCTCTCAGGCAATGGGCCGTTTACAAAGAAATGCCAGGAGTGGCTGGAGGAGAATTTAGGCATCAGGAAGTCTTTGCTGACTCACTCATGTACGGCTGCCCTTGAAATGGCGGCGATCCTCGCAGAGATAAAGCCTGGGGATGAAGTGATTATGCCTTCATATACATTTGTCTCCACTGCAAATGCCTTTGTATTGAGAGGCGGCATCCCTGTGTTTGTTGACATCCGGCCGGACACACTGAATATGGATGAAACAATGATAGAGGCGGCCATTACGGAGAGGTCGAAGGCGATTGTCCCTGTACACTATGCTGGTGTGGCCTGTGAAATGGATGCCATTATGGCACTTGCCGCCAGGTACAACCTGCTGGTCATAGAGGATTCCGCACAAAGCATCCTCTGCAGTTACAAGGGGAAGACCCTGGGTAGCATCGGCCATATGGCGGCTGTCAGTTTCCATGAGACCAAGAATATCATATCAGGCGAGGGGGGGACATTACTGATAAATGATCCGCGATTTATTGACCGGGCCGAAGTCATCTGGGAGAAGGGGACAAACCGTACTAAATTTTTTGAGGGTGTTGTAGATAAATATACATGGGTGGATATAGGTTCTTCATATCTTCCAGGCGAGCTTATCTCCTCATTTCTATGGGCGCAGATGGAAGAGGCTAAGGCAATTACAGAAAAACGTATAGCCCTCTGGAATCTGTACCATAAGCTGTTGTCACCGGCTGAAGAGAACGGCCTTCTGCGGCGTCCTGTCCTATCTCCCCACTGCAGCCACAATGCCCACATGTACTATATCATCCTTCCGGATTCAAACCGACGTAGCGGCCTTTTGAAGTTTCTGCGGGAGAAGGAGATTGGCGCCATTTTTCATTATATCCCTCTTCATTCTTCGCCGGCAGGGAAGCGGTTCGGCCGTACATCAGGTGTAATGAAACATACCGATGACCTGAGCGAGAGGATCGTCAGGCTTCCCCTCTGGATAGGTATGAATGAAGGCGATATTGAATATATATGCAACAGCATACAGGCATTTCTTAAAAAGTAGGATACGATAACTATGCCGAAGGTAACCGTAGCCCTCCCTACATATAATCACGAGAAATTTATCGCAGAATGTCTGCACAGTGTCCTGAATCAGACCTTTCAGGACTTTGAAATAATTATTACCGATGACGGCTCCACTGACAAGACAGTGGATGTCGTCAAGACATATTCAGACCCGAGGATCCGGCTTTTCTGCTTTGATAAAAACCAGGGAGCCTGCATCGCCTTCAATAACAGCATATCAAATGCAGAGGGTGATTATGTAGCGCTGCTGCATTCTGACGACCTGTTCATGCCGGAGAAGTTGGAAAAGCAGGTCTCGTTTCTGGAAAGAAATCCTGAAGTAGGCGCTGTATTCAGTCATGCGAGGATTATTGATGAAAAAGGGAATGATTTTAACGACCAGCAGCACATATATTATCATGTCTTCAGACAAAAGAACAGGAGCCGCTTCGAATGGCTGAACTTCTTCTTTTATCATTCAAATGTCCTCTGCCATCCCTCGGTGATGGTCCGCAGAGAGTATTATGAAAAAATGGGACTTTATGATGTCAGGTTTGCGCAGATGGCCGATTTTGACTTCTGGATACGCCTCTGTATGAACCATGAAATCCATATCATCCAGGAAGAGCTGACCCAATTCAGGGTCCTGTCCAATGAACTAAATTCCAGCGGAGACCGGCCTGATATCAACGCAAGGCTCATGTTTGAACATGCCTGCATCATGAGAAACTATCTGAACATCAGGACTGAAGACTTATTCTATAAGGTATTTCCTGAAGGACGCAGGTATGAGCATTGCTTTGATGAAAGACTGATCCCCTTCTTTATAGCCATGCTTGCCCTTGAAAGGGATCTCCCTGCAAGCCGTCATTTTGCCATTACTACAATATTTGAGCTGCTCGGTGATGAGCCGATGAGGACAATGCTCTCTGATAAATGCAATTTTACAACGCGCGACTTTATAAACATCACCGGCAAATATGATCTGTTCAAGTGGGATGCCATACAAAAGCTTGCGGCAAAAGAGAGAGAGATAGCGGAGATCAAGGCAAAGCTACAGGCGCTGGAGCAGGAGTTACAGGGCGCCAGAGGCGCTATAGAAAGCCGGCAGCAGGAGCTTGACAGGATTGAGAAGAGCAGAGGCTGGAGATTGCTGAAAAAATACATGGGAAATTAGGGACAACGCCCAATTATTTTAACCTTTGTTTGACATGTTTCTGGAGTATTCGCATAATATAACGAATGGATTCATATACATAAATAATTTCATAAGGAGGTAGTTATATGGCAATAAATTGCAGGAAAATATTAAAGGAAGCTCTTACACTTTCTTTACCGGAAAGGGCAACCCTTGTTGACAATTTACTGGAGAGCCTCGACCAACCAGATGAAGAGATTGACAGTCTCTGGCGCAAAGAGGTTGGCGAAAGACTTTCTGCATATAAAACAGGCAAAATGAGGGCTGTTTCTCTCGACAAAGTTCTGTCAAAATACCGAAAATAATGAAGATAAGGTTCCTCGAAATTGCACAAATTGAACTTGATGAATCTGTTGAATATTACAATTCTGTGCATGCCGGCCTTGGGGATGAGTCTCTGATAGAAGTGCTTAATGCCATTGAGCGAATTATACATTTCCCGAATGCATGGCACCCGTTCACAGATATTACCCGAAGATGTCAATTGCATCGTTTTCCCTATGGACTAATATATCAAGTGTTGGACACAGAGGTCCTTGTCATTGCCGTAGCAAACTTGCACAGGAAGCCCGATTATTGGAAAGATAGAATATAGGCACTCATCCAATTTTTTGAAGTCATTTAGAAATTAATGAAGAAATACAGGCAGTTCATACAAGATCTGATAGCGCGGCGACTAAATGGGGCTGTTACAGAAGCCGGAAACAGCGTAGAAAGGCCGCAGATAATGAATGACGGCAGCAGCAAGGATCCCTATGAACAGTGGATATTAAAGAATGAGCCGGATCCGGCAGGACTTAAGGCAATGGCCATAGAATCAAGATCCTGGAATTACCGGCCCATGATAAGCATTATCACCCCGGTCTTCAACACGAGAGAATATGATCTCGTTCAGTGTATTGAATCCGTCCTTGGCCAGACCTATGATAACTGGGAGCTGTGTCTGGCAGATGGGATGTCAGACAGGCCTTACGTAATCCGGGTTATTGAAAGATATGCTGCAAAGGATAAAAGGATCAAGACAGCGTTTCTCCCCATGAACCTCGGCATTGCAGGAAATTCCAATGAGGCGGTAAATATTGCCACTGGCGACTATATGGCGCTTCTGGATCATGACGACATGCTGGCGCCGTTTGCCCTGCACGAGGTAGTCCGGCTCCTTAATGAAGACCCCGGGCTTGATTTCATCTATTCCGACGAAGACAAGGTGACTGAAAAGGGAGAGCGGCGTTATGAACCTTTCTTTAAGCCGGACTGGTCGCCTGACACCTTCCTCTCCTATAACTATATATGTCATTTCTCCGTCATAAGGATGTCGCTCGTTGAGAAGGTTGAAGGCTTCAGGGTGGGATTTGAAGGCTCTCAGGACTATGATCTCTTTCTCCGGGTTGTTCAGAAAACGAACAAAATCAGAAGGATTCCAAAAATACTATATCACTGGAGGGCGGTCTCCGGCTCAGCCGCATCAGAGCTGACGGCAAAGCCCTATGCCATGGATTCGGCAAAGAGGGCCATCAAAGATCATTTGAATGTTCAGGGGGTGGACGCTGAAGTGATAGACGGCCTCTTCCCAACCTCATACAGGGTGAAATACCGGATAAAGCCAGACCAGAAGGTCAGCATCATCATTCCAACGAGGGACAAGGTCCATCTTTTAAAGCAGTGTGTCACTTCTATACTTGAGAAGACTGATTATGACAACTACGAGATAGTGATCGTGGACAACCAGAGTCAGGAGCGTGAAACGATTGAATATCTTGATATGATCAGAAATGATCCTGCCATCAAAAAGATTAAAGTGTTTTTCTATGACAATCCCTTCAACTTCTCTGCAATAAACAATTATGCCGTAAGATCTACGGATGCCCCCTGCCTCCTCTTCCTGAACAACGACACAGAGGTCATCAGCAGTGAATGGCTCTCAGCCATGCTTGAGTTTGCACAGAGGGATGACGTTGGGGCGGTAGGCGCCAAGTTGGTATACCCTAACGAAACTATTCAGCATGCCGGTGTCATCCTAGGTGTTGGTGGTGTAGCTAATCATTCACATCTTGATTTTCCCAGAGCGGACAATGGTTATTTTGGGAGAATAAGTGTCATACAAAATCTAAGTGCTGTAACCGGAGCATGCTTGATGATGAGGAGAGATGTGTTAGAACAAGTCGGCTGCTTTGATGAACGATTCTCTCATGCTTTCAATGACGTAGACCTTTGCCTTAAAATCAGGGAAAAGAAATATTTAATTATTTATACTCCGTATGCAGAACTGTATCACCATGAGTCTGCAAGCAGGGGTTATGACTTAGCAACACCAGAAAGAAAAAAAAGATTCGACAGAGAAATAGAAATGATAATGGGAAAATGGAAGCATAGCATTGAGGCAGGCGACCCTTATTACAACCCAAATCTTAATCTCAAAAGACCAGACTTCACAATACAACTACAGAGTTTGAAAACTTGAAAATATGCTCAAATATTTATCATCCTTAATCAATCGGTATCAGAATCAAAGAAAGAATCATAAAATAAAAACGGCCAATTGGCTTAAGGGAAAGGGGATCGAAATCGGGGCATTCAGGACACCAATTGAAGGGATCCGTCCCTATTATATCGACAAATTTATGGAATTTGCCGGAGAGCGCTGCCAGGTTGATGTATGCTGCGAACCGAATAGCTTACCCTTCAGGACAAACTCATTGGATTTTGTGGCCGCTTCTCATGTAGTGGAGCATATAGCCAATCCGGTTGCGGCAATATGCGAATGGTATAGGGTCGTTCGTCCAGGCGGAATGATATATCTTGTGATTCCTGACAGGCGATATACGTGGGATCGTAACCGCGACCTGACATTATGCGACCATCTTTTTTTAGATTATTCAAAAGGCATCACAGACAGTGATGCAACGCATATAGATGACTTTGTAGAGAATGTTGAGTGGTCTGAGTTCAGTCCTTCAACAGCTCATGAAGACATACCCGGCAAGAAAAGTGCACTAAAGAAAACATATTATGATGCTGTGAATGCCGGGCAGATTATCAATATTCATTTTCATGTTTTTGAACCAGACAACGCCAGGGAGCTTTTCCGTCGGATAGCAACAGACCCTTTAACAAGATTAAAGTTAGTTGTTGAAGACTTTGAGGAACGATTTCCTGAAGAAAATCCTAATGGGTTTTTGATTGTCCTTCGTTCACGAAAATAAGCTGGTCCTATGAATCAATCTATCTTAGTCATCAGCCACGATGTTGTGGGAACCAGGATGGCCGGGCCTGGCATCCGGTATTACCATCTGGCGCGTGTATTGTCAAACGAATTCCAGGTGACTCTGGCTGTTCCTGATGAACATGCCCCTGATTTACCGGGGGTTAGTTTTAAGATAGGACAGTATACAAGAAAAGACTGGGGCTCAATAAGACCCCTGATTGAAGATGCAGGGGTAGTCATCATGCCCAGTGATATTGCCAGTGACTTTCCTCAATTGGCAGAAAGCAAAGCGCCTGTTGTCATAGATGGTTATGACCCCCTCCTGGCCGAATGGTTATTCCTCCAGCAGTCACTGCCTATTGAAGAGCAGTATAAGCACTGGCAGGTAAGGATGGGAGACCTGAATCAGCAGTACCTGATCGGGGATTTCTTTTTGTGTGCCAGCGCGCGTCAAAGGCTCTGGTGGCTTGGTTTACTTGAGGCAAACGGCCGGATCAATCCATATACATTGTCTAATGATACGAGCCTGCGAAGTCTGATTGATGTCGTAGCATTCGGACTTCCGGAAACGCCACCCAAAAAGACAAGGCATGTAATCAGAAATGTCTGGCCTGGAATTAGTGAGACTGACAAGGTAATCTTGTGGGGCGGGGGATTATGGCCGTGGCTGGATCCTTTGACTGCAATACGTGCACTCATCAAAGTCTGTAAGGAACGTAAGGATGTACGGTTGATCTTTCCTGGAACTAAGCACCCAAACCCGATGCTGAAAGATATACAATCCCATAATAAAGCAGCAACACAGATGGCAGAGGATGCCGGTTTACTGGGAAAGGCTGTTTTTTTCGGAGACTGGGTCCCATATGAAGATTGGGGAAATGTCCTGCTGGAATGTGATATTGCACTATCTCTTCATTACGATACACTTGAGACGCAGCTTGCTTTCAGAAGCAGGATGCTGGAATATATCTGGGGCGGATTGCCGGTAATTGCCACCAAAGGGGATGCCACGAGTGATCTGGTGGAGAAATATAAACTGGGCATTGTTGTAGATTATCAAGATGCTGATAATGTGTCAGAGTCCGTTTTAAATTTATTGAAGTCCCCGCGTGAAGAGTATGAAGCACAATTTGATACTGCTCGACATGATCTGACGTGGGAGAAGGCAGCATTGCCGCTGATTGAGTTCTGCAGGAATCCGCATAAAGCCCCTGATAAGGAAGTCTTAATGAATAAACTTGGTAATCCATCATATGTGAACGATATTTTAAACCTGAAGGATTCTGTCAGTAATTTACATGATCAGGTCAGACGCTTTGAACAGAGCCGTGTTATTCGCTTCAGGAATTGGTTTGAACAGATAAAGCGTAATGTGGGGTTATAATAATATGAATGTAAAACGCTCTTATGTGATTATCATAGCATATGCTGTGATATTTCAGGGGGCATTAATTTCTTATGTATATATTAACTTTAATAGAATAGTTCCAGTTCTCATGCCTGATGACGCCTTCTATTACCTGAAGATAGCTGAAAACATATCGCACGGGTTTGGCAGTGTATTTAGTGTAGGAGAGCCTACCAATGGATATCATCCATTATGGCTTTTCCTCATAACTGCAATCCATTTCATATTTAAGCCATCCAGAGAATTGTTTGTATTACTGGTTCTGGTCACATCGAGTGTTGTCTATATTGCGACCGCATATCCTTTGTACAAATATCTCAGGCTCTATAAGCTGTCAGATCAGCAGATTTTGTTTGGCATTGTATTATATTTGTTTTTACCATGGATTGTTAACATGAATTTAAGCGGTCTTGAGACCCCGCTCTTTTATTTCTTTCTGTTCTGCTTTCTTTATCAATTTAAATTCATCACATCAGGATCTGATGCAATTGGGGGGTACATTTTGCTGGGAGTATTTGCTGGACTTTTGATGTTATCCAGAACTGATGCAATTCTGTTTACTGGCCCACTTTTTCTTTATTTAGCCTACATAAAAAGAAGTACACTGTTTACAACTGTGATTCCCGCTGGTATTACTTCAAGCATTTTATTGACTCCCTGGCTGTTATGGAGTTGGATCCGATTCGGTACTGTTGTACAGTCCTCAGGGGTTGCCATGGCGTTAATTGCGCATCATTCTTTGCCATTTGGCATAGGTGACATGAGATTCTATATCACATGTAAAGAAAACATATTGATTATGATGTACAAACTATTCGTGCCTATATTTTCCCCTCATCCAGGTTATGACACAATTATATTTTCAGAATATAGGGCTGTCATCTATGGTGTATTTTTATTACTTGGAACCTACATAATTATTTACAAGATAAGATTTAATAAATACCTGATACCCTTTCCGTTACTTATTCCATCAATCTTATTAATTATATTTTACTTTTTTATTAGAGCCTTTGTCCAAGTATGGCATATCTCAATCATATTTTTAATATTGATATTTATCCTAATCAATTCCCTGCCTGGCAGACTCAATTTTCATGTCATATCCGCTGTAATGGTCTTATTGAGTGCCGTTTCCTTATACACGATCAATTTCTCGTATTATTATCCACAATCCGGACTAATAGAAAAAGTCAAATCAGTTTATCCTGACAAAATTATGAATATTGGAATAACTGATGCAGGATATTTTGGGTATTTTACTGATCATCATGTTACCAACTTGGATGGGGTAGTTAATAATCAGGTATTAAATTATATTAAATTAGGGGTATTTGACCAATATATCAGGAAACATAAATTTGATATAGTCATTGTAGACAAGGAGCGTTTAAAATATTATAACAGACACATTTATGGCGACAGCGGGGAATATTAGAGGATAGGGAGGAATAAATGGCGCTTGAGTTAGTAATATTAATCTTCTTGATCGCAGTAGCAATTTCTGGAGGCATCTGGACATTTTATTATGTCCTCAAACGAGCCAAAAAGGCTTACTGGGAGTTATACTTAAGAGTTGTTCAGATTGAGGAACGCGTGGGCCTCGCGCAACAACAGACGCAGAGTCTAGTTGAGCAACAAGCCAGTCAAATGAAACAACAGATTGGCCAGGTGCAACATCATCTATTGTTGGAACATTTAGCTTCTGTTGCTATCAGGGCAAAAGAGAATGATCTGATTAGTGCCGATACTTTTGATAAGTCCATGCAGCTTTTTCATGAACTGGAGATGGATAATTTACAAGCAAAGAAGTCTCCCAAGATCAAGCTTTAAGTTGAAAATCTTAGATAATAAGAATGCCTTTTTCTATTCTCATACCAAATTATAATGGTGTTACCCTTCTCAAGGAATATCTTCCTTCTGTGATAGATGCGGCTGAACACAGTGGTGAGGAATACGATATTATGGTGGTTGATGATGGAAGTACTGACGGAAGCGGTGCTTGCTTGCAGAGTAAGTTCCCAAAGGTACATGTTTTAAGAAATGAGAAAAATGTCGGATTTGGAGAGTCGGTCAACAGGGGAATGCATTCGTCCAAGTATAAAATAGTTGTGTTGCTCAACAACGATGTGCTGCTCGATCGGGAATTTTTCAAACCTCTTCTTCGGCACTTTAATGATGAACGGATATTTGGCGTGGTAGCAAAGGGTCTGGTTGAACAGGATGGCATTATCAAGAACGAGAGTGTGACGAAGTATGAGTTCAAAGATGGTTTTCTAAACCTGATACAACCAGGCATCATAGACTTCGAAGCTAAGTTTGATAATGTATGTACAGTTGCCCATGCGTGTGGAGGATTTTCTGCATTTGATAAGGAGAAATTTCTATCGCTGGGTGGATTGGATGATCTCTATTATCCCTTCTATTGGGAAGATGTAGATATCTGCTATAGGGCATGGAAACACGGGTGGTGGACTCTCTATGAGCCTATGAGTGTAGCCCATCATCGTTCCCATGCGACTATTAATGAGATCAGCAAGATAGAATATGTTGAGATGCTTCATGTTTGCAATCAGCTCTTATTTACATGGAAAAATCTTACAGACAGTGAATTGCTTGTTCAACATGCGCATGCGCTCAATACCTATATAAAGGCTGCCCCTGAACACTTCAGGAAGGGTTTTTATGAAGCATTGAAAAAGATTGAGGTAGTTTTTCTTCGCCGCAGAGCACTTATTAGTGAGGAGAAGTGTTCTGATCTCAAGATATTTACTTTGTCTGCTAATAAACCTATAGATAATAACGTTATTGTTCTTTAGGTAATACATCAGAATATATTAGCATTAAGACTCGAAGATTACACATAGAGGTGTTTATTTAATGAACGATTTAACAATTTGCACAATAATATCAAAAAACTATTTGCCATTTGCCAGAACATTGGCCGAGTCGTTTCATAAATATAATGAAGGAAAGGTATATGTTCTTCTCGTAGACACCATTGATGGGTATTTTGAACCGGAAAACGAACAGTTTGAATTAATTGAATTAGAGGAATTGAGAAGAATGATTCCTGATTTTGAAAAGTTTTGTTTTCAATATACTATACTTGAACTCAATACCGGTGTGAAACCTTATCTTTTGCAATATCTTTTTGAGAAATATAATGTTGAAAAACTCGTCTACTTTGATCCCGATATTCTTATTACAAATAAACTTGATGAATTGTCAGCGTTACTGGATAATAATTCTATTATACTAACTCCCCATTTAACCTCCCCTATTGATGATAATTATAACCCTACTGAAATAGATATTCTAAAAGCCGGTATTTATAATCTTGGGTTTATCGCTTTGTCTAATAATAGAACAGTCATGAATATGTTAGATTGGTGGCAGAAAAGACTTTTCAATAAATGCATTGTTGCTTTTGAGCAAGGACTCTTTGTGGACCAGAAATGGATTGATCTGGTACCTGGTTTCTATCCTGGCGTATTAATACTTCAACATCCGGGATATAATATTGCATATTGGAATTATCATTGCCGAAAGGTCAGGTTAGAAGGAGACCATATCTATGTTAATGATGGGCCTTCTTATTTCCTTCATTTCAGCGGATACGATCCCTTAAATATTGGTCCTATCTCTAAGTATCAAAACAGATATACTATTGATCGATTAAAAGAAATGAGATCAGTATTTGGGATGTATAGTGAAAGATTGATTAGCAATGGGTGGATGCAATGTAAGAACTGGCCATATGCATTCGGCTATTTTGATAACGGCATAAAAATACCTGACTTTGTCAGACGATATTATTTAGAATTGGGAGAAGAAGTTAAGAAGTTTGGTAATCCCTTTTCAGTAGAAGATGAGAATAGCTATTTCCAATGGCTTCAGGAGAATATTGATAACGGCAGACCAAATATAAGCAGATTAATGTATACCCTTTATGCAATGGAGCCAGAGATCCAGCAGACATTCCCGGATATACGCAATCGAGACAGGGCATCATTTTATTCATGGATAACAAAAAAAGGAAGGAATGACTACGGCATAGATGACCGTCTAATTGAGTCTCTAATAGATGCTAATAAGAAAGGCAAGCAAGGAGTATCAATAAAGCATTCTATGTCGCAGATAGTGAACATAATAAGAAGCGGTATTGGTGAAGCTTCAAAGAACATATTTGGAAAGAATCATCCTTTTGTGAACTTATTGAGGCGGTTGAATTTATTTATTGGTCGCCGGCATTTAAATGCAGCCAATTCATTATTGGTTTTTAACCAAATTAATAGAAAGAACCGTATAGACAATATCAGAGTTAACATCGCCGGATATATCAAATCGGAGCATGGGGTAGGGGAGGCTGTTAGGGCAAATATCCGTGCTTTTGAGTCCGCTAAGATTCCATATGTCCTTAATAATATACAAAGCTCGTCGCGACAGGAGGATGTTACATTCACAACGTTTAGCGATTCCAATCCTTACGAAATTAACTTTATACATGTTAATGCTGATCAAGTACAAAACTATCGTGTTCAAAAAGGTGCGAAATACTTTGAAGGGAAATATAACATTGGATACTGGGTTTGGGAGTTAAGCAAATTTCCTGATGAATGGCTGAGAAGTTTCAAATATTTTAATGAAATATGGACTGCAAGTCAATTTAGCGCTGATTCCATATCAAAAGTATCTTCTATTCCAGTTATTAGAATTCCACATTCTATTACCATGGAAAATATTAAACCTGTTAAAAGATCTGACTTCGGCTTAAAGGATGATTCTTTCATATTTCTATTTATGTTTGATTATTATAGTTTCCTTGAGAGAAAAAACCCTTTAGGACTCATTGAAGCATTTAAATTGGCGTTCAAGGAAAATGAGAATGTACAATTGGTTTTAAAATGTAGTAATTCAAAGTTTAATCCGGAAGGTGCAAGAAAAATTGAGACTGCAAGTGAAGGACATAATATTATAATTATAGACTCGTATTTTTCGAAATCGGAGATAAACTCTCTTCACAATGTTTCAGATTGCTTTGTTTCCCTTCATCGATCAGAAGGATTTGGTTTACCTATGGCAGAAGCAATGTATCTTGGTAAACCAGTAATTGCTACGGCGTATTCAGGTAATATAGATTTTATGACCGTCAGTAATAGTTTCCTGGTCAAATACAATTTAGTTGAGATCGAAAAAGATGTTGGCCCATACAAGTCTGGATCTGTTTGGGCAGAACCTGACGTGAATCATGCCGCTGAATTGATGCGTTACGTCTACGAAAACAGGGAAGGTAGTATAAGAACAGGGCAGAAAGCTTCTGAAGACATTAAGATGCAGCTGAGCCCAATCAAAGTCGGGCGAATGATTTCTGATCGAGTGCAAATTGTTGCATCTGCTTTTAGAAATCGTGATTGAATATCATATCTAAATTAGATAAATGACCATAAACAGCCTAAATATCTTGATTGATGGACGCCCCCTGATCAATCAGCGTGCAGGTATTGGAAGATATACTTATCAATTGATTAGAGCACTATTTGATGAAAAGATATCGCATCAAATCTATCTTTTTGGGCTTCAACATGGCGAACATTATATTCACATTAGGGACAAGTCAGACATTGAGGGTATTGAAAAGTTAATTGAGACTCAAAAGAAACAAGAAATTCCATTTCCATTTCGTAAGGTAACAAGGCTTTTTAAATCTATGATCAGCAATATGAAAAAACAACCGAAAATCAACGTTTCTATTTGGACGGATTTCTTAGGAGAAGTTTACTCCGGCAATAAATCTATAATTACGATACATGACATGTCGTATCATCATTATCCTCAGTATACATGGCCCGGTCATGAAGGTGATTTACAGGCACATCTCAAAGACCATGCCAATAAGGCAGATTTAATCATGTGTATATCAGAAAATACCAAGAAAGATGTTATGAATATCCTTGGCATACCGGAAAATAAGATATGGGTAACATATATGGGGGTCAGTGAAGAATTCAAATATTATCGGGATAAAAGTATTATGAATAACTTTCGTCAACGATCCGGTCTTCCCGAAAGGTTTATTTTATTTGTCGGAACAATGGAACCTCGTAAAAACCTAATTAGATTAATAGAAGCATACTATCTATTACTTTCACATTATAATATAAAAGAACCATTGGTCATAGTGGGTGGAAAAGGCTGGAAAAACGATTTTCTCTATCAACGGATCAAGGAATTAAAGATTGAGGACAAGCTTATTATTACAGGCTATGTATCAGATGAAGATCTGCCCTTATATTACAATGCAGCGACAGTCTTTGCTTACCCGAGTCTTTACGAAGGTTTTGGGATACCTGTCATAGAGGCAATGGCCTGCGGTGTGCCTGTCGTAACATCAAATGTATCTTCTCTGCCGGAAGTGGCAGGGGATGCTGCTGTTCTGGTAAATCCTGAAGAGCCGGAAGAGATTGCGGCAGCAATATACAGGATTATGATTGATGAAGACCTTTATGAAAGCCTGCGGGAAAAAGGTTTTAAACAGGCTAGTAAATTTACCTGGGAAGCATGTGCAAAAAAAACACTCGAAGCTATCTCCCACGTAATATAAATCAATTGTTTGATCTTAACGATTCATCGGATCAGAATTTAATGCCTGAAATCGGGACTACCCTTTAAGGATAATATTATGTATGAAAAGGCGGGAATTAACGACGTAAAAAAGTTTTATGCTGAAAAGTTTGTATATAATCAAAGGTATGATTTCTTTGAAACCCAATTAGCACATTACAATATTAGTTTTTCAAAGCATCTTTGGATATATAGAAATGTGAAACCCGAATCGAAGGTATTGGATTTCGGATGTGGCTCTGGGACATTATCAATCTTAAAGCGTAAGGGATGCAAGATAACAGGTCTTGATCTTTCTGAAAAGGCACTCGACATTGCAATGAAAGTTAACGGTTATGATTCAGTATACTGCGGCAATATCTTTGAATTTGATCATGAAATAGATTATTTCGATTATATTGTAAGCTTGGATGTTTTTGGACATGTCCCATTTGAGGAAAAAGATTCCACAATCCAGGAATTAAAAAAATATTTAAATAAGACTGGTGTCATGTTACATGGAATTGAATGCGGTATCGTAAATTATAGTGAGATGTCTAATGATAAATTGAAAGCATTTATAGAGGTTGACGGCCACATTGGTATAGAATCAAAACAAAATATATTAGATCGGTTTGGTAAGTATTTTAATTATGTTGAAGGTGAGGTTAGATTTACAGTTGAAAATTCAGTAGATGAATATATAAAGCAGGCAGAGTCGTACAGTGCGCAATATGATGAGCAGTTACTGAAGTATTTGAAACGGCTTAATCAAGAGGAGAAAATGGCGTTTAATGTCGCTAATGGTTTGGTCCAATTAAAAATGGAGCAAATGAAGTATCCATCTCCAGACAACCTTGGAGGTTTTTTTTATTTGAAGGCATCAGACGTTCCTATAGCTGACTCCAATTTTAATGATATCGGGAAGGAAAACAGTCCAGAGAATGTATATATTGCTGACAGGATTGATGACGTAACATTAAATAAAGTAAGAAATAGAATACCATTCCCCTTTCGAAAGGTATCACGGCTTGCCGGCTCATGTATAAATAAGATAAAGAAACGGTTTCTGTAGACGAGGAATTTTATTTAATGCGGATTGCTTTAGTAATTCCAGTATCATCGGAACGTGGTGGAGCGGAAAACCTCTTTGATGGGTTGTTCCGGAAATTGAGTGAGACATCACATGATGTAGAGAAAATTCAAATACCTGTATCTGAGAAGAGCTGGGAAGATGTCATGGATGCGTATGAGAGATGCTATTCATTAGACCTCTCTGATTTTGATATGGTGATCTCTACAAAGGCGCCGACATTCATGGTCAGACATCAGAATCATGTCTGCTATTTGGTTCATACAATGAGAGTATTTTATGACATGTTCGAACAGGAATACGGGATTGGAAACAGGAGTCAGAGAAGGCGGCAGAATATTATTCATGAATTAGATACCCGTGCCCTGAAACCTGGTTCTGTTAAGAAATTATTTACGATAGGGAATGAGGTTTCAAAAAGGCTTAAACACTGGAATGACATTGACTCAGAAGTCCTGCATCCTCCACTTTCCAGAGAAGGCTTTTATTGTAATGAATATAATTATATTTTTACTGCAAGCCGCCTTCATCGCTGGAAGAGAATTGAACTGATAATTAAAGCAATGAAACATATCAGGTCTGATATAAAGCTTAAGATAGCCGGCGGGGGAGAGGATGAAAACAGGTTAAGGGCCCTGGCCAGAGGTGATAATCGGATAGAATTTCTTGGGATCGTCGGCGATGAGGAATTATTAAGACTGTATTCAAATGCCCTTGTAGTCCCTTTCGTTCCAATGCGTGAGGACTATGGCTATATCACCCTTGAGGCAATGGCGAGCAGGAAACCTGTCATAACCTGTACAGACTCAGGAGAACCGACATATTTTGTGAAAGAATTCAAAACGGGATTTGCAGTAGAACCTGCACCGGAGGCGATAGCGGAAAAGATAGACTATTTCATACAGAATCCGGAAGACGCAAAGAGAATGGGAGCAGCCGGCCATGACTTGATTAAAGTGATTACCTGGGAAAATGTCATTTCAAAGCTTGTTGGTGAAGGTGAAGGCAGGGAGAATAAACAGAGTCAAAGAAAGATATTTGTAACAGATAATCAAGTGCTTGACCCTCCTGTTGGAGGCGGCAGGATTAGAATTTATCAATTATATAAGAACATTGCCAGGAATTATGATGTAAATTATGTCGGGGCTTATGACTGGCCAGGACCGGAGTACCGGGAACAGGTCCTTGGGAATAACTTTAAGGAAATCATTGTTCCACTCACGCAAATTCATTTTACATTTAATAGTATTATAAACAGACTGGTTAAGAAAAAGACAGTCATAGACGTTACCATTCCTCTTCTGATGAGGTTTACACCCCGTTTTAGGGAAATTGCACAGATGTATGCCTCACAGTCGGATATTATTATCGTCTCTCATCCCTGGGTTTACCCATATATCAATGCTAAACAGACAAAGCGCAAATTCCTGATTTATGATTCTCATAACTGTGAATATCTGATCAAGAAAGAGATATTAAGAAGTTCTATGGCTGGCCGTCTGCTTTCTCAAACTGTTAAAAGGCTGGAAAAGGCCATCTGTAATGAGTCTGATCTGATATTTGCCACTTCTGAAGAAGATAAAAAGCGTTTAAGTGAACTCTATAATATAAATGATGAGAAGATAATAGTTGTACCGAATGGCGTGGACACTAACGAAATAAAGCCTGCCTGTGATGACGAAAAGAGGTTAGCAAAGGAAAAGCTTGGTTTAGATGGGGCTAAAACCATAATGTTTGTTGGAAGTCCGTATCAGCCTAACACTGAGGCCCTTGAGTTTATAGCGGATAAACTTACGGGTAATTTAAAACAATTTGAATTCCTGATTGTAGGAGGTGTTAAGCAAACATTTACACGCGCCAATGTGCCAGGGAATCTACATATGTATGGAATCGTAGATAATGAGATGAAAAACCTGATTTATAAGGCATCGGATATCGCCATCAATCCCATGTTTAGCGGGTCAGGAACAAACATCAAGATGTTTGATTATATGTCTGCAGGACTGCCGACTATCAGCACTGTTGTTGGTGCGAGAGGTATTGATACGAATGGAGATGAGTGTTTCATCGTGAGTAAAGCTGAGGACTTCGAAAGGAATATTATTAAATTATTCAATAATCCCGGACTTTTCGAAAAACTGAGTCTCAATGGAAGAAAATTGGTTGAGGATAACTATGATTGGGCAGGGATCGCTGACCGGGCGGGATCTGCAATGGAAAATAAGATGAAATCAGAAGAAGCAGGTAAAGTAGAAAGAATATTGAAGGTTAACAGAAAAGAAGCATCATTAAGCTGCATATGAAATATTTAATGGTCACATCATTCCCGCCAACAAAATGCGGTATAGCTGCCTACGCAAGCCAGTCAGTAAAAAAACTGCGCCTGGATGGGCACATTGTAGATGTCTTATCAGTGGACGGCAAGGGAAACGTAGATTTTAAACTGAATACAATTGGAGGAATCAGGCCGCTTAAGCTGTTAATATATACCTTATTTTATGATCGTGTAGTCATTCAGTATCATCCTTCATTTTTCTTTCACCGGCGTAATCGTATCAGCAGATATTTTACGAGTATAGCTCTAAGCATCTTCTTTTTCTTCTGTAGAAAAGCAGAAGTTGTGTGCCATGAGATAGTATATAAATCAGATGTCATTCTCAGGAATCTTGAACGAATCCGATGGCGTCTGGTTGGAAGGGTTATTTTACACACACAAATTGAGGTTGACACGTTTAAGAAGTTCATCGGGTCATCTTCAGATAATAAAATTATACTTAGGGCACATCATGAAGATTTTATTAAATATAATAATGTTACAAGGGAAATGGCAAGAGAGGAATTTGGAATATCTAAAGATTCATTACTCTTTTTATGTATTGGTTTCATCCAGTCAAGTAAGGGATTTGATAGGGCTGTTAGGGCATTCAAAAGAACTCATAACGATAATGCCATATTGTATATTGTAGGTTCCATCCGCACGGCATCAGTTGAAAACAATAAGTATCTGCAAAAACTGAAAGAACTGGCTAACGGATATGAAAATATCAAAATCGTGGAAAAGTATCTGACAGACGAGGAATTTGATGCATGGATTATATCAGCAGATTATATAGTAATTCCGTACGAAGAAATCGCATCATCAGGTGTCGCTGGACGTGCGAAGCTTTTCAAAAAACCTATAATTGCATCAAGAGTCGGAGGACTTGAAAATCAACAGGAAGAAGGAGATTATCTGTTTGAGAGTGATGATGATTTGGCAGGCGTGTTAAAACATATTATTGAGAATGATGGATTTTCAAGAGGGGATCAGGGGACGGCTTTAACAGGGGAAAAATCTATAATTGAAAGTAAATAGTGTATCAGTGAGAGACTAATATGATAGGAAAGAAGATCAGGAAAATTCTGCAGAAGAAGATTAATGGTAATTATTTCGAGTCTATGATGGAAAGATTCTCAGAATTTAATTCCCCTGAGTTTAAGATTCTTTTCCCGGCAGGTAAAGAACTGATGGCTGAAATAAATGAAGGATTTCGATTTTGGTTTAATATGAATGACAAAGACATGGGTGTCCTAATGGCATTAGGTCTGTATGAACCTGAATCAGTGGAGTTGATTAAAACGCTGATTAAGCCAGGAATGAAATGTTTGGACATAGGAGGACAAAGTGGCTACTATACCTGCCTTATGGCTTCTCTGGCCGGAGATCAGGGTAGAGTATATGCATTTGAACCAATGCCGTCCAATTACAGGTTACTGGTTAAAAATGTTAAAGAAAACAGATATGAGGGAAGGGTGCAGCATTATAATCTTGCCTGCTCGAATATAGCGGATACTATGGATGCTTATGAAGTCTCAAATATGTATGTAGTTGGTAAAGTAGACGGTGCGAAAAAAGTTACAATTGAAACAGTCAGGGTAGATGATGTAATCAAAGATACAATAGACTTTATAAAAATAGATATAGAGGGGCATGAGCCTTCCGCCATAGAAGGGATGAGTTCTTTAATAGAGAGAGGCAGGCCGATAATATTATCAGAAATCAATGAGTATTGGTTGCGCAACTGCTCAAACTCAGATGGTAATAAATACGTAAGCGCGCTGATGGCTCATGGATATGAAATATTTAATGTAAATGATCTTAAAAAACCGATTGTCGCGAATTCGTTGAAGCTTGATATACTCGATAAGATTGATATCATTGCCTATCCGAAACCAGTTCTGTAATTAAAAAAGCCAGAGGACATAACGGCGGTGCGGGAAGGAGAATATGTAGTCAGGGCATTAAATAGGCGCAGTTATTTCGTCATATTGACATGTAAGTCGTCATATATTATCATATGTGACGAAATCTGTGACACCCTTTAAGCTGGAGAGTAGGCCAATTTATATTGATAGAACACTGGACCTGAAGGTACTGCTTGATAAAAAATCGCACTTCTTGTTAGGTCCCAGGCAGACGGGTAAAAGTTCTCTGATCGCTCACTCTCTTCAGGGGGGCCGGGTATATGACTTGCTTGATACCACTGTATTCCTCGCTCTAAGCCAGAGGCCTGAACGCATTTCTCAGGAAATCCTTATATGAATATTTTGAGATCCTGAAGGACACCCTGATCCTCCATGAATTGCCGGCATGGAAAAAGTCAAGAAAGCGAAAACCCCTTTCATCTTCCAAATATTATTTCTTTGATATCGGTGTCGTTACGGCACTGCAGGAACGGACGCCTGAATTTGGGGATGCCTTTGAGACTTACATATTTCATGAGCTGATGTGCTATCGTGACTATATATCCGGAGAGCCTTTAACCTACTGGCGGACGACTTCAGGATTTGAGGTAGATTTTATTATCGGTGATCATACGGCTGTAGAGGTTAAGGCAAAGGAAAATGTCTCAACCCAGGATCTAAAAGCACTTCGTGCCCTGATGGAAGAAAAAAACTGAAGCGATACTTATGTGTAAGCCTTGAGCCCCGGGCGAGGGAATTTGACAATATGACTGTTTTACCGGTCAAACAATTCTTAAAATCCCTTTGGGAAGGAGAATACGTCTAAATAGAAAGGAGTTGATTCTATGTCACTGCACGCTTTAATTACAGGGATCACAGGCCAGGATGGGTCTTATCTGGCAGAGCTGCTGCTTGAGAAGGGATATGAAGTTTATGGCATGGTGCGCCGCTCCAGCGTCGAGAGGTTCGACCGTGTGGAGCATATCAAGGACAAGCTGCATCTGATACAGGGTGACCTGACGGATCAGTCTTCTCTTGATGAGGCGATAAAGACGATTCAGCCGGATGAGGTCTATAACCTTGCAGCCCAGTCCTTTGTACCTACATCATGGAATCAGCCGACGCTGACTGCGGAGGTAACTGCTGTAGGGGCGACGAGGCTTCTTGAGGCGCTTCGTAAACATAAGCCGGATGCTAAATACTACCAGGCCTCGAGCAGTGAAATGTACGGAAAGGTTCAGCAGGTCCCTCAAAGCGAGGAGACGCCGTTTTATCCAAGGAGTCCTTACGGAGTAGCAAAGGTCTATGCCCACTACATCACAGTGAATTACCGGGAGAGCTACAACCTGTTTGCGGTGTCGGGAATACTCTTTAATCATGAATCACCACGCCGGGGCCTTGAGTTCGTGACCCGTAAGGTGACGGACGGTGTGGCCCGGATCAAACTTGGGCTTGCTGCTGAACTCCGGATGGGAAACCTTGATGCCAAGCGGGACTGGGGTTATGCAGGCGATTATGTAAAGGCCATGTGGCTGATGCTTCAGCAGGATGCACCGGAGGATTATGTTATTGCCACCGGCAAAACCCATTCTGTAAAAAATCTGCTGGAGGTTGCTTTTGATTGCGCAGGGCTCAGTTGGGACGGCCATGTTGTCATAGACCCCAAATTCATACGTCCTGCCGAGGTGGATCTCTTAATCGGAGATCCTGCAAAGGCAAAAAAGAATCTCGGCTGGGAGCCTGAGGTTTCATTTGAGGATTTGATACGGATGATGGTTGAGTCGGATTTGAAGCGGCTTGGCAAGAGCCGCTGATAAACGCTGGAGAGTTGAAGGAGTATTGATGAGTGTTTTGATTACAGGAATTAATGGGTTTGCAGGAAGCCATCTGGCTGAGTATCTGCTGGGAGCAGGAGCGGATGTGTGCGGGACTGTCCTCAGTAAAGAGGCGACTGGAAGCATATCTCCCTATGCTGACAGGGTTCGGCTGTATGAAGCGGATATTCGGGATGAAAATAGTCTGCAGGAGATGATTGAAAAGGAGAGGCCGCAGGAGATCTACCATCTTGCCGGCATATCCTTTGTCAAGGATGCATGGGACGATCCCATGAATGCCTATGAAGTCAATTTCACGGGGACCTTTAAACTCTACGATGCTGTCGCACGATCTGGAATTTCTGCCCGTGTGCTGTTTGTCAGTTCATCAGAGGTTTATGGAAAGGTTGAGAAGAAAAGACTTCCCCTTACGGAGGAGCATCCGCTAAGGCCGGTGAATCCCTATGCCGTGAGCAAGGCCGCTGCCGAGCTGCTCGGTTATCAATTCAGTTATTCGGGAAATATAGACGTCATCAGCGCCAGGGCGTTCAATCATATTGGCCCGGGGCAGGGCAGCATGTTTGTCTGCTCGTCATTTGCAAGGCAGGTGGCTGAGATTGAGGCGGGAATGAGAGAGCCTGTCATTCGGGTAGGGAACCTTGACATATACAGGGACTTTACTGATGTTCGGGATATTGTTCACGCCTATCAAATTATTATGAAGCAGGGTAAGCCGCTTGACGTCTACAATGTCTGCTCCGGTGAGGCGGTATCTATCCGTTCTGTTTTGGAGAGGCTTATTGCCATATCAAAGGTTAAGGTGGATGTTGTTATTGATGAGTCCCGGCTCAGGCCGGTGGATATAGAAATTCTGCAGGGGGACAACTCAAAGGTTTCTGCCCTTGGCTGGAAGAAGGAAATTACTCTTCATAAGTCCCTCGAAGACATCATCAATTACTGGCGCGCCGCTGTCTGATTGAGTCCAGGTTGTTTTCTTACAATATGAAAATCGCAATAGATACACGCTCTCTCCTTTATACGCGGACCGGGATAGGTTATTTTATTACGCAGATTCTAAGGCAGTTTTTGCAGCGCTATAATTGTCATGAGTATCTGCTTTATGGGATGAAGGATCTTGGTAAGAAATTGATAGAAAGTTACAGAAATGGAGATGTCAACTGTTTTGATAATATCCGGCCTGTCCCCTTTCCATTCCGGAAGATCTCTCGCAACTATTTTGAGTGGCTCTCTTCCTCGGCATTGAAGAGACATGACATCCGGATATTCTGGGGGGCAAATTACGAAGGGGTTTTTGATCCGGGGTTTAATACCGTGATTACAATCCACGATCTGACGCATATACATTATCCTGATTTTCGCCATAAGCAGAATGTCTTTCTGATTAACGGATTGAAGGAGCATGCGGAAAAGGCCGCCGTTATTCTGTCTGATTCTGTGTCCACTAAAGAGGACATTGTAAAATATCTCGACGTGCCGGAGAAGAAGATACGTGTCATTTACCTGGGCGTGGACAGACACTTCAGGCCGGTTAAGGATGAAGCGGCGCATGATAAGGTCAGGAAGGCCCACGGCCTGTCTGACAAGATAATTCTCTTTGTGGGGACCCTCCAGCCAAGGAAGAATATAGGTGGCCTCATCGAGGCATTCCGAATCCTGATTGAAAAGGAGAATATCCCGCATCAGCTTGTTCTTGCGGGATGCAAGGGGTGGGAGCACAGCGATGTGTTCCATAAGATCAGCCGGCATGGTCTTACCAGCAGGGTGAAATGGCTTGGTTATGTGCCGTACGAAGACCTTCCGGTCATTTATTCGATAGCCGATATTCTGGTCCTGCCGAGCTTTTATGAGGGGTTTGGATTTCCCATCCTTGAGGCCATGGCCTGCGGGACGCCGGTGGTGACCTCTGATGTCTCATCCATGCCTGAGGTGGCAGGGGATGCTGCGCTGCTTATTGATCCGAATAAACCGGAAGAAATTGCAGGGGCTGTTGGCCGTGTGCTAAACGATACTGCACTTGCACGGATGCTTTGCGAGCGGGGTCTGGAGCGGGTTAAGGAATTTACATGGGAGAAGTGCGCGGATGAGACTATGCGGGTCTTTGAGGAATCAGCCGGGGAGATGAAATGAAGATCCTGCATGTCTGTCCACTCTATTATCCTGCCGTGGGAGGGGTGGAAAACGTATTCAGGGCGGTCTCTGAGGGGCTGGTGCGAAGGGGTGAGGATGTGACGGTCTTCACCACTACGGGACGGTCTCTCAGGTCGTTTCTGAATACCGGAGAGAAGCCGCTTCCGGCTGGTTATGATGTGATCAACGGAGTTCGGGTGCGCCGCTTTCCGTACCGGAGGCTGCCGCGTCTCGCAGCGAGAGCATTTGCGCAGGGCTGGTCTGCCATGCAGCTTCCGGGGAGCGGCTCCCTCAAGGCATGGTCTGCGCTTCCGTGGGTGCCCCGCCTTGCGGAGGAGATAGCCGCATTTGAGCCGGATGTCGTACTGGCCGGGCATTTCCTGACCGGCATCGTTATAGCGGCATGCAGGGCAAAGGATAAGGCCGGCTTTCCGCTGACGCTGTTTTCTGCGCTGCACCTGGATGCCGGTTCCGACATCCCTGAGGAGGCGCTGAAGTATCTGAGGATGGGGGATGCAGTCTGGACGACTACGTTGCACGAGAGGGAGTATCTCCTGGGCAGGGGGATTGATGCAGGCCGCCTGCCGGAGATCGGCGCCGGAGTATGGCCGGATGAGTTCAGGGGAGGCGACGGCAAGGGGATAAGGGAGAGGTTTGGACTTGGGGATGCGCCCGTTGTCCTATTTGTAGGCAGGAGAGATAAGGATAAGGGGGTTGAGACTCTGGCGCGTTCAATGGAGAGGGTCTGGAAAAGATTTCCTGAGGCACGGCTGATGCTTGCCGGGCCGTCTGTCCGGTCTTCTGATGGCCGCGCCCTGGATGAGTGGATTAAGAGGTTCCGGGGTTCTGTCGTATCACTGGATTCGTTTAATGATGACGAGAAGAAGGACATCTATGATGCTTGCGATGTGTTCGTCCTGCCGTCGCGGATAGAAAGCTTCGGGATCGTATATCTGGAGGCGTGGGTATGCGGGAAGCCGGTGATAGGTGCAGATATAGGTTCAACGAGGTCTATCATCAGGGAGGGGAAGGACGGTCTTCTGGCGAGGTTTGATGATGCAGAGATGCTGGCTGACAAGATTTGCTGTCTGATTGAACATCCTGATTTAAGAAGGTCAATGGGTGAAGAGGGGAGAAAAAAGGTCCTTGAGGGCTACACATGGGATGCGGTAGTGGACAGGCTTCTTGAGGTTTATAGAGGGTTCGGGACAAAATAGGGACAGTACCCTGTTTTTTATGCATTAAGGTAGTCATGTTAACATCAGGGACTGATTCGGGTGATTTCATGGATAATATCAAAATGGGTATCGGCGCTCAGGATATGCCGGACGTTATGATTCATCATGGTGGCGGTATGGATGGCGTCTCTGACAGGGATTTTATACTGATTCAGGAGAGACATCGCCCTTACGATGTCTTCAGGGGTAATTGGGAACACAGGATTTGCGATATCCTTTAAAATTTCACATGCCTGATGTGCAACGGCTTTCTTTTCAATTGAATAGTACCGGTAAAGGATTTCCTGAAATATCTCTGTATTGGTGCAGACCTGAATCCTGCCGGAACGTATCTTTTCAAGGATCTTAACACAGGGAGTTTTCAGCGTATGAGGGCCGCCGAGGATATACATGATAATGCTGCTGTCGAGGAAATAGAGGCTCATTTAGAATGTCCGGATTTCAGCTTTGAATACTCCTTTTCCCAATTTTCCCAGGATGCCGGAGCAGGGGCAGGGGATTCTTCGGCGAGTTTCAACAGGGAGTCTACGGCATCTTTCACTTTCCTTTTCTCTTCTTCCATGAGATATGTCTCCTCCACGACTTCACGAATCAGGGTGCCGAGCTTTTTTTTCCGCCTTGCAGCGATCTCTTCGAGTGTCTTGAATTGTTCTTCCGTGAATAGCACCTGGACGCGCTGTGGGTATTTCATATCATAATAGTATCAATATAGTAGTATTATGTCAATAGTATATTAAATGAAGGGAAGCGGATGAACCGTCATGATTATTCCGGAATACAGCATTGTGATTCCCGATCTGCACTCACCCAGGATTGGTGATGTGCTGGAGGCGCTGTGCCGCCAGGAGGGGATTAACCGCTCGATCTATGAGATCCTGGTAATAGGACGGGATAAGTACGGACTGGTAAGGAAGTATGAGAATGAGGGGGTCAGGTTTCTTGAATCGGAACGGGATCTAAACCCTGCAGAGGCCAGAAACCGGGGGATCAGGGAGGCGAGAGGGAAGCTTATCTTCTTTATTGATGCAGACTGCATCGCCGAACCTTCCTGGATGGCCGCTCTGCTGAAAGCTTATCATGAGGGACATCCTGTTGTGGGCGGGCCGATATGGTTTGATGATGACGACTTCTGGATATTGAGTGATAATGTCGCGCACTTTCATGATCTCCTTCCTGATATTGGACGGGGGGCGAACCGGCATTACATGCTGGCAACTGCAAATATGCTGGTTGAAAAGGTTATTCTTGAGAAGGTTGGCATGTTTGATGAGTCTTTTGCTGCGGCTGAGGACTTTGGCCTTTCAAGGCGGATCCGGCGCGCCGGTTATGATCTTTTCTTTGAGCCGGACGCAAAGATTATTCACCGTCCTGTTCGTGATTCGCTTGGCGCTGTTCTTCAGCATTCTGCCGGATGGGCAAGACACTCTGTCCGTATCAGAAAGCGGTACAGGGATGAGCTTGATACGCCATGGTTTCTGTTCCAGCCTGTAGTGCTGAGACTGCTGTCGCCGGCTATTGCACTGCTGGTTACTGCAAAGATATTTGCAAGGCATCCATGCATAAGACGTTACTGGTACACAGCGCCTGTGATTTTCTTAACCAAGCTTGTCTGGTGCTGGACCGCAGCGGGGGAAGTGGCGAAGGGACGCCATGTGCAGGCCTGAGATTCCTGATTAAGTGACCAATGACCATGCAGAAGACAAACAGATTATTGCGTTTCTTCAGGATTGCGTGGCACTACAAGCGCGGCATTGCGAGGCTGCCATATGGGCCTGTGCGGTTGTGGGTGGAGCCGACTTCTTTCTGCAATCTTGAGTGTCCAATGTGTACGAGCAAGGATATTCCGGAAGATAAGACAGGTTATATGGACTGGGGTCTCTTTAAAAAAATTATTGATGAGGCGAGGGACTTTGTCTTTGACATCAATCTCTTTATTGGCGGGGAATCGCTTTTTCACAAGAGACTGCCGGATATGATCCGGTATGCCAGGGATAATGGGATTGGGACGAGGCTGTCTACGAATGCAACGGTTTTGACTAAAGATAAGACAGAGGCGCTGCTTGATGCAGGGCTTGATTTTATCATCTTCTCTTTTGATGGTTATGATAAAGAGTCCTATGAAAAGATCAGGGTTAACGCCAATTATGAGAAGACTCTTGGGAATATCCGGGGTTTTCTTGAGGAGAAGAGGAAGCGGGGGAGCAGCAAGCCCTACGTGGTTTTTCAGGTGATAGAGGGATTAGATGACAGGGGTAATAATGATGAGAGCCGGAGTGTCTTTCTGAAGGCGCTTGAAGGCCTTCCGATTGACAAGATTTCGATCATCGAGCCTCACACATTCGGCGGGAAGATCTCACGGAAGGATGACAAAAAGTTTCGAACAGTCGGACGAAAGTATGTTCCCTGTACATTCCTGTGGTACTCCATGTCTGTCAGATGGGATGGGACAGTGGTCCCCTGCTGTGTTGACCTGTCTGGCGATATGCCGCTTGGAGATGTGCGAAAAGAGAGACTGCTGGATATATGGAATGGAAAGGGGTTGATTGAGTTAAGAGAGAAGATTGCCTCAGGCAGGTACAAGGACGTTCCGCTCTGCAAGGGATGCGACATATTATGGAAGGAACAATTTCTCGGGATACCTGTAAAAAGCATTAAGGAGCTGAGATATTTCCTTCCCCGAATACGGCAGTAAGACAATTGCCTTAGCCACACTACGCTTCACTAAGCCAACATAAGGAACTACATCATGGACGACGAATCTCTGAAGACTTTAGAAATACTTGAGGAATTATCTTCAAACGGGCAGGTTACCCAGCGGGAACTTAGCCGTAAGGTGGGCATTGCCCTTGGCCTTGCCAATTTCTTCATTAAACGGCTTGTGCAGAAAGGATATGTTGAAGTCGTATATCTTGAGCGTAACCGCTTAGGGTATCTGATTACGCCTCAGGGTATTGCGGAGAAGTCGCGTCTGACATACAGCTATATACACCGGTCGTACGGATATGTGCGTAAGGTGCGCATCAGCATACGGGAGCGGCTTAAGGTATTATCCCGTGACGGTGTGCAGAGTGTGGTGATATACGGAGGAGGTGATATCGCCGAGGTTGCTTATCTTGCTGTTCAGGAGGTAGGGATGAAACTGGTCGGCGTTGTGGACGGCACCCGTGCAGGGAGGCCTTTTTTGAATTACACCATTCAGCCTGTAAGTGTCCTTCCGGGATTATCCTATGACAGGATAATTATTACTGAGCCTTTGCAGATTCAGGAGATGGGCAGCCTGCTTCATGAATATGGGATTGATGAGGGGAAGCTGGTGAGAGTAGAGTAGACAAAAAAAGGTTAGTAATAGTGAGTAATATTGTGCCAGAAATTGCATGCAATATAACGCGTTGATAAACTTCACACTCTTTGATAATATACAGTGATTATTTTCTCATCATGCACATGAATTTGTGCAGAAAGGCTCACGGATGAAGGCACTCATTACAAGCGGCGGCAAGGGAACAAGGCTTCGACCCATCACACACACGAGCAACAAGCATCTGATACCAATCGCCAACAAGCCGATGATTCACTTTGCCATTGAGGCGGTGCTGGAGGCAGGCATCAGGGATGTGGGGATTGTATATAATCCTGATACAGGAGATGAGATTAAGAAGGCGCTCGGCACAGGTGAGCAGTGGGGTATGAAGTTTACTTATATTCTGCAGGAAGCGCCCATTGGTCTGGCTCATGTGGTTAAAGTCTCGCAGGGATTTCTTGGTGATGATCCCTTTGTCTTTTATCTGGGGGATAACGTGGTAGTCGGAGGCATCAAGCGCTTCATTGATGACTTTGAACGGGAGGGTTCAAACTGTCACCTTGTGCTGTCAAGGGTTCATGACCCTGAGCGTTTTGGCGTGCCGGAGATTAAGGATGGAAGGATAATTCGTGTAGAGGAGAAGCCATCGAATCCGAAGAGCCAGTACGCTGTGACCGGTATATATATTTATGATTCTAAAATATTTGAGGCCGTCAACAACATTAAACCAAGTGCAAGGGGAGAGCTTGAGATATCCGATGCCCACGATTATCTTATAAACCACGGATACAAGGTTTGCTATTCTGAGATTACAGGCTGGTGGAAGGATACAGGTAAGCCGGAGGACCTGCTCGAGGCAAACCGTCTGACGCTTGACAGGATAATCGGGAATCATGAGTCCATAATTAATGGAAAGGTTGATGATTCATCCGATATAGCCGGCAAGGTGATAATAGAAAAAGGCGCACAGATAATAAGGAGCAGTATCAGGGGGCCGGTGATAATCGGGGAGAATACGGTTATTGAAGACAGCTACATCGGTCCGTTTACATCAATCTACTATGGTTGTCAGATAAAGAACAGCGAGGTTGAATACAGCATAGTGCTTGAGAAGTGCAGGATAGTAGATGCTGATATAAGGATTGAGAGGAGCCTCCTGGGACGCGAGGCCGAGATAATCAAGTGCAGGACAAAACCCAGGACGCAGAAATTCATCATAGGTGATCAAAGTCTTGTAGAGTTGATATAGCAGGAAAAGGGAGGAGCGATGAAATTACTTGTAACAGGCGGGGCCGGTTTTATAGGCAGCAACTTTGTCAGGTATATGCTTAATAAGTACCCTGATTACCATATTGTCAATCTTGATAAACTGACATATGCGGGGAATCTTGATAATCTCACGGATGTCGAAGGTCATCCCAACTATACATTTGTTAAAGGAGACATATGTGATGTTAAGGCGGTATCCGGTGCAATCGAGGGGGTGGATGCAATAGTCAACTTTGCCGCAGAGACACATGTGGACAGATCTATCCTTGAGCCTGGAAGTTTTATACAGACGGATGTGTACGGCACTTATGTGCTGCTTGAGGCGCTCAAGGAAAAAGGGATTAGCCGGTATATCCAGATCTCTACAGATGAGGTATACGGGAGCATAGAGCAGGGGTCTTTCACTGAAGAAAGCCCTCTCAGCCCGAGCAGTCCCTATTCAGCATCAAAGGCAGGGTCTGACATGCTGGTGCATGCATACTGGACGACCTATCACCTCCCTGTGATAATCACGAGGAGTTCAAATAACTTTGGTCCTTACCAGTATCCTGAAAAACTCATACCTCTTTTTATTACTAATGCCATCGAGGGGCAGCAGCTTCCTCTTTATGGCGACGGCATGAATGTTCGTGACTGGATATATGTGGATGACAACTGTGCCGCTATTGATGTTGTTCTGCACAAAGGGGTTGAGGGGGAGGTCTATAATATAGGCGGCGGAAACGAGAGGACTAATGTTGAAATAACAGACATCATCCTTAAAGAGACAGGAAAACCGGAGTCCTTCATAAAAAAAGTAAAAGACAGGCCGGGGCATGATCGCCGCTATTCCATAGATTCATCAAAGCTTTCTTCCCTCGGTTTTACAGCAAGACACAGTTTTAACGACGCCATGAAGGCTACTGTAAAATGGTATACAGAGAATGAGTCGTGGTGGAGGAAGATCAAGTCTGAAGAGTTCAAAAAATATTACAAAAAGGCATACGGCGAAGTCGAGTGGTAAGACCCCGTCCATAAAGTGGGGACGTGGTGAAATTGGCGGGCCAAGGCATGATTACAGGGAGTCCCTGCTTCTCGGGCTCGTAAGGGGCAGCTTGAAGAATGGGGATTCGGCGCTCGATGCCGGATGCGGAAGTGGAAGTCTTCTTAATAAGCTGGCGGGAAGTGGTTATCATGTCTACGGGATTGAGCAGTCAAGAGAGTTTGTCGATTTCGTTAATGGAAAGTCCGGCCCCCAGCGTCCTGTAAATATCAGGCAAATCAAATACGGCAGTGTTACTGACATACCGTTCCGTGATGAGATGTTTAATCTTGTGGTATCAGGTGATGTATTAGAACATGTGAAGGATGATGATAAGGCTGTTCGGGAATTTTTCCGGGTGCTAAGACAGGGGGGTGTGTGTGTAGTCTCTGTGCCTGCAATGCAGTCGTTATGGGATTTTTCTGATGAATGGGCAGGACATCTTAGAAGGTACAGCAGGGAGGGTATAACCGGTCTTTTTGAGAAAAACGGTTTTATCGTTGAGGATGTAAGATTCTGGGGGTTTCCGTGTACATGGTTATATCACAGGTATTTATACCTTCCGTATATAAAGAAGAAGGTTTTCGGAACTGCGGAGGCTGATGCAGGCAGACTTCCTGATGCAGGTAAACACAAGTTCTTGTCAGGGGTGCTTCGCACGATATTCAGGATTGATTCCTGCTTCAGATGGGTGCCGTATGGTATCGGCCTGACACTGAAGGCTCGCAAGTCAGGGTAAGAAGATAGTGAAATGGAAAGTATTTCTCCTTATTGCCTTAATATCCTCTGCTGTCTACGCAAATTCCCTTCATAATTCCTTTCATTTTGATGACCAGCATTATATAGTAGAAAATACCTTCATTCGGGACATAAGAAGTATCCCGTCCTTTTTTTTCTCACCAGCGCATTCAAGCTTTGAAAAGGCCTTTACAAGCCACTACAGGCCGCTCCTTGTCACATCCTATGCATTAAATTATGCAATTGGAGGTCTCCGGCCTGAAGGCTATCACATAGTCAATCTGTTGTTTCATATCGGTTCGGCATTTTTGCTGTATCTGATACTCAATGCAATACTGCCGGCAGTCCGCCAGACTGAAGTTGTTTCAGGGGCTCAGACGAAGAGATCCCGAAACAATACTGAAACGAGTTCAGTACATGGTTCGGGTATTACATGGAGGGATGGGCGGGTAATGGTGCTTCCGTTGCTTGCTGCGATCATCTTTGCTGTCCATCCTTTTAACTCTGAAGTCGTCAACTACATCACTGCCCGCTCAAGCGTAATGTGTGCATTCTTCTATCTTCTCTCTTTCTATCTCTGGATAATGTTCAGAAACACAGTCGTATCAGGCAGGTTCCCGTATTACATCGCATCTGTACTTGCATTCCTCCTTGCGATGCTGACAAAGGAGACGGCCATAACACTTCCCGCGGTTTTACTGTTATATGATTTCTATTTCCGGAAGAATCCGGCTGTATCTCGCTGTCATAATTCATCATCTGCCTTCATACAGCGTCCTTATGCCGGCTGCCTCCCATATTTACCCCATATTATCTTAATAATTGTTCCATATCTTATATACCGCATATATGTATACGGATACATCGTGGGCGGTGGAACCAGGAATTATCTGACAAACATCCTGATTCAGCCAAAGGTGCTCCTGAATTACATCCAGCTTATGTCATTTCCGTCAGGACTTTCTATTGAACATGATATCAGCTTGTCCGGAACTATCTACGATGTCTCTGTAATCTTATCAGGGGTGTCCATTCTGATTATTCTATTCATTTCGTATTACCTGTTCCGGCGGGGGGGTGAGTGGAGGATTTTATCATTCTTCATTCTCTGGTTTTTTATTACGCTTCTTCCGACTACGGTCATACCGCTCAATGCCGTGCTGCAGGAGAACAGGGGATATCTCGCAGGTATAGTGTTTTCAGTATTTGCAGGAATCTGTTTGAGCAGGCTCAGGAAAAGATTAATACTGCCCGGTTTTATTCTTCTCATTACAGGTTTTTCTATACTTACTATTTCACGAAATATTGCATGGAAAGATGATCTTTCGCTCTGGAGTGATGCAGTTGCAAAGTCTCCATTATCTGCGCGGGCTCATGATAATCTGGGTCTTGCCTGGATGGGGGTCGGAAAATATGATATGGCGCTTGAAGAATTTGATAAGGTAATCAGATTAAATCCGCAATATTATCTTGCCTGGTATAATGCAGGGGTAGCATATCAGATTCAGGGTGATTTGGAGAAGGCAAGGCAGGCGTATGAAGAGAGTCTCAAAATAAACCCGGCATATTTTCGTTCCTATTACAATGCAGGGATTGTATATAAAAGGCTTGGAGAGCTGGACCTTGCTGTTAAATCTTATGATAAGGCTATAACTCTCGACCCTCGTCATCCATTTGTATATAATAATCTTGGTGTTGCCCTGACAGAAATAGGGGACTATAAAAGGGCGGAGGATGTATTTAAGATGGCTGTTGAAATGAATCCTTCCTATGAGAAGGCATTCTATAATCTTGGGAATGTCTATTTCAGGAATAAGGAATATGTTAAGGCCGCCGGGGCATACAAGGCTGCTGTCAGTTTAAGGCCAGATTATAAAGAGGCTGAAGAGATGCTGAAAGAGACCATTGCAAAGCAGCAGTGAAACATGACCGGATCAGAGAAACCGTATCTTCCTGCGCATAATTGGAATTAACAAAACCAGAAGTGCTATTGAGGCAAAAATTATCATTTTCTGAAGAAATGTAGTCTTCAGGGCAAGCATCGCGAAGCCTATGAAAGGCAGTAAGGTTATTCTGGTAACTGCCCTGAGATATGGATGCCGTGCAATAAACTTAGCGGCAGGAGGGCTTAATTTGTAGTATGCACTGACGAACCACGTTCCGGGACTGTTTGTTAACAGAAATCTATCCCTGAATTCCCGAAGTAATATAACGTGTCCTTCAAATGGACTCCCGTATGCAGCGGTCGCAATGAAACAGGCCTCACCTAACTTCTGTCCCTGCAGCAGAAGCAGTGCTATATCAAGAAAACCGCCGATAAAGTAAATGTTGGATGTGTCCTTTGTCAGAGAAGCCCTGTCATCCTGCCATGCTATATATATATTCCCGCTCTGGTCCATGGTCATTACATGATTGAAGGAATTTCCAAAAGGCTCGGAATTGTCCAGCCATAAAAATGGAGTCTGCCATGAACCAGCCTTCCCTCTTTGTATGGAATAGTTGAAGTATATGTCATTAGTATTTCGTAAGTTGTCCATCCATGCAACAAAAACAGCTCCTGAATTGGATACCCTGACTATTGGGCGGACAGCAGTTGACTCAACATTTGTAGTCCTCGCATTAATTTGTACGTTTTCCGCAAAGTCGAGAAATGTCTGCCCGAAGTTTTCAGAGTGATTTGAGTATATATGGAAGTTGGGTTTTTTGCCGCCGCTCTGAGTTGTGAAGGTGTTGTCTGCCCAGACGACACAGACAACACCCCTATTATTACTGGCTATTGAGACATCCTTTGCACCGGTATCCAAAACCCCCTGTTCAATGCCTTCTGTTGATATTGTATTAATTCTCTTATCCTCAATACCCCATGTGTTGCCGTTATCACGCGATGAATTAAAGTAGACATCATATGTCCCATCTCCTGAATAAGGGTCTCCTCTTACAGCACGGCCTGCGGTATCAGTCCAGGCAATATAAACGTTTCCTGCATCGTCATTGCTCATGGCAGGAGGTCCCGTCTGTGTGAAACCTACCGGGGCAGTATCAACTTGAATTGACTTAGCTTTCCAGGTTGATCCATTGTTCATGGATACATTAAAATATATGCCATTAAAGGTATTCTCTTCCGGTACACTTCTGTTATCCTTCCAGGCCGCATAAACAACCCCTTTTTTGTTTGTTGTTATGACAGGATTAATTGCCGAATAAGCGCCGGCTGCAACTCCGGTGTTTAATCTCACCTCCGGGGTCTGATAAGGTATTATGAAGTCAGTAGGTCTTGAGAACTGCACATTCAGAGATCTGAAATATACCTCATAAATGCCTGGATTATTTCTATCGTCTTCCCATGCGATGTATACATTGCCATTCTCATCACATGCTATTTTGGGGTTTATCGAATCACCCATTGCAGGGTTATCTGAATCTATCCGGTAATCTGTAAATTGATCCGGCGCATTCCATGTAATGCCATAGTCTTTGGAGTACCTGAAATATATGTCTTTCAAGCCGGTGCCTGCTTTGACAGCCCGGTCATCAACCCACACCACATAGACGTGGCCCGAGTTGTCTGAACAGACCCTGGGTGATGTTGCATCTCCATCCTCCGGCGTATTTAAGGACTTGGGAAATCCTGTATTTACGGGCACCGAATTGCGGGACCATCCGGCATCACCGAATTTGGTGTTAATATATATTTTTTTTGGCCCGATCCTGTTGTCGCTCCATACGATATAAGCATGTCCGTTTTCATCAGAACTTATGTGCGGGGTAACAGCATCATTGGGTGTAGTTATAACAGGCAGGTCAATTCTTGTGTCCCTTGCATCAAATTGCACTGCGTTAGCAGTGTTAATGAGTACAATAAGATTAATCAGTATTATAGAGAGTAAGAATTTATATGACAATTTCTTCATGTAGAATCAGTATAACCGGCTATATACCTATCTTACCCCGTGCAGCCTTGAACATGGCAATATATTCCTCACTCCTGTAATCCGGGTAAGTATAAGGCATTGGGTGAAAAGTCTTTCCCTGATAAATAAGTGTAACCTCGGCATATATCCCGTTTCCTATATATATCCTGTGTGCATAATCCTTGGTTGATGCAAGCACTACCTTTGCCAGTGTTATATAACCAGGGTCTATATTTATGGCCCTTACAGTTGACTGTCCGTGACTCCGGCTGCAAACCTCTTCAATATTATTTGATATGTTTTTAATATCTGCGAGTTTGTCAGGTGTGACAGGGGATTCAAAGAAAAGGAATGTCCTTTTCAGATCAGTACCCATCTCTTTTTCATAGTATGTTGAATGAGACCATGTCCAGACAGGGCTTGCCATGTCAACCGGTCCAAAAGCAGAACACAGCTGTTCGCGTACGGTATTAAAGACATCCTTACTGCTAAACAATATGGCGGTAAACAACTTAACCGGCTCAACAGGTCTTATGATTCCCATAATAATGTGTTAATATATCATAATACTAATGCAAGTATCATGCAAGGTCAGCCCGAAAATAAATTTTATTAATAATACTTGACAAGAGCCCAATAAATCAATACAATTACGTGTTTGTTTAAGGGGGTTTTATAATTATGAAGACGACTGTGTCGGCAAAGAAAGAGGATATAAAGAAGGACTGGTATTTAGTGGATGCGGATGGAAAGGTGCTGGGACGTCTTGCGTCTCAGGTCGCCGCTGTCCTGAGGGGGAAGCACAAACCCATATATACTCCACATGTGGATACCGGGGATTTTGTGATTGTCGTTAATGCCGGAAAGGTAAGGATTACAGGTACAAAGATTGATGATAAGGTTTTTTATCATCACTCGGGTTATCCTGATGGATTAAAACAGGAGAGCCTCCGCCGGTATTATGATGATAAACCAGATGAGCTTATCAAAAGGTCAGTATGGGGGATGCTTCCAAAGAATAAGCTGGGTAAGGCTATGTTAAAGAAACTGAAGGTCTACACCACGGCCATACATCCTCATGATTCACAGATGCCAAGAGTTTTGGAAATAAAGGAGTAATTAATGAATACAACAACACAGCACAGAGCGACAGGAAAAAGAAAAAACGCTATTGCGCGAGTAAGGTTAATCCCCGGCGAGGGGAAGATTATGGTAAACGACAGGACTGCGGAAGATTACTTTCCGGGCGAAACCCTGGTCAGGCTTATCAGGCAGCCGCTTGAACTTCTGTCTCTGACAGGGAAGTATGATGTTTATGCAAATATTGCAGGTGGCGGGATTGCTGGTCAGGCAGGTGCATTAAGGCATGGCATTGCGAAGAGCCTGCTTGATGTCAGCTCTGAATACAGACGTGCGTTGAAAAGCAAAGGCTTCCTGACAAGGGATGCCCGTGAAAAAGAGAGAAAGAAGTATGGGCAGAAAGGGGCCCGGAAGAAATTCCAATATTCTAAGAGATAATACTTATACGGAGAATGCTTAAGGTAGCTGTTGCAGGGGCAAGTGGATATACGGGAGGTGAGCTTCTTAGACTCCTGGCCCTGCACCCTTATGTCAAAGTAGTTGCGGTAACCTCAGAAAAATCATCAGGAAAACCAATAACTCAACTGTTTCCCAGTCTGTCACGGTTTTATGACCTGACACTTGAGCCCCTGTCATCAGAGATTGCTGCAGGAGAGGCAGAGTTTATTTTTACTGCACTTCCTCACGGGACATCAGTTACGCCCGTCTCAGAGTTCATAAGGATGGGTAAGATGGTTGTGGATTTGAGTGCAGATTTCAGGCTTAAAGATCCATTTACTTATGAGGAATGGTACGGGATAAAGCACAATGAGGCGTCCCTGCTGCAGAGTGCCGTGTATGGACTGCCTGAGATCTATAGAAGCAGGATAAAGGGGGCAGCATTAGTGGCAAATCCGGGATGCTACCCGACTGCAAGTATCCTTGGCATTGTCCCTCTTATAGAAAAAAGATTATATAATGGCGGAAAGATTATTATAGATGCAAAGTCAGCTATTTCTGGTGCAGGACGTTCACTGTCACTGTCTTTTCACTATCCGGAGGCCAATGAGGCGATGGAGGCATACAAGGTCGGCGTCCACAGGCATACCCCGGAGATAGAACAGGTGCTCTCAGATATAGCAGGAAACCCTGTAACTGCCTGTTTTGTGCCTCACTTAATCCCTGCCAGCAGGGGACTGCTTAGTACATGTTATGTCCCTTCAGATTTCAGCGGGGAGACAGGTGATATTATCAAGATCTACAGGGAGTTCTATGATAATGAGTCATTTGTCAGGGTACTTGATGCAGGGAGACAGCCAAATATAAGGGATGTAAAAGGTGCAAATTTCTGCGATATAGGAATAACCCTTGATAAACGCAATGGGTGTATAATAGTTACGGCAGCTATAGACAACCTCGTAAAGGGTGCTGCAGGGGCCGCGATTCAGAATATGAATATAATGAAAGGTTATGAGGAGACAACAGGCTTAATGCAGCCAGGCCTGTTTCCATAAGAATGAAAGAAATACCAGGTGGTATAACAGCTCCGAAAGGATTTTTCGCCTCAGGCATTTATGCCGGTATCAAACGTACCAGCAAATTAGACCTCGCGATTATTTACAGCGAGAGAGATGCCACAGCGGCAGGTACTTTTACGACAAACAGAGTAAAGGCTCCTCCAGTCATACTGACAGAAAAGCAGATCAAAAAGGGACGGGCACGGGCTGTCATTGTCAACAGCGGCAATGCGAATGCCTGCACCGGCCCTCAGGGAATGAAGGATGCAAAGGAGATGACAGAGCTTACAGCGGATGCCCTGTTTATTGATAAAGACATGGTATGCGTTTCGTCAACGGGTGTCATCGGTGAGCTCCTCCCTATGAACAAGATAAGATCCTCTGTTAAGCTTGCGGCAGAGTCCATTAGTCCTGATGGAGGCAGGGATGCTGCAATAGCAATTATGACTACTGATACATTCCCCAAGGAGGTCGCTGTAAGGGGAAGGGTAGGAGGGAAGACGATAACTGTCGGCGGGATGGCAAAGGGTTCAGGGATGATTCATCCCAATATGGCCACCATGCTTGCGTTTATTTCCACAGATGCGTCTATTGGAAGGGTTGCCCTTCAAAAGATATTAAGTAAAGAAGTAAACAGGTCTTTCAATAAGATTACAGTAGATGGAGATACAAGCACTAACGATATGGTGTTATGTATGGCAAACAGTATGGCTGGAAACAGCCCGTTTGACAGCAAGGATCTTGCCATGTTTCAGAATATGATAGGTCATGTTTGCCGCAGGCTTGCGATGCTTATAGCAAGAGATGGTGAAGGGGCTACCAAACTTGTAGAGATAATGGTAAGAAGGGCAAAGAGTGAAAAGGACGCGGAGAAGGTTGGTTTTGCAGTTGCCAATTCAAGCCTTGTCAAGACTGCCCTTTTTGCAGGAGACCCGAACTGGGGACGTATTATGGCGGCCATAGGTTATTCGGGGGCAAATATACGTGAGGAGCGCATCTCCATCTCATTTGATAAAGTCAGGATGGTTAAGAATGGTCTTGGCCTGGGCAAAGATATTGAAATGAAGGTGGCTGAGGTCATGAAAAATAAGGAGTATAAGATTACAATTGATTTAAATGCCGGAAGCTGTGAGACCGCTGTCTGGACGACTGATTTGTCTTATGACTATGTAAAGATAAATGTGGCTTACAGGTCATAGTCCTTAATGCCCCGGTTAATGGTGGTAAAAAGTCACCCTGAACATTGTGCTGAACGGGTTTCAGTATTGTTTCAGGGCCTGTATGAGATGCTGGACAAGGTTCAGCGTGACATGATACCTGAGTCACCCGGCGTAGCAGTGTTCTACTTTTGTTATTGCATTTTTTGCGTATATATGATAGTTTTTTCTGCTGGACTAACAAATATAATTTTTACAACAGTTACTGGAGGGTAGTTTATTATGGGCGTGGCAATTAAAGAATTACTGGAGGCAGGCGTACATTTCGGGCATCAGACTAAACGATGGAATCCAAAGATGAAGAAATTCATATTTGGTGAGAGAAATGGTATTTATATAATTGATCTGCAAAAGACAATGGCAAACTTTGATTTAGCCAGTGAGTATCTGAAGGAAGTAGCTATGCAGGGGAAACCGGTTCTGTTCATTGGAACCAAGAGGCAGGCACAGGAAATAGTTGAAGCTGAGGCAAAGAGATGCGGAATGTTTTTTATCAATCAGAGATGGCTCGGCGGAATGCTTACCAACTTCACGACCATCAGAAAGAGTATAGATAAGTACAAGAAGTATGAGAAGGCGCGAGAGGACGGGACACTTAATCAACTTCCCAAGAAAGAGGTTATAGGAATTGAAAAGAAGATGGTCCAGATGGATAAGATATTCGGCGGGATAAAGGGGATGAGCGTCCTGCCAGGAGTTGTCTTCGTGATAGATACCAAGAAAGAGGCTATAGCTGTACATGAGGCAAACAGGCTTGGTATTCCGGTCATCGGTGTTGTTGACACAAATTGTAATCCTGACAATATAGATTATGTAATACCGGGCAATGACGATGCCATAAAGGCGATCAGACTAATCTGTTCCAAGGTTGCAGATGCCGTTATTGAGGGAAGGGCAATCTACGATGCAAGGGGCGGTGTTAAACAGGAGATAGCTGTAAAGGAAGCGGAACAATCGGCAGAGGCTGCGGTCGAGGCAGGGATTAATCCTGAAGTTGACGCAGGAACAGCCGGAGAGGCATAAAACAAAAAAGTGAAAGCAAGCGGCTTGGCGATAATAGAGTGGAGGCAAGGGCATCAATGGTAACAATAAGCAGCGATTCGGTAAAGGAACTCAGGGAGAAAACAGGTGCAGGAATCATGGACTGTAAAAGGGCTTTGGCAGATTCCGGTGGTGATATTGATAAGGCAGTAGACTTCTTAAGGCAGAAGGGGCTTTCAGCAGCGGCCAAAAAGGCGTCGCGAGAAACAAAGGAGGGTGTCATAAGCAGTTATATTCATGGCGCCGGAAAAATTGGCGTGCTTGTTGAGGTTAATTGCGAGACCGACTTTGTAGCGAGGAATTCAGAGTTTCAGGAACTCGTGAAGGATATTGCAATGCAGATAGCTGCGTCTAATCCTTCATATGTTCAGCGTGAGGATGTACCGGCTGATGTACTGCATAAGGAACGCAGTATATATAGGATACAGGCCAGAGAATCTGGAAAGCCAGAGAATGTGCTTGATAAGATTGTTGAGGGAAAGGTAGAGAAATTCTACCTTGAGTCATGTCTTCTTGAACAGTCATTTATCAAGGATCCTTCTGTTACAATTAAAGACATGGTTCAGCAAAAGATCGCCAAGATTGGTGAAAACATCACAGTTAAGCGTTTTACAAGATATCAGTTAGGCGAGTAAGCCGGACAGATCACAAAATGGCGGAAAAGAAAGTTTTTAAGAGGGTTCTTCTCAAGGTCAGCGGCGAGGCCCTGATGGGTGATAAAGGTTATGGCATAGACCCTGCTGTTATTGATTCTATTGCAGAAGAGATCAAGAGTGTCCACGAAGCCGGCATTGATATAGCCATTGTCATAGGCGGCGGCAACATATTCCGCGGACTCGGTTCAACGGCTACCGGTATGGAACGGGCGTCTGCAGACTATATGGGGATGCTGGCAACAGTCCTTAATTCCCTCGCCCTTCAGGATGCACTTGAGAAAAAGGGAGTTGTTACGAGGGTCCAGTCTGCAATTGAGATGAGGGCGCTTGCAGAACCGTATATAAGGCGCAGGGCTATCCGGCATCTTGAAAAGAAAAGGGTCGTTATATTCGCAGCCGGTACCGGCAATCCATATTTCAGCACTGATACAGCAGCTTCCCTTCGAGCCATGGAGACAGGGGCCGACGTAATTCTTAAAGGAACAAAGGTAGACGGGGTTTATGATTCAGACCCTGTAGTCAATAAAGATGCAAAGAAATTCTCGACCCTTACTTATCTTGACGTTCTGAAACTGGGTCTCAAGGTAATGGACGCAACCGCTATCTCACTGTGCAAAGACAACAATCTTCCGATCATAGTTTTCAATCTGCGGGAGAAGGGGAATGTGAGAAGGGTTGTGATGGGTGAGGATATTGGAACAGTTATAGGTAGTTGACGCTGAAAAATGCCCATTTGCGGCGTCGGGACATTTAATTTGAGCCTCAACGTACTAACCAAGTACGCCTCGGCACAAATTAAATGTCCTTCCTTGCAACTGGGCCTTTTTGAGCGTCAACTTTTGGTTGGCATAATCGGCTAAGTTGACGTAGCATTGACCTTTATGGTCGAAATGAATGTGCCTGGGTTAATTCAAGTTATTTATGATCGGCGCTATTAAACAAAAGGCTGCGGAGAAGATGGAGCAGACGCTGAATGTCTTCAGGAAGGATATTGCTTCCATGCGTACAGGCAGGGCGTCTGTATCAATAGTTGAGGGGATATCAGTCGACTATTACGGGACACCTTCGCCTATATCACAGGTGGCGGCCATTACTGTTCCAGAGAGCAGGATGATCGTAATTCAGCCGTGGGAACAGCGTCTGATACCTGAGATTGAGAAGGCTATAATGACATCTTCGCTTGGCCTCACACCATCCAATGATGGGAAAATAATACGGGTTCCTGTACCGGCGCTGACGGAAGAGCGCAGGCGGGACATCGTTAAGACTGTAAAGAAAATGGCGGAGGACTCCCGGGTTGCGGTTCGGAATGTGCGCAGGGACGCGAATGATGAGATAAAGAGGGCCGGCAAAGAGGCGAGTATCTCGGAAGATGAAATAAGAAAGTCCCAGGATGAGCTGCAGAAGCTTACAGATCAGTATATTCATAAGGTGGATGAGGTTTTAAAGAAAAAAGAACAGGAAATAATGGAAGTATAGTGTATGGATGGCTATGTTATGAGACGAGGAGGTTTTATGGCTAAGAAAATTGGTATTTTTTTGGGTCGTTCTATTACGGTGTATTTGATTCTGGCTATGCTCGTTATAGCATCAGTACCAACTCAATCAGCCGCAATGTTTATATCTTCTGACAGCATTGGGGTGTCACCTGCAAGCGTAGTTGTTGATGCAGCGGCTGATGCGGCAAAGGTGAGGACATTTCTTGAATCAAAAATTGTCAGTCAGAGGCTGTCAGATTTTGGGCTGACTTCAGAGGAGGTATCTTCCAGGCTGAATCAGCTTTCCGCTGAGCAAATACATCAGATTGCGTCTCAGATTGATCAGGTAGATACAGGGGGAGACAGCTTTGTCGGAGGCATCATCGCAGTGCTGGTGATAATCATACTGATTATAGTGGTGATGAAGTTAATGGGGCTTGAGATTGTCATAAAATAAAATTACTTAATGGTGATAATTAAGAAAACAGAAAAGACCCCACGGTTCAGTGCCGCTGGGGTCTTTCTTATTTTGGGGATGTTGGCTGCGGCCCTTGCAGGATGTTCTGCAACCCTCCCTGGCCTCACCGCAGATTCCGTTGATACGTATGCATCATCTTATGTACGGGGTGTCCCATTCTATCCTGGAGAAGATTATCAATGCGGGCCATCCGTTCTTGCCAGCGCCTTGAATTATCTTGGATATGATATCAGTCCTGAAGATATCTCAAGAGAGATCTATCTGCAGAATGTGAGAGGAACCCTTAATATTGATATGGCGAGTTTTGCGCGCAGGTTCGGGGAGGTCAGGGTCAAAGTATTCAAGGGCGATATGACGATGTTGAAAGACAGTCTTTACATCGGTTATCCGCTGATCGTATTTGTTGACCTCGGAATATGGAATATACGTAAAGGGCATTATATGCTTGTCGTCGGCTACGATGACAGCAGAGAGGGTGTCATCGTCTACTCAGGCGCAGATAAGGATAAATTAATCGGATATAAAGACTTCATGCGGATGTGGAAGCGCGGCAGCTATTGGACGCTGCAATTAACAATGGATTGAGCGGAAATTCCCTCTCCTTCAGGGGGGTAAGGGTGGGGATGGGGCCATCATAAAGTGAAGATTATCATTGCTGTAATTATCATGATATTGTCTGTGTCTTCCTGCAGTTCAATCCCGAAGGTAATAGTCCTGCATGATCCCCTTACACTGGACGAACACATTACCCTCGGCATAAGTTATGAACAGGAGGGCAAGTATGACCTTGCCGTTCAGGAGTATAACAAGGCAATGAAAATATCTGATGAGGACTTCAGGCCTTTTTTCTATGCAGGCAACGTATATTATAAAAAAAAAGAGTATAAACTTGCAGAAAAATACTATAATGAGGCTTTAAAGATTGCACCTGATAGTGGCGATGTGCATAATAACCTTGCCTGGGTTTATATAGACACAGGTAAGTACGATGACGCAGGCATAAAGGCAGAGAAGGCAATTGAAATAAACAGGAGTCCATACTATCTTAATACACTGGCTCATATCTATTATCGTACTGGAAGATACAGCGAGGCAATGATTGTCCTGGAAGAGGCTATGACGCTTACCTTGCCGGAGGATGTGCTGCTGCTGGATGATGAGATCAGGCTGCTTGAAGATATTAAAAGGAAACACCAGTGAAACTGACAAAAGCTGAGATAAATCTTTCCAATCTTGTTCATAACCTTAACCAGGTCCGTACCAGAATATCAGAGGGCTGTAAAATCCTTGCAATAGTCAAGGCCAATGCCTACGGTCACGGGAGCATAGAGGTATCGCGGGAGCTGGAAAATGCCGGAGTTGATATGTTCGGTGTTGCTACTGTTGAGGAAGGGATACAGCTCAGGGAGGCAGGAATCAGTAAAGGCATTATTGTCCTTGGATTAATATATGACGGCAGTGTTCAGGATATCATTAAGTGGAGGTTGACCCCTGTCGTATACTCCAAAGCTATTGTAAAATCGTTGTCAGATGCCTCCTGTGCAGCAGGCATAACATTACCGGTTCATGTAAAAGTGGATACCGGCATGAGACGGATCGGGATTGACCCGGACAGTGCTGCTGAATTTGTATCAGATATATCACTGCTGAAAGGTATAAAGACAGAAGGTATAATGACCCATTTTGCAGAAGCAGACCTGGATGACAAGGATTTCGTCAGGGAGCAGTTGAGCAGTTTTTTATCAGCGTGCCGGGATATAGAACAGGCTGGAATCAGGATACCGATAAGACATGTTGCCAATAGTGCGGCCATTATTGATATGAAGGAGACACACCTCGATATGGTGAGGCCCGGGATAATGTTATATGGCTATCCGCCGTCGCCTCAGCTTGAAAATAAAGTTGACCTGAAACATGTGTTGACGCTGAAGACGAGGATCATCTTTCTGAAAACGGTGCCTCCAAAGACAGGTATAAGTTATGGCAGGATTTATACCACGAGTCGTGAAACAATCGTGGCTACTCTGCCTATCGGATATGCTGACGGATTCAGCCGCAGTCTGTCCAATATGGGACAGGTCATTGTAAGAGGTATGCGTGTCCCGGTTATAGGCAGGGTATGCATGGATATGATTATGGCGGATGTTACCGATGCAGCAGGTGCAGCAGTAGGAGATGAGGTTACAATTATCGGAGGAACTGGCGGCATCGGAATCTCTGCCGATGATATTGCTCGCTGGACCGGTACTATATCATATGAAGTATTATGCAGGATTGGTGATCGGGTAGACAGGGTGTATGTCAGATAAGGATACCCTTCGCTTCAGGGAGAGGGACAGGCCTGGTTTAACAGGATGCTTATCAGATTATTAACATACTTAGGCAAGACTACTCTTAATCTCACGGAGGAGATAGGGCGCGGCTTTATTATGTTCTGGCAGACCCTCCGGTGGAGTTTCAGGCGTCCTTACAATCTGCGTATCATCTTTCAGCAGATGGAGGCGATAGGGTTTAATTCACTGCCAGTTGTTGTGATTATGGCGCTGTTTACAGGAATGGTCCTTGCCATTCAGACCTATACAGGTTTTAAGAGATTCAATGCGGAGAATTTTGTAGGTACAGTGGTTGCACTCTCTGTCGCAAGGGAGCTTGGTCCGGTACTTACAGGGCTTATTGTATCAGGACGAGCAGGCGCAGCCATGGCTGCTGAACTGGGGACAATGCGTGTCACAGAACAGATAGATGCGCTCGTGACGCTGGCGACTAATCCAGTTAAATATCTTGTTGTGCCGAGGTTTATTGCCGGCCTCATCGTAATGCCGCTGCTTGTAGTTATTGCTGATATCATTGCCGTTATGGGAGGGTATCTGATAGCTGTCTATGTATTGGGAGCCAATTCTGTCATATATATGCGAATGACTACGGAATATATAGAGTTAAATGATATATACGGCGGCTTGCTCAAAGCGGGCGTTTTTGGAGTAATCATATCTACTGTCAGTTGTTATAAGGGGTTCTATACTCAGGGCGGTGCAGAGGGGGTAGGAAGGGCAACAACAGGCGCTGTAGTGTTATCAATGATGTTTGTACTGATTGCTAATTATTTTATGGCAGCTTTGCTTTTTAGATAATAAGCTGGTGAGACAATGAGTTATCAGATGAGCGATGAGCAGTGAGCGGTGATAGATATAATTAACCTTCATAAGTCTTTTAACACCAAACAGGTTCTGCGCGGTGTTAATCTCCATATTGAGCGCGGTGAAACCATGGTTGTGATAGGAGGGAGCGGTTCAGGCAAAAGCGTACTTATCAAACACATTATTGGACTCCTGATACCTGATGAAGGGAGCGTCACAATCAATGGGGTTGACATTTTTGGCTTATCTGAAGGAGAATTAAACAGCATAAGAAAGAAATTCGGCATGTTGTTTCAGGGAGCGGCGCTGTTTGATTCGCTGACTGTTTGGGAAAATGTCGGATTTGCCCTCAAACAGCACTCTGGTATTTCAAGGGAGGAGATCCGCGAAATTGCTGCAAGAAAACTTGAAATGGTTGGTCTCAGGGGGATCGAGGACCTGATGCCCTCTGAGTTGTCAGGCGGTATGAGAAAGAGGGTGGGGCTTGCGAGGGCAATAGCAATGGAGCCTGAGATACTACTTTATGATGAACCGACCACCGGGCTTGACCCCATTATGGCAGACGCCATTAATGACCTTATTATTGATATGAAAAATAAGATCAATGTTACCGGCATTGCTATAACCCATGATATGACCAGCGCATATAAGATAGGTGACAGGATTGCCATGCTTTATGAAGGAAGGATTCACGGGGTTGGCTCTCCTGATGAGATAAAAATGTCAGATGATCCGGTAATCAGACAGTTTATCACCGGGAGTTCTGTCGGCCCAATAAAAGCAGTATAAATTTGATGACTTCTTGTCCAGGTAAGGAGGCAGAGTGCAGTCATTTACGACTGAAGTAAAGGTAGGCCTGTTTGTTGTATTGGCAGTTGTGTTCCTTGGGTACATGACTGTCAGAATAGGGGATATCACCTTTGGCCGGGATACGGGTTATATAGTCTATGGTGTCTTTGATTCGGTTGCAGGACTTGATATCAAGGCGCCTGTAAAGATGGCTGGCGTTGGAATAGGCAGTGTTGAGACGATAAGTCTTGATGACAGCAGGGCCAGAGTTGGCATGCGGATAAAGCCTGGTGTCAGGATTAAAAGAGGCGTTATTGCGGCGATGAAGACCGAGAGTCTTCTTGGCGAGAGATATGTTGAATTGATTCAGGGTGATAAAGAGGTCTTTCTGACAGATGGTGATGTTATAGAGAAATCCATAAGCGTGGCAGATATTGACAGCCTGATAACGAGGCTTGACAGTGTTGCACAGGACATAAAATCAATAAGTGGTTTTTTCAGCGAGACTCTGGGTGATCCTGAGACGAAGAAGTCCATAAATGAAATTATTGCAAATATGAGAAGCCTTACTGCAAGCCTTTCCAATATTGCTGAACGGGACAGCGCTTCCATCGAAAAGGTAATCAATAACATTAATGAGCTGATTGCAGTTGTAAAGGATATGGCAGTTGAAAACAGGGAGCCTCTTAGAAATGTCATAGCCAACCTCGATGGTATATCCAGGGATTTTAGTGATATGGCAAAGGATAACAGGGAGCCTATCAAGACTACCATTGCCAATCTGCAGGAGGTTTCTGCAGATCTTAAGGAACGTACGCCAGGGATACTGAAAAGGGTTGACGAGCTTGTCGAAAGAGTGGAAAAGGGCGAGGGGACAGTAGGCAAACTGATGAAAGAGGATGGTCTGTATAATAAGCTTGATTCAGCATTAGCTGGTGTTGAAAAATATATTTCAGCAACAGACCGATTCAGGCTTAATCTTGGATTCAGGGGAGAGTATATGTTTGATGAAGGTGATACAAAGGGATACTTCTCCCTCAAGTTGCAGCCGCGGGATGACAAATACTACCTTTTTGAGATAATAGATGATCCAAAGGGCAGGGTGAAGGTTACTGAAACGGAAGAGACGACTACTCCGGGCAGCACAGTGAACACCAGAGAGGTAAAAAAGGAAGACGAACTAAAGTTCAGTGCACAGTTTGCCAGGAGGTTTGGCAATGTGACCGTCCGCGGAGGTCTGATGGAAGATTCCTTCGGGGTCGGGGCAGACTATCACATTGTTAATGATAAGGCGAAGGCCTCAATAGATGCATGGCAATTTGATGGAGAAATAGATGCCGAAAATCCGCATGTAAAAATTACGGCAAGTTATACAGTTTTCAAAACGCTGTTTATAAATGCCGGCGTTGATGATGCCGCAAATAAAAAGAATTCGAGCACATTTACAGGGATAGGTCTTTCATTTGACGATGAAGACCTGAAATATATAATATCAAGGCTGCCGATATCACTGCCGTAGACTATTCCTCTTCCATAAGCCTGGCCAGCACTGAGTAGTCTTCAAGTGTTGTTGTGTCTCCGACCTTTTCCTTGCCGTATGCAATGTCTCTTAGCAGTCTTCTCATTATCTTGCCGCTTCTCGTCTTTGGAAGGGCATCGGCAAAGCGTATTTCGTCGGGCTTTGCGATCGGCCCGATCTCTTTTGATACGTGCTCGCGCAGTTCCTTTTTGAGGTCATCTGACGGCATAAAGCCGATATCAAGGGTTACAAATGCCGATATCCCCTGTCCCTTCAAGTCATCCGGCCGCCCTACAACTGCCGCCTCTGCAACTTTAGAATGGCTTACAAGGGCGCTCTCGATCTCCATGGTGCTGAGTCTGTGTCCTGCCACATTAATAACATCATCAACCCTTCCCATCACCCAGAAGTATCCATCCTCATCCTTCCTTGCTCCGTCGCCGGTGAAGTAAACTCCCTTAATCTCTTCCCAATACTGCTTCTTGTATCTCTCAGGGTCGCCATAAACAGTCCTGAGCATTGCCGGCCAGGGCTTCTTTATTACAAGGAGCCCGCCCTGATTTGCCGGTACGGATTTCCCGTCTTTAGTGACTACGTCAGCGGCAATACCGGGGAGTGGTTTTGTGGCTGAGCCGGGCTTTGTCGGGGTAGCGCCCGGAAGCGGAGATATGAGTATAGAACCAGTCTCTGTCTGCCACCATGTGTCAACGATGGGACACCTCTCCTTACCGATTATCTTGTGATACCAGATCCATGCCTCAGGGTTGATCGGTTCACCGACTGAGCCGAGGAGGCGCAGGCTGCTGAGGTCATTCTGCATAGGCCACTTATCCCCATATTTGATAAGTGTCCTGATAGCTGTAGGGGCAGTATAGAAGATGTTTACTTTGTATTTGTCCACTATCTTCCAGAACCTGTCAGGCTGAGGGTGCAGCGGAGCGCCTTCGTACATCAGGCTTGTTGCGCCGTTCGAGAGGGGGCCGTAGATAATATAGCTGTGACCTGTTACCCATCCTATATCAGCTGTACACCAGTATGTGTCCTCGTCCTTGAGATCAAACACCCATTTTGTTGTGATATGTACGCCTAACAGATATCCGCCTGTTGTATGGACTACGCCCTTTGGTTTGCCTGTAGTGCCGCTCGTATAGAGGATAAATAGAGGATGTTCAGAGTCTAAGGGTACTGCTTCACACTTATCGGATGCGTCCTTCATCAGGTCATGCCACCACAGGTCACGACCCGCAGTCATCTCTATTTCCTGTCCTGTCCGCTTGCAGACGATGACCTTCTCAACTGTCGGTGTATTCTTTACAGATACATCCACCTTTTCTTTGAGCGTTACAATTTCCCCGCGCCTGAATCCGCCGTCTGCAGTGATTATGAGTCTTGCCTTTGAGTCATTTACACGGTCTTTAAGAGCCTCGCTGCTGAATCCGCCGAAGACAACATTGTGGATAGCGCCTATCCTTGCGCATGCGAGCATGGCAATGGGAAGCTCAGGTATCATCGGCATGTATATGGCAACCCTGTCGCCTTGTGTTACTCCAAGCGACTTTAATACATTTGCGAATTTTGACACCTCGCGGTGCAGGTCCTGATAGGTGAGGGTCCTGGAGTCACCCGGTTCGCCCTCCCAGATGATGGCCGCCTTATTCTTTCTCCAAGTGGTCAGGTGTCTGTCAAGGCAGTTATAGGAGAGATTAATTTCACCGCCAACGAACCACTTTGCAAACGGCGGATTCCACTCAAGCACCGTATCCCATTTCTTAAACCAGTGTAATTCATTGGCAAGCTTCCCCCAGAATTCATCAGGGTCATCCTCAGCCTCTTTCCTGAGGCGCTCATAATCTTCCATATTTCTAATGTGCGATTTTTCACTGAAAGTCCTGTCTGGCGGGAATACGCGTTTTTCCTTTAGAATTGACTCAATATCTGCTCCGGGCATGAGGCACCTCCATTATGAAATGATAGCTGATTTTAGTATACATAGATTCATAGTGTCAAATGAAATGAAACTTAACCCCCCTGTCATCTATTATTGGGGCGTGAAAACATTAAGTTAAGAAATTACAGACTTTCTTGACTTTTCTCCTAATCTCAGCAAAAATGAAAATAATTGGATCGGGCTTGTTAATGCAACGAGATAATGTAAATAGGGACCTGTCTTCCTTATGCAGAGAGCTTAACGCTTGCCGATGAAGATATCAATATTAACTGGGAATCTTACAAGGAAAGATTTTTGAAAGGGGGTTTTCCATGAATATCTTTGAAAAAAGAAACAATCTCCTCGGTATGGAGTTTGATCGCTATATCAGAGAACACCCTGAGTTTAGTAGCCGAATCCCTGATAATGCCCATATTATCCTGCTGATGGAGGGGGATGTCGAGGACCAGCAGAATTCCCCAGGTAGGTCCAAAAGAATTCCCCAATCA
>CAZTAM010000009.1:0-84969 GCA_964611625.1 uncultured Nitrospiraceae bacterium | reverse complement strand
GACTGGGGCGGTCGCCTCCTAAAAGGTAACGGAGGCGCCCAAAGGTTCCCTCAGGCTGGTCGGAAATCAGCCGCTGAGTGCAAAGGCATAAGGGAGCTTAACTGCGAGACCAACAAGTCAAGCAGATGGGAAACCAGGGCTTAGTGATCCGGTGGTTCTGTGTGGAAGGGCCATCGCTCAACGGATAAAAGGTACGCCGGGGATAACAGGCTGATCTCCCCCAAGAGTTCACATCGACGGGGAGGTTTGGCACCTCGATGTCGACTCATCGCATCCTGGGGCTGAAGTAGGTCCCAAGGGTTGGGCTGTTCGCCCATTAAAGCGGTACGAGAGTTGGGTTCAGAACGTCGTGAGACAGTTCGGTCCCTATCTGTTGTGGGCGCAGGATATTTGAAGGGAGCTGTTCCTAGTACGAGAGGACCGGAATGGACGGACCTCTAATGTGCCAGTTGTCACGCCAGTGGCAGGCTGGGTAGTTATGTCCGGAAGGGATAACCGCTGAAAGCATCTAAGCGGGAAACCCACCCTAAGATTAGATATCCCTCCGCGCAAGCGGACTAAAGGTCCCTGGTAGACTACCAGGTTGATAGGCTGGATGTGTAAGCACAGTAATGTGTTAAGCTTACCAGTACTAATAGGCCGTGAGGCTTGACCATTTAAATTTGCCTTTGGTACATTTGGTATTTAGGATCAAAATGGGTATATCCCTACACTAAGATAAGTTTCCCGGTGGTAATACCGGAGGGGCAACACCCGTTCCCATTCCGAACACGGAAGTAAAGTCCTCTTGGGTCGATGATACTATGGTTGAGAGGCCATGGGAAAGTAGATGGCTGCCGGGATTAAATAAAAAAGGGGGCTGTATTGAGGGTTTCATTAAATTGGAAACACTCAATACAGCCCCCTTTTTTTTATATTTCATTTTCTTAAGTGCCTATTCATTAACTCCGATAATTGATGCACAAACAACGGATAAATATTATGCATTTTCAAGAGTATTTCAGTTTTTTCCTAAAAAGTATTCGACTTAAGTTTATAATTTTGCTAAGCCTCCTGTTTCTTGTTACAGGAATAGTGTCAGCCTTTTTCTTTATTCAGAGGACAGAAAAGCAACTTCACTCTAAACTGATTGAGAAAGGGGAGATATTAGCTGAAGCATTAGCTTATAATGCCATTTTCGGCATTAGTATGGAGGATTCCGAGATATTAGGAATCCTGATTGATGGAGTAATTAATCGCAAGGATGTTGCATATGTAATTATTTACGATAGTCAGGGTGGAGAATTAGCATTCAAGGACCCGCTTCATGCACGAAAAATTGTAAAACCAGTATCCTCTGCTGATAGCGATCACCCTCGTGAAACTGCGGTTTCTTTGATGACACTTTTCCAGGGTAATTCTTTTTATGATATTGTAGTTCCTGTAGTTAAGAAGAGTGCTTCCTCCATAAATAAAGAAGCTGATAATGATATAGTAGGATCTGTAAGGGTAGGCATATCGCTCAGTTCCCTGAATGATGAGTTAAGGAGTATACTCATAGTCAGCATATCCATAACTGCAGTCATAATATTGCTGTCTATAGGTATAGCTTCTGCCTTTGTGAAAATGATCATCAGACCTATATTGGACATGGCCGGGGCGGTAACTGTTGTCGCTGAAGGAGATTTCAGCCATTCAATAGATGTAGAGTCAAAGGATGAAGTCGGCGTCCTCGGTAATGCGTTCAAGAAGATGGTAGTAAGCCTTAAGGATATGTTAAAGAGTGTACAGGATGCTTCAAAACACGTGGTGTCAGCATCACACCGAATTAGCCTGAGCTCAAATAACGTGAGTGATGGGGCAAAAAAACAGTCACAATCCATAGAAAAGATAGCTGATTCAATTGATGGAATAAATACTTCAATAAGAAATGTGGCGAGCAGTATTGATATGTTGTCTACCAGTGTTATGGCAACATCTACATCAGTTCTTGAAATGGAATCCACTATAAAAGAGGTAGCTGACAATACCGAAGTACTTGAGACATCAGTTGAAGAAACATCAACCGCCATTATTGAAATGTCTGCATCTATTAAGCAAATTGCGGATCATGCTGATATTCTGGCAGACTCAGCGGAAAGAACAGTGTTAACCGTACAGGAAATCAACATTTCTATTGGCACTGTGGAGGAGAGTGCGAGAAAAGCAGCCCAGTTATCAGGAAAGGTTAGTGAAGATGCGGCAATAATGGGACTGCAGTCTGTCCGGAAGACAATGGAGGGCATGGACAATATACGATTAACCATGGATAAACTGTCACATGTAATAAGTGAACTTGGCAGAAGGTCTGCACAGATAGGAGGAATATTAACTATCATCGATGAGGTGACAGACCAGACAGGGCTACTGGCCCTGAATGCAGCCATTCTTGCAGCACAGTCAGGAGAACACGGCCGCGGATTTGCAGTTGTGGCTGATGAGATAAAAGAATTAGCGGAGAAGACTGCAGTGTCTACAAAGGAGATTGCCCAGCTCATTGAAGATGTTCAGCGGGAAGTAAGTGATGCTGTTGAGTTGACAAAAGAAGTTTCAGAGAGCGTTGATGACGGGAGCAGGCTGTCTGCAGAATCGGATGTTGTATTATCCAAGATACTAAACAGCGCAGAAGAGTCGAAGGAGATGACTAAGTTGATTGAGCAGTCAACTGCTGAACAGGCAAGGAGCATAAAAGAAGTGACCGACTCAATAACTAATATAAACTCCATGATTAAATATATCGCACATGCAACTCAGGAACAAAACGCTGGTACACAGGTAATTGTAAGCGCTACAGAGAAGATCCGCGAGATTGCGAAGATGGTGAGAAGTGCTACAAACGAGCAGGCGGTAGGCAGCGGTCAGATAGCTGAAACTATGGTTAATGTGAGTTCAAAGATTCAGGAAATAGTGATTGCATCTAATGAACAGGCTAAAGAGAGCCAGAAGATTCTTAATTTTTCTGAAGAAATTCGAAATATCACTAAGAGCAGCGTTGACATAGCATCAGAAATGGCCAACGCGGTAAATATTCTTGCAAAACAATCGGAACTTCTCGACTCCCAGGCAAACAAGTTCAAAATATAATACGAACGCAATAAATGTCCTTATACTGCGTTGGACTCTTCAGAAAATCCTCGACGTACGTAACTAATAAGTACGCCTCCGGTTTTCTTCGTCGTCCGCCTTGTCTAAAGCCATTTCTTACGTTCGTATAGTATTAGCCTGGCAGCACTATGTCTATAGTTCCACTTTGCGACTGCATTATGATATTATATTTCCTGCCATGATAAATAGCCTTGGGCACGTTGTAGTATTTAACAACATCCCATTCACAATAGAGGAAAAGAAGGTACTGAGGGAACTTCGCATTCCGCGCAGTATTGAAACCCTGAAAGAGATCAATGAAGAACATATCGCCAGGGATATAAAAAATGCTATTGATCTGGCGTACTCCCTCATTAGAGGGTCTGGCTGTTACCGTACTTTTAAGATTGAAAATTTTACGAGCGAAGGAGTTATTGTCCATGACAGTGCGTCTTTGTTTCGGGGAGAAAATATACTCAGGCTTCTTAAAAAATGTGATTATGCGACTCTGTTAGTCTGCACAATAGGGGAAAGTATAGTTAAAAAGATCGAAGAGCTTACCAAATCAAGTCTTGTAGATGCATATTATTTAGAGAGGGTAGCGGCATGGATGGTTGATTATATGGCAGAGCACGTTGGAAGTAAAATAGAAACAGAGATAACGAAGAACGGATATAAATCTACATTTCGTTATGCAGCTGGCTATGGTGACTGGAAATTGGAGGCACAAGGCGAAATCATGAGATTAACTGAGGCTGAAAAGATAGGGGTTTCAATTACAGAGTCTTACATAATGGTGCCGAGATTTTCTGTGTCGGCTGTAATTGGTTGGGAACGTAAAATATAGCAATGAGTGGAAGAAGCAATGAGCTATGTTTTTAAAGCTGCAAGGAAAGGTTAGTGACTATTATTTAAGGGGGAAGGGATGCGGAATTTACTTCAAAGATTAAGGAATGAGGTATTATTGCTTGACGGCTCAATGGGAGTAATGTTGCAAAACAAGGGCCTTCCGGCAGGTTATGCACCTGATTTATGGAACCTGGAACGGCCAGACATTATCCTTGATGTTCACCGGGAATATGTTAAGGCTGGCAGTGACATAATACTTACTAATACGTTTGGCGCTTCACGCCTGCGGCTTGCTGAATATGGCGCCGAAAACAGGCTGGCGGAAATAAACAGGGAAGGAGTTAAAATTGCCAGAAAGGCTGCCGGCGAAAAAGGGTTTGTAGCCGGAGATATAGGTCCTTGTGGTGTCACGGTTTATCCCCTTGGAGATTTATCTTTTGATGAGGCTGTGGATATCTTTTCTCAGCAGATAGATGCCCTTGCTGGTGAAGGTTGTGACCTTATAGTAATAGAAACAATGTTTGACCTGGTTGAGATAAGGGCAGCAGTTGTTGCTGCAAAGAGTTCTGGACGCGGCATCCCGGTTGCTGCACTAATGACATTCACTCCGGACGGACTAACAGATACAGGTACTGACCCCGAGACTGCTGCAGCGGTCCTGGAAGGGCTGGGTGTGGATATAATCGGGGTTAACTGCTCAACAGGGCCTGGAGAGATGACTGGTGTTGTAAAAAAGCTTTCAATGACAACGGATGCCTTTATCTGCGCACAACCGAATGCAGGACTTCCGGTGAATGAAGGTGGTAAAACTATATTTCCCGCGTCTGCAGGTGAGATTGCATCATATGCAGAACAATTTTATGAATCGGGAGTAAATATAATTGGCGGATGCTGTGGAACAACTCCCGAGTATATTAATCTTCTTTATGAGAGATTAAAAGGGAGGAGGCCGGTTGTAAGATCTGCTGCAAAGGGGCTTAAAGTTACCAGCCGTTCTAAAACCGTTTATATGGGAAGCGGCTACCCTTTTCTTAAAATAGGAGAAAAGATAAATCCTACAGGTAAGAAGTCGTTTGCTGAGGCAATCAGGGAAGGCAGAATGGATGTGGTTGTGTCTGAGGCAAGAAAACAATATGATGCTGATGCCATGGCGCTGGACGTCAATGTTGGAGTGCCCATGACCGATGAACCTTCAAATATGCATCGTGCAGTAGGTTCTGTTCAGACGGTTGTTGATATACCTCTTGTGATTGACAGCTCCAATGCTGATGCTATAGAAAAAGGTCTTAGTGTATATGCCGGCAAAGCCCTGGTAAACAGCGTTAACGCGGAGCCGGAACGCCTCGAAAGACTTCTCCCGGTAATAAAAAAATATGGCGCTGCAGTCATTGCATTACTGGCTGGAAGTGATCTGCCTGAAAAAGCTGCAGATCGCATGAAAATAGCAGAGGCGATTCTTGAAAAGGCGCTTTCTTTTGGCCTGAGAAGAGATGATATAATTTTTGACTGCCTTGCCCTTACAGTATCTGCTGCACCACACGCTGCTTCACAGACATTGGAAACTATCAGACTTGTCAAAGAACAGCTGGGCTGTCCGACTATTCTTGGAGTCAGCAATGTATCTTTCGGGCTTCCGAACAGAAAACTTATTCATAATACTTTTCTTGGAATGGCAATAGGGGCTGGTCTTGATGCAGGTATTATCAATCCCTATGATCCTGATATGCATAACGTTGTCCTCGCTGCCAGCCTTTTTTCAGGAAGGGATCCCGGATGCAGGAGGTATATTACATTCCATGAGGCGAACCCTGCTGCGGGTAAATCGGGGACAGAATTGAATGCTATCCCCAGGGTGAACAGCGCAGGGAAAAATACCCGTGATAAGATATTCTATGCTGTAGTAGAAGGTGACAGGGACAGCATTGTGAAATTAGTTCACGAAGGCATGGAAGAAGGAATAGACCCTTCAAGTATTTTCCTTGATATTATGACCCCTGCCATAAGACATCTTGGAGACCTGTTTGCCGAACGCAAAAAATTTATTCCCCATCTGGTAGCCTCTGCTGAGACCATGAAAAAAGGTGTAGATGTCCTGACTCCTCTAATGGAAAAGAATTCTGCCAAGGCAAAAAAGGGTACTATAATTATGGCAACAGTAAAAGGGGATATTCATGATCTGGGTAAGAATATTTGCTGTATGATGCTTAAAAACTTCGGTTTTGACGTTATTGATATAGGTAAGAATGTTTCATGCGAAGAGATACTTGGTGCAGCAAAGGAACATGATGCTGATATTATCGGATTATCAGCCCTTATGACAACGACGATGATGCAGATGAAGGTAGTGAGGGATTATGTTCATGAACAGGGGTTGCAGTATAAAATCATGATTGGCGGGGCTGTGACGACGAAGAGATTTGCTGAAGAGATAGGTGTTGACGGATATAGTAAAGACGTAGGCGATGTTGTATATGTGGCTGAGAGCCTGATTAAGAGTAAAACAAATAGCTGAGATTTGCTGCTCCTTGACTCCATAATTACCTGCATGTTATAGTCAAACAGTTGAATTAAGTCTTATTATGAAATTGGCATCACGAAAGAGTCATCTCAGCATTATAATTATTCTTATCCTTTGTGCCGGGCTGAGTTTAACCCTGCTGCCGGAGAGACAGTCCAGTGCAGGCAATAACTCTGCAACTTACCTGGGTATTCAAGAGTATTCAAACCCGCTGGCAGCAAAGGAATTTGCGTTGAAAGACATAACTAACAAAAAGGTCAATTTAAAAGACTACAGGGGTAAGGTTGTAATGCTTAATTTCTGGGCAACCTGGTGCGGTCCATGCAGGGAAGAAATGCCCTCAATGGAAAAGTTGTACGGGCAGTTTAAAGAAAAGGGATTTGTCATAATTGCTGTTGCCTCAGGAGAGGAGTTTACAAGTGTCAGCAAATTTATCAAGCAATATAATCTAACATTTCCTGCGCTTATTGATTCAGATTATAAGGTGACTGAAACCTATAAAGTATGGGCCCTTCCAACAACATACTTTATAAATGCGAGGGGACAGATAGTAGGTAAGGCTCAGGGAGGCAGAGACTGGGATACAAAACAGGCTAACCAGTATATTGCTTCCCTGCTGCAGACTGCTTTGTAAAATTATAGACTATTAACAAAGGAGGTAGATCATGAAAATGCGTAACGGAGTGATTATTTTTGCAGCTTTAAGTTTCATCTTTACATTTGCAGGAGGGGCATTGGCAGACAAAGGATATGAAGGTTATAACATGCCTAAAATGATGACGGATGATTCTTCTTCCCCATGTATGAATAAGCCGGGTATGATGGGGCACGGTATGAAGCACCCTATGATGGAAAAATCCAAAGGTATGATGGGTGCGCCGCCAATGATGAATATGTGGGAAGACTTAAAGGAAAAACTTGAACTTACTGAAGATCAGGCTGAGAAGTTCAGAAAGGTTTATTCAGACTATCGTAAAGAGGTAATGCAGAGGCGGGTAAATATAGAAATTGCTGAAATGGATCTCATGGAACTTCTGAGATCAAAAAATGCAAGTGACAAGGCCATAGAAGATGCTTCAAATAAGATACAGGCTGCATGGTCCTCGCTGAATACATATAGAGTTAAGGCCCTTTTAAAGACAAGGAGTTTTCTGTCTGATAAGCAGTACCAGGAACTCCTGAATACATTTATGGATTCGAGGGGGTCCTACATGGGGGGATGGGGTTACGGCTGGCATTAATTTATGCCATTCTATCACTTTAAACAGACATACAGGGACCTTCAGCGTGTCCGTTTAATCCTTAATACCCTCATTAAATACGGGTTTGGTTACCTGATTGAAAGGCTGAACCTTCAGGGGTATGTCCCTTTAGGAAAGCGGATCTTCAGGACTCATGAGAAGGAAGACAGTCCCAAAAATACAGCCGAGCGCTTCAGGCTAGTACTTGAGGAGCTCGGCCCTACCTTTATTAAATTCGGACAGATCCTAAGTCTGCGGCGTGATATATTATCTGAAGAAATTATCAATGAATTACAAAGGCTTCAGGACAGGGTCCCTCCTTTCCCCGCGGAACAGGCAAGGGAAGAGATTTTAGCAGAGCTTGGTAAACCCGTAGACAGCATCTATAAATCATTTGACGAGACGCCCCTTGCTGCAGCCTCTATCGGACAGGTTCACAGGGCAAGGTTATCTGATGGCAGAGAAGTAGTAGTAAAAATACTGCGGCCCGGTATCAAAGATACAATTGAGACGGATCTGAGTATACTCCTTACCCTCGCCAGGCTTGTTAGCAGGTATATACCTGAGGCAAAGCTTTATGATCCTGTTGGGATGGTAGAAGAGTTTTCTATATCAATCCGCAAGGAATTAGACTTCAGAATTGAGGGGAGGAGTGCAGACCGCTTCAGGACGATGTTCGAGGACTCAAAAGATGTCTATATTCCGGAAGTCATATGGGGTCTTAGCGGCAGTCGAATCCTCACGATTGAATACGCACCTGGTAAAAGGATCACGGATGTAGACGGGGATGCACATTCCAGGTTTGTACTAGCAAAGAAGTTCAGTGATTCGTATTTACTGCAGTTATTTGATTACGGATTCTTCCACGCTGACCCTCATCCCGGGAATGTTTTTGTACTTGATGATGGCCGTATCTGCTTTCATGATTTTGGAATAATGGGGCGTCTCGACGATGAAATGGTGGACAGTCTCTCAGGTCTGTTTCTGGCGGTCATAGAGAAAGATATAGTTAAGTTGATGGATATTTATCTTGAGACAGGTATTGTAATCGGAGAATTTGATCAGAGGGCATTAAAGAGAGATATTAGGGAGTTTATAGAAGGATTTCATGATGTACCAATGAAGGATTTTTCTTTTGGAGAATTCGTGAACGGACTTATATCCCTGGGCCGCAGGCATCATGTAAAGATTCCCACCGACATGCTTTTATTTGGTAAGGCATTCATGACTGTGGAGTCCATAGTCAGGGCCCTTGCCCCTGACTTTAACCTTGTTGAGAACATACGGCCATACACTCAGCACTTGCTCAGGAAGAAGTTGTTTGAACCATCAAGGATTTATAACGACATGGTGAAGGTTGGCTTAGAAGTCAGCAGTCTTCTTCGGGAACTGCCTCGTGAGCTTCATCACATATTCAAACGTATAAGGGAAGGGCGCATAGAGATAGAGGTGAAGCATGAGAAACTTGAAGGACTTGAACAACATATTGACAAGGCAAGTAACAGATTATCCTTCAGTCTTATTATAGCTTCAATCATTGTGGGTTCCTCAATTATCATGCGGACGCAGATCGGCCCACTATTCCTGGGTTTCCCACTGTTAGGGGCTGTAGGTTACATCGTGGCGGGTTTGCTGGGTCTGTGGCTCGTATGGGCGATAATAAAGTCAGGCAGACTTTAGTTCATTAGTATTTCAATAATTTCACGGTACCTTGCTGCAGCCTTCTCCACAACATGTTGTGGCAGTTCCGGACCCGGAGGCTGCTGGTCCCAGTCCAAACCAAGAAGATAGTCCCGTACTATCTGTTTATCGTAACTGTCCTGGCTTCTTCCAGCCTGATATGTTTTTAATGACCAGAATCGGGAGGAATCAGGGGTCAGTACTTCATCTATCAATATCAGTTTATCGTTGAAGATGCCAAATTCAAATTTTGTGTCGGCAATTATAATTCCCTTCTTTTCTGCCATATCCCTGGCCCTTGTATATATATTGAGGCTTATATCCCGCAGTCTTTCCGCCATATCCTGGCCGACGATGTTTATCACTTCATTAAAATCAATGTTTATATCATGACCTTCTTCTGCCTTTGTGGAAGGGGTAAACAGTGGTTCTGGGAGTTTGGATGATTCATTTATACCTTCCGGGAGGCTTATTCCGCAAACTGTCCCGTTTTTCTTGTACTCTTTCCACCCTGAACCCGATATATATCCTCTTACAATACATTCCACAGGCAGTGGTTTTGCCTTATGAACCAGCATACTTCTGCCGTTAAGCATATCCCTGCCAGGTTGACAGACAGCAGGGTAGTCTTTTACGTCGGCACTAATCAGATGGTTTTGTATAATATCTTCCATCTGTTTGAACCAGTACAGGGACACCTGAGTGAGAATCTTACCCTTATCAGGTATGCCTGTTGGCAGGACAACGTCGAATGCAGAGACCCGATCAGAAGCGACAAGCAGTAATTTATCTCCAAGGTCAAAAATGTCGCGCACCTTACCGCTTCGGCTTGGTTTTATTCCAGGCAGTTCTATTCTGAGGACAGGTTTTTCCATCTTGTGCATCCTCCGTACATCAGTAAATCCCATCCACCCCTCAGATTTCTCTCAGGGGCGGGTGGAGGTGTATCATTATCCTTCTACTCTTTTTTAGCCGACATTGCCTCAATAAGAATACTTGCTACTTCTGGTCTTGAGAACTCCGCCGGTGGTTTAGTACCATTTCTGAGCATTTCACGTACCTTGGTTCCTGACAATGTTACATGATCTCCTGAGTCATGCGGACAGGTTTTGTATGATGCCATACTCGTGCAGCGTTTGCAATAGAAAGTGTGATCAAACCGGAGCGGGGTGATTCCAAGCTCTCCTGGTTCAAACTCATCGAAGATATAGTGTGCGTCAAATGTTCCATAATAATTTCCTACACCTGCATGGTCCCTTCCAACTATAAAGTGCGTACACCCATAGTTCTTTCTGCACAGTGCATGAAATATCGCCTCTCTGGGTCCTGCATAACGCATAGCTGCGGGAAATACTGCAAGCATTGTTCTGTCTTTAGGATAGTAGTTCTGGAAGAGTGCTTCATAACAGAGCATACGAACGGAAGCCGGGACATCGTCTCCTTTAGTAGCGCCGACCAGGGGATGCACCATAAGTCCGTCTACTATTTCAAGGGCAGACTTCTGGATATATTCATGTGCACGGTGTATTGGGTTTCTCGTCTGAAATCCAACTACTGTTTTCCATCCCTTTTCCCTGAAGCTTTTCCTGGTATCTTCAGGGTCAAGGCGATACTGTAAGAAATCCTCATGCCCTGGTCTATGGAAGAGGTTAATCTTGCCCCCTATCAGGACCGGTCCAACTTCATATATATACTTAACTCCCGGATGTTCCGGGCTGTCAGTCTTATATACTTCTACTGACTCCTTTTCCTTGTCATGCTTAAAAATATCTTCTACAGTAAGGATTGCAAGGTCATGGCCATGCCCATCCACAAGAGCAACCTCTTCCTTAAGGGTAAGACTATCTGCTGTTTCCTGCGAAACAGCGAGAGTTACAGGTAATGACCATGGAAGACCGTTTGTCAGTCTCATTGTATCAACGACCGAATGATAATCGTCCTTGCACATGAATCCTTCAAGCGGACTCATAGCCCCTGAGGCTATCATTTCAAGGTCTGATACCTCTCTTGATGTCAACGGTATCTTTCTGAGCTCTTTTGCCTTCATCTCTGCTATTTCCCTGTCTTTACCTCTAAGAATGCGGTTGATCAGTTTCCCGCCATGTGGTATTGATTGAAGCATTATTTGTCCTCCTTGTTAATAATAATCGTGTGAATAGGAATGCCTTACTTTTCTATCACTATCCTGTAGTGATTATCCTCAATCTTTTCTTCCTCAAGAATCTTGTGCCCTTCATTAATTACACTCCTCGGGACGTTTTTATACGGTTCTCCATCATCTATTATGATCTGAAGGGTTTGACCAGATTCCATCTCTTCCAGTTTTAACTTAGTTTTTACAAAGTTATAAGGGCATGCAACACCCTTGAGGTCTAAGTATTCGTCAATCTTTCTTTCCATAATCTTTTTTACCTCCTGTGGTCTGTCTTCTACTTCCCTTTTTTTGAATTTGAAATTTGCATCAAGCTGATGGTACGCCTCCTGTGACTCTCCTGCCAGAACCTTTGCAAGATGAACATATTCACTTAACCTGTCTTTTATATCCTGTTTGCCATAGTCTTCAAAGAGCGGCTCTACCTTGTCAGATACTATACATTTATCAATAATCTTATCCTGAAATTCTCTGATAATCTCAATCTCCACCTCTGTGTCAATGCCAAATGGGACAAGCATCCCGCGGGCAATAGATAAAACAGAACGGTTGAGCCACTCAATCGATTTTTCATATTCACCGGCCTCAAAGAGCATATCAGCCTTGTATGCTTCACGATTACCAGCTGTAAGGAAGTCCTCTATAATATCTACTACTCCTCCGGCGCATTCACCAGCGCCCAGTTTTACAATAAACTCAGAGTTTGATCCCCAGTCAGAGTATTTATCCGGAGCTTCAGCGTATGAAGGTACAGTTGCATACTTATCAAGCATACTGTGGAGATAGTCAACTCCTTTCCTCTCTATAAATTGATAAAACTGTTCGTTATCCAAACGGTCATTCTGATAAACAGAGATGAGCTGTGATACCGCAGAAGGTATGTTGCGGGCCGGGAGTTTTATATCCGAATCTCCGATCACTGCCCTCCCGTTTCCTACTCCGCCGCTTAAATGAAGCTGATAATAGGGAACAAGACGGCCTTCTATCTTCTTGGCAACACCATGAAACCCAATGTCGGCAATATGATGGTGACCGCAGGAATTAGGGCATCCGCTGACCTTTATCTTTACGCTTTCTACCTCCGCGTCATCCCTCGTGGAGAGTTCAAGGCCGATAGCACTGGCCAACTGTCTGGATGATGTGAGTCCCAGGTTGCATGTCTCTGCACCTGGACAGCTTTGTATATCCATCATCCTTCCAACGCCAGCATGTGCCATTTCTCCTCTCTTCAATTCCTTGTACAAGTCATAGAGGAATTCGTTCCTGACCCATCTCATAAGGAGATTCTGCTGATGTGTTACGCGTATCCTGCCGTTTGAATATCTTGCTGTTATATCTGAGAGTGTTCTCAACTGATCAGTTGTTATGTCCCCAAGTTGAAGCCTTATATGAACAATGCAGTATCCGGTCTGTTTCTGAGGAATAACGTTTGTAGCACGCCATCTGTGAAAATGGGTGTTGCCATTACCATGAGTCTCTGTGTACTCAAAAGGTACAAGCCGTTGTTCCCTCCCTTCACCCGTGCCGGACAAACTATCAGGTGTATCTTCAGGCGGCAGTGTATAAGACCATTTACCCGATGCCTTTACAATTTTGAATTCCTCAGCAATACGCCGTTTGAGCTCGTCAAAACCTATCTTTTCAAGAAGGAACTTCATCCTTGCCCTGTTCCTGTTTTTTCTCTCTCCATACTGGTCGAATACCCTCAGTATTGCTTCAGATAAAGGAAGAAGGTCATCTGCAGAAACAAAATCATCAAGATTTTGAGCTATCCTGGGATGCGGGCCAAGACCGCCTGCAATATAGATCTTAAACCCGCGCTGAGTTTTTCCATTAATATCTTTAAGTACCGCTATTGCACCAATATCATTAATAGGGGCTAGCGCGCAATCCTTGCTGCAGCCTGAGAAGGATATCTTGAATTTTCTGGGCAGGCTCTGGCATACAGGGTTTCTCAGGAAATAGTCTGTTGTTAATCGTGCATATGTGGATACGTCAAATACCTCATCCGGACAAATGCCTGAAAGATAGCACGCTGTAACGTTCCTGATAGTATTTCCGCATGCCTCCCGTGTAGTCAGACCGGCTTTTGCAAGGGACCTCATGATAGTCGGCACATTCTCGAGTTTAACAAAATGAAATTGTATATCCTGACGGGATGTTGCATGCGCGATGCCGTTTGAGAACTCATCACCTGTATCCGCTAATAATTTTAATTGATCAGGATTCAATACTCCCTGAGGCACTTTAACCCTGACCATGAAATCATCCTTCTGACGCTGTCCATAGATGCCGTTTTGAAGCCTGAATTTCTTGAATTTTTCCTCAGGCATTTCCTTTCGCCTAAGACGGCCGATTTCCGCCTCGAAAGTTGATATTTCATCAAGTATATGCTGCTGAATCTCTGCAGTTTTTTCTTCTGAAGTTTGATCCATCCAAAATACCCCTTCAAATCCCTCTCCCCTCCTTTAAAAAAGGGGGCAGGGGGAATTTCATGCATGCTTCCAGTTTATATTGAGTAATCTGATGCTGTTACACCCTCTATACTCTCGTCAAGTTCGACAGGGAGAATCTTAGTCCTTATAGTGAAGTTGTCAGTAACACCGTGTGTGTCAATAAGCTCCCATGTGATAAAATCCCTTGTATCGTGAATATGGGGCAGAAGCCTGGCAGTCTGGTACCCGAGCTGATAAGACAGCCTGAATTCTATTGCTTCCTGCGGGCATACCTTCACGCATGGCAGGCAGTCCCAGCAATCTGAGGCATTTCGCATAAGTATTTTCCCTGTCTTGGGGTCCTTCATCCAGAGGTCTCCGGGACACATCCTGACGCAGGGAGGGTTGCTTGATCCATTGCATTCATTGCATTTGTCTGTATGTATTATTACCGGCATTTTCTTTCCTCCTGAAATTGTTTATGTTTCAAATCATATTAGTTATCTTGGCTTATACCTGTCCCCGGGAACTATTTGCTCATATGGCCTCGTGAACATTTCAATCTTTCCTGTATCAGGATCTCTCCTGGAATTTACAAACTTCAGCCAGTTGGTGTCGTCCAACTCCGTATAATCAGTCCTTGTACAATAACCCGGCCATCTCGTTTCCTTCCTGTACATCATATGTTCTACCAGGACCTGAGCCACAAACACCCTGTCAATTACCTCATGAGCCTTCATAAGATCATGCAGGTCTTCTGCAATCAGATAGCGAAACTGATCCGGCAGAGTTGAAAGGCGTCTTTTTGCTACCTGGAGCCTCTCTTCATTTACCTCATAAAAAGTTGCTGCTCCGCCTGCATATTCCTCCATAATCTTCTGGATCCTGACCTCCATATCATAATTATTTATGCCGTCTTTCTTATGTGTGTGATTCATAAGAGGTTTAAATACTCTCTCCTCCTCATTCCTAAGGACTTCATCAGGAATTTCTGCAAACCCAACATTCTGGACATACTCACCTGCAGCCCTTGCGGCTATAACCCCCTCTGCCCAGCAGCCGCTTACAAATTTATATGGCGCACCTCCTGAAACGTCACCTGCGGCATACAGTCCTTCAATACTCGTCTTACGGTTAACATCAACCCAGTAACCGGACTGGGTGTGTCCCCCGACTATATATGGCTCAGTTGTCTGTACTTCCACCGGTTCCTTGGATGGGTCTATCTCATTTGCTGCCCAATAGAGAACCATTGACGGGTACATGTCAAGAAATGCGGATTTGAGATCCCGGGCCTGTTGAGCAGTTATGTGCCTTGTATCAAGGTAAACAGGACCGCGACCTTCTTTAATCTCCTGAAGCGGGCCGTGCGACCTGTACGGTGTCGGAGCTCCATCACCGCCTATATGCGCATACTTAGCAGCCATGAACTTTTCGCCCTTAGAATTAATCTGCGGAGCCCCGACCCCAAGGGCTATTGTCCCTGTCGGTGCTATAGTGTCTTTCACCCGAAGCCCGATATATCTCATCTCAAAGCTTGTCATCTCGGCCCCGGCCCTTATCCCCATTGCATATCCAGCCCCTGTATTATAAGGAGAGTACCATGTCTTTTGCTGTGCATCGTGTGCATTGTTAGGTTTATATATACCTGCAGCCCCTCCTGTAGCGATGATTGTTGCTTTTGCCTTGACAACAAAGAAGTTTCCATTCCTTATACTAAATCCCATGGCACCTGCCACCTTACCGTCTGCCATCAGAAAGTTAGTTGCCGTGACCCAGTTTAATATCTTTGCCCCGGCATTTTTTGCTGCCTTAGCTATAATTGGTTTTAAAGATTCGCCGTTTATCTTAATGTTCCATCGTCCCCGGGGGACATAGTTTCCTTTTTCATCACAGAGTATGGGGAGTCCCCACTTTTCTACCTTCTTAACACAGTATTCAAACAGCTCAGACATGCTAAGGACAAGGTCTTCTCTGACTAAACCGCACGAATCGAATCTGACGTACTTAGTGAAGCTCTCTGGGGTTTCTCCAGGGTTAAGGTATGCATTAATAGCATTCATGCCTCCTGCCAGGCATCCGCTCCGGTCAATATGAGCCTTTTCCATGATAGTGACACTGAGGTTTGGATAAAGCTCTTTTAACTCAACTGCAGCCAGGCACCCTGATGTCCCGCCGCCAATGATGAGAATATCTGTCTCGATTACATTTGTTTCCATAACGATAAACCCTCCTTATTATATGTGATACATAACAGATACTTCTTTTTCCCTTATCTTTCTGTTAAGGTCGTCTATTGTTACACCATTCAGGACAGTTGAAATAGCACGTTTTACATCATTCCATACATCCCTGACGACATGTCCATTAATATGTGAAGTCTTAAAATCGGCAGAATCTGTAACAGAGTAAACTGGAGTCAGAGGTCCTTCAATTGCCTCAATTATCTGGGCGATGTTTATCGTCTTAGGGTCCCTGGCAAGGACGTACCCACCCTGAGCACCTCTAACACTATCTACAATTCCAGCTTTTTTTAAAGATGACATAACCTGTTCGAGGAATCTGACGGGAATGGACTGACGGCTTGCAATTGATCTTACATGAACAGGACCTTTATCCGCATGGCCAGCTACATCCAATACAGCAGTCACCGCATATTCGCTTTTTACGGAAAATCTCATATATTAAATCCTACTATTCCGATAGGAATAATGATGATAATGATACCAAGTTAAATTATTCTGTCAAGAGTTTTTTTTAACAGCCGAATAGTATTTTTGTCTCTCATGTACTTAAAGGTCTTTCAATCTTAACTTGACGCCATTGGAAAAGACAATAATAACAACAATTTTAAATCCTTTTTATCGTCAGATTCGCGATCTTCTTATTTATTTGCAATACTTATGGCAGAGTAAGAAGGAACTGGAGCTGATACTTGAAATAACCCAAAGTGTCTCTTCATCTATAGATATCAATGAAGTACTGAGGGCCATTGTAAACAAGGTCGGTCTGTATATTGATGCTGACAGGTGTTCTATTATACTGGTAGACCGGCAAAAAGAACTCGGGTATGTAGTTGCATCACATGATGTACCCGATGTAAATCAACTTCAGATAGAGTTAATAAAATACCCTGAAATACTAAAGGCGCTTGAAACCAGAGAGACTGTAATAATTAATGATATTGATGAAAACACCATAATGAATGACGTGAGAGAGACAGTAAATCAGGTAAACATAAAATCTCTCCTGGTGATACCAATATCTTATAAATCAGAAATAATAGGGACGTTAATTCTTAAGGTAGTCAGGGGTAAGCGAGTGTTTACATCGGAAGAAATCAGGTTCTGCCAAATAGTAGCCAATACATCAGCCAATGCTATTAAGAATGCACAGCTTTTTGAAGAAGTAAAGATGCAGGCATCAACTGATGGTATGACTAAACTCTTTAATCACAGGGCATTTCTCGAAAGGTATCAGGAAGAGTTCTTGCGCTCACAGAGAACAGAAAATGCCCTTTCCCTAATAATGATAGATGTGGACAACTTTAAGTCTACCAATGATTTACATGGTCATTATCAGGGGGACAGCATCCTTCGGGATATAGCACACTGTCTCAAGGATAATACCAGATCAGTTGACATAATTGGACGTTATGGCGGAGATGAATTTATTTGCCTGCTTCCGGAGGCATCACATGACCAGGGGATGATGGTCGCCAACAGGATTTTATCAAAAGTCAGGCACAGGTTTAAGGACGATCGCCGCGGAGTTTCTATTAGTTTGGGTCTTTCAACGTTATTCTACCATACGGATGATCAGACGATGCTGCTGCAGTTTGCCGATCAGGCAATGTACTTAGCAAAATACAGGGGTGGAAATCAGGTATTTTCCTTTGATTGTACGGAAACAAAGGACCTCAATGTATGCAACCAGAAACTATTTGAGACGTTTCTTGCTGTCAAAACGCTTAAGAGATTTGACAATGGTCAACAGATAGTATCAGACATAGGAGAGCAGTTAAAAAAGATGCTTTCTGCGGATGCGACTCCTCAGTCTCTTTATGAGATAGTAACATCACTTAGCAGTGCCCTTGATGCCAGAGACCATTATACGAATGGTCACTCCGAGCGTGCGATAGAGTACGCAAAGGAGATAGCGTATGAAATAAACATGTCTCAATCCGATCGGGAGGAGCTTGTATATCTCTGCCTGCTGCATGATATTGGCAAGATAGGCATACCAGACCATATACTTAACAAACCCGGGAAACTGACGCCTGAAGAGTTTGAAATAATGAAGAGACATGCGGAAATAGGAGAAAAGATAATCTCGCCTCTGGAGATGCTTAAAAAGCTTAAGCCGCTAATACGACACCATCAGGAATATTATGATGGTACAGGCTATCCGGACGGATTGAGCGGAAATGCCATACCTCTTGCCTGCCGTATACTTGCCGTAGTTGATACCTTTGATGCAATGACTACTGACAGGCCATACAGGAATGCCCTGTCAGTGGAAACAGCTGTTGCAGAGCTTCAGAGGTGTGCAGGTACGCAATTTGATCCTGAAATAGTAAAAGTTTTTATCAGAATTCTGGAAAAAGACACTCCCGGTTTGAGGTCAATGATACTTACCTGAAATATTATCGTACAGGAAACTAAATATTTGCAGAGTGTTTGAGCCTATCGATATTCTGAAAAAAAGGCTATTGTCAGGCCATGCTAAACCTTTAGTATTATAGCTTGACCCATAAAGAGTAAAATAATAAACTGACGTCAGGAGGTTTTCCTATTTCTACTCTTTATGGCAATACGACCGGACTAAAAGCCGATCAGCTCAGACGATTAAAGAATATTTATAGACGCCGCATACCTCCTATAGAGCTTATTACACCTGAACTTGCCAGATATATAGCATCCATATCATATGAAATAAAGAGGCAGATTGGTATTTTGGTTGACAGGCAAGGTGTAATTCATCATGTTATCATCGGTGACCACAGGGAAATAGTCATTCCTGACCTGTCGGAATTTGGCTTTGGAAAGAAGCATACCCGCAGTATAAGGTGTATACACACACATCTTAAAAATGAATCCCTGACTCAGGATGACCTGACGGATCTCGCCCTGCTCCGGTTAGATCTTATGGCGGCTATTGGTATTTCAGGAGATGGACACCCTGGTAATATCTATATGGCCCATCTGATACCGCCTAATGAGGAAGGTAAGGCATACAAGATGTTAAACCAGAGATTATTCCATCAACTTGATTTAAACATGGAAGACCTTTTCGAAGATATTGACAAGCGGCTTTCTCTTAACCGTGAAGGCTTAGAAGTTGAAAAGGGTGACAGGGCGGTTATTGTCAGTGCATCTTTAAAAAGCAGGAGCGATCAGGAGGATTCCCTTGAAGAGTTGAAGGAACTCTCGCGGACAGCTGGGGTTAAGATACTAGATACCGTTATTCAAAGGCCCAAGGTATTACATCCGAGATATCTGATGGGGGAGGGTAAACTCAAAGAGTTGATTATTAAATCTCTCCAGAGTGGTGCCAATCTGATTATCTTCGACCAGAACCTTTCGCCAACACAGGTGAAATCCATTGGCGAGATGACTGAGGTGCGAGTCATCGACAGGACTCAGCTTATCCTCGATATCTTTGCCAGGCATGCCCACAGCCGGGACGGTAAAGTACAGGTGGAGCTTGCACAGCTTAAATATCTGCTGCCTCGTTTAACAGGCACTGGAAAGGCATTATCCAGGTTAGCAGGAGGTATAGGCGGCAGAGGTCCTGGTGAAATGAAACTTGAGATTGACAGGAGGCGTATAAGAGACAGGATAGCGCACCTGGAAAAGGAGCTTGTACATTTAAGCAATGCACGCAGACAGAGGAAGGACAGACGTGTCAGCAGCGGCATACCAATTGTGTCTATTGTAGGTTATACTAATGCAGGTAAATCAACACTTCTTAATGCTCTTACAAAAAGCTCGGTAAAGACTGAAGACCAGCTTTTTGCGACACTTGACACTTCAAGCAGGAGACTGAGGTTCCCGCGCGACCGTGAGGTTATCATAACAGATACTGTCGGTTTCATCAAAGAGCTTCCGGACGATTTACTTGGCGCCTTCAGGGCTACCCTGGACGAATTAAAAGATGCGCATCTTCTACTCCATGTTGTGGATATAAGCAGCCCCAGATTTGAACAGCATATGGATTCAGTAGATAAGATAATAAAGGAACTTGGAATAGACCATATAGAAAGACTGGTCGTACTTAACAAGTCGGATAAGTGTGATGAGGAATCTGCTAAGATCCTATGTAAGAGATATGATGCATGTGCGGTCTCTGCAATCCACCCTGAGACGCTTTTACCTTTACTAACTGTAATGGAGACGAAGTTGTTCATCCCTTGACATGCCATAAACTTTACAGTTATTATGATCTCGCTTATGCAATTGAATAGAAAACTGTTAACAGCAGTCTCATCTGTTATATTAATCTGTGGTTTGTCAGTTACTACTCCTGTCTTTGCGAGCCGTCCTTTAACGACTCAAAGCGCATATCCTGAGAAGGTTCATAGGGTAAAGCTTGAGACAGGGATCAGAGCTGTGAATTTCCCTCATGGAGATGAGTCTAATAACCTTGACATTGAGGCTAATTATGGTGTTATTAATAACCTTGATGTAGGTATTGAAATCCCCTATGTATTCTGGAGACCCAGAGGTGCCAAGAAGATAGATAATCTTGGTGACATGATACTGAAATCAAGACTTCTTTTTCTTAAGGGACGTGAGGGCAACCCCATTTCACTTACTATACAGCCATTCTTTAAAATTCCAACACCTGAGAATGACAGGAAAATATTAATGTCAGGCGGCGGGTGCGGTGAAGAAGATGATTGTAGTGGCTTCAGCACAGGTGAGACTGATTTTGGTTTTGTATTTATAGCGACAAGGGAGATGTCTCAATCATTAAGTGCCCATATGAACATTGGTTATACATTCATAAACAAACCTTCCTGGGGCAGTGAGTATGAGAATGTTTTCAGCTTTAAGGTGGCCGTAGATTATTCTGCAGACGAGGAGATTGACATAGTTGGGGAAGTGACTGGAGAGACGAATAAAAACCCTCATAGTCCTGATTTCTTTTCAATCCTTCTTGGTACAAGGTACAGGATAATGGAAGGTGTATTGCTTGATGCAGGCTTTAGTGTTGGGATCTCAGATGCGAGCCCTGATTATGCGACCGTCGGTCTGACTATGGATTTTTAAATGCAACTTCCCTGGATTATAATACAGCAGTCCTTTAGTCAGTGACTTCAAACCTAAACCTTTACCGTCATAACCAGATTTGTGTATAATTGCCTTAAGTCATGAAAATAGGTCTTCTTTTACACAAGAGTCCTGAACACCAGGACGCACACACCGTAAAAAGACTTGCTGAGGGTTTTACCGATATGGGGCATGAAGTGAGAATATTTCTGATGGAGGATGGGATTTATAACGTGGTTGTAAACAATTCTCCAAAGAGACTTTCAGCAGGATTTGACGTTCTTATTTCAAAAGGAGTTAAGATTTCTTTATGTACCTATACTGCAGAGATAAGGGGGCTGAATCAGCCTGACTTATTTGATGGCGTAGATTTTCACAGTCAGTATGACCTCTCTAAGCTGGTCAATGAAAGTGACAGGTTCCTGAGTTTTGTATGACGGATTTACGCTCCATGCAGATAATGTTTTAGCTAATCTGTCAGTTGTCATGTTTCATCGGGGGTGTCTTTTATGAAAGGGCGAGAAAAACAAATACTAATTGTAATCCGCTCAACACCATTTAATACCGTTTCTGTACCTGAGGCCCTTAGGATGAGTGTCGGATTGACTGTACATGATAACAGGGTCAGTATCCTTTTAATAGATGATGGCGTATGGAATTCATTAAAGGTTTCCCCTCATACGATAGGAAGACCTGACATCAGTGATAGTGTGGAACTGTTTTCTGCATGTGCTATCAGGATATTTGCAGATGATGTTTCATTAATGGAGCGCAAGATTGCAGAATACGATAGTAATATAGAGAAAATCAGCCGGAAGGAAGCACTGGGGTTGATAGCAGAAAGTGACGTTCTATTAAACTTCGGGTAAAGAGTATATAGTGAAAACTCTGCACATAGTCAGAAAAGTTGACATAGAATTAGCGCAGGAAGTAATCAGCAATGAAGGTGATAAGGGCGATTTTGCTGTCCTTTTGATACAGGATGGGGTCCTTTCCAAAGTGCAGGGGACTTGTGACATATACGCCTCTGTTAATGATGTTGAGGCGCGTGGTTTAAGTACATCTTATAAATTAGTTGATTATTCTTCAATATGTCAGCTCATTATTGACCACGATAAGGTTATAGTATGGTAAATAGGAACTGGTGATGATAAAATAGAGAAAGGAAGACTCTCGATGGGCAGAAAAAAATATGTGCCGGATCAGATACTTGATTGTAGTAAATTATCATGTCCATTGCCTGTATTAAAGACAAAGACGGCTATTGCCAAAATGGCAGTGGGAGAGATCCTGGAGATGGTTTCAACAGATCCAGGTTCAGTAAAAGACATTGAGGCGTGGACTAAGCATACCGGCCATGAATTGCTGGAAACAGCAGGTGAAGATGGTCATTATAGGTTTTATATAAAAAAAGCCAGGTAGAAGAAGTCATATTAACCATTGAAGGTTTTCCCAGGGAGAATGAAATGTCGATCACAGATAAAGACAGAGAAATCATAGAAGAACTTGTGGAAAACAAGTTAAAAAAACTATTGTCTGAGCGGAAAAAGAGAATGGCCATAGTGTCATCAAAGGGGACGCTGGATATGGCGTATCCCCCTCTCATACTGGCGACAACTGCTGCTGCTATGGATATAGAGTGCTCAATATTCTTTACATTTTATGGCCTCGATATTATAAACAGGAAAAAAAATAAGAACCTTAAGGTACCTTCTCTTGCAAACCCTGCAATGCCTGTCCCTGTACCAAACATCATCGGAGCTATGCCTGGCATGACGGCAATGGCAACGAAGATGATGAAAAGCTGGATGGCCAAAGTGAATGTGCCTTCTATTGAAGATCTATTGAATATAGCTAATGAATCAGGGGTAAAGCTCATAGGATGTCAGATGACTATGGACGTTATGGGTGTGAAGAAAGATGACTTATTAGAGGGCGTTGAGGTATGTGGTGCAGCGGCATTTTTAGAGTATGCTGTTGATGCTGATATTTCCTTATTCGTTTAGCTGACCTCAGTCATGTTAATGATGCGCAGACCATACTTTCCCGGATGAAAAGATTTACAAAAGAGATCATAATAAATTTTCAAGATACTGCCAGTTTATCCTCTATCCTGGCCGGTCGTGGTTTTGCTGATAGTCGGCGGGCTGCAGTAAACCTTCAGCTGCTTCGAGGTGATACTTCCACATCCAGCGTCTTTGACAAATTGTTGCCTTTAATACTCCAGGCTGTGATAGATTCTCCTGATCCTGATATGTCTCTGAACAATCTTGAACGTTTTGCATCAAGTTATGAGGCGAAGGACAAACTCTATCAGTTTCTGTCATCTCATAAAGAGATCATACCCCCCTTTTTACTCCTGTTGGGAAGCAGCCAGTATCTATGCAACTTTCTATTATCAGCACCCCTCGAAAGCATCGAGTGGCTGGCAGTTCCAAACTTTCTTAAAATTACTATTGCAAAAGATACAGCCCTTTCAGTATTACGCAAACAAATAACGCCCAGGACAACCATTGAGGATGTAAAGATTATACTGAGGAGATTCCGGAAAAAAGAATATCTGAGGATCTCTCTGAGAGACCTCCTGAAATATGGGACGCTGACGGAGATTACACAGGAAATATCTGTAGTGGCAGACGTAACCCTGCAAATTGCTTATGAGGTGTGTAACAGGGATTTGGAAAAGAGATATGGGATGCCGAAATTTTCTGATGAAAATGGTAACTTGAGCAAATGCACATTTACTGTTCTTGGAATGGGTAAACTTGGCGGTGAAGAACTAAATTACAGTTCAGACATAGACATAATGTATCTCTACTCTACAGAAAAAGGTGCGACGAGTAATGGACTTCTCACGAATCACCAGTATTTTGTCAAGTTGTCAGAGATGATAAGTCAGGTTATAGGGCAGACTACTGACGAGGGTTTTGTATTCCGTGTAGATACAAGACTGCGTCCTGAAGGCGAGCGTGGAGACCTGGCATCTCCTCTCAGAAGTTATGAGGTTTACTATGAGTCATGGGGCCAGACATGGGAGAGGGCCGCACTTCTTAAAGTCCGGCCTGTTGCAGGAGATGAAGAACTCGGTAAGGCATTTCTGAAGATGATTCAGCCATTTGTTTATAGAAAATATCTTGATTTTACTGCGATTGATGAAATAAGCGGCATGAAGGTAAAAATTGATAAGAGCATTGCTGTTAAGGGCAAGGATACACGAAATGTAAAGCTGGGATACGGCGGGATAAGGGAGGTAGAGTTTTTTGTGCAGGCATTGCAGCTGTTGTATGGAGGTAAGGAACCATCGATAAGGGAGCGGAATACTATGCGGGCAATGCACAAGCTTGCACAGAAGGGGTTTATTTCTTATGACGAGGAAGCAGTTCTCTCAGCGGCATACCAATTCATGAGAAGGGTAGAGCACATGATACAGCTGGTAGGCGAGCGCCAGACGTATATAATGCCTGAAAATCCTGATGATTTAAACACGCTGGCGAAGAGGATCGGTTACCAGGATAAAATAAAGAATAAGGCATATGAGCAGTTACTTAAGGACTACAACTCTTACACAAAGTCTGTGCGAAAGATATATGATGATCTGTTTTTAAAGAAAGGCATACAGGGAAAAGAAGGATCGGAGGAAGGCAAGTGCGAAGTGATCATTGGAGGGGCGGTATCAGAGGATGAGGCGATAGAGATATTATCCCAGTCTAATTTCAGGGATCCCGGCAGGGCTTACAGAAATATAATGTTATTGAGAGATGGCGCCGCCTTCAGTCACCAAACACCTAGGAGCCGACAGATTTTCTTAAGGATATTTCCACCTTTTTTTGCTCAAATTACATCTTCTTCAGACCCTGATCTTGCCCTGAATAATTTGGAATCGCTCATATCTTCTGTAGGAGCGAGAGAGACTCTTTATTCATTTTTTGAAGAGAATCCTCAGGCAGCTGAATCCGTTATTAAGATATTCAGCACCAGTGAATATCTGTCAAAAATAGTTATAAGGCACCCTGAGATTGTGGATATGTTTTTAGATCCTGAAGAGATGTTGAAAAAAAGGACTAAGACAGAAATGCAGGTTGAGTTGTTCTCATTGACAGAACAATGCAGTACATATGCTGAAAAACTTGATATGCTCCGGAAGTTTAAATATACAGAAGAGGTACGGATTGGATATGTGGATATTCTTAATTATGTGAGCCCTGGTGATGCCTCACGATATTTGTCTAACCTTGCAGATGTATCTTTAGTCTGCGCCCATAAGATAGCGCGTGATGATGTTTTTCGTGTTTATGGAAAACCTGTATGCAGAACAGGTGATAAGGTAAGTGAAGCCAAATTTTGTATAGTAGGTATGGGAAAACTGGGTGGAGAAGAGATTTCATACGGGTCTGATCTTGATATTGTATTTCTCTACTCAGGTGATGGTGAGACAGACGGCAGGCAATCTGTCTCAAACCATGAATACTTTACTCATCTCTCAAGCAAGACGATGTCAGCATTAACATCGATGACCAGGGAAGGAACGGTTTTTAAAGTTGATGTGAGGCTGAGGCCGTCAGGCTCCAAGGGACCCCTGTCACAGTCTATAGCTGCATTCAAGAGTTACATCGAAGAGCATGCAGATGTATGGGAACTTCAGTCGCTGACAAGAACAAGGTATATAGCAGGAGATGAGTCCCTGGGACAGGATATTATAAATATGATTCATTCTGTGTTATACAAGACCAGCAGGAATCATAATGATCTTGTTTCTGCAATAAGAGGAATGCGAAAACGTATGGAGTCTGAAGTATCTAAGGAAGATGATGAATACTATGACATAAAGGCAGGAGAAGGCGGGATAGTAGATATAGAGTTTATTGTACAATATTTACAGTTATTGCATGGAGCAAAGTACCCATCCATCAGGGTAACAAATACATTGACAGCCCTTGAGTCGTTAAAAAGAGAAAATTTACTGGTTAAGAACCAATACACTGTACTAAAAAAATCATATGTTTATCTTCGTACGCTGGAAAGCAGACTCCGGGTAGTTCAGAACATGGCATCACATCTGCTCTCAAAATCGCATGACAAATTAATTTCACTGGCGATGAGGATGGGATACAAAGACTCAAAGAGGGTAAGCGGTGCGAAACGTCTTATTAAAGAATATGAAACATTAAGAAAAAATGTAAGAGGTATCTTTGATCAGATAATTAATTAGACTATTCTCCGCCTGTTTCCCTTAATCGGGGTGTGCTGTCTTTCATAGTTTTCTTCGATAATCCTGACAACTTCCTCAGGGTCATCTGTTATGTGGAAGAGCTTCAAATCTTCTTTACTTATTGTTCCAGTTTTTATCATGGAATCCTGCATCCATCCAATAAGTCCCTCCCAGTAATCCTTTCCAAACATCACTATGGGGATCTTCCTTATTTTCCTGGTCTGCATTAGGGTCAGTGCCTCATATAACTCATCGAGAGTACCAAAACCACCCGGTGTTATTACATAACCTACCGAGTGTTTTACAAACATAACCTTTCGTGCAAAAAAATATCTGAAGTCCAGTCTTTTGTCCTGATACTTATTAGGTGACTGCTCCAAAGGTAATTCAATATTCAGGCCTACAGAAATTCCGCTCCCTTTTTTTGCCCCCCTGTTTCCTGCCTCCATTATACCAGGACCTCCGCCGGTTATGACAGAGAAATCCTTTTTTGATAATAGCTCGGCTATCTTCATAACCTTCTTATAGTAATGATTATTTCTGGATAATCTGGCGCTTCCAAAAATAGAGACGCCTCGCTTAACACTGCTGAGTTCTTCGAATCCTTCTACGAACTCGCTCATTATCCTGAAAATTCGCCAAGTCTCGTTTCCTCTCAAGTCATCCATTGTTACATTTCCTTATGAAAGGCCAATAATTGCCGATTAAAGTAATTTGTTAGTATACATTCTGGTACAGAAAATATCAAATTTTTATTTAGTTATTTATTTAGTTAATGAATTAACAAGCATTCTTATGTTGGAGGTATGAGGCTATGCATTCACTAAAGAAAATCATCGCAAGATACTTTGAACCTTTATTGGTAATCAATATCATACTTACACTCCTGTTTATAGACATGTTTATAGTTGACAAGGTAGTTTTCCTCTATTTTTATTTCATTCCTATCCTTATGGCAGGTTATTATATCGGTATGAGAGGAGCTGTCCTGTCTTCAGTCATGACTGTCTTGATAGTCACGCTGAGACTTTTGATTTCTCCTAAGACCTTTTCTATAAGTGCTGAGATTGACATGGAGTTGATATTACAGATTACTACATGGGGCAGCTTCCTGGTGTTATCAAGTTATGTAGTCGGCAGGCTTTATGAGGAGAAAGAGGCACGCTACAGGGATCTTAAGCAGTCTTACGTTGGAGTTGTTGAGATACTGGTAAAATATATTGAGTCAGTAGACAGGTATACAAAAGGTCACTCTGTAAGGGTTGCCGATATTGCAATGGATATTGCTAAATCAATGTCTCTTACCAGGGAAGGGTGTGAAAATATTAAAGTGGCCGCCTTGCTGCATGATGTCGGCAAGATTGACGTAAGTATGGATTTGATAAAAAAGGCTGCAGCACTGACAAAGGACGAGAAAATGATGATGGGAACCCATACTGAACGGGGCGCTAATATCCTCAACAAGGTAGGAAATGTCCTGGGTGAAGCCGTACCTATTGTACTTGCACATCATGAGTATTTCAACAAAAAAGATGACGAAAAGTTAAGAGATAAGGCTGATATACCACTCGGGGCTAGGATAATCGCAGTTGCAGATTCATATGATGCAATTGTTACGGACAGGCCATACCGTAAGGGCAAGCTTCCATGGCAAGCCCTGGAAGAAATAGAAAAATCTTCAGGCACACAGTTTGATCCGGAGGTTGTTGAGGCCTTCAAGCAGGTAGTTAATGCTTATATTGAAGAGCATGAGCATATATCAGTTTAGGAATAATCCAGCCAATTTATCATTCCAAATTATTTGACTTTACTACGTCAAGATAATAAGATGCAATATTAAATCAACGATTTTTTGGGAAAAAGGTATTGTTGCAAATGTCTGACAGAGAAGAAGATAATATTAATCAAGGCGGTCTTTCTTATCAGGAACTGCTTGAGCTGATAAAAAAAGACAGACTTCCAGGGCATGTAGCCATCATAATGGATGGCAACGGAAGATGGGCACGCAGCCGTGGTTTTCTGAGGCTTGCGGGACACAGGGAAGGCATTAAATCTGTGAGAGATATAGTGACTTGTTGCCGCGAGATTGGGATAAAAGTCCTGACTATCTATGCGTTTTCAGCAGAAAACTGGAAAAGACCGGAATTGGAAGTCAGAACTCTCATGATGTTCCTCGAAGAGTTCCTCAGAAAAGAACTTAAGACCCTTATGGATAATAACATCAGGTTTATGACTATAGGACAGACAGACAAGCTTCCGGAATCAGTTCAGAGATGGTTAAGAAAGGTGATTAAAGAAACTGCAAATAACGATAAAATGATACTGAACGTCGCCCTGAGTTATGGGGGACGGACTGAGATTGTAGAGGCTGTAAGGCAGATTGCAGACGATGCGGTAAGCGGCAAGCTGGTGCCGCAGGATGTAACAAGCAAGGTCTTTTCAGACTATCTTTATACCAGGGAATTACCAGATCCCGATCTTATGATAAGGACCAGCGGGGAAACACGTATCAGCAATTTCCTCCTTTGGCAGATGGCTTACACGGAGTTATACTTTACGAAGACACTTTGGCCTGATTTCAGGAGGCAGGATCTACTCCTGGCAATACTGGATTATCAGCAGAGGGAAAGGCGGTTCGGTATGGTCGAAGGGGAGATCTCCAGGGCAATCTGATGGGTGGAATGAGAGTTGTAACTGCGTTAATCCTTATCCCCCTGATATATTTTGTAGTAAGATATTTCCCGCCACTTCTTTTCCTTTTTTTTGTCGCCTTATGGGTTTTAATAGGACAGTATGAGTTCTACAAATTTTACTTTAAGAAGTCCAGCATCTTTCCATTTATTGGTCTTTTCTTTGGTGCAATGATTCTCTTCTCCTTTTATGCAGACAGATATATGTTTGAGATTAATGGTGTCATATTAACAGTTATTGTCATCCTATGCTTAAGCAGTTATATTTTATTAAAGGAAAATATTCATGATTCTGTTACAGCGGTTTCTGTTATAATATTCGGTGTAATGTATGTTGCCTGGCCTCTTGCGCATATTATTCCGTTACGGGGGCTGCAGAGTGGACATGATCTTGTATTTTTTATTTTGATAGTTACATGGGGAGTGGATACAGGGGCATATTATACAGGCAGGCATTTAGGCAGACACAAACTCTCACCTCGCATCAGTCCGGGTAAGACCGTAGAGGGCGCAATAGGTGGTGTTTTCGCCTGTATACTTTCGGCATTACTGGCGAGAAGGTTATTCCTGCCGGAGTTGTCACTCAATAATGTTGTATTAATTGGAATAGTTTTTGGCGTTATCAGTCAGATTGGAGACCTGTCTGAATCAATGTTGAAGCGGGGGGCCGGGGTTAAAGATTCAGGATCATTACTTCCAGCTCACGGCGGTATCCTTGACAGGGTGGACAGCGTTATATTTACTCTGCCTTTGTTTTATTATTATATAATATACTTCGTGCCTGAATATGCGATTGTTTCCGGATAGAATTTCCTGATGAAAAATATTTCCATACTTGGTTCTACAGGTTCAATAGGGGGAAACACACTTGATGTAATTGCCATGTTCCCGGAATGTTTCAGGGTTTCAGCTCTCTCTGCCTGTGAGAATATTGATAAACTGGAGGCCCAGATACGGCGTTTCAAGCCCGGGATGGTATCTTTAAACAACGGAGAGGCCGCCAGGGTATTGAAAGACAGGTGCAGAGATCTTAATGTTCAGATATTATCGGGTGTTGAGGGTCTTATACAGGTTTCCACAATTCCTGAGGCCGATATAGTAGTTTCTGCGGTTTCAGGTTCTGCCGGACTTATCCCTACTTTATCTGCGATCAAGGCCGGTAAGACTATAGCCCTTGCTAATAAAGAAACAATGGTTATGGCAGGTGAAATTGTTACAAGAGAAGCTGAGGAGAGGTGTGTCAGGATATTACCTGTAGACAGTGAGCACAGCGCTATATTTCAGGTGATGGAATGCGGCCGACGGGAGGATTTACATAAGGTTATTCTAACGGCTTCGGGAGGCCCATTTCTGAAAACATCCTATGATGAGCGGAAAAAAGTAACAGTTGAGGATGCACTGAGACATCCGAACTGGAATATGGGAGCAAAGGTTACAATAGATTCTGCCACACTCATGAATAAAGGGCTTGAGGTTATAGAGGCGAGATGGCTGTTTGACGTTTCGATTAATCAAATAGAGGTGCTGATACATCCGCAGAGCATAATTCATTCCATGGTTGAGTTCAGGGATGGCTCAGTCTTATCTCAGATGGGTATACCGGATATGCGTATCCCGATTGCATATGCATTAAGTTATCCTGAGAGGTTAGACCTTGTGATGCAAAGGCTTGACCTTGCTAAAACAGGCATCCTTACTTTTGAGAGTCCGGATTTGAAGGAATTCCCGTGCCTGTCATATGCCTTTGATGCTATTAGAACAGGCGGGTCGATGACTGCCGTGTTGAATTCCTCCAATGAGGTTGCTGTTCGGGCTTTCCTTGATGGCAGGATTGGATTCCTTGACATAGAAAGGATCGTAGGTGACACTATGCTGAAACATTCTGTGATATCCATTAAGAACATAGAAGATGTTTTGATGGTTGATGGCTGGGCCCGTGAAGAGGCTGAACGTAATGTGGAGAAAATTAGTTAAGTTGAGAGGATGGTTTTTTTACGCTGAAACCGGGGGAGATTAAATGTATACAGTAATTATTTTTACAATCTGTCTGGGGATATTGATATTCGTTCACGAATTTGGGCATTTTATAATGGCAAGGTTAAAGGGCATCAGGGTACTGAAATTTTCTCTTGGATTTGGTCCCAAGATAATTGGTAAAAAGGTTGGTGATACAGAATATCTTGTGTCTGCACTCCCCCTCGGTGGTTATGTGAAGATGGCCGGAGAGAACCTGGACGAGGCGACTATGGCGCCTGACGAGTTTCCTGCCAAGAGCGTGGGGGCCCGCGCCTCCGTTGTTCTGTCAGGGCCAGCGATGAATATAGTTATTGCCTTTTTGTTAATGCCTTTGGTGTTTCTCGTAGGTATTAAGATGCCTGCATTTTTAGAAGAAGCTCCTGTAGTTGCATGGCTTGAAGAAGGCTCTCCTGCCCAGATCGCAGGAGTTGAGGTGGGTGACCGAATAGTCAGGATTGACGGTAAGTCAATGACAGACTGGGAAGATGTTGCGACAATAATCTCAACAAGGCCTGAACTGGGATTAAAGGTTGAGTTGGAGAGATCGAATAATGTTCAGGAAGTTATCTTAAAGGATAGCGGCACTGTTAATAAGGCGGGAAGCGGTTTTGCAGGGATGCTGCCTGATATGCCTCCAGTCATAGGAAAGGTGAGTAAAGGGTATCCTGCTGAAAAAGAAGGGCTCGAGGCAGGAGATCTTATAGTTGAGATAAATAATATGCCTGTTTTTAACTGGTACCAGGTTTCATCGCTTATCAGGGCTAATGCAGGCGAGGAGCTTACTCTTGCTGTTAAGAGAGTAGATAAGAGGGTTATTGCGAAGGTTACACCTGTGAAAGATCCGGCGGCTGGTCACGGTATTATAGGTATAATGAATCAGCAGGAGACAATTGTTAAAAAGTTTGGACTTGCAGATTCCATAAAGCATGGCATGTCAAAGGCACTGGAATTAACTGTCCTGACTTTTGACGTATTAAAACGGCTGGTTTCAATGAACATCTCTATCGAGACACTTGGCGGGCCTATTATGATAGCAAAGCTTACGGGAGAGGCTGCACAATCCGGGTTTTCTGACCTGATAGCCTTTCTTGCATTTCTGAGTTTACAGCTTGGCATTCTAAACCTTCTCCCGATACCTGTACTGGATGGAGGATGGATTGTGTTCCTCATAATAGAAAAGATCAAGGGGAGTCCATTGAGCAGGAAGACCATGGAGGTTGCGCAGACTGTAGGGTTTGCAATGCTGATTATGTTGATAATTATTGTGTCGTATAATGACATCCTTAGGGTGTTCAGATAATTCACGACATTATGTTACCCAGGTTTGTCATCATTAACATGTTTCAGGATCTCAGGCGAAGCAACATCAGGAGATCCCTAATCAATTTCGGGATGTCCGTGGTGCACAACAGGGAGTCACTATTTTCGGGTGAAACATCACATGACTCGTAGGAAGACAAGGCAGATAAAGGTTGGCAATGTTTTAATTGGGGGGGGCGCCCCTGTTGTTGTCCAGTCCATGACAAACACTGATACAAGGGATGTCAGCGCTACAGTTGACCAGATAAAGCGGCTTGAGGAGGCAGGGTGTGAAATTGTTCGGGTAGCAGTACCGGATACAGAAGCTGTCACAGCCCTTGCGGAAATCAGGAAGGCTATAAACATTCCGCTAATTGCTGATATACACTATGACTACAGACTGGCACTAATGTCTATTGATAACGGGGTTGATGGTCTGAGGCTGAATCCCGGCAATATTGGCTCAAATGACAGGATTAAGCAGGTTGTAACTGCGGCGAATAATAGAGGAATTCCAATCAGGATTGGAGTTAACGCTGGTTCTCTTGAGGAAGATCTTCTAAAGAAATATGGTCATCCTACTGCTGAAGCGATGGTTGAGTCGGCATTACGTCATGTGAGAATACTTGAAGATCTTAACTTTCATGAAATCAAGGTTTCTTTAAAGACATCCGGCGTACAGATGACACTTGATGCATACAGACTCTTCTCAGAGAAGGCCGATTATCCTCTTCATGTGGGTGTCTCAGAGGCAGGACCACTTTTATCAGGGACAGTAAAATCAGCTGTCGGGATAGGGATACTCTTATCAGAAGGCATCGGTGATACAATAAGGGTTTCCCTGACTGCAGATCCGGTCGAAGAGGTCAGGGTTGCTTATGAGATATTAAAGTCCCTCAATCTTAGACACAGGGGGGTTAATATCATCTCCTGCCCTACATGCGGCAGGATGGAGATAGACATAGAAAAGATTGCGTCTGAAGTTGAGAAGAGACTTTCTAATGTAACACTTCCTCTCAATGTATCTATACTTGGATGTGTAGTAAACGGCATAGGAGAAGGTAAAGAGTCTGATGTAGGAATAGCGGGGGGGAAAGGGGTCGGACTCCTTTTCAGGAGTGGAGAAATAGTTAGAAAATTAAGAGAGGATGAAATTGTAGATGCACTTGTCAAAGAGGTGGAATTGATATGTACTATTCGAAACTCTTAATACCAACACTTAGAGAAGACCCTGGAGAGGCAGAGGTTATCAGCCACAGGCTTATGCTGCGGGCCGGTATGATAAGAAAGCTTGCAGCAGGAATTTACAACTACCTGCCGCTTGGATATAGAGTAATAAGAAAGATCGAACATATAGTCCGTGAAGAAATGAACAGGACAGGTGCTCAGGAGATCTTCATGCCTATGGTACTTCCGGCTGAGCTTTGGCGGGAGACTGGCCGCTGGGAAAAATACGGCAAAGAGCTCCTTAGACTCAAAGACAGGCATGAGAGGGATTTCTGCTTAGGGCCTACCCATGAGGAGGTAGTAACAGACATTGTCAGAAGCGAGGTTAAATCTTACAGACAACTTCCTCTAAACCTCTATCAGATCCAGTCTAAATTCAGAGATGAGATAAGACCAAGATTTGGTTTAATGAGGGGACGAGAATTTATAATGAAGGATGCCTACAGTTTCGACGCGGATCAGGCTGGAGCTGAGGAATCATACAGAAAGATGTACGATGCATATATCAATATTTTCAGGCGCTGCGGGCTTACTTTTAAACCTGTAGAGGCTGATACCGGCCTTATTGGCGGACAGTTCTCTCATGAGTTCATGGTATTGGCTGATACAGGCGAAGAAGCTGTTGTATCATGTGACTCCTGTGGCTATGCCGCCAACATGGAAAAGGCGGAAGGGGTCGCAAAGAGATCTTCAGAAGAAAAAATCCCCCTTAATCCCCCTTTTTCAAAGGGGGAAATTAGTTCCTCCCCTTTAGAAAAGGGGGGATTTGAACGGGGATCTTTGCATGAACCTTCAGATTTGTCAACGCAGAAATCTTTGCTGCCGATGGAGAGACGTACTACCCCGGGTAGGAAAAGCGTTGAGGATGTATCAGCATTCCTCGGCGTTAAACCTGAACAGCTTGTCAAGACGCTGATTGTCAGGGGTGATGATAAAGTAGTTGCAGTGCTCGTCAGGGGCGATCACGAGTTAAATGGAATAAAGTTGTCCAGATTCCTTGGATGTACAGATGTGCAATTGCTGGCCCCTTCAGAAGTGGAAGAGGCCACATGCTCTCCTTCAGGCTTCTCAGGGCCTGTCGGCCTGAAAGGTATACCTGTAATTGCTGACACTGCAGTAAAGGATATGATTAATTTCATAGTGGGAGGAAATGAGAAAGATATTCATCTTGTAAATGTGAATATATCACGGGATTTTACACCGGATCACTTTATTGATGTTCGGAACGCAGCTGAAGGCGATGGCTGCCCGAGATGTGATGCAGGCCGGCTGGTTATTGTCAGGGGGATAGAGGTAGGACATACGTTCAAGCTTGGGACAAAATACAGTGAGGCGATGGGCGCAACATACCTTGATGCCAGTGGTAATCCGCAGTCTGTAATCATGGGGTGCTACGGGATTGGTATAGGAAGGACTATGGCAGCGGCAATAGAACAGAACCATGACAAGGATGGTATAATATGGCCTCCTGCTATTGCACCTTTCAGTACGATCATCCTGCCACTGAACACAGGTTCTGAAAAATCATTTTCTGCGGCAATGGCAATATACGATAAACTGAGAGAGAATGGAACAGATGTCCTTTTCGATGACAGGGATGAGCGGGCTGGTGTAAAATTCAAGGATGCGGATCTTTTAGGTATACCATGTCAGATAGTCGTCGGAGACAAGTGTGTAAATCGTGGAGTTGTTGAGATAAAGGACAGGTCAACACGTGAGGTTAAAGAAGTTGCCATTGAAGATCTGTTAAACTCGAAATATCAATTTGAAATTAAGTAGTAAACATCCTGCTGCATTTATTAAGTCACTTTGTAAAACACCGATATTTGATTCAGCCGAGTACAGTTTATTCAATTCCCTTTCCTTAACCTCCCACAAGGGAAGGGAGCAGTAAATCAAACGGTGCCCCTCCCTTGCAGGGAGGGGGTGGGAGTGAAAGCAGCTGCAGTTATTGATGTCGAAATGCAGGACCTGACAACAGCCTCAGCTGATATAAAATGACACAAGGTATACGGCTGCCGATACAGTAACCGGTATAGTCATATTATCATTTAACTTCAGTGGCATGAGTTCTACGACAGTCCCTGTAATTGCGCCGGTAATAATAGCAATAATAGAGAGATCATCCCAGAGGTTAGGCAGAAATAGACCTGCAATAATAGATGTAGTCAGGAAAGCTAAACTTCCTTCAAGACTCTTTTTACCTATTCTACACTTGCCAAAATTAGTTCCAATGATAAAAGCAGCAGGATCGCCAACAGCAAGTACTGTCATGGAAAATAATGCGATCTCCTTTGGAAACAGGAGTAGTGCAGCGAGCGTTCCAAACAGGTAATAGAGGCTTCCTGTGGGATTATGCTTCTCTACGCTTCGCATCAGAATACCAAAATAGTTAATGAAAATACGGTTTATCCCTGGCAGGCATAACCGGACAGTTTCAATAATTATGGCCAAAAATAACAGGAATAATGTCAGATATACATCTGAAGGGCTATCAAGAAATGAGATTATGAAAACAAGGGCAAGTCCTGACAGTGAATGAAATAGTTGTCTTAAACCGTTAATCCTTGGCATGATAGAATGTTTATTGGGATCTGTTTGAAAGCTCTGCATACTTTAAATCAGTTCTCAGCAATTGACAAGATATTATTGATGTTGCTATATTGTCATCACGTCAACGATAGGAGGGGTATGGAATGCTCAAAGCGTCTGAAAAGATCTGGATGGATGGCAGCTTAGTTAACTGGGGAGACGCGAATGTCCATGTCTTAACCCACACACTGCATTATGGAGTTGGCGCATTTGAGGGTATAAGATGTTATAATACTGGGGCAGGACCGGCCATTTTCCGCCTTCGCGAGCACGTTGACAGGCTTTTTGAATCTGCGCATATCCTGCAAATTGACATACCATATACCAGAGATCAGATAATTGAGGCGATAAAGGATACCGTCAGGATAAACAGGCTTGAGTCCTGCTACATTAGACCCATTGTATTTATAGGATACGGATCAATGGGACTTTATGTTGAGGATAACCCAATAAGTGTTGCTGTAGCTGTATGGGACTGGGGGGCATATCTTGGTGATGAGGGGCTTCAGAATGGAATCCGGGCCAAGATATCCTCTTTTACGAGACATCATGTCAACATATCAATGACACGGGCCAAGGTTCCGGGTTATTACGTAAATTCCATACTTGCAAAAAAAGAGGTTAAAAGCGCCGGATACGATGAGGCAATTTTATTGGATCCAGACGGTTATGTTGCAGAGGGAAGTGGAGAGAACATCTTTATAGTCCGCAAGAATATAATAAAAACTACACCGCTTACTTCAATACTGGCAGGTATAACAAGAGAGTCTATTATAAAGATCGCCAGAGATATGGGTATCACCGTAATAGAGGAGAGGTTTTCGAGGGATGACCTCTATATAGCTGATGAGGCCTTCGTGACAGGGACTGCGGCTGAGCTCACCCCCCTTCGCGAAGTTGACAACAGGGTTATTGGTATCGGTAAACCTGGACCAGTAACAAAGAAGCTCCAGGATGCCTTTTTTGCGATCGTACATGGCAGAGACAGTCGTTACAAGGAATGGCTGACACCTGTTTAAAGACAGATATAACAGTGCCTGTACACATCTCAGGATTCATACTGAATCCAGCTTTATATCCGCCATACCTTCCTTTTCTAACGTGTTGATATTATTTACCTCGCCCCTTGCCTTTCTCAGTTCCTTGCAGTTTAACGACTGCAGTGTTAGACTGATCTTACCCGTAGGAGTCATACATGAAAGAGGCATTCCTTTATGAAAAACTTGAGAATAACAAGGTCTTGTGTAATCTGTGTGCTCACAAATGCCGTTTTAAAGAAGGCAAAACAGGTATATGCGGCGTTAGAAAAAACATCGAAGGTACGCTTTATACACTTGTGTATGATAAGCTTATATCTGCCCACACGGATCCCATAGAGAAAAAGCCATTATTCCACTTTTTACCTGGTTCTACTTCTTTTTCCATTTCCACAGTAGGGTGTAATTTTAAATGCCTGCACTGTCAAAATCATGATATTTCCCAGATGCCGGAGGATGAACATGTTATAAGGGGGAGTGATACTCCACCTGCTGATATAGTTGAGACAGCAGAAAGGTACGGCTGCGGGAGTATATCTTATACCTATACTGAACCTACCATATTTTTCGAATTAGCATATGATACAGCTAAACTTGCCCGCCGGAAAGGGCTTAAGAATGTATTTGTGACAAACGGGTACATGACGGACGAGGCACTACTGATGATTTCTCCCTATCTTGATGCAGCAAATGTTGACCTGAAATTCTTCAATGAAAAGATGCACAGGAAGGTCTGCGGGGCTTCACGTGACCCTGTTCTTGACAGTATCAAAAGGATGAAAGAACTTGGTATATGGGTAGAGGTTACGACACTCATAATCCCGACAAAAAATGATACTGATAATGAATTACGGCAGATCGCAGAGTTTATTAAGGGTGTTGGTCCTGAAATCCCCTGGCATGTAAGTGCCTTTCATCCAACGTATAAAATGCTGGATTTACCAAGCACCCCGTCTTCCACCCTTTACAGGGCAAGAAATATAGGTTTAGATTCCGGATTAAGATATGTTTACACCGGCAACATCCCTGGTGATCAGGGCGAGCATACATTATGTTATAACTGCAAGGCAGTTCTGATCCACCGCTATGGTTTTGAGTTAGTGGAAAATCATATTATAAACTCGCGCTGCCCCTTCTGCGGTGCCATAATAGATGGGATAGAAATTAACCGGACAGATTATGAAAACATACGAAACGTTTGAACACAGGGCAGACATCGGTATAAGGGGATACGGCAGAAGAGTGGAAAACTCCTTTGAAAACGGGGCTAAGGCCATGTTTTCAGTTATGGCGGATATCAGTAAAGTCAGGGCTGAGGAGAGGAATGATGTCACTTGTGAGGCCCCGGATATGGAATACCTTTTTATAGAATGGTTAAATAATCTCATATCTTTATCTCACCTTAAAGGTATGCTTTTTAGCAGTTTCAAAGTGGAGATAACTGGAAATAGGCTTAATGGTACAGCGTGGGGCGAGCATATCGATACAGGCAGGCATAGGTTAATGACCGAGGTTAAGGCAGCAACCTACAGTTCGCTTAAGGTTGCTAAGGAAAATGATATCTACATTGCGCAATGTGTGGTAGATGTTTAGAGGAACATATGGAAATTAAAACGCTAAACAGGATTACAGATTATATCTGGGAGATTCCAGCTGAAGGAAACATGCGTGTGCCCGGGAGGATATTTGCCAGTGCTGCCCTTGTTGAGGAACTGGACGAGAACGTTGTTAATCAGATTAAGAATGTGGCATGTCTTCCCGGAATTCAGAATGCATCTATCGCAATGCCTGATGCTCACTGGGGATATGGGTTTCCCATCGGGGGAGTGGGTGCATTTGACCCAAATGAGGGCGGGATAATATCCATGGGGGGTATCGGATTTGATATCTCCTGCGGCGTAAGGACAATGCGGACAGGTATGTCGCGTGACGATATTAAGCCTTATCTGGAAAAGCTCAGTGACAGGCTGTTTGCAGCTGTCCCGGCTGGTCTCGGGTCTGAGGGAAAAATCAGGTTGAACGAACAGCAGATAAATGAAGTGCTTGTAGGAGGAGCACGGTGGGCTGTATCTAAGGGATATGGCCTGAAAGATGATCTAATATACATAGAGGAAGGTGGCGTAATGGAAGGTGCTGACCCCTCCAGTGTTTCTTCCACTGCCAAACAGAGACAGTTTCGGGAGGTGGGGACCCTTGGTTCAGGGAATCATTATCTGGAGATTCAGTATGTAGCCGAAATATATGATGAACATATTGCCGCAGTCTTCGGATTGTATAAGGATGACGTTGTTGTATCTGTACACTGTGGTTCCAGGGCGCTTGGCCATCAGATAGGAACAGACTATCTCAGGATTCTGGCAGAGGCATCACGAAAATATAATATTCCTATTAGTGAAAGAGAGTTGGTCTGCGCACCTGCAGATTCTCCCGAAGGGCGAAAATACTTCTCAGCAGTATGTGCAGGCATTAATTGTGCCCTTGCAAACAGGCAGGTCATATCTCACCTTGTTCGTGAGGCATTCTCAGACATTATACCCAGGGCGAGGATGTCGATTCTTTATGATGTAAGCCACAATACATGTAAGATTGAAGAACACATTGTAGGAAATAAAACAAAACAGCTTTTTATACACAGAAAGGGCTCAACAAGGGCATTAGGGCCTGGCAGAAAGGAAATCCCTGCAGAATACAGATCAGTTGGTCAGCCCGTCCTTATAGGCGGTACTATGGGTACCTGCTCGTACATACTGGCTGGTACAGAAGCAGGAATGGCGAATGCATTCGGGTCGGCCTGTCATGGGGCAGGAAGGGCGCTCAGCCGGACGCAGGCAAAGAAAAAATGGAGGGGAGACGCACTCCTGAGAGACCTGGCAGGGAAAGGAATCATTATAAGGGCGCATTCCTATTCAGGTGCAGCCGAAGAGGCACCCGGCGCTTATAAAGATGTTACTGCAGTAGTTGATGCCACACACATGGCAGGACTTGCAAAGAAGATAGCAATGGTTAAACCTATGGCGTGTATAAAGGGGTGATAGATTCTAAATCCCAATACTGGGCTTCTTTGGATCTCCTTTTATACGGAGAGTATAATATCCCTCACGGTCCCTGGTTTGTGAGATAAAAGAGAGAATACCCTGATATTGCGCTTTCATCTTCTCTCCTACAGAAAAACGTATAGCCAGGTCAAGATTACCCTTTTCACTGACTGATTCAGGTTTAAAGGTACCGGTAATAGAACCTTTGATGTCGTTATTTTTGAAACGTATATCTTTAAGTGAAAGCGTGTTATCTTTTATATCAACAGTCCCGTTCAACTCATCCACAGGGATTTCAGGAAGTGTAAATCCCATAACCTTGAGATTTCCTAATTTACCATCCCTGATTAAAATCCTTATCTGACCCTCAGGCTGGTTTGCAGCCAGTTTGAGCAGGATATCTCCGCTGGCCTTTCCTTCAATCCTCACAGGAACTGATTTAAGCCTGTCCACGCGCGACATATCTATATTTGTCCAGTCAGCCTTTATGAGCCTGTTGCTACTCCGCAGGGTCATGGTACCCTTTACAGTTCCTCCATACAGAGAGGCTGTTATATTGGATACAGGACTTAAAGTGGTAATGCTTCCCAATGGTATGTCAATACCGATGTTGTCAATACGGGCGAGGAGTTTATTATCACCAGGCCCCCAGTTCCTGAATTCCATACCTGTAAATTTAAGTCCGACTGGAAACAGCCATTTGTCACCTGAAGTCCTGATCTCAGTTTCTGTTCCCAGTTCTATTTCATAGATAATACGTTTTTTGATCGCCTCCTGCGGAAAAAGTATGATAAAAAAGAGAACAAATGCGGCCAGACAAAAGAGCGTATAACCAATTGCAACCTTGATATTTTTTCTTATAAACAGTCCTGCTCTTCTCACTAGTTTCAAACGGTTCTCCTGCTATTTAACTTTCTCGAAGAATGAAACTGTTATCGATGCATCCATCATCCCAGGGTCATCATACCTGCTTTTTAGATGCATTGTCCTGATCTTTAATGGATAAACAGAGCTTTCTATCAGGTGCAGATATGATGTTATCTGTTCCAGAACGACCTTCTCTATCTTCACCTCTATTGACGACTCCCGGAAGTTGTCTCCAATAGGCATAACCCTTGGCTTCATAGAGACTACCCTGTCCCTGATCCTCGCCTGAGTAGATACATTTTCCATAAATGTGAGGGGCGTAAAACCTTCTTTAGTCCTTGATGCCCCTTTTTCTAATTCTGTGTATTCCTTTTTCAGTACAGTATATTCTTCCTTTAACTGCAGCATATTCTTGTATTGCTCTTCCTTTTGCGTTGTCATCCTGAGGAGTGTTGTATAGCGGTCTGACAAAGGCCCTATAACAGTACCATATGCGATTATTGCTATTGCCACAATGGCGCCAAAGATTAATATGGCCCGCTCCCTGGTGTTCAAGCGTTCATAGAACTTAGTTATGTACTGAAATATTTTTTTCATAAATTACATGTCGATAATGATTCTGAACTTAACCTTCTTTTGATCAGCAGACAGCTTTGCATCTGATACGTCAACCTTCTTGAAAAAACTGACAGACTCAAATTCCTTCTTGATTTTCTCAACAGACTCAAAACTGTCAGTTTCTCCCTGAACCCTCAGTTTACTCTTGTCAATCATAATATCATCAACATTAACCTGCATATCTTTGGGGACTTTTTCAGATATTGTGTTCAATATATCAAGTGATGTAATGACACCTTTTGTCCCGCCCCCAAGCGCTTCAACTTTTTTTCGCAGCTCCTCAACAGAACTCTTAAACTGCTGGTTCTCATCAACTATATTCTTCGTCTCAGGGAATGTTTCCATGAAGACCTTTCGCATCTCCGACCTGATTGCATTATATTTCTCTTCCCGGTAATGGACGTTTAAATAGAAATCTGCAAAACCAAGTATCACAACAGTGATAATGGCGGCAATAATATAGATAATCCTGCCTATATTGACATTGGTCTCTTTACGGCTGATCTGTTCGCCTTTCTTAAAATTAAGGCCGGTAGTCTGTTTCCTGCGGGTACCGCGCAGTGCCAGTCCGATGCCCGTAGACAGGGTGAATCCTGCATCCTGATTTCCCTGCAGCTTCTGCAGAAACTCCCCGGGAATGCTTAATGTTTCAACATCCATATGAAGTTCTAATGAAAGAAATTTGTCCAGATTTCGAAGCCTTGCACCTCCTCCTGATATATACAGTTTTGAGACTTCATCATTATTATGACTCTCATATGCGTGAATACTTTGTATAAGTTCTGTGATAAGTGGTGAGGTTCCTCTCTTTATAGCGGTGGATAAAATATCTTCAGTATTCTGATGAGAGCCGTTGTCTCCTGAATCATTCCCAGAAAGGACCCTGGACAGCGTTATCTCAGACGACAATTTTCTGCCTTCAGCCTCTTCCATACTGCCGCCGCAAGCATCCTTAATTGTCGCTGTAACATCATTACCGCCCCTGATAAATGTCCTTACAAAGGCAGGTTTACCTTTGGATACTATGCATAAATTGCTTCTCTCTGCACCTATATCAAGGAGCGCTACCGTATCCTCTGTCTTGTACCACTGCATAAAGGCGTGATATAAGGCAAGAGATTCCAGCTCAATAATTTTTGTATCAACCAGGGCCTCTTTCATTGTATCCATATGCTGCTGAAGTATCCCTTTTTTGATAAGGGCAACGCACACAGATGAGGAGCCGGTTGGTTTAACGCCATTCCCTTTTGAGAGTATTACCTGGTCTATAACCATATCTTCAAGGTGGAAAGGTATGAGGTTTTCAACTTCATTTGGTACCACCCTGCTGATCTTTGATTCATCAGTGAATGGAATCTGAAGATACTGAACGGATACGTTATTACCTGCTACAGAACTTACTACTATATCAGGTTTGAAATGTCCTTCCTGAAAGATAGACCTGATGAGTCCCTGGACATCTCCATTGATAAGTCTTTTTTCAATAAACCTGACAGGTTCAAGCTTGCCGAAGCCTTCCTTTACCAATACCGCCTTTATTGAGTGACTGCCTATGTCTAAGCCTAATATTTTACGGGACATATTCTAATTAATATAAACATCAAAACAGCTGCAATAATCTTTTCGATCAATGTTGTCTTAAGTAAAACCCAACTTATCATTATAGCAGGAATTAAAAATAACTTCACTATCACTTTTAACCCTGAGTTGTCTGATATAATCTCTGCTATCGGCGGGCTGCTGCTGTAATAAAGAGAGACAATCCATCTTCCCGGAGTATTTGACAGCAGGTAAACATCGCGGAACTCCCTTAGCAGTATTACAAACGGATGCAGCGGGGAGCCAAATGCTGCGGTTGCAATGAAGCACCTTGAATTATCAACTATTGAATTGTTTGTTGCCGCACACGCTCTTGGAGTTCCAGGTGTCACGGCGGCCGGACTCGCAGAAGTCAGGGAAGAACTTGCAGTATGTGTCAGAATAGATGCGGAAATCGCAGCCCCGGCATCTGTGCCGGTTAATACAGCAAGACCATTCCTGTCAATATTAATATACGAGGAATTATCTGTCCATATGGTTCCAGCTTGAAGTACCTGCCTGTTGTTTTCATCCGTCATAATAAGGTGATACTGCTGTCTGCCGTTTATACCATTATCTCCTGTCACAAGTGATGTGCTGTCAGGTCTGATATCAACTGAAGAAATATTTCCAGCGTTAGCCGTGGTGTATGCTGCAGACAGGAAGAAACTCTCTGAGACTGCATCAGTATAGTTGACAGGGATCAGCACAATCCTGCTGTAATTCCCGCTTGCGCCAAAGCCATTGATAGTAATGGAGCCGGCATGATTTGCATCAGTCAATATCTCTGTCACATCATATGCTGTATCATCTGCATTAAGCCCTATGACCATTACACTCGTATTACCGCTTCCACTAAAATTTATGGAAAGGTTTCCGCTCACCTGAGGTGCAGAAAAGAAGTAATATTTTGCTGCGAGCGGAAGCAAGAAGTCATTGAAAGCGACAGAAGAAGAGAATTCATGATAAATTCTGGAGTATTTCACTTCAATCGGGCCTGAGTCAGGGGCATTACTGACAGATTGCCATGACTTGTACCAGACTGCATCTTCATAGGTCATTGTGACATTTGCCACCCTGAGTTCTTTTAGTTCTTCCTCAAGTGATATTCCTCTGTCTTTCAGTGCGCCAATGACTGCTGATAATGCTGAGACATGAGGTTTTCCTGTCTTCATCTTGTCCCAGACATCGAATACTAACTCAGATCCATATTTTTCTGTCATATGCTTTATCCAGATGGTTGTGCCATAATGAAATAACCTGTGGGTATCATTTCCGGTGCAATCGTATGTGTCAATCGGCAACTGGGAGTTTTGGAACCAGTAGTCAATAAAATTAATATAGTCATTGACCTCCGGGTAAACATAGTCTTCCATCCAGGTGGAAGAGGCCTCCATCCACCATCCATTTGTGCAAAGATCTTCTGTTATCTGAAACTGGATGGTATGGAAAAACTCATGCGCTGCTGTTGCCTTCATCGCACCTATTACATCACCCTCCGGGTCGCTGTTTGGCATAAAGTATACGGAGAAATCGTTCTCAAAGATCATATAAACATTAGCCGCAGGGTCATTAACATCAATCTGCGTTAAGCCATAAAATTTTTCGTCAGCTAAATATACATCAAGAAGGCAATCGCCTCCTTCAATTCCATCTGATGGAGGAGCGTCATAACCCATCTGTTCTACTTCAGTCGTCCAGACGTGATCAAGTATTTCTGCAAACCTCTCAACATAATCAGGCACCCCATCTTCATTAATATCTAAAGCAGGGACAGCATCTCCATATTTATTATCAGTAGTATAGTGAATTCTGAAGCGGCCCTGAGGACTCGCAAAGCTTCGAGGTATAATTCCGTTGTATAGATCAGCAATGGAGTCGCCCCTGCCCCTTGCCAATAACCTCTCGTTTTCACTTGACAGGAGATGTCTGTTTAATCTGGCCTCCATAAGCACAAAGGTAGCAGACTTAATGATCCCATTTGACCTGTACATGACAGGCAGGGATTCCGGTCTGAGTATAGCAGTAACCTTATAATTGAGCGCCTCGTTGTATTTTATCTGTCCGCTCCGGTGTGCCCTGTCAATTAGGTCAATACTGTTAAATTGACGTGATGCAGCATGAACGGGGGATATCAACAGCAATAGCAGCAGGATAACTGCCCCCATGTACCTGAAAAATTGCCTTAGTAGTATCATACAGGTCATCCAAAAACCTAAACGTCAATCGACAAGCACTATACCCGACCGCATATTTCTTATAACAGTTTTCCCTTCTGTTACCTCAACCGCAGGTTTCTCCCTGGATCCTTCTGAATGAAGCATATATGTTCCTGCAGGAACCTCAAAAATAAAATGACCATTCTTATTACTCGTTGTTTCTGTTGTAATCCCGTCTTTTTCCAGCCATACGCGTTTTTCCCTTCCGAAGCTGTTAATACCACTCTGATATTTAATCTTGCCTCCCTTTACAGGTTGATACACGACTCCTGCAATAAAACCATTCTTATATGACTCTGTCCTTTTCAAGATTACAGGATAATACGTCTTAACATCTTCCCTTCTTTTGAAGTTAATAATCAACGGGACATAGCCGTCTTTTGTAATAAAAAGGACTGCACTCAGGTCAGCAGTGACAGGCAAATTCAATATGTTATATACCCCTTTACTGTCACTCGTTGTATTACTGAACGAAAAACCGTTAAATATGCTGATTTCGGCGCTTACTATCGGAACATCATCTGAGCCTTTAATTACACCAGATATTTCATCTGCATATTTCGACAGTGAATTATCTGATATAGCTTGATCATTAATGCCGCTGAGGTTTTTTTTGCCGCCTGCGTTTGCAGGCAAGACAATGTATTCTGTTAAGATAAGCAGAATCATAAGGGATATCAGTCTCCCTGTCCATTTATTATTCAACTGAAGATTCTCCCTTGCCCGACCACTCTGTCATATCACTCTGAACCATGTATCGCATCAGAGATCCTGAAAAAAACAGGATTACAGACAGAGCGGCACTACTGATATATTCATAACCCTTTCATTACTCGACACGCCAGTATAATATTTTTGCCTTATTATTCTCCCGCCTTATCTCTGCCCTTATAGTCTTTTTACTTTGATTTACACTTCCTGAGGAGACTATAGAGAAATGGTTGCTTTTTACATCAATAAATTTCCCCACTGCATTATATGTATCATAACTTATTGAGATATTATGTTCAAAATCCTGTTTAACCTGAAAGGGATTTTCTACTCTGAATGCAATAATTTCATCTGCAATCTCTTCCGATATATCGTCAGAAAGTGACATTAGAACCTCTTTTCCTGCAGTATTGATATTGATCCATCCATCAGAGTTTACTGTCAGATTCTTATGAAGTTGATTATAAATTTCGCCTTCAAGGCCTTTAACCAGACGTAATTCCTGCAGTGAATCAAAGGGCTTGTTCTTTGCTTCATAAGGGTCTTCAAGACTCCCATAATAGTTGCTTTCGGCACCGCCAGGCACACTATCTCTGTCATCCTTGTCAATCCAGTCAACTATTGCGTTGGCTATGTCTTCCTCCAGCTCAAACTGTTTCAGATAACGCCCCATTAGTGCACGCATATCTTCACTGTTAAACTTAGGTATAAGTCCTGTGGGCATCTTATTTACATTAATCTTGCTGTTTTCGTCAGTTATCTCCACAGTGACAAAACCATCGCCAATGGGAATCGGTGGAAGTTTCTCTGCCCATAATTCATTGAGGGCATCATAGTTCTGATCAGTCTTGTCATCATCCTCAAGCACTGCCATTGCAAAGGTCACCCCCGACCTCGCCAGATAGAATGCCTTAACATCGTCTCTGAAGTTTGCCGCAGCCCGTGCTTCAATACGCATACTTGAAGTGAACTCAAGTATCAGGACTATCAGGAGTGTCAGAACCAGGAGTGTTATGACAAGAGCTATTCCTCTGTTGTTAACGTACTTACTTTCCACTCAGCGGTATCTCCGTAATAGTCCTGAAGGACTTCTCAACTCCACGGTTGTCTTTGATGATTATAGTTATTTCCACGGCCTCCGGTAATTTCTTTGAGACCCGTGAGTCCCAGCTCTCAAGCCATGTGCCTTCATCGAGATACCTGAAGTCAATCCCCACGATATCTTCACATAACTCATAAGTCCTGCCGCCATACATGGGATTTACATCTATGCGGTTCTTCTCCCTCTTCATTAAAACAGATGTACCCTCAAAATCCTTATACAGATAATAACCTGCCTCCATCTGATCAGACTCCCTTGCATCTTTGTTACGTCTTACATGTGAGAAGGTTGTAAAATCAATCTGGTCGCTTGGATAGCCAGCCGCATAATCATCTGTGCCCACAAAAAAGGTATTATCATTTGCAGACGATAAAAATGCCATGCCTATGTCGTTGGTAATCCGTGTGAACGCAGCACGTATGCCCCTTAGTCCTTCAACTGAAGACTCAGTACTTCCAATTACGATCCTGGTTTGAATAAAGCTTCCGTAAACAATCATCATAACGATACCGAGTATAGCGGTGGCAATCAGAACCTCCATCAAAGTAAAGCCATATAAGTTTTTTATTCGTTTCATTATTTGATTAATGTTTAATTCTTCTTTCTGACGAAACTGACTAATCCGACGCTCCTCACTGAGCTGCCATCACCCCACTGGACATCCACTTTTACCTCTCTTATATTTTCATAAGCTGTATCTGAAACAGATGTCTTCCACCTGTATTCAGAATAGTCATCGTCAAAGTTGCTGCTCTCTTCCCCTGTTTCAGGGAAGTCCCCATGCTCTATATCACTCATCTTTTCGGAGGCAAGGAGTGTTGCCACTGTTGCGCGTTTTGCATAATCAGCCGCAATAACACTCTGGTTTCTCGTATGCAGAAGGACCACAAATGATGTCGCAATTATAAGAAGAGCCACCATAACCTCAAGAAGCGTAAAACCTGAGCGGCATTTCTTATCAAACTCATTTTTCATTGTTCTGTTATCTCCACATATCCCTCACTTATTTTTACCTTACCTGTAAGAGGTGCGGTCAGAAGGGTAAAGTCCTTCTTTCCGTCTGATATATGGATAGTATTTTTTTCAACATATCCGTCAGGATAAAATCTTATTACCACCTTACCTTCAGTAATCTTTCCATCTGCCTCCATGACAATATCCTTTATATATACCTTATCAGACAAAGTTGTTTCATGTGCGGAATCTGAGATTACTGAAGATTCTTCCTCATTCATCTCTGAAAAAGAATATGTCCTGTTTGTAATATCGAAGACAAGCTGGTAAGGCTTCTTTTTAAGAACAGACTCATCATACAGAGACTGGATTTTTCCGGCCAGCTGCCTTGCAGTGGTGCGCAGCTTAGCATCTCCAAGGTTATCAAGTTTTGGCAGAACAAATACGAGGATGACGCCTATAAGAAGAATAATGAGAGAAAGCTCTATAAGGGTATAGCCGCGACTAAGTTTACGCTGAAAAGTACTCATTAACTATAATGGACAACCTCTATTCTATGTTCCAGCTCTGGATATCGGTATTTTTTCCCTCTCCACCCTCTTCTCCATCTGCACCGTATGAGTAAAGGTCAAACTCACCATGTATGCCCGGGCTTATGTACACATAATTGTTGCCCCAAGCGTCCTTAGGTATCTTGTCCATATATCCGCCTTCCTTCCAGTTCCTGGGGATCTCGCCAATAGCAGGTTTTTCAATCAGCGCCTGAAGCCCCTGGTCAGTGGACGGATAATTTCCACTGTCAAGTTTATACAGGTCAAGGGCTGACTGGATATTCTTTATCTGCACGGCCGTCTTGGTACGCTTGGCCTCTTCAGTACGTCCCATAAGCCGGGGCACTACAATACCGGCAAGAAGACCAATGATGATAAGCACAACCATGATCTCAATAAGTGTAAAACCCTTTTTATCCTTAATGAATCGCTTCATAACTTACCTCCGCATTTTTTTATATACTTACCGGACTACCTGACTCATTTCAAAAATAGGCAACAAAATCGACAGCACTACAAATAGCACAACAACCCCCATAAACAGCACCATTATTGGTTCCAGAAGAGCTGTGAGTCCTGATACAGTTGTGTCTACTTCGTTATCATACGTCTCGGACACCTTAGCAAGCATTCCCTCGAGCTCCCCGCTTTTTTCACCTGCTGTTATCATCTGTATTACCATGGACGGGAATACCCCGCTCTTTTTGAGCGGTTCCGACAACGGTTCTCCTTCCCTGACACGGTCTTTTGCATCCTCTATAATCTTTGACAAAACAGTATTGTTTACTACAGCCTTAACGATATCCATTGAGTTTATAAGTGGGATGCCGCTGGCAAGAAGTGTGCTCAATGTCCTTGAAAACCTTGATATGGCAATGGTCCGTACTAATTTTCCAAAGAGCGGGGCCCTCAAGATTACCCTGTCATATACGCCTCTTCCATTAGGTGTTGCTACAAATTTTATCAGAGAGAATATTACTATGAAAATTCCCCCACCGAGGATCCACCAGTAAGAACTGAAGAAATTGCTGATTGAGATCAGTATGAGTGTAGGAAGAGGCAAGGCCTGTCCGATATCCTCAAATACCTTTGTAACCTGTGGTATGACATAGCTGAACAGGAATCCAAGCACACCAGTTCCTATGAATAACATCATGATAGGGTAGGTCATTGTTGCCCATATTTTGTTTCTCAGCCGCATCTGGCTTTCCTGAAAGTCTGCCAGTCGGGCCAGGACAACATCAAGCGCTCCGCTGGCCTCACCTGCCTGTATCATATTTGTGTATAAATCTGAAAAGACCTTAGGATGGGTTTTCATTGCATCTGCAAGTGATTTACCCTCCCGGACATCTTCCCGTATTTTAGTGATAGTTCTCTTCAGTAAAGGGGCATCAACGTGATCAATTGTTGCAGACAAACCCTCCATTAGCGGAAGGCCTGCAGTTAGGAGTGTCGCAAGCTGGCGGGTGAATACAGTAATCTCCTGTTTCTTTACCCTCTTGAGTATACTGCGCGAAGATGAAGTTCCTTCTTCTGCCTTTTTTGCTGACTCCTCAGATACCTCTGTAGGAAAGACACCTGATTTCCTGAGCTTTTGCTTAGCCCCCTGGCTGTTTTCTGCATCTATAAAGCCATGTGTATCCTTACCGTCAGTCGTGAGTCCTTTATATTCGAATACAGGCATAATAATTAAAAATAAAAAATCAAAAAAGAACGGATACTATTATTCAACGATGTCCTCCTGAGTTACCCTTGACACCTCTTCTATGCTGGTCAAACCGGACAGTACTTTTGTAGCGCCAAACTTCCTGAGGGTGATCATACCTCCTGCTATTGCCTTATTCTTGATAATCTGTGAATGGACGTTCTGCTGGATTAATCCCCTGATCTCATCATTTACAAGAAGGATTTCGTAGATACCGGTGCGGCCTCTGTAACCGGTATGCATGCATTTGTCGCAGCCAACGGCCGAATAAATATGCCGGCCGGAGATCTGAGACAATTCTATCCCGAGTTCTGCAAGTTCAGGTGTGGAGGGTGTATATTCAGTTTTGCAGGATGTGCAGAGCAGCCGTATAAGTCTTTGAGCCGCTATGGCAACCACTGATGATGATACGAGGAACGGCTCTATGCCCATATCAATAAGCCTTGTAATTGCCCCGGCAGAATCATTTGTGTGGAGTGTGCTGAAAACAAGGTGTCCGGTCAGTGACGCCTGAATCGCTATCTCTGATGTCTCCAGATCCCTTATTTCACCTACCATTATAACATCGGGGTCCTGACGCAGTATGGACCTAAGTCCTTTTGCAAACGTGAGATCAATCTTGGGATTAACCTGCATTTGACCTATTCCCTTTATCTGATATTCCACAGGATCTTCAATAGTTATGATATTCTTATCGGGTGAATTAATATCCATAAGGGCGGCGTAAAGGGTGGTAGTCTTACCGCTTCCTGTAGGTCCTGTGACGAGTATTATGCCGTGAGACAGGTGAATCAGTTTTTCAAACTTATGCAGTATATCCTCCGACAGGCCGATATCCTTCAACCTGAGGAGATATCCTGACTTATCGAGAAGCCTCATGACAATCCGCTCCCCGAAAGAGGTTGGGATAACAGAGACACGGACATCAATATCTTTACCAGCAATCTTCAGTCCTATCCTTCCGTCCTGTGGAAGGCGCTTTTCCGCAATATTCAGTGAGGCCATAATCTTTATCCTTGAAGCCACACTGGGCTGGAATCTCTTGGGAAGGGTAAGGATATTGTGCAGGACGCCGTCAATCCTGAACCTGACAGCTATATCACGTTCAAATGGTTCAAAGTGTATGTCACTTGCCCTGTCTTTTACAGACCTGAAAAGAAGTGAATTAATAAGCTTGATAATCGGGGCTTCATCAACTGCATCAATGAGATCAATGGGCTCGTCAAATCCTACCGTCAGCCCGTCACCCATGTCTTCAATGACCTGTTCTGCAGCCTCTTTATGGGTCTCATACGCCATATTGATGGCATTAAGGATAGTGATAGACTCTGTCAGCAACAATTCAATATCAGATTCCAGGTATGTCCTTATGTCGTCTATCGGAGTAATATTCAATGGATCAGAAATGGCAACTTTTACTTTGCCATTGTCCTTATGAAAAGGGATAAGGATGTGCCGTTTCAAGAATGATATTGGTATAGATGATACCAGTTCCTTGTCAATCTCTTCTTCTGTCAGGTTCTGAACGTACGGGATATGGAGTTGTATGCTTAATGCCCTGAGAAGGTCTGTTTCCCGGATATGTTTTGTACGAACGAGTATTTCACCAATACGGCCCCCTTTTTCCCGCTGAATATCAAGGCATTCCTCTATTTCGCCATCACCAAGAGAGGATATATTCCGCAAGATGTCTCCTAATAGTTCCCTCTTTCTTGTCATAATACTATCCGGGCGGATTTAAGATGAAATTATCCTTAATTTGAAATTTATGTTTCTTCCTGAATGCCTCGGCGTCTCTCCTCTTATCCCTGCTGATCTCCTCCAGTGTCTCGTTATCCCTTATTATATGAGGGGTGATGAAGAGCATCAGGTTTGTCTTTACCTTTTTCCTGCTCTCATACTTAAACAGATAACCAAGGATTGGTATGTCACCAAGGAATGGTATTTTTCTCTGAGTTATATTGATATCATCTTTTATAAGGCCTGCGATAACTATAGTTTCCCTATCCCGTACTACAACAGATGTCTCTGCGGACCTCTTACTGGTTATCGGCACCTCCTGGTCGGTGCCGACAGGCACACTTCCGGCAAGGCTTGATATTTCCTGATAAATGTCGAGTCTGACAAGATCACTCTCTGTTGTATGCGGAGTTATCTTCAACTGGATACCTACATCCTTCCTTTCGATGTTTGCCTGGACATTACCTCCGGTAGTCTGGCTGGTTCCCGTTATGAACGGGACATTCTGGCCAACAATGATCCTGGCCTCCTGATTATCGAGCGTTAGAATATTGGGTGTTGAGAGTACATTTATGTCAGAATCAGCTTGAAAAAGCCTCAGAAGTGCGGCTACATTGGGTATTTTTATGTCAGTGCCTGGAATGGCACTTAGTCCTTCTATGCCTGCTACCACAAGTCCGGACACACTTAAAGGATTAGACTGAAAGGTGGTGAGTCCGGATCCGGGAGGTGCAAGTACCGAGCCTCCGTAAACGAAATCTTTACCCGATAATGGATCCTGAGTGCTTCTCCATTCAAATCCCAATTCACGGGTCTTATCAATGCCCATCTCAACAATAGCCGCCTCCACATATACCTGTTTGCGTCTTGTATCAAGGCGTTCTATGATGGACTTAAGCCGTTCATAATCCTCTGGTGAGGCCATTATAATCAGGGAATTGGTCGCCTTGTCAGCGGTTATGGAAATGCCGCCTTCAAAGTGTACTGCAGCGTCCTGTGGAGCCTGTCCCGCAGCCGGTCTTGCCGCTGCCTTGCTGGTCAGATTAGCGAGCACCTTTGCCATCTCTTCTGCGCCGGCATTCTGTAAATAATGCACATATATGCCGCCTTTACCCTTTTGCGGTTCCCTGTCTAATTCCGCTATCAGATTTAACAGCTTATTCATGTTGCTCTTGATATCGGTAAGGATTAGGGTGTTGGTCTGCGGATAAGGAATACTTGAACCATCCTTTGATATAAGCGGAGCTATTAAACGTGATATCTCGGATGCACTGATATAATTCAATCTTAATACCCTGGTCTCATAGTTTTCATACTCGGGAAGAGGTTTTTCATCTGTAACTATGCTGACACCACTCTGCTTGGCCTCTCTCGAAGGGAATATCTTTATGACCCTGTTTTCACCTACTGCTGTAAATCCTTTCAGCTCAAGAACGGTTAGAAACACCTGATATGCATCATCCACTGATATTTTTGTTGGTGAAATTACGGTAACCTTTCCCTGCACCTTCTCATCCAGAACAAAGTTTTTACCTGTTAGTTCACTGATAAATTTTACGAAGGTCTGAAGGTCAACGTTGTTAAAGTCAAGAGTTACCATCCTCTCTCCGCTCTTTGCAGCAGCCTGTCTGCCTGCGGGTATTTGCGGAGGTGCTGACGGCGTCTGAGGCTCATCTGTACCTGCTTTTTCAGCATCTAACGCCCTGGATGCCCCCATGTCCCTTCCTTTTATTACTACCGGAGGCCTGAGGTTTGCCGGACTTCGAGTTCCGGGTGGTGTTTGTGACTCCGGACCTGCGGCAGCAGGTAAGGTTCGCGATGGTATTTCACGCGGTGCAGTACGGGCGGGTGCAGGTGAGGTCCCTTCTGATCCAGGGAGTATCGTTCCTTCCGCCCCTGTTGTCTGTCCTTCAAGAAAGACAGGGGGGGAAGGAGGAGTCATCTGTGCATGCAGCGAATTGGATATGTTTAGCAATAACAAAGGGAGAAGAAAGAACATCAAATGCTTAAATTTACTTATTTTCAGATTACACCTCCGTGTCATTTTTACCTGATCTCGTAGTTTAATGTCATCTTCTGTCCTGCTCGCACGAGGTCTATCACAAAGCGGTCATTGTCTTTTAACATCTGATATACCTGAAATGCCTTTTCAGGATCTTTTATTTCAGTTCCGTTAATGCCGAATAAAATATCACCATTCCTCAGGCCGACTTTATCAAATATACTGTTGGGAACTATTGAGAATATCCTGAATCCGTCAGCTTCTCCGGCGGTGAAGTTAGGGACGAGGCGCGCCTGAGTCAGCAGCTTGTTCATGTCGTCAGTAGCTGCTGCTACTGTCTCTCTGTCTATAACCATTGTGCTCTGTTGAGCTGATTCTTCAAATAATGGAGGAGCTGATGGACGGGGCGGTGATGGTCCGGAACGCTGCTGCGTCAGTGTATCCTGTGATGCCAGATCAATATCTTCTCTTTTTCCGTCTCTTTCGATTGTTATCCTGTTTCTGCTGATTTCTAAAAGTTTTACCCCAGGGGCAATGGTGTCATTTGTTCTGAAAATCTTGTGTAACTTCTGAAACGGATCTTCAATAATAGCAATTGCAAACCTTGCATCACCGGCAACAGTACCAATGAGACGTATCGGGACCAGCTGTTTCGGTTCTTTCATATTATCAGAACGCACAGGAGGTGCCAGCAATGACGCTAATGATTTTGAATTAAATATGTTCCTGCTGAGAATGGTCTTATAAAGATCCAATGATTTAGTTTCCTTTATCCCGGATACAAGAGTGCCTTTGGTGTACCCCCTGGAAAATGGCGGTTCAATCTCTCTGGCTATCCTGAATGTAACTATCTGAGTAATAAAGAATACAGCTGAGGCCAGGATTAATAAATTTACCGGTACAAAGTAATTTTTCATCTGATTTTTCAGGATATTATAATATATACAGGGTTAATGTCAATAGAACCGAGGTTTCGACTATGCGGTATCCTGCCGCCCCCTTTTTTTAAATAATCCTACAAGCAGGATGCCTGCGAGGAATCCGCCGATGTGTGCAAACCATGCTATCCCGCCACCACCGCTAAACATACCATTTAAAATCTGCACAGCAATCCATAACCCTAATACAAATACTGCGGGAATCCTTACTACCTGCATATAAAACCCTAATGGTATCAGAGTGAGTACTTTTGCCCTCGGAAATAATACAAGATAGGCACCGAGGACACCTGAGACAGCGCCGCTGGCACCAACCATAGGGATAGTTGAACCGGGGTTCATAAATGCGAAAATATAAACTGCAATTATACCGCTGATGATATAAAAGACAATAAAATTAAGATGCCCCATTGCTTCTTCAATATTATTTCCGAATATCCAGAGATAGAGCATGTTGCCAGCTACATGTAAGAGACCTCCGTGAAGAAACATGGATGAAAAAATAGTAAAATATGGAGATGGGTGTCCTTGAGGTGATGTCATATTCAATATATATAAAGGTTTTGCGCCGTAAGTGTTTAAGAAAGCAGAAAATTGTGGCCCTAAAGATATTTCATACAAGAAAATGGCTATATTTAATACAATAATACTTATAGTTGCAATAGGGAATATTACGGTAGGATTATCATCGCGTAAAGGAATCATATAAACATGTCTTGAGGAGTATAGCTAAAACTGATACTTGAAGATTCCAGCCGTGTACAGTGGTTGACCTCCGGCCTTATTGTCGGTTATTACGCTGACAGTCGGTAAACTGACATGCAGCCTTCCTTCATCAACCGCTGCAAGATATCTGACTTCTGAAACGATGCCGAAAACAGCCCCGGTTATACCTCCGATAGCAGCCCCTGTACTTACATTACTGCCCCAGTTTGGGTCCTCCTGTAACAGTGATACAGCTGAGGCTATCAATGCGCCGGCTGCCATGCCATAGAAGGTGTTAATGAAAATAGTCCTCATTTGATTAGCCTCTGCTTTAGAATGAGATGGTACGAGCAAAATAGTAGCGAAGATTATCAATACAGATAATACAATACATCGGGTAACCTTCATCTCTTTCTCCTTAATTATTGTTTACATTGCTTGCAGTATTATTTACCTGATATGGCAGATTATCACAATACTGAATTTTCATCAACGTATCATAAAAAAACAGTGACTGTTAACGGGTGACCAGTGGTACTGGAACATCCGACATCCTTGTCCATTGATCGCCTGCAAAGAATTTATCGTAAGTTATCAGACTATTTTTGCATAACAAGAATAGCGAAATACTTTTAATGTATGCTGTATAAAAGATATACAGAAAAACTTGTTTTAAATTGAGCAGTTATGACTTTTGAGGAACGCAGGCATGTTTAAGCTGTATAATCATTACACAAATACAAATAATAATTGTACGGATCAGTTATTCTAAAAACTAAAACACCTTGTAATCTGGTATTTCAAATATTAAAATAACATATATATTGAGTGGTATATATCTTGATTATCAAACATTATGTGGTTTGTTGATTAATGGTATAAGAATTGCAATAATAGCGTAATATCTTTATATCTACCATTTAAACGGAATCAAGGAGGTTCCCATGGCCCAGCTGATTGACGCTTTTAATCGTAAGATAACCTATATCAGGATTTCAGTAACTGATCGATGTAATCTCCGATGTGTCTACTGTGTCCCGTCCTGCGGTACAATAAGCAGTATGCCTTCTAAAGATCTTCTTTCCTTCGATGAAATGCTAAAAATTATAAAAGTTGCCGCAAAAATGGGTCTTACAAAAGTGCGTATAACTGGCGGTGAGCCATTGGTACGCAGAGGTGTGGTAGAATTCATAGCGGCTGTAAATAAAGTTGATGGCATCAAGGATATAGCGATGACGACTAATGGTGTTCTCCTTAAGCAGTATGCCCAGTCTCTGAAAAAGGCAGGACTGAGAAGGCTTAACATAAGTCTGGACACTTTTGATCCAAAGAAGTTTATGGAAATTACAAAGGGTGACTGCTTTGACAGGGTATGGGAAGGTATTCTTGAGGCCGAACGTGTTGGTTTTGATCCTATAAAGATTAATGTTGTCCCTTCCAAGGGATGTAATGATAATGAGCTGGTTGATTTTGCGAAATTAACGTTGACTAAACCGTTCCAGGTAAGATTTATAGAATTCATGCCAGTTGATGACTGGGAAGGATGGAAGAAGAATTTCATATCAAAGGGCGAGATGATGGAAAAAATAGAGTCTGCACTTGGAAAACTTGAGCCGGTAACAGAAAAAGAAAAGTCAGGTCCTGCAAAGAATTACAGGCTGCATGGCGCCCCGGGACAGGTTGGCTTTATTAGTGCCATAAGTGAGCATTTCTGTGACACCTGCAACAGAATCCGCCTTGGTGCAGATGGTAAGATAAAACATTGTCTCTTTTCAGAATCATATCTTGATTTCAGAGAACCTATAAGAAATGGTTGTGATGATGCCGAGATAGAGAGACTGCTGTGCTCGGTTATGGAAACCAAACCTGAGGCTCATAACATAGACATGAATGCTGAATCTCAGAAATTCCTGCATTCAATGACCCAGATAGGTGGATAACATATATTATTTTAAGTTTCATGCCTTGAAGTTTATGTAAATTTGGAATGGCAGGTGTAGATGATATCACCTGCCATTTTTTTTGTGGCATTTTTTTGGGAAATTTTGATATACTGGTATGAATTTTGTAATTTGAAATATAAGGATATTCACTTTTTAAAGGAGGTATGAAAGTGTCAGAGCTTACACATTTCAATGTAGAGGGCAGGGCAAAGATGGTAGATGTTAGCGAAAAGTTAGTGACTTCGAGGACTGCCATAGCAACCGGCAAGGTTTATATGCTTCCTGAGACTTTAAAAAGGATACAGGATGGGAAGATCGCTAAGGGCGATGTCCTTGCTGTTGCACAAGTGGCAGGTATAATGGGAGCCAAGAAAACATCCGATATTATCCCGATGTGCCATCCGTTGTTACTGACTGGTGTGGATATATCTTTTGCTGAGTATCCTGTACCCGATGAGAACGGTCTCTGCTCTGTGGGCATTACTGCTACAGTTAAGGTAGGAGGTCAGACTGGAGTTGAAATGGAGGCGCTGACAGCGGCCTCAGTTGCTGCCCTTACCATCTATGATATGTGCAAGGCAATAGATAAGGGTATGATTCTCAGTGAGATATGTCTGGAAAAAAAGACAGGTGGTAAATCAGGTACCTATATCAGGGATAGTAAGAAGCAATGAACAGTGAATTGAAAACAATGAGTCTAAGAAGCAATGAGTTTTTACAAAAAATCAGGCGCAATTCATGATAAAGACAGAGAACCTCACTAAAACTTTTTCATCAGGTACAAAGGCGGTTGATAATCTCAGTATAAATGTTGAAGATGGAGAAATCTTCGGTTTTCTAGGACCAAATGGCGCCGGAAAAAGCACTACAATAAAGATACTTACGACCCTTTCACGTCCTACAGATGGTCAGGCATGGGTCGGCGGATATAATGTACTGACTGAACCTGAAAAGGTAAGGGCATCTATCGGATATGTGGCGCAGGAGACAGGAATAGACTACTTCTTGACTGGCAGGGAAAACCTCGTGCTCCAGGGCAGGATGTACAGGATGGATGGAAAGTCTATAAACAGACGAGTAGATGAACTGCTGGAGTTATTCAACATTAAAGATTGTTCAGACCAGCTCGTCTCTACATATTCAGGCGGTATGAGGAGAAAACTTGATATAGCAACCGCCCTCATCCATAATCCGTCGCTTATATTCCTTGATGAGCCGACCCTTGGACTCGATCCTCACAGCAGATCACAATTATGGAATTACATACGCATTTTGAACCGCGATTTTAAGGTTACAATATTCCTGACGACCCATTATCTGGATGAGGCAGATAAGTTATCCAACAGGATCGGTATACTTCATAAAGGGAGCATAAAGATTATTGATACTCCGGACAAATTGAAAGACAGCATAATGGGGGATTCTGTAAATCTGGAGTTAAAGGGGAGTGCCAAGGACAAGGCCATTTCAATATTGAAGGGTGACAGCAGGGTTAAGGAAATCCTGCTCGAAAATGAACATGTCAGGGTATATGTAAACAACGGCAGCGAGGCTATACAATGGATGATAAAGCTGCTTAATCAGAATGGAATAGATGTGTCATCCCTGTCGATATCAAGACCCAGTCTTGATGATGTTTATCTGAAATACAGCGGAGCCAGTTTCAAAGAGGGTGATTCTGCAGAAGGCGGTGAGCCCTGGTGGGCAAAGTGGCAGAAAGCCGGATGGGGAAAGAACTGGAAGGGTGGAGAAGGATCTGACCAGGACAGTCAGGAAGGAAGTCAGCAGGAGTGGGCTGGAGGCGGCGCTAACAGCGATAAAACGGCTGAGAGTGGAAATGGGGATTATGGAAAATGGTCACCTGAAGAGATGAATGAATGGTGGAGTCAGAACAATAATAAGGCAAATGAAACGGCGGCGAATCAGGAAGCAGACTCGATCTTTATAGTCGGCTCGGAAGAAGTCGGCAGTAATAAAGAGGCTGAAACTGAAAACGGGGAGTGGGGAAAATGGTCACCTGAAGAGATGAATGAATGGTGGAGTCAGAATAAAGGCAAGGAGAATGAAACGCCTGTAGAATCAGAACTTGCAGGGACAGGCGAGGTATCGTCCACAAAAAAGGATCTGAAGAAGGGAGAATGGAAAATGGAACAGGATGATAAGCAGGAAGTTAAGGCAGATAAGGACAATGAAGATATAAAGGATAAAGAAAATAAAGAGGAAGACAATAGCGATGCCCCCTGGAAGAAATGGCAGGGCACACCGGAAGCAGCAGAGTGGTGGAGTAAGCAGGGTAAAAAAGAGGGCTAGTCATGGTTCAGCTAATTGGAGATACGTGGTATTTATTCAATAAGTATTTAAGGATAACCCTTCGTATGCCTATGTGGGCACTCTTTACTATTATTCAACCACTTATATGGCTTCTGATATTCGGACAGTTATTTAAGAATATGGCATCACTTCCTGGATTCCCTCAGGGACGCTATATGGACTTCTTCCTGCCTGGTGCAATTATAATGACAGTACTTTTCGGAACATCATGGTCAGGTGTCAGTCTTCTCCGTGAAATCAATTTCGGGACTGTGGAAAAGATGATGGTTACACCTGTATCAAGAGTTGCTATTGTGATGAGCAGGGTCATACACACGGCTGTCACAGTAATTATACAATGCCTTATAATAATGATCATTGCCATTATTTTTGGAGCGACTGTATCAGGGATTAAGGGGGCATTTTTAAGCCTTGTGATAGTGTTTCTCCTGTCACTTGGATTTTCGGGTATTTCTAACGGACTTGCGATGTGGTTAAAGAGGGAGGAACCGCTTGTTATGCTCGGAAACATGATGACACTTCCATTGATGTTTTTATCGTCTGCCATGGTGCCAAAGAGTTTCATGCCGGAATGGATAAGGATTATTACAAAAATAAATCCGATCGATTATGCTGTGGAGACGACGCGTGTTTTTTACAGCGGCGGCGCTTCACTTAATACGGTTTTAGTCGGTTTCCTGTTTTTGTCTTTGTTTGCAGTTACGGCCATTTCATGGGCGACAGAGATGTTTGTGAATCAGAGTGAGTAGGAATCAGTCAGACAGCTGGTTAGCAGAAATAAGTCAGGAATCAAATATAGGGAGGCATGCAAATGGTTAAAGTCAGATTTTTTGCAATCATCAAGAATTTGGCAGGTAAAGAAGAGGCTCAGCTTGAGGTTGGGAGTTCGATTAAGCTGAAGGACTTTGTTGGTATGATTGAGAAAGAATTTCCGAAGGTAGGAGAGATGCTTCGTACCAAGAGGGTGCTTATCTCGGTTAATCAGGAGATAGGAAATGACGATATGCTGGTAAAAGATGGTGATGAGGTTGCCATTCTTCCGCCATTTGCAGGAGGGGCTGCTGGATCCCCTATGGTAAGGATACAAAAAGAAGATTTTTCAATAGATGAAGAGATCAACAGGGTTAAGGCTGTATCCGGTGATGTTGGAGGTATTGTTGTTTTCCTTGGCACAGGAAGAGGCACCTCCCGGGGACGATCGATCAGCAAACTTGACTTTGAGCACTATCCTGGTATGGCAGAAAACAAATTGAATGAGATAAGGGAGAAGGCCCTCAAGGACTTTGACATAATTGAAGTGAACATTGTCCACAGGATAAGTGAGATTAGCATTGGTGAAAACATAGTTTTGATTGTAGTTGGCGCAGCCCACAGGGCAGATGCCTTCAAGGCTTGCAAGTGGTGTATTGATGAACTGAAACGCATTACGCCTATCTGGAAGAAAGAAACAACTCCGGATGGAGAAATATGGGTTGACGAACATCCATAACATAAAGTAATGAGTGAGAAGAAGCTATAACCTATGAACAACAAGTTAGGTATTTCCTGATGAAACATCATGGTCTGGAGTTACAGGGGTGTAGCAGTTTGAAAATACTTTGTAAACAAAATCTGGCGGTAATAGTATTAATGCTATTCATATTATTAGTTATGTCTGGTGCTGCCGGCGCAGAAGGAGATAATCTGCTGACTTCATCTACAAAGGGGACATATTGTGCAAACGGACGTGATCCTGTCAATAATGTTCCATGTACTAATGGTTTTGACCCTGCCAATATTACTTGCACTGATCAAAATGGAAATGGCTGGATAGATCAGGGTGAGTGTTCCTGGGGTGATACATCCACGCCGTGGATTGCTAATTCTGCCATTAATACTCAGAAGGGAAGCGGAGTTGTGGCTGGCGGCAGTGGAGCAGCGCTCGGACAGACATCAACGACTATAGTATCAGAACCACACTTTACTGTGAGGTATTATAATGCACCCGTGGCCCCTGGTACTACTGCAACATCAGGAGTTACGTCAACACCTTCTGGCAGTCTAACTAATCAGCACAATGAATTTGGGTTTGAAGTAGTAGTTGATAAAAAGACAGACCCTCTGGAACCGTACTATCTTAAATTCTACACACCCTATGTAACAGTAGATTCCACGCAGTCTGGTGAAGGAAGTATGGTAGGTAATGCTACGGGCATATATGCAAAGGAAGTTACTGAAATGGATCCCAACAATCCGGGTGTATTTTACAGATATACAGTGACGGGGACATATACGAGTACAGGAAATTCATACTCATCGAGTTCTAATTGCGTGACTGGTTGTACTACGGATAATGAGGCAACGTGGCGTTCCCAATGGCCATAGGTTGTTAACACGTCCCTGCAACTGGACATTTTTAAGCGTTAACAACGGCTGCGGGCAGCAGGAGGCGACGGACTTTATGGTTGTCTTAAGAAGCTGCTGAAATAGAAGAAAAGGAGTTGGATACATGGGCTTCACGCTAACTAAGGTTAAAGAAAAAAAAGAGTCGTCATTAGACAATATGCTTAAGAAGACTGCGGCATTCCACGGCCATTTATGCCCGGGTACGGTTATAGGCACCAGGATGGCTATTGCCGGGTTGAGAGAGGTTGGCATTACAGACCCGGAGGGTTCTCAGCAGAAAGAGTTTCTGGTATTTGTTGAGACTGACCGGTGTCCTATTGATGCTATATCTGTTGTCAGCGGGGCAAGGATCAGCAGAAGGAGCCTGAAATTTCTTGACTGGGGTAAGGTTGCAGCAACATTTGTAAACACTAAGAGCGGCAAGGCAGTGAGGGTTATCTGTCCGGACTCAGCAAGAGAACTGGTAGACAATTATGTGTCAGGTGAATACCCTGATGACAAGCATGGTAAGACTGCCCGGGAAGTAGATGCATACAAGATTATGCCCGAAAAAGAGCTTTTTATAATCTCAAATGTAAAGGTGGATAATTATAAATTCAGCAAGGACAAATTCAAGGTCAAGTGTGAAAATTGCGGAGAAATCGTAAACGACCATAAAGAGATCGTCGTTGATGGTAAGGTAATGTGCAGATCATGCGCGGGAGGTAATAGCTACTATAATGCGTTATAAGGAACCATCGACAAGCATAATATTTGTGAGACATGGCAGCACAGATTATCCTGAAGACAGAATTTATAAAGGAGATAATGGACCGGAACTCAATGAAGGCGGACGTTCCCAGGCTAAGAATCTCGGCGAATGGGTTAAGGGAAATGATGTCGCTGCTGTACTGGTAAGTCCTTCAACTAGGACAAGAGAAACAGCAGCCCCTATTGTTACATCCCTTGGAATTGAGTTAAAGACATTTGATGAACTGAAGGAGCGGTGTTTTGGGGTATGGGACGGACTAACCTTCAAAGAAATAGAAGAGAAGTATCCTGATGGGCTCAGCAGGTGGCGGGCAGATCAGGCCAGTTATACCCCCGAGGGCGGCGAATCAATATTCGACTTGCAAAAAAGGGTGGACAGTGTGTTACAATGGGCTCTGCAGGAATATAAGGGGAAAAAGGTAGTAATAGTATCTCATACAGGTCCGATAAGGGTTGCGGTGACACAGGCACTGAAGATTCCGTTGATTAATTACAGGCAGTTGCAGATACATCCGGGTTCTGCCACGAGGGTCGATTTCGGCAGCAGCGCTGTGAATATTATTTACTTGGGTTATTTGCCGGGCGGGAATAAACTATAGGTTTCAGGTTGAAATAGATTATCAGGTAAACAGATAACATCATGAGTAGTAGTAACGTATATACTACTTAATTTAGAAAGGAGAAACAACAATGTGTAGTACAGCAGGAGGACACAGTCACGCAGCGCACGGGACGCTCACCAGTGCAGAGAAAGCAGCAGCTGATTTAAGGGATGACCTTGGAGAGCTGTTTAAATTAGTAAGCAAACTGGAATACCAGAGGGCAGTCATGTCTGGATCGGACTTTTCTGCCGCCAGTGATGTAGTGCATACTCTCGGACATATTATTGAAGACCAAAAAGGACATGCAGCACTTCTCATTCAGCTTATTAATGAGGTCGACATGGTCCAGAGGAGTAAATTCGAAGGTGATGATGAGGGTAATAATGGGCATGAGCATGAACATGGACACGAGCATCCACATGGTAAGGAACATGCGCATAAGCATTAAGTCAGGTTGCAGAAGGTTGTCAACTCTGAATATCAGTTAGTAAAATATTTGAAGCTGACTATTATTATGGCCGGCTCATTTTGTGGATAAACCAGCATGCTGTGGTGGATGCCTCCCCCGCAGCTATGGCATGATTCGATCAACTTTTCAATACAGAAGCATAAGGAGGTGTGATGGGCGAGGAAACCAAGAAAGCAGGTTCCTGGGACAGTAGCGGTCCGGATTTCATGGCAGTGATGAAGATTGCCTCTGCCTACTGGAGTTCCAGGGTGTTGCACGCTGCAAACCGCATTGAAATATTTACCAAGCTCGATGGTCGTGAGGCCGATGCAGGGGAGCTTGCCAGGGATTGTAATGCTGATAAACGGGGTCTGGAAATATTGCTCATTGCCTGTACTTCACTTGGTCTTCTAGACAAGAAAGGAGACAAGTACGCCAACTCTGAAATATCAAATGCATTCTTAGTCAAGGGGCGTGAGAGATACCAGGGGGGCATAGTATCCATGTTTGACGATTGGTATACCGCCTGGCTTGGCCTCCCTGAATCAGTTGTTACAGGTAAGCCCTCAGTTCATAAGCCTCATGATATAAGTGAGGGGGCAACCAGAAACTATATAATGGGTATGCATCACAGGGCCGTAGGCCAGGCATATCTGCTTGCTGATACCATTGATCTGCGCGGCAGAAAACAACTCTGCGATATAGCTGGCGGGCCGGGTACATTCACTATATTTCTCTGCAATAAGACACCGGGACTTAAAGGGATTGTATTTGACCTTCCTCAGACATTAAGGATTACTAAAGAAGTCATTAAGATGTTTAACGCTGAAGATAAGGTGACTACTAGCGAAGGGGATTATCTGAAAGATGGTTTTGGGTCTGGTCATGATGTGGTTCTTTTCTCATCAATGATGAATCAGGAGTCACCGGAAGTAAATAAGAGGTCATTTAAGAAGGCATTTGATTCTATGGTGAGCGGAGGCATCCTTTTAGTGCAGGAGCAGATGCTGAATGCAGATAAGACAGGCCCTGAGCTATCAGCACTTATCGGGGTTAATCAACTTATCCATACCCCTGCCGGAGCCGCATATTCAGATAAGGAGATAGCAGGGTGGCTTGAAGAGGCCGGTTTCAGGAATGTGGAATTAAAGCCGCTGGCACAGTGGAGTCCATTTACAGTGTTGACAGCAGTTAAACCGTAGTAATTGGTTAGAGAGCAGTGAGTTAGATTTAATAAGCAAGAAATCAGAAGATAGAAAGAAGGGGTTTAGGCAACTTTGTGAACGGATAGAGAGCATGTTAATCTATCCGTTTTTTTTGATAGTTTACGCTGAAATTTCCGCAAGACTTCCTTGTACTTGCGGCATTTTTGAGCGTATACTATCCGGCAGTCAAGATTTATAATGAAAGGAGAATTATTTATGGGTATTAATAAGGTGTTAATTGCAGGTATTTCACTTCTCGTAGCAATGGCTATGGTGCTTCCCGCTGCTGCACAAGCTGCCCTGAGCGGGTTAGACATCATGAAAAAGGTAGATGAACTCCCCCAGGGTGATGACCAGAAATCTACCGTTACATTACGTTTGATATCTTCCCAGGGACAGGAGAGAAAAATCGTTACGTCCCGGTACTGGAAGAACTACAGGGGCAAAGATGGTTTTTACAGTAAGACGTTATTTTTTACCGATTTTCCTCCAGATGTTAAGGGTACCGGTTTTCTAATATGGGATTATGCACAGGAAGGTAAAACTGATGGTCTGTGGCTGTATCTCCCCTCACTGAGAAAGGTGAGTACTGTTTCAAGCAGGGATCAAAACGATGCATTTATGGGGTCTGACCTTACTTTTGCAGATATGGGGCAGCGAAGACTTGATGAGGATGAGCATATATTGGTCGGGGAGAAACCTTGTGATCAAAACACATGCTATGTCGTAGAGAGTATTCCTAAAGAGGCAGGAGCGGCGTATAGCAAGAGGATCTTCTGGATTTTGAAAGATGAATGGCGCTCAGTAAAAATTGAGTACTTTGACCAGAAAAAGGAAGCACTCAAGACCCAGACTATTCAGTGGCAGAAGAGCGGTAACCTGTGGATTTGGAAGGATGCAACGGTTAAGAATTTACAGACAGGTCACTCAACCATATTTGAGATCAGCAATATTAAAATTAATAACGGTTTGCGTGATGACCTCTTCACTGAAAGGTTATTGAGACGAGGAGAGGGGCCGTAATTTTTTGTCTCATTTGTCAGTCATCAGATCTTTATTAAGGGACAGATACAGGACTATATCCCTGTATTCTATCTGTATTTTTTTTCTTCTTTTTTTTGTCGTTTATCCACGTCCAGGCAGTGGGCAGGAGATAACCGAAAATTCTACGGAGATTATTTTACCTGAAACCGAACCCCTCAGCCCACCTCCTGCAGAAAAAGGGGAGTTGGATGAGGAGCTGCCTCTGCCGCCTCAGGAAGGAACTGCAGCGATACCAATATCAGCTGTCGAACCACCCCGTGGATTAATTACAAGGATAAATGAAGATATCCTGGATAAAATCGAGTATAGGGGTTATTTAAAGAGTGAGATAGCATATAGATATGTAACCCCTGCCGCCTTTACCAAAATACTTAATATATTCCAGATTGAACCTTCATACTCATTGAACAGTGATGTCAGATTAAGCGCCAGGGTATGGGCTTTTTATGATCTGGCGTATGATGTCCAGGATTTGGGGACAATAGCACCAATGAAGGCATTTGCCTTTATCGAACCGCCTGCACCCGGAGAACCTGAGCCAGACATAAAAAATTTGAGAGAGATTGACGTAGATCACTATGGTATTGACCTCAAGGAGTTGTATGTTGATATCTATATGAAAAGCATGGATTTCAGGATTGGGAGGCAGATAATACGATGGGGTATCGTAGAGGGATGGCGAATACTCGATGAGGTTAACCCGCTTGACTTTTCAGAGCATATACTGCGGGACATATCTGACAGGTATATCCCCCTCTGGATGGTAAAGGGTGATTATTACATCGGACCTCTTACAATAGAGGGATTATGGGTGCCTGATGTTAAGGGGCATAAACCTGCCCCGCTCAGGTCAGAATGGTCTCAGTTCCAGACCCTTCCGGACCTCAGGAAGGTGCCAAGGAATTTTAAAAATAGCGAGGGTGGTCTCAGGGTATCAGGCATGGTAAGCGGTTACGAGTTTGCTTTTGCATACTTCAACCAGTGGGACGATTTCCCGGCGGCCTTCAGGTCTGTATCAGGGCTTGGACTTGGAACTCTTGGTGTATCGCCGGAGGTAACATTCTTCCCGGTATACAGGCGTCTGCAATCATACGGTGTAGGCGTTGCAAAGAGCCTCGGCAAGATAGTCCTTGAAGGTGAATTTGCATATGTGGATGGAAAATACTGGGGAACCTGTACAGCCTGTACTGCTTCAGATATAACATTTGGTGAGACGCAGCGGGATTACATCAAACATGTTGTTGGTATAAAGACAGTCCTCTATGGAACTGATATCTCCGTAAACTTCTCACAGGATATCATCCTGAACCACAAAAAGGATATTCAGCAGAACAGTCACGAGGATGCCGCATCTATCTTTGCAAGGAAAGAGATGCGTTATGGCACGCTGATTCCGCAGATGCTTGCCATATCTCTGTTAAACAGACATGAATACCTGTTCCGCCCGAAACTTGAATACAGATATACGGATAAGGTAACATTTCTATTTGGGGTTGATATCTTTTCCGGCGACCCTGGACCAGATCCCGGCAGGCTCAACTTCTTCGGATACTTTGATGATGATGACAGGGCGTATATGGAGATTAAATACAGTTTTTAAAAGGAGTTAAAACATGCTTCGTAAACATATAGAGCGTATCGTCCGGTTTCCTGTAACTACAATCTTATTGGCTGTCCTTGCTACAGTCTTCTTCGCCTTTCAAATCAGCGGGCTTAATATGGTGCTTGACCCCAAGGCACTGCTGCCGCAGGACCACCCGTATGTCAAGTTAAATAACGAGATAGAGAAACAATTTGGCGGAAGCCGGGTTGTACTTATAGGATTGGCATCCAAAGATGGAGACATATTCAATCCTTCTGATATTGAAAAGATCAGGAATATAAATGAAGAGGTAAAAACTCTGCCAGGTATTCTGGAAAACAATGTCGTTAGTATTGCAGACCGGAAGGTGAAGGTAGTAAAAGCAGAAGGAGATTCTCTTGAGATTAACGGGCTCCTTGAAGGGATAGAAAATACCCCGGAGGGCATGGCTAAGTTAAAAGAACGTGTTTATTCAAACCCGGCGTTTATTAACAGCCTGATCTCCGAGGATGGGACAGTTGCCGCTATCATCCTGGATTTCAAGGGAGGGGAAAGTGACTGGCTTAATAAACAGAGTAAGGTCGAAGATAAGGCGATTGCATGTCGCACTGAACCTGGGTCAGGGTCTACCGGGAAGGAGATTCTGAAACAAGTTCAGATTAACAATGCAGGGGGATGTTCGAGTGAAAAGAACGGTAATCTTGCATTAAGTATTATACCTTCTGCATGGGCTCAGGAAGACTGGAAAAAATGGCAGAAGCCAGAGCAAAAAACAGAACCCTCTACCCCCGCAGCAGATAACAAGACTGAAGTGAGCAAAGAGACTGAAGAAAGTACGCCTGCCGGGACTGCACCGGTTGATGAGGTAAGGGACAAAGCAACTGCGGAGGATCAGGGAGGCAAGTGGCCCGCTGCCGGGGGGGATGCCAAATGGCCGGCGGGCGGAGAGAGTGGCTGGCAGGCCGGTCAGGGAGAAGCTGACTGGGAACAGTGGTATGTCAGCGACTCAAAGATATATAACAGTGTACTTGAGATTGTGAATAAATATAAGGATGAAAATACCGAGATTTACGTGGGCGGCCTTCCTGTTGCCCTTGCATTCCTTGAAGCTGACTCATGGAGAATGAGCCGCTATATATATCCTGTGGCATTAATCATAATAATGTTTATCCTGTATCTTGCCTTCAGGAGCATACAGGGTATGATACTGCCTATAATATGTGCGCTTCTCAGTGTTGTATGGGCTGTAGGTCTAATGGGGGTTTTCAAGATCCCGCTTGATCCATGGAACATGATGACGCCGATTTTGATCCTTGCTGTTGCAGCAGGGCATTCTGTGCAGATTTTGAAACGATATTATGAGGAACTCGGGAAATCTACCTCCCTCTCTCCTTCTTCATATATGGTAGAGGCAGGGGGAAGCCATTGGGGAGCAGATGCCTCCAAACAGGCAGTTATCGATTCACTCACAAAAATTGGTCCAGTCATGATAACAGCAGGTATTGTAGCTGCTGCAAGCTTTGCATCGCTGTTGACATTCCAACTTAAGACATTCCAGTCCTTCGGTCTTTTTACAGCCTTTGGTATATTGAGTGCCCTGGTTCTTGAAATGACCTTCATCCCGGCTGCACGGTCACTAATGAGACCACCCAGGAAGGCAGAAGCCGGCAATGTGAAGGGGGCAGGGATTAGTGAGAAAGGCAGTTTCCTCGACAGGTTTCTGCTTGCCATCACCGGCCTTGTCAACAACAGGAGTTTACTTGTATGGATAGGACTTATTGCAGTAATAGCTGTCTCTTTATACGGTATAAACAGGCTTACTGTAATAAACAGCCTTAAGAGCCTCTTCTTTGAGTCTACACAATTTAGAAAAGATGATGCAGCTTTAAACAAATACTTTGGCGGCACGGCAACATTCTATATTTACCTTGAAGGTCAGGAGCGGGATGCATTAAAAGACCCTGCGGTTTTGCATGCAATAGAGAATCTCCAGAAGGAGATAGAGGCCATTCCTGAAGTAGGGAAGACCCAGTCCTATGTTGACTATGTTAAGGCGACAAACCAGAGCATGAATGGCGGTGATCCCGCATTCCGATCTATACCAGAATCGCAGGCAACAATCTCTGAATATCTGTTCCTCTTCTCACTCTCAGGTTCTGATGGTGAAATGAACCGCTTCCTGGATTACGATTACCGGAAGAGCGTGATTTGGGTATTTTTGCGTGATGACAGCACTCTGCTTGGGGAACAGCTGATTTCAATTGTAAATAATTCATCATTCCCGCCGGGCATAAAGATTGGCGTTGCCGGCAGTATACCGGTCATGATGGCGCTTAATCAGACAATGGTTTCAGGTAAGATCTGGAATATCCTTCAGATAGCAGGTATTGTATTTGTTATTACATCTATTGTATTAAGGTCGTTCGTAGGCGGCATACTCGTACTCTTACCCCTTGGCATAGCAGTGCTTACCAACTTTGGTGTGCTGGGACTATTCGGAATAGGGCTTGGAGTAGGAACTGCAGCAATATCTGCAATGGCAGTCGGATTCGGGGCTGACTATTCAATTTACCTGCTGTACAGGCTTCGGGAAGAAACCGCAGGTTCAGTCAGTAATGGCGGTGCAAAAGGCAGCAGCGACCTTGATGGTCAGCATAAGAAGAAGCAGATCTCTGACGAGGCCATAAGAATTACGCTCCTTACAGCAGGAAAGGCTATTATATTCGTGGCCGCGGCGCTCTCGGCAGGAGGCCTGACCCTGTTGTTTACTGGCTACTACCTGCATATGGAAGGTTTCCTGGTACCGCTTGCTATGATAACAAGCTCCCTTTCGACACTGATTGTATTGCCGGCAGTTGTGAAGGCAGTAAAGCCGGGATTCATAATGAGGAGGTAGGGATTTTAGGCCTGCGTTAGTAAAAACAGTTATGATTCGAGGACTGACAGGTGATTATAAACATATAGTTGTAAGGCGGGCAGTGCCCCCCGTACGGCTATTTGTTTCCTGCCTGTTGTTTCTTGCCTGTGTTGTTCCAGTTCCTGCATATTCCGCCATACAGTGGAGTCTCTCTGCTGTTGAGGGTTATTATCTCCCGAGGCTGGACGAGCTTAACTATGTCTTAAAGAATAGAGATGTTGAGCTTGGTCCGCGAAATACTGAAGCAAGACCTGTTTCTTATCCAGTCATATACCAGGGAAACAGTCCCGCTATGCCGGAGATGCAGCCCACTGCACCGAAGGTTGGCTTACAGTTTCAAGCCGACATTAATCCAAGATTTGCCATTGTCTTTGGCGGCAGTGTCGCCAACTTTGATTCCATCAGCAGGGATGAAAGACAATTTTTTGTGGGGTTCTTTATTCCTGCCACCAGAGAGACTAGATTTTCTTTATTGCTGAATCAGTTTTGGTTAGGTGGAAAGCGATACTGGATATTTGAAACAAAGTCAGAAGGCAGGGATATCAAGGCAGAAGAGGGAAAATCCGGAGAAGAAATAAGTAAACTTAAAAAGCCGGATCCAAGGATATATGTGGGTATGGGTATCCTTGCAATTACCAGGGCATATCTCACCACGGATGTCTGGATGCATGTCTATGCGCCGGATGAGGGGTTTGACTTCTACAAGGTCACAGAGACAGGGATAAGCGGCAATGGTTATGCAACATATTTAAACGTAGGCGGTGAATATTACCTGACAAGAAAATTTTCATTAGGACTGGATATAGATTACATTATAGGGCGGGTCGGAGACATGAAATATGTCCATTATTTTACTGTAGATCCACTGGAAGAAGATATTATCAACAAAGGTGATAAAGTTTTATATTCAGACTTTAAGAAAGGCCGCATATTTCCTTTTTTCATTGATCTTGATGGGTGGGATTTTAAAGGACATCTCAGATTCTATTTCTAACAGCAGACTACTCTATTTTGCGGAATACAGTACTATTAAGATGCTCAGCAGCTGCACTGACAAGATACTGATCTGTTTTTTCATTATTTATAACCTGTTCGAAATGTTTCTTTGCAAGATCGAACTGCCCCTGACCTTTGAATATAATCCCTAAGTTAAAGTGGGCCTCCGGATAATCAGGATTCAGAAGTAATGCCGCGTTATAATATTTGACAGAAAGTTCAATGTTGCCCAGCGCATAGTGAATCAGCCCAATCCTGAAGACCGCTGCATCACTGGACGGGAATAGTTCCAAAGCAGCCCCGGCTTCATCAAGAGCCATCTTCAGCCTGCCGGTTTTGTAATATATCCAGCTCAGGTTGTAGTGGATGAAGAAGTCGTTAGGGTATTTCCCGCGTATTCCAGTCAGTATGGCTTCTGCCTTTTCATATTCACCGCGTGAAATATATGCCTTACTTAAGTAAGTATTTGTAATGATGCTGTTTGAACCCTTTGCATGGGCGTCACTCCACAGAGTCAGATCATCCTTCCAGACATTATTTCTATATATTGTTGCTGCCGAGTATGTGATCGTGAGCAGACACAAAATGATTACAACGTAACGTACTGCTATAAGCCGGCGTAAATAATGCCCAATAAGAATGCCACCAATAACTGCAATACCGATAACTGCGATATATCCGCGGTTTTCCTGGAAAATAGCGTTCAGGGGAATGATTGTTATAGGCAGGAGTGTTATAAAAAACCAGATAATAAAGAAGGAAATGACCCGAGTGACTGTATGTTTAAGCAAATAGAGGTATACAGCTAATGCAATGATAGTAGTCAGGACGACATAAGCCCCTAAGACCGGTGCGGCAAAAAAGCTGTCGTAGACGCTGGAATCGTGATCTATGCTGAGTCCAGTTGGAAAGATAAACAGTTTAATATACTTCAGGAGACCCGGCATCTGAGTGTATATCTGAGTCATTATGTCACGTTTAAACTTGTCTAATACAGACCCGAAGTAAAAAAATCGGATTATAAGGTACGGTATTATTACAGAAAGTACAAAAGGTATGTAGGCCCATAGCCTTCTTAACAACTGCGCTTTAGCCCTGACAGGTACAAAATACAAATCATATAACCATAAGATAACGGGTATCGTAATCGCAATCTCTTTTGTAAGCATTGCAGTCAGGAATGTAAGGAGTGAGGCCAGATAAAGCAGGTATGTTTTAAGATCCGCTCCCGGATGTCCCCCTGCCGTCCTGAACTCCTGATATCTTCTGAACTTTATCCAGATCCATAATGTCAAGAGGTAAAAGAAGGTGCACATTATGCTTGACCGTGTTGTGATATAATTGACCATCACTGAATTGAAGGGGTTTAAGAGAAATATGAGTCCTGCAGCTAATGCTGGCAGGAGTCCGGTATCCCGCTGAAGTTCCTCTGTGTCCTTAAATAATAATTGTGAGTCAAGGGGAACTTGCGAGGTGAGGGGGTAAAACAGCAATTTCACGATTATAAACAGCATAAACGCTGATCCCACATGAAAGAACAGGTTAACAATGTGATATCCGCGGGGGTTCAAGCCGTCAAAATAATAATTAAGTGCGAAGGAAATGAAGACAATGGGCCTGTAGTGCCCTGCCCTCCATCCATGCTTGACAAGCATTTTGGGTTTCAGGAAGACTTCACCTATGTTTGAAATATCCATGATATATGTATTCCCGCTTACAGAGTATTCGTCGTCAAAATGGAAGGGATTTGAAAAAGAGTTGTAATAAACAAGGAATGAAATAATAATGAATCCGAATAGAATTAATAAGGTATAAGCCCTGGGACGATTGTTGACTATATTCATAAGAAAAATATCAGAGTAAAGATACCATACTTCAGTCAAAAAAACTATGCAAGTCTTGTCAGAAAATGTAGATATCCATGATCAATTGCCTGAATTCTGAAGTTTTAGTATAATGCATGAATTGCTATGAAGTTTCAAAAGCTTTTAATCCTCTCTGTCCTTGCTGCAGTTGCGTTTGTCATTTATTTCAATTCACTGAACAATGGTTTCTTCCTTGATGATACTCATCATATTTCGGCAAATCCTTATCTGAAAACACCCTCTAATATACCCCTTTTTTTTAAAGACTACCGAACCTTCAGCACCGCCGGTGCGGCCCATTACAGACCTATGGTTCTGGTCAGCCACAGCTTGAACTATTATCTGGACGGTTTGAATCCCGCGGGCTATCGCCTCATGACCCTTCTTATGCATATCGGATCGGCATTTCTGATATATCTTATCGTGAAAACAATATTCGGAATGATAATAGTTCATTCAGATTATGAAACCAGGGAATCAGGATTATCTGGTTCGAGAGGTTTGATTGCCTCAGCAGCATCAGGGTTGATATTTCTAACGACGCCGTACAATTCCGAAGCGATCAATTATTTATCAGCGCGTTCCAATGTCCTGTGCGCATTTTTTTATTTGCTTGCATTCTGGTGTTGGGTGAGATTCCGGGAAATGAATGAAGCTGGAGCCACCCGTCCTGGGCGCCCCTTAAGAAAGTGGGGGCTGTACACTGCCTCGGTATTCATCTTCCTTCTGGCCATGTTAACCAAGGAGGTGGCTATTACGCTGCCTGTAGTCCTCTGGCTGTTTGACACACTCTTTCTGCGTGAGAAAAAGTATTCTGATTATCTTATGTATTTCCCTTTTGTTGCAGTTGCATTCCTTGGTGGAATTATGCCAAGATTTCTCTTCTTTGGCGAGGTTGCAGGTTCTGGCGCCCCGAGAGACGCCTGGATCCAATTGCTGACCGGAGTCAAAGTCCTGGTAAAATACGTTTACTCCATGCTATTCCCTGTAAACCTCAATGCATTGCATGTTGTCAGCGAGCCGGCCTCATTGATCGACCTCTCAGTGCTTGCCTCCCTCGCACTGCTGCTTGTAATATTGGCGGTTACCTTTCTACTGTGGAGAGATAAAAGACCAGTGTCCCGCGTCCTGGTTTTTTTTATCCTATGGTTCTTTATATCACTCTCATTGATTGCCATTCTCCCGCTGAGCCTCGCATATCAGGAAAGCCGGGGATATCTTGCCTCTTCAGGGTTTGCAATCATAGCTGGTACCCTAATTGAATCAGGAGTATGGCGTCTGAAACTTAAAGAAAGGACAAAATATACAGTTGCAGCACTGATATTACTCATTATAATTGCGGTTTCTTCTGCACTGGTTATAAAACGAAACATGGACTGGCGTAACGGTCTTACACTATGGAAAGACTCTATAGACAAGGCCCCGTCATCTTTTTTTGCCCATGGCATGCTTGCAGAATATTACGCCTCTGAGGGACAGTATGAAGAGGCGATAAAGGAGATGGAGACTGCCATAGAAATCAACCCAGATTACTTTACGGCCTATGAACTCCTCGGACAGATATATGCGATGAAGGGTCAACGGGAGAAGGCCAAAGAAATGTTCAACAGGTCAATACAGTTGTCGCCGTATAACACGCCCTCCCACAGGGGGCTGGCCAGGATATATTTTGATGAAGGTTCTCTTGAGGATGCAAGGATGGAGCTGATCAAGGTATTGAAACTTTCGCCATCGGATATGAATGCTACCCGGCAGTTGATAAGGATATTTAAGAGAGAGGGGAATCTTGATAATGCGGAGAATAATTACCAATTCATGATAAAGAAAGACCGTGGTAATCCGGCGCTTCATCAGGGGCTCGGCTTAATCTATCAGGAAAAGGGTGAGTGGGACAAGGCTATAGCTGAATTCAGGCAGGTCATAAAATATATGCCGGCGGAAATAGAGACCCTTCTGGATCTGGCCTCTGTATATTCAGCCATGGGGGACTATATGCATGCTGAAGAGCATCTCAGGATGGCGGCCTCTGCAGAGCCGAACAATCCAGAGGTGCATCTCGCATCAGGGATATTTTATTATCATCAAAAAAAATATGATCTTGCCAAAGACGAGTTTGAAAAAACCATAGCTGTTGATCCTGAGTCCTTCAAGGCTCACAATAACCTGGGTCTTATCTATGAGGCAAACGGGGATGTTGAGAGGTCAATAGAACACTTCAAAAAGTCCCTGCAGATAAACCCCTCATATCACAGGGCAAGAATTAATTTGGCCTGGGTCTATGAAAGAAAGGGGAGAAAAGATCTTGCCATAGAAGAGTACAGCGCCATACTCCATTCAGGCTCACCAGGTGAGGGGGGCGACGCCTTTTATTCGGAGGCGCGAAAGAGGCTCAGGGAGTTAAGGTGAACATGATAATTGGTACATTGTTTGCAGAGTTTAAAGAAATTAAGAGTATATATGAGAAGCTCAATAAGAAATCGTGCAGCAATCTACATGGAGTTATCAAGTTGATTAGATCATGCGCTACACAGACCACTTGACTTTATAAGTCATGATTTCGCATAATAAAAAAGGCGTATTAATAGTTTTGCCTGCCTGCAAGGAAGTGAGAAGTCTCCCCTCAGAGGTATTGCATGGAAACTTCCTTTTGGAGTGTTTTTTATCAAGCCACCCTTTTACACAGGTTTTATGAGTGTATTTAATAAACACTATGCTGAATTTTATGATCATCTGTATCATGATAAGGATTATGAGAAAGAGTGCGATTTTATCGAGACGGCATTTAATAAATACGGATGCCGGGTAAAGACCATACTGGACCTGGGTTGTGGTACAGGCGGGCATGCCCTTATTCTCAACGAACGGGGGTATCATATTGTAGGAGTTGACCGGTCCCGTGAGATGATCAGATTAGCAAGGAGAAAGTTAAAGGATAAGAAAAAGAAACCCACTGTTGAGTTTATTCAGGGTGATATTACCGATATCAATCTTAACCAGAAATTTGATGCTGTAATTTCCATGTTTGCTGTGATGGGTTATCAGACGGCTAACCCTGCTCTCGCAGGCGCCTGCAGCGTCGCTGCCAGCCATCTGGCAACCGGTGGGCTTTTTATCTTTGATTGCTGGTATGGCCCTGCGGTACTTACTGAGAAACCAGGAATGCGCATCAGGGAGGCAGTATCGAATGACCACGAAAAGATAATCCGTTTTACAGAACCTGTTATTGATACTTTTGCGCATACCGTTGAAACGAGGTTCAAGGCCTGGAAGATAAAAGGGAACCGATTAATCAGTGAGACCCGCGAATCTCACTTAATGCGTTTTTTATTCCCGCAGGAGATCCGATATTACCTTGAAACAGCTGGATTTCGGGATATAAGATTATGTCCATTTCTTGAACTGGAAAAACAGTTGACAGAACATGATTGGAATATGGCAGTCATAGCGAGGAGATAATTATGCCTATTGAATGGATAAAAAATGGTGAGGAAGTGCTTGCAATGATTATCCCTGCTGACTATCAGCCGGATAAGACAGAATTTATTACCCCCGATGATTACAAGCAGCAACTTGGATATGTCATCTATGGAAGCGGTGAATCGATAGTCCCTCATACTCATATCCCTATGAACAGGAGCCTGGTCGGGACATCGGAGGTCCTTTTTATTAAATCAGGGAGGGTAGAAGTAGATTTATATTCAAAGGAAAAGGAGTTTGTGGCGAAGCGTGTCTTAAATCAGGGCGACATAATACTTCTTGTCAGTGGTGGTCATGGTTTCAGAATGCTTGAGGCGACGGTCATGGTGGAGGTGAAGCAGGGACCTTATATCGGTGTAGAAGAAAAGGAGAGATTCAATCCATGATACCTGTCAATGAACCTTTGATTGGTGAGAGAGAAAGTGAATATGTCATGGAATGTCTCAGAACTGGATGGATTTCCTCAGCCGGAAGATTCATAGAAGAATTTGAGCAGCATTGGGCATCTTATTGCGGTATGAAACATGGTATAGCTGTCAGTAATGGGACGGCGGCCCTCCAGGTTGCATTGGGTGTTATCGGTTTAAAGCCGGGAGATGAAGTGATTATGCCCACTTTCACCATTGTATCATGTGCCCTTGCCGTGATTTATAACGGTGCCAGGCCTGTTCTTGTCGATTCAGAGCCGGGGACCTGGACAATGGATGCCGGCCAGATCGAAGAGAAGATCACAGAGAAGACAAAGGCAATTATGCCTGTCCACATCTACGGTCATCCGTGTTATATGCAGCCCATCTGGGATATTGCAGAGAGATATAATCTCAGGGTTATTGAGGATGCTGCAGAGGCGCACGGGGCAGAATATCGCAGGGGTGATGGATACTGGGGAAAATGCGGCAGCCTTGGAGACCTGAGCTGCTTCAGCTTTTATGCAAACAAAATTGTTACAACGGGCGAAGGGGGTATGGTCCTTACCAATGATGAGGTATTTGCTGAAAAGGCACGCTCCCTTCGCAACTTATGCTTTAAAAGAGAGAGGCGCTTTTATCATACGGAACCGGGGCATAATTTCAGGCTAACCAACGTGCAGGCGGCCATCGGTCTCGCGCAAATCGAACGGATTGATGAACTGGTAGAAAAGAAGAAATGGATAGGACAGCGCTATACCGAGAGATTAAAAGACATTCAGGGATTGACGCTCCAGATCGAAGAACCCTGGGCAAGAAGTGTTTACTGGATGTATGGTATTGCTGCAGATCAAGCCACAGGGTTTGATGCTGAGTCCTTAGCTAAGAGATTAAAGGAGGAAGGTGTTGAGACAAGGCCATTCTTCTTAGGAATGCATGAGCAGCCTGTCTTCCATCAGATGGGTCTTTTTAGAAACGAATGTTATCCGGTCGCTGAAAAGATAGCAAAACAGGGTTTGTATCTCCCATCCGGATTGGCATTGAAAGAAAATGATATAGATCAGGTGTGTGATGCAGTCAGGAAGACATTAAGCAGGCAGACTGCATGATTAACCAGGATTCTATCATTGATTATTTGAAAGAAGTTCCTAAAGACATTAAAAGATTTAAAGAGAACATAATCATTAACAGATTCGTCAGGGTATTCAGTGTTGATGGTCTTGTAAGTGCATCCGGTGTCCTGCTGCTCCCGGTTTATCTTAAGTTGATGACTCAGTCCGAGTTCGGGTTGTTCAACTATCTGCTTACGATTATTACCACATTTTCTTTCATCCTGAGTTATGGTTTATCTGTTGCCCAGAGCAAGCTCTATCATTTTTACAAAGACGATGAAGAACGGGGGGTATTCCTGTATACCTTGAATCTTAGCCAGTTACTTATATTGTTTGCTGTCCTATCCATATTTTATTTCCTGAAACTGGATTACCAGGTTATGTCCATCCTGTTTAAAAATGAAATTAACTACGAAAGATATAGAAACGTCTTTTTCCTGGCTATTATTGTTTCTGTTTACTCATTAATCCTTCTCAATTATTTCCTGACCAGTGAAAGGATTAACCTGGTTCAGAGATTTGGTCTTTTTAAAATGTTGATTGTCCATGGGGTTGTTATTTTTATGCTCTACAGGATGCGGGGTGACAGCGTCCAGGTGCGCCTGAAGTACGCATACCTTATGGAGGGTCTTGTTATACTGGTTTTCAGTTATCCTTATCTGAAAAGCATGTATCTCAAATTCAACCTGGGTCATGCGATAAGGTCATTCAGACTTGGATTTCCGATGCTGCTTTCTGCTATTGTCGGGATCGTCATCCACTCCGGTGATAAATTTTTTCTTGAACGGTATGGAGACTTCGTAGATTTATCCATTTATTATCTGGCTCTCTCACTATCCTCAGTCATTCCGGTCGTATTCATGACAGTACAAAATGTATGGCTTCCAATATTTTTCAAGGAAAATGACATTGCAGTAAATATGGTTAAGACTAAAAAACTGGTCGTGTACCTCGGCATCTTTTTCATTGTTATTTCTTTTCTGACTATGGCAGGCGCAAAAATATTATTGCTCACTGATATCATCAGTTCCAGATATAGTTCCGTGATGCTGGTTCTTCCCATAGTATTGCTGACCCAGATACTTAGTTCCATTTTGCCGCTCTACAGCAACTATCTCGTTTATTTTGAGAAGACCTATCTCATTCCGACTGTAGGTTTTTTCATGGGGGTGATCTGCATCCTGCTGAACTTATGGCTGGTACCAAGGTATCATATTTACGGTGCCGCAGCGTCCTCCTTTTTGACTCACTTAATCTATCTGATCACTGAATATACTATAGTAACAACCTATGTAAAGAAATTCAGTGATGGAAGGGAAATGACAGTTAGCTGATATGAGTTTATTTTCCAAAAATAATTTAAAATTACTTATACCTCCCGTGCTTATTGTGTTCCTGAAGTTCATCCTTTTTGGCCGGGCCTTTTCCGGTAATTATGCATCATGGAAAGAGGCTCAAAAATATTCTTTGGGCTACGATACTGATGTGATCCTCGAAAAAGTCAGAGACGCCCTTTTAAAGGTCAAAAGGGGCGAGGCGGTTTGTGAAAGAGATTCAGTGCTGTTCAATAAGATCGTCTATTCCTGGCCTATTCTGGCCGGTCTTCTCTGGTGTTCCTCCCGGAGTCGCAACAAACTTATTCTTCTTGATTTCGGCGGGTCATTGGGAACGACATATTTCCAGAACAGGAAGTTCTTAAAAGACCTCGATGAACTCAAGTGGTGTATTGTGGAACAGGACAAATTTGTGAAATGCGGAAAGAAGTATTTCGAAGACGATCAGCTTAAATTCTACTACGATATGAACTCCTGTGTGAGAGAACGGGGTCCCAATATCCTCCTCCTTTCAGGGGTGCTTCAGAATCTTGAGCATCCTCATGATATGATTGAGGAAATGTTAAAGTATGATTTCGAATATATTTTGATCGATAGAACCATATTTCTTACTGCTCCGATACCTGACCGGTTGACCGTTCAACACGTACCTCGCCTCTATTACGGGTTTAAGGCAAGTTATCCGGCATGGTTTCTCAATGAGAAGGGCATAATGGAGCATTTCGGTAAAAAATACGAAGTTGTCGAAGAATTTCCCACGATTGACGGGGATATCCACCTGGCCGGAGCTGAAGCGGTATACAAGGGTTTTATCTTGAGGTTAAAAGAGAAATGACAAAGATCATGTTTTTTTCCTGAATCGGCGGGGTGCAAAGACGGGACGTTTAAGTTCAATCATATGATGTATGATGCAGCGGCTTTATGGTAACCTGATAGTTACAGATGGTGGACTATATACTATGGACTTCTAATGACAGAAAACAAGCAGTCTAAGGAAACTATAATAGTAATTCCTGCCTATAATGAAGAGAGTAACATCGAGCTTCTTATAAGGAATATAAGGAGTAAGGTTCTTGATACCGATATCCTCGTAGTCGATGACGGCTCGCAGGACAGGACAGCAAGGGTGGCTGAGAAATCAGGGGCACTGGTTATTCGACTCCCTTTTAATCTTGGGTATGGGGCCGCATTGCAGACTGGATTTAAATATGCATTGATGAAACGGTACCAGCATGTGGTTCAGATGGATGCTGATGGGCAGCATGACCCGGATTTCATCAAGGTATTGCTTGATGAAATTAGAAAAGAAGATGCAGATGTCATCATAGGGTCGAGATTCCTTAAAGATAATGATGAATATAAAACCTCCCGTGTGCGAAAAATTGGCATGTGGATATTTGGCAGGATTGCCTCTATAATCATCGGTCAGGCGGTCACGGACCCGACTTCAGGATTTCAGGCCTTGAACAGAGATGCCCTCAGGTTTTATGCAAGCCCATATTATCCGACTGACTACCCTGACGCAGATGTGATAATAATGCTTCAACGTGCAGACTTGCGAATTAAGGAGATACAGGTACGCATGCACTCCAGACAGCAGGGGCAATCTATGCACAGTGGTCTGAAGCCTTTATATTATATATTCAAAATGTTTTTATCAATGTTCGTTACACTCTTAAGAAAAGATAAATTTCAGAAACGGGTAGTAAAGAAAAAGGAGGCCTCTCATGCCATTACAGCAAAAAATATTCGCGATAAGCATTAGCATTATACTCTTTATCATTATTATAGATCTGGTAAGAAGAAGAAAGTTAAGAGAGGAGTACTCCTGGATTTGGCTGATTACAGGAATTGTCGTTATAATTTTGGCTGTATGGTATGATCTTCTAAGGGTAATTACTGAAATTATCGGGGCTGTTTTACCTACTACAACCCTGTTCCTGTTCAGCCTGATATTCCTCATGGTGATTAATCTCTACTATGCCACTAAAATATCAAACCTTCACGGTCAGGTAAAAGACCTGGCCCAGTATGTCGCTATTATCAGGACTGAATTGCAGGAAAAGGCAGATAAGTGAGTATCAATTTGACTCCAGCAGAGACACTCAGAGTATAACGGATCTCTCATCTAATTTTGCTGCAGCAATTAATTCTAAAATTACATCAGAAAATATCCTGCTTGTATTATTCCAATTATAGAGGGTGCTGACCCTGCGCCGTCCCTCTCTACCCATCTTCTTTGCAAGCTCTTCATCAATTAGTATCTTAATAATAGCTTCTGCCAGACTAACCTTATTCCTCGGGTCCACTAAGATCCCTGAGACACCGTTTTCTACCTCCTCTGTGCATCCAATGCTGCGTACAACAGGAGTTTCACATGCCATGGCCTCCAGAACTGTCAGACTTGCAGTTGTCCCGATACTTTCCGGGTGGCCTGTAAATGCTACAAGATGAGCAAGGGAATAGTACTCGGGCAGTTTACTGTAAGGCACAGTACCGATGAATTCTATATATCTGTCCACACCGAGTTTTTCTGCGAGCTTCAACAGGTTCAATCTTTCTTTTTGATTTTCTGAGGTATGAGTAATGATTATTTTAACATTCTTAATCCGTCGTGTTATCAGGGGGAGAGCCTCGATAAGAAATACCGTACCTTTCATCAATGTGTAGTCCGTGCTGTGCAGGACTATCTTTTCCTCATACTTACCTGCAGGCAGGTCAACAGGAACAGGCCTGAAAAAATCTGTATCAACACCCATATAGGTTTTAACAACCTCTCTGTCATAGATTTTTCTGATCCATTCTTCTGTTGAATGGTTCAATGTTGTAATGATATCACTTTTCCTCGTCGCATTGATATCCATACGCGAGTATAGTAATGCAAGCATGTTTATGAGTAGACGTTTTGATAAAGCAAATCCACTGATCATCCTGGTATCGTGGAAGAATGCAAATGGTTCCCAGCTGTTCTGGATGGTAGGTTTGCCGATTCTTGAAGCAATTACATTCATGGGGAATATGCCGGCTATTATTATGTCAGTATCCAGTGTAGCAAGCTTTATCCGCTTCTCATTTACAAGGAGCATCCATGGAAATAATAGCCAGTAGGAAAGGTTAGTGCTTGTTGAAAATCCTATTTCTTTTACCTCGACCCCTTGTCTGCTGAACTCTTCCTTTATCTCAGGAGATGCCTTTTCTACAATGACAGTTATATCCCAGTTTTTCTGTAATCTCTGTGCAACTTCCAGGATAAACCTTGTTCCACCTGTCCAGAATAGCAGGTGCGTATAAAGCCAGGCAACCTTCTTTTTTATGTTCTGAGTCATATCCGGCCTATTCTTTTAAGGATAGTTCTCTTACTCCGATACCATAAATCTTTAACCATGTGGCGAAATCTTTATTACTGACCTTTGATATTTTCTTAATCTGTTTCCTTTTCTTCCACATCTCGGGAAGATGTTTGATGGCGGATATATATGCCTTCATCATTAACCCAAGGAGCATTCTGCGGGAATATTCATCAACAAATTTACCTGCCGCTCCTTTTTTTCCAATTGCGCCATATGCCTGGAAAATGAACCGTATTAGAGTATATAATGGACTTGTCAGGATCATTGATATTGGAAAATATTTGATGAGTATCCACACACGGTTCCTTTCCACCCAGAATACCTTACTTGGTGAATAGGCCGATGTCGAGCCGGAATATCTGTGATAAACTATTGCCGTCGGGACATATAAACACTTCCATCCGGCAATTCTTCCCCTGAGTCCTATATCTGTATCATCTCCATAGGCAAAGAAAGTTTCGTCAAATAATCCGATCTCGTCCAGCATCTCTTTTCTATATAATGCTGCGCAGCCGCTGGGGAAAAATACTTCTTCGACAGCATCATATTGCCCTGCATCCTTCTCCAGCCTTCCGCGCCCCCTGTTTAAACCATCCCGATACAGCAGATGTCCTGCAACATCTATTATATTTCTCTGAGAAAAAGAATAGATTTTTGAGGCACACATACCCACAGCAGGGTTATTTTCAGCCTCCCTGATCAATTCTTCAATCCATTTTTGGTCAGCTTCAGTATCATTATTTAGTAACAGGATATATTGTCCCTTTGCAGCACGTATTCCTACATTATTGCCGCCTGAAAAACCGAGATTTTCTCTATTGGCTATTACTTTGACAAAGGGGAGATAATACTGGTTTAGAAAATCTACTGAACCATCTTTAGAGCCATTGTCTACTACTATAACCTCAATGTTTGGATAAGACTGCGTTTTAAGAGAATCAAGACATGTCTTCAGATAATCCTTACCATTCCAGTTTACAATAATAACGGACGCTAAAGGATAGGACATATTAGCGCCAGCAAGGGTTCTTCATTAATATGCCATTGGTTCTATTCATTTCTCTGGACGTTAATTTAGCAGGATGAGACTTTGCCGTCAACAGAGATTTAGATAAAAACTAAGTATTTGATAATATGTAGTTAGTATCCTGGCACATCCTTTGCGTGAATAACAA
>CAZTAM010000008.1:0-111082 GCA_964611625.1 uncultured Nitrospiraceae bacterium | reverse complement strand
ATGTGACTCAGCAGAGGATCTACCGCGGCACAGCATCCGGCGGCCCGTATGGCACACTTGTTACAACTATTGCCAACAATACTACCTCAACCTATACAGACAACAGTGGTCTTACAAATGGTACGACCTACTACTATGTGATCCGTTCCTATGACGGGGTTCAGGAGTCTGCAAACTCAAATGAAGGAAATGCGGCACCTATCGGTGATATAGCATCTGCCACTAACAGTACTGTTGCAGCTACCTCGCCGGTACATGCAGACGGGGTTTCCGTTTCTACTGTGACTATCACTATAAAGGACAATGCGAATAATCCGGTTTCCGGGGCCTCCGTCACACTCTCTTCTTCCCGCGGAGCTACAGATACCATAAACCAGCCTGCAGGCACAACCAACATTAGCGGACAGATTACAGGAACAGTCAGGTCTTCTACAATTGGTGATTCAGTGATAAGTGCTGTTGCCAACGGGACTATTAACCTTGTAAATACGGCTGCAATTAATTTCTACAATACCCCAACTGGCAGTAATGTCGCGGTATCTCCGATCAGTTCTACAGCGGTTACCTTTGCATCTGTCACCGGTGCAGGAACAACATCTGCACAGGAGAATCCGTCAGGTACTCAACTGCCGTCCGGGTATATAACTCCAACATATTACGATATCAGTACTACTGCCGCATATTCAGGGACGGTTTCCATATGTATCACTTATAATGAGGCTCAGTATCCTGTAAACGAAAGCAGGATAAAACTGCTCCACAATGTGGCCGGTACATGGGTAAACAGTACCTCAGGACCAGTAGATACAGTGAATAATAAAGTCTGCGGCAATGTTACGTCATTCTCCGAGTTTGCAACGGCTGAGGCGACGGTTCCGACCATTACTACAGCTTCTCTCCAGGATGGAACAGTAGGCGCCGCATATTCTGCAACCCTGACGGCTTCAGGCGGTGTATTGCCGCTCACGTGGAGTATACTCTCTGGTTCTTTGCCAGCTGGACTGTCGCTGAACACTTCCACAGGGGGAATAACGGGCACGCCGACCACAGCAGGTACCTCAAACATTACAGTTAGAGTGACTGATGCAAATAATGCAACAAATGATAAAGCCCTTTCCATCATGATCTATGGTGCTGTATCTGTCACAACCACCTCGCTGGTTGATGGTACAGTAGGAGCGGCTTACAACCAGACGGTATTGGCATCAGGTGGAAAGACTCCGTATAGCTGGACTGTCATAACCGGCAGCCTCCCAGCGGGTCTTTCTTTGAATGCCAGTACCGGTACCATAAGCGGCTCCCCGACTGAAACAGCGACCTCTAATTTCACTGTCCAGGTTCAGGATAACAACGGCGCTGCAGCAACTAAGGCGCTGTCGATCGTAATCTATGCCCCCGTTTCTATATCCACTACCGCGCTTGCAGATGGCACGGTCAGTGTTGCCTATAGTCAAACGATGTTAGCCACGGGAGGAAAGACCCCTTATGCCTGGAGTATCACATCCGGCAGTCTCCCCGCAGGACTTTCTTTGAATTCGGGTACAGGTGAGATCAGTGGAACACCGTCAGCTAACGGGGCATCTAACTTTACTGTCCGGGTCACAGATGCCAACAGTCAGATCTCAAGCAGGGCACTGGCAATTACCATATATTCCGGAGTGGCAATTACGACCGCAGCACTTCCTGATGGAACAGTGAACCTGGCATACAATACGACACTATCGGCTACAGGAGGCTCAACACCCTATGCCTGGAGTATTACCCTGGGCACACTACCGGCCGGGTTATCACTCAATTCCTCTACAGGAACGATCAGCGGGACACCAACAACCGCAGGGAGTTATCCTGTCACCGTTCAGGTGACAGACAATAATCTTGTAACGAACACGAAGAATCTTTCAATTACCATTTACAGTGCTATTAGTGTAGCAACGGACAGTCTTGCAGATGGAACTGCCAATGCCGGATACAGCCAGACGCTGGCTGCTTCTGGTGGTAAGACGCCGTATTTATGGAGTATAATATCCGGCTCTATCCCATCTGGTCTGAGTCTAAACAGCGCAACCGGAGCAGTCAGTGGTACCCCTGCTGCATCCGGCACATCTAATTTCACGGTTCAGGCGCAGGATTCCAATGGCGCAATAGCAACAAAGGCTCTGTCTATAACGATTTACAGTGCATTGACAGTAACTACGTCGTCATTATCTGATGGCACTGTTGGTTTAGCGTACAATCAGACACTTGTATCATCTGGCGGCAAGAGTCCTGTTGCGTGGTCAGTGACAGTGGGGTCGTTGCCTGCAGGATTGAGTTTAAACAGCGGCAGTGGAGCGATAAGCGGTACAGCTTCTGCCTCGGGTACATCTAATTTTACGGTACAGGCACAGGATGCTAATGGTGCGACAGCGACTAAGGCCCTTGCCATAGTAATCTACGGAGCTGTGTCAGTGACGACTGCCGCATTGTCTGACGGCACGGTAGGTGTATCCTACAGCCAGACACTTGTAGCAGCAGGCGGCAAGACGCCATATAGCTGGAGTCTTCCTGCCGGAACTCTTCCAACCGGTTTGAGTCTTAATAGTGGTACGGGTGTTATAAGCGGCACGCCTTCAGTGTCCGGTACGAGCAACTTTACGGTGCGTGTGACGGATTCGAATGGAGCGACGTCTGATCAGGCATTGGCGATAGATATATATAATCCTCTTAGTGTAACGACCTCTGCTCTTTCAGCCGGTACTATCAGTCTTTCGTACAGCCAGACGCTGGCCGCCGCCGGCGGTAAGACGCCATATACATGGAGTGTGATCTCCGGCACCCTTCCGACGGGACTGAGTCTGAATGGTTCTACCGGTGAGATAAGCGGAACGCCTTCTGGCACTGGTACCTGGAACTTTACAGTGCAGGTGAGTGACAGTGGCGCTCGTACAGCAAGCCAGGCGCTGTCTGTGACGATTTACTCAGGACTGACGATTACAACGGCAGCGCTTTCAGATGGTACAGTTACTGCCGCCTACAGCCAGATGTTGTCGGCGTCCGGTGGTCAGCCGCCGTATACATGGGCTGTTACGGTTGGCAGCCTGCCTCCTGGTCTCAGCATAAACAGTTCTACCGGGGCAATCAGTGGTACTCCTGCTACAGCCGGTACGAGCAACTTTACGGTTCAGGTAACTGACAACAATCTTTCTACGCAGACGAAGGCGTTGAGCATTACGGTCTACAGTGCAGTGAGTGTTTCTACGGCTGTGCTTGCTGACGGTACAGTGAATGCAGCGTACAGCCAGGCGCTTTCGGCAGCAGGCGGCAAGACGCCATATACATGGGCTGTTACAGCTGGCAGCCTTCCGACCGGCCTGGTGTTAAACGGTGTTACCGGAGTTATCTCAGGGACACCTTCTGTATCCGGTACGAGTAACTTTACCGTCAGGGTGACAGATGCGAACGGGGCAGTATCGAGCCAGGCGCTGTCTATAATCGTATATACAGTGGTATCAGTTACTACCACATCACTTACAGACGGCACGGTAAGCCTTGCCTACAGCCAGGGTCTGACGGCAAGCGGCGGCAAGACGCCATATGTGTGGTCGGTCATAGCAGGCACACTGCCGTCAGGGTTAAGTTTAAACAGCGGCAGTGGTGCAATCAGCGGGACTCCTGATACAGCCGGCACATCAAACTTTACAGTACAGGTAATGGATGCGAATGGGGCAGTGGCGACGAAGGCGCTGTCAATCATCATATACTCAGCAATTTCTATTAACACCACATCACTGCCTGACGGTATGGCTGGTTCCTCCTACAGTCAGGTTTTGTCGGCAAGCGGCGGCAAGACGCCATATAGCTGGAGTGTGACAGCAGGGGGGCTTCCATCCGGCACAAGTCTTAACAGCTCATCCGGTGTAGTCAGCGGTACGCCTGCTGCTGCCGGGGTGAGCAACTTTACGGTGCAGGTACAGGATGCGAATGGAGCGACAGCAAGTCAGGCGCTGTCTGTTACGGTATACGATACTCTGACCATAACGACGACAGCTCTGTCAGACGGTACAATTGATCTTGCCTACAGCCAGACGCTTGCTGCGACCGGTGGTAAATCCCCTCTTGGCTGGTCTGTGGTGGTAGGTGTGCTTCCATCCGGCCTCAGCCTTAATGGTGGTACCGGAGAGATAAGCGGTTTGCCTACCACAGCCGGTACGAGCAACATAACGGTGCGTGTTACGGATGTTAATGGTTTTATAAAGGACAAGGCATTATCAATTACTATATACGGATCAGTCAGTGTAAGTACAGCGGCGCTGTCAGATGGTACAGCCAGTTCTTCATATAGCCAGACGCTTTTAGCCTCCGGCGGCAAGACGCCCTATACATGGGCTGTAACAGTTGGCACACTTCCCGCCGGGCTTACCCTTAATGCATCCACAGGAGCAATCAGCGGTACACCGACGACAGCCGGGACAAGCAACTTTACAGTACAGGTTACGGATGCTAATGGTGCATCGGCCACAAAGGCGCTCTCTATCCAGATATACAGTGCACTCTTGCTTACGACATCGTCTCTGTCAGATGGTACAGTTAATCTTTCATATAACCAGTCGCTGTCAGCAACAGGCGGCAAGACGCCATATAGCTGGTCTATATCTACGGGCAGTCTTCCTGCCGGTCTGAATCTTAACACAGCCACCGGGGTCATAAGCGGGACGCCTACTGCAGCCGGCACATCGAACTTTACTGCGCGTGTGACGGATGCGAATGGCGCATACTCAGAGAGTGCGCTGTCTGTTACGGTATATGCGGCGCTTTCAGTGACGACGACGGCGTTGTCTGATGGTACTGTGAGTCTTGCATACAGTCAGACGCTTACATCCACAGGCGGTAAGGCGCCTGTTACCTGGTCGGTTGTTGCCGGGAGCCTTCCTTTAGGTGTGACATTAACCAGTGGGACCGGTGTGATAAGCGGGACGCCCACTACAGGCGGTACATCGAACTTTACGGTACGTGCGACGGATGCGAATGGGGCAATATCAAGCCAGGCGTTAACTATTACTATTTTCTCCGGGCTTGCAGTGACTACGGCATCACTGCCGCAGGCGACGGAGTCAACTGCCTACAGCCAGACGCTGACAGCTGCCGGCGGCAAGACGCCGTATACGTGGGCTGTAACAGTGGGGAGCCTGCCTGCAGGGGTTACGCTTAACGGTGCTACTGGTGAAATAAGCGGGACGCCGACGACAGCCGGTGTATCAAATATTACGGTACAGGTAACGGATGACAACAGCGCTACAGCGACGAAGGCGCTGTCTATAACAGTTAATGCATATCCTGTGATTACGACTGCATCGCTTTCCGATGGTACGGTGAACCTTGCCTACAGCCAGACGCTGACATCTACCGGGGGAAGGCTGCCTGTTGCCTGGTCAATCACTGTGGGCGTGCTGCCGGCAGGGCTAAGTCTTAACAGCGGGACAGGAGCAATAAGTGGTACGCCGACGGCATCCGGCACGGAGAATATTACGTTACGGGCTACAGACGCTAATGGTGCGTACGTGGAGAGCGCATTATCCATAACGATATATCCTGCGCTGTCAGTGACAACTACGGCATTATCCGATGGTACGGTTAGTCTTGCCTACAGTCAGACGCTTGCAAGCAGCGGAGGCAAGTCGCCTGTTACATGGGCTGTAACAGTAGGTACACTGCCGGCAGGGCTCAGTCTTAACAGTGCTACCGGAGAGATAAGCGGTACGCCGACAGCGGGAGGCACCTCAAACTTTACAGTAAGGGCAACAGATGCCAACGGCGCTGCGGCATCCAGGGCATTGTCAATAATAATATATAGCGGCCTTAGCGTTACTACCTCTTCCCTTCTGGATGGTAACATAGGGTCTTCCTACAACCAGACGCTGACAGCCTCCGGAGGCAAGACGCCTTATACATGGAGTGTATCAGTTGGGGTACTTCCAGCCGGTCTGACACTAAATGCTGCTACAGGGGCACTCTCAGGTACGCCAACCACTGCAGGTACCAGTAACTTTACAGTGCAGGTGCAGGATGCCAATAGTGCGACTGCCGCCAGAGTGCTTTCGATAACAATATATGACACACTATCTGTAACGACCGCGTCACTTGCTGAGGGAACGGTAAGCGCATCTTATTTACAGACCTTGGCGGCTGCAGGAGGGAAGACCCCATATGTATGGAGCCTTGCCTCAGGGAGCCTGCCATCAGGTCTTAGTTTAAACAGCGCAACAGGTGAGATCAGCGGCATACCTTCTGCTTCGGGAAACTATGGTTTTACAGCACGGGTAACTGATAACAATGGATTTACAAACAATAAGAGCCTGTCAATTACCATTTATTCAGCGGTTGCCATCACGACAGCAGCCCTGCCTGATGGTACGGTAAGCGGTGCTTATGCGGCGTCACTTGCTGCTGCTGGCGGCAAGACGCCTTATATATGGTCTGTGACAGCCGGAAGCCTGCCGGCAGGTCTGACACTCAATGGCGCTACGGGGGCTATATCCGGAGCACCAACGCTTTCCGGACTTGCTACGTTTACAGTGCAGGTACAGGATGTATATGGCGGGGTTGCAACGAGGGGGCTTTCTATTCAGGTATACGGCGGTCTTTCTGTGACAACGGCATCGCTGCCTGATGGAACTGTTAATGCAGGATACTCATCACCCATTGCTGCAGCGGGGGGCAACATCCCATATTCATGGAGCGTTATAACCGGATCTGTACCAGCTGGACTGAGCCTTAACAGTACGACAGGAGTAATCAGCGGCGTTCCTTCAGCTGCCGGCACATATAATTTTACAGTACAGGTTACAGATGCTAACAGTGCAACGGCGAGCCAGGCTCTGTCTATAACGGTTTACAGTGCATTGACAGTAACTACGTCGTCATTATCTGATGGCACTGTTGGTTTAGCGTACAATCAGACACTTGTATCATCTGGCGGCAAGAGTCCTGTTGCGTGGTCAGTGACAGTGGGGTCGTTGCCTGCAGGATTGAGTTTAAACAGCGGCAGTGGAGCGATAAGCGGTACAGCTTCTGCCTCGGGTACATCTAATTTTACGGTACAGGCACAGGATGCTAATGGTGCGACAGCGACTAAGGCCCTTGCCATAGTAATCTACGGAGCTGTGTCAGTGACGACTGCCGCATTGTCTGACGGCACGGTAGGTGTATCCTACAGCCAGACACTTGTAGCAGCAGGCGGCAAGACGCCATATAGCTGGAGTCTTCCTGCCGGAACTCTTCCAACCGGTTTGAGTCTTAATAGTGGTACGGGTGTTATAAGCGGCACGCCTTCAGTGTCCGGTACGAGCAACTTTACGGTGCGTGTGACGGATTCGAATGGAGCGACGTCTGATCAGGCATTGGCGATAGATATATATAATCCTCTTAGTGTAACGACCTCTGCTCTTTCAGCCGGTACTATCAGTCTTTCGTACAGCCAGACGCTGGCCGCCGCCGGCGGTAAGACGCCATATACATGGAGTGTGATCTCCGGCACCCTTCCGACGGGACTGAGTCTGAATGGTTCTACCGGTGAGATAAGCGGAACGCCTTCTGGCACTGGTACCTGGAACTTTACAGTGCAGGTGAGTGACAGTGGCGCTCGTACAGCAAGCCAGGCGCTGTCTGTGACGATTTACTCAGGACTGACGATTACAACGGCAGCGCTTTCAGATGGTACAGTTACTGCCGCCTACAGCCAGATGTTGTCGGCGTCCGGTGGTCAGCCGCCGTATACATGGGCTGTTACGGTTGGCAGCCTGCCTCCTGGTCTCAGCATAAACAGTTCTACCGGGGCAATCAGTGGTACTCCTGCTACAGCCGGTACGAGCAACTTTACGGTTCAGGTAACTGACAACAATCTTTCTACGCAGACGAAGGCGTTGAGCATTACGGTCTACAGTGCAGTGAGTGTTTCTACGGCTGTGCTTGCTGACGGTACAGTGAATGCAGCGTACAGCCAGGCGCTTTCGGCAGCAGGCGGCAAGACGCCATATACATGGGCTGTTACAGCTGGCAGCCTTCCGACCGGCCTGGTGTTAAACGGTGTTACCGGAGTTATCTCAGGGACACCTTCTGTATCCGGTACGAGTAACTTTACCGTCAGGGTGACAGATGCGAACGGGGCAGTATCGAGCCAGGCGCTGTCTATAATCGTATATACAGTGGTATCAGTTACTACCACATCACTTACAGACGGCACGGTAAGCCTTGCCTACAGCCAGGGTCTGACGGCAAGCGGCGGCAAGACGCCATATGTGTGGTCGGTCATAGCAGGCACACTGCCGTCAGGGTTAAGTTTAAACAGCGGCAGTGGTGCAATCAGCGGGACTCCTGATACAGCCGGCACATCAAACTTTACAGTACAGGTAATGGATGCGAATGGGGCAGTGGCGACGAAGGCGCTGTCAATCATCATATACTCAGCAATTTCTATTAACACCACATCACTGCCTGACGGTATGGCTGGTTCCTCCTACAGTCAGGTTTTGTCGGCAAGCGGCGGCAAGACGCCATATAGCTGGAGTGTGACAGCAGGGGGGCTTCCATCCGGCACAAGTCTTAACAGCTCATCCGGTGTAGTCAGCGGTACGCCTGCTGCTGCCGGGGTGAGCAACTTTACGGTGCAGGTACAGGATGCGAATGGAGCGACAGCAAGTCAGGCGCTGTCTGTTACGGTATACGATACTCTGACCATAACGACGACAGCTCTGTCAGACGGTACAATTGATCTTGCCTACAGCCAGACGCTTGCTGCGACCGGTGGTAAATCCCCTCTTGGCTGGTCTGTGGTGGTAGGTGTGCTTCCATCCGGCCTCAGCCTTAATGGTGGTACCGGAGAGATAAGCGGTTTGCCTACCACAGCCGGTACGAGCAACATAACGGTGCGTGTTACGGATGTTAATGGTTTTATAAAGGACAAGGCATTATCAATTACTATATACGGATCAGTCAGTGTAAGTACAGCGGCGCTGTCAGATGGTACAGCCAGTTCTTCATATAGCCAGACGCTTTTAGCCTCCGGCGGCAAGACGCCCTATACATGGGCTGTAACAGTTGGCACACTTCCCGCCGGGCTTACCCTTAATGCATCCACAGGAGCAATCAGCGGTACACCGACGACAGCCGGGACAAGCAACTTTACAGTACAGGTTACGGATGCTAATGGTGCATCGGCCACAAAGGCGCTCTCTATCCAGATATACAGTGCACTCTTGCTTACGACATCGTCTCTGTCAGATGGTACAGTTAATCTTTCATATAACCAGTCGCTGTCAGCAACAGGCGGCAAGACGCCATATAGCTGGTCTATATCTACGGGCAGTCTTCCTGCCGGTCTGAATCTTAACACAGCCACCGGGGTCATAAGCGGGACGCCTACTGCAGCCGGCACATCGAACTTTACTGCGCGTGTGACGGATGCGAATGGCGCATACTCAGAGAGTGCGCTGTCTGTTACGGTATATGCGGCGCTTTCAGTGACGACGACGGCGTTGTCTGATGGTACTGTGAGTCTTGCATACAGTCAGACGCTTACATCCACAGGCGGTAAGGCGCCTGTTACCTGGTCGGTTGTTGCCGGGAGCCTTCCTTTAGGTGTGACATTAACCAGTGGGACCGGTGTGATAAGCGGGACGCCCACTACAGGCGGTACATCGAACTTTACGGTACGTGCGACGGATGCGAATGGGGCAATATCAAGCCAGGCGTTAACTATTACTATTTTCTCCGGGCTTGCAGTGACTACGGCATCACTGCCGCAGGCGACGGAGTCAACTGCCTACAGCCAGACGCTGACAGCTGCCGGCGGCAAGACGCCGTATACGTGGGCTGTAACAGTGGGGAGCCTGCCTGCAGGGGTTACGCTTAACGGTGCTACTGGTGAAATAAGCGGGACGCCGACGACAGCCGGTGTATCAAATATTACGGTACAGGTAACGGATGACAACAGCGCTACAGCGACGAAGGCGCTGTCTATAACAGTTAATGCATATCCTGTGATTACGACTGCATCGCTTTCCGATGGTACGGTGAACCTTGCCTACAGCCAGACGCTGACATCTACCGGGGGAAGGCTGCCTGTTGCCTGGTCAATCACTGTGGGCGTGCTGCCGGCAGGGCTAAGTCTTAACAGCGGGACAGGAGCAATAAGTGGTACGCCGACGGCATCCGGCACGGAGAATATTACGTTACGGGCTACAGACGCTAATGGTGCGTACGTGGAGAGCGCATTATCCATAACGATATATCCTGCGCTGTCAGTGACAACTACGGCATTATCCGATGGTACGGTTAGTCTTGCCTACAGTCAGACGCTTGCAAGCAGCGGAGGCAAGTCGCCTGTTACATGGGCTGTAACAGTAGGTACACTGCCGGCAGGGCTCAGTCTTAACAGTGCTACCGGAGAGATAAGCGGTACGCCGACAGCGGGAGGCACCTCAAACTTTACAGTAAGGGCAACAGATGCCAACGGCGCTGCGGCATCCAGGGCATTGTCAATAATTGTATTCCCTGCCCTCTCAGTTACAACAGCATCATTAACAGATGGTACGGTTAACCTTATATATACTCAGAGTGTTTCAGTTATTGGCGGCAAGACCCCGTACACCTGGACTGTTCAGGCAGGAACTCTGCCTGCCGGAGTAAGTCTTAACAATTCGTCCGGCTCTATAACCGGTACACCAACTTCAGCTGGTACAGCTAATTTCACTATTCGCGTTACTGATTCAAACGGGGCTACAGCGGATCAGGCACTTACGATCACGGTATATCCTGTGCTTGCTATTACCACATCAGCACTGTCAGACGGTACAGTAAATCTGGCTTACAGTCAGACAGTCGCTGCAAGCGGAGGTAAAACCCCGTTGACATGGGCTTTAACGGCAGGCGTGCTTCCTGCTGGTCTCAGCCTTAACGCATCCACAGGAGAAATCAGCGGTACCACAACAACAGCCGGTACAAGCAATTTCACTATACAGGCTACAGATGCTAACGGTGCTGTCAGTACCAGGGCATTGTCCATTGCTGTATTCTCAGGTTTGAGTGTCAGTACAGCATCACTCTCTGATGGGACGGTCAACTGGTCTTACAGTCAGACTCTTACAGCAGGTGGAGGAAAAACCCCGTACTCATGGAGTATCTTATCCGGCACTCTGCCAACCGGACTGTCTCTGACAGGTGGAACCGGCGTTATAGGAGGTACTCCGGCTTCAGCAGGGACATCAAACTTTACTGTTCAGGTTACAGATGATAATGGAGCTACTGCCACCAGGAGCCTTTCCATTACTGTTTACACAGCATTATCACTGACTACGACTTCTGTAAATGATTCTACGGTCAGTGCTGCATATAATCAGTCATTGATTGCCACAGGTGGAAAGTCTCCATATGTATGGAGTCTGTCTGCCGGCAGTCTGCCTCCGGGGCTTGCTCTTAATACATCAACTGGTCTGATCAGCGGTACACCAACAACTGAAAATACTTATAATTTTACAGCACAGGTACAGGATGCTAACGGGGCTACAGACACCAAACCTCTAACGATAGTTGTCTATCCGTCCATTTCTGTGACAACAGCCAGTCTGGCCGATGGAACTGTGAACTTTGCCTATAATCAGACTCTAACAGTGGCAGGAGGCAAGTTGCCGTATGCATGGTCAGTAATAATAGGCAGCCTGCCGGCCGGTCTGTCATTAAACGGCAGCACGGGAGTAATTTCAGGTACTGCAACTGCAGCCGGCACTTCCAACTTCACATTACAGGTTGTTGATGCCAATGGAGCCATAGCAAGCCGGTCTCTTAGTATAAACGTATATTCCTCCCTGGCTATTATTACTTCATCTCTTCCTGCAGGGACCAGGACAGCGCCTTATAGTCAAACTCCAGCGGCATCAGGTGGAAAACCTCCGCTGACCTGGAGTATAGCGGCTGGAGTTCTTCCTGCAGGCGTGACGCTAAATAGTGCTACAGCCGAGATTTCCGGTACCCCTTCAGCAGTGGAGACTGCGGGCTTTACTCTGCAGGCCATTGACGCGAATGGGGCTGCAGCAACAAAGGCGCTAAGTATTCAGGTTAATGATGTCCCGGCCATTACAACAGCTTCCCTTAACAGCGGAATTGCCGGAGTGTCGTATAGTCAGGCACTCAGCTTTACAGGAGCAACTGTACCGGTTGTCTGGAGCTTGACGTCAGGCAGCCTGCCGGCAGGTCTTATGCTAAACAGCAGCAGCGGCGTCATATCCGGTACACCTGCTATCCGCGGTACGAGCAATTTTACTGTACAGATTGCTGATGCCTACAATATTACTGCCAGCAGGGCCTTCTCGATTACTGTATCTGCAGCAACACCTTCAAAGGCTAATATAGCAGCATCCAAGACGACAATAATTTCAAATGGCACAGACAGTTCAGTGCTGACTGTTACAGTATATGATTCCTATGACAATCTTGTGGAGGATGGAACTACGGTAACAGTGGCTGCAACCAATGGAACCGTGACCGGCACGACAACCACAGTCAATGGTGTTGTATCAAGGACTATTACAAGTACGACGAGTGGTACAGCCACACTTGGTGTTGAATCTCCGACTGGAACAACACTTACTAATCTTACAGGCAATACCAATCTGTCATTTATGGCTGATGTTCCTTCACAGGCCAGCATAGCTGCCTCCAAGACATCAGTCGTAGCTGACGGTGTTGACCAGACGGTGTTGACAATTACAGTTCGTGATGCTCAGGGAAATCTTATAACTAATGGGACATCAGTTACGCTGACAACCTCACTCGGGACTGTTACCGGAAGCGGCAACACTGTTAATGGTGTTGTCACGCGTTATCTGAGCGGGTTGACAGCAGGGACTGCGGTGCTGGGTGTTGAGTCGCCATCCGGGACAACGCTTGCAGCTGTTACAGGAGATACAGGTATTTCATTGCTGCCTGGAGTTCCGGCCAAGGCGGTAATCTCGGCATCAAAGACAGCAGTCGTGGCAAATGGCCTGGACAGCAGTATATTGACGATTACTGTATTTGACGCAAATAACAACCTTGTAGCCAATGGGACAACCGTTGCAGTAACAACGACTGTTGGCACAGTAACCGGAACCGGGACAACAGTCAACGGGGTAGTAACGCGTACACTCACAAGTACAGTGAGCGGAACCGGAGTGCTCGGAGTTCAGGCTCCCGCTGGTACAACATTGTCGAATGTTACAGGTAATTTAACGATAGTATTTAATCCTGGCGTACCGTCGGATGCTAATATTTCTGCATCTAAGACGACCATTATTGCAAACAGTACAGATTCTTCAGTCCTGACAGTAACGATAAGGGATTCCAGCGGAAACCTCGTACCGGACGGTACAACAGTCAGGGTAGTATCATCACTTGGCACGATTACAGGCAGCGGGACTACAGTTTCCGGCGTGATTACGAGGACACTTACAGGCACCGTGAGTGGTACAGCAAACCTCAGTGTTGAGTCTCCAACAGGGACTGTGTTGTCTGTAATAACAGGAAACAGCAATATTGTATTACAGCCAGGCCCTGCTGCAGGTACTATTTCACTTACGCCGGTCCCGGGGAGTATTATAGCAAACGGCATCTCTACAAGTATTATAACAAGCGGGGTGATCGCAGATGCGTATGGTAACGCTGTATCTGACGGCACTCTCGTAACTGTATCTACTAACTTCGGAACTATTACCAATTCTGATGCAAGCGGAGCAGATGCAGGAATCCAGGTTGTAACAGCCAGCGGTGTTGTAAACTTTACCGTACAGTCGGCGGTAACATCCGGAACTGCTGATGTAACAGCCCAGTCTGTACTTGGGAATGCGGCTGGTACTACTCAGATTGTATTTCTTGCAGGAACGCCTTCCGCGGCGAACAGCACAATTACAGCATCAAGTCCCGTTTATTCAGACGGTATAAGCGCCTCTACTGTGACGATAACGGTCAGAGATTCCAATATGAACCTGGTAAGCGGGGCAACCGTATCGCTGACTTCAAGCCGGGGTATTAGTGATATTATTTCTCAGCCTGTGGGCGTGACTAATGCGAATGGACAGATTATCGGGACAGTGGCATCTCTGGCAACAGGAGATGCAATAATATCAGCCACTGTTAATGGTACTGTTACAGTGGTTCAGACCGCAGGTATCAATTTCTATAATACTCAGACAGGATCAAATATCACTGTCAGCCCGTCCGGCAATACATCTTTAACCTTTGATATGGTCATTACCATTGGTATCACTTCATCTGTGCAAGTCGGTTCAGGTACTCCGCTGCCGGCAGGTTATGTCAGCCCTGTCTATTTTAACATTGGCACTACCTCGGCATTCAGCGGAAATGTAACAGTATGTATTACCTACAATGAGGCAACCTATGCGTCAAGAGAGGGTCTTGTTAAGATACTGCATAATGAAGGTGGTGTCCTTGTAGACAGAACGACCTCAGTGAATACAGCAACCAACACAGTATGTGGTATAGTTACCAGCTTCTCTGAGTTTGCTACCGGTGCTACAAGCGCAACTAATCTTCAGATTACTACTTCTCCCCAGAATGTAGTTGCCGGTTATGTATCAGGAGCAGTACAGGTTGAGGCAAAGGATGATTTTGGAGTCACTGATACCGGCTATTCAGGTACCGTAAATATAACCAGCAATTCAGCATCACTTTATCTGGATACAAACAGCGGCGGGACGTTTAGTCTGACTGCAATTCCGGTTAATATGGTCAATGGCATAGGGACATTCTTCTTCAAAGATACTGCCATCGGAACTCCAACTATAAATATAGCTGATGCCGCAGCGTTACTTCTTCCTGCAGGTCAGCAGGAGACTATACTGTCAGATGTCCCTTCAGGAACTATTTCTCTTTCCCCGGTTCCGGCAGGCATAGCTGCCAACGGTATAGCAACAAGCACTGTAACCAGCGGAATAATCACGGACGTTCATGGTAACAGTGTAGCAGATGGTACACTTATTACAGTGAGTGCCAGCAATGGCAGTATTACAACAGCAGATGCGAGTGGCGCCATTGCAGGGATACAGGTTTCTGCACTCAATGGTGTAATAAGTTTTATAGTTCAATCCAGCACCGTTGCCGGTACATCAAATATTTCTGCCCTGTCAGTCCAGGGGAGTGCAGCCGGCAGCACCCAGATAACATTCCTTCCCGGCTTGCCTGCAGGCACGATTTCTCTTACACCGTTACCTGCCAGCATGGTCGCGGACGGGCTGACAACAAGTATTGTAACAAGCGGTGTGATTGTCGATGCATATGGTAATACAGTGCAGGACGGGACATTGATAACAGTCGCGACCGACCTCGGCACTATTACTACTACGGATGCCAGCGGCGCTTATGCGGGTATTCAGGTACCGACGGTTAACGGCGTTATAAGTTTTATAGTCCAGAGCGGTACAGTCGCCGGCACGGCCGTCATAACCGGCCAGTCTGTGTCCGGTACTGCTGCTGGTACATCTCAGATTACCTTACTCCCCGGCAATCCTTCCGGCGCAGTAGTACTTACACCAAGTCCGGCAAGTATAGTAGCCGATGGTCTATCATTAAGTACTGTAACCAGCGGCATAATAACTGATGCCAATGGCAATACAGTGCTCGATGGGACGCTAATAACAGTAGCAACTGACAGAGGGACTATCACGACTGCTGATGCAAGTGGAGTATACGCCGGTGTTCAGGTGGCAACTGTTAATGGAGTTATAAGTTTCGTTGTAAGATCAGTAACAGTTTCAGGCAGTGCAGTTATAACAGCCTTCTCAGTACAGGGGAGTGCCAGTGGAAGCACACAGATTGATTTTGTCTCAGGTGAACCTTATGGGACGATCTCCCTGACCCCTGTCCCGGCGTCCATTCCGGCAGATGGTCTCTCTCAAAGCACCATTACAAGCGGTGTCATCAGGGATGTATACAATAATACTGTCTCCAATGGAACTCTGATCACCGTTTCTACCAGTATGGGGACTATTACAACATCAGACGCTGACGCAGTTACACCTGGTATTCAGGTTTCTGTAAGCGGAGGAATAATTACATTTGTTATGCGTTCTGCCACTACTGCAGGAAGTGCGACAGTTACCGCCAACTCTGTTCAGGGAAGCGCTACGGGCCAGGCATCCATATCAATGACGAATGTACCGCCGGAACTCAATTATCCTACTGAAACGGGTTACGGCAGCGGAGATGGCGTTGAACCCAATATTGGAATCAGCAGTGCTACCTACAGGTACAAGATTGTGTATCGCGATATCAACAATAATCCGCCGACGTATGTCAGGGTATGCATTGATTTAACCCCCTGCACGGCAATGAGCCTTGATACGTCGGCCGTGAATTCTACACTAAGAGACGGCATATACAGCAACGGCGAGCAGTATACCTTCGCAATTAATACCCTTAACCCTGGTAATCATGTTTATTATTTCGAGACCATGGATGGACTGGCATACACAAAAACACCTTTATCCGGGAGCCTTAACGGTCCGCGTGTCAACTATAAGCCGACTCTGTCATTCTCTGCAGAGGCCGGATATGTTACTGATGGTGTGGATCCTGATAATGGAAATACAAATGTTATATTCAGATTCAAAACAGTCTACACCGACCTGGACAATCAGGCGCCTTCATCTATCAGATTGTGCCTGGACGGTACATGTAATTCAATGGCAGTGGACGCTTCAGCAGCAGCATCATTAAGGGATGGAAACTATGCGAATGGTGAGCAATATATTTACAGTAATACACTGACTGACGGAACACATAATTATTACTTTGATGCTTCGGACGGGCTTGAGTCGGCATTATTGCCCCAATCCGGAAACCTGAGCGGTCCTGTCGTAACAAACACCTACACACCAGTCGGGTTAAATGTTGTAGTGAAACCGGATGTAAACGTGACTATAACCTTTGATCAGGTTACGGCTACAGGTGACACATATGTTACAAATTCCCAGACCGGTTCAACTCTCCCATCCGGCTTCCTTCATGGCTCACCGCCTGCATACTTCGATATATGGACAACTGCGACATATACCGGAAAAGTCAGGATGTGTTTTACATATGCGGATCAGAGATACTTTGGTGTTGGTTACGGCGGAGAGAGAGGCTTAAGGTGGCTGCATGTTGAGGGCGGCATCTTCAGGGACCGCACAGTGGTACTTGATGTAAATAACAACTTCGTATGCGGAGATGTATACAGCTTCTCAGAATTTTCTGCAGCAGTAGAAGAAGCCACTCTTGTTACACTTACATCCTTCAAAGCAGTCGGCATTGCAGACAAGATACTGCTGACATGGTCAACAGCTGCGGAAGTTGACAGTATGGGATTTAATATCTTGAGAGGGCCAACCATGTCTGGACCATTTACCAGGATTAACAGCTGGCTTATAAGGTCCAAGGGTTCTCCGACCTCTGGTAAAACTTACAACTTTGAGGACACGGATGTGGAAAATGGAGTTACTTATTACTATAAACTGGAAAATGTAGACATTAATGGCAGTATAAGTACCCATATGATTGCTTCTGCAACTCCTTCAAATCAGGTTACAGATTCAACAGCTCTGCCATCATCGGCTGAAGCAGGAGATGTCCCTCTAATTGTCAGCCCTTCCATGGCTATTAATGAGGCAGATCAACAAGTTAGTTCTCCAGCTGAAGACGCAATTAACGAGGGAAATATCATCACAGATGAAGTGGGTAAAGAAGTTACAGGCTATGAGTTGACCGATCGTGGGTCAGAAAGTACCTATGCAGCTAAAGGTAAGGTGTCAGCAGAGCCTGTAAAAGAAGAATATCCTTCTCCCGGTGAGTTTGAAATCAAGATAGAAGATGACAATGGCAATGAATTGGGTGTCAGACAGGTTAAAGACGGGGACAAAGTGACTGAGCCGTTTGAGGTAACGATTGATGAAGATGGAAAGGCTGTTCTCACATGGGTGTCAGTCGGAAAGATAAGCAGATTTAATGTTCAGAGATGGGATAATAAAGATAAAAAGGGAGAAATAGTTAACACTATACCGATACCATATTTCTCATCACAGGCCGGAGAAAGGGGTCTTCTTTACACATTCAGAGATGCAGGTGTACGAAATAACAGAGTCTATAAATACAGGATTGAGGCAGTGTCAAATGACGGGTCTGTTAAAGAATCAGAACCTGTTGAAATATCAACTGAAAAACAGAAAATACAGGTACCTGGCAAATCAAGTCGTCCTGAAAATAGGCTGTCCCCGGGTAAACGATAATTATACAGGCACGTAAAATGCAGTTAATCTTAAGTAAATAATGAAAAAATATCTTTTTCTACTCATCATTGTATCCTTCCTTGCTGGTTGTGGTTCTGGTGGAGGAGGAAGTGCGACTTCCGGGGGAGATAATAATAGCGGTAATAAGGGAGGCAGCAAGGTAACCCTTCCTTGCGCCAGAACCGGTAAGATTGCAAAGATTAAGGTCAGTAAAGATGGTATTTATAGATTTTCTTTTTCAGATCTGTACAAAGACTGTTCATCCGTATCTTTTGCACCTTCTACAATAAGCCTATCAAATCAGGGCATTGATATCCCGCTTGATTTTGTTGACAGCAACAGTAACAGTATTTTTGACCGTGGAGACTTCATAGAGTTTTATGGTATGGCGATAGGCCGCAGCGACACCCGGTTCAGGTTCACAGAGACCAACGTTTACTGGTTATCCATAGGGGAAAAGACCGGTAAAAGTATGGCAAGAGTAACTCCATACTCCGGACAACCAGCCTCTTCTGTTTTATCATTTACCCGGCGATTACATATGGAAGAGGATACCATGTATGTCCAGAAGAACTATCCTGAACTAAAATTATCCTCCGGCATTAAAGAAAGAGAACACTGGTTCTGGGGGGATAGGATCTTCCCTAATGATAAGATATCCTATCCGTTTAGTGCAAGATATATTGACAAGACAGTGCCGGTTTCCATAAAAATACGTCTCCAGTCTATTAGTTTTGACCACTATATTAAGGTTTATGTTAATAATTCTCCTGTTTGGAATCAGGTGTGGGATAGCCAGGATCCGTATGACATAGAAATCTCAGGAATACCTGCGACGGTCTTTAATAATGGCCCTAATAATTTAACAATTGAGAGTGCCGGAGGCGGACTGTTTTATCTCGACTGGTTCGAGGTTGTATATAACCATGAATATAAGGCTGAACATAATGTCCTGGAGTTTACCGGAAATAAATCTGTTAACGTCTCAAACTTTTCTTCAAATGATGTATCTGTCTATGAAATAACAGATCAGAAAAATGTTCAGAAGATTCTCATACCTGAACCGAAGAAGCTGTCAGAAGGAGATTATGAGGTATCATTTTCTGGTCCTTATGATAATAAAAGAGTGTTTATTGCAATTGCGTCAGACCAGAAGGCGATGCCCGTTATTGAGCAATATACACGTTCTGATATAACTTCAAATCCTGCAGACTACATCATTATTACGCACGAAGACTTCGCTGATGCGATCAAACCCCTTGCAGATTTCAGGGCTCAGCAGGGATACACCATGCTTACAGTTAAGGTTAGTGATATATATGATGAATTTGGCAGTGGTGTAGAGACCCCGCATGCCATCAAAGCGTTTCTTAAATATGCCTATGATCAATGGGCAACCAGGCCCGTTTTTGTACTGCTGGTAGGTGATGCTACGGTTGACTATAAGGATTTAAGCGGGAATGGAGAAAATAATGCTATTAAGAGTTATGTACCTGCATACCTCTATAATTATCCGGGAATTGGAGAAGTGCCGAGTGATAATTGGTTTGTGGATGTCGATGACAATATCCTGCCTGATATGAATATCGGAAGGATCCCCGCAAAGTTTCCTGATGATGTTTCAACGGTGGTTTCCAAGATTATGTCACATGAAAGATCTCTTATCAAATCAAGGGATGTTGTACTGATTGCAGATGACGATGACCCCAGATTTGATGGATTGTCAGATTCCATTGCAGACATAATAAAGACTCCTGGTTATATTCCGAACAAAGTGTATCAAAGGGAGCTTCAATCAGGATTTAAACCGGCAATCATATCTGCAATTGATTCAAATCCCCTGATAGTAAATTACACAGGACATGGTGCCGTGTCTGACTGGGCAAATAATATATTTTCATCCGGGGATGTAGCGGGTCTTAAAAATACGAGCTATCCATTTGTTGTTGCCTTGAACTGTCTTAACGGCTATTTCGTTCTTGCAGATGAGAAACCCTTTACCTCAATAGCGGAAGCGCTTCTGCTTGCCCGGAATAAAGGTGCTGTAGCGTTCTTCGGGGCAAGCCCATGGGGGTATCTCTCGGACCATGACCCGCTTGCGCGGGAATTGTACGATATTATTTTCAGTGAGGATATTACATTAGGAGAGGCGGTATCCAAGGCCAAGGCGGAGTCATATACAAGAGGGGCGATCATGGAGGACGTCGTCCAGACCTTCATCTTCTTCGGAGACCCGGCTACGAAGTTAAAATAATGAAATCAGTTTAAGTGTAATAAAAAGCCTCAGACCCTCTTTAAAGAAGTAAGGTCTGAGGCCTCTATTAAGGGCTAAGATCCTCTCATTTATAAGGATCAATTTATTACAAATTGAAACGCTCGCTTTATTACGCGAGTCCTATTCTCCCCAATAAGAATCGGGGTATTATCAAGGATCTTAGCCAGCCGTATTTATAGATTTATGATATCTCCAGGGTTTGACGATGTCAAGTAACACTGTTTGTTTTTAATTTTTCTGTTTTTTCTTGCTATATCCTGCTCAGATATGGTATAAAATTTGAGCATTTAATCTAAATATTCTTAACATAGGGAGGTATTAAATGGGAAGGGTAAATTTTCAATTTACATCAGAATCTGTGACTGAGGGGCATCCCGATAAGATTGCAGATCAGATATCAGATGCTGTACTGGATTCAATTATTTCGAGTGATCCGATGTGCAGAGTCGCCTGTGAGGCTGTTGTTACCACTGGGCTGGCTTTTGTTGCCGGAGAGGTTACCACCAATACATATGTAGAAATACCTGACATCGTAAGGGAGACAATAAAAGAGGTAGGTTATACGAGGGCTAAATACGGGTTTGACTACGAAACATGTGCAGTTTTGACAGCAATTCATTCTCAGTCACCCGATATTTCAATGGGGGTTGACACCGGAGGTGCTGGTGATCAGGGGCTGATGTTCGGTTATGCAACAAATGAGACAGAAGAATTCATGCCGACTCCGATCATGCTTGCCCACAAATTGACACGCAGACTGTCAGAAGTTCGTAAGAAAGACATCCTCCCATATCTGAGGCCGGATGGAAAGTCTCAGGTTACTGTAGAATATGTGAATGGAAAACCCGAGAGGGTTTCAACGGTTGTTATATCAACACAGCATAGCCCTGATATTACCCTCAAAGAGATACGAGAGGATATGATCGAAAAAGTTATCAAACATGTAATACCGTCTAATCTGCTGGATGAGGAAAATGTTACATACCATGTAAATCCTACCGGAAGATTTGTTACAGGCGGTCCACAGGGAGATACTGGTCTTACCGGACGGAAAATCATAGTCGATACATATGGTGGTGTTGGAAGTCATGGTGGTGGTGCTTTTTCAGGTAAAGACCCGACTAAGGTTGATCGATCTGCATCCTATATGGCGCGATACATTGCCAAGAATATCGTAGCAGCAGGTATTGCAGAAAAATGCGAGGTACAGCTTGCATATGCCATCGGAGTTCCGGATCCGGTCTCAATTTTAGTTGATTCATTTGGAACGCGCAAGATTTCTCAGGAAAAGATTGTGAAACTTGTAAGAGAAATTTTCCCGCTCACGCCAAAGAGCATAATAGAACATCTGCAGTTGAGACGCCCGATCTTTAAGAAGACCGCAGCGTATGGACATTTTGGAAGAAATGAGCCGGAATTTACATGGGAAAAGACTGACATGGCAGAGCCTCTTAGAAAGGCTGCCGGATTGTAATTATACCGTATCTCTTGAAAGGAGAAGTTATGGATTTTGATATAAAAGATATTGGATTGGCTGATAAGGGTAGACTCCGTATAGAGTGGGCTGAACAGAATATGCCTGTTCTAAGGCTTATCAGGGAGAGGTTCAGAAAAGAAAAGCCGCTGAAAGGGGTCAGAATTACAGCATGCCTGCATGTAACGACTGAGACAGCTTGTCTGGCTCAGGCGCTCAAGGAGGGCGGGGCAGATACTGTGCTTTGTGCATCCAATCCGCTGAGCACACAGGATGACGTTGCAGCTTCTCTTGTCAAACATTCAGGTATTCCGGTGTTCGCAATTAAAGGCGAGGACAATGCTACTTATTATAAGCATATGAATTCTGCATTAGACTTGAATCCCAATATCACGATGGATGATGGCGCTGATGTTGTTTCAATATTGCATTCAAAAAGAACTGACTTGCTGTCATCTGTGGTTGGTGGTACGGAAGAGACCACTACCGGCGTAATCAGGTTAAAGAGTATGGCGAACGATGGTGTCCTGAAATATCCCATTATCGCAGTTAATGATGCTATGACTAAGCATCTCTTTGACAACAGATATGGGACAGGTCAGAGTACAATAGACGGGATCCTGAGGGCTACAAACAGGCTTATAGCCGGTACTGTAGTAGTCGTGGCTGGTTACGGATGGTGCGGTAAGGGTGTAGCGATGAGGGCAAAGGGGTTGGGAGGAGATGTTGTTATTACAGAAATCGACCCTCTCAAGGCGCTTGAGGCTGTAATGGATGGTTTCAGGGTTATGCCTATGTCATCTGCATCCAGAATTGGCGATTTCTTTGTGACTGTTACGGGTGATATCAATGTATTAAGAGAAGAGCATTTTAAGGTTATGAAAGATGGTGCAATCGTTTCTAACTCAGGTCATTTCAATGTTGAGATTGATATACCTGCTTTACGAAAACTAAGTAAAAAGAGAAGGGTAATCAGGGAATTCGTTGAAGAGTTTACCATGAAAGATGGCAGACGGATCAATCTCCTTGGGGAAGGCAGGCTGATTAACCTTGCATCTGCGGAGGGTCATCCATCGAGTGTTATGGATATGAGTTTTGCAAACCAGGCCCTGTCCGCTGAATATATGGTGAAGAAGGGAAATAAACTCGAGAACAATGTGTATCCTGTCCCGGCAAACATAGACAAGGAGATAGCAAGACTGAAACTGAATGCCATAGGCATAAAGATAGACAAGCTTACCAAAGAACAACAGAATTATCTTGCCTCATGGGAGATGGGAACCTAATTTTTTAATACAGCGATAATGGCTTCCAGCGCTGGTACTACAGTATTTTTCATATCTTCATCCGGGGATGATGAAACTAACTGAACAACCCCGGACAGGTCTCTTGAAACACGTATTAATTTATCCCTGAGCCTTGAGTTGGTATCATTCTGTTCTTCAAGCAGTTTATGGTTCTCCAGTCGCAAGCGTTTTCTTTCAAGCGCCTTCTTTGTTACAAAACTCAACTGTTTGATGTTGTGAAGCGGCTTCTGTAAATAATCAAATGCTCCTCCGTCCCGTAATGCCTCAACAACAGTGTCCACGGTTCCATGACCGGTTAGTATTACTACCTCTGTGTTTGGGTCCTTTTCTTTGGCCCTTCTCATAACTTCCATACCATCGAATTTTGGCATCTTCAAGTCAGTAATTATAAGGTCGAACTTGAGTTTGTCGAGAAGGGATATGGCTTGTTCTCCGTCGTATGCAGTTAAAACTTCATACCCTCTGTTGCTGAGGTGTCTTTCTATCAATTCAAGGATGTCTTCATCGTCATCAACCACTAATATAGTCTCTGCTCCCATATTACCTCCCGTGATTAACTTAGCATATTTATTTTTCAAGTACAATAAGAGTGTACAATAACATATAACAGGTGCATATTCACGATCACTGTTTCTTTCTGGGTAACCTTCGTCTTTCATTCGGAAAGACAAGCCTGAAGGTTGTCCCGCCTCCTTTTTTACTCTCAGCAGTAATACTCCCGCCATGGTCATTTAATATAGAGTAGCTTATTGAAAGACCAAGCCCGGTTCCCTTTCCAACTTCCTTAGTGGTAAAAAAGGGATCAAATACCTTATCCATAATATCGCTTTCGATACCAACACCGGTATCGTGGAATAATACCAGCACCCCAGTGACCTTTCCTTTTTCATTTGAAATCTCATCAAATATGGGCTGAGTTTTAACAGTTAATATGCCCTGTCCCATTTCCTCCATAGCATCCTTTGCATTGGTCATCAGGTTCAGAAATACCTGCTCTAGCTTGTTCTGGTCTCCCCAAATCTTGGGAATTGATTCATCAAGTTCTTTAATTATTTCTATGTTGTTATTCTTGAGCTGCTGGGTAATTAAAGTAAAGGAATCATTTATTGCCTCATTTAAATTCACCGGCTCAAACGTACCAGTAGATTGCCTCGCAAATGCCCTGAGATGGTCTATAATCCTCATCATCCGGCCCGTCTGTTTTTCAATTATCTTGAGGTCCTTCTTTATTTTCTCGGATAAGGAGTTTTCATCAAGTAACTCCTGTGCGTTTCCTCTGATAACCATTAGAGGCTGATTAAGTTCATGAGCAACACCAGCAGCAAGTTCTCCAACGGCAGCAAGTTTTGCAGACTGTGTCAGCTGCGCGCTGGTTGATTTAAGGTCCTGATACGTTTTCTGGAGGTAATCCGCCATCTGATTAAATGATCTTGCAAGCTCTCCAAGTTCATCATGCAGGTTAGTCTTGATCCGGTGGGTGAAATCACCGCTGGCAATGATCTGTGTTCCGGTCACCACATCTTTTACCGGATCAGAGAATCTCTTTCCCAAATAGAATGTAAATATTATGATAAGGACAAACGTTACTACAAATATAAACAAAAACTGGTCAAGCGGCATAATATCCTGAAAACTTTCATGATATGGAGTCAGAACCATAACACTCCACAGGCTTGATGGTATGGCCTGATATGCGACTAAATAATCGCGCCCTTTTGTAGTTGTAAATCTCTCAGAACCGTTATCGCCCATTATGATATTTCCCAGGATCTTGTGAAATAACGGTGACTGATCCAGATATGAAATATTTGGAAGCCCCGCAGTTTCTCCTATAGCAATTATAGTCTGTGCCAGGATTTTTCCGCTCCTCTCAAGAAGGAATGCATGGTTACCGTGTGACAGATTCCACTTAAGTTTTTCACTGAAGTATTCAAGGTTAAGGTCAAAATAAATGATCCCCATAATCTTTCCCTGGTCATGTACAGGCGCTACAAAAGGAATTACCCAGTGTTTAGTTTCCTGGTTAAGAAAAGGTTCCCCCTGATATACGCCGCCTGGAGGCTGGGAGAGACCTGGGACAAAAAAGGGATTATCCAATATTGATGACAGATTCTCATGTGAAACGATCTGTTTAACTGCTACCTTAGTAATCTCCTTGCCGGATACGTCTATGAATGCCGTGACACTTATTGCTTCCGGAAATAGCAGCTGCAATTGACGAAGTGTTTTTACCTGCTCATATTCCCAGTCAGCCTGTCGCTGACGCTCAGTGAAATAGCGGAAAAAGGCGGGGTTTTCTGCAGCAAGCAGGAGGTTAGTCTGTGCCTTCAGAAATATAGATTCAATAGCAAAAGAAACATGTGACAGCTCCTGAGATAATCCATGTTGTTTTTCTGCTATTCTCTCATGCTTGGAGGTGGTAAGATAAATGATTGTTCCTATCAGTAGAGGAAGAAGGCCGATGATGAGCAGGATGATTACAAATTTGGTTCTTATATGCTTAAACATCACTTGCCCCTCTCCCGGGCCATCTGGCGGCGGATCCAATAAGTATCAGGAATGTTGTAAAAATGGCCGCGCAGGCAAAAAGGTCGCCATGTTTAGTATAAAATGTCTTAATATTAGACGGAAAGATTTTCTGAATCAGCAGGGTTTCTTCAAAAATATGGCTTGCCTGCAGGATCTCTCCTTTTGGGCTTATAAAGCCTGATATGCCTGTATTGGCAGACCTGGCTAAATAGACCCTGTTCTCAACTGATCTGAAGACGGCCATCGTGTAGTGCTGATATGGAGCTGATGTTTTTCCGAACCATGCATCATTTGTAATGGTAACCATGAACTCAGCGCCATTTAGAATGAAATTCCTGAATAGTTCAGGAAAGATTACCTCATAACATATAACTACACTGAATTTACTATTATGGAGTTTCATCACAATATAGTCCCTTCCCGGGGTAAAGTCGCCTGCTCCGGATGCTATCTTCTCAACAAAAAAAAGAATCTTTGATAACGGGACATATTCACCGAAGGGCACAAGATGTATTTTATCATACCTTGCCAGGATATTTCTGTCAGGTGATATAAGATATGCACTGTTTAACATCTCAGGTTCATCATTATCTGTGAGTTTATATGAGGGGTTTCCAAAGAGCAGATAGGTATGAGCGGCTGCAGCTATATCAAGGGTCTCTTCCCGGTACCTGGAGTTTTCCTGAAAGTAGAATGGTGCGGCAGTCTCAGGCCAGATCACCAGTTCTGGGTTGTGTCCGGCTGCATCAAGAGTCAGCCGTTTATAAATATCAATAGTTTTACGCTGAAAACTCCTGCTCCACTTCAGATGCTGAGGGATATTTCCCTGGATGACAGCTATATCTAAACCTCTGTCAATAGAGTCGTAACTAATGCTGAGTCGATAGTATCCATAGGAAATGACGAGGAGGAAAGGCAAGATAACTGAGGATATGGAAATAATCTTCCAGCGGTTACTCGAACCCTTTTCTGTTCTTAAAATAAAGATCCAGAAAAGCCCTGCGTTAACTGCAACAACCAAAAAAGATACACCATAGACTCCTGTAATATCTGCTATCTGAATTATTTGCAGGAATTTATATTGCGAGTATCCCAGGGATGCCCATGGAAAACCTGTAAATAAGTGTGCCTTTAAGTATTCAAGAGATACCCACAGAAAAGGTGCTGCAACTGGCAGGGGAATGGATGTATTATCTGAAATTATCCTGCAAAGATACCCGAATAGTCCTGTGTATAAACCGAGATAAATTGACAGGAGCATAAGCACAATGAAGCTCAGCCATAATGGCATCCCGCCAAACTGATTCATGGTCTGTGTTATCCAGTTTATAGTTAAAAAGTAGAATAATGTCCCGGAAAACCAAAACCATAGAAAACTCCATTTGCGGTTATTTCTACTGACGACCAGGAACAGAGGTATGAGGCCGGCCCATGCGAAGACCCAGATATCGTATTTTGGAAACGCAAGTGTAAGCAGAACGGCTGAGCTTATTGTCAGTACGAAATTGTATAAAAGAGGCTTCATTCCCTTGCAATTTACCATTAAATACAGTATGCTAACAAATTTGGATTATACAGTAAATCCTTGTCATATGCGAAAAAAACTTACTGAGATATTAAAACAGGCTGTTAACAGGGCTATTACGTCAGGTATGCTTCAGACCAGATCTGTTCCTAATCTTATTCTTGAGGTGCCTAAGGATGAGACAAAGGGCGATTTTGCTACAACCATAGCCATGGGCATGGCGTCCCTTGAAAAGAAATCACCGCGTATTATTGCTGAATTAATTGTTGAGTGTATAGATGACAATGATGGGATGATCGCTCGTGTAGAAATTGCAGGGCCAGGTTATATAAACTTTTTTTTAAAATCAGAAACATGGCTGGCAGCACTTAAAAATGTTATTGATAGAGGAGAAACCTACGGGCTGACAGATGTCGGTCGCGGGAAGTCTGTTCAGGTTGAATTTGTCAGTGCCAACCCGACTGGTCCTCTTCACATTGGGCATGGAAGGGGGGCCGCATTTGGAGATGCTCTTTCAAACCTCCTGAAGTATGCTGGCTATAATGTTCAGAAGGAATATTACATCAATGACGTAGGGAAGCAGATGGATACTCTGGGACGTTCTGCTTTTCTGAGATACAAACAGTTGTTCGATCCTGAGGTTCCATTTATGGATGACGGATATAAAGGTGATTACATAAGGGATATTGCCCAAAGTGCGATTTCGGAGTCAAATGACAAGTATCTCTCAATTCCTGAAAATGAAGCAGTTTCATTCTTTGTTAATTATGCACATAATAGTATTCTTGAAGGGATCAGAAAAGATCTGCAGGATTTCGGTGTCATTTATGATGACTGGTTTTCGGAAAAGAAGCTGTATGAGAGTGATAAAGTTGAAAACATACTGAAGCAGCTTAAAGAGAAGGATTTTATATTCGAGGAGGAAGGCGCCCTGTGGCTCAACACATCACAGTTTGGTGATGATAAAGACAGGGTTGTCGTGAGGGCGAATGGACAAAAGACTTATTTCGCATCTGATATAGCCTATCATCAGAATAAGCTGGAAAGAGGGTTTGACTTTATAGTTGATATATGGGGTGCTGATCATCATGGATATGAACCGCGCATGAAGGCTGGAGTCCAGTGCCTTGGATATCCTGCTGATAAACTGAAGGTCATACTCGTTCAGTTCGTTACACTGCTGCGCGAGGGTAAGCCTGTATCTATGTCTACACGTTCGGGTGAGTTTGTTACTCTCCGGGAAGTGATGGATGAGGTTGGGAAGGATGCAGCAAGATTTATGTTTCTTACAAGACGTTCAGACAGCCATCTCGATTTTGATTTGGAGCTTGTAAAAAAGGAGTCTTCAGAAAACCCTGTTTATTACGTACAGTATGCACATGCGAGGATCGTGAACATCTTCAGGCAGGCGGAAGAGAGGGATATACCAGTACCGTCGATCAGCGACACTGACCTGTCTCAGCTAATACTTCCTGAAGAGATAAGGATGATCAGGCTAATTGCCGCATATCCAGAGCTGATAGAAGCAAGCGCTCAGGCCCTTGAACCGCACAGGATAACCTTTTACATTCAGGAACTGGCGACGGCCCTGCACAATTATTATTTTCATCACCGGGTAATCACTGATGACAGAAGACTTACAGAGGCCAGGCTGATACTGCTGAAGGGTGTAAAGCAAGTGCTGAAAAGCGGGTTAACTATTATCGGGGTAAGCTCGCCGGAACGAATGTAGAAAGTGAAAGGGTTTTAGGATGAAGTTTGAGATAATTTCCAAAGATGCAGAGACGTCAGCCAGGTGTGGCAGGGTTACAACCCCCCATGGAATAATTGACACACCAGCCTTCATGCCTGTAGGTACAGCTGGGACAGTTAAGGGAATTACACCGGAGGAGGTGCGGGAGAGCGGCGCTCAGATAATCCTCGGGAATACATTTCATCTCTACCTGAGACCTGGTACAGATGTAATAGGCAAATTCGGCGGCCTGCATAATTTTATGGGTTGGAATGGTCCTATTCTTACAGACAGCGGCGGTTATCAGGTGTTTAGTCTTGCAAAGCTGAGAAAGATAACCAAAGATGGTGTAATATTCCAGTCTCCGCTTGATGGCTCTGAACATGTATTTACGCCTGAGGGTGTTATAGAGATTCAGGAGATAATAGGTTCAGATATCATAATATGTCTTGACGAGTGTATTCCATATCCATCTTCCTATGAATATGCAAAAGACTCAACAAACCTGACAATTAAATGGGCGAAGAGATCAAGAAAAGTGTGCAACAGTTCTGATAAAGGGCTTTTTGCGGTGGTTCAGGGTGGTTATTACCGGGAACTAAGGGAATATTGTGCAGCGGAGCTTATAGAAACTGATTTTGACGGATATGCAATAGGAGGAGTAAGTGTTGGAGAGCCAAAGGATATGATGTACACTGTGATGGATCAGGTAACTCCGGTTCTGCCATGGGATAAGCCACGATACCTGATGGGGGTAGGGCACCCTGATGACATAATGGAGGGGGTAGCGCGCGGAATTGATATGTTTGATTGCGTTGTGCCGACAAGGCACGGCAGAAGGGGGTATCTCTATACAAAAGGTGGTCACATAATAATCAGGAATGCCATTTTCAAGGATGATGAGTCTCCGGTGGAAGAGGGCTGCAGCTGTTATACCTGCAGAAAATACTCTCGCGCATACCTGAGACATCTTTTTATATCAGGAGAAATACTTGGGCTCAGACTCAACACGATCCATAACCTGCATTATTTCGGGAGATTTATGCAGAAGATACGAGACGCTATCACTGAGGGTAAGCTGTCACAATTAAGATCTGAATTTTATAACTTCAGAAAGGAGGAAGTACAATGTTAATGTTATTATCACTGGCCTTTGCAGCCGGGGAGTCGTCAAGCTCACCTCTCGGTGGACTCTGGTCATTTCTGCCGATTATACTAATCTTCCCGATATTTTATTTTCTTGTTATCATGCCTCAGCAAAAGCAGCGTAAGAAACATCAGGCCATGCTATCAGGTTTGAAAAGCGGTGACAGAGTGGTCACAACATCCGGTATAATTGGTACTATTGTCAGTGTGGACAAAGATGCGATTGTCTTAATGGTAGCACCAAACGTCAAGATCAGGATGATGAAAGGATCTGTTTCTGAGTTAAGGACAGAGGAGAAGGAAGCATGAAGAAGGCACTTAAATGGAGGGTAGCATTACTCGCTGCAGCGACCGCACTGGCGATACTGTTTTTTCTTCCGTCTCTTCCATTTTTTGACGGTTTTCCTGCATTCTGGAAAAAAGTATTTCCAACAAAGGCTATTACACTGGGATTGGACCTTCAGGGCGGAATACATCTTGTACTTGATGTTAATGGTGATAAGGCAGTTGAAAATTATGTTCAGCGTGCTGCAGATGATATAGTTAATCTCCTTTCTCAAAAAGAGATTAATAATGTTTCATCCAGCCGTGGTGAAACCATATCAAGTCTTGTGGTCAAATTCGAGGATACCACCAGGAGTAAGGATATAACGACTGAAATTAAAAAATACTACCCGGTCTTTTCGGTTGAGAAGGATCAACCGGGAGAGATAACCTATTTTCTGGCTTCATCTGAGATAAATAGGATTAAGGATTCTGCAGTGGCTCAGGCACTTGAGACTATCAGAAACAGGATTGACCAGTTCGGGGTGCGGGAACCTCTTATTCAGCGTCAGGGGGAAAATGAGATACTGGTTCAGCTTGCCGGAATCAAAGATCCAAAACGTGCAATAGATCTGATAGGGAAAACAGCCCTGCTGGAGTTTAAGATAGTTGATGATGGCGCTGATATACAAGGTGCACTTTCAGGCCAGGTACCTGAGGGGGATGAGATACTCTACGGTAAAGAGGACGATCCTGTAACCAAACAGGTAAAGCAGACTATACCGTATCTGGTAAAGAGCAAGTCGCTTATGACAGGAGATGCCATATCAGATGCCCAGGTAAACATTGACCCTGAGTTTAATGAACCTTATGTGTCCATAACCTTTAACAGCATTGGTGCAAGGTTATTTGAAAGGATAACAGGAGAGAACGTAAAGAAAAGGCTTGCTATTGTTCTCGATGGCAACGTCTATTCAGCGCCGGTCATACAGGAGAGAATAGGTGGAGGTAAGGCGCAGATAAGCGGAAAGTTTTCCATGGAAGAGGCCCAGGACCTTGCTATAGTGTTACGTGCCGGTGCGCTGCCTGCCCCTGTTGAAATAATTCAGAACCTGACTGTAGGACCATCGCTTGGAAGGGATTCTATAGAGAAGGGGGTTAAGGCTACGATTATAGCAGGAATTCTTGTTATACTGTTCATGATGTTTTACTACAAATTATCAGGACTTATAGCCGATTTTGCGATGCTTTTGAATCTGGTTATACTTGTTGGAGCGCTGGCAGTGCTTGACGCAACACTTACACTGCCAGGCATAGCAGGTATAATTCTTACGATTGGAATGGGAGTGGATTCAAACGTGCTGATCTTAGAGCGTATAAGAGAGGAATTGAGGCTGGGAAAACCAGTACGGTCTGCCATAGATTCCGGTTATGACAAGGCATTTATTACTATTGTGGATGCACATGTTACTACCCTTATCACAGCCGTCATTCTATTCCTGTTTGGGACCGGCCCCATAAAAGGGTTTGCCGTTACACTAAGCCTTGGAATCCTGATAAATCTCTTTACGGCATTAGTCGGTACAAAGGTTGTTTATGATTTTATAAATAGCAGAAAAAGACTGGAGAGGTTGAGTATTTAGAGAGGAATTGTTTAAGGGGGCTTTATGAAATTTACGGAAATTGTTGGTTATACGAATATTGACTTTATGGGATTTAGAAAGTACGCCTTTGTTGTTTCCGGTATAATTACTCTTATTGGGTTCTTTGCTATTTTACAAATCGTGCTGGGTCATGGCAATCTGGGTATCGATTTTGGAGGCGGAACAGCAGTTCAGTTAAAATTTGAAAAGCCTTTAAGGATTGATGCAGCAAGGGCTGTCCTTTCGAGAAATGGTTTGGAAGATGCTGAACTCCAGGAATTTCCAGAGGATAATAAGATCCTTATAAGACTAAAAAAACTTGTTACAACTACTGAACCTGTTTCAGATCGTATCATATCAATCTTTAAACAGGAAATTCCGGAAAATACATTTATTGTTGACAGTTCAACGGAGATAGGTCCTACTGTAGGTAAAAAACTTCAGAAGGACGCTATTACTGCAGTGATATTGTCCTTTATAGGTATTATCATCTATATTGCATTGAGGTTTGAATTCAGGTTTGGTATTGCTGCTGCTATAGCAACTTTTCATGATGTCATTGTTGTCGTGGGTTTATTCTATTTGCTCGATAAAGAGATAAATCTCCTTGTTATCACAGCCCTTCTTACTCTTGCGGGATATTCTCTTACAGATACTGTGGTTGTGTTTGACAGAATCAGGGAATATCTCCGCGTAAGGCGAAGGGAACCGATTGAAATGATTATTAACAACGGGATAAACCATGTCCTGGGCCGTACAGTTATTGTATCTTTGACTACACTCCTGGTTTTAGTGGCCCTGTTTTTCTTTGGAGGGGAGGTAATTCATGACTTCTCATTCGCCCTTCTAATGGGAGTTCTAATAGGCACCTATTCGTCGATCTTCGTTGCAAGTCCCCTTCTTATCCTATGGAAAGGAAAGGGTGGAGCCCTGAAGAGGTAGTTCTCAGTACGTCTTCACCGGATAGTGAAAATCCCCTTGATACCCCTTTTTCTAAGATGGTATTAGTTACCACCTTTATAAAGGAAGATAAGCGGGATTTGAAAGGGTATTTTTAAGTGAAAAAACGCTGGATTATAGGAGCGGGGGACGCTGCCCTTGAAGACCAATTAAGTAATGACCTCAATATATCTTCTCTTGTGTCAAGGATACTCATCAACAGAGGTATCAGAGACCTGACCTCGGCCGGTGAATTTCTTAATGTATCATATAAGAATCTTATAGATCCGTTCATGTTAAATGACATGGAGAAGTCAGTAGGGCGCCTGTTGCAGACCATAAAGCAAAAAGGCCGCATTCTGGTATCGGGTGACTATGATGTGGACGGGGTTACAGCAAGCGCATTATATCTTGAATTTTTCAGAAAACTTGGAGTTGATGCAAGGCTGTATATACCTGACAGGATCAGGGATGGCTATGGTCTGAATGAAAATGTTGTTCATATAGCGCGTTCGAATGGTATTGATGTTATCCTGACGGCTGATTGTGGAACCGCATCAGTAGTTCCCATAAAATCAGCCATGGACATTGGAATTGATGTTATTGTTACTGATCATCATGAATGTCCGCTGGAACTTCCGGAGGCATTTGCACTTATTAATCCAAACAGGCATGATTCCACATATCCATTTAAAGGGCTTCCCGGTGTTGGAGTCGCATTCAAGCTCATACAGGCCCTGACTGCGGCTTTGAGTTCTGATTCAAAGTTCCGCAAGATGAATTCCTCAATAAACACTATAGACGACATTTCTTCTTACCTTGACCTTGTTGCCCTCGGAGTTATTGCCGATGTTGCTCCTCTTACAGGGGAGAACAGGTATTTCGTAAAAGAAGGTTTGAAGTTGCTGTCTGCAGAAAAAAGGCCTGGTGTTGCAGCCCTTAAGGAGGTGGCCGGTATAAAAGGAAATGATGTAAGTGCCGGTACTGTAAGCTTTATGCTTGCCCCGCGTATTAATGCATCCGGGCGGCTTTCCACGGCGGATGATGCAGTAAAGCTGCTTACTACAGACAATCGGGAGGAGGCAAAAGGGATTGCAATATATCTTGATGGCCTCAATCAGGAAAGGCAGAAAGTTGAAGCTAATATCAGGAACGAGGCCAGAGATAGGATATTAAAAGAGACGGATGCAGTGAAGGAAAATGTCTTTGTTATGGCTTCACGTGACTGGCATCAGGGTGTAGTTGGGATTGTAGCATCAAAAATTGTGGATGAGTTCTACCGGCCCTGTGTCATGATTTCTCTGCAGGAAGATGGCATGGGCAGGGGATCAGCGAGGAGTATTCCTGGTTTCAACTTGTATGAGGGACTTGAAGCATGCAGTGATCTTCTTGAAAAATTTGGAGGTCACAAGTATGCTGCGGGATTGACTATTATGGAAAGTAATGTACCGTTACTGCGGGAAAGATTGTCAGGAATTGTTGCAGAGAGGGTAACAAAAGAAGAATTTACTCCAAGGCTTGTAATCGATGCAGAATTTGCCCCTGAAGATATAAACTTTCCGCTGTTAAAAGAGATGGCATTGCTGCCTCCCTATGGTGTTTCTAATCCTGAACCTGTAATTGTATCCAGAGGGCTCAGGGTTACTGAAGCGAGGACAGTAGGTAAAGACCACTTAAAGGTTAAGCTTAGAAGGGGGAGGACTTTCCTGGACGGTATTGGATTTAATATGGCGTCGGCGTATAATAATATCATAAAGAGTGACACAGATATTGATGTCGCTTATACACCGGAGCTTAACTTATGGCAGGGAACTTACCGGATACAGTTGAAGCTCAAGGATATGAGGGACAGTGAAAAGCAGATGTTATAATGCCAAATGCCGAAAAACTGATACAGCATGTACTCGAGTATAATCCCCAGGCAGACGCAGGATTGCTTAGGCGTGCCTACGCGTTCGCTGCAAAGGCCCATGAGGGGCAAGTCCGCAAATCAGGAGATCCTTTCCTTAAACACCCGTTTGAAGTAGCGCATATCATTGTAAAGATGAAGATGGACACATCGTCCATTGCCGTAGGCCTTCTTCATGACACTATAGAAGACAGTCTGGTTACCTTTGATGACATAACTGCAGAATTCGGCAGCGATATTGCAGGCATTGTCGAAGGCCTGACAAAGATAAGCAGGGTCGAGTTCATGTCAAGGGAGGAGAAGCAGGCAGAGAATTTCAGGAAGATGGTCATGTCCATGGGGAAAGACATAAGGGTTATCCTCATCAAGCTTGCAGATCGCCTTCACAATATGAGAACGCTTGATCCACTTTCACCGGACAAACAGAAGAGGATTGCTCAGGAGACCCTGGAGATTTATGCACCTATAGCAAACCGTCTTGGTATAGGGTGGATGAAGGTGGAGCTTGAAGACCTGTCGCTCCGCTATCTGAAACCGGAAGAATATGCAGAGATTTCAAGAAAAGTGGCGTCGAACAAGTCGGAAAGAGATAAATATATAGAAGATGTTATTGCAGTAGTCAACAGGAATCTTAAAGTCTATGGACTGGATGCAGCTGTATATGGGCGTACCAAGCACTTTTACAGTATCTATATGAAAATGGAGAATCAGGGTATAGCATTTGAGGAGATTTACGACCTATCAGGTATCCGCATCATAACTGATACTAAGGTTAATTGTTATGCCATACTTGGCATGATCCATTCCATGTGGATCCCCGTTCCAGGGAGATTTAAAGATTTTATCGGAGTTCCAAAATTCAATATGTATCAGTCTCTTCACACAACTGTAATAGGTCCGAAGGGGCAGCGGGTAGAATTCCAGATAAGGACGGAAGAGATGCATAAACTGGCTGAAGAAGGTATTGCGGCTCACTGGAAGTATAAGGAGCGCGGTCAGATAGATACCAAAGATCACCACATATACAACTGGCTGAGACAGATGATGGAGTGGCAGCAGGATTTGTCAGACAGTAAACAGTTTATGGACTCTGTGAAGGTAGACCTGTTCCCTGATGTTATCTATGTTTTTACACCAAAAGGTGATGTTAAGGAACTTATACGCGGGGCTACCCCTGTAGACCTGGCATTTGCAATTCATACTGAGGTTGGTAATCGCTGTGTAGGGGCTAAGGTGAATGGCAAGATGGTACCTCTCAGGTATAATCTGAAAAGCGGCGATACCGTCGAGATCATAACTAATCCCAATCACGTTCCAAGCAAGGACTGGCTTAAATTTGTAAAGACCCCGAAGGCAAGGAATAAGATCAAACATATTATAAAGATGGAGGAGCACAAACGCAGTCTCGATATCGGGCACAAACTTCTCGAGAAGGAACTGCATCGAATGGGTACAAGTCTTAACAGTTTTTCGAAGTTAGAGCAGACAAATGATCTGTTAAAGGAACATAATACGAAAAACATTGACGACCTTTACGTACTGATAGGCTATGGCAAACTGTCAGTTAAACAGGTAATACGAAAGGTATATCCTGATAGGGAGGGAAAGGAAGAAGTCCAGGAAAGGCCTGATGCTGCAAGGCCAAAACGATTGGATAGCGGTGTAAAGGTAAAGGGGATAGATGATATACTCCTTCATTTCTCTAAGTGCTGCAGTCCCGTGCCGGGAGATAAGATAATAGGCTACATTACCCGCGGGAGGGGATTATCAATTCATTCTGTTACCTGTCCCAATCTGGATGAGCTGGACTTCGATAAAGATCGTCTTATTACGGTAGAATGGGATGTTGAAGGAACTGCATCATACCCTGTTCGTATTTCAGTGTATACGATTGACCGTCCAGGCCTGCTTGCAAGTGTATCAACCTCGATAACATCGTCAGAGGCAAATATAAGCCACGCCGATATTTCCACAACAGAAGATAAGAAGGCTGTCCTCAATTTTGTCATAGATATAAAAAACCTATCGCATCTTGAGAAAGTTATACAGAAAATAGAACAGTTGAGCGGTGTATTGCAGGTAAAAAGAATCATGGGAAGGTGATAAGTTTTTTCACATCGTCAATATTTTTACCTGAATTGGTCTGGAATGTGCATAATAATTATGCACAATTAATGTTGACTGGATTATTGATATTGATTAATATAACTAATCTTTAGGAGTTCGAAGTTATAAAATGTTTAATAAAGCCTACAATATAGTACAGGTGTTGCTCATTCTGATGTTATCGGGCACTATAGCCCTTTTGTCAGGCTGCGGCAGTACAGAAAGCGCAGATAATAAAGGATTTACTTTTACAGGTCCTGATGGCGGAACAGTCCAAAGCAGCGATGGTAAGGCCTCCGTTAATATTCCGGCCGGTGCACTTGCGGAGGAAACCGCAATTACTGTAAAACCTTCTTCTGATGTACCAGCGGGCAATATCGGGCCTGCCTATGAATTCCTGCCTGCCGGTGTTAATTTCCTTAAACCTGTCACTATTACTATATCCTATGAAGATTCCGCAATTCCTGCAGGTCTTGATGAATCGGATCTTTGTCTGGCAATTGTCGTAAATTCTGAGTGGGAGCAGATTGCCTCCTCCGTTGTTGATGCACAAAACAATATTGTCAGCTCTGAGGTTAGTCATTTTAGCAGACTCAGTATTATGAGCAGAGACAGGGCACCTGCAGATGGGATGCCTGAAGACATCATCCCTTTTGACAGCAGTATGCCTTCAGACAGCATACCTGTAGATATCACACCTGTAGACAGTATACCTTCAGACAGCACGTCTGATGACAGCAGCATACCTGAAGACGATATTCCTGTAGCAAGTAAACCCAGAGGTGTTATGGCCTTCCCGGAAAGTCCCAGGCTGACTAATTCTAAAATAACAATCAGGTGGACCCCGGTAGAGGGGGCTACCTCTTATAACATATATTGGTCAAAAAAACCGGGTGTCAGCAAGGCATCAGGCAACAAGATTTCCAATGTGAAGAATCCATACACTCATAAGGACTTGATCCCCGGTACAACATATTATTATATTGCTACTGCAGTTAATAGATATGGAGAGAGTGTTCAATCACTTGAGACAGAGGCAACAACAGGTAGAGTATATATTTCAGCAGGATCAGAGCACGTAGCTGCGTTGAAGAATGACGGCACAGTATGGACATGGGGGTTAAATACCTGGGGCCAGCTCGGGGATGGGACTCTGATAAACAGTACTGCACCTGTACAGGTGAGCGGTCTGACAGATGTCATCGCTGTTGCAGCAGACCGCACCATGACCATGGCCCTGAAGAGTGACGGAACGGTCTGGACATGGGGGTTAAACAATGAAGGTCAGCTTGGTGACGGGTCTAATGTAAAAAGGGAAGTACCCGGACAGGTCATCGGGTTAACGGACGTTATTGCAATCGCAACAGGCTGGTCAACAGGAATTGCCCTGAAGAGTGATGGTACGGTCTGGTCATGGGGAGAAAATGAATATGGAGCCGTAGGAGATGGAACGACAGATGACCGATTTGTACCTGATCAGGTTGTTGGCCTGACGGATATCGTTGCTATCTCTGCCAAACGATCACATATCCTTGCACTGAAGAGCGATGGTACACTCTGGGCGTGGGGACATAACCGCCATGGTCAGCACGGCAACGGTACAGCGACTGGAGATGCCAATTCTCCGGGACCTGTTCCTGTGCAGGTCAGTGAACTAACGGACCCGGATGCAGCTATAGCAGCAGGTTACTGGCACTCCATGGCATTAAAGAGTGATGGCACATTCTGGACATGGGGAAGAAATGAAGCCAGTGAACTCTGCGACGGTACATCAATAAACAAATCGATACCTGGAAAGACAACTGGCGTGGCTGATCTGATTGCCGTAGACGGAGGGGAAGGTTATACCATATTACTCAAGAGGAATGGCACTGTCTGGATGTGCGGTAATAATAGTTCTGGTCTCCTTGGGACAGGAGAACCTAAAGCGTTAATAAGTACACCAGCGCAAGTCCCTGACCTCTATGATGTCGTTGCCATAACGAGTGGAAGATATTTCTCCGTCGTATTGAAACGAGATGGTACAATATGGACATGGGGATATAATAATAAGGGACAGCTTGGGGATGGAACAACCAACCACAGGGATGCACCTGTCCCGGTCCTGATAGATCCCCTGTTTTAGTTTACTGTATCTGTTCTGATAACCATCAGTATCTAATTAAACGCATCTGTCATGAAGTGTCATAATCAAATTCCTTGTAATTCAAATAGTTAGACATTAAAATCGATGCACTAAATGAGGCATGTGAGTTGCAATATTTAATCCTCGAATTGTTTGAGGATTAATCCTGAAGACCTCCTTTTATATCTTTATATTGATCATCAGTCTCGTGCGTCTGTCGGCCCCCTCCACGTCATTTGCCGTTGGGATAAGTGTCATAACAAGCCAGGACCTGCCTGTTTATGAACAGGCCTATGAAGGATTCATAAATATCTACAAAGGAGAAATCAGACGCTATGATCTTCAAGGTAGTATCACGGAATCTAAGAATATTATCAGGAAGATCAGGGAAGAGCCACCAGATCTGATCGTTGCCATTGGTCTGCTGGCAGCTGCAGTGGCAAAAGAAAATTTCAGGAAGATCCCGATAATCTTCTGTGCAGTAGTTGGGCCGGAACGTTTCTCATTGACTGGAGATAATATAACAGGTGTAGTCCTGAATGTCTCTGTGAATGAGACGCTGTCTCAAATCAGAAATCTCCTGCCAGATTCACGTATAATGGGTGTCCCATATGATCCGCTAAAAAGCCGAGAAACCATTAAGGAGGCTGAGAAATTCGGGAAGATATTGGGAATTTCCCTGATACCGCAGAAGGTCAGTTCGGAAAGGGGGCTGCCGAGTGCAATGAGATCCATTCTGCAAAAGAGCGATCTGTTATGGATAATTCCAGACAGTACGATTGTTACACCAGACTCTATTGACTATATATTATCGAACACTTTAGAAGAAGGTATTCCGGTCATCACATTTTCTGAAGACCTGTTAAAGAAAGGCGCACTTGTGGCCATTTCACCAGATTATGCTGCCATTGGAGAACAGGCAGGTCATCTTGTCCTTAGTTTCCTGGGTGGAAAGAGTCCCGGGAGACTTTTTATACAGCCGGCAAATAAGATCAGATTGATTATTAATCAAAAGATGGCAAAAAAACTGGGGCTAAAATTGAATATTGAATCTGTAGATATTGATACTGAAGTAATACTTTATAAATAAGCAGGGTTATCAGCCAAAATTAGCTTGCGTAAGGATACACTTTGATAATATGATCTGCTGAAAGGAAATTCAGTATGATGTGGAAATCATATTATATTATTATTCTAATCAGTCTTATCTTACCGGCTAATGTCATTGCTGAAGAAGCCGGAGATGCGATGGAGTACATCTTTGCCATCTTTGCAGAAGAGGAGATGGTTATTTCAGCATCAAAATACCTTCAGCCTGTCAGCCAGTCTCCCTCTACAATTACTGTAATTACATCAGAAGATATCAGAGAGTCCCGAGCTGCCTCTATACCCGAAATCCTGCGGAGAGTACCCGGAATAGAAGTCATGCAGACCAGCGTTGCAGAGTTTAACACTGGTATTCGCGGAGAGAACAAACTCAACTCAAACAAACTTCTTGTCATGATAGATGGCAGATCAGTTCACGAAGATTTTCAGAATCACACGTTTTGGACGGCGTTTCCCATAGTATTGGAGGAAATTGAACAAATCGAGGTTATAAGGGGGCCAGGCTCATCCATATGGGGCGCAAATGCATTTAATGGAGTCGTGAATATTATAACAAGGAAACCGGAAGATACCCCGGGAGTTTCTGTATCTGCAACAGCCGGAGAGGAGAGTATGTCAATGGGAAGTATTGTTCATTCTTCCCGGGCCGGAGGAATGGAGTATAAATTATCAATTGGTTATCACAGGTCTGATACATTTGATGGCCGGGATGAAGCTGCCCTGCTGGTTAATATCCCGGAACCTGGACTTGAGGTTTTCAGGGGTAATGCCGTGCTTCAGTACCGACTTCCCAATAACAGGAGATTGAGCCTGTCCGGAGGTTTTAGTGATACTCCCCGTTATGATGGTCCTTTTTTTGGTGATGGATGGGCTGATTCAAAACTGGACAACGATTATGTTCAGTTCGATTATCAGGGTATGCAGACCGTCTGGCGTGGTTACTGGAACAGAAACGAGATTGAGATGAAGTACACAGAAGCAGCAGTCGACAAGCCGCCCCTGATAAGAGATATTCGAGTCAGCTCTGATTTGTATAACCTTGAGTGGAGCTATTACTCTAATATTGGGCGATCTCATAAAACTGTCAGCGGTATTAATTACCGATATAATGATTCAAAAGGGTCTCTGCTTAACCCTGATGAAGTCAGGCCCCTGTATATGGTTGGTTTTTACTTTCAGGATGAATGGAAACCGGTAAAGACTGTCGAGGTCATATTTGGGGCAAGATATGATTACCATACATTCACGAATTGGAATTTAAGCCCCAGGTTAGTCTTTCTTTATCATCCGGCACTTGATCATACCTTCAGACTGTCATCCGGTCTGGCATATAGGGCGCCCACTCCAATGGAGTTATTCTCAATCAATGGAGGCAATACTGAGCTTGATCATGAAAAAATTGTCACATATGAGGCCGGCTATTCAGTGTTTGCCTTTCGACGATTAAAGACAGAGGTTAATCTGTTCTATAATCAATTGTCAGATCTGATAAGTGAGTATATTGATTACAAGAACAGATACGATACTGAAACCTATGGTGGTGAAATTCATGCGGATATGTTAATTTCTGCAAGGATGAAGACCTTTATTAATTATTCCTATCAGCAGTTTAATGACATGACTACGGATGTTCGAACCGCAGACAGATCATCTGTTCCGAGACATAAGGTCAATGGCGGTTTAAATATAGGCATTGTGAGGGGGCTTTCTACAGATCTGTCATTTCATTATGTATCTGATGTCTCGTATTCATCCACAATAACCAGCAGACGACAACTTTATAAGGACACTGTTTCCTATACAATAGTTAATCTGAGTATCAGCTATCGGCTTTGGAAAGAGAGGCTTGAGATGGCCCTGTCTGCATCCAATTTATTTGATGATGTGCACCGCGAACATCCCCTTGGAGATGAAATTGGCAGGAGATTCTTTGTTTCTCTGAACATAACCTCCTGATATTTCAATCTGTTTGTCCATCAGTCTCGCTTTTTGCTGATACAGGAGAACCCTTTTTACCCCAGTCGATCCTTCGAGTGCGATACTCATCATATTCAGGTACCAGCCGATGGTATTCACCTTCCATAAGAGGAGACGATATCATGAAATCAGCTGATGTCCGGTTGCAGGCAATCGGTATATTCCACACGACGGCCATACGCAGCAATGCCTTGACATCCGGGTCATGCGGCATTGGTTCGAGAGGGTCCCAGAAGAAGATCAGAAAGTCGATCTCGTTCGTGACGATCTTGGCGCCGATCTGTTGATCTCCACCCAGCGGTCCGCTTTGAAGCCGGTTAATCTTGAAACCAAGTTCTTTTTCGAGGGTTGCGCCGGTTGTGCCCGTGGCAAACACTTCATGGTGGGCCAGCAGATCACGGTTGAACTTGGCCCATTCCAAAAGGTCACGTTTCTTGTTGTCATGGGCGACCAGGGCTATTTTCTTGTTGTGCAGCATGACTATCTTGTTTTGTGTCATTGAGTTACACAGTCCTTTCTTTCCGGCTCAAAAACGTCCTATGCCGTATCTATAAGTTTCTTCATCTCCCGGACAGCATTTTCCAGTCCAACCGCGACTGCCCTTGATATGATGCTGTGACCTATGTTTAATTCCGCGATCTCTCTTATTGCAGCAACACCTTTTACGTTCCGGTAGTTTAGTCCATGTCCTGCTGAGACCTTGAGGCCTATTTCTCTTGCAAAGAGGACAGAATTTAATATTTCTGAAAGTTCTGTTTCTTCGTCATCCGGTGAAACGGCATTTGCGTAACGCCCGGTATGAATCTCGATTATCTTTGCACCAATGCTGCGCGCAGTTTCGATCTGCCTGGTATCGGGGTCAATGAAGATTGAGACGTCTATGTTATTCCTGTGGAGTTTTGCCAATACTCTTTTGAGGTTATTAACATTTCTTATCACATCAAGACCGCCCTCTGTTGTAAGTTCAGCCCTCCGTTCAGGGACAAGTGTGACTATGTCAGGCTTGACTTTTATGGCGATATCAATGATCTCTGCTGCAGGCGCCATCTCAAGGTTGAGACATGTTGTTATGATCTGCCGAAGTAATATAAGGTCCCTGTCCTGTATATGGCGCCTGTCTTCCCGGAGATGAACCACAATCCCGTCAGCTCCCGCAGATTCGACGAGTATTGCTGCAGATATAGGTTCAGGTTCCCGCCCGCCGCGTGCCTGCCTGAGCGTGGCAACGTGATCTATGTTAACTCCCAAGCGTGTCATCGCACTCTATTATTTCAGAATATATGTCGTATCGTCAAGAGAAAGTGTATGGGATGATTAATCAGAAAATGGCTGAATCAACATGTACGAAAAGTTTGTTACCTTAAGGATGAACAAGAAAGGCTGCTGCCACGCTATAAACATATTACTACACGTTACTTAATTACCCACCACTGTATAAAATAGTTTCATTCTAATCCAGAACACATCAGGTTCAAATCGCAAGCTGACTTTTCTCCTGGTAATCAATGTATGTTACATCAGTAATGCTTAATGTTTATGTGGACGCACCCTGGCACTTGCAGTAGTCCGTGCCCGAACTCTCATTACACCCAGCATGAAGATGCCTGCCACCATCAGGATCAGTGTCTCTGGTTCGGGAACTGCAGTTGCGAACTCGTTAGGACGCTGAGACATCAGAAATGGCTGCTGCTCGCCATTAAGGGAATTCACTCTTAAGCCAAAGGAGATCTCTACGTACCCGTTGTTTGCCAGGACTGTAGCATTATAGAAGTCAAGGAAATCACGCTCGTCAGATATCTCATCCACAATCAGGTCTGTAAATACCGATGAGAACCTGGGTATGGCTGACGCCTGAGCAAAACTAAGACCATCGTGATTATTTGATGTTGAGTAACAAGGGGCTGTTTCTGAACAATTGACTAAATCCGGGTTATCAGGGACCCAGCCTGGATATGGCCGGGGATCGAAAAAAGAGTCCTCCAAACCGGCTCCGGCGATATACCTGTCGAGCAATTCAATGGAAAAACTGGTCCATGCGGTATCCGTTGCGTTCGTAATGTGTTTTGTTACAGTATAGTTCATTAAGTCAACGAGGTCGCTGAAAATGAGGTATCCATAACCGTTCCCGTTCCAGGTTTCATAGATGTCAATCGATTTCGTTGTATCATTTACGACCGCATCAACCAGAGTAACTCCGGAGCTTGCCGGGTGAAGAGAGATGCTCACGGCGCTGGCATTAACAGCAACACCCAGCATAAGTATCATGGCAATCGAAATACTGATAAGTGAATCAATAAATTTTGACATTTTCATGCAGCACATCCCTTCGCGAGAAAGATTACAATAAAAAAGCTATATATAATGTACATATTTCGCAATTTGTGTGCCATATGAAGTGCATAAATGATATATAGACTTGATACCGCGACATTTATTATTCGTCTCGCTATGAGCCTGCCGAATTTTGCATTGGGATCTGTGTTAACTCCTAAGTATGTCATAGTTTTTATTGCTTCAGAAAATATGTTGCATCGACAGGAAAGGAGTATCAACGGTCTATGTACAGCGACATAAGCAGAAAAGGTTAATGAGTTAAGGAGGAATCTGAATTTAATGTTTACCAAACATGTCCCGACAATAACTACTTATCAGGCAGAAAGCAGGCTAATAGGGGTTAGCAAGAGGCAGAATAAGAGCCTTTAATCTATTCTCCTTGTTAATAGAGACGGGGTTAAGAAAGAGAGTAGGTATGCACTTGATAAACAGGCTTAACAAAGAGCAGAAGTAAGGAACATCAGTTATGACAAAAAGGCCAGTGAGGAAGATTTCAATCCATAACCTTAGAGTTGGAATGTATGTAAATGGACTTGACCGTTCCTGGTGGGACACGCCTTTTTTATTTCATAATAAGAAAATAAATAATCAAGAGCAGATTGATAAACTAATAGAGCATGGAATTAAAGAAGTGACCATATTTTCAGACGAAGAAGCTTATATTAAGAGTGAGTCTATCGCAGGTGAACAAGATAGAAAATGTAACATAGAAGAGACGGTGGAATTTAAATCTACAAACTCTGCTATTCAGGATTCTGACCCTGTCGAGTTGAAAGAGGAGCTGCCTAAAGCCAGAAAAATTAAGTCTGAGGTAATAAGAACTATAAAACATGTATTTGAGGATGTCAGAATGGGAAAAAGTATAGAGATGCCGGCAATAAGACAGAAAGTAGTTGATATTGTAGAGAGTATATTTAGAAATAGAGATGCATTATGGTCTCTATCGAACCTGAAAAATCATGATGAATATACATTTGTGCATTCTGTCAATGTAAGTATTATTGTTGCCTCTCTTGGTCGTCATCTTGGATTGTCCAGGGAATGTTTAGAGTCTGCTGCTCTGGGTGGATTGTTGCATGATATCGGAAAGACTAAGATTCCTGTCTCTGTTTTAAACAAGCCTGGGATATATACTGAGAAAGAATACAATATAATGAAACGTCATGTAATATTCGGTGCAGAGATTCTTGAACAATATAAGGATATCCCGGATGAGGCAATACTAATGGCGCTGCAGCACCATGAACGTTTTAATGGAACAGGATATAATCAAAAATTATCTAAGGAGAAAATCAGCCTTGCAGCTCAAATCGCAAGTATAGCTGATGTGTATGATGCAATGACCAGTGATAGAATATATCGCAAGGCAGTCAAACCTCACCTGATTATAAAGAAACTGTATGAGTGGGCTGACAGCTTGTTTGACAGGATGCTTATAGAAAAATTTATCCAGTGCATTGGGATTTACCCATACGGTACATTTGTTAAGTTAAACAGAAATTATTACGGTGTTGTAGTCTCAAGAAATAACCGTAAACTCCTCAGGCCGACTGTGCTTATTCTATTCCAGGGAAATAAAAAAATATCGCCGGCTGTAATCGATTTATCTAATGAAATAGATAGAAATGGAAATTACACCTATGTTATCGAAGAGGCATTAGACTATGCTGAGTTTGAAGTGGACATAAATCAAGTTCTGTCTCAAGTAACATTATAGATATGGAAAAAGCTAATATACATTCATCTAAACCTTATCTACCTCTGCAGATGCGGATAGGCACCGAATTTATGATCGAGATCGTAGACTTGAAAATTCGTCTTAAAAGCCATGTGGTAGGAATGGAAGACTTCAAGTACATACTAGTCGACGCAACTTCTCTTAATACTGTTGCAGGCAGCTATCTTGATGAAACCGTCAAAAATAGTCCTGTAATCATAAGATACCTATGCGATGGTTATATCTATGGGTTTAAGACTGAAGTCCTAAACATGATCTACAACCCAGTAAAATTAATTTTCTTTGCTTACCCCGACAAAATCGAAGAGTATAATGTCCGCAGCAATCCACGATATAATTGCATTTTACCCGGAGAGATAAAAACAGGTTCGGATACAGTCATGCTGATAATTATGGATATTAGCAAAAATGGGTGTGGATGTGCAGTCAAAACATCCGGAGTCAATAATAAAGAACAGCTGTTTAAGTCGTTTGAAATGAATTCGAAGATAGATTTGATCATTCAGCTTCCTGGAATGGAAGAGAATCTTGGCGTCAACGGCACAATCATGCACGTGAGTCTATTGGATGATAGTATTAGGTTCGGTGTAATGTTTGAAGAAATGGATCCAGAGGTAAGAAGGAAACTTGACAAATTTATTTCATTAATCTCGGAAAATTAAAAAACTGTCCCATCGGCAAGGCCTTTGCCATTCTAATTAAGCGGACTGTTTACTTTAGTGAATCTGGTTAAATAAGTCATGAAGGATATTTTCCTGCGTGCTATTTATTCCGGGCTATAATACGCAATGGGACACCTTGAAATCCCCATTTGTCGCGTATACAATTTTCAATAAATCTCCTGATATTAGTGCCAATTGCACCAGGATAATTAACGAACAATGTGAACCTTGGGGGGCGAGTGCCTGTTTGTGTCGCATAATAAATCTTTAATGTCTTCCCCCTGTAAGAAGACGACGGAAGTTTTTCTGATATCTCTCCAATAAACCTGTTAAGTTCTCCTGTGGTAATCTTCCGTGAATATTGTTCTATAACATTATGGATCTCAGGGTATATCTTTGCGGCCCTGATACCAGTGAGGGCGGATATGAAAATAAGGGGGATGTGAGATAAGTGCGGATAATGTGACCTGATATTCTTTTTGTATTTGTCCATCGTCTTCTCATCCTTCTCAACAAGGTCCCATTTATTTAAAGCAATAATGCACCCTCTGCCGGCATCTTCAATATAGCGGGCTATCTTAAGGTCCTGAACCGCTATTCCTTCCATTGTGTCAAGCAGGAGTATTGCCAGATCGCATCTGTCTATGCTTCTCAATGCCCTCAATACACTATAGGATTCAATACCCGTATCAACTTTTGATTTTCTCCTGATGCCGGCCGTATCTATGAAGATATATTTTTTCTTGTAATAAGATACAACAGTATCTATGGAGTCTCGTGTAGTGCCTGGAACAGGGCTTGTTACTAGACGCTCTTTACCTATGAGCCTGTTAATCATAGTGGATTTACCGGCATTTGGTCTTCCCACGATGGCTATCCTGGGATATGCATCTGCCTCTTTTTCTTCTTCTGTATCAGGCAAAAGGGGATAGACTGCATCAAGAAGTTCGTCAACGTCGAGGCCATGTTCAGCGGATATTGGGTAAAGTTTTTCGATACCTATTTCATAGAATTCAGGAATGTTTGACATCCCCTTCCTGCTGTCGATCTTGTTAACTGTATAAAAGACAGGCTTTTTGACCTTCCTCAGCATTTCTGCTATCTCAGCATCTGCTGGTGTAAGACCCTCTTTACCGTCCATTAGGAAAATAATGATGTCAGACTCTTCTACGGCGATTTCTGCCTGTGTCCTCATCTGCGAGAGTATATAGTCTGATGTCTCAGGTTCAAGCCCCCCCGTGTCTATTAAGATAAACTCCCTGCCGCAATGTGCCGCAGGGGCATAGTTCCTGTCACGCGTTACACCAGGTATGTCCTCCACGATAGCTGCGCGTCTTCCCAGTATGCGGTTAAACAGAGTGGATTTTCCTACATTAGGCCTGCCTATTATGGCTACTATTGGTTTTTTCATCCAGATATACCTACCCTTTCATCCTGCAATCCACATCACTACCGCTGTTAACATTACCATACTGCTTGGAATAATCATATATCTGTATATAGTACCCCTGTCTGCCTTGAAGTATTCACCTGTGAGCACAAAACACATATGGACAGGGGAAAACATTACTCCTGTGAAGCCGCTGGCAAAGGCAAATGCCATATGACCTATATCAGGCGCACCACCACTCAAGGTGATAAGTAGCGGGAATGTGGCGCCGACAAAGGCTATGGTAAGGCCTGTGAGTATACCTACCAGGAACGGAAGTATAAAGTACAGGATCATCAGAGGAAAACCAGTACTCTTGAAATACTGCGATATTCCGTTTACTGAGCCGCTCGCGTCAAGCATTTCCTTAAAAAAAATAACACCTGCTATGATCAGAAAGACCTTCCAGGATATACTTTCCCTGAATGTATAAATGATCTTTTTAAGAGTATACCGGTGATAAATGAACAGGGCTGCGATGACAATTCCCATGGTAATGGCTATATCTATGCGGAACACTCCAACAAAGAGAATAACAACGCCTATTGGCAAAAGGCTAATGACAAGTTTCAGTATGTTTTCCCTGCTTCTTACTATCAGAGTCGTGTTGCTGGCAGGATTTATCCCCCTGAAGCAGAATAATGCTCCCGTAAGAATCACCATGCAAGCGAATGGAAGTTGATAGATAATCAATTTGTCCAGGGGGAAACCTGTCAGGGCAGAGGCTAATATGATCCCCGGATATGTTGGCATGACATATTCCCATATATGCCTGAACCAGTAGTTGATAAAACCTTTTCTCTCAGGGGTTATTGACATTGCACTGCTGGCCTCTTCAACCAATGGTGCAGAAAAATATGCGCCTCCCACCGACGGGACCATCCCTATTATTGCCGGCGGTGCTGCAAGGACTATTCTGACATCACTTACGACATTCTTAAGCGCTCCCATCATCTCCTTGAATGTCTCAGTCTTTCGAAGTATATTCTCCATTATCATGATCAGTCCGAGGGCTAGTATTAACTGGATGCCGGTATAACTTGTTGCCGTAGTCAGCAATACTTTGCCCAGGGCTGGGAGAGAAAGGCGGTAGAGGAGCGCAAGGCCGAGAGCCCCTATAATCATAGCCAGACCAAGATTAATCTTACGGCTGATAAGAATTAAAATAGCAGCAAATATAATCAGTATTTTTAGAACATCAAACATAATTAACACAGCTCCTTGAAATCTTATATAATAGCATGATTCCGGAGTCATGAGTAAAGAGAGTGATCTGGTGAGGGTGGGTTTTCCTATGATCCTGCAAAAAAAAATATATCAGCTAATTATCAGCAGGCTTGATGGTAAGAAAATATATGATCAGGCATATAAGGAGGGCATCTTTACCCTTGTACAGAAGGGGATAGGAGGATTCATTATATTTGGCGGCAATAGGGAAGATATGGGACCTTTTGTTGAAAGGCTTCAGGCATTAGCTGAGTCGCCGTTATTCATTGCATCAGATATTGAGAGAGGAGTGGGTCAGCAGATTGACGGTTATACACGATTCCCCTGTCAGATGGCGGTAAGGGCGGCGATTAACCGGGATGACCCTGATGATTTGGCAGTCCTAAGGGATGGTGTCAGGGTTGTCGCACTTGAGGCTATTGATGCTGGTATAAACATGCCGCTGATACCTGTTCTTGATATTAATAATAATCCGGATAATCCAATAATATGCACCAGGGCATTTTCTGATAATCCTGAAGATGTCTCTTATTTTGGCTCAGAGTACATAAGACTGCTTGAGGGGCTGAACCTGAAAAGCTGTGCCAAGCACTTTCCCGGGCATGGAGGTACTTCAACCGATTCTCATATCTCTTTGCCTTTGATTAATAAGTCATATGTTGAGCTGGTAAATTTTGATATGAGACCTTTTGCCGAGGCAATAATGTCTGGCGTAAGCAGTATCATGATTGGTCACCTGCTCATCCCTTCAATTGATGACGCTAATCCTGCAAGTATATCTAAAAGATTGATAACGGGTATTTTGAGGGAAGAACTCGGTTATAATGGCCTTATAATGACTGATGCATTAAATATGTCTGCTTTAAGTGGAATTGAGAATGTTGCAGCAGGATGTCTTAATGCAGGAGTTGATATAATCCTGCATCCGTCAGATGCAGATTTGACTGTAAGGGAACTGGAAGACGCCGTCAGGATTGGACTAATTTCTGAAGAGACCATAGATTCTGCAGTTGATAAGATATCAAGGGTGAAGTCTCGATTATCAAAAAATAAACGTGCCGAAATTGACTCCCATAGCCACACACTCATTTCAAAACGTATCACAGAGAGGTCTGTAACCGTTGTGAAAAATAAAGAAGGAGTATTACCGGTTGCTGACGATGAAAAGATTCAGATAGTCATTGCCGGGGAAGAGAGGCTTTGTGAGCAGCCATTGTGGACGACACAATTCCGAAATGTGTGCAGCCTCACTAAGGGGGGGGACGAAAGGCTATTTTTGGGTGAAATTGTTTTGATCGCAATATTCTCCGAGGTAGCTGCCTGGCGCGGCAGCGCCGGAATAAAGGACATGGTGATAAAGCAGATTAGTGAACTTATCAGTAAGGCGAAAACATCCATTGTTATATCCTTCGGCAGCCCGTACATACTCAGCCATTTAAGTTATGCAGATGTGCAGATTGCAGCTTATGAGGCCAATGTCCTCAGCCAGGAGGCAGTAATAAAATGTTTGAAAGGTGAGACACTCATTAAAGGTTTCTTGCCTGTTAGTTTATAACCAATAGAGGACGAAACACTACTGATCCGCAAGGAACATCATGGTAGCTCTTCAGACGAGTGAACCTTCCTATACCATCAGGATTCGTTCGTAATTGCCATTAATGCCCCTGGTTATGGACATATCTTCGGTCGCTTTGTCTAATTCTATTTCAATTGCCGGCAGGAAGATTTCAAAGGTTGTTCCTATTCCCTCCTCACTAAGAACATTAATCCATCCTTTATGATCTTCTATAATGTCACAGACGACAGATAAACCGAGTCCTGCACTGTCTCTACTATTCTTGGTAGTAAAAAAAGGCTCAAAGATATGTTTAAGATGATCTTTCTTTATTCCTGTACCATGATCCTTTACAGTTATTTGTATATATCTGCCAGGTCCTTCATCCGGAACCTTCTCATTGTGAGCTGTGTTTATTTCGACATTTCCAGTCTTGATTTCAATTGTACCTCCCTGCGGCATGGCATCTTTTGCATTAATAACGAGGTTCATGATTACCTGTTCCATTTTTCCAATGTCTCCCAGGATCTTATGGAGATTGGCTTCCATGTCCAATTTAATGCCAACACCATCATTGATTATTGAGAATAACATCTGCTTCAGATCATTTATCAGGCTATTCATATCAATAATATTAAGTTTCTCAGATTTATTATGCTGGAAGGTAAGAAGTTGTCGCGTAAGGTTTGTGGCGCGGCCGGAAACAGCTTTTATGTTTGAAAAGATGTCGTAAGCGTGCGGAACAGATTTTTGAAATTCTTTCATGCCTAACTGACTGAAGTTATTGATCGCGGTTACTATTTTACTGAAGTCATGTGCGATTACGCAGACCAGCCTTCCAATTGTTTCCAACCTCCGGGATTGGTTCGACTGGGCATGTAACTTATTAATTTCTTCGTCAGCTATATTGGGTTTAGTTATGTTCCTATTTGTTGCAACTACCTTGACCGGAAAGCCATTGGCATCTTTAATGACAGACAGACTTACTAAAACAGGGAATATAGTTCCATCTTTATGCCTGCCCGTAAATCTTATAGACTTAATGACACAGTCAGAATGGAGACTTTTAAAGGTCTTAATGAATTCGGGTTTGTCTATTTCTGCAACGAATAATTCTGCTGCCATTTTGCCGATAACCTCTTCTTTAGAATATCCCCATAGTAGGGTGGCGGCCGCATTAATGTGGAGTATTTCGCCTTGTATGTTAATAATCGTAAGGGCATCCGGCATTGCATCTAAAATATCAATGGTCTCGTCAGTCATTATTACCTCGCTGCCAAAGTATCGATTTTATAACCCGTAGTCTCAACTACGGTTTTGGTTCTATTTGCAGAATATATGCCACAAAACAATTTAATTAAATCAAAACAAGTGGATGAATAAAGTCTTATAAAACAATAGGATAACTATTATAACTCCAGGGCTGAAAAGAAGATTATGTGAGTGTAATAAGTCTGATCTCGACTCTGATTATCTGAAAAGATAACAGAGGTGTAAAATTAGATACAAATTTAAAGCCGTATAGTAATATGTAACTCTATTCGAAAAAGTCTTCTTAAAGTCGATAGTACGGGTGTTTTAATGTCTTATGCTGGAATAGTGAATGTAAACTCGCTTCCTTTTCCAACCTCACTGGTTACCCAAATTTGTCCGCCATGCAACTCGATGACATTCTTTGCAATGAATAGTCCCAATCCTGTACCCCTCGGTTCCAGAATAGAGTTTTTTTCAAAACGATAGAATCTCTCGAAGATCCGTGGCTGCTCTTCTAACGGGATACCAACCCCGTTATCAGAGATCCTGGTCTTAATAAATCCCTGACCCTTATCAAGTTTAATCATGATTTTACCGCCAGGTTGTGTATATAATATGGCATTATCCACAAGATTGGTAACAGCCTGTTCAATCTTGTCCCTGTCGACCCGGACATGACTCTCTTCATCTAATTTCATGAGACTTATTTCAATATTTTTCTGGACGGCGATAGGACCAAGCCCGTCTGATACATCTTCGATCAGTTCTGATAATAGCAAGGGGGTATAATTAAGTTTTATACTTCCGGATTCTATGAGGGATATATCAAGCAGTTCATTGATCATCCTTATCAGGCGGTCTGCATTTTTTGCCATCCGTTCCAGGTAGTCCTCCTGCCGCAATGTCAAGTCTCCTGCTATCCTGTCGCGAAGATTATCGATAAACCCTTTAATTGATGTAAGAGGGGTTTTTAGCTCATGTGATACATGAGAGACAAATTCTGATTTGAGTCGATCAATCTCTTTAAAATTTGTTACATCATGCAGTACCGCAATCTTTCCTGAAAGTACGCCGTCATTATCCCTGAGAGGAAATGATTTTACTTTTAGTATCCTGAATTGTCCGGATTTCGGATTGTCTATGCGGATCTCATCGTGTGATTCACCAGAAGAATCAAAGAGGATGTTCTTAATATCTGTAACGCTGCGGTGATCATCCGTAACATCCTCTGACACATCCCGATTATCGTTCAGCAACATAAGTCTTGCAGCAGGGTTGATCATGAGGGTTTTTCCTTCCTGATCCACAACTATAACTCCGTCATCTATTTCGTGCAGTATCCTCTCGGTCTTCATCTTCTCTTTACGAATCTGCGAGACTAAATTTTCCAGTTTATTCGTCCTCTCTATAACCCTGTTTTCCAGTGTCAGATTAAGATCAGATTGTTTCTTATTCATCCTTTCAAGCTGACGAATATAAGTTTTACAATCCTGCTCACGAAGGCTTAGGGAAAGGGTCATATGGTTAAATACGTCTGTCAGTTTACCTATCTCATCCTTTCCAGATGGAGGGGCTGTCTGTGTGAGGTCTCCTCGGGCCACCTTGTCTGCGACACGGGCAAGCGTTTCCAGAGGGTTGAGATAGCGCTTTGTCAGGTAGCAGATAAGTGTAATTCCTCCCGCCATTACTGATATGGTAATAAAAGCTGCGACTAACCACATATCCCTGATCTGCTCATACAATGAATGAGCAGATATCTCGATCAGAACGTCTCCCAGTTTCGTCCGATTGTTAGTGTTTTGATTTTCCAATGTATACTCTTCCAATAGTTCGACAGGGAAATTTTTAACAACAGGATTGAAAGAGTTTACAGGATATGTAATTACGTAATGATCGTCGCCTGACCGTGATATTACGGTTTTAACGGCACCAGTCCCCCTGAAATCCCCATTATTAATATCTCTGAATATATTATTATTCCCGGAGGGCAAGACGGCATCTAATTTGGCTTTTTGGGCGAGGGCCTTTCCGTGAAAATCGAGAATTGTGACAGATACGATTTCTTCGGCCTGCATGGCACCGCTGATCAGTTCTTCAAGGATAATGCTGTCTTCTGTCATAATTCCATACCTGCAGTTGTGGGCAAGGGTTTGTGCAATTATAATGCTGTTTTTTATAAAAGTATCGATCATGCTTGTTTTGGTCTTGTGGAAGAATGAGAAACTGAGCGCAGCACATATCAATACAACAATCAGGCTGAAGACCAGAGACAACTTAAATTTTATTGAATATCTTCTCATGGACTTTCCAAATCTATATAATTTAATCTGGTATTCAGAGACGGAGTAAATATCTCGATCTGATCCCGCATTGAATACATTGCCTTCCGATTGATTTCAATACCCATTTTTTTTGCTACCATAAGATTAATTGAAGTACGGATCTTTTTACCCGAACTGACATGCATGTTAGATGGAGATTTCCCCTGAAGGAGCTGGCTGGCCAAATGCCCCGCTTCGGCACCGATTGACTGGTAATCCGGAGAAAAGGTTATAACAGCCCCTCTGCTTAGTAGTTCCCTGGAAAATGCTATAACAGGGATCCTGTTTTCAAACGCCTTTAGAAAAATAAACTCAAGGGATTCCGGAGTAACCACAGTGCTGTCAGGAATTAACCATAGGAGATCGACATTGTGCTGAATTGCCCTGAATGCATCCGGCAGCTCCTTTGTTGTGGACACCTCCTTTGTGATAAGAGAAAATCCCCACGATTGAGCTATCTGCATATCCTTCTCAACAGTCTTCATAGTTTTGGCAGGATCATAAAGGATGCCTATTTTCTTTGCCTCAGGGAAGAGGTCTCTTAGCCTGCGCATGGCATCGAAAGAGCTGATAGTAAGTGGAACGCCGGTCAGGTTGCTTCCGGAAATGGAGAATCGGTCAGGGTTTAAGACCATGCAGTAGACCACGGGGGTTCGCTTGAAATTGTCTTTAGCGACCATGGTTGCAATGAGGCCTACTGCTATAATAAGTTCCGGTGGATGCCTGTTTATCTCTCTAACTATCCTGCCTGATTCCTCGAAATCACCTTTGAGATCATACTCCCTGAGCTGTCCGTCATAGACACTCTTTACCCCTGTCACGACTTCGCGATAGATCGGGAGTTCCTGACTCATGATAACGGCAATCTCATTTGCATCAGCATGTTCTGCTGTAAATGCAATGACACTGATAAGGGAAGAAAAAACAATGATCATGAAGGTCCCGATTCTATTAATCAAATGTCCTCCTTCCCTTGATCTCTAATATTTAACTTCCTGATCAACCGGGCAAGATAGGTGCGCTGCAGATTAAGGAGGTTTGCTGCTCGCGCCTGATTACCGCCTGTTTGCTCCATAGCACGCCGGATTATCTCTTTTTGGCAGTGCAGTACTGATTCGTGATATGGTTTTATTGCGGATGTTTCTACCATCCTCAGATTGTGTGGCGGGAGCGGCAGATCAGCAGGAGTGATATCTTTACCATCACCATCAGACAAAACAACAGCCCGCTCAATCAGATTTTTCAACTCTCTTACGTTACCAGGCCAATGATAGCTGATCAGATGGTTCATTGCCTCAGGAGAGACCCTCATAACAGGACGTTTCATCTCCCGGCATGAGTCATTAAGAAAGAAATTGACAAGAGAAGCTATATCTTCTTTACGCTCGCTGAGACAAGGGAGTTGGATAGCTACGACATTGAGTCGATAAAAAAGGTCCTCCCTGAATTTACCCTCTTGAACCTTCTTATACAGGTTTTGATTAGTTGCGGCAATAGTCCTTACGTCTATACGTATTGGTCTGTTTCCACCCACACGTTCGAACTCGCGTTCCTGAAGAACCCTTAGAAGTTTAGCCTGAAGTTCCGGTTTTAAATCACCAATCTCATCAAAGAATACTGTTCCTCCGTCTGCCATCTCAAGCTTTCCCAGCTTCATTGCATATGCCCCGGTAAAAGATCCCTTCTCGTGTCCGAAAAGCTCACTTTCAAAAAGCTCATCCCTCAGGGTAACACTATTTATTACTACAAAGGGTTTTCCTGACCGTTCACTCCTGCGATGGATAAAACGGGCAAATACCTCCTTACCAGTTCCGCTCCCACCCATAAGAAGGACAGTAGAGGAGGTGCCCGCAACCTTCTTCGCAATCTCCATAGCATCTCTGATTTTCTGTGAATCACCTATTATGCCCTGGTATGACGCATCGATTTCACCCTGAAGGTAAATGTTGTTTCTCCGGAGAGCCCTGTAGTCAAGTGCCTTGTTTATAACTACGTCAAGATGGTCAGGTGTAAAGGGTTTAGTTACAAAATCAAAGGCCCCTGCCTTCATTGCCTCTACAGCCTTTTCGATCGTTCCAAAGGCAGTGAGTACAATGATCGGGATATGTGGTTTATCATGAAGGCGCCGTATTACCTCCATTCCGTCCATTTTGGGCATCTGGAGATCTAAAATCACGATGTCAGGTTCCTGACTTTCAATGGATCGCAGGGCTTCCTGTCCGTTTCCAGCAGTCATAACCCGGTATCCGAGTTTCTCAAGGCGGTCTTTGATTATAGTTCTGATATCATCGTCATCATCAACCAGAAGAATTATTTCCTGTAAAGTCATCTTTTATCTTCCTGTCATCCTGAGTCAGCTGGCAAGTGGATGGGTTAACAGTTGGAATTGCATAGCTCCTGATTTGAGAAAATTATATTGGCGGCGATAGATTCTGTCAATATTAATACTATAAAAAAGCAAGAATCAGACCAGATAAATTGATTGATCATGTATTAATACTACTTCGAGCAGATATCAGATATATTAATGAGTTATAAATATTGATAAATATCATGATCTTAATGTGCAATTATTTGAAGGATACAATAAATTATCTTATCAGTTACTATGTATCAATTAAGATACGCTGGTTTGATAAACCCTAATACTAAAGTTATTACTTGCTTAATTCAATGGGTCTCAATATTATAAGGCCATTCTTACCAGATAAGTAGTTTGTCAACTCATCATCAGTAACTTTATAAATTTCCTTTCGAGATGATGCGTGACGAAGATATGTCTTGTCCGCATCTTTTATTATTATTCCTGTATGAGATACATCAAGGCCGTCCCTGCTGGAATAAATCCCTGCATAATCTCCGGTCTTTAACTTTTCTATGACTTTGTCATCAATAGCATCGCCGCGTATGAAGGCGACATCCGTCTCTTCGGGGCATATACCGATGACTATTTGCGTTCCATCTTTATTCAGGTTCAAGGTCTTTCTTATTTTCACGGTCCTGGTCCCTCCGATCACGGCTGTTAAATCTTCGACAGTCCTGGGTCTATATCCGACCCAGTTTGTAAAGAAATGCCTCCTGCCCTCAAAAGTGACTTCTCCGTTCCTGTATCTAACCTTCCTGAGATTCTCCGTGAATTCATTATATGAGCGTGAAAGGCGCATCGCCTCTATGTATTCAATGAAGGTAATACAGTCCATTCCTTCCAGGTTAATGACGTAGACCTCGGGTACATTAATGCTGCCGGTTAAAGAAGATTCTTTGTAAGGAGTATTCAGAAACTGTCTGGAGAGATAATCTATGCGCTCGCCGATGTCTTTGATTGCATAGGACTTATGCATCAGGTTATCTAATAATTCTACTGTCCACTTACCCCTCATAACGTCTTTATATACTCTACAAGGGCATCTATCTCTTCCTCTGTCAGAATGCCCTTTTGGGATGGCATTATAGGTAGAAAACCTTTCACAACATCTGCATTTGGTTCGAGCATTGATTTTATCAGGTAATCATTATCAACTACTACCTCTGTTTCCTTTCCGTCTGAAATGATGGTCTCCTTCTTCAGATATAAACCCTTCCAGGTAGGTCCTATGCGTTTTGTACCGTCGGTTGAGTGGCAGGCGGTGCACCCCTTCTCAGAGCTTAAGCGGCGGCCAAGCTCTATCCATGATATTTCAGTTGAAGCGGATACCTCGGTAATCATATCTTTATGCCACTTATTAAAAGCCGGTTCATCCAGCACCTCTACAGTCGTCAGCATCCTTGAGTGTGCGAGTCCGCAGTACTCTGTACAGAAGAGATCATATGTGCCGGTCTCATCAGGGGTAAACCAGAGAAAGTTGTCCCTGAGTCCGGGCACCACATCCTCTTTCACCCTGAATGCGGGGATATACAGGCTGTGGATTACATCATTTGATTCAAGTATCAGCTTTACAGGCTGCCCTTTTGGCAGTTTAAGTATTTCACTCTTCACATTACCTTCATATTCAAAAGACCAGGACCACTGCCTTGCCGTTACCCTGACCTGAATGCTGTCTACCGGAACCAGTGATCTTTTTCTGTAGTCATTCCAGCCATAATAAAAAAGGATCAGGACTATGAATATTGGAATTACAGTCCAGGCTATTTCAAGCAGTATGTTACCGGGAATGTCAGAAGGGTTATGATTTCTTATCCTGCGGTACCTGACAATAAAATAGACCATAAGAGAGGTTATGAACACAAGAATCAGGATGCAGACAACCAGGAGAATAAGAATGGTGCCGTCGACTTCTTTTCCAATCATGCTTGAAGCTGTCCTGAACATATACTATCTGTATCCCATGTCTGAATAGATAAAAAGACCCAGTATCAGGATCACTACAGGCACAAAGAATATCATAATCCTGATAAAGCCCTTTTCGTATTTCAGATTCATAAAATAAGTTGTTATCAGAAAGGTCTTGACAATGGCTATGAAGACAGGTGTTTTATCCCAGAACCCCCCTGAAATCATAGTCCCGCTTGTTGCTGCTGCAATGGTAAGGACTATCATCACGATCCATACGATAATGTATGTGCGGATAGTGGCACCATGCAAAGTTCTCATTGATGATTTATTCATAGTCCTCCTATACAACCAGATAAAAGAATGAAAAGAGATAAATCCATATAATGTCTATCAGATGCCAGTAGAGCCCTGAGTTCTCGAGTGCGGTATAATCGTTCATTACTATCTTTCCCCTTGCCACTAAAATAACCATAATAGCCAGAAGTACGATTCCTCCAGCCACATGAAGACCATGCAGCCCGGTCATTATAAAGTAAAGGTTATAGAAAATGTTCTCACCAGTTAACAGCTTCTCCATTTCCTTAGAACCGGGATATATCCCATGGCCTATCTTCACACTCCACTCGAAGTATTTGTTCACGAGGAAAACTGCACCTAAGAATATGGTTACCAGAAGGGCCACTATTGTCAGTTGCTTCTTCCCCATCCTTATCGCCCATACGGATGTTGCCATAAAAAAGCTGCTCGTCAGTAAGATGAGGGTGTTTGCAATGGCAATCATAGTATTAAGCCCTGCTGATGCATCATGAAATGCCTCAGGATAGCGGCTGCGGTTGAAAAAGAATGCTATGAAAAGAGCGACGAACAAAAAAAGCTCTGTAAACAGAAAAAGCCACATACCCATACGGGAGCCTATCGGATCCCTGTGTTCTTCTTCTATTTCCATCCCGGATCCTGCTGTCATGTTAATCCCCTGTAATCGTAAGGCCCGCGTTCCAATAAAGGAGGGCTATGAAAATTCTCTGCAGGCGGAGGGGAGGCTGTCTGCCATTCCAGTGTCGCCCCGTTCCATGGATTTGCAGGGGCTGTTTCCCCCTTTTTGAGCGCATAGATCAGGTTTGCAAACATAAGTATAAGGCCGGATATTAATATCCACGACCCAAAGGTAGAGACCATATGCAAAGGCTGGAATTCGGGAAGATAATCGTAATACCTCCTTGGCATACCATTAAGACCCAGTATCAGCATGGGGAAATAGAGGATGTTAAAACCGGCAAACAGAAAGGCGGCGGCTATATTAGCAGGTTTTTTTCTGTACATCTTCCCGAAAAATTTGGGGTACCAGTAATGGAGACCGGCGAATAATGCGAACCCGCCACCTCCGAAGACAATGTAATGGAAATGGCCGACCACAAAGGCGGTATCATGCAGATGGACGTTTACAGAAAGGGTGCCGAGCATTAATCCGGTAAGCCCTCCAATGGAAAATTGAAAGATAAAAGCAAGTGTCATAAGAAAAGGGGTCTCCAGGATGATAGATCCCTTATACATAGTAGCAGTCCAGTTAAATACTTTTATTGCGCTTGGTATAGCTACAAGGAACGTGAGCAGTGAAAAGACAACCGCAGAAGTGGTGCTGAAACCGCTTACAAACATGTGGTGTCCCCAGACCATCGAACCCATTATTGCTATAGCCAGGCTCGAATATGCTATGGCCCTGTAACCGAAAATGACCCTTCTGCAGAAAACAGGTATGATCTCTGCTGCGATTCCCATTCCCGGAAGAATCATCACATAGACGGCAGGGTGTGAGTATATCCAGAAAAGATGCTGATAGAGTATAGGGTCACCTCCCTTTAATGGATCGAAGATACCGATCCCCAAAAACCTCTCTGCAATTATCAGGAGAAAAGTCATTCCGACAACCGGTGTAGCTATGATAAGTATCCATGCGGTTGCGTACAGCGACCATACAAATAGCGGAAGCTTATGCCAAAGCATCCCGGGGGCCCTTAGCCTGTGGACTGTTGTCACAAAATTAATCCCTGTTAAAATAGAAGAAAGACCTAACACGAATACAGCGAAGACTGCAAGTGATACGTTTGTTCCCGTCTTTATACTGTAAGGTACATAGAAGGTCCAGCCGGTGTCCGGGGGGCCATCGCCGGTAAAAAGAGATGTGAAAACGAGGAGCGCTCCAACTATATAGAACCACCAGGAGAGTAGATTAAGCCTGGGAAAAGCCATGTCCTTTGCGCCGATCTGGATAGGGAGTAAGAAATTGCCAAATACACCCGTTGTCACAGGGATGATGAATAAGAAGATCATAATGACGCCGTGGACGGTGAAGACAGCGTTATACGTCTGTGCTTCCATGATGGTCGTGCCGGGAGCTATTAGTTCAAGCCTTATTAGAAATCCCAGAACGACGCCTATTGAGAAGACAGTCAATGTAGAGATGAGATAGAGGATGCCGATACGTTTATGGTCTATTGAGAATATCCAGGAGAATATCCAGGAAAGCAGTCCCGGAGACCGTCCCTCATTTGAGTAGAATCCGCAATAATCTCCCCTTTCAATATCCAAGATTCCTCCAGCCTGATATCAGGTTTTTCTGCCCCTGGTCACAAAGATAAACATAGCTGCGGCTGCGGCCAATGCTGCGATGCCGGTTACCTTCAGTGTATTGAAGACGTATCTCCTCCCCTCGGGATCATAACTAAAACATAAGAGGATTGCTTTCCTTATAGACGGGCTGCTTTTACCGGCAGCCGCCTCGGTTATAGCCATTTCAAAGTCGAAAGGCAGAAAACTTTTTCCGTATAGATATCTTGCTATATGCCCATCCTCTGATATGATAATAAGCGCTGAAGGATGGAGAAAATCATCCCCCTGACGAATATATCTGAAGCCTGCAGCGTCTGTCAGGCGCTTTATCTCGGCAGCATTCCCTGTTAGAAATCTCCATCCATCATATGGAAAAGGTTTTTCCATCGCCTTGAGGTAATTTCCCTTTACCCTCACGGCATCCTCAGGTGTTTCGTTCTCATTGAAACTTACAGTTATTACAGAATAGTCATCGAGCGGTTTGAGGCGTGTATTCTCTAACAGCTTTGCTGTAGCTTCGAGAACTGCAGGGCATATGTTTGTACATTTGAAATAGGCAAGAGTAATAACAGTCGGCCCTTTTACAAGTTCGGATATTCTTACAAGGCTGCCATTTTCTTCAAAAAAAGAAATATCTAAAGGGATATTTTCACCAAGTTTTTCATCTATCCCGATTTGTTTCGTGTCAGAATAACTATACGCGGCTTCGCTGTTAATTTTAAAGAAGGCAGGATTGCTTAAGGTAAGAAGGGTTACAGATATTAACAATCGGTATGCTTTCATCGTAATTAATCTGACCAATTTAAATACGGTTATACAGTTTCTATATATGCGATATTTAACTACCCTGTTTAGTTAACATCTTTCTAATCAGGCCATAAAGATTCCTATAAGGTTACTGAAAGGTACGATCGCCATTATTGTCTGCTGCTAAAAAGGCAATCAGTAACCTTAACAGATTACAAGTTTAAACGATATGTTGTCAAGGAAGGGTGCTTAAATTAAAAGGGATGTTTCAATCGTCGTCATTTTCCTATGTTCTTTTCTGATCATTGTAATAAGTTAATTGCAATCTTTTCCTGTTTATGATTTAAATATAGCTGTCTTTATTTCTGATGAGAGCAGCGACTTATTCGGGGCTGACTATAATTCATGAATAACAGGACATGAGATGCGAATAATTATTATTTCAATATGTGTTGTTTTTATTCTTGCCGGAAACATTGGTGCAGAATCTTTTACCTGTAATGGAAATATAATAGACAGAGGGTATCGTCAGGTTGAGATCATCCGCCTATGCGGTGAACCGACCTTTAGAAATACGCGCAGGGATGAAGAAATAAAAAAACATATTACATATGACAGAAATCATAAAAGAGGAGAGCCCGGGTTATTTGATAAATCATGGGAACGCAGGCAGGGTTATGTAAATGATGTTATAACTATCACAACTTATGATGAGTGGTTGTACGATCTTGGTTCAGACCGGTTTGTAAAAATCCTGACGTTTAAAGAAGGCCGATTGATTTCTATTGAAGAAGGACACAAGGGAAAAAAAACACCGGAACGGTTTTATTTTACTGATGAACCGGAGGAATTATCTCCGAAAATCCCTCTGAGTGATGCTGCATGCGGCATCTATAGAATTCAAATTGGTATGACTAAATCAGAACTTTATGCTAAATGTGGAAGACCCTTAAATAAGGAGCGCTGGGAAGGGAAGTATTACGTCTACAGCGGCAATGGAAGTTATAGCGGCGGCGAAGATTATAACAACGATGAAGATTATGTGTTTTCAGGAAGAGTTGTATATGAGGATTGGGTTTATCCTGCTAAATATACGGGCTCAATTATTTACAGATTTTCCGGCGACTATATCTCTGATATAAGGAAACCATAATATCTGGAATTCATGGTCCTCATCATTATTTTTTATCACAAGGTTTCATGACTGATATATGTCCTTTTATCCTGTCATAAATTATCTGAGGACTTATATTGCATAGTTCTGTTCGAAGCGACCTGTTGAATGTATTCACCAGCCGTAATATCTCTGTTTTGTTGTTTCTGGGGTTTTCTTCAGGCCTGCCACTTGTATTGACATCGGGGACATTGCAGGCATGGATGGCTGTTGCAGGTGTAGACATTCGTTCCATCGGTATCTTTTCTCTCGTCGGCCTTCCCTATACATTGAAGTTTCTATGGGCTCCTTTCATGGACAGGTTTGTTCCACCACTGTTGGGCAGACGCAGGGGATGGATAATCCTGACCCAGATTGCCATCATTATTGGTGTAGTGCTGATGGGGCTTGGGTCACCAAAGGAAGAGCTGTTGTACTTCGGCGTTGTTGCCATGATGGTCGCCTTTTTCTCTGCATCTCAGGATATCGTAAGTGATGCATACCGCACAGACATACTCAGCGAAAAGGAACGTGGATTAGGTGCGGCGGTGTTTGTTACCGGTTACCGCATAGCAATGCTGGTTGGCGGGGCATTGGCGCTGGTTTTTTCTGACCAGATTGGATGGAGGAATACATATCTCCTTATGGCAGGGTTGATGATTATAGGTATTGCCGCTGCATTTTTCGGGAATGAACCTGATAATAATATTGTCCCTCCCAGGACACTTAAGGAGGCAGTAGGGGGACCTCTTGCAGACTTTTTTTCCCGAAAAGGCGCTATAGCAATATTGATCCTGATAGTGCTTTATAAGCTGTGTGATGCCTATGCAGGTACAATGACAACACCCTTCCTCATCAGGGGGATCGGATTCACTGCAACTGATGTCGGTACAATAAATAAGGGATTGGGATTACTATCTGTCATATTTGGTGCTATGGCAGGAGGTACTCTTATGGTGCGGCTTGGGCTTTTCCGGTCGCTCCTGATTTTCGGGATATTGCAGGCATTGTCTAATTTTTCATTTATGGCACTTGCCTTAGTTGGCAAGAGCTATGGAATGCTTATTTTTGCAGTAGCATTTGAGAATTTCAGCGGAGGGATGGGGACAGCGTCATTTATAGCCCTGCTCATGGCGCTATGCAATCATCGCTACAGTGCTACACAGTATGCACTGTTGTCCTCCCTCTCAGCACTTGGCAGGATATTTCTTGCCCCTACATCAGGTTATCTGGTAGAGTCTGTAGGGTGGGCATACTTTTTTATAATTACAGCTCTTTTTGCAATCCCGGGATTATTGCTGTTATTGAGATACAGGGATACGATATATGAAATGAGGCAGACATAGGCCAGGGAAAAGAAAGATATGAAAATGGATCATGATTTTTTGTGACGTGGCCATCAATCTCGTATGCAGATGTGATAAAATGGATTTTTAAGGGCGGAATTCATGATGGAAAGAGAAATCAGAATACAGAAAATCCTTGAATATCATGAGCGTACCAAGCACTACCCGGGTAAATATGCAAGATCTCCGGATCATCTTGACTGGTCAAACCAGCCCGCACCTTTCATGAGATATGAGGGTGCACCTGCACTTGAATTTCCCTTCATAGCTAAGGATCCGGAGATCAATTATTTCGGGATTTATGACAGAAGGGAAAATCCTCCTAAAGAGTTTACGTTTGAAAACATTGGAGCTTTTCTTGAGCTTTCTGCCGGTCTTTCTGCGTGGAAGTCAATTTCGGGAGATACATGGGCCCTGCGTATTAATCCATCAAGCGGGAATCTCCATCCGACAGAGTTTCATCTTATCCTGCCGCCCCTTAGTGATTCCGATGATTGCGGCGGCGTATATCATTATAATCCATACCGGCATATCGTAGAATGGCGGGCGACTTTCGAGGCTTCGCTGTGGTCAGAGATTATAGAACATTTTAAGACAGAAGGTTTTTTAGTGGCGTTCAGCAGTATCTACTGGAGGGAATCATGGAAATACGGTGAGCGGGCATTTCGGTACTGTAATCATGACCTGGGACATGCAATGGCATGTATGAATTTCTCAGCCAGTCTTTCCGGATGGAAGCTTACGTATCTGAATTCACTTGCGGACAATGACATTGAAGAGATGCTGGGATTCCATAAGACTGCATGGATAGAACATGAGAAAGAAGAGGCAGACCTTCTCTGTTTTGTTCACCCGGCTGCGGAATCGGAAATACCGGTATATATGCCGGAAGACATCATGGCAAAGTTAAAAAAATTATCCTTCATTGGGGATCCTGGCTACCTTAGTGAGGATCACGTCGAATGGGAAGCGATTGACACAGTTTCATCGGCTACTGTAAAACCGGCAACCACTAAAAAAGTTTTGATCTGTAATGATTATGAATTCCTTGAAAGGGAAATCACCGGTGTTAATGCGGTGAAAATTATACGCCAGAGACGGAGCGGGCAGGCATATGATGGAGAAACATCCATCAGCAGGGGTGATTTTCTTGCAATACTCGATAAGACGATTCCACGCCGGCAAAGTGCTCCATTTGATGTTGGTATTGGAAATGTCTCTGTTCACCTCCTTATATTTGCAAATCTTGTTGCAGACCTTGATGCCGGAATGTATTTATTATTCAGAGATGAGAAAGATATTGCTGAGTTTAAAGGCAAATGCGTTTCTGATCTGTTATGGGAGAGGGTTGACAATGTACCTGACACCCTCCCGTTATATTTGCTTAAAAAAGGGGATCTAAGGCGAGAGGCGTCCTACATAAGCTGTGAGCAGGAGATAGCAGGCGATAGTGCATTTTCCATTGGCATGATAGCAAGGTTCAGGTCTAATATAGAAAATGAACCGCACTCATACAGACGCCTCTTCTGGGAGGCTGGAATGATCGGTCAGGTGCTTTATCTTGAGGCAGAGGCGCATTCCCTGCGTGGTACTGGCATAGGGTGTTACTATGATGACCTTGTGCATGAGCTTTTAGGATTCACAGACAATACCTATCAGGATATTTATCACTTTACTGTTGGAAGGGCATTAGAGGATACCAGGATTACAACACTCCCGCCTTATGGCCATTTAAAGAGATAGAGTGTGCAAAGGGTGGTGAGTGGAAGTTGAATACGGGTTTTCAAATGGAAGTAATTGACATTCATACACACGGCATGGGGGGGGTTGATACCAGGACATCAGATGCCAAAGATATCCTGAGGATTGCAGAGATACAGGCATCCTGTGGCATCACATCTTTCGTTCCAACTATTTACTCTGACACAATTGAAGTTATGCGTAATAACATAATGGCTGTTAAGATCGCTATGGAAGCGCAAAAGTCAGATGCAGGAGGCAGTGACAACCGTCATCGTCAGGTTACATGCGCTTCCATAATAGGCGTCCATCTTGAAGGTCCCTTTCTTAATTCTGCGAAATGCGGTGCACTCAAATCCTTATCATTTATCGAACCTGATGAGTCCCGCTTGAAAGAACTGTTAGAAGGTTTCGAGGACTTTGTGAAGATAATTACAATTGCTCCTGAACTCAGCGGAGCTGTCAAAATAATAAAGAAAATATCTGATATGGGGATAATAGTTAGTATGGGGCATTCAGATGCTACTTATTCAGAGGCAGAGGCCGGTTATCATGCAGGTGCAAGAGGTATAACACATATATTTAATGCGATGCGTGGTTTTCACCACAGAGAACCGGGCATAGCTGGTTTCGGACTTCTCAGCAAAGATCTGTTTATTGAGGTCATAGCAGACCCGCATCACCTTAATACAGAGACCCTTAAACTGATCTTTAATGTAAAAAATCATGAAAGAATCATACTTATTTCGGATTCAGTAAAAAATACCATGGTATCAGAAGGTGAAACAGAACGCGGAGTTATAAGTGACAGCGGAACGCTCCAGGGAGGTTCAATGAGCATGACAGGGGCGTCACGAAGGTTGATAAAACTGGGGTTTGATGAAGAGAAAGTAAAGGGATATATTACAATAAATCCTGCCGCATATCTTTATGGCAGATAACAAGAGTCAGGATATAGCAGGCGCATGTATATAAGGGAGAATAAGATGAAAAGCATAGCCTTCTTGTTGTCATTTGGTCTTTTATTTACGATAAGCACACTTCATGCAAAGTAACCGACATCTTGACCGGGCGCAGGATCGGCAACTGCAGCAGATGTGCCGGCGGAACCAGGTATTTCGTCTACACTCTTGACATAACAGCTTAGTTTAAAGTGGTAATGTCATTTTGCCAAGAATTACTCCGTGTATTGCCCCTGTTACAGAAGGGATGTTGCCAGCCATTCTGTTTAAAGTCAGATACCCGAGTATGGCAAAGCTTACAGCCTCTTTTGCCTGTGGCGGGATACCGTAGTCGGATATACTGCGTATTGTAATGCAATTGTTTTTAAACTTGTCATTAAGCAGATCTGCAAGAAGGCAATTTTTTACTCCGCCGCCTGTCAGGATAATCTCATCCGGTTTTAATTTTACTATGGCATTGTAAATAGTTTCAGCCGTCAGATGAGTCAGGGTAGAGACCATATCATTAGGTTTAAATTGCCGATATTTATCAAAGATAGTCTTTAACATTGTTGTTCCAAAGGTCTCTCTTCCTGTAGACTTAGGAGTGTTTTTCCTGAAGTATGGGTGGGAGAGAAGCTCATTTAAAAGTCCAGGAATTATTTCTCCCGATCTTGCGAATGCCCCGTTCCTGTCGAAGGATTTCTTTCCTTTGGATATCAGCAGCATGGCCTCATCTATCAAAGAGTTGCCGGGACCTGTGTCGAACGCGACAGTGTCTTCTATCCTGTCCCTGACTATCGTGACATTAGCAATTCCGCCTATGTTTAAAATCGCCCGTATTTTTCCTGATTCCCTGAATAAAAGATAGTCTGACATTGGAACGAGAGGTGCGCCTTGTCCTCCGGCGGCCATATCAGCGGTCCTGAAATCAGATATAGTCAGTATCCCTGTTTGTTCAGCAATTACTGATGCCTCGCCTATCTGGAGTGTTGAACCAGGCCTCCTTCCCGATGGAGGGATGTGGTATATGGTCTGGCCGTGGGAGGCAACGGCATTTATATCTGCTGAACTGAAGCCGGTTTCCGCAAGCAGTTTCAGCACAGTCCCTGCAAAGATCTCACCGAGCTTGAAATTAAGACTGCAAATCAATTCAGTATTGCCGTCGAACGCACGTCTGATTTCATTTCTTAACGATTTACGGTAGGGGATGTAGAGGTGCTTTATCAGTTGATATCCTGAAAAAAAATCAGTATGACGGACCGGATGTTTATCCGGAATTACCTGGCGTTTGCGGATCTCTACCAGCGCTGCATCAACACCATCATGAGATGTCCCCGACATCAGACCTATGATGCGTGTAACTTTTACAGGCCGGCTCATTCCCCGAGGGCCTTTCTCAGTGAACCACCAGACTGATTAAGCAACTCCATTGCTTCTTCACTGCTCAAACCCTTAATGTACATCAGTATTGAAGTCTTTGCATTGCCGCCTGATTTGTCAAGTAATGTCCCGGCCTCTTCATTATCACACCCTGTTATGTCCTGTATAATCCTGAGAGCCCTTTTTCTAAGCTTCCTGTTTGAAGGAGTTACATCCACCATATAACCTTTATATATCTTTCCCAGTTTGATCATAACGCCGGTAGATATAATGTTCAGGACTATCTTGGTAGCGGTACCTGCCTTCAGCCTGGTTGATCCACCAATAATCTCGGGCCCAACAGGAAGACTGATTATTCCGTCAAGGAAATCATATGTTATGTCATTGCATGTGAGCAACCAGCATTTAGCCCCTCTGCGTTTACCTTCCCTGAGTGCCGATATTGTAAATGGTGTTGATCCGCTTGCTGTTATGCCGAGCAGCATGTCATTATAAGTTGCGCCGGAAACTGCTTTAATGCCTGATTCCTCATCATCTTCAGCGCCTTCAACTGCTCTTGTTATTGCCCTGTCACCGCCTGCTATTATTGCCTTTATTTTATCCGGTGCAACTCCGAACGTTGGAGGAATCTCTGACGCGTCAAGTACGCCAAGCCGTCCGCTGGTGCCTGCACCTATATATACAAGGCTGCCTCCTGATTGTATGGCTGTAACTGCATCATTAATGGCTGTCGAAATAGAACTCCTGGCGCTGTTGACAGTATTCATGACGCGCAGATTATCATAGTTCATTAGAGTTATTATCTCGTCAACAGGCAATGAATCTAAATATATTGACTTAGGGTTAATGTCTTCGGTATGCATTACAATATGATGTTATCGATCAACCGTGTATTACCGATTCGGGCTGCAATGGCGATTACAGTGCCTTTTCCTGCATCTGTTTCTTCTTCCAGTGTTTCCGGATCTGCAATGGCAAGATACTCTAATTGTACTGATGGTTCTTCCGCTAATGTATGTAAGATAACTTCTCTTAATATTTCAGCGTTCTTATGACCGCTATCGAACAGCAGCCTGCCTTTTATCAGAGCACGATACAGACTATTTGCTGCGCCCCGCTCTTTCTTATTCAGATATTGATTCCTTGAACTCATGGCAAGACCGTCAGTCTCACGCACCGTTGGAAGAACGGCAATATCAATATCCAGATTCAGGTCTTTCACCATTCTTTTTATGATAACAGTTTGCTGGAAATCCTTTTGCCCAAAGAACGCCCTGTGAGGTCTTACTATGTTGAATAATTTAAGTACCACAGTGGCAACACCACGGAAATGGCCGGGCCTTGTCTTACCGCACAATATGTCCGAAAGCCGTTCAACTGAAACGTATGTCGTGAATCCTTCCGGGTAAATTCCGGATGGCGCCGGAGTGAAAAGAATATCTATACCTGCTGAACTTGTTTTTTCCGCATCACTTTCAATATCCCTCGGGTATTGTTTGAAATCTTCCTCAGGGCCAAATTGAGCCGGGTTGACGAAAATGGAAACGATAACAGCATCAGTTTCCTTTCTTGCATGATCCATCAGGCTGAGATGTCCCTGATGAAGTGCCCCCATGGTGGGGACGAAGCCTATTGTCCTGCCCTCCTGCCTGAATTGTGAGGCAAGGTTATGCATCTCTGATATGTTTTCTATGACTTTCATCCGATGATACCTTTTTTACCCATCCCGGTCCGGCTGCATCAGCACTCTATGTACAGGTCCACCTTATGCGTATCATTGAGATGTTGCAGGAGATCTGCAACAGTCCTGTTAAGTTTCGGATGTATGACGTCAGGCGCTATTTCCACAAGAGGGGCCAGGACAAATCTCCTTCTGTCCATGTTTGGATGAGGGATTGTCAGTTCATCGTCTTCTATGACTGAATCGCTATAGAGGAGAATGTCGAGATCTATGATGCGGGGCCCCCATTGCATGGTCCTGATACGTCCCATCTGGTCTTCTATCGCCAGGCAGTGAGAAAGGAGGTCATGTGGGGGCAGGGTGGTCATTATCTCGACTACGCAATTAAGGAACCAATCCTGGCCGACGTAACCTATCGGCTCTGTAACATACAGCGATGATGATCGTATAATATTAATGTCAGTCTTGTTATCAAGCAGCTGAATAGCCTCTGCTATATGGTTCTTGCGGTCACCAAGGTTAGTGCCGATTCCGATGAATGCATTTATCAAAATATCCGCCGCCATTCTATAATGTATAAGTCATCAGAAATCAAAAGCTGTGTCAGAGAATCTTTGTTTAATCTCATTCAATATTCGGGTTTCATCAGCCAGGTCCTTTGCGACAAAGGTGGCAGAAAATCTTACATAACTGCCCACGTCATCCCAGGGTACAGACGATATAAGTTTTTCCTTAATCAAAAACTCTGAGAAATCTTCAGCAGAATTGAAGATTGTACCTGCTTTGGTCCGCTTTGGGATCTTTACATAGAGATAAAAAGAGCCTTTCGGCATTCTGGCCTGAAAGCCTGTTGCTTTCAGGGTTTCTACAAGGGCCTTCAACCTTCTTTCATATTTCCTGCTGATATCTTCTGTCAGGGATGCATTATCAAGTGCATATGCGCCTGCCTTCTGTATGGCCTTGAACTGTCCGGAGTCATAGTTGTCTTTCACAGCGCCATAGGCATTAACTACTTTATGATTACCGGCAACGAATGCGATGCGCCATCCGGTCATGTTGAATGCCTTGGACAGCGAGTGTATCTCTATGCCTATATCTTTAGCGCCCGGGATAGAGAGAAAACTGAGGGGTTTCCCTTCAAAATTCAGGGCTGCATATGCAGCATCATGAACAACAACTATACTATTTGCTGAAGCAAACCTGACAACCTTCTCAAAGAACTCCTTAGTGGCGGCGCCGCCTGTTGGATTGTTTGGATAATTGATATAAAGCAATTTTGCCCGTCGCAGTATGGAACTGTCAAGCGAATCAATGTCCGGAAGGAAGTTGTTTTCCTCTTTTAACGGCAGATCAATAACCTCGCCGCCATACCACTTTGTATGTGTACCCATTACAGGATAACCAGGTACAGTCATCAGTGTTATGTCTCCAGGATTTATAAATGCAGACGGGAGCATGGCAAGCGCAGGTTTTGACCCAATCCCATGTATTATCTCCGTATCCCTGTTAAGCCCCTTTACGCTGTAAACACTTTCCATATAACGGGCGGCAGCTTCTTTGAACTCCATAATGCCATTGTCAGCATATCCCCTGTTTTCCCATCTGGCGCATTCCTTCTGCATAGTTTCCACAACACCCTGCGGTGCCATATCATCCGGTTCTCCCACACCAAGGTCTATCAGCTCAGCACCGGGATTGGCCTTGAGTGCTGCAGCCTTTGCCCGCTTTATCTTTTCGAACTTATATATCTTATCATCTTTGCCGAACTTGCTTCCGCCTATCCGTTCAGCAAACAAATCCTGAATTACATCATCCATTGAGAAAACCTCCCCGGCGTTTAATGCAAACGCATAAAATAAAGTGACAGCATATTAACGTAAGAAAATGGCTCTCTATAAGGCCGACGGCGAAGGAAACCGTAGGAGTACTTTTAAGTACGATGAGGATTTACTGAGGAGTCCAACGCCGTATAAAGACATTTGTTACGTTCGTATTATTTTTTTAGTCCGAGTACATCCATCATATCATAAATACCCGGGTTCTGCTTCACTACCCACATTGCTGCCCTGACTGCACCCCGGGCAAAGTTATCCCGGCTTTGTGCCTTGTGAGTTATTTCAATTCTCTCGCCTGTCCCGCAAAACATTACTGTATGATCACCGACAATATCACCGGCCCTTACCGACTGAACTCCGATCTCTTTTTTGTCCCGTTCTCCGGTAATGCCGTGACGGCTGAACTTGCCGACTGCTGAGAGGTCTCTTCCCAGTGATTTTGCAATTATCTGGGCCATCTTCATTGCTGTTCCGCTTGGTGCATCTTTCTTATGCCTGTGATGTGCCTCGATTATCTCAATGTCATAATCATCCCCCAGTACAGTCGCTACATCCTCTATTATCCGGAAGAGGACATTCACCCCTACACTCATATTTGGAGAATAGACACATGGAGATTTACTTGTCAGACCCCTGAGCCTGATTTCTTCATCTTTAGTAAAGCCTGTAGAACCAATAACCCAAGCCTTGTCTGTTTCTGGCACCTTTTCCAAATTGGCAATTGTTGCCTGAGGGGTGGTAAAGTCAATTACAACATCAGCCCTGTCCAGTACGTTTTCAATACCATACACTATCCTGACCTTCATTGGGCTTAATCCAGCTACCTCTCCCGCATCCCTTCCGAATAAAGGGTGTCCATCCTGTTCAATAGCGCCAATAACCTCAATGCCGTCAGTCTGATGAATTGCACGTATAATACTGCATCCCATCCGGCCTGCAGCTCCTGTAACTATTGCCTTTATCATTAGCAGTCCTCACATATAATTTTTATTTTATCAAGCCGAATCCAGCCAATGTCTCCCGCAGTCTTTCCCTGTTTCCTTCTGCCATGGGGCAGAGTGGCAGCCTCATCTCCTCAGTACACTTATTCATCATTGCCAGAGCGGTTTTTACCGGAATAGGGTTTGTCTCAACAAACAAAATCTGGTGAAGGTCAAATATACTGTAGTGAATCTGACGTGCTCGATCAAAATCTCCTGCTGCATATGCATCCCACATGTTACCCATATCTTTGGGGACTATATTGGCAGTTACAGATATCATCCCTCTTCCGCCGGCAGCAAGGATAGGAAAGTTTATTGCATCTTCACCGGATAGTATTGAGATCCTCTCCCCGCAAAGCCTGTATATCTCACATATCTGGGTCATGGAGCCGCTGGCCTCTTTGATTGCGACGACATTTTCCATATCTGCAAGCCTCGCAACTGTTGACGGGAGCATATTTACCCCGGTTCTGCCGGGGACATTATAAGGAATTATAGGTATCTCCACCTCCTCTGCGATTGCCTTGAAGTGTCTGTATAATCCTTCCTGAGTCGGTTTGTTATAGTACGGCGTTATCAACAATGCCGCATCTGCGCCGCACTCTTTAGCATATTTTGTGAAATATACTGCTTCTTCTGTGCTGTTTGAGCCTGTTCCTGCGATAACAGGAACCCTTCCTGCCGCCGCTTCTACGGTCAGCCTCACCAGCCTGTTGTGTTCATCATTGGAAAGAGTTGCAGATTCTCCTGTAGTGCCGCATGGTACTATGCCATCGGTGCCATTTGCGATATGAAACCCTATAAGGTCACCGTAAGCGTTCTCGTCTATCTTGCCGTTCCTGAAAGGAGTTATAATAGCTACGAATGAACCTTCGAATATTTGATGCATCTTAAAACCCCACCCTGCTAATTGTTCCCGGCATTCATTGCTATAATAACCTCCCCGCTGTAAACTTCATCAGCCGGGCCGGTCATATACACATGGTTGTTTTCTTCATTCCAGTTAATCAGAAGGTCTCCGCCTGGAAGATGAACATTAATCTCCCTTCCGGTATATCCATTCATGTATGATGCTACTGCCGAGGCGCATGCACCTGTACCGCACGCGAGGGTTTCTGCTGCACCGCGCTCCCATACTCTGATAGTAATCTCTCCTTTATTTTCCACCCTGACGAATTCAACATTAATGCGTTTGGGAAAAAGGGAATGGTTTTCTATCTTCGGGCCATACTTGTCTATTGAGAAGGACTGTATCTCTTCCATGAAGATGACGGCATGAGGATTACCCATGGACACGCATGTAATCTGGAAGTCGCGGTCTTCTATCCTTAAAGGATACCCCTTGACTATACCTTCAAGATTAACAGGTATGGAAGGTCCATCAATAATCGGTTCACCCATATCTACCTGAATCAAATCCCCCTTTTTTACCGGCCTGATTATGCCGGCCAGGGTTTCAACTGCAAGTTCACTCTTGCTGGAAATACCCCTGTCCCATATATATTTTGCAAAACACCTGATGCCGTTTCCGCACATCTCAACCTGCGACCCGTCGGCATTGTATATATCCATCCTGTAATCTGCCGAACTGGAAGGGCAGAGGATCAGCGCCTGATCAAAGCCAATGCCAAACCTGCGGTCTGAGTAATTCCTGCAGAAAGTGCTCAGCGGAGGCAATTCCTGATTCCTTGCGTCAATCAGGATAAAGTCATTACCGAGGCCATGCATCTTTGTGAATCCAAGTTTCAATCTAAAATACCACCCTTTGACGTTCCACTGTCATCCGACCTTGTTTCTGGATCTCCTGACCCAGCTAATTCCCCCCTGATCAAATCCTCGTAACTCTCTCTCGTTCTTATTACTGTATACGTATCCCCGTCGACCATGACCTCGGCCACTCTCGGCCTCGAATTATAATTTGACGACATGGTAAATCCATATGCCCCGGCGCTCATAACTGCGAGCAGCTCCCCGGGTTCGGGTTTCATTACCTCCCGGTCTTTTGCAATGAAATCTCCTGATTCGCAGATAGGCCCGACTATATCAGCCGTCATAGATTCACCAGCCCGTTTTTCTACAGGAAGTATTTCGTGATACGCCTCATATAAGCTTGGTCTTAGAAGGTCGTTCATCCCTGCGTCAACGATGACGAAGTTTTTTACCTCGCCTGTCTTGAGATAAAGCACCCTGGTCAGCAGAGTCCCTGCATTGCCAACCAGTACACGTCCCGGTTCAAGTATCAGTGTGCATCCGGAATCTTTTATCAGCGGCAGAAGTACCTTGCCAAGTTCCTCCGGATGCGGAGGTGCTTCTTCACCGTATCTGATGCCAAGCCCGCCTCCTGCATCAATGTATTTTATGTCGATACCTGATGCCTTCAATTCTTTAACAAGAGTTAAGATTTTTTCCATTGCAGCTACAAATGGGCCTACCTCCGTTATCTGCGAGCCTATATGTTTATGGATCCCGACAACCTGGATGTTTGGCAGGGTAGAGGCCAGCTGATATTCTTCAATTGCGTTTTTTATAGCTATCCCAAACTTGCTTTTCTTCAGACCTGTGGAAATATATGGGTGGGTCTTTGGATCTATGTCAGGATTAACGCGTAAAGCTACCCTTGCCTTAACTCCGAGACTGCCTGCCACCTCATTGATCTTCTGAAGTTCAAGAGGGGATTCCACGTTGAACATCAGGATATTCGATTTTAATGCAAAGGCGATTTCCTCACCTGTCTTGCCAATACCTGCAAATACTATCTTCTGCGGATCAACGCCAGCCTTAAGCGCCCGGAATAATTCGCCGCCGGACACTATATCAGCGCCTCCGCCATGTGAAGCAAACAGCTTTAAGACAGAAAGATTTGAGTTTGCCTTTACAGCAAAACATACGATATGGGGTATCCCCGCAAAAGCCGCATCGAAGGCCTGATAGTGATTTCGAAGTGTTCCAGAACTGTATATGTAGACAGGTGTCCCAACCTCCTGAGCTATCTTCTGTAAAGAAACCTTCTCACAATAGAGTTTACTTCCTATGTAAGTGAAATCATGCATAAATCCGCAGTCTCCTCTTTATTTGTTTACCTCCTGCATTGCACATCATTTTGCACTTAATAAACTTCTTCTGCCGGGATCTCAAATGTTAATGGATTTATAAGACCCGACTGGTTGATCTTTTCCAGTGCTTCACTGAACGATGCCTTCAGGTTCGTACACTTTATCTTATATGGGTTGACCCTGTCCCTCAGAGTGCCAAGATCAAACAGTGTGCTGATGGCAGCCGGAGTAGTCTCTTTGAGATTTTCAAAATTTATCACGATATCCATTTTAGACTTTTCGACTGCTGCAATTATCCTCTGCTTCAGCTCTAATGCACTTATCTTGTCCATGGTACCGTCGAGTTCAATCAGTAATGCCTGAACCTTTGCGCTCTTTCTTACCCGGACGTAAAGGTTATTTCCTGCGCTGCTGACCTGTTCAGAGACATTACCTATTGTCTCACGAATGGTGCTTATTGCATTAGGAATAAGGCCCTCTGTCTCTATTGAGGGCAGCATCCCGGGGATGCTGCTCAGTGTTTTTGCAAGAGGGGATAAACTCCCTTCCGGCACGCGCTTTACTATCTTCCTGAAAGCATAGTTAACAGCAAGACGTTCTATAATGAGCATCTTTCTTGGTACCTTCCAGAAACTTGGCACCACACGCTTGAATACAGATGGTATTGAAAAAAACCTGTGATAGGCCCAGTAGAAACCTTCCTGCAATGCCTCAGGACTCATCAGTTTTGGCTGGAACACTACATGTCTGCCGTCATAGTTTTCCCAGTTCCTGTCAATGATCCTGCCTTCAGCTTCCATCTGCTTGTGCAGATTTGTCCCAGGCAAAGGGGTAAGTATATTAAACATGGTAAGCTCTATCCTGTTTTCTTCAAGAAATTCTACCGTACGTTCAAATACTGTTTCGTCATCATGATCGAATCCGAATATCATCCCTGTCATGATCTGAATTCCATAGTCATGGAACCTGTTGAATTCCTCTTTATACTTTTCAACCTTGTTAAACCTCTTGTTTGCTGATGCAAGATTTTCTGTTGATATACTCTCAACCCCGATGAAGAGGCCGGTGCAGCCGCTCTTTGCCGCAAGCTCAAGGAGCTCAGGATCCCTTGCCATAGTCAGGCTCGCCTGACTCCCCCAGTTAATCTTAAGGGGGATCAGCGCCTTAAAAAGCTCTTTGGCATACGCTTTATGTCCTGCAATATTGTCATCAACGAAGACAACAAACTTCTTCTTCAGACGTCTGACCTCCTCTACTACCTCATTTACCGGTCTGAGACGGAACTGGTTGCCGCCGAATACGGTGACAGTACAGAAGTCACAGTCAAAGGGACATCCCCGGCTGGTCTGCACACAGTTGGTAGTCCAGTAAGCGCCGGGCTTTAAAAGATCCCTCCTTGGAGTTGGAAGACATTTAAGGTCTGAGAGCTCCTTTTCTACATACATTGGTTTCATTTCGCCGCGTTTGAAATCATCAATCAGCATTGGCCATGTCTTTTCCGCCTCACCAACGACTACACTGTCTGCATGCTGCCTGGCCTCATCCGGGCACATACTTACATGTATGCCTCCGAGTACGACCTTTACCCCCCTTGCCCTGAATCTGGCGGCTATTTCGTATGCCCTTGCAGAAAGAAATGTCATAACGGAAATTCCTACAAGGTCAACATCTGCGTTGAAATCAATATCCTGAACACATTCATCAACTATTCTTACATCTACATCGGCTGGTGTATATGCCGCAATTGTCGGCATACTTAGTTTAGGGAACCAGAATGCCTTTACATCCTCCGGTCTGTAGGCAAAGATAGATTTCTTGTTTTCCGGATTAATTAATAATACTTTCATTTATGATACTCCCTTTTGTTACAATTTTTTCCGGCGGTTTCGGGTCACCTTTTCTCCCGCATCCGGCCGCTGCTAACAGCAATATTATAAATAGCACCTGCAATATGGCAAGGTACTTCATAGTTTTCTTTTCTCTATCTCTTTAATCCGTTTCAAGACCACTTTTGCAGCAGTCCCGCCAATAACGCTCCTTTTATTGACTCCGGTTTCAGGGGATATAATATCATAAATATCCTTCTCAAACATATCAGAATATTTTAACAGTTCCCCTGGGCTGATCTCTCCTATCTCCTTTCCTGAATTTAAACAGTGGGTTACGAGTTTTCCGGTGATTTCATGAGCTGTCCTGAAAGGCACCCCTTTTCCTACAAGATAGTCAGCTACATCTGTAGCCCACATGCATCCCTGAGAAGCTGCCTGTAACATAACCTCTTTCCTCAAAATTGTTCCTGACACTAACGCCGGGAATATCTTTAATGCAGAAAGTATCGTGTCAACTGTATCAAACAATGGTTCCTTGTCTTCCTGCAAATCCCTGTTGTACGTCAGAGGAAGGCCCTTCATTGTAGTAAGAAGGGATATAAGGTTCCCGTATAACCGGCCTGTCTTGCCACGCATGAGTTCCAGAATGTCAGGGTTTTTTTTCTGCGGCATCATGCTTGATCCGGTACAGAAGGCGTCAGGAAGTTCAATAAACCGGAACTCCTGAGATGACCAGATAATCATGTCTTCACTCAATCTCGACAGGTGCATTCCGAGGACAGCAGATGCAGAGAGGAATTCAATGACAAAATCCCTGTCGCTTACAGCATCCATACTGTTTCTTGAGATTCTGCCGAAATCGAGCAGTCTGGAGACATACTCCCTGTCAAGAGGAAAGGAAGTGCCTGCAATGGCCCCTGAGCCTAAAGGCATCGTGTTTACCCTCTTACTGCAATCAGTCAATCGTTCCCTGTCTCTCTCAAACATTTCCCAGTAGGCGAGCATGTAATGGGAAAAGAGAACAGGCTGTGCCGGCTGTAAGTGTGTATATCCGGGCATAATGACGCTGATGTTCACCCGCGCCTTGTCAACGAGCACCTTCTTGAGCTCATTGATAGCGGAGATTGTTTCCTCAATGACGTCACGCAGGTAAAGTCTCAGGTCCAAAGCTACCTGATCATTCCTGCTCCGTGCTGTATGAAGCTTTGCGCCTGCCGGACCTATCTTGTCAGTAAGTCTTTTTTCAATATTCATGTGGATATCTTCCAGTTCTACGGAGAAGACGAATCTCCCGTCCTCGATTTCTTTTCTGATCTCTTCAAGTCCCTTTATGATGTCAGACACTTCCTTCTTCTTAAGCAGCCCGATCCTGCCAAGCATCTTTGCGTGAGCGATGCTTCCTGCTATATCGTACTTATAGAGGCGTTTATCGAACGAGATCGACTCGGTGAATTCTTCAACTGATTTTTCAGTAGGTTTGGAAAACCTGCCGCCCCAGAGTTTCTTTTTCTTCATTGTTGCCGGCTCTTCAACCTGAGGGCATTTATTCTGATAAATCCCTCAGCATCCTTTTGATTGTATGCCTCACCCTTTTCGAAGGTGACAATCTCCGGCCTGTATAAGGAAACAGGGGATTTCCGGCCGACTACGATACAATTACCCTTGTATAATTTCAGTCTGACAGTGCCGGTCACATTTTCCTGTGAGGAGTCGATTGCAGCCTCAAGCATTTTTCTCTCAGGGGAAAACCAGTAACCGTTGTAAATGAGCTCTGCAAACCTGGGTATAAGTGAGTCTCTAAGGTGCATGACCTCGCGGTCCATGGTTATAGATTCAATCGCGCGATGGGCAACATGAAGTATTGTACCTCCCGGTGTTTCATATACACCCCGTGACTTGATACCTACATATCTGTTTTCTACAACATCAATACGGCCTATACCGTTTTCACCCCCGGCCTTGTTCAACTTAGAAAGAAGCTGGAAAGGCGGCAGATGTTTTCCATCTATTGCAACGGGTATCCCTTTCTCAAAGCCTATCTCGACAAATACAGGCGTGTCAGGTGCAGACTCAGGTGATACCGTTAGAGAAAACATATCATCAGGATATGATGCCCACGGATCTTCAAGTATACCGCCTTCATAGCTGATATGAAACAGGTTTGCATCGCAGCTGTAAGGCTTTGCCTTTGTCACAGGTACAGGTATATCATGTTTCTTTGCATACTCAATCAAGTCGCTCCGTGAATCAAATTCCCACTCTCTCCATGGAGCTATTATCGTGATAGAAGGGGAGAGTGCAGAGTAGGCCAATTCAAACCTCACCTGATCGTTTCCTTTTCCTGTTGCCCCATGTGCAACTGCACCAGCGCCCTCGAGCAGGGCTGCCCCGATCTGCTTCTTTGCAATGAGCGGACGGGCCAGGGACGTACCCATAAGATATGTTCCCTCATAAACTGCATTTGCCTTAAGTGCCGGGAATATATAGTCCCGGACAAATTCTTCCCGCACATCTTCAACAATTGCCTTGCTTGCACCTGTCTTAATGGCCTTTTGCTCAATGGCCTGCATGTCTTCAGCCTGTCCAAGGTCAGCTATGAATGCTATGACCTCGCACTTATATTTTTCTATAAGCCATCTGATAATGACTGATGTATCAAGCCCGCCTGAGTAGGCGAGCACAACCTTGTTTGTGCTCATTAGAAAATCTCCTTCTTCTTTACTCTTATTGCACAGTGCAGATTACTCATTGCTTCCGATTCCCCATAAGCATTTCCAGCAGTGCCTTCTGCATATGAAGTCTGTTCTCTGCCTGGTCAAATACCACAGACTGACGGGACTCCATCATGTCCTCTGTAATCTCTTCACCCCTGTGTGCCGGCAGGCAATGCAGGATTATTGCGTCGGTCCTGGCCTTTTTCATCAACTCTTTGTTTATCTGGTATTTCCTGAATATCTTCCTGCGGCTGTTCTCTTCTTCTTCCTGTCCCATACTTGTCCATACATCTGTATATACGACATCCGCATCTGTAACTGCCTCAAAAGGATCATTGATTACCTCAATGACTGTTCCTGTCTCCTTAGCCCTTTGTACAGCTGCAGCAACTATCTTTTGATCAGGTCCATAACCTTCCGGAGTAGCCACCTTCAGGTTTAAACCCATGACTGCCGCCCCTTCAATTAACGAGTGTGCTACGTTATTTCCATCTCCTATATAGGCCATGCTGAGACCTGATATACTCCCTTTTTTCTCAAGTATGGTAAGCAGGTCAGATATAATCTGACATGGGTGATGCAAATCTGTAAGACCGTTGATTACAGGTATGGTTGAGTTCCTGGCAAATTCCTCAACCATCGTTTGTTCAAATGTCCTGATAACTATTCCATCGAGATAACGCGCGAAGACCCTTGCCGTATCTCTTATCTCTTCACCCCTTCCCATCTGAATCTGATGAGGAGAAAGGTATATGGAATGTCCTCCAAGCTGTATTATCGCAATCTCAAAGGATAACCGTGTACGGGTAGACTGTTTCTCAAACAGAAGTGCCAGGGTCTTGCCATTAAGTGAACGGCATTCAATCCCTTTCTTCTGCATATCCTTGAGTTCTTTTGCCCTGATAAGGAGGGATTCGATCTCTTTTGCAGAAAGATCAAATATGGTTAATAGATTTCTTGTCATTTCCTGATACTGTGAAACACATCTTCCAGTGTTTCAGCAAGTTTATCAATGTCTGTCTGACTTACGTTCAGCGGAGGGAGAAACCTCAGTACACTCTCCATAGTGCAGTTAATTATGACCCCTCTGTTTAAACATTCTTTGACGACAACATCGCCGCCGACGTTCAATTCCATTCCAGTAATAAGCCCTTTTCCCCTTACATCCTTAATCAAATCAGGATTTTTCAACTTGAGATCATTCAGCTCAGCAACCAGATAGCTTCCCATCCTCCTGCAGTTATCAAGAATCAGATCGTCTTCGGTGAGGATCTTTATTACCTCTATTGCGGCAGAGCATACTAATGGCGTACCGCCAAATGTGGAAGCATGAGTTCCTGGCGTAAACGCCGCTGCTACATAATCTTTGGCAAGCATTGCCCCTATCGGGAGACCGCCTCCCAACCCCTTTGCGAGAGTAATGATGTCAGGTTCTATACCGGAGTGTTGATAAGCAAAGAGTTTTCCTGTCCTGCCAATGCCTGTCTGAACTTCATCAAGGACGAGCAGTGTTCCTTTAGAGTCGCATAATTCTCTGAGCCTTTTCAGGTAATCCCTGTCAGGTATATTGACCCCGCCTTCACCCTGTATAGGCTCAATCATGACAGCAGCTGTCTTTTCTGTAATTGCCTTTTCCATTGCAGCAATATCATTAAAAGGTACATATGAAAAACCGGGCACGAGGGGGTCAAAGCCCTTGTGAAACTTTTCCTGTCCAGTTGCAGTAAGTGTCGCCATTGTCCGGCCATGGAATGAATTCAGTGCCGTAATTATTTCATAGCGGCCGGTTCCCTTTTCCTTCGAATATTTCCTGATTAATTTGATCGCCGCTTCATTAGCCTCAGCACCACTGTTGCAGAAGAAAACCTTGTCGGCAAATGAGTTTTCCACAAGTAACTTTGCCAGGGTAACCTGTGGTTCAGTGTAGAAAAGATTGGAAGTATGAACAAGTCGTTGTGCCTGCTTCTGGAAAGCTACTGTAACCCGGGGATTGCAGTGACCGAGATTATTGACTGCAAGACCACTTACGAAATCGAGATATTCCCTTCCTTCTGCGTCATATACCCGGTTTCCCCTGCCCTTTACAATAAGAAGGGGGATCCTTTTGTATGTGTTCATTATATACTTGGCTTCTTCATCAAATATTTCATTATTAATCATTCGAAAATACCCCACTTTAGACCATCATACATAACATAATCTCCCTGATAAATCAATGGTAAATATACATTCGTCAAAATAGTCACAAAAAAACAATCTGATTGACTTTGCTTCTTGAAAAGGGTAAATTATAGACTATAGGGAAGGATGACACCGATCATGATTCTTGAGATTTCTGTGGCTGTTATAGCTGTATGTATTGTCGTGATGACAATCCGCGTATATACCCTGAGCATCCGAGCGGAAGAGACAATGAGGCGGTGGGAGGAGTGCATGTTACGGATAGAGACTGACATAAGACCTATCCTTTATGAAGCGAAAGATGTGTTACAAGATGTAAAAGGGATTGTTGAAACAGCAAAGGATGGAACAAGGAGGGTTCACGACGCTATTGATATTGTATTAGGACCAGTTCAGACCTTTGGTTTAATTATGAAGGCTGTGAAGGCAGGAACTAAAACATTTTTTAAAAGAAATGGGGGTGATTAACATGGCTTGTGAACATGGAAGGGGTGAAAACCTGGTATTCCTGTTGGTGGGCGGCATTATTGGAGCTGGCATAGCTCTGCTGTATGCCCCTAAGGCGGGACGTGAAACACGGGAAGATATCAAAAGATTGGCTGCCCGCGGAGCAGAACGTTTCAATGAAGGTAGGGAATTGATAGAAGGGAAGATGTCCAACCTCATGCATCAGATAAGCACAAAGACAGAAGAGCTTATCCATGGTGGTACTCAGCTCGCAGAAGACAAGAAGCGTGAGATTTTAGCGGCAATTCAGGCAGCCAAAAAGGCGTATGATGAGGAGCGCCGGAAGCTTGAAGAAGAGAGGAAGTCTGCATAAAACCCCGGGTAATCAGGGTAATTAAGGGACAGCGATTATTTATTATAAATGGTCGCTGTCATTAGCCCGGAGACTATCGGAACCGGATCCAATGGTGTATAGCAGTTCGCCAACAACTCAATAGGATGAATAGCATCCAGTCCGGTCCCCTGTCGTATCTGCATATTGCATTTCGGACAATCGCTCACAGCAATATCCGCAAAAGAATCCCTGATTCCGTCTAACATCGGTGCTCCAATCTTCATTGAAAGAGAGTATGTATCTACAGTGTATCCCATGCACCCCGCAAGACCGCAGCATCCCCTGTCAATGACCTCAAGCTTCAGTCCAGGAACAAGACGCAGAAGTTCCAGTGCAGGCATTCCCATATTCTGAGCCTTAAGGTGGCATGAAACATGATAAGCTACCCGCCGGTTCAATGGAAGCATGGGAGGTTTAAACGCCCCTATCTCATATAGCCTGAGCAGATATTCTGTTATCTCAAAGACATGTCCTTTAAGAAAGTCGGCGCCAGAGCCAATCCATTCCGGGTAGTCCTGCTTTATAGTCAGGCCGCAAGGGCTGGAAGTTACCACAATATCGTAACCAGATGCCACGTATTCTTCCCAGATTAACAGGTTATACATCATGTTCTTTTTCGCCTCTTCCGGGAAACCTTCGGATAACTGAGGAAGGCCGCAGCAGCGGTGAGCAGGTAATACCACTTCTATTCCGCAGGCCTTTAGTACCTTCAATACTGCCATTCCCTCCTGAGGCCTGTGGTAATTGGTGGAACAACCATAGAAATATATGACTTTGCGAGCAGATTTTAATTCATTCGGCTTCTTTTTATTTTGAAGCTGGCCGTTAAGCTGTTGTAATAAAACCCGTTTCCGGAAAGTAATGAAGTTGAATGCTGGAAGAAGTCGGTCACAGTGAATCCCGGCAACCCTCTGAATAATTTTGCGAAAGGGACGGTTCCTGAGTAATGGATTCAATGCCGGAGCAAACCATGCGAGGACAGACTCAACCTCATCAAGCCTTCTAAAGATCGTTTTGATTAAAGGGGGCTTCCCTCTCCTCATTATGTCAGCCTTGACCATGATGACGAGTAGAGGGAGATCGTATTTGAACGGACATGCAATCCTGCATAGCTTGCAATCGTAACAGAGATTTATCAACTCTTCAGCGGCCTCTTCGAGGATCCCTTTTCTGCCATACTGTTCTTCTTCCTCCAGGATTTTGAACGCCCGCGGGAAAAAAGGACAGTATGTTTCGCATTGACCACAGCTATAACAACTTTCGATCTGATTCCTGAACTTCTCAGCGTTAGCCCGCTCATGTCCCATAAAGATATAGTAATTCAGTCGGAAGGTGAGGTCAATTTGTAATTCACAGACATCTCATTAAATTATGAGGTATATCCTGACGGCTACCTATCCGCTTTTCGGAGGCCTCTCAAACATGGCTGCTGCCAGCTTTGCATCACGGCCATATATATCATTCCTGAATTGCACAACCCCGTATTCATCCATCCATGCAGTCCAGTAGAGGATATGGATCGGTATAGGATTCGACAACCATATGCTCTTTTCTACCCCGCTTTCAATTCTTCTTTTTATATTATCATTTTTCCATTTGGGATCATCAGCACGGAGAATATGTTCGGCAAGTTCGACTGGCCGCTGGATGCGGATGCATCCTGAGCTAAAGGTTCGCACATTCTGTGAAAACAATTCCCTGGACGGAGTGTCGTGAAGATATACATTGAACTTATTTGGAAACATGAATTTAATCCGGCCAAGTGCATTTTCAGGGCCCGGGTCCTGCCTGAATCTATAGGGGAAGTTTTTGGTTCTTATCATGTTCCAATCTACCTTGTCCGGTTCAATTTCCCTTGTATCAGCTCCCCATCCCTGAAATACCCTCATATTGTTTTTCTTAAGATAATCCGGTTCCTTGCGTATAGAGGGCAGGATATCTTTTACAGCCAAATTTGGTGGGACATTCCAGTAGGGATTCAGCACCAGGTAGGTCAAACTTCCAGTAAAGACGGGGGTACGTCTGTAATCTTTACCCACAATAACACGCATATTCAGGATAAGCTTGTCATTTTCAAAAACATCCAGTTCAAAGTTGGCTATATTGACAATTATATGGCGGGTTCCTAAATCATCAGGTAACCACCGCCACCGCTCCATGTTCAGCTCGATCTGTTGAATTCGTTGTTTAACGGGTATATTCAGGGCTGCCAGGGTCATAGGCCCAACAACTCCGTCATTATACAAGCCATGCCTTTTCTGAAAATGTCTAACCCCCTCTTCCACAGTATTGTCAAATATGTTTCCGGAGCCCATGTGAAGCTGGTCTATATCCCCGGAGATCATTAGCCTTTTTCGAAGTATTGATACACGTTCTCCAGTATCTCCATTTCGCATAACAGGACCTGCAGGTACAACCGGCCAGCCTCCTTTTGATAATATACTCTTATATTGGGCCAGAATTATCTGCAGTCCTCTATAGCCGGATTGCGAAGGCCTGAGTTCCCTTAAAGACTTTTCAACCTGATGAGCTTCGAGAGAACTCTGAAGCACCTCCGACAGGTCAATCCCCTTTCGTGTATCATTCCACTCAGGGTAAATAGTCTCCGGGTTTATGCTTCCTGCCCATAAATGAGCGCCATAAACAAGAAAAGCATCGGTAAGAAGAAGATCAAGGTCAACGAGGCAGTATGGATCGGGCAGCCGTTTATTTTCATGGTCAGTTCTCACCTCGCTAAGCATTTCCTCGAGTTGTTTTAAATGATAATTCTCTGGAATGAGGCCCTCACTGCCGGCTTCACGGATTACCCTGATTAGGGCATCCGCCTTTGAGTATATAAGTCCGTTGTCATCATTCCATGCCGGCCTGTAATTCCTCTGTTCATAAAAACGAGGCAATATGTTTGAAGAATATATAACATCTTTACCAATGACTACCTTTGGAGGGACACCCCCGGCCTCAAGGCGGTTTCGAAGGATCTCACTTAACTGTTCTGAATGAACCCCGGCATACGCATCTGATATTCCCAGGATCCAGGCACAAAATCCTGCACATAAAACAACAACTATAATTTTGAGAAAACGTACTTTCATAGCTATATGATATTACAAACTTTCCGGGCTTTCAAATCCTGTACTGTATATCTAAGGGTTGACCCATTCACTTCTTTTCTGTTAATATTTTTCACATGCATCATAAGTTTTTGAATCGAAGGACATTTTTGAAGGCCTCCCTGGTCGGGGCATTTCTCCTCTTCAGCGGACCGGCCTTTGCGGAAATAGTGTATTCCGGCGAATCAACAGAGGGTAATCTCAGGCTGTTCAATATTCACACAAATGAAAGGCTTGAGGTCTGTTACCGGGATGACTCAGGCAATTATGACCATGAAGCCCTTAGTGAACTTAATAACTTCTTACGCTGTCATCATACTCAGGAGGTAATTCAGATGGATATGATGGTCATCGAGTTTATTAATATGGTTGATAAACGATTGGGGGGCGGCAATGAGATTCACATAATTTCAGGATTCCGTTCTCCTGAGTATAATAATATGCTTATTCGAGAGGGTAGAAAGGTCGTTAAAAACAGCCTTCACCTACTGGGTAAGGCTATTGATGTTTATTTCCCCCGCATTCCATTGAACAGCGTCAGGCAAGCCGCCCTTGATCTGCGGCTTGGCGGTGTCGGGTATTACCCTAAATCCGGATTTGTTCACCTCGACTCGGGAAGATTCAGATACTGGTGAGCTTCAGCATATTCCTCCTGTACCATGAAAAAAAGGTAATCTGAAAGAAGTTATAGCCAGGGAGAGCATAAATGAAGATATTGCTGGGTGTTGACGGTTCGAAATATTCTGAATGGGCAGCCGGGTATCTTGCCAGTCTGCCGTTTATCATGGAGCCAAATATACAGGTGCTTCACGTCCTTGAATGGCAGACATACAATGTACCCATGATGCTTGACGTAAGTACAAGGAAAAAAGTCATAAATCTCAGCAGAGAGAAGAGTCTGAAAGCCGGGAAAAAGATACTAGATAATCTTCAAAAGAAATTAAGTTTAAGATTTAAATCAGTCAAGTCGGAATTAGTGGAAGGCGATATTGCCGAGAAGCTGATACAAAAGGCTGAGAAAGAGGACATTGACCTTGTTATTGTAGGTTGCAGGGGGCTTGGCAACATTACATCGTTCATCCTCGGAAGTGTTTCGCAAAGGATAATGACATATGCTCCATGTTCGGTACTTATAGTTAAAAATAAGGTCAAAACTGTCAACCATATTTTCGTTGCAGTCGATGGGTCAAAATATTCAGACCTGTCGGTAGATTCAATTATATCCTGGTTTTCTCCAAAAAAACTTGTGGTTACAGTCTTTAACGTAACCGGTTATGACAATAACGCTGAAAAGATTCCAATAGCTGAGAAATACGCGTCACTGTTGGAACATGCCGGCTTTAAGACAAATATACTTTATTCAAGGGGCAACACGGCCGGGATGATAGTGGACGCAGCAAGGCAAAAGAAGGCCGGCTTGCTGATCATAGGATCAAAGGGCACGGTAGGTCTGAAGCGTTTTCTGCTCGGAAGTGTTTCACGAAATGTGGCGACTCATTCGGAGGGTTCTGTCCTGGTATTGAGGGAAGAGGCTATATAGAGAGGGATAATGACAAATAACCCTCATGAAACGACATCATGGCATTCATCAAGCTCTGAGTTTGTTTTTAAGATACTAAACAGCTCTCCCGAAGGGCTGAGTGAAGAAGAAGCAGTTGCAAGACTTTCCAGGCATGGCCCAAACAGGCTCACCCCCCCCAAAAAACGCGGTCCGTTCATCCGTTTTATTTCTCAGTTCAACAATGTCTTGATATATGTCCTTCTTGCCGCAGCGGCAATAACCGCAGCAATGAGCCACTGGGTAGATACCTGGGTGATAGCCGGAGTTGTGTTACTTAATGCATTTGTTGGTTTCGTGCAGGAAGGTAAGGCTGAAAAGGCCCTCGATGCCATAAAAAACATGCTCTCCCATAAGGCCACGGTCTTGAGGGGAGGACATCGGATCATGATTCAGGCTGAAAATGTAGTGCCTGGAGATGTAGTTTTTCTTCAGTCAGGTGATAAGGTTCCGGCTGACATGAGGTTGTTCAAGACAAAGGATTTGAGAGTGGATGAAGCAACCCTGACCGGTGAATCAATGCCGGTTGACAAATCCATCGCTGCTGCCAGTGAAATGGCTATCGTAGGAGACAGAAAGTGCATGGCTTATTCAGGAACTCTTGTCACATATGGTCAGGGTTCAGGAGTTATTGTTGCGACGGGTGATGCAACCGAGATAGGCAAGATAAGCTCCATGATTGCCTCTGTCCAACCGCTTACTACCCGGCTCCTTATCCAGATGCAAGAGTTCGGAAGGCTTCTTACATTTGCCATACTTACTGCGGCCGCGGCGACTTTTGCCTTCGGCTTCCTTGTGCATAATTATTCCGCCGGAATGATGTTTCTGGCGGCTGTGGGTCTGGCCGTAGCCGCGATACCAGAAGGGCTCCCTGCTATCATTACAGTCACCCTTGCGATGGGTGTGCAGCGAATGGCCCACCGGAACGCCATAATAAGAAGGCTTCCCGCGGTTGAGACACTTGGTTCTGTTACAGTAATTTGTTCGGATAAGACAGGGACACTTACTAAAAATGAGATGACAGTAAGGACTGTAATAACTGCACGGCAGACATTTGATGTGAGCGGAGTCGGTTATGACCCGCACGGATATTTTTCCATCGGGGGGATTGATGTCTCAGCATCGGACTTCCCGCTTCTTGCCGAGATTGCCAGGACTGCTATCCTTTGCAACGATGCGTCTGTCAATGAAGTTGACGGCAGGTGGATGCTTCAGGGAGACCCTACTGAAGGAGCACTCATAAGCCTCGGGATGAAGTCAGGGTTGAATGTGGCGGTTGAAAATGAAAAGTTTCCCCGAATTGATACAATACCCTTCGAGTCCCAACAAAGGTTTATGGCAACTCTGCATCATGACCACGCCGGCCATTGCTTTATTTATCTGAAAGGCGCACCTGAAAAAGTGCTTGAGATGTGCAGCCGACAGATGGCAGTCGGGGAAGATATGCCGCTGAATCATTTATACTGGCATGAGCAGATGACTGAGATTGCGAGCCGCGGTCAAAGGATCATAGCAATTGCGTTCAAGGCAGCAGATGTGAATAACCGTCAATTGGCAGCAGATGATCTTGAAAGCGGTCTGACGCTCCTTGGAATAGTTGGAATAATAGATCCTCCAAGAGAAACCGCGATTGAGGCTGTAAAAAAATGTCATGACGCAGGGATAAAGGTGAAGATGATAACAGGGGACCATGCAGTTACAGCGATGGCCATAGGTTCAATGATGGGGATTGGCGGCGGCGGGAAGGTGATTACAGGACAGCAGATAGACGCTATGAGTGACGATGAACTCAGGATAGCCTCTGAAAAGGCAGATATCTTTGCCAGGGTCAGTCCTGAACATAAATTGCAGCTTGTCCAGTCCCTTCAGGCCAATGGAGAGATTACTGCGATGACAGGTGACGGCGTCAACGATGCCCCCGCACTCAAACGGTCAGATGTGGGTATAGCCATGGGATTAAAAGGCACCGAGGTCTCAAAGGAGGCAGCGGAGATAGTCCTTGCTGATGACAACTTCACATCAATAGTCCACGCTGTCGAAGAAGGGCGCACTGTCTATGATAATATAAAGAAGGCCATTACCTTCATTCTTCCAACAAACGCTGCCGAGGCCGGGATTATCATTGCAGCCATTATTTCAGGGAGAGCGCTGCCTATCACCCCGGTGCAGATACTCTGGGTAAACATGATTACCGCAGTAACTCTGGCACTGGCCCTAACCTTTGAAAAACCGGAATCAGATGTAATGAAGCGTCCGCCGAGGAATCCGAAGGAACCGATTTTATCCGGATTTCTGATCTGGAGAATTTTTTTTGTTGCAATTATCGTTATAATGGCCACATTCGGACTCTTTATGAGGGACAGGCTTAACGGCTATTCGCTGGAGCACGCGAGGACCATAGCTGTAAATACTATTATATTCTTTGAAATATTTTATCTACTCAATACACGCTACCTGAAGTCTTCTAACCTTTCATTAAATGGTTTACTGGGGAATAGATATGTGCTGGCTGCTATCGGGGTTACTATACTGCTTCAAATACTGTTTACGCATGTATCCTTCATGCAGACGATGTTCAGCACGACACACATATCCAATGCAGACTGGTTAAGGATAGTGACGGTTTCTTCATCAGTGTTTTTTATTGTTGAAATTGAGAAGTATTTTTTTGCGCGCTATGCGCTGATTAAAAAGAAATAGAATAAACTTTGTGAGCAGCTGCATGAACCTGTCAATTATGCCCGGAATCCATGCCAGGTAATCCGCCACTTCTGATATGGATATCACGCTGGGGAAACGGGATCTCGATTTTATAATCCCGGAATTTATCATGAATCAGGAAATTCAATTCGCTTATCAGCACATTCGGTTTTGTTATATAATCCCGCGTCCATACACGAAGCGAGAACAATAGGGCGCTGTCTCCAAATTCGTGGAAGATTACATCAGCTTTCGGATTCTTTAATACACCCGGAAATCCATTAGCTACCTCCAGCAGGGCTTTTTTGACAAGTTCAGGATCAGATTTGTATGAAACTCCCACAGGAACATTAAATCTGACATCCCTGTCGATGTAACTCCAGTTAATTACCTTTGATGATATGAATTCTGAATTAGGTACGATAATGGCTATATTATCATTGGTCAGCATTGTTGTAGCCCTTGCGGATATCTTAACAACATCACCAACGATATTTCCTACCTCAATCCTGTCGCCAACTTTTATAGGCCGTTCCAGCAGGATAACGAGACCGCTGACAAAGTTGTTGGTAATAGACTGAAGACCAAAACCAACACCAATACCGAGTGCGCCAGTAATAATGGTAAGTGTGCTGAGATCAATGCCAAAGGACTGAAAAATAATGATAATACCCAGCAGGATAATAACGTAACGGATTATTGTGCCAATAGCTACCCGTACTCCAAAGTCTATAGTGCTCTTAACAAGAAGTCCCTCAACAATCCATTTCTTCAATTTGGATGTTAAATAAAAGATGAGAAAAAGAAGGACCGCAATATAAAGAATTGTACGGTTGGTAACTGGAGAGTTACCAAGTGTAAAAATAGTGAAGTCAAGTATATAATTTAATTGTTCGAGAATTTTCTTCAATGTTTCCAATAGAAAGTTCAGACTCCTTTTTTTACTGCACCCTAACAGGTGAGAGGTTACCCTGACTGTCACATCCCTGAATAACTGCTGCAGCGTGAACAATCAGTACGATGAAGATTCTTAAATAACGAGTATAAGCTGAGTTTGTCAAATTTTTGGGATCTCCCGGATGTGTTGTGTTATGCAGTGCATTATAAGTTAGACTTACCATGTCATCAAGTGGTTTTTTTACCGGAATGATTATGATGTTATAGAGAAGCTACCAATGCCTGCGCTTTGCGTTGTCAGCATTATTACATCCGGTATCGCAGCCAGCGCAATGCCCCTGTTTTTTCCATACCGAGTGGTAAAGAAGATAGAGTGCTCCGATGATGATCAGGACAACGAAAAAAATATCCGTAAAACCCATAAAACCTCCTTAAATGAATCCGAGAAGTCTTCCCCCCTGGTAAATAGCAAATGCAACGCCCCAGGCAAGGACCATCTGATAAGCAAAGGCGATACCGAACCACTTCCAGGTACCGAACTCCGTCTTCATGGCTATAGCTACGACTACACAAGGCATGTAAAGAAGGACGAATGTGATAAATGAATAGGCGCTTAGAGGTGTAAACTGGTCCCGGATGGCTTTCCGCAAAGGGGATCGTTCCTCCAGCTCTTCCGAAGATTCCTGTGCAGTAATACTGGAAATGCCAAATCCGGAGAAAACATTAATAACAGAGTCACGCACAGCACCGGCAAAGCCAGTTCCGATCTCCTGCAGATCCCTGGTAAGGTCAGGTGCGTCTTCTTTTTTATCCTCTGTCCCCGGTACGTAGATCTCGCCCATTGTTCCTACCACAATCTCTTTGGCAATGAGACCTGAAACCAGGGATGATGCCGCCTCCCAGGTGCCGAATCCCAGCGGCTCGAATACGGGTGATATCACCTGACCCATTTTACCAAGGTAGGAGTCCTTCTTGTGTTCCACACCCCAGGGCAGGTTCAGAAGAAACCATACGAAAATCGAGACTGCAAGAATATATGTGCCGGCTTTGATCAGAAAGTGCTTGCCCTTTTCCCAGGTATGGATCATCAGACTCCGGAATGACGGCATGCGGTAGGGCGGCAGCTCCATGATGAACATGGGAGCTTCACCCTTGAAAAGGGTTTTCTTGAAGATAATACCCATCAGTACGGCAAGCGCTATTCCCATTACATAAAGAGACCATAATATAGTGCCGGCGCTTGATGCAAAGAAGACCCCTATGAAGACAACATAAACAGGAAGTCGGGCGCCGCATGACATGAGAGGTATGAGAAGCGCTGTAAGGGCCTTATCCCTTTGGTTTTCGAGTGTACGCGTCGCATATACAGCGGGAACATTGCATCCGAAGCCAAGGAGCATAGGGATAAAGGATTTACCATGAAGACCCATAGCATGCATTGCTCTGTCCATAACGAATGCCGCCCTTGCCATATATCCGCTCCCCTCAAGAAATGTTATGAAGAACATCATTGCAAAGATCACCGGCACGAAGACCAGCACGAATCCTACACCAGCAAGGATGCCTTCCGTTGCAAGAGAGATCATCCAGCCAGGTGCACCGGCCAGCCCGAAGATTGCTTCTGTCCAGCGTCTGAACGGGCCGGCTGCCATGACATCAATCCAGTCAACAAAAGGAGTTGACACATCAAATGTCAGCTTGAACATGAGCCACATGGCTGTAAGAAAAACAGGGATACCGAGAAAACGGTTCAGCACGATACGGTCTATTTTCTCAGTCAGTTCCCTTTTTTTTGTATCCGGCTTTCGCAGCACCTCCCGGGTCAGTCCGGCTGCCTGTGCATACCGTGCATCAGCCATAATTGTTTCTATGTCTGATTCATAAGCCTCCCTCAAATGTTCAGCAGCCTGCCCAACAGCTAAATCCATGCTGCCAAGATTGGTATCCTTCAAAACCCACTCATCCCCCTCCATGATCTTGTATGCCAGCCAGCGTCCGGGGTACCGTTCTGCGAGTCCGTGATGATTGCTGGTTATCGTTTTCTCGACTGACGATGCTGCAGCCTCGATATCTTCTCCGTAGTTCAGCATCCTGGGCCGTCGTTGTGCCGAATCACCGGCAGTTATAAAGACAGCTTCCAAAAGGTCCTGAATACCGGCCTTTTTTGTAGCCACCGTCGGAACTATTGTTACCCCGAGCATCTTCTCCATAACTGATAAATCTATACGATGACCCTTCTTTTCCGCCTCATCATATATGTTCATGGCCATAACCAGCGGAATGCCTAATTCCAGGAGTTGTATAGTGAGATAGAGATTGCGTTCAAGATTAGTTGCATCCACCACATTAACGATTACATCCGGCCGTTCATTTACAAGGTAGTCACGTGCGATTATTTCTTCCTGGGTATAAGGGCTCAGGCTGTACGTTCCTGGCAGGTCAACAAGCCTTATTAACAGGCCTCTGTATTCAAACTGCGCTTCCTTCTTTTCCACAGTTACGCCTGGCCAATTGCCAACATGCAGCCTGGTGCCTGCGATAGCATTTATAATGGTTGACTTGCCGGAATTAGGATTCCCGGCTACCGCCACTTTGACAGTCCGGAGAAAGGAGTCTGGTGTTCTAAATCTGACACTATCTTTTTTAAGCCGCCTTTCTGCAGTCAATTGTGCATTCATTTCACTACCTCCACAGCTATACCTTCAGCCTCTTTTTTTCTTAGAGAGAGCTTATAATTCCTGATTGTAACCTCTATCGGGTCTCCGAGCGGTGCAACCTTTTCGACCGCGACTTCTTCACCAACCAGAATACCCATATCCATGAGCCTTCGCTTAAGCGATCCTAAAGCGCCCATTTTTGTGATTATTCCCTTTTCACCTGGCTTCAGCATTGCTAAATTCATGTCTCAATCCTCCGCACCATAATTTTCATTGCCAATCCCCGGCCCATTGCGATCCTTGATTCGTCTATCTTGAGCAGGATAGGTCCGCTACCCTCATTACTAAGGACTTCAACGATTTTACCTGCACGCAGTCCCATGTCAGCCGCCCGGTCCTGACTCTTTATGGCGGCAGTATTGCAGAGAGAATTTCCATGTGCGAAATTATTTTCGTTTTTTACTTCCACGACTTCAGCGCATTCATCGGTTTGCAAAAGGCCAAGCGGCATCATATCAATAATTCCTCAGATTCCATGTATTGTAAGCTGGTACAATTAAATCATCAGCTGACAGCCATGTTAAAAATGAAGATTAAGGCAATGATAATTCAAATGAAAATGATAACCATAATCAATATGGGCACATTAATATCATGTCTGCAGATACGTGTCAAGAGATTTTTTGATTAAACTTATGGAATGAGAGTAGTGGAACGTTAATAGCAGACACTAATAGCAATATTTATCAAGTCCATCTGCCTGCTAAACGTGTCAATGGTTCCGCAAGGGACTGAAATCGCGGCAGCCTGATGCTGTCCAGATTTTTATAGGACACAAGTGGCATGATGCCTTTATCGAGGATTATTTCTGCTGCTTGTTCGGTTAACACAACCTCTGCACAAGGCTTAATAAGGGATTCTTCCGCATGACTGTAAACGTGCAGGGGCAGGCCTTCGATATCCTGGGAAATACCGGATTGAAAATCCCATCCGTATTGTGTAAATGTTTGCCCCAACAGATAAATAGAAGCAAAAGAAGGGTTGGCCCACAAATAATGATCATGATTCGGGGTATCAGGTATTTCTTCAAATTCAAAACTTTCAATTGAATCTGTCTTATTTCCGTAAGGAAGACGGAGCAGGAATCGAGGCAGGACAAGTCCGATGAATGAAGACTCTGGAAGTTTTCTAAGTGTTTCCCATAGTTTCCAGCTTTCCATATCTTTCATATTCTTCCAATCACCGGGGTTTGGCGTCTCAGCTAAAGATGCACAGCCGAGTATCCTGTCACTTGCCGCTGCAATGAATGGGGCACCGGCAGTCTTTGCAATCTTTGCCATGCGGCCAAGCAGTTCGACATCTTCAGATCCCTGGTCAAAGGTATAATTGCCGGCAATAACGGCCCATGGTTCACCACCAGGAGTTTCAACAGTATGTTCTGCAAGAAGTTTGTATATCCCTGTTGACCGCAAGTCTTCTGAAGAGCCAAGGTCATCTGCCAGTTCTGTTTTAGATATGTCGAGTAAATACACCCTGAGTCTGGAGTCTGTCTCCAGTCTTGATATGAGAAAGTAGAGTGCCCTCCATGCTGCTTCCACTGCCTGAAAATCGGGATGATGTAAAATCATTCGCATCAGTTCTGCTGCAGCTGCGTCCAACTCAGACAGCATCTCTGCCTGCAGCGGGTGTGTTTTGGGCACTATATGAGGTTTGACAATCTGGTTTATAAAATTATCCCATTCTGAATGACCCCGGTTTGATGCCTTCTCCTCCGTATAATTATCAGTTTCTTCTATGATTTGATCAAGCAGGTCGCCTGGTTTTAATCCGGATCTGCTTTCTGAAGGCTTTTTCATATCTACCGGGTGGGCAGAAGATTCCGTGGTTTCTTCTTTGCCCTGCAGTTCTTTTGCCAATGCAAGAAAAACCGAAGGGTCTTTAAGGCTTTTTCGTGTCTCTTTTAGTGCCTGAAAAACTTCAAGGTTTTCAAAGAGACGATCCGGATGAAAATCTTCAAGATCAGAAAAGTTGATAAGAACAGAAGGAGACTCTTTTCCAAGAACAGGAAGCATGATCTCTACGTCAAGTTTTTCCAGCACCTGATTGAAATTATCCCTGTCAACTAAATGGAGTTTTCGGGCTGCTACTGTTTTATCAACGACACCACGGTTTGAACGCCCGCTGAAATCTCCCAGAACAGCAACTCTGAATGGCATCTCCGGATCAGGTATGCCGTGATTCTCTTCGAGCGACGAGACTATATTGACATCAATCTTTCCAAATGAAATTGGCTTTGTCATCAGGACGCACCTAACCTGTATTACACAGGAATACAGGTTTTCTGAAGTCAGAATATCAGCACGGGATTTCTATGTCAACGGAGATTATTCCATCCATATAACCAGGGACTCTTTTTTCTTGAATCCCTCCTGGTACGGGTGTAGTATTAAAATTGAAAGGAGGAATGCGCGATGAAGAATCTAAAGGCAAAAGATGTAATGATGAGGCCTGTCGTTTCGGCACGAAAGAATGCGTCTGCGAGGGATATTGCCATGCAACTCTTGTCCGGGCTCTACAGTGGCTTACCTGTAACCGATGATGCAGGCAAGGTTATAGGGATTGTCTCGGAGTTTGACCTCTTGAAACAGATCCTGGATGGAAAAGAACTTACATCTCTGAGGGCAGAGGATGTGATGACCCGGGAATCTGTCACGGTGGATATCAATACCCCCCTGAAGGATGTTCTTAAAGTAATGATGGAAAAGAATTTCATCCGGATTCCAGTCACAGATAAAGGCACCCTCACAGGTGTTATTGCCCGGTGTGATATCCTCAGGATCAACATTGAACCGGAATTTGTAACGTATATCTGATTACGGATTTCAAAGGGGCTGATCTGCTGTTTTTTCTTCAGTCTTTTCAGGCGATTTAAGCAGCTCCCGGCAGGAAAAAGAGTCTTCTGGTAATTCAGTTGGAAGTTCCAGGTCTGTCCAGCCGCATGATTTCCTGAGGAATTCGTAGAGTAATACGTCCGTAGGAAACTTGAAATCAAACCAGCCCGAATCCTGTTCCCAGAGCTTTGACGGGGACAGCTTACAAGTTCTGTCCCCGAAGGAGATGGTCGCCATCTTATTCTGTCCCCAAACAACCGCCTGTTCCGGGCTTGATCCCCGCTGATCCACACGAATCGTAACGCCCCCTCCACTATAGGATAATTTAGCGAACCGACGCTTATGCCGATCCGGGTTAGTGTCCATGGGAGCATCCTCTTTCAGCACACCGCCAATGATTTCTTTGGTCTCTGTATCGAAGCATACCCGTTCTCCTGTCGGCAGCTCAAGTTCCAGGACATTCATGACTGAATCGTTCTCAATAAGACTCAGTGTTGGAAGAACCTTTCGCGGGAAAAAGTAGATGGACGAAATCATTAACAGGTGGCTTGCCCTTCCAGTGGGGCTGGGTCGCTCGAAAACCCTCATCTTTACATTCTGAAGTTCTCTGCCATCAAATCTAAAGCGATAACTCCGTTCCAGATTCTTGCCAGGGGGAACAATGTGAGGAGATCCTAAATTGAAGAGTGTGAACGAGATTGCCTCTCCGGAGTCAGGGTCCCTGCAGATACGGATTCCCTGTTTTGATGAACAGAGAAATCCAATCCTCTTTCTTTGGGATATTTTCGATTCAGACCGGGGGATGAATTCAGAAAATGCCGGTTTCTGTATGGGAAGCAGAAACTCGCTTAATTCTTCTGCCGCACCGATTGCTCCATGTGAGCCAGAGCTAAAGACAATAGTAAAAAACAGTGCAAACCACATCCATCTGCGATAAAAAACAACAAGTGTCTTATTCACAACAGCACTCTTCCTTTTAATCAGACGTAGCAAAATGAGCGCGTCTGTTTAACTGATGGCAGTCCTCTGTCTGCTCAAAGCAGAAAGGACGTTCCTCTCCATATGCAATGGTACGGATTCGTTCAGGAGCGATACCCCGTGCGACAAGATACTTTCTTGCAGTCCTGCTCCTGCGTTCACTGAGGGTCAGGTTGTACTCATTAGTCCCCCGTTCGTCAGTATGACCAGCTATTGTAATTTGAATGGCTGGATTTGCTTTGAGCAATTCGATATTTCTATTAAGGCTTGTGAAAGAATCAGGTCTTAACATGTCTTTATCAAAGTCAAAAAATATGTCTTCAAGCCTGATAACCGGTTTATTGGAATCTGATGCCTTTTCATTAGTTGATATTGTTTCAACAGAAATGGACGGCTCCTGAATTATTACAAGTTCCTCCACTTCTTTTAATGCCATGCTTTGCGGCTCTTTTTCAGGACTACTGATTATATTGTCAGAAGTAGTAATCTTTTTGGTACATCCCATTCCTGAAAGAAGGGCGATACTGAAGAGTATTGTTGCGAAAAAATATATTGCATTTTTATTACCCATGATTAATCTTCTCCTCCGTTTTTGATTGTAGTTATCCTGTATTCTATCAGTACATGAAGAAATAGCAATGATTGTGCCATGAGGTGAGACAATAAAGAGGGGACACGATTGACGGATCTTATTGAAAACAATACATTTAAAACTACGCTGTATCATCACGTAAACTCGCTGATAAATACAACAGTATCAAATAAAACAATTTTGCCCCACCGTATGAGACGCGTTTGCCAAATTATCTATAAACTCTTACGGTTCATTTCAACGCTTTTTCAACTGCAGCACGTGCACGGTCAAATGGGTGAAAACCCCTCAACAGAGGGTAAGGATAATTGAAGAAACTCAGTTTGACATTATGATAAAGGCCATTCAATGTCCCTTAGACGAAATAAGCAAACTATATCAAAATTATAATCTATGCAACTGGCAGATTTATTACATAATACTTGCAGTTATATTAACCTTATCATTTCTTACGGGGCGTGCCGGATCTTCCGAAGCTTCAACGGCGCTGGCTGTTTAGCAGGCCCTGACATGCATGCAATTGAGTGATGGGTTGAGAAGGAGAGCATGCTGATACAGCAATTGACTCCCGGCGGCCAAAGGGCTATCATCAATATAAGAATGTGTATAGTATGAAAATGAAAGGGGGTGTAAGTGATGGCAAATCCATTTGTACATGTTGAATTAATGACAGATGACCCTTCTAAGTCCAGAAAGTTCTACAGCAGTCTCTTTGATTGGAAGCTTGAAGACATTCCTGGAATGGATTACACAATGATAGAAGTTGGTGAAGGAACAGGAGGTGGAATGATGAAGAGTCCTGTGCCAGGAATTCCTTCTCACTGGATGGCCTATGTAATGGTCGGGGATATAGATGCCTCTACAAAGAAGGCAATCTCTCTTGGAGCAACTGTCGTGAAAGATGTGACGGAGGTTCCTGGTATGGGCTGGTTCAGTGTCATTACAGATCCAACCGGTGCAGTCCTCGGGCTCTGGCAGTCAAAGGAAAGTTGAGGTGACCGGCTTATCACCCTCTGGTCAGGTGCCTGTACTTAATCCGGTGCGGCTGGTCTGCTGCAGCGCCGAGGCGGGCTTTTCTGTCAACCTCATATTCAGAGTAGTTGCCTTCGAACCAGACTACCTTGCTGTCACCCTCAAAGGCAAGAATATGTGTGGCAATGCGGTCGAGAAACCAGCGGTCGTGGCTGATAACGACGGCACAGCCTGCAAAATTCTCAAGGGCTTCTTCAAGTGCACGCATGGTGTTAACGTCCAGGTCATTGGTTGGCTCATCAAGCAGAAGGACATTGGCCTCCTCCTTGAGCATCCTGGCCAGATGCACGCGATTCCTCTCACCCCCGGATAGCATCGAGACCTTTTTCTGCTGGTCACTCCCTGAGAAATTGAATCGTGCGACATACGCTCGCGAGTTGACCTGCCTTTTCCCAAGGGGAACAACCTCCAGCTCGTCAGTGATAACCGCCCATATGGACTTATGCGGGTTAAGGTCATTTCGGCTCTGGTCAACATAAGCAAGTTTTACCGTCTCACCAATCCTGAATGTCCCTGAGTCAGGTTTTTCCTGACCTGTTATCATGCGGAAAAGGGTAGTCTTTCCCGCACCGTTAGGTCCGATGACTCCAACAATACCGCCAGGAGGAAGAGAGAACGTCAAGTCTTCCATCAGGATATTGTCTCCGAATGCCTTAGTGACCTTATTAGCCGCAATAACAACATTACCAAGTCTGGGACCTGGAGGGATGTATATCTCCATCTCCTTTAACCCCTTATCAGTATCCTGACGAAGAAGTTCCTCATATGATGAGATTCGTGCCTTGGATTTTGCATGACGTCCCTTTGGAGACATTCGTATCCATTCAAGCTCACGCTGCAGCGTCTTCTGCCTCTCGCTTTCAGCAGCCTCCTCCTGCTGCAGACGGTTCTTCTTCTGTTCAAGCCATGATGTATAATTTCCTTTCCATGGGATCCCCTTACCCCGGTCGAGCTCCAGTATCCAGCCTGCTACATTATCAAGGAAATATCTGTCGTGGGTGACTGCAATGACAGTTCCGGCATAGTTTTGAAGATGATGTTCAAGCCATGCCACACTCTCTGCGTCCAAATGATTAGTAGGTTCATCAAGAAGAAGTATGTCCGGTTTCTGAAGGAGTAGTCTGCAAAGGGCCACACGGCGCTTTTCTCCGCCTGAGAGGACGCTGACCGGGGTTTCGCCCGGAGGACAGCGCAGTGCGTCCATCGCCATCTCAAGACGGGAATCAAGTTCCCATGCATCCATGGCATCAAGCTTTTCCTGGACTGTTCCCTGCTGCTCGATAAGTTTTGCCATCTCATCATCTGACATGGGTTCGGCAAACTTTGAGTTGATCTGATTATACTCATTAAGTGCATCTACGACTTCCTGTACACCTTCTTCAACAACCTGCCTAACAGTCTTGCTTTCATCAACTTCCGGTTCCTGAGTGAACAAACCAACAGTATAGCCCGGGGCGAGAACGGTTTCTCCGTTAAACTCTTTATCCTTTCCGGCAAGTATGCGAAGGAGCGAGCTTTTCCCTGAACCGTTGAGACCGAGTACGCCGATCTTTGCCCCATAGAAATATGACAGGTATATATCCTGAAGTACCGCCTTCTTGTCATAATACTTGCTTACCCCGATCATGGAGTAAATTACCTTATTAGGTTCTGTGGTCATATATATCTTCCCTCTATCTAAATTACATCAGAGAATATTCCATCAGGTTTGACAAATATCCGTGAATCTGACATCCATACAAGCTACACAGATTACCAAATTATTATCCAACAATCAACTGAAGATCCTGATATGTGAAGATCCTGATATTCCTAATATTCCTTTAATCTGCAATCCGTATAATTTCTGTCAGTACAATAACAGAGGAATATTAGGCAGCAAATTATTAATAAATATAAGGAGGTAATTAATATGAAATTAGAAAGTACAGGGGCAGCAATATTCTGGACCGGGATCGTCTTAGCCCAGGGAATGCTCGCTGCAGTAATCTCATTCTATATCGCATAGAGACTGAGGCTTAGCAGCTATAACTATAAAGCTCTGGCTGTAATTTTGAGCGACATGGTTCATTTAAATACCCATAAGATCGGGCAGGGTGACTTCTTGGTTACCCTGTCTGCAACACTCCCCCAGAATAACTTCCCCATTGTAGAATAATGATGCGTCGCCATCACTAACAGGTCGGCATTCCTTTCCCTGGCCTCAGCGATGATCTCATACGCGGCATCACCATCCCTCAGTACCACATCGATATTTTTGAGGCCATTCTCAATGAGCCTGGTTGCCTCCTTTTCCAATAATACCTTTCCCTCATTCAACCACTTTTCATGGATTTCTTCCCACTCCTTCGAATCAGTCTCCACATTAGCTGCTTTGTACCATTTCTCAACTACATGCAGGAGAATCAGCTTTGCACCGGAAATCTTACTGATATAAACGGCCGATTCCTCTGCTATCTCCATTAGATCTGTCCCATCGAGGGGACAAATAATTGTTTTATATTCCATAAAACCTCCGTTAGGCTTGACACTTACCTGTTTTAGTCTCATTCCTTATCTGGCAGCTATCCTTCCTTCCGACAGCCGTCTATCTCTTTCTTCAGACGTCAATGCCCGTCCCCCCCTGCCTACCCATGTGGTTGTCCATCGCCTTCGAACCAGAAGGTACATTAAAAATATTCCAAAGGCGAGTGCCGCCCAGAGAAAATACGGTCCGGCAAAGGTGCCCCAATATTGTTTGGAAATACCTGCAGAGTTTGTAACCAGCCCCCCGCCGAGCGCACCTATTTCTCCAATGAGGCTCATGGCGATGGGTGTGGTTCCGGCAAAACGCAGTGGAACGAGCTGAAATGTGGATCCGTTACCTGCGCCGATGGCGCAGAAGAAGAAGAACATAACGATTGACATGAGATATATTGGAGGCATTGTGCTTGCGATAAGCGATAAAACCAGTGCTAAGACACAGATACCGGTCATTACATTTAGTCCTCCAAACCTGTCAGCCAGCCAACCGCCGAGTATGCGTGTCACACTCGCCATAACAATGATTGGCGCAGCCCACATCCCCATTGATGCCTTTGAAATTCCGTACCCGTCATGGAAGAGTGTAGGCAGTAGGTTTGTAAATCCTATATAGCCTCCGAAGGTCAGTATGTAGGAGACATTGAAAACCCATGCGTCCTTTTCAAGGAATATCTTCATGTATCCCCCAAGGGACTTCTTTTCACGATCCGGCGGTTCCTTGGCAAGGAACCACATCAGGAAGAATGGAATGAGCATCAACAGGATTGCGAAGCCATAGACTGAATGCCAGCCATATCTTATGGCGAGCGGAGGGGCGAAAAGCATCGCCAATACTGCACCACTATTTCCTGCTCCGGCAATACCAATAGCAAGCCCCTTATATTCCGGAGGAAACCAGCCTCCGCCCAGGGAGAGGGCCACACCGAAACTTGCTCCTGCAAGTCCAAGGGGGATACCCATTATCAGGAGGTCCGTATATGAGTCCGCAAAAAAGAAGCCCCAGGCAAGTCCGATTATTATCGCACCCATCTCGACCATTGCGGCATATTTTCTGCTTATGTACTGAGCCAGCAGTCCCAGGGGGAAGCGCATCAAGGCGCCTGATATAATCGGCACTGAGAGCATGAAGCCCTTCTGGGCGGGAGTAAGGTGAAAGTCCTCACTGATGAAAGGGGCCATAGCGCCATTTAACACCCATATGGCAAAGCAAAAATCAAAGTAGAGGAAAGAACAAAACAGCGTTGGCGGGTGTCCGGATTTTAAAAATGTCTTAATACTTGCCATCTTTTCTCACTCCTTTCCCAAAAAGTACATTTGTTGATATTCGTTTACGCTTTCCTTCTTTGCGGCTCTGGGCAGATATTATCATAAGACATCATTATTAATATATCATTAAGCAAAAATTAGATAATTCTAATCATTGACGGGGAGGGTTACAGTGAATGTGCTTCCATGTCCTACAGCGCTTCTTGTAGTTATTCTACCGCGATGTGCTTCAACAATCCACCTGCAGATACTCAGCCCAAGACCACTTCCCTTGCCTGACCGGGACTTGTCTACCTGGTAAAAGCGGTCAAAAATATTGGGAATATCACTCTCTGGTATACCGCAACCTGTATCTGCGATGTCAATTATCACACTCTTATCTTTTTTCTCTATCCTTATGGCTACATCGCCTCCTGCCTTTGTAAATTTAATTCCATTCTGAACAAGATTTTGGAATACGTCATAAAGCAGCAATTCGTCGCCTGCAATGAAAACAGGACCTATCGGGTTAATTGATAACTTGATATCTCTGTCATGAGATAAGAGGAGAAAACGGGTGTAAACCATTTTCAGGATATTTACTATATCAATAGTAGAGTAATTCAGGCTGATTTCCCCCTGCTCAGCCCTTGATAAGAAGAGGAGCTTTTCTACGATTTCTTCCATCCTTTCGATCTCTTCCATGTTGCTTTCAAGGACTTTGCGATACTCGTCTGAGGTACGTTCCCTTCTCAGGCTAAGCTCTGTCTGTCCTTTAAGAATAGATAATGGAATCCTTAGTTCATGGGATACATTATCTGTGAAGTCCCTGATCTGGCAGAAAGATGTCTCAAGCCGGTCTAACATCTGATTGAATGAGGCTGCGAGGTCGCTGATTTCCTTGCTTGCATAAGCTACTTCCACCCTGCGACGAAGGCTGCCGGAACCTATATGGTTAGCAGCTTTCATGACCATATGAAGCGGAATCAGCGCTTTTTTTGCCAAAAACCATCCTCCTGTGCTGATAATCAGAGCAATAACAGGTATAAAAAAGACATTCAGCCATATTGTATTCTTCAGTGCATCGTTGATATCCTGGGTAGATATGCCCGCTTGTATGAAATAAACCAGTTTCTGATTATGATAGACGGCTTTTGACAGGACACGAACAGGTGCACTATCGCCCCTGAGGAAGATTGTTACGAGGCTTATCCTTTTCAGTAGCAGCTCACTATGCATCTCCCCGGTAAATGGGAGTCTTTCCTCCTCAGAAAGAGATGATGAGTAAATAAGTGTCCGTGTTGGGGTGTAGACCTCAATGATGACCCCTTTCATCTCCATATCAGGATAATTACTGGTCATATTAGAGACTGCATGCTGAATATCATTTTTGGCAGGGATCCTTTCGGGAAGTGAGGTGACAAGAATATTTGCAATTACCTTAATGGAGAAATCTTTCTGGTCCTGGAGAAGCCTTTTCTGTCCGGCATACTGAACGAAGCCGAGGAGTACCATTATAGCCACCACAAGGAGGCTATACCAAAGTACCAGCCGGGTCCTGATGGTCATATGTATTATCTTTGAGCATATAGCCCACACCCCTGATTGTATGAATCAGTTTTATATCTTCACCCTTATCAATCTTATTGCGAAGGTATGTGACATAAACATCAATTACGTTTGTTTCTGTGTCAAAATCTATATTCCAGACATGCTCCGCAATCATGCTCCTCGTCAGCACCATCCCAACTTTACGAATAAAATATTCCAGGAGTGCAAACTCCTTGTTGGTCAGTTCAATTCTCCGCTGTTTGCGGCATACTTCACGATTTGTCAGGTTCATACTCAGGTCAGCAACCTTAAGAACATTATTACACCCTGTCTTTACCCGTCTGAGAAGGGCGCGTACCCTTGCAAGAAACTCTTCTATGGGAACAGGCTTAGTCAGAAAGTCGTCACACCCTGAATCGAGTACCAGCACCTTTTCCTGTGTCTTGTCTCGTGCTGTGAGAACAAGAATTGGACACTGGTATCCGCTGTTTCTAAGATCCCGGATGATCTGGATTCCCCCCTTTTTCGGGAGCATAAGGTCAAGGACGATCAGGTCGTAGTCAAAACAACAGGCGAGATCAAGTCCATCTACACCGTCAAATGCCTGGTCAACGGCATATTGTTCCTCTTCAAGGGCCTGCCTCAGAAAATTGGAGACTTTCTTTTCATCTTCAATAATCAATATTCTCATGAATCAACAGGAAGTTGGGTAACTGAAAATAGATTAACAGCATGAGATTTACCTGTCAATTTTATTTTATAACCCTGCAGCGAGCACATAAACTGTCCGGATCTGCAGCACATGATCTGTCCGGTTACCATGGATGACGGCATTATCAAGGTTGTGTTTTGTATTAAATCAGGATAAAACAGGGGATATGAAGAAGCCGATCCTGAGGGTCCTATGGATTACTGTTTTTGCCATTGCCATGGCCTTTGTAGAGTCGGCCGTGGTTGTCTACCTCCGCGTCATCTATTATCCCGAAGGTTTTCATTTTCCCCTGAAGCTGATTTTAGACAGTACGATTAAAGCAGAACTCTTTCGGGAGATGGCAACCCTTGTCATGCTCTTGTCTGTTGCCGTCCTTGCGGGCAAGAAGCTGTGGGAGAGATTTGCCTGGTTTCTGCTTGCTTTTGGAGTCTGGGACATTTTCTATTATGTCTGGCTCAAGGTGCTGATTGACTGGCCTGATTCACTATTTGAATGGGACATCCTGTTCCTGATACCGTTACCCTGGATAGGTCCGGTTATTGCGCCGATATCAATATCCCTCCTGATGATTATTATCGGTATAATGATTCTGCAATTGTTCCATAAAGGTCATGAATTCAAACCCGTATTAACATCATTTATCCTTGCATCCACAGGTGCGGTACTCATTCTTTATTCCTTTATGCTGGATACCGGTGCTACACTGTATCAACAGCTTCCTCAGCCGTATCACTATGAGTATCTGATCATAGGGGATATCTTATTTGTGGCAGCCTTTTTTGTCTCGTACAGGGAAAGATAAAGGGGACGGTTCTATTTATTTCTTCTGCTCTATTTTCCATCTTTTGGCCTTATTAATTTCTTAAAATTAAAAAAACAAATAGAACCGTCCCCTTTATCCTTTCTGAATAAACTCTACACTCTAACAAGTTTCATTAATGGCTCAAAAGAATATAATGCCGGCCTCCTGCCTGATGCTTCTTCTAATGTAGTTATCAGGTTATTTTCCAATAGAATCCTTGTAAACCGCGCAGCACTAGCTGAAGGTATTCCACTTTTTGCTGTAAAGGTGTTGTTTCTAAATACTGGACTTGTGAATACAAAATCCAATGCATTGACACTCCTTTTAGAAGATAGTGTATCTGAAAATACTTTTTTCATATCTTCATATAGTGTCCTTATGTTTTCTGCAATTGTAAGATTTCTAATAGCCTGATTCTCAACTGCCTCCAGAAAAAAAATGCACCAGCGTTCCCAATCACCATCTCTTGATACATTTTTCATGGTTTCAATATAAAGATCTTTATTATCTTCCAGGTACCCACTAATGTAAAAATGAGGAGCAGATATAGTTCCTGACGCCCATAACATCAATGTAATTAATATACGCCCAATACGTCCATTACCATCTTTAAATGGATGCAATGCTTCAAATTCAATATGGATGATAGCTGTTTTTACCAGAATGGGATGTGTGCTTTGTTCTATATATTGAAATAGATTATCCAGTCCCTCCTGTAGTCTTTCTGGACTGATTGGAATGAATAATATATTTTTCCCCAATCTATCCGCTAAATAGTTTTGTTCTTTCTTAAATTCACCCGGTGACTTGGATGCACCGCGCCCAAAAGACAGCAATCGCTGATGGAGCCCCTTAATAAGCGATTGGGATAAAGGATAACCATCTTCCATTGCTTTTTGCGCGGATTTCAGCGTCCTTTGATAAAGGATAGTTTCAATAACTTCTGATCGTACCCTTGTATCGACTACGGCTTCAGCGTCATGATCTGCCTCATACTTAAGAATTTCATCCATGGTAGTTACTGTACCTTCCATTCTTGAGGATATAACAGCCTCCTGGTTTCGTAGAGGTGCCAACAGCATTTCACTGTTGTGCATATTTTTTAACATTTGATCATATCGCGCTACAGCATCAGTTGCTTTTAGCAACGGTCCAATCAACCGCTCATAATCAAGATTCTTTGGCGGAAATTTGTCGTAATGATAGCTGACAGCATTTTCTAAGTTGAGCACAATACTTCATCCTTTTTGATTTTACTTATTAACATATTGACACATTTTGACGTCAAACATATTAGCTGTCAATATTATTATTATTATGAGAGACAAACATGGTAGACCTTAAAGGATTCAATTCAAAGAAACTTGTCTATCATTATTTGTTCATTTTGATAAGCATGAGGCCCTTGAAAGGGGTTATCTCCTCAATGGCCGGTATGGAGTTCTGCCGTTCATCGGGATGCTCACCCTTGTAGTTGCACCGGGACCAGGTTCGGAACTTTACCGTTAGCTTGGAAGTGTCATCATCGGCAGACTCGCACTATCTACGGTCTTTACCGACTTCGTCATTCCATCACTGCTAATGTTTGCGATTAAAATGGAAAAGGTGGAAACGAGGGACTGAATTACCTGACGAATTTAATTTCCAGGGTTGACATGAGAACGAAATCCGGGAATTGAGATGTGTCGCCAGAATTACGTCTATCAGAATCATGGACAGATAACCCGTAAGCCTGCTTTCTTCCTGCTGTGAGTTTTCTGCTTGACGATAATTTGGACATCCCTTCCGAGGATATTCAAGAATTGGATCAACCTCTCCAGGGAGAATCCGGCAAGCCTTCCGTTCATAATTGCGGATATTTTGGGTTGGTCCACATCCAGAAGCTGAGCAGCATCAGTCTGATTCAGATGCCGCCTGGTGATAATTTCAGCAATCTTGCGCGCCAATTCAGCCTTTGCCAGCCGGTCTTCAGGTTCGGACAATTCCATGTCTTCAAACACATTGCCGCTGCTAATAGTTATGTCTTTCATCCTATTTTCTCCTCTTTACTCGTGTGATGCTCTTTTGCCCGTTGCAGGCGTGCTTTTATAAGCTCCAACTCTTTCTTTGGTGTTGCTATGCCACTTTTAGACTTTTTCTGGAAGACGTGCAGGACATAGACCGTATCAGCCAGTTTAACGGTGTATACTGCGCGATACGTATTAGTGTCGTGGTCTTCGACAATTTCCATTACACCTGAGCCGGTAAATCCCTTAAGGGGTTTTGCTGCCGGATGCTTCTCTCCAATCTGGGCTTTGTACAGGGCATAACCAAAGACATCCTTAACGTCCTCCGGAAATTTATTCAGGTCGGAGAGCGATGCGCCTACCCAGTAAAGTTGCTTTATTTTGCGTCGCTCTCGCTCCACGCTATTTATTATGCCAGATTTAGTATAATTTGTAAACATAAAGTGGCGGCATCGTTATTTGGAATCCCACATGGACAGCGCCCGATTATGTCTTCAGGGGAATAAAGGGGACGGTTCTATTTATTTCTTCTGCTCTATTTTCCATCTTATGGCCTTATTAATTTCTGAATTATAAAAAAATAAATAGAACCGTCCCCTTTATTTTTGTTTTTTCCCAGATTTTAATAAAGAAACAAAAAAGAACAAGATTGATATAAAATATATCAGTACAGATCAAGTTTAAAGATGTAATAACACAATGAATTATATTCAAGGAGATCTGTTCACTAATACTAATCGGGGTTGTATGTCAGAATACAGAATTAAATAGATGGATTATCTTGTAAATCTTATTTAGACTTAATCAATGTCTATCATAAATAATAAATTAGAAAAACAGGTTTGGATTCTATTCAGGTCGTGGGCAAAAAAATACCGTGCTGACTATCGCAAAGAAAACCCCATTACGCCTTATAATAATAATAAAATTATTAAAGAACAGATAGAATTTATTCACTTATATTTAGCCCATATGCTATTAGATGGTGACAGCCCTAAAAACCTTCAAAGCATTAAGCGATTATTGTCCATGCAAGAAGCTGTGGCTGATGACACTAAATTGGAATTTAGATTTATTGGCGGCTGCCCTTTTGAAGTTGCTCTCATTGCTGATAGCCTCAACGATATTGATATAGCAGACACCTATGGGATAACTAATTTTGAACGTATTTACATATACAAAGGTAAAAATCGAAGATGGACTAAGAAAAGTGTCAATGAAATGATTCAGGATATAAGTTACGATTTGAGATTCGATGGTCTTGAATCTAAGTTTGAAATTGAGTTCCATGGAAATCATTTATATATTGAGTGCAACATTGAGTAATGAGTGAACCAGGCCAGGACTACCGTAATATTCACATTTCAAAACGGGCAAACATGGGGGTAGTCCATTCGTTTAAACAACATGCCAGGGCATGGCTTAATCTGTTTTCCGGCTGACTGTATTGGTCAAATATATTTCGCATTTTTTTATGTATAGAGCTATAATTCAAAAGAATGGAATTGGTACAATAATATTAATTTCCGTTAATAATTGCATTATATCGGGAAGATTCAGAATGTGCTCGTAATCATCATATTATAAGAAGAACCTGTACAGGATGTCGAGGACCAGCAGAATTCCCCAGGTAGGTCCAAAAGAATTCCCCAATCA
>CAZTAM010000007.1:0-150888 GCA_964611625.1 uncultured Nitrospiraceae bacterium | reverse complement strand
GGGAAGGAATGCGGAGGCAATAAAGACGGTGGAAAGAGGTCTGTTATACAATCCTCTTGATACCAGACTCATAGGGATGCGTGACAGACAAATGTAATCGATAAAAGGAGGTTACTCATAAGGCTGCTGAAGTCTTTCTTTCCACTGTTTTGCCTCAGGGAAATCCGGATCGAACTTTAGCGCCTTATCGAAATTTGCCCAGGCTTTATGTGTTTTTCCGTACTGAGCCTCATAGATACCCCGTCTCGTTAACATTATCGGGTACATCTGTTTAGTCCACCTCACCCAGGGATTTGTCTTCCTGACATCCCGGAATTTGAAGTCCAGCGGATTCATCTCATGATAAACCTCATCCCTGTACAACCGGAATGCAAGACCCTCCGGAACTGCAACATATTTTGAACCCTTCATCCTCTCAAACTCATAAGTGACATAGACCGGGCGCTGACCGATATGCCTGTCGATAAAACTATCAATAACGTCTTTGATCCTTGCCTGAATCACGTTTTTATCAAAGGGTAAGTCATGTTCACGTTTATAGACCTCCTTTAATAAAGCGTCAATCTCTTTCTGTGAGGAATCAACTAGCCAGGGATGGTGAGTACTTAGATGGACAGTAATATACCATGACCAAGCCAGTGCATACGGCTCGATTATAACCACATCCCTCCGCACGTTCCTGACCAGCTGAAAATATAACGCAGGTGATGAGAAATAATCCCATTGAGAGGTTAATATAATTGCATCAGGCTGCACCGAGCTGAACATATTCATTGTATAATCCTCGGGAATATAGTTCCGGCTCTCGTCCGCCTCACTATAGTTCGATACCAGAACGATAAACGCTGAAAGAACAATCCCGACGGCAAAGACCTTTCTGACACCACTCATCGTAATCCACATGAAGACCTGGACGACACCGGCACCGCTCCATAAAGCAACGATGATATAGGCAAGGAGAAAATAGGAGTCTATGTCATGAATATCATAGTTGATGGCCATCACGATACAGACGGTAATGAGCAGAAATGAAAAATAAAATACCCTGCGCTGCCATCTGAACAGTTCTACGACACCTGCAATGGCGAAAAGCAGTGGGAAATACATAAATCCTCTTGGCAATGTACCAATAAGGTGTGATAATTGTTTGAATGCTACTTCCCCGGCAATAAACATCCTGGCCTGGTATACCCTCCCGGACATGTGCCAGATGAAACTCTCCAGTGTCGTTGGATTACCCCAGTTTAGCGGTGGATTATAAGAGGCGCGTATCGGAAGGTAGAGATACAGGGATAATCCAATAAGGAAGGGGACTAACATATACAGAATCCGTTTAAAGGAATCCCGCCTGATCCCCTGTTCGGCAAAATAAAGATAGAGAAATGCAGGTGCCAGCATAATGGTTGACATGTGATTTGAGAAACTAAGGCCAAACAATAAGCCTAAGAGAAGCCAGTTACGCTCTGCACCTTTTTTGTTCGGAGAGAAAAGTGCCCTAAGAAAGATATAGATTATTGAAATGATCAACAGGCAGTGAAGGGAATAGACCTCAACTGAGACCGCCTGCGACCAGTAGGTCTGCGAGAAAGCGAGCACAAGCGCCCCGAAAGAGGCAGCTATTATTAGATAAAACCTTTCGTATTGTTGTGACTTCTGCTCATAAAATTGTCCGAGAATGAGCAAAAGCACTTTAAAAAATACAAAAATTCCCGCAGCACAAAACACTGCAGCCATAAGGTTTACCCTATATGCCTCGCTTCCCCCTATTGGAATCTTTGTGAAGATCCATCCAATAAGGGTAAAAAGTGGATAACCGGTAGGATGTGCTATACCCAGTGTGGCGGCTACTGTTGCAAGTTCACCACTGTCATTGAAGCCGATTGTAGGGGCAAGGGTCAGTATATAGACCAGAAATGCCGCAATGGCAACTATGATGCCGGCAACAGTATCTAATCGTTCGAATTTTGTCATGGTATATCTTTCCGGATCAATTGGATAAATCCGTCTCAGAGAAGTATTTTCTGACCTCGTTAATCATCTCTGAATAATCTCTGTCTCCTGCATTCTTCCGGTAGAGGGCTTCAGCCTCTGAATGTCTCCCGGTATTCTCGAGTGCATAAGCAAGCATGACTTCAACTTCTCCCCAGTCGGGTCTTATCCCAAGTGCCCTCGTCAAATAAGGGATCGCCGCGCTGAATTTTCTCTGATGTATCAGGGTAAGACCAAGACTTGACAGGGCATCTGCATTATTCCGATCCAGCCGGAGTGCCTTTTGATAGGCCTCTTCGGCCCCTGCCCACTCTTTTCGTGAAGCCATGACATTCCCAATCATAACATGGGATGGGGCATGCTCTGGCGACAGGATTAATGCCCGTGTAAACTGCTTCAGGGCGAGTTCAGATTCGTTTAATCTAAGGAACATGACCCCCAGATTATGATTGGCAGGTACAGAGCCAGCATCTATCTTTATTGCCTCGATGTATTCCTTTGCAGACAAGTCATAGTTTCCGGCCTGACTATAGGCGTTTGCCAGATTGTATCGGGCCCTGAAAGATGAAGGGGATTTAATTACTGCATCAGACCAGAGAGTCAGGTCGTCCTTCCATACCCGGTTTCTGCTCACAGTTGATACAGAGTAGATGATCACAAGTAACATTAGAAACCCGTATACATAAGGCACAGCGGCCCTTCTATCATTGAAAAAAAATTTGATTCTTCCGACCTGGCTGATTGCCACGCCTGAGATGACTGCAAAACTGACTCCAGGCAGATAACCCCTGTTTTCTTGAACCATCTCTGTAAGGGGGAAGATTGTTGTCGGCAGTATAGTAATAATAAACCAGAAAAGAAAAAAAGAGACAATTATACCTATCGAACCCTTACGTGCTGACCAGATAGCCAGTACCAGGATAAACAAGAGCATAAGGATGAAAAGTAAAGTCAGTCCATCAAACCCTGCAGCATTAGGTATCACATGGGTTACACTCAAGCCAGTCGGGAGGAGCAGGAGTTTCACATAATAAAAGAGAACAGTCGGTTGAGTCAGGAGGTGCTCAAAATATCCAACAGGAGTGGATGCCATGCCGGTGCCTCCCAGTAGAGTGCTCCTGACAATGAGGTATGGAAGAGCAACCCCTGCAGCGAAGGGGAGATAGGATATGAAGGCGCCTGCTGTTTTTGATCGGTTAATATGACCGTAATAGATGTCATAGAGTAAAAAAAGCGCCGGCAGTGTAATCGCAATCTCTTTGGTCAGTATGGCAAGGATGAAAGAAAGAATAGATAGTATGTAATAATTCCCCCTCTTTCGATAACTTATCCAGAACCAGAAGGATAACAGGTAGAAGAAGGAACACATTACACTTGACCTTGCCGTAATATAATTTACCACCTCAGAGTTAAACGGGTGCACAAGGAAAATCAGCCCCGCTGCCAGTGAAGGAAAGAATCCGGAGGGAAAAGGGTGCAGCATCTCTCTTACAATCAAAAAGATCATGAATGCCGATCCAATATGAAACATTAGATTTACCAGATGGTATCCAATGGGATTAAATCCTCCAAGGGTATAATTGACTGCGTAGCTGACAAGTATCAGAGGACGGTACAGTCCGCCGCCTGAAGACTTGAATCCACTGAAAAGAGCGGGATCGACGAAGAAATATGGTATATTCAGGATGCTTTGTATATGAGGATTTCCGGTTATATGGTGACCATCATCATAATGAAAGCCGTTTGATAGGGAATTGAGATAAATAGCCCCTCCGATCAGGATCATGAGGGGCAGTACAAGGATATTTTTCTCCTGGATTCTTAACATAACATCTGTTATTTTCCCAGTTCGGCCAGCCTCTTATCAGCCTCATTTACAAATACATGGGCGCTGGGATCTTTGGAGGCCATATCTTTTACACGTTGATATTCCTTTCTGGCAAGTTCTTTATCTCCCCTGGTCGCATAGGACTGCCCCAGAGCAATATACGCAGGATAAAAACCCTGGTTCAGCTCAATAGACTCCTTGAAACCAAGGATTGCCTTATCTACACTGCCTACCTTTAATTGTATGATACCCATGTTATAGTAGACCTGGTATGAATTAGGAAGGCTCTTGCCTACGATATAGTAGGCCTTCATTGCCTCCTGGTGTTTTTCGGTCTGTTGATAGGCCACTCCAAGTGAGAACAGGGCGCCCATATGCTTTGGATTTATCTTGAGGGCCTTTTCCAATTCCTCTATCGCACCAGTCATATTATTCATCATCAGATAGGTCTGTCCAAGGCCGTGATGGGTGTCAAACCGGTCTGGTCCATATTTGACAGCCTTTTTAAATTCCGCTGCCGCCTTCTCCAGATTTCCGGCTTTGTAATGCTGGATACCCTGATTCTGAAACTTCAGATAGTACTCAGGGTTTGAACGGTTCATCATCTCCTTTATAAAAAGACCGGCAGGGACGGCGATGATAAGTATGATAATGACTATGATTATATTCTTATATTTTCCTGACAATATCCCTTTAGTCTGGCTGTTTCCTCTGGCCTCTCCATGCTCTCGTGATTCATTATGTGATTCCATTTAAATACCTCCTCGACTGCAACAGTAGTTAATGTTTTCAGAATAATAGCAAGATTATAGAAACTTGTAAATGGGGCAGTTTGGTATGAAATGGCGACTGTGGGAACACTTCAATCTTAAAGCTGTTCCCTTTTTATACAGAAGTTAATATTCAGTAAAAACAAGAAGTTAACAGTGAAGCATTTATTTTTACCTTGTGATCGTGTAGTATTTATACATTTTTAGAAGGAGAAATACCCCTAAATTATACCTATTGAAGAAAGGCTTATCATTCCAATTGACGGGCGTCTCTAATCCGGACAATCAAAGAACGTAAAAAAACGTTTATTTTCAATTGGTTTATCAAACGCTAAGGTCTTAGTATAGTTGCATATTGTTTTTCGGCACAGACATTGCAATAAGCAAGAGATGTCTTTTGGAGTTGCAAACCAGTCAGAAATGAATGGTAGTGACCTGAAATTTAGACATGAAAGGAGGTGAAAAAGAATATGAGAAAATTAACACTCTCTCTTTTAGGAGCTATGGCTTTTGTGTTCACAGCTGCAACTGTTGCTCCTGTGGCTATGGCCGATGAACCACTAACTTTCCCTCGTTCGAACAATACATCGACCAGATTAGAAGCTGACCATAACGATGAAGGAGCTGATGCATGGATTGCACAATTCGATAAGAAGACCTGGGCAGGTATTCAGGTTGGAGGCGATGATGCATACGGTTACTACACAGGTACAAACCCAGGTTTCAATGGGTATGCACTTGGTCAATTCTACATCGATGCATTGCCGAAATATTCGGTTAGCGGTAGTCTTCCTGCACCTGCGTACACCAGTCCGTGTCCTACTTTTGTAGACTCCAACGGGCATGATGTCGGAGGTGGTTGCGCTGCCAATATCGACTCAAGGGATCCGCAGACAATGGCTGCATCTACCAGACAGGAGCCAATCCTGGATGATATGTTAGCCAAGATGTGGGATTTCAGGGCGCTCAATGACAGAACAACTCAGACCCTCGATATCCTATTCCTGTTGATACCAAAAGGAGACCTCTATCCGGATGCTGCTTTAGGTACAACGGGTAAGGGCTTCATCGATCAGACATTGGATCAGGATCTCGCCTGGTATACAGGTGATATTGACAGTTATGTTGCCAATGCAGGTTCTGGCGTAGTCAACAGGTTGGTATCCAAGATGCAGATTGACGCTGTAACATGGGCGTCTACCAACACGACAGGTACCACAGTTCCTGGATTCACTGGTGGTGCAGGTATTGGTAACTCTAATACCGCATTCTCAGCAGGTACGACTGACTTCCTGGATCAGTGGGTACTCTCCTACACCAAGGAGATTGGCTCACCAACACCAAACTCTAAGGTCGGTATCGTGAGCAGCTACAGCGGCTGGTACTGGAAAGGTGCTCCAGTTAGCTGTCCTCTCTGCGATTACACCTATCCTATGGGTCATGATCCTGTAGTCAAGACTGTTCCTGAGGTCAACGGACATCCAAATGATGACATTCCGGATCCGTAGACTTGGATTAGCTGAGTTAGCATTACAGCATAAAGGGGGTCTTTTAAAGACCCCCTTTTTTTTATCCAATTATAGCAGGCTTCACGTCTGATGGAAAAAATCAAATTGAATAAAAAAAAATATCTATCTATGATAATCTATCGGGTTAGATGATTCGCACAAAAATCAACATAATTATTTTCTTTTTTATGATAGTCCTTGGCGGTATTGTCTATTCGAACTCATTAAATAATGGCTACCATTTTGATGATCTCCATTATATTGTTGGGAACCCCTATATTACCAGTCTCAGGAATGTCCCCGCCTTTTTTACCGACCACCGTACTTTGAGCAGAAGCCCTGAATTTCAGGCGCATTACAGGCCCCTTCTTCTGACGAGCTATTCAATAAATTATTATTTTGGCAGGTTGAAGCCGGCTGGCTATCATGTGGGGAACCTGCTGTTTCACATAGGTTCGTCCTTCCTTGTGTTTCTGATAGTCCGGAAGATATTAAATCCCCTGACTCATCCTCCTGACCGCCCCTCGAAAAGAGAAAAGGGAGCTGCAGGGGAATGGCATATGGCTGGGATTGATCTTGCAGCAATTGCGTCTGGTATGATCTTCCTTGTTCACCCTTTCAACACAGAGGTGGTTAACTACATATGGGCGCGGTCGAGCGTGATGTGCGCCTTTTTCTTTATGCTGGCGTTCTGGTGCTGGATGTGCTACAGATACAATCCCCCTCTTTCCCCCTTTAATAAAGGGGGATCAAGGGGGATTTATTACCTTGCATCACTTCTCTCATTTGTCCTTGCCATGCTTACCAAGGAAGTGGCCATTACCCTTCCCCTGATTCTATGGCTCTATGACCTCTATTTCGTTCCTGTGAAGGGGTGGTTACGGAACATTAGAAGGACTGTAATATATCTGCCGTTTGTTCTCGTTGTCGTGACACCTTATATAATCATGCGTCTTTTCTACTTCGGATCTGTTCTGCCCTCATTTCAACGCAGCATCCTCGTACAGCTGTATACAGAGATGCCTGTACTGGTAAAGTATCTCAGGCTGATCCTGATACCCGCTGGTTTGAATGCAGATCATCATGTGGAGATTCAGTACAGCCTGTTTAACGTCCCTGTAATTGGTTCTGCTATTGTACTTATTGCCCTGGTCCTTGCGGCAGTATACCTTTTCAGGCAAGTCCTTCCGGAACGAAGGGTCATATCCTTCTTCATCTTCTGGTTCTTTATCGTTCTCCTTCCAACAACGATTATTCCTCTGAATGCAATTCTCCAGGAGAACCGTGGTTACCTGTCAGGAATAAGCATTGCAGTAATTTCAGGGATAATATTTGGCTATACCTCTCGTTATGCAAATTCTGCGGCCAGGAATATGGTCAGCCTGTCTTTTGGCCTTCTTGCTGTCCTATTAATCTTTTTCAGTGCGCTTACCTGGAGTCGTAATACAGTATGGAAGGATACTATGACCCTATGGAGCGATGTGCAGAAAAAGAATCCACATTCCCAGGGGGCACGTATTGAGCTTGGAAGGATACAGATGGCAGAGAATCCTGGCCAGGCTGAAGCAGTGCTGAAAGAAAGCCTCCAGAGATTTCCTCAAAGCACTATGACACTGATCAGCCTTGGTAATCTCTATGTGCAGAAAGGGGATTATTTACAGGCTGAAAGACTCTATTTAAATGCGATCGAAATAGAACCAGGTAATTACAAGGCCCATTTCAACCTGGCAAAGGTCTATAAAGAGCGGGGAGACAGGGAATCGGCATTGAGGGAGTACAGAGAGGTGATAAGGCTGTCTCCAACCCATGTGGTGGCTGCAGAAATCCTGGCAGGACTTTATTTAGAGATGGGGAAGGCAGACGAGCTTGAGGAAGAATTCAGAAATGCATCCGTAAGGACCCCGTCAAATCCAGCCTTCCATCGGGGGCTTGGGATTATCTATTCAGGTCAGCAGATGTGGGATAAGGCTATTGTGGCATTTAAAAAGGTGCTTGAGATCACCCCTGACGATGTCTCGACGCTGCTTGACCTTGGGAACAGCTATATGAAGAGGGGAGAGTTTGATTCTGCGGCGAAGATGTTCCATCGTGTTCTTGAACTTGAACCGGGAAATGGTATGGCAAGCCAGGGACTCGGTGTCATATATCAGCAGAGGCAGGAGTATGACCTCGCTTTAAAGTACTATGAAAAGGCGGTTGAAGGGAGAAACGCTTCCCCCCGGATATTGAACAATATGGGTTTTATCTACCTTGCCACCGATAAGACTGACATGGCGATACAGGTATTAAAGTCAGCCATTGAGGTCGAACCCTCCTACTCTATGGCCAGAATTAACCTTGGAATCGCGTACGAAAAGCAGAACAGGTTTGAAGATGCAAAAAAAGAATATCTGAAGGTCATCCAGGGAAGGTCAGAAAAAGGACAGTCTGACAAATTCTACATTGAGGCCAGGAGGCGCCTCGATAACTTGAGGTAACTATTTATGAGAGACTGAGCTGGTCAGAATTAACCTATTGTCGGAAATCCCTCAGTGTTAAAGGAAACTGTAGATTTCTTCGAAAGGTTTTGACCGTCAACATATATTCATATATATTAAGCAACTTAAATGAATCGTTATAGCGTCGCTATTCTACTTTTTTTGGTCGTTTTTATATTTCCGGGAATAAACCCAATCCCCACCACTTCCAATTCTCTCAGGGAAGTCGTTAAAATCTCCGTTAAAAACTGTATACAGGTCGTCTTTGCGCAGGAACCCCCTGCAGCAGAATCTCTGCTCGAGGAAGGGATAGGACTGTTTCGTGCAGGTAAATTCAAAGAAGCTATTAACGTCTTAAAAGAGTTTACAGCGAGCGTGCCTGACAACTACCTCTCCCATTATTATCTCGGTTTCTCCTATTTCAGAACAGGCGACTCGGTTCTTGCTAAAGAGGCCTTAATAAAGAGCGTAAGCCTGAATCCGGACTTTGTCCCTGCTCATATGGGGTTAGGCGCTATATACGAGACAGAGGGAGATCTTGAGAATGCAATAGAAGAATACAAGGCCGTTGTGGAAAGATCAAGAGAACAGGGTGAAGTGAAAGGTGCAGAAGCGAGGTTGAGGTTTGTCGAGCTGAGGCTCGCATCGAGGTACATGAACCGTGCGCAGCTGATGACAGAGGAAAACGATCTTGATTCCGCCATAAACGAATTGTTAAAGGCAGTGGAACTAACTCCCCGGGATATTTCAATTTATATCGCTTTGGGAAGACTCTACGTGCGTCAGAACAAGATGAAGGAGGTCAGGGAGATATATGAGAAAGCTAAGGAGAAAGCCCCTGAAAATCCTGAGTTACTAATGGTCCTCGGGGAGATCTACTTTAATACGGATTTTTATGATAAGGCAATTAAAGAGTTTAATGAGGTAATCAGGCTGGTTCCTGACTCGGAACTGGCTAAGAAGGCGAGGGGAAAATTAAAGGATGTGGAGAGCAAACAAAAATCGAGGGTCCTTTTTGAAGAGATTTCCCGAGCAGTCAAAGAAGAGAAGTTCGATGAGGCACTGTCTGTTATAAGCAAGCTGCAGGAGACAGAACCGGATAACCCTTTTGTTCATTACAATCTGGGGGTCATATACTTGAATAAGAAGATGTACAGCGAGTCCATCGCCTCACTGGAGCGGGCTATAGAGCTGTATCCCGAGTACGTTAATGCTTTTTATCAGCTTGCTGTTGTCTACGACGATATCGGTAGATACGATAAGGCCATGATGCAATATGAGGCCGTAGTAAAGATGGGAAAAGAGGGTGTTGAAGAGACGCAGAAGGCAGCCGAGAGATTGAAACTGTTGAAGGAACTGACGATAACTAAAGAGGTTGCGGCGAGTGTAAGGGAGTTGATGGAAGCCGGTAAATATGAAGAATCGGTTATTGAAGCGGAACGGATCCTGACAGTTAAGGAAGATGAAGAGACCCTGTTTACCCTGGGCAAGATATATTTGCTGATGAAAAATTACGAAAAGGTTATCGGGACTTTTGATCGTGTTATCAAGATGAATCCGAACAGGTGGGAGGCATATCTGTTCATGGGGCAGGGATATGAGGCTTTAAAGCGCCTCGAAGAGGCGACCATCTCATATAATAAGGTGGTGAGCAATGTTCCTGAGACAACAGAGGGGGAAACAGCAAAAAAGATGTTAACCCGGGTTCGGATAGCGATGCATTTTAAAAAAGCCCATGATTACCGGGAGAAAGGAGACCTTGAAGGGGCGCTTAGAGAGATTGAGTCCCTGCTGCAAAAGGAACCGGGTAATCCGGTAGCCCTCTTCAATGCAGGTGTTCTTTATTATTTGCTTCAGAAGCAGGACAGGGCCATTACATACCTGAACAAGACCCTCGAGATTGAACCAAGATATGTATCTGCTCAGCTTCAGCTCGGTTTTGTATATGAGAGCCAGAGAAAGTACAGAGATGCTGAGGCTGCGTATAATGCTGTACTGTCGCTTACAAATGAAGGAAGGGAGGCTGAAATAGCGAGGAACAGGCTTGGTCTGCTCGATAAGGAAGAGGCTTTTTCAACCCGTATGAGCGCTGCACAGAAGTTGATTGGAGAGGGGAAATTTGAACAGGCGCTTGTTGAGGCTAAGGAGATTACAGCTATTGCACCGGAAAATTACATTGCACACTATACTATCGGGTACATCTATGACAGTTTAAAGATGTTCGATGAGGCAATATCATCCTTTCAAAAGGCAATCGACGTGAGTCCTAAATATCACAACGCATACTTCGGTCTCGCCAGGGTATACGAACAGCAGGGTTTCTATGAAGAGGCAAGGGAGGCGTACAGACTGACAATGAGTAACGGTGAAGGGACGAAGGAAGCAGCCTTTGCGGCCGCCAGCCTTAAAAGGCTCAGACCATGGTATATACAGGCGTACCTCAGTAATACCGTCAGCGAGGTTAAAACATCCGCAGGGCAGACGTCGTCCGGTACTAATTCTATTCATGGGTTGACATTATCATATGATTTATACAGGACGAAAATTCGCGGGTTTAATTTAACAACTGCCGTAAACAATAATATCTACTATGAGAGCCAGCTTACGGGAGTTGGATACAGGGCAGATCTCAGGTGGAATGATGAACTCAGCAGCAGGCATGCTTATACTGCAGGAGGAGGATATTCCTATTCAGTCTTTGATAATAAACCCAGTAATAAGGTATACAGATACTTTGCCAGCGCCACCCTGAAGCCGGAAGCAATCCCGACGTACGTTACCATGAGATATGATTATTCCGATACGGTAAACTTCGTTTATTCTGTGGGAGACATGATTGTGCACAATCTCTCGTTTTCTATAACACAAAAGACATCTGACTGGGACACTGTTTCGGGAAGCTACACGTATGCCGCGAATCTTAATAAACATCCCCTTGGCAATAATTTTGCTCATCGCAGCAATAATCTGTATCTCAACTATAATAAAAGGATAATCCCTCAGGTTTACCTGGCAAGCGGATACAATATAGGGTTCAGGAATTATATGAACGCTGATTCGACTACTCTGTTTACTGAATTCAGAAAAGATGTCATACATACCTTGAATCTTAACCTGTCTTACAGGCTGTCGGACAAGGGGTTTCTCTATCTGAAAGGAAGCAATACCTGGGAGTCTACTAACATTCCGAGTCTCAAGGAGGAAGAGCTTGTTGAGATAGGGGAAAGACTTGCTGATCCTATTCCGAGGGTGGGCGGCTGGGATAGAAGGCGTACAACAACAGTATCGGCTGATATGTCGTACAGGCTGTCGGAGATGGTTTATCTTACTGGAAAGATCGGTCGAACCTGGGCAACAACTGATCCTGAAAATGTGGGGAGTTACAGGCAGTACGAATTCAACGTATCCCTGCAGGCGATATTCTGACAGGATGCCGATAATTTATCTTATGGCCTGCCTGTCATGATGAAATTGTGTCAGCCTCTGATGCATAACAGAGGTAACCCCTCGGTGGAGGGTGGGTATGTAACTCATTAGCGATTTGCCGGAGCAGTTGGGCACCTGTCAAGGCGATCAGGCGGAGGGTACGCTTGCGCTGAGCGAAGCGAAGAAAGCCCGACCTTTAGAGTCGGGAAGGCTTCCTCGCCTGAGAGTCCTTTGACAGGTCAACTGCGCAGGCCATGAGCGTATGAGTTACATACCCACCCTCCACCCGTTGACCGAGGTGTTACTTACAGAGGTTTTTTTTATTGCAGTGGCAGCTCTAATATGCAAGAATGTATGGCATATTACTTGCACAAATTACCATGTATATAATGGAGAAAAAACTATACAAGTATCTATTTCTATTTTTTTCACTCCTCCTGATAGTACATCCTGATGCCGCATTTTCCGCCAATTTCCAGTGGATTCAGGATGACTGGCGGGATGGGCCATCAACCGAAGAGAGTACCCAGCATGATTCTGCTCAAAACGGCAGACGGGACTGGAAAAAGTTTTTTTCACGTGATTCCACAATTGAGTTAGTTACCCAGGGTCTGACACTATCTAAGGTCTCCGATACAAAAACTGACACAGATTTCAGCAGCGCATTAAGGACAAATGTTGAAGTTGATCCTGTGAATGGGTTGAGGATAAAACCATTCATTATTGACAGGGGCAGCGGTGCAGACGGAGCCCTTGTCATTGATGGAAAGACTGCAGGCAACAACACCCTTAATGGCGTCCCCCTCGGTCAGACTTATCCGAGGATCCTGGATACCCCGGAGAATATTACGTCCTCTGCTGTTTCTGGAGGAAGCCTGTCTCCAGCCAGTTATTATTATGTGGTGGCAGCATACAACGTGGCCGGAGAATCTCTGCCTGCAGCCAAGGCTCAATCAAGTACTAACGTTAACAGAAGCATTGTCCTTTCATGGAATTCAGTGAAATGTGCTGATGGATACCGGATATATGGAAGGCTGGCATCCGGCACACTTGGATTGCTGGCAACTGTGACTGGAGAGAACACGACTACTTATACTGATACAGGGGTAACTACTCCGAACACATCCATAGTGCCGGGTGTAACCAACACCTCCGATGGCGCATTCATAGTGACCGGCGGGGAGAACTATTCAGATGTCACAGTCCAGAACTGTGGAGGCATATCTTCAGCCCTTGGGGCACCCCTTACCGTACCTGCAGGCGTGACATCAGGTTTTGTGTCAGGCAGCGGGCCTGTCGGTTCATTTACCTATATTGTCACAGCAGCAGATTCCCGGGGTCTTGAGACTAACCGGAGCTCCGTAGTTAATGTGACAGCCAATGGGAGCAGTTCTGTTCGAATATCCTGGTCTCCTGTAACTGGTGCGTCCGGCTACAGGGTGTACCGGAGGCTTCAGTCTGGCTCCTTTACCACTGCCTCCCTTGTCTGTAACACAGCAGAAGCATTTTGCACAGACATCGGAGCGCCGCTGTCTGCAGGTGCCCCGCCCGTGAACCTGTCGGCTGCAATCCCGGTTCCGACTGCTGCAGCGTCTAATACCGGAGGGAGTATGTCGGGCGGCACATACTATTATGTGTTGACTGCCATAGACTACCGTGGTTTTGAAACGACTCCAGGATCACAGAGAAGCATTTCTGTCTCAGCCGGAACTAATACCAACTCAGTATCTTTGTCATGGACTGCGGTCTCAGATGCATATGGATACAGGGTATACAGGAGTACGACAGCAGGAAGGTTCAACTCGCCTGCGCTTGTCTGCACGATTTCCGATCCCTCTGTGCGCACGTGCACTGATACCCTGAGTCAGCCTCTTGAAGGCGGTCCGCCGAGTAATTATTACAATGCACTTGCAAGTGGGGGAATGAATCTCAGGGCATTAAATGAGATTCGTACACTGAGCAGGTCTGCAATCTACATGAGTCATAAGGGGTATCCGGGGGGCAACAGCGTTATACAGACCACGAGTCAGGGCCTCAGAGGGGATGGTCCGGGGGCAGGAATAACCCAGGGCGCCGGCGCAGGGTATGGCACTATTGGCATTAATAACAGCAGCAACGAAGGTTATCCAGGAAATCCGTATGGGGATAAGCCGATGACCATAAACCATGCGGGGTCAGGGGGTGCATCAGGCAGAGTTGCTGATTCTCAGGGGATCTCAGGCAAAGGAGGCAGAGGTGGAGGAGTATTAAGACTTTTTGCCGATAGAATTTATTTGGAAAATGGTGAGATACTGACTGAAGGAGAGGATGGAGGTAATGGGTCCGGAAGGTGGGGAAATGGTGGAGGAGGGGGTTCCGGCGGAAGTCTTATTATTGGGGGAAATAATGTTGACCTGATCTCTGGGACATTATCGGCTTTAGGCGGAGATGGCGGGCGATCGACCCTTACATACTTTTACTATGTGCAGGGTGGAAGCGGCGGCTCAGGACGTATCAGAATAGCCCCGCTCAATAATATGGTGAACAATAGCACCATTAATCCAGCTCCATTAATCGGAAACGAAGGGACATATGAATCCGTGTCTTTTACATTGGATAATAATGGAGTCACATTCGAGACATTATCCTGGGATGCGGCTGTGCCATCCGGGAATCCGTCAAGCACTTTAAAATTCCAGATAGCTACTAATAGCGACAATCAGTCATGGAATTTCAAGGGACCTGACGGAACGAGCAGCTCATTCTATTCCATTTCGAGTGCCGGGTGCAGTACTGCTGGCACCGAGACAATCTGTTCGATACCTGCAAGTCATACAGGGCACAGGTATTTCAGGTACAGGGCATACTTGACGGCTCAGACCGTCAACCCCGATGATAGCCCGGCAGTAAGCAGGGTATCGGTAAATTTCAGAAGGACAAGACCAGTTCAGTCGCTGGTTTCATCACCCTACGATACTACTGACCTTCAAAATGCTATTTACAGGCTGCAGTGGTCGGAGACCCTGCCGGCAGGTTCTGATGCGGTTGTTCAGTTGAGGACATCCCCTGCTCCCGGTACAAATTTTGTCCAGTGGGGTCCATGGTATGGCCCAAACCGCACTACTTTTTCAGCCTCATCCGGGGTGACTACCATCAATGTTGCTGACGCAAGCATCTTTTCCACCGGCCGGGTAGTTACACTTTATGATTCAACCATAACTTCATCAAACAGGTCATCAAGGTGCACCACACCACCTGATGAACATGACGGCCTTGAGGTGAGAAAAATCAGCTCGATAAGCGGTAATGCCATAACCCTTAATTCCGTAATAAACTGTTCTTACTTATCAGGTTCTATACTTACAGATACCTTTACCAACCCCGCCGGGAGTGTGCCAATTATTCAGGATCATCGGACAGGTTCAAACGACCAATGGCTGCAGTATAAGGTATATCTCCTGTCAGACAACTCTGAAAGCATCCCGACTTTTAGCAATATAACTGTTGGATACCAGAGGGCTGATATAGCCTATAAACCTGATGGAATTATTATGAGCAATGGAGGAGACGTCTACGGCGGTGCAGGCAGCGGGGATGGAGGAAATGCCGCTATGACTACAAACCCTGCAAGCCATGGAGGGATGGCAGCATTCCTGATTGAACTCCAGAATGACGGCGGTCCCTTGCCGGATCCGCTGGGGCGTGCTACCGATTCCTTTGAGATTTCCTGGGTCGCTCCCGCCAGTGATGCTGTGGGAGGACAGGTGCAGCAATGGTCTGTTTTCCTGTGCGGCTTCACAGACTATTCATCTGACTCGGTATGCGATACTCCTTTATCTTCAGGTTTTATAACAGGTTCCATACCTGTAAATTTATCTGAATCTTATTATCTGCTCGTTACACCCTCTTTTAACGCCCCTGCAGGTTCGTCCAGGAATATCATTGTTGATATACGTTCGGTCAATGATTATTCGAAAGTTGATTCCGTCAGGGCTGTTGTCAATATCAGTACCATCTATCAGGGTGATGGTGTTATCCAGGGAATTGGTGCGGGGATCTATGACCCCTGTGCAGCCAATCCTTCTGTCAGCTGCAGTGGTGCCGGGGGTGTGTCTCCCGGGACTGCAAACGCACCCGGAAATGAAGTTGTATTTAATGTAGTACTCTATAACAGAGGGAATATTTCAGACACCTATAAGTTTTCTCTTTCCAAGTCCCCTCCTCCTGGCTGGACGGTTATAATAAATGGCGGGTCCGGAGATGTCAATATAACTGACCCTCAGGTATCCTGGGTAACGCCTTCCATTGGTTCTACGGCGAATATTCCCGTTACACTGAAGATCATACCAAGAGGCGCGCCGGTGACCCAAAATGTTATTTTGAATATCTACTCAAACGGGGCCGGCAGGTATTCTGATTCCCTGAATGCACGCGTGACACTGGCAAGCGCTCGAAAGGTGGATGGAATTATATATGGATTCGGATACGACGCAAGTGGTGAGATCAAAGACTTTACCTTGTTGGGATCTGAATGCGGGACTACTGGTCCCGGTGATGATATTTACGGAGCCACCGGCTCAGGCAACGGGGGTTGTGCTGCCCTGGATGTTGCCGCAGGCTCCTCACGGGTAATTTCAGTGGGCGTGCAGAATGAAGGAAACCTGCCCGACAGATTTGAGATTACATGGAATACACCTGCCGATTTAACAGTATCGCTTGTTGGAAACCCTCCCCCTGGAGGACTCTGCAGCTCCGGCTTTCCCTGCTATAATCCGGGCGAGGTGCCGTTCTTTTCCTTTAATGTAGCTGCGTCAGGGACATTTTCCGGATCCCGGACAATCATCTTCAATATTAAATCCCTGGAGGATACTGCGAAAGTTGATTCAGTTAAGGCGATCATCAACAGCAGAGACGTCATGAAACCTTCCCCTGTGGTTCTCAGTATGAGCAATCAAACCTCCACATCCATAAAGGTCTCCTGGATTGCGCCAGGTGATGATGGATCAGCCGGTACGGCCGCCTCATACGATCTTCGTTACTCAACATCCCTGATAACTGATGCAGTTTTTTCACAGGCCAGAAGGGTTGAGGGTTGCCTGTCGGGAGAGACCAACCTTAGACAGCCTAAGGTTTCCGGAAGTCAGGAGACTTGTACTATTACACGGCTTTTTGCCAGTACGGATTACTATTTTGCGCTGAAAACGACAGATGATGCAGGTAATGTGTCGGATATCTCCACATGTTCTCCTTCTGACTGCCGCTTCACCACGAGTGCGTCAAGTGATTCTATCCGGCCAGGGGCGATAGATAATTTAAGTGCAGATTCTTCTAAGATAATTAACCCTCTTCATAATCCGTCTATCACCAGTTCGGCGCATACTATAACCCTGCGTTGGACTGCAAAGGCTGATGACGGGGATATCTTATCTTCAGGTCCAGCAACTGCGTATGAACTGAGGTATTCCACAAGGAAGATCGTTGATGATGATGTTGTTAATCCCAGACCGGGGGAGATAGCCTTCAGTGAAGCCATACCAGTAACGGTACTGCTCCGCTATGATTCTCAACTGGTAGTTCCGGTCTGCCTGGATGGTGTTACAGACAATGTCCAGGTCGAAGAGGCATTCAGGTCCAATCAAGGGGAGTTGTTGCCGCCCAAATTATCGGGTGGGGCGGAGTGCTATACGGTAATAGTGGAAAACAAGATTACGGCATTCAAGGATGCGAGTGTCTCAATAGAGGATGACAGGACGCACAATACTAAATTTTATTTTGCTCTTAAGGCGCTTGATGAGAGGGGGAATGTAAGCGCTGCAAACAAATCAGCCATATCCAATCCGGTCGACAGCATTACCTCCCTTGTCCCAAACGCTTACAACATGGTATCTGTGCCTTATATCCCGCCCGTCAGCACAAACAGGCCTGCGGATGTGTTTGGTGATGATGTGGGTACACCGTTATACAGTTATCACTGGGATTCAAGGGGGCTAAACTCCAACAGCGGCTGCTACAATGGAGTACCTTCACCTCACAACCGCGAAATCCTTAACGATGGAGCTGGAAATGAAGATGGAATCTGTGATTCAGGCGAGGCTTGCCATGTCTGTTCTCAGATCAATTCGATTGAAGAAGGGTCCGGGTATTTTTTATGGGCTCCTTATGGCAGCTCCACGCTTGATGTACCGGCATCTTCTCTGCCCTCTTCCAGCTCAGCTTCTTATTCCCCGGCTTGTGATGATGGAGCCGGAGGGACTTTCCCATGCTATATCTTACCCCTTCAGAATGGCTGGAATATGGTGGCTAATACATTTGACAAGGAGATAAATTTCAGCAACAGGGACGTTAACGGGGATGGGGATATTGATAGCAATGAAAAGGGGTTGTATGTCAGCCGGACAACTGGCAACGGACCAGTAACTGCAAGGTTTCAGGACGCTGTTACCGGAGAAAATGTATCAGGCGGTCCGATGATAGACGGGTCTGTATATATATATAACGGCATTAACTATACTTATGGGACCTGCGGTATAGATACAGTATTGCCCGCAGGTTCAGGCTGCCCTATTGTAATGCAGCCATGGAAGTCATACTGGATAAGGGTGTTTGGTAACGGGACATTTAATTTGCTGATACCGGATTAATAGTCAAACCCTGAGGTATGACTCAGAGAGGCTCATGATTAAACGACTTTTTGCATGCATCCTTATACTTGCTGGCCTTGGATCTGCCGCCTATGCCGGGGTGGCGGACTGGTCTGTCCATATCAAGGTCTCTGTGCCCGATTCCAGCGCAATTGACGGCACAGTATGGAACCACCTTATAGCCGGGATAAGGGAGGGCGCCACGGACGGATTTGACACTGCAATGGATACATTATCAATGGTAGAAACAGACGATCCTGTCCAGGCCGTATTCAATCATGGAGTCATGGCAGAAGATAAAAATAATGACGGCACACTGGACATATGGACATGCATCAACCCGGAAAAAGGTTATACAGTCAATAACTGCTCACTCTGGAGGGATATCAGACCATTAGAATCAGAAAAGGTCTGGCGCTTCTCAGTTCTTTCCCTGCTTAATGGCGGGACTGTCAGCATGCAATGGTCTTTTGATCATAAACCTGATGGAATAGAAGTGGTCCTGGTTGACCTTCTGAACCCATCTCAACAGATTGACATGAAGACCATGACATCATTTACCTATACAAATATTCTGGACAAAGGTAGGAAATACGGGATTCGAAACTTTGAGTTGCGGATGAAAACAAATGGCCTTTTCATCACGTCAAATGCCCTGCCCGATGCAACAGTGGACACCCCGTACAATAAGGGTCTTACAGCCGTAGGAGGAACGCCCGTATGGAGCCTTTCTTCAGGATCTCTTCCTCCCGGGATATCTATTGATTCATTTACAGGGGAGATAAATGGTATACCTGATTCTGCCGGGTCATACAACTTTTCTGTCAGTGCCGTTGATACGTCAATAAGTTCCATCCGATCAAGAGATTTGACACTGTCAATCAACCCTGCTCCGGCAATTGACAGCAGTACACTGCCGGAAGGAATTGCTGGCAGCGACTATCATGGGCAGATTAATGCTGCAGGCGGGAGTAAACCGCTTGTATGGAATATCAGGGGTAACTTGCCAGAAGGGCTTGTCATGGACAAAATGAGCGGTGTTATTTCAGGGAGACCGGTTATACCGGGACTTTACGACGTTACAGCAAATGTCCGTGATATTAACGGTGCTGTAGATTCAAAGGAATTCAGAATTACTGTCATTGAGCCTGACGATAAAAATCCGCCTGAGCCGATAAAAAACCTTCGGGCCATGTATGTTACGAATACTACAGTCCTTCTTTCCTGGAGTGCCCCGCAGGATGACAGCATTACACGCACATCGGCCATCTACGATCTTCGGTTCATTAAGGATTGCACAAGTGTCGGGATCATGGAGCAGAATTGGGGAGCTGCGACAGAGGCTCATGGCGAGCCAAGACCGCAGGCAGAGGCCCTTCAGTTATATTCATTAAACGGCCTGAGCCCGGACACTGAATATTGCGTTGCAATAAAGAGCATGGACGCCGCCGGACATGTCTCTGAGATTTCCAATGTTATTAAAGTCTTTTTGACGAATAATGGTGATATCCCGGAGGCACTGAGGCTGGCGATCACATTAAAACTTAGAAAGGGTTACAACCTTATATCACTCCCTCTCATGCCTGTTCCAAACGGGCGGGACTCACTTTTTGCATCATATCTTGGAGGCCCTGTAGGTCTGTACAGATGGTACTCGGCCTATCCCGGTATTACGCCTCCTCAGTATTACCTGGAAGATACAGTCACTCCAGGGCTCGGCTATCTCCTGTATTCGCCGGCAGATATATCATTGAAGGTTGATGGTGTTAAGATTGCAGATTCCGGGTATCATGTGATGCTTCAAGGCGGTTGGAATATGATCGGTACCCCATATGACGGCTCAGTGTTATTGAGTGATCTAACAATTAAAAAGATGATGGTAAATAATACGCAGGAAGTAAAATCTTATACAGACGCGGTAAAGAATGGCTGGATTGGAAACACGATATATTATTTAAACCATAGTAATTATGATTTTGCATCCTTTAATGATATTCCGCCTGCAGTTCTTGAACCAGGGACCGGTTACTGGATATATGTTGGTGAACCGGGAGGGATTGAGATAATATTCGAAAGGCCATGATTGATATGGAGAAGGAGAAATGAAAAGGTCAATTATATTTAGCCTGATATTTATTTGGAATCTTCTGATTATACCTGCTGTTTATTCTTGGCAGTTACCACTGGAAGTTACTGTCTCAGGCGGCAATGGGGAAATTATTCGAAGCAGGCTTGTGGCAGGGGTTGAGAAGGAAGCCACGGACGGTTATGATAATCTGTGGGATACCCCGGCCTTGATTACGTCACCGGATCCGGACTCACCTGTGACCCTCAGCGCCTATTTTTCCCGGGATATCAATGATGATTTGAGGCCGGACCTTGTATCTGGAAATAGATATCTCTGGAAGGATATCAGGGGAACTGCAAAAGCTGGCGATACCGTATGGCATATTACCCTTGACTCAATTCCAAAGGGAAAAAATGTCACAGTAAAGTGGGATGTACCTCAGGGTAATTTAAAGGCAAACGAGAGGCTTGTGTTGAAGGACAACGGCACTGCTGGTACCGACAGTCAGCCTGCTGTTACAGATATTATGCAGGCATCAAGCTATGAGTTTGTATCTGAAGGTTACGGTTCCAGGTCAATGTCATTAGTATTAACAACAGGGCGCGCAAATGATTCAAATGGGGGCAGTTGGAATGGACTCGGGTGCGGTACAATAAAAACCGGCAGATCCAATACATCCAGCTGGAAGAATGATTCACTTGTCAATCTCTTCCTCCTTTTTTCTCCTTTATTTTTCTGGAGGTTCAGACGCCGCTGGTCTGCTTCCCGGCGTTGACACTGATGCTGCTATTTAGTAATATGAATTGCTGATATGAAACTAATAATATCCCGGATAAAATATGTTATAAGTGCCGCAGTTATATTGACGATACTGGTATTCTCTGTTTTGATCTGGCCGGATATGAAGGGGCATTCTCAAACACCTCCATCACTGCCGCCGGTGCCTGTGCCATTGGTTCCGTCTATCCTTGAAGATATCAGGAATACTAAGCATAACCTCTCCGCGATACCTCCGGAAGGAATAGAGCGCTCAGTGCATGCTGTGTTTACTGCGCAGACGACAGAGGTTTGCGTTTTTTGTCATACCCCGCACGGAGCGACATCAGATGTTACCGGAGGAATAAGCGCTCCCCTTTGGAACAGGAATCTTTCTACTGCCAGTTATATTCTTTATGACCAGGTTTGGAGTACGAGCTTTGAAGGATACGAGAAGAATCCGAAGCCGAATGCCCCGACAGGTTATTCACGCCTCTGCCTGTCATGTCATGACGGGACGATAGCCCTCGGGCTGGTTGTAAACAGGCCCGGTTCAGGAAATGAAGGGGATCTGCCAATGATCTATCCAACCGGCCAGCTTCCTGCCGGAGGGCAGGGTACTATACCTATTGGTTCCGGAGTATCGACAGGCGATACACGGGTTATAGGAACTAATCTTCAGAATGATCATCCTGTCTCCTTTGTGTACGATTCGAGCCTTGCCATGCAGGATGAAGAGCTGGTAGATCCCGGTCCGCCACTTTTTGCAATATCTTCAAAGGTAGGAGATCCTACACCTATTTCACCGATGCGAAGGTATCCGGGGACGGATACTAATAAGTTTGATTCGGTGCAATGTACATCATGCCACAACCCCCATGCCGCAAAATTTTCTGATGGGACTACAGTGCCGAAGTTTCTCAGGGCAAACTATTTTAATGAACCGGCTAATACCGACAGGGGTAAGATCCTCTGCCTCTACTGCCATGAAAAGCCGGGATGGTCAGGAAGCGCTCATGATATTGCCACTTTTAAACCGTCGCCTAATCCTACGTCTGAGAATGCATACAACTTTGACGGGGTTCATACTGTTGGTCAATACGCATGCCGTGCATGTCACGACCCCCATACATCTCAGGGAGCCAAGAGGCTGCTGCGTGAGGGTGTGGATGTAAATGGTAACTCTGCCATTGAGAATACCTGTTATCTCTGCCATAGCCCGGCTTCTGACATGGGGAATCCTCAGTTTCCTCCGCCTGATATAAGGAGCGAATTTCGCAAGGATACAATGTCTCCGACTGGGGGCAGCGCGATGAACCTTGCCATGGGGCAGGGACATGAGCCTGTTTTCGTCAGCAGGCCTCAGGAAGGTGTGGAGCTCTTTGCCAACCTCCCCCCTCCATTCAATGAATATCCGCCTGGTACTACTATTCGGGACACGGTACACATAGAGTGCGTGGACTGCCATAATCCTCATCAGGTTACAAGGACGAACAGACTGAAGGGAATGAAGGGTATAGATATTAACGGAAATGTAGTAGGGGCAAAGATCCCGGGCAACAGCAGGGAGCCATACGTTCATGAAATTTGCCTGAGGTGTCATGGTAATAGTTATACAAATCTTTTTCCTGGAAACACTTACCCTGATATGACTGACAGGAGATCAAACCGCCTGCACCTGGCAGTCGGGGACAATAATCTCAGTATGAAAGGATACAGCAACAAAAGAAAAGAGTTTGATCCCCTGACCCCCGACATTGCAGCAGACCACTCCCGTCAATTGTCAAACCCTGCTTTTCATCCGGTAGGAGCATCCGGAAGAAACGGGACGCAGGCACTCTGTAATCAGCTTGCCCAAGCCTTTAATTTCACATGGAGTTATGCAGGGTTATTCGGGAGTAATGGGAACTGTGATACTCCGGAACAGGCCCGCGAGACTCTTAAGGTGACGATCACCTGCACGGATTGTCACAATAACGATTCCTTTGAGCCTTATCCTAATGCCTCTACCGTGAAAGGTCCCCTGACCGGGCAGCCGGATGGCACATCTTACCGGAGGAGTACGGACAAATCTCCCAACATTAATTATTTTACGCCCTCCATTTCTAATGATCCTGCAAGACCCCAGGGGCCGCATGGTTCGAAATACCCTCGCATTTTGAGGAACAAATACAATACGGACATTGATAGTCCGCGTGATTTTATAAATTCCGGCCTTAATCCATCATTCTATGATAACTTCGTCCTCTGCTTTCAGTGTCACGACAGGAGGGCATTTGATCCCTTCGTCGGTAATAAGGAGTTCGCTGCAGGTGAAGAGCAGTTTACCAATTTCATAGGCGTAAGGGGCGGCTCATTTGGAGATTCCTGGCTTGGCAACCTCCATAAATATCACTTGAAGTATGCAGGGGCATATTGTCATGAGTGCCACTATAATGTTCACAGCAATGTGGAGTCTACGAACACGATGTATGGAGACGGGATGGGGGGGCAGCTTCCGCCTGATGAGTGGGATGGAATCATAGATGGTATTTCCGGCACTCATCTTATTAATTTTGCCCCTGGTGTTGTTTTTGGACAACCTGCAGGTGCAAAGCCAAGGTGGTACTATGACGGAAACAAGATAGGCTGTGCTCTCTTATGTCATAACGCAGATATGAACACATGCTTTTATCAGGCAACTACCGATTTTAATCAGTGCACTGAAGGTTATGACTGTAACCGTCTTAACCAATAGAGTGTAGATTCATATGGTAACATTATGTGGAAAAGTCTCAGATACCTGTTATTATCCTTCTTTATATTGGGAATGGAACATGGAGCAGGAGTATCCCTTTCGTTCTCCGGTGAGATGATTTTAATCCCTGCAGGCGAATTCATCATGGGGTCCGATCCTGGAGAATACGGACGACCAGGATTCGATTATGGTACTGATGAGGAGCCGAAGCAAAAGGTCTATCTTAAGGCATTCTACATTGATAAATATGAAGTGACGATGGATGAGTACCGTCAGTTCATCAATGACACTGGAAGTGAGTGGTTCGGCGATGCAGTTGATGATTCCCGCTACAGAAAGCCCCCTATAGAAAGTCAATTCAATCCTCCTGATAAAGGTCAGTACCCTGCTAACTATATATCCTGGGATGATGCATCAAAATACTGCAGCTGGAAGGGTAAACGGCTTCTGACAGAGGCTGAATGGGAAAAAGCGGCCAGGGGCGTTGACGGACGTTTTTGGCCATGGGGAAATGAGTTTGACAAAACCAAGGCAAATGTCAGGGAGAACTCTATAATGTGGACTTCTGCCGTGGGAAGTCATCCGGAGGACAAGAGTCCATTTGGTGTCTACGATATGGCAGGCAATGTTTCTGAATGGACATCCTCGCACTATCTCCCCTATCCAGGGAACACGATAAACGATGGAAGATATACTAAAGACGCGTATGTTGTAAAAGGAGGGTCTTTCATGCTTCCAGGGAAGCTGTATGGCAGGCCTGCGGCACGATCCCTCGCCTTTCCAGCCTATACTCACAGGATGTACGGGATCCGGTGTGCTAAAGACGCCCCCTGAAAAATCATGCGGAACTGGTCAGGAAATAGAATTGGTATACTTGCACTTATATTAACCCTCTCATTTGCTGTATATTACAATGCCCTCTGGAACCCGTTCCATTTTGATGATGTCCATCACATTCAATATAATACACATTTGAGGAATATAGGAAATATCCCTTCCTATTTTTTCGATATGCGCACGTTCAGTGCAGGCGAAGGATATAAAGGTCACTACAGGCCTGTTCTTCTCGCAACTCATGCGCTGAATTATCTTGCCGGGGGTCCGGACCCTTTCGGCTATCATCTGGTTAATCTATTATTCCATGTCGGGACAGCGTTTCTTATCTTTCTGATCAGTGAATCCATGTTAAAGAAGTCAACAGGGTCATTTTTCATTGCCCTGACTGCAGGCGTTATATTCATTGTTAATCCTTTCAATTCCGAAATTGTAAACTATGTCAGCACCCGGTCCAGTGTCATGTGTTCTTTCTTTTATCTCCTTTCTTTTTATTTCTGGATCAAGTTCAGGGAGAAGGAGGGAGTCAATCGAGGGGTTTTACGCGCGGGGGAGAAGGGTGTTTTGTCTTCTCCCTTCTACGTTGTCTCCCTCATTTCATTCCTTCTTGCAATGCTGACTAAGGAGATTGCGATTACATTACCTGTCATGTTATGGCTCTATGATATCTATTTCATGCCGCCTGAAGTCAATGTAATGAGAGAAAGGCTCAAAGACCATTTCAGAAAGTCCTATATACTGATCCCATATGCAGCCTTTGTTGTCATTCCCTATTTGCTGATTAGATTTGTACTGTTAACACAGCCGGATATTTCAGCAGAACCTGCACGGACTTATACGATGCCAGTACGAAGTTTCTTTATGAACTTATTAATCCAGCCAAAGGTGCTTTTAAAAAATATTCAACTCTTTTTTATCCCGGTCAATTTGACAGTTGAACACTACATTTCAGAAGTACGCTCCATCATGGAGCCGGATGTCATCATGTCTGGAGTGCTGATAATAGCGCTTTTGTGCATAGCTGTCTGGTTATTCCGTCAGGGCGGCAATAGCCGGCGGGTAATGTCATTTTTCATTGCATGGTTTTTTATAGTTCAGCTTCCCACTTCCATTATCCCGCTGTACGCGACACTGCAGGAAAATCGAGGTTATCTCGCAGCGGTTTCATCAGCTGTTTTTTTCGGGTTTGCATTAAATAAGCTGACCACTGTAAATTCCTTACGCATTTATGCGGGGAAATATTCCCCTGTGACTGCTGCAGTTTTTCTTCTATTAATCGTGATTACTTATTCTGCCGGGACTATTAGCAGAAACAGGGTGTGGGAGAATGATGTCACCCTCTGGTCTGATGCAGTTTCAAAGTCCCCGCTATCTCCCAGGGCGCATCACAACCTGTCGCTTGCTTATAATGAAACTGGAAATACAGAATCTGCCATCAAAGAGTTGCATAAAGTAATTGAGTTGGATCCGACCCAGATAATGGCTTATTACAATCTGGGAAATATCTACAATAAAATGGGGATGAGAAAAGCTGCCATTTCTGAATACGGGAAGGCACTTGAGATTGACCCATATTTTTATCAGGCTCATAACAATATCGGAATGGCATACTGGAGGACCGGGGAGTTTGAACGGGCTATTGCCCACTTGAAAAAGGCCTATGAAATAAAACCGGAATACGGACTTGCCCTCAGAAACCTTGAAATGATAAATATGGACATATTAGCGAAGTCGAAGGCTCAATCGCCACTCAATAATGCAGAATAAATTATGAAAATATCGGTCATCATACCAGTTTACAACGAAGTCAATACAATCACTGAGATTATCAGCAGGGTAAAGGATGTAGGACTGGATAAGGAATTGATAATAGTGGATGATTTCTCCACTGATGGGACAAGAGATCTCCTGCATAAGATGGACGGCAGCCGGGATATGCGCATATTATATCATGAAAAAAACATGGGTAAGGGTGCGGCATTAAGGACAGGGTTTCAACATGTTAGCGGTGATATCGTGATAATTCAGGATGCTGATCTGGAATATAATCCGCAGGAGTATCATAAGTTGATAAGGCCGATAATTGACAACAGGGCAGATGTTGTATATGGCAGCCGGTTTATAACTACAGAGGAGAGAAGGGTGTTGTTCTTCTGGCATTACATGGGGAACTCATTTTTGACATTGCTTTCAAATATATTTACCAATTTGAATCTTTCAGATATGGAGACATGTTATAAGGTGTTTAAAGCAGACATAGTGAAAAGGCTGAAGATAGAGGAGGACCGTTTCGGATTTGAACCGGAGATCACCGCTAAGATTGCAAAGATGAGATGCAGGATTTATGAGGTAGGTATATCTTACAGCGGCCGTGACTATTCAGAGGGAAAGAAGATAGGATGGAAGGATGGAGTGAGGGCCATCTGGTGTATTGTAAAGTATAAGTTTAAAAACTGATCAGATGAATAATGCAAATGAAAAAAAAATAAACATTGTCATCGTGATATTAATAATAGTATTGACCTTTGCAGCATACATTCCTGCCATGCAGGGCGGATTTATCTGGGATGATGATATGTATGTCGAAAATAATCCCAGGGTCAACACTGATGAAGGCTTGTGGCGCAGCTGGACTACAAGTGAGAATCCACAGTACTACCCTCTGGTTTTTACGACACTCTGGATTGAACATCAGTTGTGGGGATTGAATCCTGCGGGTTATCATATCGTCAATGTGACACTGCATGTAATCAACGCACTCCTCGTCTGGCTGATACTTCACAGGTTAGGAGTAAGATGGGCATGGCTGGCAGGAGCCATCTTTGCCCTTCATCCGGTGCATGTGGAATCCGTGGCCTGGATCACTGAAAGAAAAAACGTTCTTTCAGGTATGTTCTATCTGTTGTCACTCCTCACCTTCCTCCGTTTCAGAGAATACAGGAAAACGGGATTGTATTTAGTTTCCCTCCTGCTGTTTATTGCGGCCCTCCTGAGCAAAACTGTTACGGTCAGTCTGCCTGCGGCAATACTGATAATATACTGGTGGCAGGGCTGGCGTATCCGGAAGCGGGAACTCTTGCTCCTTTCCCCCTTTTTTATCATCGGGATGGGAATGGGATTATTTACGGCATGGTATGAAATGCAGCATGTCGGGGCTCAGGGCGCCGAGTGGGATTTTTCATTCTGGCAAAGGCTTGTTCTTGCAGGCAGGGCACTCTGGTTCTATGCAGAAAAACTTGCAGCCCCGTTTGAACTTTCTTTTATATACCCCATGTGGACTTTAGATGCAGGAAAACTCACGCAGTGGATCGGGCTTGCAGGGTTTGCAATAACAGGGCTGGTTCTCTGGGGGCTCCGGAACAAATTGGGGCGCGGTCCATTGGCAGGGCTTGCCTTTTTTTCAATGACTCTTTTTCCGGCCCTTGGATTTTTTAATGTATATCCAATGCGTTATTCTTTTGTGGCGGATCACTTTCAATACATGGCAAGTCTCGGGTTGATCGCGGTTTTCACAGGGGGCTCGGGATGGGTGGTTGACAAGTTCTGGACAACCGGAATAAGGACTACTGGTATAATAATAGCACCAGGCGTCGTTTTGCTTTTACTGCTTGGGCTGCTGACATGGAGGCAGGGACATATCTATAAAGATATTGAAACACTCTGGCGGGATACGCTTGTCAAAAATCCAGCCGGCTGGCTTCCTAATAATAACCTTGGGGTCTTACTGTACGAACAGGGAAAGAACGAGGAGGCGCTGGTGCACTTCCGCGAGGCGCTGAAGGAGAAACCCGCGGAGCCAGATACGCATTACAATATGGGCAATCTTATGCTGAGGCTTGGCAAAATGGATGAGGCCGTCGGATATTTCGAACGCACTCTGGAGGGGAGGCCCTTCGATGTAAAGGCCCGAAACAATCTTGGGAATATACTGGCCCGGCAGGGAAGATTTGATGACGCCCTGAAACATTACAGAGAGGCGCTTGTTTATAAACAGGATAGTCTTCTCACTCATTTTAATATTGGTATGACGTACATGAATAGCGGGAGGCTGGAAGAGTCTATCCCCTTTTTTGAGGAGGCACTCCGAATAGGACCAGGCTATACTGATGCGAGCCTGAATCTGAGTTCTGTCCTGATAAGGCTCAACCGCTTTGAAGAGGCGGTTAACATTCTTCGCAAGGGACTGTCTGTGAATCCTGAAGACCCCGGAATGACCAACAAGCTTGCCTGGCTGCTTGCTACATCACCGTCAGAAGAACTAAGGAATGGAGCTGAGGCGTTAGAGTTGGCTATCAGGGTATGTGAGGCAACAAATTACAGAAATCCCGAATCTCTTGATACCCTTGCTGCTGCATATGCAGAGACAGGACGTTTTGACAAGGCAGTCGAGATATCCCGCAAGGCGCATAAAGGTGCAACGGTACTTGGTCAGGCCGAACTTGCCAGAGGGATAGAGATGCGGCTCAGGAAGTATGAAGCCCGTCAGGCGTTTCATGTGCCATTGAGGCTGAAATGAACTCATACTATGGAATATCAGGATGAATCAAGGCAATTTGCTTCGTTCAGGCCGGATGATATTCTGGTCACTCTTGATCGCGTCCGTCAGTCTGTATATCTTTCATGTAATATACTATGGAACGTGGATAAATGATGATGCCGCTATCAGTTTCACCTATGCACGAAACCTGTCTGAGGGATATGGGCTTGTAGTAAACCCCGGCGGGGAAAGGGTCGAAGGATATTCAAATCCATTGTGGGTATTTGTCCTTACGCTTTTTTTTAGTGCCGGGTTGTTTGATCCTGTTTTTACCCCTAAACTGATAGGCATCCTGTCAACTCTGACTGCCTTTTTTCTGATTTTCAGGATTTCTCAGAATATCTTTGGTTCTGAAAAATCTTTTCTTCATTTGCTGCCTCTGTTATTGCTTGCGGCCAATGTTTCCTTTGTTGTCTGGAGTGTTTCAGGCCTGGAAAACGGGATTTATGTCCTCTGTGTCATATCATCTGCCTATTTCTACCTCAGGGAATCTGACAATGACAAAAGATACCCGATATCCGGAATAATTTTTTTTATGACAGCCATTGCAAGGCCGGAGGGCCTTCTCTTCTTTGCAGCAGCTCTGTTTCATAAGGCTTTGTCAATGGTCATGAAAAAAGAGGCCAGGAAATATGATTTTCTTTGGGCAGGGTCATTTATTATTCCCTTTATGCTGTACCATTTCTGGCATTACTGGTATTTCGCCAGCCTCTTTCCAAATACATACTACGCAAAAATGTCCTCGCTCAGCCCCGTTTCGAGGTTATGGGATATTATATTGCACATTAAATCTCCGGGATGGAAATATATAGGCATGGCGTTTAGCGACTATCATCTGCACTTTGGATTACTGCCGGCCATCCTGATAGTTATTCTTTACTATCGCCGCTCACTTCTATCCTTGTCCCTGCCGTTTCTTTTCCTGATGGCAGGTCTCTTCTATCCGATATACGTTGGAGGAGACTGGATGATGCAGTACCGGTTCCTCTCTCCATTTTTTCCGTTTGCATATCTCTTTATATCCGGGGCATTGATTGTGATATCGCGATTCCCTCCATCAGCCTCATTCGCCCCTTTTATAATTGCGGCTGTGACTGCAGCACTCATCTATCCGAATATCGTTTATGCAAAGCAGGTGAGGGAATATCCGACTGTTCCATTTTCTCATATTGTTGAATACGGAGAAAGATTCAGGGGGCATGCTGAAAAGGCATTTATTCCGAATGCATCTTTATTACATCCCGATCTTGGAGGTACTTCCTTCGTATCAGGTCTGAAAATGATAGATCTTGCTGGTCTCGCGGATGTGCATATTGCAAGACACCACTGGAATCCACGATATTTCAGGGACTATATATTCAGGGAACAGAAGCCCACGTTCATACACACACATTGTTACTGGTCTGCGGTTACAAGGGTAAATATGTACCCTGAGATAAGGAAAGATTATATCGCCATATGGGAAAAGGAATGCGAAAATCCTGGTTATAAAGGATTCATTGATGGTGATTACGTGAGAAAAGATCTTTTTGTAGTTGGTGATCATGCCTTTAATGATAACGACAGGATTGCCCGATTTAACGGTGTGTTAGAACTATTGAATTATAAAATCAATACAGTCATAACTGCACCGGGTAATAAAATTCATATGACGATCTACTGGAAGTCATTACTTCCGACAGATAAGGAGTATCATTTTTCTATCGCATTAATTGATGACCATGGACAGGCTGTATTTAATCAGAAGTATCCCTTTGTTTACGGGTGGTATCCGGTTAACAAATGGAGGGAAGGCGAGGTTATCATGGAAGAGCATGACATACCTGTTTCCGCGGATACAGTTAATGGATATTATGATATTGAGGTAACAGTTACAGATGGGAACGCTTATTACTCCAGAAAGATCGGTAATATTGAGGTCAATATGGAAAAGTCGCGACAGGAGGCTGAAAAGCACCACGCCTCATATGAGGATGAGTTTGAAAAGGGGGACTATGAGAGTGCAGTTAAATCTATCAGAAATGCCCTGATTCTTCAGCCTGACAATGCCTCTTACGCAGATGGGCTGAAAGCAGTCAGGCATCAGTTGGCTGGAGATTATGTAAAACTGGCGAGAAAGATGTTTGAACAGCAGCAGATTGAAAAAGCGATAGACCTGCTCTCAGAAGCCAGGCAGATTGATAAATTCAACAATGATGTATCATCAGCCATGTCTGAAATAGGAGCTTATTACTATAAGCAGGGTAAGAGCCACTTACGCAATAAGGATAACAGCAGTGCTTTTAATGCATTCCGGATGGCGTTGATGTTAGACCCGTCCAATAGCTGGGCAAGAAAGAGAATGGAAGACCTGCGCACGGTGATCTTAAATTGAAAAAAGCAGAAATATCAGGGTGGGGTCGTTTCCCTAAGGCAGCGTGTAATATTTTACGGCCTGAACGCTATGCACAGCTTGTCCCTGCACGTGATTATTGTATCGCAAGAGGCCAGGGCCGGGGTTATGGGGATTGTGCAATAAATACAGGCCATGATGTCATACTCACAGAGCGAGTGAACAGACTGCTATCCTTTGATGCAGACAAAGGAATCCTGAGGGCTGAAGCAGGGGTCACTCTGGCTGAGCTGCTGGAGGTCTTTGTCCCCCGCGGCTGGTTTCTGCATGTTACTCCGGGGACAAAGTATGTTTCCCTTGGAGGTTGTATAGCTGCGGATGTCCATGGCAAGAACCACCATCACGACGGATCATTCAGCGCCAGTCTCCTTGAAATAGAACTGGCCCTTGCAGACGGATCATACAGACGGTGCTCACCCGGCAAAGACCCGGAACTTTACTGGGCAACAGTGGGGGGTATGGGATTGACAGGTATTATAACGGAGGCTACCCTGCAACTGCATCCGGTTGAAACGGCATATATCGTAGTACGGCATTTTCAGGCACGTGATATTGATGAGACATTTCAATTATTTGATGATGCCAATTGGGATGATCAGTATACAGTAGCGTGGATAGACTGCCTTGCTAAGGGATCCAGTCTTGGCCGCAGCATCGTCATGGCCGGACATCATGCCCTTAGGGATGACCTGGCAGGCAAGATAAATGACCCCCTCAGGATAAAGAAGCGGGGGGAAAGAAACATGCCCTTTAACCTTCCGGCAGGAGTCCTCAACTCATTGTCGGTCAGGGCCTTTAACAGTCTCTACTACAGTATGCAGTCCTCCAATAAAGGTATTTTCATCTCAGACTACGACCATTTCTTCTATCCCCTTGATGGTGTAGGCAACTGGAACCGGATGTACGGAAAGAGGGGGTTTGTGCAGTATCAGTGTGTTATTCCCCTGGACCATTCCAGGCAGGGGATGAAACTCCTGCTTGAGGCGTTGACAGACAGCCGGCGCCCTTCCTTTCTGGCGGTTCTAAAGCGTCTTGGGAAAGAAGGCACCGGGCTTCTTTCCTTTCCGGCCGAGGGATATACCCTTGCAATAGACATTCCTCTAACGGATTCCGGTGTTTTCCAATTCCTGGATCGTCTTGACGATATAGTGCTGAAACATGGAGGGAGAGTATATCTTGCGAAAGATGCCAGGCTAAGGGAAGAGACCTTCAGGGCAATGTATCCAAGGTTGTCTGTATGGCAGAAAAAAAAAGCGGACATTGATCCAGGCAACATCTTTACCTCAGACATGTCACGGCGTCTGGGAATGGGGAGGCGGTCATGAGTGGACCGGTATTGATTCTGGGAGCGGTATCAGCCATAGCCCGGTCCACAGCGTCTGTCCTGGCCGCAAAAGGGTATTCACTCTATCTGGCAGGACGAGACATGGATGAACTGTCCAGACTGGCTAAGGATATTGAGATTCGTTATGGAGTTAAAGTGAAATTTGGATATTTTGATGGGGACGCCTATGACAGCCATGCTGATTTTCTGAAAGATGTCCTTGGTAAGATGGGTGAACTTGAGGGGGTTCTTGTCGCATTCGGATATCTTGGAGACCAGCAGCTTGCTGCCAGTGATTTTGCAGAAGGTGAGAAAATAATACGCAGGAACTTTACAGGCGTCTGTTCTATCCTCTCCCATTGTGCAAACTACCTGGAATCAAGGAAGAAGGGATTTATTATCGGCATCACCTCTGTTGCCGGCGACAGGGGCAGGCAGAGCAATTATTTTTATGGTGCGGCAAAGGGTGGACTGAGTCTCTATTTGCAGGGGCTCCGTAACAGGCTATTCCCATCAGGAATTCGTGTAATTACCATTAAGCCCGGTTTTGTAGATACGTCCATGACATTTGGAATGCCGGGACTCTTCCTTGTGGCCTCCCCTGTATATGTTGGGGAACGTATTGTAAAGTCATTGGAAAAGTCGAAAGATATTGTCTATGTTCCGTGGTTCTGGCAGCATATAATGTGGATCATCAGGATGGTCCCCGAACCTTTGTTTAAGAGACTGAAGCTCTGACTATGAATAAACCAGCAGAATTAATCCGTTTATTGCGGCCGCACCAATGGGTGAAAAACGGTTTTGTCTTTATTGGAATTTTGTTTGGACACGCCTGGTATGATCATTTGCTTCTATACAGGGTCGCAGCGGCTTTCATTGCATTCTCATTTGTGTCCAGTTTTGTTTATATCGTAAATGATATTGCTGACAGGGATATTGACAGGCTGCACCCGGATAAAAAACGCCGTCCGCTTGCAGCAGGAACAGTCTCTCCTGGCGCAGCCATAACCCTGGGGGCATTCGTTCTTGTCCTCGGCCTCTGTCTTGGATTCCTTGCATCCTTTCTGATACTTGTTTATTTATTCATTTATATCATTCTGAACCTGCTCTATTCTTTTGGCCTAAAACAAATAGTGATTCTGGATGTCTTTATTATTGCCGCCGGATTTATGCTGCGTATACTTGCGGGCACACTTGGTGTCGGGATTCCCCCGTCACAGTGGCTGTTATTGTGCGGATTCATGATAACCCTGTTTTTGGGACTCACGAAAAGACGCTCCGAGATGTTTGCCCTCGCTGATAACAAGACGGCGCAACGAAAGGTACTGGAGCACTACACCCCGGTGCTGCTTGATAAAATGATCAGTATCAGCGCTGCCTGTGTCATAATTTCCTACGGTCTCTATACAATGAGCCCGGATACGATACAGATCCATGAAACAGAATCGCTTATCTATACTATTCCATTTGTAGTTTATGGCATCTTTCGTTATATATTTCTTCTGCATTATCAGCAGTCAGGCGGAGAACCATCACGGGAATTGTTCAGGGATCCTCATATAGTTGGTGCTGTTGCTGCATGGTTTTTTGTAAGCTTATGGCTGATTGCATGAGACGTTAGTACTTTGGGAGGGAGCCTTAAAAGGCTTCTGCCGGCTTGACAGGGTTATAGCTGGTTGTTTAGTATTATACGAATTTATGAGGTCTAACTAAAATGGGCGCTATCAGGGAAATCAGGGTTAGCAGTGGGCATTTGATAGCCGCATTTATCATCTTCTTCAGCTTTCTATTTGCTCTGCACCTGGTTCATCAGCCGGTTATTGATTGGGATGAAGCGGTCTATCTCTACCTAAGCGAACATATGACATGGTATTTCTCGCAGTACACGACCCAGGGAAGCTTCATAGACAATGCACTGCCGCAGGGTGTTTACAGCGCTCCTGTTTTTCATCATCCCCCATTAATTCCCTATCTTATCAAGATACTCAGTTTTGCAGGGGTTCAGGCTGGAGGGAAGATACTCAACTTTATCATATATGCCGTTTCCCTTCTCCTTGTCTATGACATAGCAAAAAAACTTTCTGACCTTAAGGGTGCCCTTATTGCACTGTCCCTGTGGGTTGTCTGCCCCATCTTCAATCTTGAAGCGAGGATCATTCATCTGGACCTTCCATCTTCTGTGTTTATTCTCGCTGGTTTCTGGCTTATCCTGAAGAGTAATGACCGTTTAAAGGATCACAGGTATCTTACTCTTTCCGGAATCGCCTTTGCCCTCGCAATGTTGACGAAATATACGGCTCCACTCTATGTGATAGTCGCCGCACTGCTTTTTTTATCAAGCCATGATCGTATTCGGGACCCTAAATCGTGGATCAGCTTTGGATTGCCGCTCGTCTTTGGTTTTGCGTGGTGGATATATATTCTTTTGAGGCTTGGTTCCCTGACTCCGCCGGAGTTTGCGGCCGGACCTTCAACAGTCAATCTGACCCCATATCTTAAAAGCATCTCAGAAAGAAAATGGTACGATATCTGGATTTACTTCCTTGCAATTTGTCCTCTATTTACCGTGTATATCTGGGGCATGGGCAAATACCTCCTGGCACTGACAAGAAACGCTGCAGGTTATTTTCAATGGCCAAATAGCGTCAGGTTACTGGTTACTGCAAATGCCGGCGTTATTCTCGCTGTCATCTGCTTTAGTTTCATAAATGCCTTTACAAATGGTTACTGGACGCTCCGTCATATTATGCCCATATTTCCCCTTATCTATATTACCAGTGGATGTCTGGTCAGTGATCTGCTGGATAAGGGAAGCAGGGTACTAAATGCCTACATAATACCTTTTGTGTTCATCACCGTAATTATTATGACGTCATCCACAATAGCCACAACAGCCAATGTAAATAACCTGAAGGTTGTACCGGTTTTACTGATCTGGTTGAAACTTGGTTACCTCTTTCACTGAAGAAACTTACGATGAGCATTGAAATCTCCATAGTGATACCAGTATATAATGAGAAGGCCAATATCCCGGTTCTTGCCGGGGCATTGGAAAAGGTATTTGATGACTTAAAGCTCACGTATGAAATTATCTATGTGGACGATGGCAGCAGCGATGGAAGCCCTGAGGAGATTGGCCGTCTCCATCAACGGAATTCCAGGGTCAAAATGATTTCTTTGTCGCGAAACTTTGGTCATCAGGTTGCACTATCTGCGGGTCTCGACTATGCACGGGGAGAGGCCGTGATAACGATGGATGGAGATATGCAGCACCCGCCGGAATTGATTCCTGAACTGGTTTCCAAATGGAAAGAAGGTTATGATATTGTTTATACCGTCAGGAAGGATGTTGCGGATGCTAAAGTATTCAAGAAATGGAGCGCATCGCTCTTTTACTGGCTGATTAACCGCCTGACTAAGAGACCTGTGCCTGTAGGTTCAGCAGACTTTCGTCTCATGGACCGGTGTGTTGTGGATACGCTCAGGACGTTCAAGGAACAATCCCGTTTCTTTCGCGGGCTGGTAAGCTGGATGGGGTTCCGGCAGACTGGTATTTCCTATTCGGCTCCGGCGCGCCAGGCAGGGTCGTCTGGTTATTCTATGGGGAAGATGATTGGGCTGGCCCTTGACGGGATAACATCATTCTCCTCATTCCCGCTGCGCATCGCCACATATATGGGAATCATAATTTCCTGCATCAGCTTTTTTTATGGTATTTATACGTTGTTGATGGGGCTTTTTTCTGATAAGGTAGTGCCTGGATGGGCTTCCCTGATGCTTGCTGTGCTATTTTTAGGCGGTGTCCAGCTGCTGACTCTCGGCATTCTTGGCGAGTATATTGGAAGGATTTATGAGCAGGTGAAAGGGAGACCACTATATATAGTCATGAAAACCCTTGGTGATATCGCAGGACCGGATAAATGAAACTTTGGATCCCGACAATTTTCTTTGTCTTGTGCAGCACTACCGGACTGATCCTGATGAAGGATGCATTGAATATACGTATGACCGGCGGGATTTCTTTTTATCAGATTCGCAGCCTGTTGCTCCTGTTGACCCATTTGAAGTTCCTGGTCGGTTTTGCCTTCTATGTGGCCGGATTTATTATCTGGCTTTATATTCTCTCAAGGAATGAACTGAGTTTGGCCTTTCCGATTGTAAGCGGGTCGCTCTATATTGGACTATTGATCGGTTCTGCACTTCTGCTTCATGAAGGGATAGGACTGCTGCGTGTGACGGGAGTCATTATAATCCTGGCAGGAATTATACTCGTATCCTTCTCATAAAGAGCTGAATATGACGTCGGAGTCTCCAGCCGTTCCAGGGTCATTTTAAGGTCCTCCGGGAGTGACTGTACAGGATATATAGAAATATTTTTGTAACCGGACAACAAATGAAGTTTCTCTCCAGGTATTCATTGTTTAATATATTAGTAATCTGTATCGGAGTCATTGGGTCGGTCTGTTTCTATTCCTATATCTCACCCTGGGTTGTTGTAATGACAGATTCAACAACATACCTTCGCATGGCAGAAGAGATACAAAAAGGTAACTGGTATATTGATGGATGGATAAGAGGAATATATTATGGGCCTCCCTTGTTTCCTGCAGCAGTTGCTGTTGTTGAATGGATCATTCCCGGATTTGTCAAAGCGGGAACTATTGTATCAATTATTTCAGCGTCAGCGGTTGTCATCCCCATAAACCTTATGGCAAGTCGTTTATATGGGAAAATGGCCGGCCTTATTGCTATCCCACTAACTATCCTGAGTTCTTATTATTTCTTATTCGCGATATATCCGCTTACAGAGTCATTGTTTACCGTGATCTTTATATCAGGGATTTTGTTGATGCTGCTTGCGTTGAACAGGGGTGCGCCATTTTTATGGCTGCTGCTTGGTTTAACAGGGGGGCTTGCATGGATGACAAGAGATGTTGGCATTACTTTGCCAATTCTTTCTATCCTGTGGTTTGCTGTATGGGCGTTCCTCAACAGGTCTTTGCATCTGAAGATCTTAAAAAACGGCCTTCTCCTTGTCACTGGCATTCTGCTGATTTATATGCCGTTTATGATTGTCACCAATCTTGATAAAAGAGATATAAAAGTCCTGCCGGGAACAAGCATATCAGTCTCGCTCATGATGCCGGATCTAAGAGATACTACGGAGAGGGAGAAATATTTCGGAAGCCTCAATGAAGATAAAACAGAGTATAAGTTTGTTGAGAGTTTGAAAAATCCACCCCCCCTGACAGATCTGATACGTAATTGGGATTGGATTGTAAAGAGATTAGGGATCAATCTCTATGAAGTAGCAAAAGCAATATGGATGGTACTTGGACCTATTATAATATTACTTGTATTAACCGGTATCGTGTTTGGCAGGAAATTTACAGCAGATAAAAGAACAGAATCTGTGAGCCCCACTTTAATACTGGGGTCCTGTATACTTCTATTCGTCTTATTTTTCGCAATGGCTGGTGCATTTACAGGGGCAATCAGACCTGACAGATATTTAACACCTGTTCTTCCTTTGTTCTTCATCTGGTCAGCTGCCGGGATTAGTGTTATCAGCAGATATGCCGGCAGTATTTCCACCAAACCTGTTGGCCTCCTGTTTGCCGTGATTATTTTGTCGGGTACGTTTTATTTTTATTATGTCCCGGGTCTTAAGAGAACAATACCCTCACGGGAGTATGCAATAATGTTAAATTCTTCAATCGAATCATTGGGAGCCAGATTCCGTGAGGTTACAGGAACGTATAAAGAAGATGATATTGCTATTATGGCAGAGGAACCATTCTTATCATATCATGCAGGCGCCTTATGGTATCAGATACCTTACGGTGACTATAATGAGATAATAGAGTTTGCACGGAATAAAAAAATTGATTTTTTCTATTTGAACAGGAAGACCTTGTCATTTTATCCGCACCTGGCTTTCCTTCTTCATGCAGATCCACCGGTGCAGGAAATGAAAAGAGTGTTCCTGATAACTTATGACAGGGACCCTGACAACATCCTCGGTGCATTATATATGGTAAAGAAATAATTCCAGAAAGAAGATTTCCTTAAGTGAGCCCTATATTGGATTAACCATAATGGCAACCGGCCATTCGGACTGACCAACCGATGCGTCAGGAGAAAGATGGAATCTGAAACTAAGTTTCGTGGTCATGGTTGCAGATCCCCCGAAAGGCATAAGTATCTCCGCACTGTTGTTTATCGGGATGTTAACAGACTGGTTATCTACTTTTACAGATGCTGAGGTAATAAAGGGGAGATTCTTCAGTGACACTACAATGATATATCCATTCTGATTATTGGTGGTAACAGAGAGGTTTACCGCATTGATGGAATCTGTATAGCCTTTACTCAAATCTCTGTTGGTTACAGAAATGGCCGATGGTTGCTTTGTTATTTGATATTTCATCATTATAGGTACAGAACCCTGGACAGACATCTTTTTAGTCACGCTTTCACTGTAAGCGGACACTGTAACTATTAATGTGAAAAAAATACCTGATATTATGACTGCCGCCAATCTCTTCATCATAGTTGTCACCCCCTGAAAGTCTTATAAAAAGTATTTCACACGCAATCTAACCTTACCATTCTACCGTCACGGTAACTCTGTCAACATAATTCCCCACCGGAACCCGCTGGCCTGGTGGAATGCGGCCATATACTGTCAGGCCGGCAGTACTGCCTGAACCAGCTCCAGTCATTATAAATGTATTGCTGGTTCCGTCTCCCCAGATTTCCGTTCGCGACGTATTGCGGAAAAGGTTATATCCCAGTGTCCATGTACCGTCCAGAAGCTGCATTCTCCTTGGAGAAAAACTGTTGCCTGAATTTATTCCTGAGTCAAGCCTTACAAGATAAGTAACGTTACTATTGCAGGTTATATTGATATTCCCTGTCGTATCGTGTGGAAATGAGGCAAGAGTGTCATAGCTTCCAAAATTAACAGGGACTGTCGTGACATTACACTCTGCTGTCCATCCATCTGCAGCACTAATGAATAATATGGTGCAGGCTATTAGAATTTTAATGTATTTCACAGCTAATATCTCCTATGTCTACCAGGACACTGTCGCTCTTTGGAATAGTGATATCAAAATGGCATTCATCAGTATCCAAAAAGAGTCTTGCCGGGTATGTGCCTGCTGGAATGTTTTCAATATAGAATTCGCCGCCTTTTCCAACAATACTGACCAGCTCCTTCTCGTCAACCTTTAGTTCGAGTCCCGCATATTCGGCAGGTATTCGTTCCCCTTTTTTGATAAAATACAAATATCCGGCAAAACTCTGAAGCCTTGATACATCAAAGCGTACGATACCGCCACTCCTGTATGGTACTGAAGCATGTTTTGAGATGTCATGAATAGTATAATCTATGGGTATATCAGTGTCACTAATAGACAGACTGTTGTTATAGTTGGAAATCAGATTTGGCACCAGGACTTCTCCCTGTTTATCAGACTTATTGATAAGCTGGTTATTGGCATAAACACTGACGTTCTCAACATTACCTACTTTTACAAGGGCAAAGCCATCTGTAATTGTCCTGGTTGGATAAAGAGATCTGCCAATTAATGCCAGACCTCCCGCCATATTGAAGTTGTAGCTGTTCTGGTCATCAGAATGACCGTAGTTAGCATTATATATCCCGTAGGGTCCACTGTACTGGAGAGAGGCATTTCCGGTATAAGTTGTATCTCCCGGATCGTTCTCACTCCTTTCACCGGATATTCTGTAACCCCAGCCAGTCCATGATGATGGATTCTGCTGAATATAAACATTTTCACTGACATTATTTTTCTGTATCTGTGAGCTGATTCCTCCGGAAACATTATTCCCAAGAAGGAAATTGATACCGGCAAATATATCATTATTAACGGAGTCAGACTTGATGCTGTTGGCCGTAACATACATAGATGTCTTTCTGCCAATCCTTCTGCTGTAATATAGGGACAACCTGTTAATATCTGATGAAAAGTGATTATCTGTTGTTGAATATGCCGCGGATATCGAACCGAGAGTCCTGTGTCCGTATCCGATGTTCATAGTGCCATTAAATCGTGGTTTATTCTGAGATGCCTTTAAAGACAGGTTTGCGTAGTTTTCTGAAAAGCCCTGAATGGATATTCTGCTGTTAAAGTGTTTGCCTGCATAGGCATAGCTTATGATTCCTCCATAGCCGGTATGTTCATCTGTGCGGCTGACTGCAACAGACGTACTGATTTCTCCCGACCTGCCAAGAAGCGATGTCACTGTGGGTCCAAGATTGATCATTCCTTCTTCTGCTTCACCCCGCACCCCTGCTGTTAAGTTTTCTCTGAACCCCTGCCTGTGGAAGAACAGGAAGACTGGATTTCCATATTCGAAACTTTCAATACCTATCGCCTTTCGTCTGAAACCTGCATTATAACTGTATTCGCTTATGCCTTGTTTTAGAAGCGACATTGACAGATAGAATGGTTCTGTTATTTTTTCTTCATGTCCATAGGCGTCTTTTATCGTTACAGTCACTTCATTCAAACCAGTTGAAAATGGCAGATTAACAAATTCAATTTCTCCGGAATTAAAGACTTCGCTTTTTATAAGATTGTCATTCAAGTATATGTTGACAGTTGATGGTGTACTGACGCTCCCAAAGAAAGTCGGGTTGGAATATCTGATAAAATATGGAGTCAATGAAAATTCCTTTGAAATGCTCAGTCCGCCGAAGACACCGCTACCCCCTGGAAAACCTGAAGATGAGGAAAAATCTCCGGCAATGATACGCCTTTGTGCAGTTTTGTCATCTTTCGTGATGCTGGACATGAGTCTTACAAAGTCTTCGTTCAGACTGTCTTTTGTATAGATAAAACCGGAGAGGAAGAGGTATTCATTTATATTTATTCCGGTCTCCAGCGGGAGGTTGAGGGAGACCAAATCAAGGTTATTATCAACATAGTAATTGAAGTGATAGTTGATAAATGCTGAGTTTTTTCCTGCATTAACAACATCCTCGGGCATCCGGGGGGAGAAATCAATGGTAGTTTTTTTCAGGATTGCTGGTTCTACTGAAATGTATAAAATAGCCTCCTGGAAATCCAGCAGGTTAATTCTGACAGCAGGTGAAAAAGAGCTCAACGGTATATAGTCATTACCCTCTATGGTTACTGCGGAACCTCGGTTAACCTCTTTAAATCCCATTTCCAGCAGATCCTCCGGAGTAAACAGTATTTCTCCATAGGGTGCAAGGACTATGAAGTATTCGCCCTTATCCTCACTATTTAGCAGGATCTTTACTATTGCCTTTTCCGATGCATGAGAAAATGACGGACTAAAAATAAAAACAAATCCCAATATTAAGGCACAAAAACTAAAGGTAGTACGATGCCAGGAACCGTCCAAATTCACACGTAATCTTACCTGTTCCTATCACTGCTTCCTGCATTTTCTTTGATCATTTTCCGCACATATCCCTGGTAACAGTATGAGTATCTTTCAGCAGAGATTTGTCACCAAGTACTTCAATATCGATTCTCTCACTCATCCGGCATTCTGAACCAGGTATCTCAATTGAATAAGTGCGTTTCCGTCCTGCCAGTACATACCATCCGGTAAGTTCTTTCGAGAAGACCTCCTCTCCAGTCTTTCCAATGCCTCTGGCAGTTATCCTGTTTGTAATATAATGACTGTTGCCACTATTGATTAACCGCACATTCAATATCCCTTCGGACATGTCAGTACCTTCAATGGTTGTAATCTGAACGTCTTTAGCCGGTTTAATGAAGACCGGCAGTCCCATCTTTATTGCTATTTTTACTTCCACTTCGCCCGGCTTTGACACTGGTAATTCATGCAGAAAAAGCCTGTATGTCCCTTCTGCTTTCGCGTCTCTCTTTCCCTCATATCCTAACCTTATTATCTTTTCCTCTCCGGGTGCGAGATTTAATATTTTTGGGAAAAAGATCAGATCCCTGGTAGGCTCGTATACATCATTCCCCTCATTGTCCTGGTCCCACTTTGATACCTCAATCTGTATGGTCAGATTTTCCTGTCCGTCATTTATTACCTCAATAGCTGCTGTTTTAGTCTTGCCGTCGAAGAAAATCTTTATGGGAACGGCCCTGAAAGAACCGGCGACAGCCGAAACAGGCAGCATTAATAATGTTAACCAAAGGAATATTTGCAAGATCAATGGCGGCACAGAACCCTCAGAAATTATCCAATAATAGCCTCGCCCCTGGTTTTATTACATTCATGGATGACATTTCAGTGCTGGGAAAACAGGGGCAAGGCATACCTTACAGCTTATAATGAAATTCGTCAATGATAAAAAAATTAGTAGTTAACTGTAACCGTTATGGTATCGGAATAACTTCCAGGAGGTGGAACGGATTGCACTGGCACCTGACCGTATACTGTGTGAGTAACTAATCCTCCGTTACCTATGCCTGATTTATTGTAGCCACATGTTGCACCATCGCCCCATGCACTCATCAGCTCGGTGTCGCGATAAAGGTTATATTTTAGATAACCGCCGGTTCCATTGGTAGAACGACGCTGACACGCAGTAGCGTTCGCACCCGCATCAAGTGAAATGGTATAAGGAGTCCCGATTGTACAGGTAACATCCAGAGTGTTCGAGAACGGCACGGCTGCTCCTGAAAAGGATGGGAAAGTCACAGATCCTATGGATCCGACTGTACAGGATGCTGCAACATTTCCAGATACAGTCATGGTACTGCTTGTACTGGCCGCAATGCTTAATCCAGTAAAACCAAGGATTGATACAGCAATCGTTAAAATCATAATCATATTCTTTTTCTTTTTATACATTATTCCCTCCGTTAAATGAAACTAAAGTTTATCCTCATTAACTACCTGGCTGAAACATCCAACCCCATAATTCACCTCCTTTCACTTCTGATTTTTGGGATTATAATCCCAATTATATATTATGTCAAGTTTTTTTCCTGAGTCACCAATAGTGACACGGTTTACATTAAAGTAAGATTAAAGAATTTTCTATTGGATCTCGTAAATGATATTATTCCCGATCCGGTGAATTTCCCGGAAACGCCCGGGATTCATTCTGATCACCGGGTTGAGGAAATAGGGTGTATAACCCCAGTCGTTACTGATGACGTGAGTTCCGCCGTTGTGTGAGATCGAGTCCAGTACTCTCTGGTGATCCGGGACCCAGGGGCTTGTAAAAGATTTGCGTCCAGAGAGGAGATAAACCCATGGAGAAGGGTCTGAAATAATTACTGAATCCTGGGGTGTGTGATCGCGCACCCACTCAATCGTACTGATATATTCTGCAACAAAACCTGTATAGTAGGGAACCTGACGTTCCTTCTGGATAAACGGTATTACCAGAGATGAGTTAAGGATTATTACCGCTGCAGTCAACAGAATCAGAAGAATTGTACGGGCGGCATATGCGCTATTTCCATGCAATTGTAATCTGCTGAGCCATGAGGCAGTGATGTTAGTAAACCACGGTTTGTCTTCTGACGCTGCAGCCTTTACAGAGGGTCCCGGGAACAATAGAATCAATGGCTGAAGTGCATAATAGAAGATCATTGGCAGAATAGGAATCAGGAAACGCTCCCCCTGCCAGGCAGGCCAGAGCAGATATACCAGCATATAGAAAAGGGCATAATATTCAAGGACACTATGCCGGAAGACCAGGGCAAGCAGCCATCCGATTAACCAGAAGGCGATTAACACATGTACAAGAGTCATGTTAGTTACTCTCCTGGCTGTAAGAAGATCCACAAACATTTTCTCGTAGTGTGCCATATTCTTGCCGAAACGCACCATGAGATCCGACTGAGTCACTGTTACAGAACGGGGATTGTCGGGATTAACGGCAATAAGCTCACTTTCATAGCTAAGCGATTCCCTCAATCCAGGAGGGAGATTGTCCGTTATCAGTGCGTTCCGTCCCACCCACAAACCGACGGCAAGGGAGATAATTGCCAATACAAAAACAACATGCTTGATACGCACTTGAACCTTATGATGCCTGGCACTTATCAGTATTGCCGGAACCAGTGACAGCGCCAAAGTAAAGCCAATGAGACGGATCATAAAAGCGGCTGTAATAAGTGCCATTGTTATGAAGGCGTAACGTGCAGACAGATACCGGCTGTATCGTTCAGCCGCTATAAGCGCCGCAATGGACACAAACATATAGGGGACATCTGAGAGGATATGAGTTGATTCAATAAAAAGGGCATAAGACGCTGCAGTCATGAGACTTATTGCAGCCGCTGCGCTCACGGATACGGTCCTCCGGAACAGAATAAATGTCAGCCCGATGGAGCCTACTGCGCAAAGTGCAATAAACAGGCGCATGAGCAGGAAGTTATGGCCGGCTGTTAATTCAATTGGCGCAAGAAGCAGGGAAAACCCGGGCGGGTATTTTGTATGAGGGTATCCCATATAAGTATACCCATCTCCGCTGACCATTGCCCGGGCAAGACTGATATATATGGCGCTGTCCCATGTAGGGCTCCAATAAGGCACTACGATAAAATAATAAGTGATTGCTGAAACCAGCAGGATCCATAGAAGGGGTGACTGCAGAAGATGCTTGCCATGCTTATTCATGAAAACATATGATTAATAAAGTGGGCTTAATGTCTATCTGACCATACATTATAAATATTATCAGGGAGAAGACAAGATATTTCTCATGATTTTGTTTATTACATATATTCGCCCCTCAATCCTGAGCAGATATGCTGTGAAACAGAACGTTGTCACCCCTATAAGCAGGGAGATAACCAGGGCCTTCAGACTTCCCGACATGGTCATATATTCAGGACCTTTCGAATACCATGATATGAAGAACAAAATCGCTATTCCCATAAGCAGAGAGGATGCAAGGGCCTTGACCCAGAATGTGAGTAATGACCTGTCGAATATCCAGATATCCTTCTTCTTCAGCACCATGGACATCCTGATAAAAGAAAATATTCCAGCAAGTGATAAGGCCAGGGGAAGTCCCCTTATCCCCAGCGGTTTCATCAGGGTCAGAGACAGGACAATGTTAATGAGAAATACCAGGAGTAAATGAATGAAAGGGGTATACATGTCCCTGAAGGCATAGAAAACACCCAGCATCACAGGAACGACGGTTAAGAAAAATATTCCAACTGCATAAATAGAGAGCAGGGAAGCAGTAAGTTCTGTAGATGATGCGTCAAAGGCACCTCTCTCGTACAACAGACGTATCACGGGTCGACTGAGGAGTACTATTAAAACAGTCAGGGGAAATGTAATTATGCCTGCCAGTTTCAGATTCAAGGTCAGGATATCTTTAATCTCTGCTGTCCTCTTCCGGACCGCCGCTCGTGAGAACTCAGGCAGCGAAACTGAGAACAAGCCTCCCGATACTACCAGGATGACCCCCATCCCGATCGTATAGCTGTAGGTCAGAGCTGAAATGCTCCCTTCAGGTAGAAATGACGCAAGGAATCTGTCTACGATAGTCCCTCCCTGCCTCAACAGAAGACTTAGAAATGGGAGCGATGTCAGGCTAAAAAATATTCGCACCTGAGGATCTTTTACTGATAGGTGAAACCTGTATCTGTATCCCGCGCGGCGCAATCCAGGTACAAGGACAAAGCACTGAATGAGAGTACCTGCGACAAAGCCAACCGGTATTGCGTAAATGCCGAGGGTGTTGTAGAAGACGACAGCTGCTGCTACCACTATAGATGCCCTGAAAAAATCACTTAATGCAGGAATAAAAAATCGGGAAAAGATGTTCTGTAAACTGATCCAGAGCGACAGAATGCCCGCAAACACCAGGGTATAGCAGAGGATAGTAAAAATAGTTGAAGCCATCGATGCTGCATATTCATCTAATCCAGGGGCTATGATACTGATAATAAAAGACGATGACAGTGAGGAAATGGCGGCAAAAAGGGCAGCTATAAGTGTAATTACTGTAATCAGCGTACCAGCATACTGCCAAAGAGCTGCATGTCCGCGCTGATATAGTGTATCTGTCAGTAACGGTACGAGGCTGACGCGGGAAGAGTTCTGGATTGCCCAAAAAAGAAGAATTGGGATTACAAAAGCTACAAATAGGGCATCTGTTTCACGGCCGGAGCCATACAGGTATGCTATGACTATCTGGGTTATGACCTGAGATATAGAGCCGAGCCCTAATGCAAGAAGGACCAGGAAACTGTTTTTCAGTGTTCTGTTTTTTTCAGTATCTGATTTATTTTGCTCTTCCAATAGAGACCATACTCAGTTCTTGTGTCAATGTCTTGGTTTCGCAACAAATATTTCAAACAGTGTTACAGGCCAGAATATTCGTCTTGTAGATTCAATGTCAAATTGCCGCCTGAACTGATCTTTAATTGTATAGATAGATGAAACATGATATCCACCTGTAAAATCAGAGCCTGCAAGTTTTCTCCCTAACTTGTACAATCCGTTTTCAGTGGGCCCTGAAACAATTATTTCTCCGTCTTTCTTCAAGACCTTCTTGAACAAGTCTAAATATAGACTCAAATCACTGATGTGCTCCAGAACATCGAGTGCTACGATGGCATCAATGGAATTTCTATCAATAGGGACTTCAGACAAGTCTGAATTGAAAAACCGGACAGTCGGCGGGAAATCCATCTTCTTTCTCATTTTGTTCAGCGCTTCAAACTCCGTATCAACTGCTATTACCTCAAGTCCCTTCCTGGCCAGAAGGAAAGACATGATACCGGTTCCGCATCCGAAATCGAGGATTCTCTTATAGCCCTTTTCAATAATGTAACTGTACGTGATCTCTAATCTCTTCCAGAAAATAAAGTCAATAAGGGGATTATCATGAGCATAAGCAGGAAGGGCTGCCTCTTTAATATTATTATTATTGGACTCTTTAACGATGTCTTTGATATGGTTTTTTAAGATTTTTTTCAGATCTCTCAGTTCACGGTTGTAATTTTTCATTATTGTATTCTAATCTGTCAAATTGTATATCCCAGCTCTCTCATTTCCTCTCCGCAGATCCTATCAAAGTCATCGAGCATTTTTTTATTCCATTTTTTCCAATGCGGTAAAGTATAGTGGCGTGAAACATTCTGGGGTTTGTTGACGTATGAGTACCATGCCGTTTCAGGGATATCAATATCAAGAAAGTCATTAATCTTTTCCTTGAAATAATGATAGTCTGATTTCATCTTCTCAAAATGTACGCGGTGTCCTATGCTTTTGCTGATAAACCTGTTATCAAATTGCCACTGCCAGCAGACCCTTTCAAATCTGCTCATTTTGTCCCAGGCTTTATGGTAAGGGTCATTTTGCGGCGGCCGGGTCAATTTTAGAAGCGGGTCCTTTACACCCAGGTTTTCTCTTGCCATAATCGACCTTACCACATCCCTTCCATCTCTGACAATGTGGAAAAGGAGTGCATTGGGAATCAACTGCCGGATCGCTCTGCAATGAATTCTCAGTGTCGGGTTTATCTCCCCGTATATCTTGACGTCGTTCCTGGCCCGAAGGAATATTTCCTGTTTCCGGAAATTCCTTATGTATTCGAGCGCCTCATCCTCAGATTGGATGACAAGTGTATAATGCCAGTAATCCACTATATTGGCTTCATGCTCTATAAGTGCATCCCTGACTTCATTGATCAATAAATTGGCAAGAAAAACCGTCCCTGACCGGGGGTATGCAAAACCGAAGAATATCTTTTTTGAACGAAACCAGTCATCAAGTTCGCGATCACTGAGCTTGCAGTTTTGCCTGACGATTGCCCTGTCGCGGTAATATTTCAACTTAAGAACAATCCTCGCACTTGGATTCAGTAAGGGTATATATAGATTAGACCAGCGGTACCAATTCATCAGCCTGGTATAAGGCTTGATTCTGACACTATGGCTGTTTGCGTTTGTCATGACTGTCGGTTATCTTTCCTGTTCAGAGCCGGCTGTCTGCGTTCTTCATGCATATCTTTCTCCATCCGTTTTTCCAGCATTGCCAGATATTGTGCCAATGCCTTATTCTGGTCCTGCACCCTGGAAATTACCACCGACAGATGAAGAAGATATATTAGTATGGCAAACAGGGCGCCGGTAAATAAAAGATTTAACGCTTCGTAAACCCCGAGAAGATTAGCGAGAAATTTCATTCCGCCTGTCCAGAATGATAGAATAATCAATAGAACCGTAAATGCAATCCAGGCGATGGAATATTCCTCACGAAGTTTCCCTTTAACGACAAGCATCACCACATATGCAAGAAAAAGCAGGCTTACAATGATTGCGATTAGCTGTATTCTTTCCATAATTTAAAAATCCCTGCTCTCTTTAGACGTCAGTCTCATGGAGGCATAAACAATAGCCAGGCTTACCTTAAGCATATAATACACCGATGACAAAGGATCGATGGATGAGACGCCCCCCTGCCTCTCCCTCATAGAGACCTGCACCTCCCCAATCTTCAGATTATTTTTTTTAAAAAGTACTATCGCCTCTGGTTCGGGGTAATCGTGGGGATAATAGTTACTCACTACCTTCAATGCCTTCTTATTCAATAGCCTGAATCCTGATGTGTTATCACGGATCTTTTTCCCGGTAAAGATCCTGTTAATAAATTCAAAATACCTGATTCCCATTCTCCTTGCTATCGTAGACTGGTAACCCCGGTTAAGAATAAACCGCGATCCTATGACGACATCCCATCCATGCTCTCTTTGAGCTTCCAGCAGCCTTGGGATCTCCCCGGCCGGGTGCTGCCCGTCGCCGTCTATCTGGATGGCAAAGTCATAATCATCAGAATGAGCGTACTTGAAACCGGTCTGGACAGCGCCGCCGATGCCAAGATTTATGGGAAGATGGAGTGGGATACAATTGAGTGATGCAATGATCTCCCCTGTCTTGTCTGAAGAGCAGTCATTAACAACAATCACATCGATATTAAATGACGTCGAACTGGCGATCCTGTTGATCTCGCTGACTACGCCGTCGATCGTAGTCTCCTCATTATGCGCCGGGACTATTGCAGCAATTTTCATCATAATATTCCGGTAAACACATTCCTTTTCATTATTCAATGAAATCAGGATTCTATCAAAGAATCTCGAAAACTACAAAAGCTGATTTATAATTGCTCAATTTCGCAGGAGAGACTTTATACATGGCGATCTTCAAGCCGGGCCACTGTCCTTTGTTGATCATCAACTCGTTAAGCCCGGGATAACGTATCCTGGAGTCGACTGTTAAATCAAATGCATCAAAGACAAGCAATTTTATTTTTTCCTGCCTGGCATATTGTGTAATCTTTGTCATTGATGCTAATGGTATGGTGCGTACCTGAGACTGTTTCATACCCATATAGTATGGTATGGCGGAGCGTCCCTTTTTCCCCCAACTCATGATTTGGTAATCAGTTCCATATTTTTTACCCAATTCTTGTGCAAACTCTTTCTGAAATTTCATATCCTCCAGGAATCCCCGGTCAGGTTTAATCTGTGACAGATACAATATTTCTCCAAAAATAACGAGGATGATAAGAGTGAGTACTACCGGTGAAAACTTCCAACTATGCCAAACCTGATTCCTGATAAAGCTTATTCTTGCCAGAACAGATCCGAGCAGATCCCCGGCTCTTATAACTCCAAAGGAAGATACGATCAGTACCATAGGCAAAAGTGTACTGAGGAATCGGGGATTTAACCAGTAGAGGGATGCCGACATAATATTAGCGCAAATGATGGCAAGGATATAACCTTCCAGATATATATTCCACGAAAACTTTGTTAGAGCAAGGAGAAAGAAAAGGAATGCAAATGGAAACAGATTATTCAGAAATTGAGGCAAGCCGGAAACGAGATAGTCTTTAACTATTTTCAAATACAAGCCTGCATCAAACTGTGCTTTTTCCTGATCTTGAGGAACTGCATTTGTCACTTCTCCAATCTCTTTCTCATGCCATAAAATATCGGCAAGTGTGTAATATCCATTGCTGTCTTCCCGGATCATATATTTATTAAGTTCATTTCCTGCCATGGAATTTGATGTCGCCGCCTTCTTAGGATTCAATAACCAGCGTCCTGTTTTTTGATAAAGCAGAAGAGTATACGGCGATGTAACAATTCCGTAAGAGACAATAAACAGCAATAACCAGCTGACCAATTGAAGACTTAATTTTCTGTGTTTAAAAAGCTGAATTACTGCGATCATTGCGAGTGTAGTTGCAAAGAATACGATTGCCTGCCCTTTGGTCAAGAATGCCAGACCAAAAAAAAATCCTGATAAAATGATCTCTTTTTTTGAGTCTGTCTGTAAGAATTTTGCCGCTCTGTAGATGGCCATGGTAATCAGAAAAAGATAGAGAGATTCAGCATACCCCATAAGGGAGTAAGTTATGAGGGGCTCGGCCAAAATAACTATGATGCAGGCAAGGATCGCTGTATATCTTCCATAGACCATTTCGGCAAGCCTGAAGACAGGGTATACCAGCAATCCTCCAGAAATGATGCTGACCAGGCGTGCTGACAGTTCGAAATCGTGAGTGAAAAAAGCAGTTGCGGATATTAATAAAGGATAAAGAGGCTGCGAAGTTAATCGAAGTGCTTGAAGGATTTCCCCTGACGAGAAACTCCGTGCCATATCTATATAAAAGATCATGTCCCCTAAATAGTTCTTCCCTAAAAAAGAGGCTTTAGTCCATATCAGGATGAAGATACGTACGGAGAGTGACGCAAGTATCAACAATGTAAACAGGATACTGTCTCTCCACACGTGTTTATTTGAAGATTTTGAATGATTTTCCACTGAAAGTATCGCTTGATATATCTGAGTCAATTACACTTAAGACTGATTATAGCTGTTTTCTTTATGAAAATGCAATATCAATGCCATTATCCCTGTTCTTGTCGTAACAGCGTTACAGAAATGATGCATTCACCAGGCAACAATCTCTATTAAGCAGCTCCTAGTAAAATGTTGCCAATAAAACAAAACTATCTTTTTGGGAACCACCATGGTTTGGGAAGTCCATAATGGTCATTTCTTATTGACGACATCGTATTACTGTCAGCTATTAGAATATCATGTAGTGCAATAGCATTGACGTTACCCTCAATGTTAATTCCTTTAAAATAGATGACCAAAAGTTGATCTAACTCATCTGGTCCAATTGAAAAAGGTCCAATCTCATACCATTTTAATATACCAGGTGTTGTATCTATCCACCGACTCTGGTCTTTTAACTGTACCATGATTTGAGGTGTTAAACTGGTATGATTCTTTTCTGTCGCGATAAGAAGATTAATCCAGTATTCTCCCTCTCCTTGAAAGCTTATTTTTTCTTTTAATAAACCATCATTGTTCGGGATCAGTGCAAAGGGTGATATTAGCCAGTCAGCCGTCCATCTATACAGATTCCTATCAAAAAAAATGTTTCGACTGAAATTCAACTTACGGTTTTCCGCTGCTATTTCCCCCAAGTCAAGATAAGTTTCCTGTGCCACTTCCTGTCTGCTGAAGAATGAAGATATGGGGAAGACAAAAAAAAGGATTAAAACAGCGATAGCAGTAATCAATCTATAGCGGAATTCAGGATAGTTTTGCCAAAGGATTGCAAGTACTGAAGCTATTGAAGCTAATAACAGTGGAAATACCGGCACGAAACGATAAGCCTTGAACTCCGGCAATGACAACAACAGCAGAATCCATGGGATATTAAATATAAATAATATCTTCCACCTCTTCATGATAATTAATGTTAGGCAGGAAATCAGGTATAAAATGAAAAAAGAAGTAGTAAAGTATTTATTTACTACAGCCATAAATTTAGTCAGCGGAGAGGCGTGGCGGTAATAACCGAGATAATAATAATAATCTGGGTTAATGAAAGCCCAAAACTTCGCGATTTGAAATTCCATGAGTCCAAACTTTCTTATTCCTGGTGAGCCTGTAAGATTATGGAGTTCAGTCGTCGGCCAGAAAAGTTCCTGAACAAACAGAAGTGGATTATTGGTAATGACGACTACTGCAGCAGCGATCGCAAATGTAATAATCAGTCTTTTCCAATCCTTAAACCTCATCCCTTCGACGGAAAAAAGAATAGCATATATGAAGAGCAGGGGTATGATTAGAACACCGCTTTTTTTTAAGATGATAAAGACACCAGAAGAAATTCCTGGCAAGATCCAATAAAGAAGAGATGGGTATTGTAACCTGATAAGACGTGCAAATGACCATAGAGTAAGTATAAGAAACAATAAAGACAGGGTATCCATAGCTCTAATACTTCCATAGGCAACAAGGGGAGGGAAAATAGAGGATATTGCAACGGTAGCAAGACCAATGTCTTTTCCAAGCTTATGGTCACATTCTTTAATGAAAAGATAAACAAGATAAAGAGAAAACAGGAATACGCATATTAAAAAAAAACGGATAGATAGCACGAAAAACATGATATTTTCTGGAGATAATTCTCTAAGGAAATGTAATATCCATATCAGTGAACCGAGGATTAAAACAACTCCGTTAGGATGGCCAACGCGCTCAGGATAGTGGTTCTTGAAGTAATCATTATAGATGCTGTTTATCCTTAAATCTATACCCAGACTCTTAGCATCAACGGACCAAAGACTGTCTGCAAACAGGTGATGCTCATCGCTAAAAAAGGGAAATGTAAAGCTCACATAAAACATTCCTGCAACACAGAGCAGGATGGACAGTGCGACAAGTAGAGGCTTTACCAGTCTGAAAGCTCTATATTTAATGTTACTCATTGATATAGCGTGCTGTATTCTGTGTAGTTAATTGTTAGGATTATTATGTAATTCAAAAATAGAATTCAAAATTCATGCCATTATATCATAATTGTGCTGCAACCATTACGTTATTATGGCAATGATCTTGCGATTCAGATAGAATAATCCAAATGCCCTATATTGTCTCTATGATTATAATAGCTTTGAATAAACATTAACGTGTTAAAAAAAGAAAGAAAATCTGTAATGTCTGCTAAATGGTTTCATATAATTGTATTTTCTTTTTTTATAATTATACTATTTATATCACGCCTGACCGGTAAACCCACCATAATGACTGACTCATACACCTACATGGCTACAGCAAATGCAATATCAGAGGGGAACTGGTATTTAGAGATGTGGGGAAGGGGGCCAGTGGCAGTTCCTCCACTATATCCTTTGCTGATTGGATTGGGGAAATTCTTGCTGGGTGTGGGTAACAATGTTGCCGCTTTCTTAATATCAGTTATTTCCAGCGTCCTCCTGATCCTGCTTGTATTCCTCTGGGCTGTCAGAAGATTTGGCTGGGGCTGGGCCTGGGTAGCTTCGTTATTAATTGCGTTTAATATTGACTTAACTTATTCTGCAATTGTATTACTGACTGAATCTCTTTTTACACTGCTATTCCTGGCAGCTGCAGCTCTCACATGGGTAATACTTTGCAAAAAGAGTCACCCCCTCCTTTATTTCTCTGTCGGCATTATCATGGGACTGTCTATTATCACCAAAGATTCTGCACTCATCCTTCCGGGTATTCTGCTTTGCTGGATAATCTTTCGTGTTCTGAAGGGAGATATGGCTGTCAAACGAGCGCTGACCGTTAGTTTCATCGCAATTCTTGGCGTTCTCCTGATTACTCAGCCCGTATCACGGATGAATCGCATCCCTGGAGGAGGAGGGGAATTTACTGGCAAGAAAAGTATCATTGCAATGTTATCCAAGCCTGATTTGAGAAATAAAATGGATCGTGAACGTTATATAGGTGAACTTAATCAGGAAGGAGATGAGTTTCAAGTGGAGGTTAGCCAGGGAGGAACTTTTATTGATCTTATGATGTCGAGAGGGCCGGATATATTGAAAATCATAGTAATAAATACTGGTCTTGGGATGAAGAGTCTTTTTTTAATCGTTCCCTGGTGGCTCCTGCTATGGATCCCTATAGGCATATGGTTTCAATGGAGGAGAGGGGATAAGTCTGGTTTTATCTTTTCTATATATCTTTTAACCATTATTGCTGGTTTAATAGGATTTTATTCTTTAGCTGAAGCTTATACCTCTGCATTAGGATCTATGCGATATACCATTCCTTTAATTCCATTTCTTATCCTGCTTGTTACATCAGGGATACGGGCTTCCTATGTTGAGATTGAGAGATACTGTATAGTTCGGAAGTTGCTTTTTAGACCTGTCGGAATCGGGATTTTATGCCTTCTCATTTCAATTGTCTTTGTTTCTTTTATTTCAAGAGGAAGAGATATAATCTTTCTATCCAAGGAGAAAAGATGGATGAGGACTAACAATCAGATCATTGGAGAAGGTATTAAGGATAAAATTGGGCAGGGTCACAGGATTATGTCGCGGAACCCTGTTATTCCCTTTCACGCTGGAGGTTTATGGGTGTTAACCCCGTATGAACCATTAGACCGTGTTATTAAATTCGCTCGTAAGAAGGGGGTGCGTCTGATGGTTGTTCAAAAAGAAGTAGATGAATTGAGTCGCCCACATATTATTTCGCTCCTGAAAAAAGATTTTTTTCATCCAGAACTTAGAAGGATATTAGAGCTGCCAAGCCTTCAGGAAGATGGCCTCATTGAGTTGGCAATATATGAAGTATATTATTAATTTACCACCTGAGAGCACTCTTTGCCATCCCTCTCGCTTCACCATCCAACAGCAGGACTATCAGGATCAATAACTCAACGCCTATAATCCACAATCTTGAGAGTATTGCTACTCCAACTGCAACAGATGTCGGCATAAAGAAACTCAGCAGGAATATGAGACTTCCCTCACGTACTCCAAGACCTGCCGGCGCCAGAAAAGCTACATATCCTATGGCAAAAGAGATAGCGAATATACCGCTCAGGACAGGGACGAGGTGAAATTCCATTGGATGAAATGACGAGATAAAGAAATAAAATCCTCCCCCTGCCACTATCCAATAAATCATATAAAAACCTGTGAGTTTAAGCATATTAAAATAAGTAAGGGACATATGGATCTGTCCCTTACCTAATAAGGACAATATCGGATTTGCTATCTTTAGAAAAGGCCATGGGTGGAGAAACAATATCAGAAGCGGGAGCAGAATCAATAATGGGACTATTTTAGTCAGACTATCGGTACTATTCCAGAGGAGCAGAGATAGTAAAAAGACAATACATGCCGAGACTACCGGATAAGCCTGCTCAAGCAAGATACTCATTCCTGACCTTGAGTTAGGAATGCCTTCACCCTTGCACAGATACATCCTTCCGAGTGCCGACCATATTCCACCCGGAATATAACGTCCGAATATTGACAAAAGAAATATTGACAATCCCTTTTTCAACGCTATCTTTACATCCAACATTCTGAGTACCAGTGTCCAGCCGTATGCAGAAAAGAAATAAGCCAGAATTAACAGGAAGACCGAAAAGGCAAATAATGAAGGATCAGGAGTCCAGTCATATCCTGATATCTTATCCCACTCTCTATATAGAACTCTGCCAATGAAGTAAAAAGTAATCGCAACAATAATAATACCTGAGATTCTCTTTAAATATGATATCACGAAGCAACTCTCTTTTTATTTTTCATATTTCCTCTTATAATCTCTTCAACCTTCCTGCCAATTGCATGAGTTGAGAAGTTATTATTGAAATGATCTAAAGCATTTTTTGCGATTCTAATTCTTAACGATTGGTTTTTACTTAATGCCAGTATAGCCTCAGCAAGTGATTCCGGATCTCCGGGACTGCAAAAATATACATTTTCGTTGTGCGTCAGGACGCCATCAGTTGCACGGGTCCGTGCCGTGATAAGTGGTTTTCCCATGGCCAGACAGTTGTATACCTTACATGGTATAACCCTTAATGCCTTATCACTTTTTCCAAAAATTCCAAGACATATATCAGCATTACTGATAAGTCCTGCGAGTTCTTCTTCCTTTACAAACCTTTCGATAAAACTAACATTCAATAATCCAAGACTTGAGGCAAGCCCTTTCATTTCCGGCAGGAGCTGGCCGGTACCGACTAATGTGAAGACAAGCGTTCCGTTATCTTTATCCTGCAGTATCCTTGCCGCCCTCAAAATAACATCCACACCATGCAGCGGTATGTAAGACCCGAAATAGAGGACAGTAAATTTATTGCCCTTACCTGAAGCAGTTTTAATGGAACCGTTTACCGGAAGGGAAGAGCCAACAGGTATTGCATGAAACTTCCCTGCAGGAAGATTGAATTCTGTGACGAAATAGTCAATGTGGGCTGGTGTATCAAGCAATACAGCATCTGCTATCCTGCACGACCATCTATCGATCAAATGGAGCAGCTTTGCCTTGACAGTACCGGCAGATACTATTTTCCTGTCTACAACAGCAGTATCATATAGTGAAAGGAAGACATCGAAGATCAGTGGTTTTTTTTTGAAAAGATTAAGAAACTTCGCGAGAAATACATCAATATGGCCGGCATAACCAACAATAATTGCATCGTAGTTACCGATCCTTCTGAACTTCTGTATCAGCTTTGTGTAGACCTTCAGAATACGTAATAACTTCCTGATGATCGAAAAACCATCCTGGATCCCTGCAAGTTTTTCCCTGGTCCCCGTCCACAGGTCCTCATGACATTCAACAACTTCAACCCCGTTTATCCTGAGGCCTTCAATGATAACCCTGTTTCTGGGATACCCTTCCTCCAGGGAGTAAGTGCCAAAATAACAGACCCGCAATTTTAAGTTTATTCCTGTATCAATGTTTATGTTTGTGTTCCGGTTCCTCTGTCCGGTCTAATCTCAACTGAGTTATCTGTTCGGCAATCAGCGTCATCATAAATATGATAATACCATTGCTTATAAGCAGTGCCGACATATTTGTAAAACGGTGAGCTGTTATAAAGGTGTAGATATAATATCCTATGCCTGAAGCAAAGAATGCAGCACTCACCGGAAGGAATACCCGTGAAGGCGAGAAAAGCGTGGCAATCTTCAACATGATCATAAAGAATCTCATGCCATCCTTCAGCAGTTTTATCTTGCTCTTTCCCACCCTCTTTCTTGCCACAATGGGTACAAATGTAACACTGTGACCTGATCTGATTAAAGACAGCGTAAGGGTTGATGGGTAGGAAAATGTGTTCGGGAGCAGGTAGATAAATCTCTTGGCTATGTTTCCCTTGATCGCCCTGAAACCAGACGTAAGATCCAGTATATCTTTCTTGGTAAGATAGGTTGCAAACCTGTTATATATAGAATTGGCTATATCCCTGTGAACAGATGTCTCAGACTGTTTAGTCCTTGCCCCGATTACCATATCAAAGGGACCAAGTTGTTCCAGAAGCCGTGGTATGTCTTCAGGCTTATGCTGGCCATCCGCATCCATAAGAAGGATAATTTCCCCGTTTGCAGCCCGCAGCCCGCTCTTTACAGCGGCTCCATTGCCAAGATTATAGGGATGGCTTACAACAGTTGCACCTGCCTCGCGAGCAACTTTTTCCGTGTTGTCTTTTGAACCATCATTTACAACTATTATCTCACAGTTGCCGCCCAGCGCATTACGAACCCCTTTAATGACTTCACCGATTCCCTTTTCCTCATTCATAGCCGGGATAACTACAGATATGGTCTGACCTGACTTCATAAGAGAAATTATGTTATCCTATATCATGATAAAGGTCAATTTTACCGAACATCCAATGATTTTAAAAATAATCACTGATTACTTATCTATGGCATACTTATTGCAATATTAATATAATGTTAATGTTAAAACATTCTGTCTTAAAATCCAGATTGACATATCTTTTTTTAGTTTCACTGTTCATATCTGTCCTATCCGGCTGCAGCAGTGAGTATAGCACCATTGGTCCAGGATTAGAAGGGAAAAAGAGTATAACCGGCGGTAAGATGTCATTACTGGCCGGCAAGCCTGGTGGTTCAGGTTCATCTGATGCCGTCGGTACATTGTCAAGGTTCAATGAGCCAAGCGGTATTACAGTTTATGGCAATAATCTATATGTGGCTGACAAAAACAACAACACTATACGAAAGATAGATTTATACACCAAAGCGGTTTCTACGATAGCAGGCTATCCGAGAATAGCAGGAGTTAATGATGGCATTGGAGTAAATGCCAGATTTAATAAACCATGGGGCATAGCTGCAGATGGAGTTTATCTGTATGTGGCGGACTCCTCAAACCGTGTTATCAGAAAAATAAAGATAGATACTGGAGAAGTTGTCACACTTGCAGGCAGGAGAGGACAGGCAGGTATTACAGACGGGGCAGCGACGACAGCTGCTTTCAGATTGCCGGCAGGCCTGACTATCATGGACGATATGCTGTACATAGCTGATACAGACAGTAACACAATAAGGCGGGTTGATAAAAATAGCGGACAGACAGTAACTGTAGCAGGTACAGCTAATACCTCGGGCAAAAGAGACGGCACTGGTAAATCTGCCCTCTTTACGTTTCCATATGGTATAGCTAATGATGGGAATTATTTGTACATCGCTGATACATATAATCATACTATAAGAAGAATGAACCCTAATACAGGAGAGGTTATCACCCTTACCGGCAAGGCCGGGCAAAGCGGTTTTGCAAATGGTTCACTCTCTGAAGCCCTTTTTTACCGTCCATCAGGACTGAGTATAAAGGGTGGTGAGTTATTTGTCTCAGAGATAGGGAATGACCTGGTCAGGGTAATAGATTTGACTCATGGCACGGTTAGTACAATTGCCGGTACTACACAGTTCTATGGACCTTCAGATGGTCCGCCGGGTGTTGGTAAATTCAACAGCCCTATTGATATGGTTATGGCAGGTGACTTCCTGTATGTTGCGGACAAGGATAACAATTCAATACGCAGTGTCAATATCTCTACAGGCGAGATCGCAACCCTTGCTGGTGCTCCTTCATATAAGGGTTCGGTGGATGACTCTGCACTTAACAGCAGATTTAATATCCCCTGGGGTGTTGCTCTTGACGGAGGTGCGCTGTATGTGGCAGATACATCTAATAATACTATAAGAAAAGTAGATGTGGAAACAGGAGCAGTAACTACAATTGCGGGCACAGCCGGAGTGGCTGGTGCAACGGATAGTACAGAGAGTTTAGCGGTATTTAACGGCCCTACTGATGTGATAACGGATGAAAATGGTGAGTTCATATATATTGTAGATACAGAAAATCATATTATAAGGAGCATGAATATTTCTACGGGTGAAGTACGTACATTTGCCGGATTTCCTGCAATACCAGGCAAACTGGATGGAGTCGGGACAAGTGCAAGGTTTAATTTGCCCAAAAGAGGTGTCAGGATAAAAGATAAACTATACATAACTGAAACCGGGAATCATGTAATACGGGTAATTGATATCCTGACAAGGCGGGTAACTACACTGGCCGGGGAGATCGGTGTATCCGGCAGTATTGATTCAAGAGAGAGCAACACCGGGACCGCCCGATTTAGAAGTCCCGGAGATATAACAACGGATGGTACATTCCTTTATGTTGCTGATACCGGTAATCATGCTATACGAAGGGTGGATCCTAATACCAGAATTGTTAATACCATAGCAGGCACGCGTGGAGGTTCAGGCATAGTGGATAGTATTGACGGTCCTCCATTATTTAATTCGCCGGAAGGTATTACCTATCAGAATGGAATTCTCTATATATCAGATACCGGGAACCATATCATCAGGAAGTTAAACCTGTCCACTATGCAGGTATCCCTTCTTGCAGGAGATGTGAGTTGTACAGAAGAGACGGATATAGTAAATGATGAAGTCATAGTCAAAAAGACCTGCGAAGGCCAGAATTCGGGGTTAAGTGCATATGGAGATTCAACTGATGGAACTGGTAAGACAACATCTTTTAATTCCCCAACGGGTATCAATGCCTACGGCAGCTATCTCTATGTCATGGATACCGGATCAAACCGCATCAGAAGGGTACATATTGATACCGGAGAAACGAAAACTTTTTCATTTTCACAGCACAAGGGAGTTGCATTAAATTCACCTGCAGGCGGTGACCTGGCAGGCAACATTCTATATTTTGCTGACAGGGGCAATCAAGTTATAAGGAAGTTAGACATTACAGGAATAGACCGTGCCCCTCTTATCTTGATAGCTGGTAATCTCAGAACTACCGGCTATGTGTATAGCGCCGGTTATTCGGCCAGTTTTTTCAATCCGGTTGGTATTGTCGCAGATGGTATGGGGAATCTGTATGTATCTGACACAGGAAACCATACGATCAGAAAAGTGGTTATTGCTACCGGAGAAGTAACTACTATAGCAGGAGTTCCGACCAGGCCAGGTTTTGTGAACAGTGAGTTTGGCAGCCCCATGTTCAACTTTCCAAGGGGTATATGTATTATTGGAGACCATCTGTATGTTGCTGACTCAGGAAACCATCTTGTACGCAGGATCAATCTTATTACCGGGTATGTAGGGCTTGCAGCAGGATTGAGTGATTATGTCACAAGTACTGGCGCCCCGGGGACTGCTGACAGTACGGGGGCAGCAGCAGGTTTTAATGACCCAAGGGGCATTACCACTGATGGCAAATATCTGTATGTTGCAGACAGTGGCAATCACACAATAAGGAGGGTATTGGCAGCAACCGGACAGGTAAGGACGATCGCCGGTATGCCAGAGGAAGCAGGGTATAAAGACGGCATCAGTTTTGATGCGAGATTTAATTTCCCGATGGGAATTACTGTTGATGGAGATTACCTTTATGTTGCAGATTCCGGTAATAATGTGTTAAGGCGCTTTAACAAGAATACAGGTGAAGTGCTTACATTTTCAGGAAAGATGGGTGACTCTTCCTTCATTGAGGGTTCAAGGGAAAACGCCAGGTATAACAACGTAGTAAGTGTTGCAACGTCGCCGGAGACACCCTATATTTACTTTATTGACAGTGCTGAGAACGTGGTTGGCAAAATTGAGAAATGATACATATTGCAATGATGGCCAGTAAAATGTATTATTATCCCTATGGCTGAAATGACTGTAGTGGTGATTGACGGACAGGGAGGCGGTATAGGCGCCCACATCATTGATAAGATGCAGAAGAACCTTCCGGAATCATCCGTCGAAAAGATGGACATCATTGCACTCGGAACGAATGCTATAGCGACATCGCTGATGATGAAGGCAGGGGCTAATAAGGCGGCTACCGGAGAGAACTCCATAGTACAGGTCTGCAGGTCTGCAGATATAATCATTGGTTCATGGGCAATCGTGATTCCAAATTCCATGCTTGGTGAATATACCCAGGTAATGGCTGATGCAGTTGCCGCCAGCAGTGCGAAAAAATTGCTGGTACCGCTTCCGCAGCAGGGGATTGAGCTTATTGGAGTTCCCCCTGAACCATTTCCTCATCTGATTGATAAACTGATTGACAGGTTAAAGAGAATCCTTTAAGCTAAGTTTGGGCCTGCGTTACAGGCTCTTTGTCGGTTAAGCGGGCTGCTTTAAAGTGACAAGAAGGGAGATTCATCATGTGTGAGGCGAGCGTTTACGTGGAGAAGGAGGGAAAAGAGGAACTCCTGTTAGATAGTGTAGATGTATTAGAACCACAGGAAGGGGGAAAGATATATATAAGGAACCTTTCAGGTGAACAAAAAACATTAACTGCCCGCATAAAAAGAATAAGGCTTGTAGAACATAAGATAATCCTTGAGAGGACAGAAGGATAGCAGGATAATGAGTATCGTAAAAGAGGCCATAGGAGATAAAACTTCTATGGCTTTTTTATTAATGAGGATAGGATGTTCGAATGAAAATAAACTTCATAGATCTTAAACGGCAATATGTCAGATATAAACAGGATATAGACCGGGAAATATCAGAAGTACTTGAGAGCGCCCAGTTTATTCTCGGAAGCAAGGTCAGTGAGCTGGAGAAACAACTTGCTGCATATGCAGGTGTCCGGTTCGGGATTGGTGTAAGCTCAGGCACAGATGCCCTCCTTCTTGCACTCATGGCTTATGGAGTAAAAAGTGGTGATGAGGTTATCTGCCCGCCATTTACCTTTATTGCAACAGCTGAGGTCATTGCCCTTCTCGGTGCTAAACCTGTGTTTGTTGACATTGAAGAGAGGACATACAATATCAATCCTCGGCTGATAGAGGAAAAGATTACAGAGAGTACAAAAGGTATCATACCAGTGGGCCTTTATGGTCAGGTTGCAGATATGGATGCTGTATATTCAATTGCGCAGAAGAGAGGACTTTTTGTAATTGAAGACGGGTGCCAGTCTTTCGGGGCTACATACAAGGGGCGCAGGTCATGCGGTCTGCCGGATGTTGGTGTGACATCTTTTTTCCCGTCCAAACCACTCGGCGGTTATGGTGATGGCGGAATGGTATTTACTGACAATGAGGAAATCGCCAGGATTATAAATAGTCTTCATGTTCATGGCGAGGAGAAGAGGTATCAGCACAAGTACATTGGAATTAACGGAAGGATAGATGCTATGCAGGCGGCGATACTCCTGGCAAAGTTCAAATATCTTGAAGAAGAGATAAAGTTGAGACGGCAAAAGGGTGAGTATTATACTGTTGGTCTGAAAGACGTAGTTGTCACACCCCATATAGAACCGCATAATACATCTGTATACGCCCAGTATTCGATTATGGCAGGAAAGAGAGATGAGTTGACCAGGCACCTGAATGACAATGGAATACCAACTGCAATCCACTATCCCAGACCATTGCATCTTCAGGAGGCATTCAATTATCTTGGTTACGGTGAAGGAGATTTCCCGGTGAGCGAGAAGACTTCACGAGGGATATTGTCCCTGCCTATGTCGCCGTTTATTACGCAGGATGAGCAGGATTATGTCATATCAAAGGTAAGGGAGTTTTACGAGGCTTGATAATGGATAATGCCTATATCGTTATTATGGCCGGCGGGAGCGGCACGCGCTTCTGGCCTTTGAGCAGGGAGGCGATGCCCAAACAGCTTCTTCGGATTGACGGTGGGAAGAGCCTCATACAACATACAATAGCAAGGGTAAGACCATTTATCCAGTCAGATCACATACACATTGTGACCAATAAGAGCCAGGCTGAACAGATAAAATACCAGGTGCCTGAGCTTAACAAAGATAATTTCATAATTGAGCCTGCTGCTAAGAATACTGCTGCAGCAGTCGGTCTCGCTGCGGTCTATCTGAACAAAAAAGATGCTGATTCAGTGATGGGTATACTTCCGGCTGACCATGTAATAAAGAATGATGAGAGATTCCTTGAGACGATGAAGGGCGCTTTTTCTGCAGCAGAGAAAGGTTACCTTGTGACCATAGGAATAAAACCGGTGCGTCCTGAAACAGCTTACGGGTACATTCATGCAGGTGAGTCGTCTGATCTGGATGAAAAATCGGGCATTTTTAATGTTGACCGCTTTGCAGAAAAGCCCGATATTGAGACAGCAAAACAATATGTCGCAGATGGTCATTTTTTCTGGAACAGCGGAATGTTTGTGTGGAAGACGTCTGTTATAATCAGTGAGATTGAACGCCATATGCCCTTATTGGGAGAGGGACTAAAAGAGATTAAATCATCTATAGGAAGCAGTGATGAGACACTTGTAGTAAACAGGATCTTTGAAGGTTTAGAATCCGTATCAATAGATTACGGTGTCATGGAGAAATCTGATAAGGTTGTAGTTATTCCTGCCGATCTTGGCTGGAGTGATGTTGGCAGCTGGACTGCCATTGACGACATTTCAGCCAAAGACGAAAGGGGAAATGTCATTGTTGGAAATGTAGTGGATGTGGAAAGCAGGGATTCGATCATATATGCATCAAACCGGCTTGTTGCTACTGCAGGTTTGAGTGACCTGGTTGTAGTTGATACGGAAGATGCTACGCTTGTCTGTCATAAAGACAGGGCGCAGGATGTAAAAAAGATAGTTGAGGAGTTAAAGAGGCGCGGCGCCGAAGAGCATCTGACTCACAGGACTGTGACAAGGCCGTGGGGTTCGTATACATTACTTGAGAAGGGTGACAGGTATAAGATAAAACGGATTGTCGTGAATCCCGGTGCGCGCCTGTCGTTTCAGATGCATTATCACCGCAGTGAACACTGGGTTGTCGTTTCCGGTACCGCTAAGGTCAGGCGAGGGGAAGAGGAGTATTTTGTCAACCCTAATGAAAGCACTTATATACCGATGGAGACGAAACACAGACTTGAGAATCCGGGCAGGATACAACTTCAGATAATAGAGGTACAAAATGGTGAATACCTTGAAGAAGACGATATAGTAAGGTTCGATGATGCGTACGGCAGGGAGTGAGCAAAAAGGAGGATTTGCATTATGATTTCATCAAGGATTTTCAGGGAATACGATATAAGAGGAGTTGTTGGAGAGGATTTGACAGATGAGGCGGCCCGCCTTATAGGCTGGGCCTTTGCCGTTAATCTTCTGCGTGCCAATGATATGTCGCCGGAGGATGCCGGTGAGTTGAAGGTGGCGATCGGCAGGGATGTCAGGCTTCATTCTGAGAAGTTATGCAACAGGCTGATTCAGGGGATAATATCCACTGGCATTAATGTAGTCGAGGTTGGTGTTTGTCCTACTCCGTTATTATATTTTTCACTCTTTAACATTGATGTCAACGGTGGAATTATGATAACGGGCAGTCACAATCCCCCTGAATTTAATGGTTTCAAGATGTGTGTCGGCAAAGAGGCTTTACATGGCGATGCAGTACAGGAAATAAAGCGGATTATTGAGGATAAGGAGAAGTGGCAAGAGGAGCTTGGACCCATGAAGGTGATTGGCCAGGTGGAATACGTCCCTATAGTTGAGTCTTACTTTACATACATCAGGGAACAGTTCGTGTTTGACCATAAGCCGTTCAATCCTCCGATTAAAGTAGTCGTTGATTCCGGTAACGGGACAGCCGGAGTAATTGCTCCGCAGGTTCTTCGTGAGATGGGGTGTGAGGTTGTTGAGCTTTATTCCAAGCCGGATGGCCGTTTCCCGAATCACCATCCTGATCCAACAGTGCCGGAAAACCTTGCTGACTTGATTAAGACAGTTAAAGAGAAAGGCGCTGACTTCGGGGTAGCTTATGATGGTGATGCTGACAGGATTGGTGTGGTAGATGAGAATGGATGTATCATCTGGGGTGACAGGCTGATGACCATATATGCGAAAGATATATTGAAGGAGTGGCCTGGTGCTCCAATAGTTTCTGAAGTTAAAGCATCCCAGGTCTTATATGATGAGATAGAGAAGGCGGGCGGTGAACCGATTATGTGGAAGGCTGGACATTCACTTATTAAAGCCAAGATGAAGGATGCAGAGGCTGTGCTTGGAGGAGAGGTAAGCGGACATATATTCTTTGCTGACCGTTTCTATGGATATGATGATGCTATTTATGCGACATGCAGGCTGGTCGAGATATTAAAGAGGGAGAGGGTGAAGGGGAGTAAAACGGGTGTCAGTTTTCTGCTTGACAATGTTGCCAGGACATATACCACGCCCGAGATAAGGGTTGCATGTCCGGATGAAGAGAAGTTCGATGTCGTGGACAAGATCCAGGAGACATTGTCATCAGGCCAGATACCATCTTCCGTAAAACCGCTGAAGATAAAAGACGTCATTACGGTTGATGGCGTACGCGTAATCTTTGAACATGGTTGGGGACTTATCCGGGCATCAAACACCCAGCCGGTATTGGTATTGCGATTTGAGGCAGACACAGAGGATAATCTGACAGAGATCAGGACATTCATGGAGGGGGTATTGAAGGAGATAGCAGAAAATCCATAGCAGGTCTGGTTATAACCACTCTACGATTGTTTCATCTTCGCTGCGGCCCTGATCCGGAAGTGTTTTATTATGCTTCCGGTTATTCTGTAAAGGCTGAAACGAATCGGTATCATCTCCGGTAATACAAATGGCGTTCCCATAAAGATTTTCAACTGGTCGCCTCTCAATGTAACTTCTCCCATGTTTATTGAGATGCCGTAATGTGACTTGAGCGCTCCAAATACTTCTGAGGACGACACCGGCAGAGCGACAATCCCGCACAGTACCCTGTCCAGCGACAGGGCGTCAACTGATGCGGCGATCAGTCCAACCTGTTTAGGGTCCCCTCTTGCAGGTCCATCACCCTCCAGAGCAATAACGGCATCAACAATATGCAGGGCAGGGCTGACTGTATTATAAATCTCAAGAAGCATCCTGCCGAACCTGTGATCCTTATCCCCGGCCTTAAAATGCCACAGTACCTTCTTCTTTCCACTAAGACATCCAAACAGGTTTTTTACTGCACCGCTGAATCCAACCTGAACATGAGTCTTTAACTTTGGAATATTTATTATCTTGTCAGCATCAAGGACAGCCTTATCAATGTGGAGAGTCTTTACAAAAGGATCTGATACCTTTACAGCTACCGGAGAATTAAATGGTTTGAGCAGGATATCGTATCTCTTGCAGATTGCTGCCATGCCGGTGGACTTTGCCACAGATGGCAGATCTCCGAATGCAGGACTATCACCGATAGATGGCCGGCCGCCGTGATCTATGACCATCCTCACCACAGCCTCGACAATAGCAGGGTGGGTTGTTATGCACTCTCCCGGCAGAGAGCCTTTGAGAAGGTTGGGTTTTATCAGTACCCGGTCGTCTTTTGATACAAATTGTCCTGCTCCGCCCAGGAGATCAAGGAGGTTGCTGATAGATTTTTCAACATTACCCCTCTGATAGTCCGGGCATTGAGATAAGGCAACCGTTCTGGAAAGATTTTTCATAAAAATAGATTGCCATGCTTGGAAAGGCTGGGTGATCTGCCGCCCTGGATAAAGAGAGCGGGAGATCACCCTGGATAATAGCCTTATTAAACCGCAGGCAATTTAAAATGACTACTTTTTCATGAGTGTCCTGATATAGGCCGTCACATCGTCAATATCTGCGGGCTTTAACGTCCCCTTCCATGCCATCATGGATGTCCCGGGTCTTCCCTCGGCAATCGACTTGTGCATCCTTTTATCGTCTATATCTTTCATTTCCTTTTGGTCTGTAAAGTTTCTTGGTTTAGGGTTCAGGGCCGATGCTGCCATTCCATTGCCATCACCCTTATCACCATGACAGGTCGAACAATTTGCCATATAGATACGTTTACCTTTTGAAGTATCTGCCGCTGCCCAACTTTCAGCAGAAAAAACGGCCATGCCTGTTACAAAGAAAAAAACTGCGGCAAGAATGAAAGCGGATAATTTTGTCTCTTTAGTCATCATTTTCCTCCTCCTTGTTAAATTGATTGACATCACCCTGTAACCACGCTAACAACTTAGAACCTTGTGTCTCCCACCCCCTTTCTTTTAGAAAATTATAAATAAGGGGTGACACTTTTTGTTGCCAATAATAATAAGCGCGCGGCTCTCTTTAACAAATAAGAGGATAAACCTAAGAGCTATTTATTATTACTTCAATACGGCGAGTTCGTCAATAGGAAGTTTATTGGTGATCCCAACGGGATTCGAACCCGTGTTACCGGCGTGAGAGGCCAGCGTCCTGGACCACTAGACGATGGGACCATAATTTGTGTTGAAAAACGCCCATCTGCGGCGTCAGGACATGTAATTTGGCCCTCAACGTACGGGAAGTACGTCTACGGTCCAAATTACATGTCCTTCCTTGCACCTGGGCATTTTTGAACACAAATTACACTTAGCTGCCTTGTTTAATGCCCATTTGCGGCGTCAGGAATATAAATTTGTACCTCAGCGTACAGGAAGTACGCCTACGGCCCAAATTTATCTTCCTTCCTTGCAACTGGACATTTTTGAGCAAAAACTCCTTGCTATACTATGCCGATCTGCGGCGTCAGGACATATAATTTTGCCCTCAACGTACGGGAAGTACGTCTACGGTCCAAATTACATGTCCTTCCTTGCACCTGGGCATTTTTGAACACAAATTACACTTAGCTGCCTTGTTTAATGCCAATTTGCGGCGTCAGGACATTTAATTTGATCTTCAGCGTACGGGTAAGTACGCCTCAACTCAAATTTTTTGCCCTTCCCTGCACCCTGGCATTTTTGAGCACAAATTTCCTAACTGCTTTGCTGAATGCCCATTTAACCCTTTCGGCTTTTTTAGCAAAGTCTGATTTTAGCAGGATGCTTGGAGAATTTCAACAGGTTTATCTGTATCACTTATTGTCTTCATCCACAGCCTGCTTCAGCATGTTAAGGATACCGGGTATGGCGGAAGTGACTCTGTTCCAGTTTGGGATAAGCGGGGCGGCCATTGGGTTTTCTGAATAGGTATCAGCTGCTATCTTTATGGCATTTGAAAATGCCTCTGCAGCGCTTGCCTCTGCATGCCTGTCAAATTTAAGCCCGTTAATTGCAGCATCTGCCTCGTATTTGACCATGGTGTCCTCGGCAAGTCTTATATATGCAACCTGAAGCGACTTGAAGAAACTGTCCGAAAGCACAATTCCCTCGGCAGCAAGGAATCTGAATATTGACTTGCAGATGTCTACCGACATCCTCATCAAGCCTTTTTGTGCATCATCCGCAGAGAGTACCTGATGCTTGTGCTCATAGTTGTCAGCTATATCAACCTGGCAGACCCGGCGTGGAGAATAATTCCTGAAGACCTCAGACAACACACCGACCTCAAGACCCCAGTCCCATGGTATCCTGTTAGTCCTCGCCATATCAGTTATCATCGCAAATTCTCCTGCGAGCGGATACCTGAAGCTGTCCAGGAACATAAGGAATGGATTTGGTCCCACGAGTTTTTGCAATGCCCGTATCAGAGGAGTTATTAGCAGCCGAGTTACCCTGCCGTGCATTTTATCAGTTATTCTGCTGTAGTAGCCTTTGCAAAACACCACATCAATATTTGGGTTTGCAACAGGATAGCACAACCTGGCAAGCATCTCCCTGTTGTAGGTGACGATATCACAGTCATGCAGTGTAATAACCTCAGACTGTGCATTAGCTATAACATAACCATAGGCTATCCAGGCAGAACGGCCCTTTCCGTCTTCTCCCGGCCATACGTTGTTGCGGTCCAGGGTTTTATATATCTCCTCAATCCTTTTACCTTCGTTATGAATAATCTTTACTTCACAGGGCAGCTGGGACATGAATTCTTTGACGTACTTGAATTCCTTGTCATTCGCCCTGCCAAGGGTCAGGATGATCTCACGGAGATATCTGACTTTTTTTAATTCCGCAATGATTCCTTTTATTGCCTCTCCATCAAACTCTGTAACAAGGGCAGGTAGTACCAGCGCTATAGGCCTCTGTTTTGTATACTCAATAAGTTCAGACTCAACCCTTTCAAGACCAGGATTACCAAGCCTGTGTAATGTTATAATTAAATCTGTTTGATAGAAGTCTGCCATATGTTACCTCCTATAAATATTCAGCTTCTCTTTCTTTTTCATTTTTCTTTTCATCTTTCGGCTCCGGTTCACTGCTGTCTATTATCCTTTTAGCTGCATCAATTCCCCCTATGCCGAATGCTATTGAAAGGGCAAGAATGATGCCGCCAAAGACTATGGAAAAGGCTGCTATCACTATTCCAGGCGCTATCCGGAGTTGTTCAAGCGCCATGGCAAGTATAAGGACAATAAGCAGAAGCCGTACTGCCTCGGCAAGCATCTTGGCATAGTGATAACCGCTGTTTACTGCAGTAATCAATACAGCCCTGCTGATAAATCCGGCAAAAATGTATCCTGCAATAAGAATAACAATAGCAGAGAATGCACGTGGTATATAGAGAAAGAATTGAGTTATCAGGTTGTCAATAGTCTGCAGCCGGAGGGCGTTTAATCCTATCATCAGAAAAAGTATAATAAGAAACCAATAGATAATACCGCCGAATACTTCGGATGGTCTTGACCAGACATCACCTTTTCTTATAATGGCAGTCAAACCAGCCTTGTCGCACCATTTGTCGAAGTTTATAACCTTAAAGACCCGCAGAAAAAAAAGTTTAATAAGGCGGGAGAAGAAGAAACCGGCAATAAAAATTATCAGCATTGCAATCAGATTTGGAATGAACTGAAATATTGTCCAGCCAAATTCCCTGATCGGCTCTAATAATAGATTCATAAAGTTATCCATAATACCACCCCCTTATTTCCAATTATTTATAAGATAGTCCTTTTTATTTTCAAACTCCAGACAAAGCTTCTCTATCTCTGCCTCCGCACCATCCTGTTCCATATTTTCCGCTTCAATAACAAATGACGCGGTCTTTCCAAGATATAACGGGACAAGAGACCGTATAAGATGTTCCGGAGACATCACCTTTTTGTGATAAGCAACAACATAGTCATAAACAACATTAGCCCACAATCCGGCAGGGAAACGAAATGCCCCGATTGGAAGTTTTCCGAGAGTTTCTATCTCACCGAGATCCCCGGGTCCCATTATTTCAAGCCATATGTTTCGCAGGTCCTTCAGCCCTCCCCTGAATATATCGAGCATCTTTTCAGGATTTACCTTGACAGATTCAAGACCCACATGATATCTGAAGCCAAAAGTGGGGACGTCTGACGAGCCTTTTTCATCCTTCCATTTATCATAGTGCTTCTCTGTCAGATTAAACAGGGTAGCAACAACCTGCAGCAGCATGTCTGCGAGGTCTGACCCCGGATCTTTGGGGTCATGAATCTTTGCCCCCAGGAAGGTCTGACATACCTTGAAGTCATTGGCAATAGCCTCAGTAGTCATCCATATATCAACACCAAAGCGGGCAACATGGCTTTCCCACACATCCTGAGAAACATAGAACTCAGCCATTTTCCCGGAGAATCCAAACTCCCCTCCAATAGGCTGCCTGACCCTCCTGCCATATAGAGTCCTTGTCAAAGGGTATACGATTGAGTTAGTAATAGTCCCGTCAAACTTGTGCCTGCTGTAGAAGGGGGCGACAAAGTCAAATCCCTTTTGAATAACCGGTGACAAAAGAAGTTCTATCCACTCAGGTGTTATGCTCCTCAAATCCGCATCTACCACACAGCATGCCTCAGCATTCATATCAACAGCCTTTCGAAACAAGGCCCTGAAGGCGCTTCCTTTCCCGGGTATACCGTCATACGGCATACTGATCCTGTGAATAGGATAAACAGGATGAGATAAGAATATTGCAGCATGATCGTGTGTGGCTGATCTCACAATATCAGGTGTGCCGTCTTTAGAGCCTCCGTCTGAATTTACGATGAGCGCCCGCTTATCCGGAAAATATTTTGCCAGGCCTGCATCAACGGCCCTGACAACGTGTCCGATTGTTTTCGCATTATTATAACTTGCGATTCCAACGAGGATGTCTGTATTCTCCATCTACTTATCACCTTCCTCTGCAATTATGATCTGCATGTCCATGACATTAGTCCATGTAGGACCTGTTATCAGATGATGATTCATACCTGAAAGGGAATCAAGCTTTTTAAAAAAATTATACGAGTCATTGTTCCTGAGATATTCTACTGGATCAATCCTGTATTTCAATGCAAGCATTGAGGTTTCTCCATCAACTATTGCCCCGGCAGCATCAGTAGGGCCGTCAGTCCCGTCTGTACCAGCAGAAAGCATGGTTATACCTTTTTTACCTTCTATTTCTGCTGCAAAGGCAAGGGCCAGTTCCTGATTTCTGCCGCCTGTCCCATTACCACTTACCGACACAGTAGTCTCACCTCCGGAGAGCAGACAAAACGGCCTGCTTCCAATCTCTAAGGATTCTCTTGCTGAGATCGCCTTTTCGGCCAAATATCGTGCGGCTTCCCTGACATTTCCCTGTAAATCCGATGTTATTATTTCCGTTTTATATCCGAGGAGTCCTGCCTTCTTCTCTGCTGCACTTAAGGCCTGACTAATATTTCCAACAATAAAATTTCTTACATTCCCGAAAAAGGGCTTGTCCTGTTTTGGTGTTTCATCTATTTCTCCCTGCAACCCCTTTGCGATATATCTGGACACACTATCAGGCAGTTTACCTTCCAGCTCATATTTAGTTATTACATTCATTGCATCACGAAAGGTTGTACTGTCAGGAACAGTCGGTCCGGAAGCTATAACATCCAACCTGTCGCCAATTACGTCAGAAAGTATCAATGTCAACATTGAAGCAGGATAAACCATCTCTGCAAGCCGCCCTCCTTTAACTCCTGAGATATGCTTTCTCACTGCATTTAATTCATTTATATTAGCCCCGGCTTTTAGCAGCAGGTTTGTCACATGCTTCTTGTCGTCGAGTGTAATATCACCTGCCGGTGAAACAAGAAGGGCTGACGCCCCGCCGGATAGAAGGCATATCACAAGTGTCCCAGCGTCCGCCTTCTTTATGATTTCTATAATACCCTCTGTTCCTTTTAGACCGGCAGCATCAGGAAGAGGATGCGATGCCTCAATCTGCCTTATCCATCGAAGCGGTCTTGTATGTCCGTATTTTACTATGATTATGCCGTCATTAATGCGATCCCCGAATACACCTTCTACTGCCTGAGCCATAGGCGCTGTAGCCTTGCCTGCCCCGACAACAATTATCTTACTGAAGTTTCCTGTATCATATGCATCCTGTCCATAGATAAGTATTTCATTGTTACGCAGTGTTATGGTCTTGAGGACAGAATCGCAGGAGTCCACTGATTTCAGTGCTGAATCATATATGCTTATAATATTTTCTCTGTTATTCATTCACTCTCATTATCAGTTTCATAACTTCTCTGTTCCATCCAGCAGGTCCAATACCATCTGCCCTTATGAGGTTATGAAGATTTATTTTCTCTTCATAACTTCCATCCTCCTTTTGGACCAGAACCGGATAGTCTACAGCCTGCAAAAGCGGAAGATCATTGAAACTGTCGCCAAGACCGATTGTAACGACCCGTCCAGGCGCTCTTTTATAATAATCCATGAGTATCTTAACGGCCTTTCCTTTGTTGCTATCACCAAGGATGTGATAAAACCTCCCTTGTGTCCAGTGTAGTCCTGACTTTTCTATTGCATCAATAAACTCAGAAATACGGTCTTCCCCATCTTCAAACAAGAATGGTTCATCGAAGTCTCTTTCCTTTGACAGTATGGCCTCCGAAATTGGAAGACCTGTAAGTACTGCGACTTCTTCGGGACTCATGTCACCGAACCCTTTTACTCGTATACCGGTTCTCTGCCGTATGCCGTTAAATATACTTCTAATATGACTATATGATTCGCCAAGTGTGATAATCCAGTAATCATCTTTTAATTCACCTTTTACGGGATATTTGAAATAACCATCAGGAATAAAAATGCCTCCGCCGTTTTCAGTAATAAAAGGATCCCTGTTACCCATGAGCATACGGTATTTGTGAATCTCAGCACCGGTCTTACTGGAGCATAATATAAGAGGGTATTTCCGTGTTTTTACGGATTCGAGTGCCGGAATTGCATCATCAAAGGAATAATTTTGAGGATGCAGCAAAGTACCATCCAGATCTGTAATAATTACGATTGATGTCACTGTATAAAATAGTGCTGGTTTACCACGTGCCGGATAGATTATTATTACTATACGTTAATTGATCCTTATTATCAAATGCTTTTTCTATTGAAGTACTGCTGCCAATACGATAATATCTAATAGCTGCTGAATTTCGCCATTTAAAAATTTTGATAAAATCGCCGGATTGACTGACCTGGCAGAGACAATCATATTTCTGCAAGATAATGGAACCATTTGTATTCAGACAATGTATAAATATTCTTAAGGCAACAGGGAGAAAGGCCAGCAGCCTTCGGGGTATGAGGGATGAAATGGCAGTGGTAAGCGATGAATCCATATACCATCATGCTTACCATGACCCATATGAATTTAAAAGTATCACGGAGCTGAGAAAGGAATTTCTTGATGTTATAGACGGCTGTCTTGAAAAATTTCCTGTTATTATATATATAAGGGCACTGGGCAGGGAGAGTTTCAAGCAAAGTTGCAGGCAGTTAAACGAATTTCATGTCTCTTGTGACTACTACAACACCAGATTCAGAAACAAAAAAACGTTTTTTATCTTCTTCTAAGTCGTGTCCAATTACTGTCCTGGGAGGGATACTGACATCCTTTCCAATGATTGCCTTATTGATCTTGCAGAACCTGCCAATGTCTGCATTCTCCAGGATTACCGATTGTCTGACGTCAGCATAACTGTTTATTCTTACATTAGAAGATATTACTGAATTTTGAACACGTCCGCCGCTTATAATAACCCCTCCGCAGACAATAGAATCCATTGCGATCCCGAGCCGCCCACCTTCTTCTTCCTGTGCAAAGACAAATTTTGCAGGAGGGTGCTGTCCCTGACATGTCCTCATGGGCCATTCTTTATCATAAAAATTAAATACAGGGTCGACTGACGTAAGCTCTATGTTTGCCTCCCAGTACGCGTCTATGGTGCCTATGTCCCTCCAGTACTTTGCCTCCTTTTTATTCAAGTCTTTAAAGTTATATGCATAGACGTTGTTTGATTTAATCATCCTCGGAATAATGTTTTTGCCGAAGTCGTGAGCGGTATCTTCCTTTGAATCAGCCTCAAGATTAGAGAAAAGTGCCTCTGTATTAAAAAGATAGACCCCCATGGAGCACAGAGACAGATCAGGATTGCCTGGTATGGTCTTGGGATTCTTAGGTTTTTCCTGGAAACCGATAATCCGGTAGTCTTCGTCTACTTCAAGTATGCCGAAACTGGACGCCATTTTTCTGTCATATTCTATTACAGCTACAGTGGCATCCGCATTATTATCCTTATGGAATTTATACATCTCCATATAATCCATCTTGTAAATATGATCACCTGAAAGCACAAGAAGGTGTTCCGGATTCTCATTTTCAATTACATAGAAATTCTGGTAAATGGCGTCGGCGGTTCCCCTGTACCAATCCTGACTTACGCGCTGCTGGGGAGGTATTGTAATTATATATTCATCAAGAAAACTGCTCAGTATATTCCATCCACTCCGTATATGCTTATCCAGGGACAGGGATTTATACTGGACAAGAACAGCTATCTTTCTAAGGCCTGAGTTTACCGCATTACTCAGGGTAACATCTATGATCCTGTATTTGCCTCCAAATGGAACAGCTGGTTTGGCATTGTCAGCAGTCAGAGGGTGCAGTCTTTCTCCCCTGCCGCCGGCTAATATCATTGTAAAGATATTTTTCATACCCCCCCCAATAACTATAACCTCTTGTCAACTATAAACAAAATCCGGTATAATTGCAACACATTCGAATTCCTTCATGATTTATTATTGTTAAATTACAGAGATAGATTTAGAAATATAATTAGTATTAAACCTGGAACCCTTCTGATAGATACAGGGAATTAGCAGGTTAATAATGGAGGAAACATATTATGAAAAATATTGTCATTGTTATAGTTGTCCTGATGGTGATTACTGCAGGGGCAGGCTACTTCGGTATACCTGTTCTCGTCCGGAACGAGACAGCAGGTTTGAGATCTGATGTTCAGGATATGAAACAGAGAATGGAGAAAATGGAAGAATTTATGAAAAGTGAGGAGGAGGCAAGAAACATGGCGCAATTGCTTCCTGATGCAGAGGCAGCTAAAGTAATAAAGACCGTCAATTCAATTGCTGTCAGGGTATCATCCCTCGAAAAGGGGGTATCTGTTACTAATGAGGCGATGATAAAACAGAAGGAGACTACAGAAGAGTCTTCCAGAAAACAGTCTGAAGGTATCGAAAAGGTCAGTAAAGAGACGAAGCAGCAGTTGCAGCGTATTGAGTTTAGCGCCGCATTGGCCAATTTCAGGAGCCATCTTTTGAGAGTGCATATTGAATTACGCGCAAATAATATTGCTTCCGCGAGGAATGAAATGGACTTCCTCAACAAAATGTTTGACGAAGCCAGGGTAACAGTACCTGAGAAAGATAAGAAGGCTGTTGAACAGTTTCAGGCTACGTTGAAAAAGGCAAGAGCAGAAATAGATACGGATTTACCGGCTACGATTAACATAGTCAACTCGCTCTGGCATGACATGGGAAAATTGATGCGTAAAGACTGAGGAAGAACTATTCATTTATCGTAATATGTCTGACAGAAGAAAGCATTGGGAAGATGTCTATAAAAATAAATCGCCAATGGAAGTGAGTTGGTACCAAAAAAAACCAGCTCTGTCATTGAGGTTTATTCATAACACTCAAGTGGCGCTTGATGCCCCGATTATTGATGTTGGTGGAGGTGCTTCAACCCTGGTGGATTGCCTCTGCGATGAAGGATATACTGGTGTTACAGTTTTAGATGTTTCTTCGAAAGCTCTTGCCTTTGCCAGGGAAAGGCTGGGAGACAACGCAAACAGAATTGAATGGGTTGAAAACGACATAATATATTTCAAACCAAAGCACCGGTTTTCTCTCTGGCATGATCGGGCAGTGTTTCATTTTCTGACAGAAAAAGCGGATAGAAGTAATTACGTAAGCGTATTGAAACGTGTTCTGAATCCGGGTGGACATCTCATTATTGCCGCATTTGCAATCAATGGGCCGACAAAATGCAGCGGTCTCGATATAGTACAATATGATGCTGATAAACTTCTGGCGGAGTTGGGAGATGGCTTCGGTTTAGTCGAGGTGGAGAACGAAGTGCATATTACTCCGGCGGCCGGTAAGCAGAAATTTACATATTTTCGTTTTATCAGAAAACAAGAGGACAGCAATACCTGATGATCATATCAACCTGGAACGCTAACTGCTTATCTTTCTTTTAAGTTCATCAAGTTTGGTTAGTGCCTGTATGGGGGTCATGTTCATGATATCGATATCTCTGAGTGCAGACAGAACCGGGTGTGTTTCATCCGGAGTATTGAAAATATCTGTCTGAGACGCAGGTTTTTTTTTGTCTTTATCAGAGTGCGCCAGTTTCGGCATACCTGATCCGTCAAGTTCCTCTTTTTCAAGGTTGGCAAGCACCTCTTTTGACCTGTTAATAACCTCTGCAGGAATGCCTGCAAGTCTCGCTACCTGGATCCCGTAGCTTTTATCTGCCGTTCCATGCATGACCTTTCGAAGAAAGATTACCTCATCGTTCCATTCTCGTACAACCATGTGCGAGTTGAATATCCCTTCAGTGGTCAGGGCAAGTTCTGTCAGTTCGTGGTAATGAGTTGCGAACAATGTCTTTGCCTTAAGCTTCCTGTTTATAAATTCAGCGGAAGCCCATGCTATGCTTATGCCGTCGAACGTGCTGGTCCCGCGGCCTATTTCATCAAGCAGGATAAGGCTCCTGTGAGTGGCATAGCGCAGTATGTCTGCAGTTTCCTCCATCTCAACCATAAATGTACTGCGCCCCTCACTGATGTCGTCTGACGCGCCGATCCGTGTGAATATGCGGTCAACTATGCCTAACCGTGCTTCACTTGCAGGGACAAAACTTCCAGTCTGGGCCATTAAAACAATGATCGCCACCTGCCGCATGTAAGTTGATTTACCTGCCATGTTGGGTCCGGTCAGTATCATCAATCTGTTTTTTTCACAATCAAGTTCAATGTCATTGGGGACAAAGCGTTCACCGAGGCCCATCTGTTCGATTACCGGATGTCTGCCGTCTTTTATCTTTACAGCGAGACTGTGATTTACAACCGGCCGTACATAATTATACGAGTGGGCAGCCTCTGCCAGCGCAGCTATTACATCAATCCCGGCAATTCCCCTGGCGCTCCCCTGTATTTTCCCGACATCCCTCGCCGCTGTTTCTCTAATTTCTTCAAAAAGCTGATGTTCAAGCCTCTTTATCTTCACATCAGCTCCAAGTACTGTTTCTTCATATTCCTTGAGTTCTGGTGTGATAAAACGTTCAGCCCCTGCCAGGGTCTGCTTTCTAATATAGTCCTGCGGAACATTATGAAGTTTTGTCTTAGTCACTTCTATGTAATATCCGAAGACCCTGTTATAGCGGATTTTAATTGAGTCTATACCTGTTCTCTGACGTTCCTTTGCCTCAAGCCCTGCAATCCACCCCTTCCCCTCACGGCTTATTTCACGAAGTTTGTCGAGGTCTGGGTTAAAGCCGTCTCTGATAATTCCTCCGTCTGTAATTGACAGCGGCGGGGATTCTGCGATGGCGTCAGTGATCAGTTTCCTTACTTCCCCGGTGTTGTTAATCATGTTTACTGCATTGCTGATGAAAAAATTCGAACAACCGGAAAGGAGCCCTTTCAGTTCAGGTATGATCCCGAGACATTGATTAAGAGATGCGAGGTCCCGGGCATTTGCTGCCTTGAGTGTAATCCTGCTGATAATACGCTCCATATCATGTATATTGCTTAATAGTTCACGTAATTTGTATCTGAGTGTGAAATTATTCCTCAGTTCTTCAATCGCATCCTGCCTTTCTACAATCTCATCACTATTCATGAGCGGATTGAGTATCCATTGCCTAAGGAGTCTCCCTCCCATAGGTGTCATGGTTTTATCCAGCAGGTGAAACAGGGTACCCTTGCGCCTGCCGGTCTGTGATGACCTGACGAGCTCAAGCGTTCGCTGTACCTGGTCGTCTACAGTCATGTACTGACCGTGACTCCAGACCTTTACATTGTTGATGTTTCCCAGTGAGGTCTTCTGGGTTTCAGAAAGATAGGCGAGGAGGGCGCCGGCAGCGCTTATAGCAGGGCTGTGTCTGTCAATAATTACTGAATCATCCGGTCTTTCTCTTATATGTTCACGGAATACTGATGAAGCCCTGTTAATTTCGAACATTTCTGCGGGTAAGGTATTGATACAGATCGTCTGAAGTTGACTTCTGTTTAGAAATCGTGAGCAGTCGAGACCCTGCGGAACAATTAGCTCTTTTGGGGCGATACGGGATATTTCACTCGAAAATACAGATTCCATCTCGTCTTTGCCGTCATTTCCCCTGCCATACTGAACTTGTTTCGGGATCTCCTGAATCGGAAAAGTTTGAGAGCCTGAAATAATTTCAGGATGACGGACTGGATGCCGGTCATCCTTTGTGAGCCCCGGTGAATCTATCTCCGCAATATAGAAATCCCCTGTAGAGATGTCGACAAATGCAAGTCCGGAGTTGTCACTTCCAGGATATACAGATGCGATGTAATTATTTTCACTTGACTCAAGCAGGTTTCCGTCAAGGACTGTTCCGGGGCTGACAACACGAATTACCTCACGCCTTACTATCCCCTTTGCAGTTGCCGGGTCTTCTACCTGTTCACAGATGGCCACTTTGTGTCCGGACCTTATAAGCTTCGGAAGGTATGAGTCCACTGCGTGATACGGGATACCGCACATAGGGATGGGATTATCGTTTCGTTTGTCCCGTGAGGTGAGTGTTATCTCAAGTATTCTTGATGCGGTGACGGCATCATCAAAAAACATTTCATAAAAGTCACCCATCCTGAAGAATAATATTGCGTCCGTGTGGTTTCTTTTGATTTCCTGGTACTGTCGTAAGAGTGGGGTTAACTGATCCTGTTTTGCCATCTGATATTATCTCAACGCCTTGTCTCTTCCAGATCCTTAATACGGCGCCGGAGGCGTCTTATCTCCATCTTGTCATGCATCCATGAGGGTAACAGGATGAGGGTAAACACTAATCCGCTGATGATAAATGTTAATATCAGGATGAGGTATAGAGGCAATGGTGATGTAGATCCCAGTATGTAGCTGATCTGTACAAGCTCCTTATTGGCCATTGCCATTACAGCGAGTATGATTACGATAATAAGAGCAATAATGATACGCAGCATCTGCCACCTTCCTTCCTGCTGATAAGCCTGTGGCTCATGACGATTCTTCCCTGAAGAATGGCAGGAGGAGGTCATATGTAGCCCGGATATGTTGAGGAATAACCTTTGTTTCTGCAAGCACTGGCATGAAATTCGTGTCTCCTGCCCATCTCGGCACAATGTGAATATGCAGATGATCATCAATTCCGGCCCCTGCAACTTTGCCGATATTTATCCCTATATTGAAACCCTGCGCCTGGAGAACCTTCCTGAGGACATTCTCTGTCTTTCTCGTGAGCAGCATCAGACTGAGCAGTGTGACATCTGACAGCCCGTTTAGTTCATTTGCGTGTTCATACGGTACTATCATCAGATGACCGTTACCATATGGGTAAAGGTTCATGATAACAAAGGAGTGTTCTCCTCTATGGAGGATCAGGTTGTCTCTGTCCGTATCTTCCCTGGGCTTTACGCAGAATATACACTCTTCAGTGTTTCCTTCCAGGATATAAGTCAGCCTCCACGGCGCCCAAACCTGCTTCATATTATATTCCCCTTGCTCCATAAGTACGTAACGCGGAAGTTCATCCCCCGGCAATATCTTTATCCAGTCCCAGTTCTCTCATGACAAGCTGCAGGTCTTCCCATGCACGGCGTTTTTCATCTGGATTTCTGAGGAGATAAGCCGGATGGAAAGTTGCTGCTATTTTGTATTCACCTTTTTCATGAATCCTTCCCCTGAGGTCACTTATCCTCGTCACGGAATCAAGCAGAGTCTGTGCTGCGAATGTCCCAAGTGCACAGACTATCACAGGCTTTATTAATCCAATCTGCTCATATAAGAATGGTTTACACGCCTTGATCTCATCCTCTTCCGGATTCCTGTTATCAGGCGGCCTGCATTTTATCACATTAGCTATGTATACGTTATCCCGTGAAAGCCCCATAGCTGTGATCATTTTTGTAAGCAGCACCCCTGCCCTTCCTACAAAGGGTTTACCCTGCCTGTCTTCTTCCTGCCCGGGGCCCTCGCCAACAAACATTAATCGTGCATCGGGATTGCCTGTTCCGAATACGATGTTTTTCCTGTTTTTAGAGAGTTTGCATCTCTGGCAATCTCCTATTTCTTCGCGAAGTTTTTCAAGTCGCTGAAGTTTCTTATTTTGTTCTGGGACCTCCTCTGTTATACCAATCTCATCCACGCCAGTCTCCTTTAACGAAAACAGGTATTCCCGGACATCTGTTATTATATCAAGGACATCGTTATTACGATTCATGCCCGAGACTCTTTCTTATTCTTGATGCAGGCATAGTAAATATTGCCATAAATGAAGTCCATGTCATAGCCGGCCTGTTTCATAAACTCAACAGATGCTGAAACAAGTTCAGCATGACAAGCCGAAAAAATATTATTGCTTATACATAAGTTTATTTAATATTTCCCTGTGATGATGTCCAAACGCATTTATATTAATAGTACGCGTCTTATCATCTACCCAGGTCATTGTTATATCCAGCCTCTCGTCCGGCAGTTTGTCCATTATTCTTTCTGCCCATTCAATTGCCGTAACACCGTTACCGAACATGATTTCTTCTATCCCGATGTCTCTCAGGTCTTCGATGATACCAATTCTGTAAAGGTCAATGTGATAAAGCGGTATCCTCCCGGAATACTCATTAACAATGATGAATGTCGGGCTTGTAATGCGTGTTTCTTTTATACCCAGCCCGTCTGCGATGCCTTTCACGAGACATGTCTTACCGGCCCCAAGTTCTCCAGTCAGGCATATTACATCGCCGGGTGTCAGAAGCCTGCCCAGCCTCCTCCCAATCGCTATTGTCTCTTTAACACCCGTTGTCTTAATTAAACAGGGACAGCGGCTATTTATTTTATCTGATTCCCCGTTTATTTTACCTCTCGACTTTTGCGATTGCCTTGACAATATCCTTTTTCCCCACTATACCAACGAGCTTACCCTTCTTAACTACCGGAAGGTGGTGGATGCTTTTTTCGCTCATTATTGTGGCTATTTCCTCAATAGTGGAAGTCTCAGTGATTGTTACTACTTCTTTCCTGTAAATATCCTCTACCTTAGTTGCTGCCATCCTCTTTATATCTTCTTCAAATCTCTTGGAACTTCCAAGATAGATTACTGCATCAAAGATGTTGATTACTGTCGGAATATGTAGTCTCTGTTCCATCTTTATCAGGTCGTTTTCTGTCACTATTCCAATCAGCTTGCCATCTTCATCTACTACCGCTGCCCCGCTGATGTCATGCTTGGTAAAGATGCGGGCAAGACCTTCTATAGACAGGTCAGTTGTCACTGTTATGACCTCTTTGGTCATTATGTCTTTGGCTGTGGCCATGTATGCTCCCCGGGGACACTTCCCCTTATCTGTTTAATTGCCGACGGTATACGTTTTATAAGATCACCCGCAAGCATTCCCACCATTCCGGTTTCTTTTGCGGCTATATCTCCTGCAAGGCCGTGCATATATACGCCAAGCCTTGCAGCGTCTGCAGGATCAAGCCCTTGTGCGATAAGACCTGTTATTATTCCTGTCAGTGCATCCCCGGTACCTCCGGTTGCCATCCCCGGATTGCCGGTAGGGGAAATATGCACTGCTCCAGAGGGTTCTGCAATAACCGTATGTGCCCCTTTCAGGACGAGGTATACTCCGTGCAAAGTCGCAAACGCCCGGGCAGTTCCTATACGATCTTTCTGTATCTCAGCCGTACTCTTCCCTGTCAGTCTGCCCATTTCTCCGGGATGAGGAGTAAGTATTGTTGCAGAACTTCTCTCCCTCAGCAGTTCAGTATTGTCTGCAAGTGCATTTATCGCATCTGCATCTATTACTATTGGGATGCTGGTTCCTCTTATTACCTTCTTTATAGCAGAAACAGTCTCCTTGTTGGTCGTGAGCCCTGGTCCTATAGCTGCAACTTCCTTATCACTGGAGAGGGCGATTATTTCCTCTGCAGCTCCAGAGGAGATTGTCTGTTCGATTGTCTCAGCAAGTGGATGGGTCATTACCTCTGTAAGTTTTCCTGCGACAATTGGTTGAACACTCTTCGGAACCGCCAGTGTAAGAAGCCCGGCTCCTGCCCGCAGACATGCCAGGGCTGTCATGGCCGCCGCCCCTCCTTTGCCAATGGAGCCGGCGATCACAAGCGCGTGTCCGTTTGTTCCTTTATGCGTTTCAGGATGACGCGACGGGACTATTTCCTTCATGTCATGCACTGTCAGAAGGTCTAAGTAAATAGCCTCTTTCCCGATAGCCTCTGCAGGAATGGATATATCAGATACCAGCAGTTTACCTGTATAGTCAGATCCCGGATAAAGGAAATGTCCCCTCTTTGGAAGGGCAAATGTTACAGTTACAGTTGCCCTTACTGCTGTACCCATGACTTCACCTGTATCTGAATTGATTCCGGTAGATATATCTACCGCAAGTACGGGTCTCTTTGAGGCATTTATAAGATCTATTACCTCTTTATATTCTTCCCTTATTTCTGATGACAGGCCGGTGCCGATCATTGCATCTATAATCATATGGCTGTGATTTAATGCCGACCCCAGTGTCCTCGTGCTGTATTTACCTTTTTCATAAACCCCGATACCCATCTTTAATGCGATATTCAGATTTATTGCTGGTTCTGACCTGAAGTCTGCGATATCACCGAGCAAATAGACAGAGACACTCGCCCCCAGGATATGCAATTGTCTTGCAGATGCGAGACCATCCCCGCCGTTATTACCCCTTCCGCATATGACTGTGATCCGTTTTCCCCTGACTGAACCGAGCATCTCAACAATAGTTTTTGTTACGCCTGAAGCCGCATTTTCCATGAGCAGCAGGGTAGGTATACCATACTCGTCCCTGCAGCGCCGGTCTATATTATTCATTTCACTTGCAGTAGCTATGTACATTGGCAGTTCACCCGCAAATTCTCCAACTCATTGCTTTTCACTCATTTCTTTATTATCCCTCCAGCACTACCTGTGCAACTGCATGATCTCCATCATGAGATATACTTACATGGATGCCCGTAACACCCATAGATGCCGCTTTTTCCCTTAACTTCCCATGCAGTAGTATTTCAGGCCTGCCGCTGTCTGTGCTGATTACCTCTGTATCCTTCCAGGTGATTCCATTTGAGATACCTGTCCCCATCGCCTTTGACATAGCCTCCTTTACAGCAAATCGTGCTGCAAGACGCGTATGGGGAGATACATGAAGCATAGCATATTTAATCTCACCTTCTGTAAATACCCTTTCAAGGAATCTCTGTCCCCATTTTACTTCACTCTTTTTTATCCGGTTAATTTCCACAATGTCAATCCCTATGCCAATTATCAAAGTCTGTTTTCCTGAATGTTTTACGAAAATAAATTATGCCCAGTTTACGCTCTATAAGACCCGGATGCAAGAAGGCGATGCACTACCAGTAGCATTTATATTGAAGCAATGATAACCCCTGTATTTCATTGTGAACTGTCCAAAATTATGACAGAAAACATAGGGTAGGGTCAATAGATATAAGATAAGGTACAAATAACAGGGAGGACGTTATTTTACAGCAACAGCCCATATATTCATGTAAAACTCAAAGTATCCTACTTTCAAATTTTCTTTTTCGAAACCTCCATTATTTAAAATAACTCGTAATTTGGGCTGGTCATAAGAATCCTTGTGTTCTTCTAATTCTTCTATACTAACGAGGCCGACAGCTGCCATAGTTTGTAATAATCTTTCTGTCCATGACGCAGGTGTAGTTATGATAAGCAATCCTTTGTCTTTTAAAATCCTGTAACATTCTTTCATAAACGTTACGACCCTCTCAGGATTTATATGTTCTATAACTGCCAGCATTGTAATTACGTCAAAATGTCTGTCTCTGAACGGGAAGTTATGACCAGACTCAATGTCAAAGTTTACAAGCGAAAAAGAAGGAGTTTCTGCTAAATTACCCGCTGTCTTATCCAGGCCAATTTTTTCCCTGAATTCTGTTTTTTCCAGGAAAAAAGGATATGCGCCGCATCCAATATCCAGTAATCTTCCTTCTCTTAATTCCCGTGGTATCAGCTGATTGGCCATTTTTGCCCTCTTATTTGAAAGAAACATTTCCAACAGACCTTTTCCTCTTGTAGGTACAGTAATATCTTTTTTATTCATTTTTTATGGTAAGATTTTATACGTTATTGAAGCCAAACTGTTATCTTAGAATGAAAATTTATCGTCGTTTCTTATCAATGAGTTGAGTAGTACAATAATAAGGCACCCTCATTTTGCTTGTAGATTTGACCAATATATTTATAATGGGTACTGATTACATCATCAATATAGGATAATTCATTCCCATCCACATGCGTAGCCAGCAACCAAAACGGCTTCTTTTCTTCGATTAATGGTTTCATATCATGAATATAGGCAGAATAATTATCTCTGTGCATTTTCCCAATATAAACGGGATTGAACGAATTCCTGAAATAATGTTTTGAATAATATTCAAACGCCAGATCTCCACCGTAATATACGTAAAGCGGTTCATTTTCCTTTCGCACTTCCATTAATTTAAGAAGCGCTGACCTCATATTATGATTACGCGGAATCTGGGTATACCAAAGATATCCTTTATCTTTTTTATAATATACAGCCGCATCTGCTGTCTGAACTGCTAAAAGCAGGATGCCGATACAGGCAATGAACTTCCATATATAGTTGGATTTTGACAATCTCCAGGCTGATTTCAACCCGCACATAAAAAGGATTATGAAGAAAGGTGCTGTAAAAAGAATTGTTCGATTACCTACAAAGGGATACCTGTGAAAAAAGGATGCGATCAGTAAAAGAACAAATATTGTACCCCAGTATGATAAAATACGTAACCTCTTAGTCTCGTATAATTCCCATAACCCTAATATGTAAAAAGGTATTACTAAGGCAGCATAGCCATTCCAGTAATATACAAAGAAGCTCCATACAGATAGAATGAACCAATTGAAGAAGGGACCTATTCCTGACAACACCGGAAAGCTCCCTGACCAATACGATTCCAGACCTTCAGATAATTGATTGCGAATGATTATGAAATATAACATTATGAACGAGAGCATAATAAATATGAAAGCGGTTATCCAATACAATAATGGCCCGTATTTCTCCATACTGTTATCTGTGGTTGTGCTTGTAATATGATTTATGGTGTACCAAAGCGTAATAATTCCAATGGCAGCCAGGACGAAGACCATGGGAAAGGAAAACCATAAGGAGATGGAACCGGACAGAGCAAGCATAATCCATGGCAATAGCCTGTTTATATTCTGTAATAAATACTCTGCTAATATGATTAAAAGTAAAGCAAAGAAAATATCACCGGTATATTGTTTTAATTCTCTTGAATAGGATATTAGGACGGGCGTAAATGAGAACAGGATAAGTGAACCTGCCGCCTCAAATTTACCCAGCCAATTTCGTACACCATAATACAGAAGTACCATACCGCCTATACCAAACAAGGCTGGAATAATTCTGAGAAACCATTCGTTATTTTTAAATAAATGCACAGATATATATATGGAAGAGATAAAGAAGGGGGGAATTGGCCACTGAGTGAAGAATGCTGATGAAAGATTGTCCGATGACGCCAGAAGGGCAACCCATGCTTCATCACGCCATAATGACCTCACATCAAGTTCGTACAGCCTGATGACTGTACCGAGCAGGAAGATGCCGCCAATAATCCATGGTGACCCTGCGATAAGGAACTTCTTCTTGAATTGCATGCTCGAACCCATGTTTCTTTAATCTTGTTTTTTTTGAACTACTTATCGCACTTTTTCGGCGTTAATTATATAACTAATCCGGCAGTAAAGTCTATGACTTCATTTCCTCACAGCCGTCATTTTCGTTGACTTTGAAGGTGTCTTATGTTTTTATATTATGACTCTGAGACAGGCAACCCGGAGCGTCAATCAGTGAAAGATTTGGAGGATTTTGTCGTGAGGGAGTTCAAGATTGCGCCTTCAATCCTGTCAGCTGACTTTTCCATACTTGGTGAAGAACTCAGGAAAGTAGAGGATGCAGGAGCTGACTGGATACATGTGGATGTTATGGATGGGCATTTCGTTCCTAACATTACCATAGGGCCATTTGTAGTAGAGGCTGTTAAAAAGGCGACATCATTACCGCTTGATGTGCATCTGATGATAGAGAGACCTCAGGACTTCATATCTGAATTTGCCGATGCAGGTGCAGATATTATCACTGTACATGTTGAGGCATGCGCTCATTTGCACAGGACGATTCAGCAGATAAAGGAGGCTGGCAAGAAGGCAGGTGTGTCATTGAATCCTTCAACACCGCTTGTTATGGCTGAGTGTATCCTTGAAGACATTGACCTAATGCTCATTATGTCTGTAAATCCTGGTTTCAGCGGTCAGAAGTTCATTCCATCGGTAATGGAAAAGATAAGAGAGGCAAGGCGGATGCTTGATAAGATTGGCTCTAAGGCATTTCTGGAGGTTGATGGCGGGATTAAACTGGATAATATTGCAGAGATTGCCGCCGCCGGTTCAGATATGTTTGTATCGGGATCAGGAATCTTTGGTACCCGGAACTATAAGCAGACAATAGAGGAAATGAAGAGGCGAATAGGTGAGTAGCGGAACTGAAGAGTTAAAAAGCATCGTTGAAAGCCTTCACCCCCTTGAGGTAAAGATCCTGTTTGTTTTTAAGGCAGGACAGTCTGTAGACGATAATATCCTGATAAATGAGGCATCAATAGAGCAGTCTCAGAAGGATATGGCAATAGGGTGGCTGCTCGCTAAGGGTATACTCTCTGTTACAGCAGAGACGGTTGAGCGTTCGGTTGTCCTGACTGATACAGGCGACAGGTATTTTGATCTGAAGATACCTGAACTTCGTATCTTTGAATCAATCAAGGCAAATCCTGACTATTCAATGGCAGATATTAAAGGGCGGGATGATATTGAGCCGTCAGAGGTCAGTTCTGCAGTTGGTCTCATGAAAGAAAAGGGGATTCTCAGGATCGCAGCTGGCGGACGTCTGGAGATAGGTAATGAGTCATTGATTTCTGAGTTTGAAGAGATTCAGCGGCTCATTAGTATAGTCAGAGAAGCCGGGGAGATTGATTTTGCTGAACTTCCGGAAAAGGAACAGGCAGTTATTGAAGGTTTGCACAGGAAGAGGGGTAAGTCCAAGGGGATTTTCAGGGTCAATGAACGGGTTACTCGCTCATACATACTGACTGACGCAGGTATCAGCATCCATGCAGCCGTTCTGGAGAAGGGAATGCCTGTTGAGGAGATAGCACAATTGACTCCTCAGATGTTGAAAGACGGTTCATGGGAGGGAAAATCATTCAGGAAATACAATATTTCCCTGCCTCCTCCAAGAATAACACCGGGCAGGAAGCATCCGTACAGGGAATTTCTTGATACTGTTAAATATAAGCTCGTAGCAATGGGCTTTGAGGAGATGAGGGGCGGGCTGGTTGAGAATGAATTCTGGAATATGGACGCCCTTTATATGCCCCAGTTCCATCCTGCAAGGGATATCCATGATGTCTATTATATTAAGGACCCAGGATTATCAAAAGAGATTGAAGAGCCGTTTCAGACAAGGGTCTCAGAGGCACACCTCTCGGGAGGTGACACAGGTTCACGCGGATGGAAGTATCACTTTGATTTAGAAAAGGCAAAAAGACTAATGCTGCGCAGTCAGGGGACAGCTGTATCAGCGAGGACCCTTGCCGGTAATCCGAAGAATCCAGGTAAATACTTTTCCATTGCGCGTTGTTTCAGGTATGAGCAGGTTGATGCAACACATGCACAGGACTTCTTTCAAATTGAGGGGATTGTAATTGGTGAAGATATAAATTTCCGCACCCTGCTGGGCCTCCTTGAATTATTTGCGCTGGAGGTTGCAAAGGCAAAGGAGATAGAATTCCTTCCTGCATATTTCCCCTTTACAGAACCGTCAGTCGAGCTTCATGTGAAACACCCTAAACTCGGCTGGATGGAGCTTGGCGGGGCAGGAATATTCAGGCCTGAGGTCACGATCCCTCTTGGAGTTAATGTCCCGGTAATAGCATGGGGACTCGGCCTCGACAGGATGGCCATGGTAGCCCTGGAGATTCATGATATAAGAGACCTGTTCTCCGGTGACCTGGATATGATCAGGACCAAGCGGGTACAGTGGGTATAAGATGCCAACTATAAGCATAAAAAAGAAAGACCTTGAAAATCTTACAGGCATATCTTTTTCTCTTGATGACATTGAGCTTCATCTCCAGCTTGTGAAGGGAGAGCTGAAGGGTTACGATCATGGATCTGATGAGCTGAAAATAGAATTGAGTGACAGCAACAGGCCAGATCTGTGGTGTTGCGAGGGGATCGCAAGACAGATTAAGGGGAAGCTTAAAGGGGAATGGCGAGACTACGGGTTTTTCTGCTCAGAGGAAGGTGATAGGTCCGGAGAGATAATAGTATCCGGAGAGATGAGGGATATACGCCCATATATAGGCGGATTTATCGCTTCCGGAATGACAGTAGATGATGAGATGCTGGTCCAGATGATCCAGACGCAGGAAAAGATTTCAGAGATCTTTGGAAGCAAGAGGAAAAGGATATCAATAGGCATATACAACCTTACCAAGATTACCTTTCCTGTACATTATAAAGCCATAGGGCCTGAGGACATTCGTTTTGTGCCTCTCGGATTCGAAGAAGAGATGACTCCGCAGGAAATACTGGAGAAGCACCCCAAGGGACTGGCATACAGGGATATACTGAGAGGGATGCAAAAATATCCAATACTGGTTGACAGCAGGGAGAGTGTTCTCTCGCTGCCGCCTGTCATCAACAGCAGTGAGGTTGGAGAAGTAAAAGCAGGGGATAGCGAGTTATTTATAGAAGTTACAGGTACAGATATGAGGCTTGTGTTATTAGTCTTAAACGTCCTGTCTGTCAATCTTCATGACAGGGGCGCTGATATAAATATGGTTGATGTAAGGTATCCGTATGATACGGAATTTGGCCGTGATCTGATTATCCCCCATGAATTCGGAGAACATCTGGCTATTTCAGCGTATGACGCTGAGAGGGTCATTGGCGAGAGACTGAGTTTGGAAGAAATCTCCGCTCTGCTTGATAGTTATGGTCATTGGGTCAAAAGGGAGGGAGATAAAATTCTGGTTACCCCGCCTCCATACAGGGATGATATTATGCATCATGTTGACCTCTGCGAGGATATTGCAATCAGCCGCGGTTACGGTGCTTTTAACCCTGTTATGCCTTCGCAAATGACGGTTGGATCCCTTACTGAGATTGAGAAGTTTTCAGACAGGATAAGGGGATATTTGGTAGGAGCAGGATTTCAGGAAATAATTTCCAATATTTTAACCTCAAAAGAAGATAACATGAGTAAGATGTGCATTGAGAATGAGAAGGTAATAGAGGTGGATAATATAATGTCACACAGTTATTCGGTGCTGAGGCACTGGATCCTGCCATCTTTATTGAGGGCAGAATCGGCAAGCAGTGAGAGTTTCTATCCCCACCGGATCTTTGAAGCAGGCGAGGCCGCAGTACATGACGAATCGGAAAATCTGTCAGCCAGAACAACGATCAGGTGTTCCGCCCTTATCTCGCATCACACTGCTAATTTCTCAGAAGTCCATTCTATACTTGATACACTTATGTACTATCTGCAATTGGACTACAGGCTGGTACCGGGTAACCATACTTCCTTTATCAATGGAAGGATGGGGTGGATACATTCGGGGGAACACGTTATTGGCATGATAGGTGAACTGCATCCTAAGGTGTTAACCTCATGGGACATACATGCACCATGCAGTGCCTTTGAGTTGGATATTGACAGGATCCTTTCCTTATACCAGCAGTGATTTCCGTTCGAGATAGGAGTCGAGACTCCAGGTCCTGGCCGGATTAAAAAGAATCAGGGAATAAATGACGAGCAGGATCATGTTACGGATGAAGGCCTCGGGACCGCTCTGCTGAAGCCCGATGGAGCCGAAGCAGCCGCAGTCCTCAAGATTGATTCCCATGGCTATTGTATAACCGAGTGCCAGGGTGAACCCCAGCAGAAGCAGTGCGCCGGACCAGGCTGCAAGTATGGTCAGAAATCCGAGGGCGAGGAAAGTTCCCAGAGCCAGTTCTATCAATGGGAGGGTTAGGGAGATATAGGGGATCACAACTTCCGGGAATATCTGATAAGTCCCGATCAGGGCCTCAAGCTCTTCTCTCGGCTCAATCATTTTAAGCAGGCCTGTGAAGATAAAAAAAACGCCGAAAAGGATTCTGACCGCCGCGAGAAGAATGGGGTTGCGATGCCATCCCTTTTTTTGATGGAAGGCCATGCAGCCTTATCCTCCCCCTTCCCCTCCACCAAGCTGGGCATCGATCTCTCTCTTGAAACTTTCCAGGCTCCTTGGACCGACGAGTCTTGCGTTGTTGATGAAGAAGGTGGGGGTGGAGCGGATCCTGAGTTTCTCCCCTTCCTTCATATCTTCCTTAACGCTCTTTCTGGTTTCGTGGTTTTCAAGGCACCTGGAAAACTGCTCCAGGTTAACACCCGTAATCTTTGCATAATCGAGAAACTGTGGCAGAGGATCCGACTGAGGTGACCAGATATCCTGTTCTTCAAAAAGGAGGTCGTGATACTCCCCGAACTTTCCCTGGGAGTTGGCACATTGCGCCGCTTCTGCTGCGAGAAAGGCGTTTGCGTGCAGCTTAACCAGGGGAAAGTCATTGTAAACAAGCCGGACAGAGTCCCCATATTCCTGCAGGACCTTTTTTACTATGCCGTGGGCCAGTCTGCAGGCGGGGCACTGGAAATCGCTGTATTCCACGATGGTTACTTTCGCTTGGGGATTCCCGATTACAGGATCATTTTTACCGTAAACCGATTCGACGTCCGGTGTTCTGGAAAGGAGATAACCAATCAGGATGATCAGCACGAGGATTCCAACGGCAATCCAGGTTCGGCGCCTCGCCTTTTTACTCCTGACAGGAGGAGATGTGGTTTTCTGTGGTTTCTTTCCCATCGGTCTTCCGGAAAGAATAGCAGAAAAGGGCAGGGGGGTCAACATGCGGAGTCCAGCGCTTAGTGATCCGAAAGCGGAAAATCAGCAGAATTTAATACTCCCCCCTTCTGTGATCTTGGAGGTGTTTCAGCATAAGGTATTCCGGATGCTGCTCAAGGAGGGACTGATCACCGAAGACAGGGTCAAGTGTTCACAGTGGCGTCATAGGAGAACGTTAGACTCTTTGCTCCGGTGACCTCTGTCAGAAGGTTGTCGGAATAGGTGTAGGAGCTGCTGCCGAGAGTGCCGCCCTCTGTCAGCCTGTTCCCTACTGAATCGTAAGTATAACTCAGGCTCCCGGATGATGGCCAGGGGCCGGTGGCTGATGTCAGACGATCGAGGGCGTCATAGCCGTAGGTCTTATTCTTTGTGGAGTTGATAAGATCTTCGATAGCAGTGACATTCCCGTTAGTATCATGTGTATAATCGTGGCTCAGGAGCTGCGGGTTGCTACCGACCGTCTGGGCGTCAAACTGATAGCGGTTGTCATAGCCGATCGTTGAACTCAGACCATTCCCCAGACTAATAGATTGGTACGGACCATACGGGAGATAATTACTGATTGTTGCATAAGTCGTGCTCGGGCCACCGTGAGAGCCGGAGACCTGAGTTAAATGGTACACATTGTCCACGGAGTAGGTCACCTGCCTGCCGCTCGGATATGTAATCCCTGTCAGGCTGCCGTTGGCATCATAACTGTATGTGGTCGTAAATGAACCGCTCAGGCCGGTAAACGTCTTGACCTCCTGGGCCAGTTGTCCCTTGCTCGTGTAGCTGTAGGTCGTCGTTCGGGAGGGATCGGTCATCCCGGTCAGGCGTCCGAGGCCGTTTGATGTGGCGCCGTCATAGCTAAAAGTAATATCCTGCGATGAATTAGGGAAGTGGATTCCTGTAAGCCGATTTAAGGCATCGTAGGTATAAGTCGTCAGGATATCGTTGGCGTCTTTCTTGGTTGCAAGGTTCCCAGCGTCGTCATAGGTGTAGGTCGTCGTCCCCGTATCCGGGGAGATAAGCTTCACAACACGTCCGGCGTCGTCATACTCATACATTGTCACGTTGCTGTTCCCGTCCGTCACGCTAATGAGATGATCCTGTGTGTCGTAGGTCAGGATCGTGTTGATGGATCCGGGCTGGATCATCCGGTCTATCCGGTTCAGGACATCATACTCATAGGAGGTTATGTTTCCGTTAGGATCGGTGAGGCCCGTCCGGTTGCCGTTGGGGTCATAGTCATATGCTGTATAGCTTGAGTCGGGGTTCGTGACCCGATCCAGGCGGTTCAGGGTATCATACTGCATATCAAGATAGGTCTTAATCACTCCACCTGGGTCTTTCCGTTCCTCTCTTGTCCGGTTCCCCTGCGTGTCGTAGGCATACTGGATGCGGTTGCCCAGGTCATCGTTGATCTGTGTGAGACGGTTTGCGGCATCATACACATAGTCAATATGATTGCTATTGGGCAGTGTCACCAGGTCAATGTTACCGTTGGCATCATAAGCAAACGTTGTCGTGGCTCCTTGTTGCGTAATGGCACTGACACGGTTCATGGCATCATAAGCATATGTGGTGATCTGACCGTTGGGATCGGTAACCTGGGTTGTGTTCCCGTTGTTATCGTAGCTGTCGTAGGTGGTCGTAAGAGACGCCGTCCCGTTGCTCCGGGTGATGCTCTCAAGCATCCCGCTCTTTGGGTCACTGGCCTGGATGGGGTAATAAGTCAAATCTATTGTGTCCGTCACATCCGTACGGGGGCCGTCCACCTGGACGAGCCGGCCCATGCTGTCATAGTCAAAGTAGGTGACCTGCTGGAGTGTCGTCAGGGCACCGGAGCCGTTTCGTGTCCAACCCTCCACGATCTGCCTCCGGACAGATAACCCGGGATCCTCATTCGGGGTCGCATCCCCGTCATCATCGTAATCGTAGGTTACCATTCTGACATCCTGAGGATCGAGCACGCTTGTGACCGTCTCAGTCAGGACAAAGTTAAAATCAGGGTGCCAGGTGTAGGTCGTCGTTCTCTGCTGCGGCGTGCCATAAGCCTCTGTCTTTGTCAGGACATTACCCCGGCTATCGTAGGTGTAGGTCGCTGTGTTTCCGTTACGGTCAGTGGCGCTCGTCAGCGTATAGTTCGGCCCGAACACTTCGGATGCCGCGTTCCCGCCGCCGCAGGTGGAGCATCCCGCCCCTGTGGTGGTGATGCTCCCTGAACCGTTGACAGGGTCATAGGTATACTCATACACGGTCACTCCCCCTTCGAGGTTGGTCACCGTCGTCTGACCAGGTGCGTCATAGGAGATAGAAAGTCCGTTCGCCCCTCCCACGCCCACGTCCACTGCAATGGCTCGGTCCTGTGTATCGTACTGGACGTTTAGGATCGTCTGGCCGGCATCATTCCGGATTGCGGTCAGATTATGGGTGTCATTGGGGTCCTGATAGATATATGTCGTCGTCTCACCAGCGTTGTTCGTTGCTGTAGAGAGATTGCCTGCGGCATCATAGGTGTAGTAGGCCAACTGCCCTGTCGGCCCGTCTATGTGCTCTAAGTTCCCTGAGGCATTATAAGTAAACGTAATCTGGCGGCCGGTAGTATCGGTAATCGCTGTGAGGCGGTTTGTTTGATAAGAAAGCGAGATTGTGTTCGTGTAGCGGTCGCTGATCTCTGTGAGAAAACCGTCTTGATTAAACGTGTATGTCTTCCCATCCCCTTCGACCCACCGGAAACTGGCGTCCATCTGCGGAATAAGCGTGGACCGGGCGCCGTTGATCGAGAGATAGCCGCCCTGACCGTCGGGATAGAAGTTTATGTCACGGCCGTTGGGGGACTGGATGACAACCGCCCCGTCCCCTTCACGGCTCAGCGAGAGATTAAAGCTGTGCGTCCAGCCGGCTCCGAGGCTCTGCCGGGAGGTCGGAACTGCGGTGACATCTGCTATATCCTCAAGCGGGATACCCTCTATCTCGGCCGTAGCCGTAATCGTATTGGCCCCAGGAGCAAGGGTCACCTCCTTCTGCCAGACCCCGTTGATCACGGAAGCGGGGCTCCCGTTGACCATTACCGTATGGATATTCGGACCGCTAACATTTCCCCGGACCATGGTCTTTAATGCCTGAGGCACCTCCTCCCGTGCCTGGCTGCTGTAGAGGCGGTAGAAGTCAAGGTCAAGCCCGTTGATCCCTTTTAAGAGAAAGTCCCGCTGGGGGAGCGTTGTCTTTGCCCCGCTCATGAAGTTTACAGGGGTTCCGGATGTTTTAAGGCCGCAGAAGGTGCAGCTGTTGTTATCAATGTTTTCATCCACACGGCCGTCGCAGTTGTCATCCTTCCCGTTGCACACCTCCACCCCGGTAACCGTGATGTCGCCGGCGATAGAGCACTGGAGGCCCTGAGCAAGCGCACCGGTGTCCGGGTCGTCGTTGCAGTCCGTGCAGGAATCTACACCGTCTCCGTCACGATCGAGGCCGGGCCTCTTTAAGGCATTATTGTCATCGCAGTCCCCGCCGCAGGTCGTAACCCCATCCCCGTCCTGGTCAAACCCTTCATCAATTACACCGTCACAGTTATTGTCTATACCGTCGCATATCTCTGTTGCCCCGGCATGAATCGCAGGGTCCCCGTCGTTGCAGTCCTCCCCGCCGCAGAGGGTATAGGCATCCCCATCCTCGTCGAGGCCTTGAATCTGCATATCCCGGATCTGGGTCGCATAATACTGGGTAACACCGCTGCATGTCTTTCTAATCCTTGCAAGCACATTAAGCCTTACACCCGGTGGAACAAGATAGACTTGAGTAAACGTTGACTCCGAAGGAGGATCTCCATAAGGAGGCGGGCAGTCAATCAGCGTATCCTGCCTCTGGTTACTGACCAGGACGTAAGGAGAGCCTTGTCCGGTAACGGTTATTTCGCCTGTCGCTGCATCACAAGCGCCCCCGATCCCGCAGAAATTCAAGGTGTCGTAGAAAAAGTGCGCAGCTACACGTAACCGTAACTGGCACGTCCCCTCATCAAAGTTATCGGTATCATAACCCACGGTAAGGTCCGTAGACGGCGCCGCAAAGGAAACCGCAGGAAATAATACAAATAACAGTGAAATGATAAGTACTAATCGCTTCATTTATAGACCGTACTCCCGTCCGCAGGCGAGAGGATATGGATCAGGCCCTCGCCAACAGGCATATAGACCACTGTCTTCCTGTCTGAAAAAGACCCCGTGTTATTCGCCGAATCCCTGGCACGGGCCTTGAGGCTGTTGGACCCTAAGCTCAGGGCGACATTGCTAAAGCTGAATGAACCATCTCCTCCTGATGCTGTCGTCTGACCAAAGAACTGATCATTTACATAAAGCTCGACCGTTGTATTCTCCTCAGCAGTCCCTGCCACTGTAATGGGCTGAGTTGTTGCGGGTGATGCAGGCTGAGAAAGCTCAGGCGGCAACGGCGGCACATGATCTATCCGGACGAACCGCGTCGTCTCCGCTGTGGCGCCCCCGTTGCCCGTCACCTTGAGCCTTATCTGGTAAATGCCCGATGGAGGGCTGCTCTGGAGTGTCCATGTGGCAAGAAGGCCGTCAACTACAGGGCCGGGGGAGGCATTCGTGAGTGTCATGAACTGAAAGGGGTTGGTCCCAAGTCCGACATCCACGCTGTATGAGGTAAAACTCGCGGCACTCGCCGTCCCCGTAATATCCACCGCCGGGGTCTCGATCAGTTGATCAGGCAATGGGTCTGTAATCTGTGCCAGGGGCAGGTTGTTATTAAGATCAATCCTGCCGATGACAGGAGCGGCGGAACTTCCTGCCGCGGCATCCATCCGGAACTTATAGATCCCGTTCGGCTGAGGAACACCCAACGTGTTGGTCCCGTCCCACGATGTATTGATCAGCCGTCCTGACCCTGTTGTGGTCTTCATCACTGTATCTGTTGAATCCTTGATCTGAACCGTCCAGTTAGCCGTCTGCGTCAGATCCGCAGTCAGGCTCGTTGTCCCTGCCCCTTGTGTAAATGACGGTGAAGAAGGATACGCATCCGTGATGGCAAAGGGACCACCCCTTACGGCTATAATCGCAACCTTCTATGTGTCAAGAAATGCAGGATCGAAACCCTCCTCTTTTACTTCAACAAGAATAGAATACTCGCTGTCAGCTGCGTAATCACTTCCAATAACGAAATGATTCCCTACGGCTGTATTCCTCAACTTAGAAATAAATATCTCAGCTAACCTTTGTAGGTCTTCTATGCTTCCATGAATTGAATGATCGTTAATCCCGGGTTTCGTCCACGTCATTATTTCTAAGTACATATAGGGACCATAGTGTTCATGTGCAGAAATTTCATTGTATTGTGGGTCTCTTACATAGCCAGTTAGGATATCGTGCAATTTCAACAACCCCTCCTTCGATCCAGCCAGAAACCATAATCGATCTTCAGCTCTACTTTCATAGAAAAACCCAAGTTTGCGCCACTGTTCACAAACAGTTTGATTTTCTTCTTTTGATGTGCTCATGCAATCTCTTTCTTTATTGTTTTAACCTAAAACTACCCGTTGCAGGGCAAGCGCCGTTTATTCCCCTTTGGATCAGTATAGTCCCAATGGGGACCTAATTGGAGCAGGATGATCTAAATCAGGATGCAATCTCTCTCCCGTACCAGGATTGTACCATCCTCCCCTTTTGCCCCCTGGGGGATCCTTACCACGCCATTCCCATCCCTCACCAGGTGATTGTGAAGGATCACTAGGAGGTGTAGGTAACTTATCGTTATTAAGCCAAGGTTTAATAACTTTATCCCAAAGAATTTGACCACCAATGATGCCTATTCCAGCCCCAATTACCGCGCCTACTGGACCACCAATTGAGCCTCCAACTACTGCCGCAGCTACCGGATTTAATCCATATGGGTCCGCATAATTCACGGGATTTAGACCTACATAACTATAAGAATTGATCCCACCCTCAGCGTCGTCGTCCCGGTGATCGTGTCGCCAATGACATTTAAGGACGTTGCAGGACCAACTCCTTCAAGTGTATTGTTACTCAGAAAAGCCTCCAAAATATCCGCAGGCACCTGGGCGGTCACGCTGCCAAGGTCTCTGATATCATTTCCTGTAAGCGTGGGGGATCCGCCATTGCCGGTAAAGTATATTCCTTTTTCTACGGCGTTGCCTTGTATGGTTGCACTGATATAACCGTCGAAATACAACCCATATTGGCCGGATTCCGTAATTTCGTTATCTTGAATGACTCCACCGACTGGTGTAGCCCCATAGGTGGCTTGTGTTTTGATCCCATATGTATTGTTCTGTAAAATTTGATTATTTTTGACTGTAGGAGCGCTGGAGACAGTCTGCGTTAAAATGAGAATGCCGATGTTACTGCTCTGTTTTATCACACTGTTTTGGACCGTTGGGGAAGACTCGCGAATGTAAATACTCCCCAGGCTGCCGCTTCCACCATAGCGGACTTCCATGTGATCCAAAACAGAGGAACTGGAGCCGGAACGCAAATAAATATAATTCCAATTCCCCGGCGCAGGCGATGTGGCGCTGCCGTCGCCGTTTGAATCCCCGCCGGCGGTATCGTCCTTATAGGATGTAAAGATGATCGGAGATCCGGTGGTACCGGCTGCGTTCAGGACCGCAGGATAGCTGGTTCCATTTGCAATCTGAAGGTAAGTACCGGTCTGAAACTTCACAACAACGCCGGGTTCAATGGTCAATGTGATGGGGGTGCTGGTATTGCCATAAAACTGGACAGACGAGGTAACAATATACGGGCTGCCGGAGAGGGCCCAGGTCGTGTCTGTTGAGATGCGCCCACCAACGGATGTCGCCGCAAATCCCCCTGAAGGGAATAACAGAATGGCAACGACCAAAATTGCCAAGACTACCGTTGTATGCCAGAAATACCTAAGGTTTTCCATATACATAAGAATAATTGGCATTACAACTATCTATGTTATTTGCGAGATGTTTCTACCAAAAGCTAAATTATAAGTCATTCATCAAAAGGATAATACTGAAGCTATCACCATTAATTGACAATCAATATTCCTTTCATAGGTTATTTGTTGGCTGAACATACAATAGATCAGGATATGCTGTCAAGCAAATAATTGAAGAACAATAATAGAATAACACTGGCTGGCTCCGCCGCTTGCAATTGACATGGTAAAATCATAACTGTTATAGTTACCGATACTAATTCAAAAGTCTTATCCCGTTACTAATACGAATGACTACGCTGACAAAAAAGTTCTTATTGAGCGGTATTATAGTCGTAATCATTGCCCTGATAGTCGTTATATCTTACCGGCGGAATATTATTGAAGTTCAGGTATTTGTTGTTAATAGAGGTCAGATTGAGAGGTCTGTCACAGGTGTGTCCAGCGGGACAGTCGAGCCGTTGAGGCGTGTAAGACTTCAACCGCTTATGCCATTAAAGGTCAAAGAGGTTAATTTCAAAGAAGGTGATCGTGTCAGAAAGGGAGATATAATAGTTAAGTTAGATGATGCAGAATCTGCGATTAAACTTGATCTCAGAAAGGCTGCCCTCAGGTCAGCGGAATTCAGGCTCCACGAAATAGAGGAGAGGCACAGGCTTGCGAGACAGAATTATGAGCGTTCAAAGCCTTTGTATGCAGAGGGCCTTATGCCTGAAAGCCGGTTCGATGAGATAACGAGTCAGTTTGCCGTGACCGGCAAGGAATACGAAATAGCGAGGAATGCCCTGAATGAGGCCAGGCTGGGAATCAGGCTTGCTGAAGAGGAATTGGAAAAGACCAACATACGCGCCACCTTTGATGGAGTCATATCCTTCTTAAATGCCACCCCCGGAGAGCTTCCTGAGTATTATCTCAGCAGTCAGACTGGGATTGTCTCTCAGGCGGGCATTACTTCCCTTGAATCAGAACCATTTTGTGAGCTGATTGATGACTCGGTTTTAAAGATAAAAGTACCCTTTGATGAGACTGATATCAAATTGATTAAGCCCGGTCAGAAGGTTAACGTAACGAGTGATGCAGACCCAGGCAGGGTATTCGCCGGCAGTGTAATTTATGTTTCGCCTGTCGTTTCGAAGGCAGCCGATCAAAACCGTACTGTGGATGTGGAGATAAAATTCAATCAGATGAATAAGGATAGATTGCCTGTCGGCGCTTCTGTTGATACGGAGATTATACTTGAGACTAAAAACGGGGCTGTCATAGTGTCAACAAATGCAGTTATTGAGAGGGATGCAAGTAAATTTGTCTATGCTGTTTCAGAAGGCAGGATAAGGAAGATAACAGTCAAAACTGGCATCTCGAGCTGGGAGTTTATTGAAATTCTTGATGGTGTAAAGGAAGGGGACCTTGTTATTACTTCCCTGGATGTTGCCGGGATTGAGGAAGGAAAGAGGGTCAAAGTCGGCAAACAGTGAAAAGAAATGAGCAATGAAAAATGATGTTCTGATACGTCTTGAAAATGTAAGTAAAGTCTATGGCTTCGGGACTGTTAAGGTTGATGCAATTTCTGAGATTAATATTGAGATATCAGGCGGAGAGTTTGTTGCAATACTGGGGCCTTCTGGTTCCGGCAAGACGACTCTGATGAATATCATCGGGTGCCTTGATCGTCCGTCAGGAGGGCGATATATTCTTGATGGTGAAGATATGTCAGATGTCGGGGATGAGAAACTTGCCCATATCAGAAATAAGAAAATAGGTTTTGTCTTTCAGATGTTCAATCTCCTGTCAAAACATAATGCCCTGTATAATGTGCAGCTCCCCCTTGTTTATGCAGGTGCGGGGCTGGCAGAGAGAAGAGAGAAGGGTATACAGATGTTGAAAAAGATGGGGCTTGAGGGCCGCATGCATCATCGCCCCAATGAGCTTTCAGGCGGAGAATGCCAGCGCGTTGCAATTGCGCGGGCCCTTATAAATGACCCGCCGATCCTCCTTGCAGATGAACCGACAGGCAACCTTGACACTAAGACAGGTGATGAAATCATCAGCCTGTTCAGAAGGCTTAACGCTGATGATGGTGTAACACTAATCATGATAACCCATAATCCTGAGATTGCAGACAAGGCCAGGAGACGGATCTTCATCCGTGACGGAAAGATCGTGGAAGATATTGCAATAAAATGAAATAGAGGGTGCTGGCAAGCGTGAGTGAGGGGATTTTCAAGTGAATCTTTTAGAGTTTTTTAGAATATCAGTCTCTTCCATCCTGGAAAACAGGATTCGCGCCTTTCTGACTATGCTCGGGATTATGATTGGTGTAGGTTCCGTTATCCTGCTTGTATCAATGACAGCAGGATTCAGGGAATATCTGGTCAAACAATTCATGGGTATTGGAACTAACCTGATAATTATCAGTCCTGGCAAGACAGAGACTCATGGGATGGGGACTCCCGGACTCGAGGGTGTCCAGAAGATGACTTTAGGTGATACAGAGGCGTTAAGGCGGCACGCGACGGCCCTTGAGTCGGTATCGTCAGTTACAGTAGGTACAGCCGATGTAAGATATACAAACAGGGAAAGAAAGGTGATGATAATAGGGACTGATGAAGAATTTACCGTGGTATTAAATATAGGAGTAGATGCCGGCAGATTTTTTACCGGGGATGATGTTGATGCATCCCGCAGGGTATGTACAATAGGATACACTGTTAAAAAAGAACTCTTCGGCGAGAAGAATCCAATGGGAGAGATAATCAAGATTGGCGGATCAGGATACAGGGTTATTGGGATTATGGAAAAGAAAGGGACATTTATGGGGACTGATGACCTTGATGATGTTGTTTATATACCTGTCACGTCTGCCATGGGGCTGTTTAATACGGATAAACTTTTTGGTCTAAGGGCCAAGGCGCGGAGCGCGGCCATGATCAGCCAGGCAAATGAACAGATAACCAGAATCCTGAAGAAGAGGCATAATAACAAGGAAGATTTTACTATCCTGACTCAGCGTGCCCTGTTGTCAAGTCTTGATTCAATCCTTAGCACGCTCTCTTCTGTGCTTGCAGGGATTGCAGCAATATCGCTATTAGTCGGCGGCATAGGGATAATGAATATTATGCTTGTGACTGTAAGAGAAAGGACAAAGGAGATTGGAATACGAAAGGCTGTCGGGGCGACACGGCGCGACATCCTCATTCAATTTCTTGTTGAGTCAACCATGTTGAGCCTGATAGGTGGGGGGATAGGCATCCTCATAGCCTTTATTGGAGGTATTATGATCGGATGGTTTATCCCGCACATACCTCCTGTTGTTACACCGTGGTCTGTTATAGTGGCAACCTTATTTTCGGCCGCTGTAGGGATATTCTTCGGTGTTTATCCGGCATACAGGGCGGCCCAGCAGGATCCGATTACAGCACTGAGGTATGAATAACCCCCTCCTCTTTATGCGACTTCTTTTACTGTCCTGGCTATCCTGGCAAACCCGGCCGGATCGTTAACCGCTAAGTCAGCAAGCACCTTCCTGTCTAAATTAATTCCTGCCTTTTTGAGGCCGCTGATAAATTTGCTGTAAGAGAGTCCATGCAGCCTGATTGCAGCGTTTATTCTCGCTATCCAGAGGCCTCTGAAACTGCGTTTCTTCTGCCTCCTGTCTCTGTAAGCATAACAAAGCGCCCTGTCAACTGCTTCTGTGGCACTCCTGAATAAACGGTGTCTGCCGCCCCAGTATCCTTTTGCGGCCTTCATCACCTTTTTCCGTCGTTGTCTTGTTTTTGGTCCACCTTTTGCGCGTGGCATTGTTGTTTAACCTCCTTTAAATAAATTGCTATCCGTACGGTATTAGTTTTTTTACATTCTTCTCATTACTCTTATGAACCATAGCAGCCTTCTTTAACGCCCTTTTTCTTCTTGAGGTCTTCTTGGTCAGGAGATGATTTCCTGATGCCCTGCTCCTTTTTACCTTACCGCTTCCTGTAATTTTAAAACGCTTTGATGCGCCTTTATGTGTCTTGAGTTTGGTTTTAGACATCTTCCCTCCCTTCTGCCGTTGTAACAGATTCCGTACCAGTACCCTTGGACTTCTGTGCGTCTGATCTTGGAGAGATGATCATTATCATGCTGTTTCCCTCCATTTTTGCCGGAACTTCTACCATGCCGATATCTTTCACTCCTTCAGCAAAGACAGCCATTATTCCTTTTGCAGTTTCCTTGTATGCCATCTCTCTTCCCCTGAAAGTCAGGGTAATCTTTGCCTTATTCTTGTCTTCAAGGAATCTCCTGACATTACGTATTTTTACTTCTATGTCATGTTTATCAGTATATGGTCTGACCTTGACCTCTTTAAGCTGCATACTGCGCTGATGCTGTCTTGCGCCATGCTGTTTCTTTGCAAGCTCGTATTTATATTTTCCAAAGTCCATGATTCGGCAGACAGGAGGTTTAGCCGTAGGTGCGACCTCAACCAGATCCAGGCCGAATTCACCAGCCTTTGCTATAGCCTGATATGTCGGCAGTATCCCGAGCTGTTCTCCCTCCGGACCGATAACGCGAACTTCTTTAATTCGTATTTCCCTGTTGACTCGTATGCGTGGCTCAGCGATTGTCAATCACCCCCTCTCGTTGAAGCTGCCTCTGGACATTTTTGAGCGTCAACGGCTTAGTTATGTCTTCAGATTAATCTCTTGCGTTACCTTGTTAACTGCATCTCCAAGGGACATTGTCCCTATGTCGCCTTCTTTTCTCATCCTTACCGCTATCGTGCGGGACTCCGCCTCTCTTCCGCCTATTATAAACATATACGGCACTTTTTCCAACTGCGCCTCGCGTATCTTGTGTCCTATCTTTTCGTTTCTGCTGTCAACCTCCACCCGAACACCTTCATTGTTAAGTGAGCTCCGGATCTCTTCAGCATATTCGTTCTGCTTATCCGTTATTGGAAGTACCTTAACCTGAACCGGTGACAGCCATAATGGAAATGCCCCGGCATAATGTTCTATCAATATACCAAAGAAACGCTCAATTGATCCCATAAGCGCCCTGTGTATCATGATCGGCTGATGCGGCTGGCTGTCTTCTCCAACATATTTCAGGGAGAACCTTTCAGGGAGATTAAAATCAACCTGAATAGTGGTGCACTGCCAGGAACGATCCAGTACATCCTTGATCTTGATATCTATCTTAGGACCGTAGAAGACCCCTTCTCCGGGGTCTATCTGATATGGAAGCCCTTTTAATTCAAGTGCATTACGCAATGCATCCGTAGCCGTATCCCAGTTCTCAAGTGTTCCTACGTATTTATCCGGTCTTGTTGACAGATATATGTCGTATCTGTCAAAGCCAAAGGTAGTCAACAGGTTAACTGTAAAGTCCAGTATCGAGGATATCTCATCCTGGATCTGATCAGGCCTGCAGATTATATGAGCATCATCCTGCGTAAAGCCCCTTACCCTCAAAAGGCCGTGCAGGACCCCTGACCTTTCATAACGGTATACAGTGCCGAGCTCAGCCCACCTTACAGGCATGTCGCGATAACTGTACATTTTCGATTTATAAATCGCAATATGGAAAGGGCAGTTCATTGGTTTTAACTGAAAGTCCTGTCCCTCAACATCCATAGGCTTGTACATATTGCCCTGATAGAACTCCGTATGGCCGCTGGTCTTCCATAAGTCCAGTTTTGCCACATGGGGTGTGTACAGGAGTTTATAACCATTCCTGAGGTGTTCTTCTCTCCAGTAGTCCTCTATTGTCTTTCGCATTATGGCCCCATTGGGATGCCATAGTATCAGACCCGCCCCAATTTCATCATGGATGCTGAAGAGTTCCAGTTCTTTACCCAGCTTCCTGTGATCCCTCTTCTTTATCTCCTCCAGTTTGTTAAGATAGCTGTCAAGTTCAGCCTGTGAAGGGAATGCTGTCCCGTATATGCGCTGAAGCATCCTGTTTTTTTCATCACCCCGCCAGTATGCGCCGGCAGTATGAAGGAGCTTGAACGACATTATCCTTCCGGTAGAAGGGATATGCGGTCCCCTGCACAAATCAATGAAATCTCCCTGCTTATAACACGAAACGGTCTCATCGGGTATTTCACTGATAACCTCAACCTTGTAATTCTCGCCTAAATTGTCAAAGAGCTTTATGGCATCTTCCCTGGACATCTCTATCCTGTCAATTGCCATGTTCTTTTCTGCCAGTTTCCTCATCCTCTTTTCTATCCGGACAAGGTCATCTGGAGTAAACGTCTTATCATAGTCAAAGTCGTAATAAAACCCGTCCTCTATGGCAGGACCGATGGTAACCCTGACTTCAGGATAGAGCTCTTTTACTGCCTGAGCCATGAGATGGCTTGTACTGTGCCTGAGAATTTCCAAGCCCTCAGGAGACGATGCATTAATCCACTCTATTTCGGGACCTTCAGTTACAGGCGTGTTTAAATCTGCAGGCTGGCCGTTAATTTTTGCTGCTATTATCTCCGGGTTTACCTTTCCCTTAGCTTTTAAAATATCTATAAGTGTCATGACTTTACAAAGATTTGACATGTTAGCATCTATAAAAGGCAGTGTCAAGCCTGCTTTCGGGCTGATACAATAGCGATAAATCTTTATTGATTGTTACTGTAACACTTCTTATAATGCAGGGATGTCATACGTGAGATTGTCTATAATTATCATGTTCATAAATGTGCTGATTTTCTCGGGTGGAGGGGTAAAAGCAGAGGTGCTCCTTATTGACAGGATAGTGGCAGTAGTAGGTGAAGAGGTAATTACTTACAGGGATCTGATGGTTGAACTAACACTTAACCTTTATGAAAAGAATGAGGAGAGTCTGCTTCAGGATCTCATTAACAGGAAACTCTTACTGCAAGAGGCCGAGAAGTTCAAGATAATAGAAGATAAGGAGGATATTGACAAGATTCAGGGGAAGCTTGAAGCAGTCAGGACATATTTAACGGGCGAACGATATAACGATTTTCTGAGGGGATACAGTCTTACGGAAACAGACGTCATTGGAAGGCTGACAGATCAGGTAATAGCAGAAAAGTTTATTAATTTCAGGATAAACTTCTTTATTGTCATATCAGAGGATGCGATAAAGGTATATTATGAGAATAATAAGGATGAGTTTGGAGAACGGACGTTCAGCGATGTTCACGATGAGATAAAGATGAAATTGTTCAATATAGAGTCAGAGAAACGCCTGAAGGAATACTCAGATGGGTTGAGGAAAAGAGTAAAGATTGTAATTAATCAGTAACCCCTGAGTTATCCTGGTGGAGCTGAGCGGGATCGAACCGCCGACCTCTTGAATGCCATTCAAGCGCTCTCCCAGCTGAGCTACAGCCCCAAGATCCATTATTATACTCCGGCAATGTTACATTCATGGTTATTTGTTGTCAAGTATCTGCCAGCCCGCACCGGGGCTCCGATGCTATTGCTGCAGGGTTGTTCATAAGGCCTTTACAGGTCATCACAGCTTCTTCAGCTCCGCATATGTGGTCCGTATGGGTCCGAATTCGTATTTATTACCTAAGTCAGGGTGTGTCGGCACTACATGGAAGAAAAAGCCGTAACCCTCTCTGTCATCAGGTGTGGTGGAGGCGGCATAACTGTAGAAGCCTTCCCATATCTCCCCAAGGCGGCGCATCGGCGTCATACCCATGGACTGAAATTGACCATTCTTGTTCATTATGCCCCTGCATATTTCTACCGTAACATCCCCTGGAGATATCGGGCCAAGATCGGTAGTTATAATTACCTCGAAATCAGGAAGTAAATTTCCCTCGCCGTCTTTAAGGTTTTCACCCTTTTCAATGGAGACGATCTTTATGTATTCCCAATTCTTCTTCATCCATGCCTTCCAGTCAGCCAGCTCCCTCGCCTTTGCAAAATTAGCTTCCCTGATCCTTTCTCCCCGCTCAAATGCAGGGACATACATCGTACTGGCATAATCCCTGACCATCCTCGCAGTGCTGAACTCCGGTGTTGTTGTTCGTATTGACTCCTTAACAACGCTCAGCCACTGTTGCGGAATATCCCTGTCATTTCTGCAGTAATATAGCGGAACAATCTCCTGTTCTAATTTGTCATAAATGTCTTCGCTGTCTGTCCTGTCCTGCAAGGCCTCGTTATCATACTCATCATCATTACCAATGGGCCATCCGTTCTTTCCGTTGTAGCCCTCGACCCACCATCCGTCAAGTACGCTGAAATTAATTGTGCCGTTTATCCCTGCCTTCTGGCCGCTGGTACCGCTTGCCTCGTAAGGTCTTCTCGGGGTGTTGAACCAGATATCAACTCCTGAGACCAGATGCCGCGCAAGATGCATATCATAGCCCTCAATCATCACGACCTTGCCGATAAAGTCCTTCATCTGTGAGATCTCATAGACCCTCTTTATGAATTCCTGTCCTGGTTTATCAGCAGGGTGTGCCTTGCCGGCAAATAATATCTGGACCGGTCTCTTCTTATCATTTAAAATCTTTTTCAATCTATTGAGGTCGCTAAAGATAATTGTGGCACGCTTGTAAGTAGCGAACCTCCTCGCAAACCCTATGGTGAGCGCATCCGGGTTCAGAGTGATATCTGTTGTTGTCCTCTTCTTGTCACCGGCAGAGAATCTCTTTGCCTGCAGTGCTAACACGTGATGCAATGAACTTATCATCCTTGTCTTCATCTCACGCCGGACATTCCAGATCTCTTCATCGGGTATATCATATACCTGCTTCCATATATCTGTTTCGAGAAGCCTCTCCTTCCAGTCCTCAGCGACATATTTTTCAAAAAGGTGTCTGACCGCTGGATCAATCCATGTCATTGTATGAACACCATTTGTTATATGGCCGATTGGTATTTCACCGAGGGGTACACCGTACCAGACATCATTCCAGATAGTCCTGGATACCTGCCCATGCAGTTTGCTAACCCCATTGCTCTGTGCCGAAAAGTGGAAGGCAAGTATGGTAAGGCTGAAGAGGTCGGATCCGCCGCCTGTAGGGCGAAGGCCAAAACGCATGAATTCATGTGATTTGACATTGAACTTCTCGATATATTTTTTGAAATATTTTTCTATCAGCAAGAGTGAGAAGGCATCATTTCCAGCAGGCACCGGTGTATGTGTCGTAAAAATAGTGTTGCTCTTTACCGCCTCCAATGCCTCTGCATATGTCAGCCCTTCCTCTCTCGTTAGTCTTAGCACCCGTTCAAGGCCTAAAAATACTGAGTGTCCCTCATTCATATGCCATACATTGGGACGCATGCCCATTGCCTCAAGCGCCTTTACACCTCCTATGCCGAGCAAAATCTCCTGTGATATCCTTACCTCATGGTCGCCTCCGTACAAGTTGTAGGTTAATCTCCTGTCATCAACATTGTTTTCTTCTATATCTGAGTCGAGTAAAAAAAGGTTTATTCGTCCTATGTCAACCTTCCAGATCTTTGCCATCAATGACCTTCCCGGAAGTTCAACACTTATCATGATGTCGTTACCGGCTAAATTCTTTACAGGTCTGACAGGCATGTCAGTAAAATTATACCGTTCATAGACCGCCTCCTGCTCTCCTTTTCTGCTGATCTGCTGTCTGAAGTATCCCTGCCGGTAGAGCAGGCCTACTGCGACAAAAGGGAGCCCAAGATCGCTTGCCGCCTTGCAATGGTCTCCGGCAAGTACTCCAAGTCCGCCTGAGTAAATGGGCAGGGATTCATGAAGGCCGAATTCTGCCGAGAAATATGCGATAGACATATTATTATGGCCCGGATATGTCGTGGTAAACCATGTCTTCCCTGGATAACAGTAATCCTCAAATTCTTTCATTACCCTTCGGTACAGAGTAAGGACTTCTTCCTTAAAAACAGATTCTATGAGGGCCTCTTTGCTGAGGCGATTTATAAAAGTTACAGGATTCTTTTTTGCTTCTTTCCATTGGATTTTATCGATAGACTCAAAAAGGTCCTGAGCCTGAGGATTCCATGACCACCAGAGATTATAGGCAAGTCGGTTTAATTTATTTACCATTGTTACGGGTGTTTCTTCAGCTGACATAATTTAGATCCCTCCTGGTTGGCGACATTATAGCACAATCAGTCTTCGTAAGCATCTCAGATTAATCTTATCCTGCTTCATATCCGGCCCCTTCGGAGTTTCAATGATCCTGGCGATGTCATTAAATCTCCTGTCATTCATGATGAGGCGGAAACTATCTTTTCCAATGAATCCCTTTCCGATATGTTCGTGTCTGTCAACTCGGCTGTTCAACACCGTTTTTGAATCATTTAAATGAATGCATACCAGACTGTCAAGCCCTATACGCTGATTAAAATCTTCTATTACCTTTTCATATCCCTCAGGAGTCCTGATATCATATCCTGAGGCAAATATATGGCAGGTATCAATGCATGTCCTTATTCTGTGATTATGTTTAACTCCCGTGATAATTCTGCTTAGGTGTTCGAACCTGTATCCAATGTTTGTCCCCTGACCTGCAGTCGTCTCTAATGCTATATCAACCCCCCACCCGTCAGTTTTTGCAATTATTATGTCGAGAGAGTCGATAATATTTTTTATCCCGCCATCTTCTCCTATACCCGTATGCGCACCGGGGTGAGTTACGATATATGGGATGCCCAGTAACCTGCACCGCTCCATTTCATCGATTAATGCATCTGTGGATCTGTTTCTTAGTTCAGCGTTGCCTGAGGCAAGGTTGATCAGGTAAGAATCATGAGCTATTACCTGCCTTATACTGCTTTTTTTCAGCAATAACTTAAACCTGCAGGCCTCTTCCGCGGATATGGTTTTACCAGTCCACTGGCTGGAGTTCTTTGTAAACAGCTGGATAGCCGTGCACGATAAGGACATCCCCCTGTCAATAGCCTTATCAAGTCCTCCGGATATTGAAATGTGTGCGCCCAGCAGCATTACACGATTATAACGCATCTTGCCTGAGATTTGCCATTTATGGCTATTGACTTTTTCCCTCTTATTTTGCTATATTCAGTGAAATTGATAACCAATATCAAAATATGACTGACTTTGCATTAGCCAAGGTTAATAATTGGTCGTGAGGGGTGGGGAAAACCATATGCAGGGGCACACGGCAGCGGTTACAAAAACAGGACGTAAGATTGCTATAGTTGGCAACCCTAACGTTGGTAAGAGTGTTATATTTGGTCTCCTTACAGGAAGATATGCGACGGTTTCAAATTACCCGGGGACCACGGTCACCTTAACTACAGGAACATGCAAGGTTAATGGTGAAGAGCTTCTGGTCACTGATACTCCGGGAGTTAATACCCTCATCCCCATGTCTGAGGATGAGGTTGTGACACGGGACATACTCCTGAATGACGAGGTTAAGCTTGTTGTTCAGGTTGCAGATACCAAGAACCTTGGCCGTGGGCTGCAGATGAGTATCCAGCTTGCAGAGATGGGGCTCCCGTTTATTCTTGTTCTCAACATGTGGGACGAGGCGGGAAACCGTGGACTTGATATAAACGCAAGGAAACTTGCCGGTGCAATCGGTACAACGGTGATACCTGCGGTTGGTGTGGAAAAAAAGGGTATTAAGGAACTTCGTGAATCCCTGTCAGACAATAAATTCTCGTCTCTCAACATCACTTATGGAAAGATGATAGAGGAAGGCATCAGTAAGATTGAGGCGCTCCTGCCAGAATCGAAAATATCAGGACGTTCCATATCCCTCATGCTGCTTGCCGGTGACGCAAGCCTTAAGCACTGGCTTGGCAAGCACGTAACTCCTTCAGACATCAGTAAGATTGAAACCATCCGCCGGGATTTGCAGAGCAGGTTTCATGAACCTCTGGGGTATGTAATTAACCAGGCAAGGCTAAAAAAGGCTGAGAAGATTGCTGAAGACGTAACATCAAGGTATCAGGGAAGAGGTACCACAATAACAACTAACCTTGGCAGATGGGCTATGCATCCTGTATGGGGAATCCCCGTACTCCTGACAGTCCTATTCCTTATGTATGAATTTGTCGGAGTCTTTGGCGCCCAGATACTTGTTGAGCTGCTTGAAGAGAGTTTATTCGGCAATTATATCAATCCTTACATGACATCAATAGCGGAAAGGCTGATCCCGGACTCCTTTTTTCAGGACATGCTTGTTGGTGAATACGGAATTATTACAATGGCGCTGACTTATTCAATCGCCCTGATACTACCGATAGTCGGAACCTTTTTCTTAGCCTTTGGTGTTCTCGAGGACTCAGGATACCTTCCGAGGCTTGCCGTTATGGTTCATAAGATTTTCAAGCTTATGGGACTGCACGGAAAGGCCGTGCTGCCTATGGTCCTGGGACTTGGCTGTGATACGATGGCTACTTTAACCGCACGGGTCATGGAGACCAGGAAGGAGAGGGTGATTGTGACACTCCTCCTTGCCCTTGGTGTGCCATGCTCAGCGCAATTGGGTGTAATACTGGGGATGCTTGGCGGTGTTTCCGCATCTGCGACAATCATATGGGCATCAGTTGTGATACTGGTACTTTTCATTGTAGGATTCCTGGCTTCAAAGATATTGAAGGGTGAAGGTTCTGATTTTGTTTTTGATATTCCGCCGCTGCGCATACCGGTATTATCAAATATTGCCTTTAAGACACTCTCAAGGATTAATTGGTATTTAAAGGAGGCTGTGCCTCTTTTCATAGTTGGGACTTTGATATTGTTTACGCTGGATAAAATCGGAGGGCTTGCGGCAATTGAGAGAATAGCCAATCCGGTTGTAGTTGGTTTTCTGGGATTGCCTGGAAAGGCGACAGAGGCATTCCTTATAGGTTTTCTCAGGAGGGATTATGGCGCTGCAGGACTATTCTCTCTTGCACAGGATGGCCTGCTTAATCCCAACCAGGTTGTGGTGAGCCTCGTGACCATTACGCTATTTGTCCCTTGTGTGGCGAACCTGCTTGTAATGGTCAAAGAGTGCGGGTTTAAGACCGCCCTTGCAATTGTAGTGTTTATATTTCCTTTTGCTTTTTTAGTAGGGGGGGTGTTAAACTTTAGCCTTACTCTGTTTGGCATTAAATTATGAAAACAGGAGACTGTGTATGATGGATTTTCATAAGTCGAAAGACCGGTTTGAAGAGGACCGGATTGATGAAATCCTGGAGCTATTATGGATGCTGAGGGAAGAGGGAGAGGCATTCACTGAAGATGTAAGGAAGAGGTCAGAAGATCCGAACGTAGAGCAGGTCTTAAAGATGGTTGAGGCCGAGAAGCTGGTTTATACTGATAATGGACGCCTTTCTTTCAGCCGTCATGGAGAAAACAGGGCTGAAAATGTAATAAGAAGACACAGGCTTGCCGAGCGGCTGTTGTCAGAGGTTTTTGAGATTGAAGAGAAGCAGCTTGAGGATCATGCATGTGAGCTCGAGCATACACATGTCCTCAGCGAGGTGGTAGTGGACAGCATCTGTACATTTCTGGGGCATCCCCCCACATGTCCTCACGGGAAGGTTATCCCGCGCGGTGAATGCTGCAAGAAGTTTTCACATGACTTAAAGCCGCTTGTTGTGCCCCTGACGGAACTTTCTATTGGAGGTGATGCAAGGATTGTTTTTATATCTTCAAAGTATCATGCAAGACTGGACCGACTGAGCTCTCTCGGCATCGTTCCCGGCAGTATAATACGCCTGCATCAGAAACAACCCACTTATTTAATAAAGATTGGAGAGACAGAGCTGGCCCTTGACGGGGAGCTTGCCAGGGAAATATTTGTCAAGAAGATGCAGATATCTTGACCCAATTGACACTTTTGAGGGATAATAGTTAAAAAATAATTATGGAGGTGAAACATGAGCAAAGATATGATAATTGATGCACTGAACAAAGATCTGGCACTGGAGATTGCAGCAACACTTCAGTATTTACATCATCACTGGACCGGAGAAGGCTATGACAGTCCGGCAGTACTTGAATTATTTGAGAAGATAGGACGCGACGAGATGAAGCACATGGAGATGATTGCAGAAAGGATTAATTACCTTGGGGGTGATCCGACTACGACTCCGGCTGAAATAAAAAAGGGTGGAGATCTCGTTAAGATGATGAAGGATGATCTTGATGGCGAGAATACGGCGATAACTCAATATAAGGCGCACATTAAACTCTTTGATGAACTGGGTGATCCGACAAGCAGACTTATGATGGAGAAAATACTTTCTGATGAAGAAAGGCATGCTGATATCTGGGAAACGACCCTTGGGATTCAGAAGTAGTTAAAAGGGGACGCATCCCTTTGGAAGGTATTAAAGGGATGCGTCCCTTAATAGTCGTCTCAGTGCTGCTGCAGCAACTGCAATCGCATTACTTTCAGCGGTCCTGATCATCCCCTCAACTATTCTCTCCTTTTTTGACCGCTCACTTATTACGCCGGTAACGCATCCTGCCCTTAGACCCATGGAATTGCACATTGTGAGCAGTGCTGCAGACTCCATTTCGTAATTTAATACGTTGAGATGTTCCCACTCATTTTTACTTCCTGCAAGGTTTCTGATAACATACCTGGAAAATGTATCAGTACGTTCCTGCCCTGGGTAAAATGTGGCTGAAGATGCTGTAATACCGACATGAAAGCGGATATTAACTTCATTTGCAGCCTCGACGAGTGCATTGAGGACATTGTAATCAGATACAGCCGGATATCCGAGTGGTGCATAATGTTCTGACGTGCCGTCTATCCTTACAGATGCCGTTGTGATAACTACATCGCCGGCCTTTATGTGACGTTGAAGGGCTCCTGTTGTGCCAACCCGTATAAAGGTTGTTATACCGAGCTGTGCAAGTTCTTCTACTGCTATGGCAGCAGAGGGTCCACCGATACCTGTAGAAACAACGACAACCGGATGGGAATCCATCCGGCAGAGCCAGGTACTGAATTCCCTGTTCGATGCTATTTCAAAAGATCCCTCTTTATTGATTGAAGATGCTATAAGAGGAACACGGCCGGGGTCACCCGGCAGCAAGGCAATTCGTGCCCCTCTTAAACTCTTTTTAGAACACCTGAGATGATAGACAGAAGACATAAAAAGTATAAACTAACTGGTCATAGCAAAACTATAAATCGGGCTGACACATTATGACCATAGTCTTAGAATTGATGATTTATTTACTCGTAATTATCTGTCCCTGAGCTGCCATATAATCTCCAACGAAGACGTCATAAATAACATTACCGTCTGTGCTGCTTATCTTTCCCTCGTAAGGTGACTTTACTGCCGCGAGCCTTCTCCTGAGTGTCTCGCTGATAAACCTGACATCTCCTTCAATGCTTTTAAATACCTGCTGGTTTACAGGTTTCAGCATGATTTTGCCCTTCATGTTTCCGGCAGGGGTCAGTGTAAAGGCGCCCGCTATTGCATGGATTTCCTTGGGGTTTCTGAATGCCGGGATTAACAATGACTTTTTCTGTGCATCAAGGATCTTAGTCAGGTGATCATCTGAGTTGTTGCCCCAGAATCGTATCCCGCCATCCTTCCATTCCTTAAAAGATGGTGTCAGGATACCCGTCTTTGAAATCTCTGAAGGATTCTTAATCCCTTTAAGCAGATTCAGCAGTACCTCTTTATTATTGCCTATAAAAACCCATCCATCCCACTGGGTATAAGAGGATAATGTCTTATTACCCGGAGGCAGACTTGCATTATAGTAAATCGTCTCCCCGTGCGTGCCTTTGATGGTCTTGGCTGTTTTTCCTCCAGCGATCTTCACCAGGCTGGTTGATGCCCCTTTATATGCAATTACGGGAGGGTTATCGTGGGAATTAGTGATTAAATAAAATAATGATGGAGTTTTTGAAGTTATATTTTCTCCTTCAGCCGAAAAGCGGAGGTTTTTTGATACAAACTCTTTAACCCCTGGCTTGTCTTTATTGAATTCAAATGTAAGGGCATAGGTGCCAGATGTAATGCCCAGGATTAATAATGAGGCAATAATCATACGGAAAAAAATTTTTTTCATTGTTTCCCTCCTTCGGGATGAATCATGATTTGAGCTGTTATTTTATTCTGTTCTCTGTTAATAGTAATATCAGTTTTCATTTCCTGCGCATATAGAAATCTCTCCAGCAGGGAGATTATATACGTTACGTCACCCTCAAGTCCCTCAACATCCCCGCCCTCACGACTTACAAGGGTTATCATGCCGGAGACCGTATCCGTGCCTGTCTGCCTTAGATCAACGGAACCGTTAATCATACTTTCTGCTGAAGGCAGTAACATTAAGCCTGCCTTACCCTCCAGCACCTCAATGGCCTTTGTAACGTCTCCGTCAATATTTGAAAATGAGACACTCGTTATGAACCTGCTATCCTCTGTCTCATCTGCTGATATCTGAAGATCTGCCCTGTCTGAGTCAGTACCTGTTAAGGCATCCGTCCCGATGATTTTATCAATAATTTGCTCGCCTTCAGCAAAAAAAAGCGTCCTGCCATCCTGATAAAAAAGAATCCTGTTACCAGAAGGGGTTCTTAAGACATGATCGCCCTCAATGGCCCCCACACCCCTGTATTGCATCTGTCCCATTATAACTCCGTGCAGCATCCTGAATAGCTTTGACCGCCATCCGAGGTCTGCTACGATCGCCCATCCGCTCCCGTCCCTGCTGCCCTGAAGATAGAACTCTATAACTGGAGGAATCAGCGGCCTGGCAAAGAAGGGTATATCTATTGCCGCAGCTGGACTGCCCGGAATAGTAGAAACAATTGATGAGAATGGTTTATCCAGCAGGGGCATTATCCTGACTGCTCCTGTAATATAAGCCCTCCCATACAGTATATTCTTACGTGTTGACTTATGCAGAGGTATAAATAACCATACTAAAGCAATGACTGCTACAATCAGTATAATTAGTGCTGCTATCCTCAGCCTGATGAATCGCATCCCTTAACCTCTCATAATTAGCAAATTTACAATGATTTTCCTCTTAGTTTGAGATCCACATGCCCAGATGCAAGGAAGGTTATAGGGTAAAACCGAGGCGTTATTTTATCAGCAGGGAATAATAAGTCAATAGTAAAAATTTAATTCCTTGAATTCAGCTGTTTACAAACCCTCGCGTTTAATCTCATCTATTTCCTGCAGGATCCTGAAGTGCATGGGGGTATCGGTTTTTACGAGTTCTCTTGCCCTGTTAAACTCCTTGAGTGCCCTGTCAGGATCTAAATTCAACTTGAAATATCTTGCAGAGTAGTATGCTTCCCTTCCTGCGTCTCCACTTTTCCTGTATGCCAGTGCCAAATAGAAACTGGTCATTGAGTCTGTTTCATCTAATCTCAGGGCATCCTCAAGGTGGGATATTGCCCCTGTTAGATTATCAGAGTCAAGCTCTATAATGCCCATGATAACGTGAGCAGCCGCATAGTTTTTGTTAATCAAAATACTCTTGCTTGCGGCTTCCCTGCTTTTAACTATGTCCTGCTGTTTTAAATAACAGAATGCAAGGTCGGAAAAATAGATATGATTTCCCTCATTAAACCCGATAGCAGCAAGATATCTTGGAATGGCATCAATGTATCGCCCCGCCTTCATGTAAACAACACCCAGAAGATAGTTTTCGGCTTCTTTCCTTCTATCTTCCGGGACGTTCTCAATATTCATAGTTTGCAGGAGGATCGACTCGTCCTTAAGTGTTATGTTGCGGGATAACAGCGCTGCCTGCATGCGCGGCCAGCTTTGGGTAATATTCATTCCGGTATCAACTTCTGTAACCGGCGATTCATTATCTGGTGTTTTCATAAGAAAATTGGCTACCCGGTACCGCCTTTCTTCAAGGCCGGGGTGAGTAGAGGCGTATGCCGGGACCATCTGAGGATTAAATCGTTCATAACGGATCAGGCTGTCAAAGAATTTAAGGAGTCCTTCCGGTGAGTAACCACCTTTTTCCAGATATCTCATGGCATAACTGTCAGCTTCTCTCTCATTGTCACGACTGAACTGTAAGCGTATGTCCAGATTGGCTGCGCCTGCGAGCGTCAGTGCAGCGGGGTTTCCGCCGCTCAAAAGGATGGCCGCAATAGTTGCAATATCCAGAGCCGCAATTTTTTTGTCGTCTTTAAAAAAGTGGCTCCTCTCAACATGGGCAATCTCATGGGCTAGGACACCTGCAAGTTCACCTTCATCCCTGAGTTGAAGCAGAAGTCCGTCAAAAATAAAAATGTATCCCCCAGGTATGGCAAAGGCATTGGGCTGGTTTTCTCTTACTACAAAGAAATGATAACTGTCAGGATTAGCCCCGATTTTACTGACTATGCGGCGTCCAACGCTGTTTACTACATTCACAACATCAGGGTCCTTTACAAACTTGTAATGCTGAAGGGCCTCTTTGACAAACGCCCTCCCCATTTCCTTGGATGGGGGTGGTGAAACCTCCTTCCTTGCCTGCGGATGAGTGCTGCAGCCGAAAAGGACGAGTATCAGCAGAACTGTCAGATAGAATTTATTCTTCATCTTTAAGGAAAATTTCATTTATTATAATTTTTACATCCACTACAATTAATCCTCCAGGATATGCGACTGCCGGGTTGAACTCCAACTCCTCTATCTCAGGATACAGTGCTGCAGCCTCAGAAACCTTCACTATTGAATCTGCCAGTTTTTCCATGTCCACGCTCTTATTACCTCTGGCACCTTTGAGAATATCATATCCCCTGACTGATTCTATCATACTCAAGGCTCCGGTATGAGTTACGGGTGCGATGTCGAATATCATATCCTTGATAATCTCTGTATATATTCCGCCAAGTCCGAACATTACTACAGGGCCAAAGTCAGGGTCTCTTATAGCGCCAATGATAACTTCAGTACCTTGTGGTGCCATTTCTTCAACGGTAACGCCGGTTAACCTTGCGTCAGGCATATGCACCTTTACTGTACCAGTTACTTCTCTGTATGCATTTCTCAATTCCCTGCTGCTGTGTATATTGAGCCTTACCCCGCCAACATCCGTTTTATGAAGGATATCAGGGGAGTTTATTTTGAGTACGACCGGGAATCTCAGTCTGCGAGCCTCAGATAGTACCTCTCTTTGATTTTCTGCGGAAATGAATGCAGGGTAATTAAGGTTCATTGCATCAAGCAGTTTCCTGCTGTTGAATGATCTGGTGTCTTTAAGCAGGGCCTTAATCAGCGGAGATTTCCTTTTCATTACCGGAACAGGTTGTGCCTGGGTCTTTCTCAACAGGGCTGCTGCTGACTTAACCATCCTGACGGGTGTGGGGAATACTGGTATCTTATTATGTCTGAATGCAGCATCCAGGATCTTCCCATCTTTTGAAAATGGGTTAAGTGATACTACTGGTTTGTCGAAATCTTTTAAGGTGTCAGTAAGCAGGCTGCCCAGTCCCGGAGTGATTCCGGGGACTGTCATAAATGGTATCAGCAGGGCCGCGTCAAAATAATTCAGGCATTCACGAAGTACGAGTACAAACTGTTCATCTGTAGAATTTCCGGTGAGGTCTATGGGATTTGAGAGAGAATAATAGGGGGGTAGTAATGATCGGAGGCGTTCCTTAGACTGGACTGGAATGTCTGGCAATTGCAGCCCCTCCTTATTGCATAAGTCTGCTGTCATCACCCCAATTCCTCCGGCATTTGTAACAATGAGTATCCTGTTTCCTGTATGTGTCTTCTGCATGGAAAAGGTTTTTAAAAGGTCTGTGAATTCCTCCAGTGTACATGCCTCGTGAATACCGCTTCTCCTGAATGCAGCCTGAAATATCTCGTACCTTCCTGCCATTGAACCTGTGTGTGATCTGGAGGCCTTCTTACCTGCAGGTTGCTGTCCCAGTTTCAGGACTACAAGAGGCTTGCTGCAGCCTTGAGCTGCACGAATGAAACCCCTTCCATCTCCAACAGACTCCATGCATAAGCCAATGACATCCGTGTCGTCATCAGAACTTAAGTAATCAATCAGTTCAGCTTCTCCAACATCAAGCCTGTTTCCGTAACTCACAGCCTTTGCAACTCCGAGTCCTTCCTGTTCCATCAATATAAGTGTAGTTCCAAGTATGGAGCCGCTTTGCGAGATTAATGATATGTTCCCATGCTGGGGTCTTGGTACTTTGTCATAAGGCAGAAAAAACGTATCGAGACCGGCAGATGGATGAAAGATGCCAAGGCAATTAGGTCCTATAATACGGATGCCCGCATTGTCTGCAATTTCTTTAATCTCCCTCTGAATATCTGCCCCGCCTTCTGTTTCCGCAAAGCCGGCGGTTGCTATGATTACATGATTAATCCCTCTTACTGCATGCTCCCTTAGCAGAGAAGGTATAGTCACTGTCGGTGTTATACAAATTGATAGTGAAATATCGTCTTTGATATCAGTTACAGAAGGAAAACACGGGATGCCCAGAATGCTGGTATGATTGGGATTTACAGGATATATAGCTCCCTTAAAACCGTGAAGAAGATTCTTTAAAATAATCCCGGATGGTTTCGTCTCGTCCTGAGAGGCTCCAACGACTGCAATTGAATGTGGATAAAAGAAGGGGTCGAGGCCGCATGATTTTTCCATATTGAGAATAGCATACAGTATCCTTTGAATCTGTCAACCCGGGTATTACTGTTCTTTACAACCATTCTCAGATGGGATAATATATGTCATTAGCCTGTTTCTAAGCAGCAAATTAAAATGCCTGTAAATGAAAGCGAAACATTCAGAGAAAGAATACTAATAATAGATGACGATGAAGCTGTGAGAGGATATCTGGAGGCGCTTTTTTTACGTCGCGGGTATGAAACCAGGACAGCCAACAGCGGGAAAGAGGCTATAAATATCCTGGCAGATGAATATTTTCCGGTAGTAGTGGCTGATCTTAATATGCCTGATCTCAGAGGTATTCAGGTACTGGATTATCTCCAGCAAAAAGAGGTCATGACAGCGGTATTGATAATCACAGCATACGGGTCACTGGATTCTGTCATAGAGGCGCTTCGTCACGGGGCGTATGATTATCTGACCAAACCTTTTACCTCACAGATATTGCTGCATCGCGTTTCCAGAGCTATGGAAAAAATTCGCATGGATAAGGCTGCAAGAGAACTTTCATCGCAGATTGTTTATGCTGCGGAAGAGGAAAGGCTTCGAATCTCACGTGATCTTCATGATGAAATAGGGCAGTCTCTTGCCATAACGAAGTTAACCCTGATGGCCATAAAGAACAAAATTATTAACAACTCTTCAGAGGGTATCATTTCAGATATAGTGGGACTGGCGGGGCAAATAGAGGAGACAATGAACGAGGTCTCGAGGATATCAAAGGATCTTAGTCCGTCATACGTAACGGAGGTTGGGTTTTCTAAGGCCATAAGGCTGTATATAGAGACATTTACAAAAAAAACCGGCATACAGGTTGATTCTTATTTCAGGGATATACCTCAGTTCCAAAATTCCCAGCAGCAGATACACTTGTATCGAATATCTCAGGAGGCATTGACAAACATCGCAAAGCATTCAGATGCCACAAGTGTTGAGATCAGGTTGAGAAACACAGGGAGCAATCTATTCTTTTCAATAAGTGACAATGGTAAGGGATTTGACCCGACAAAAGAGGGAAGGGTGGGCGGCATGGGGTTGATCGGAATGAGAGAACGGGTTGCCATCCTGGGCGGTAAGGTTTGGATAGAATCTGAAAGTGGAATCGGTACAACTATACGTATGGAGATACCATATGAATTACACCAGACAACCAGCATTACAAAATAAAGCGATCAATGTACTGATTGTTGATGACCATGCCCTGTTCAGGCAGGGACTGAGGCGCATCCTCGAATCATTGGATCATATTACCATCGTAGGTGAAGCCTCTGATGGCAATGAGGCTCTTCATTTAGCCCGTGAGACAAATCCGGATGTAATCCTGATGGATGTTTCAATGCCGCACCTTAATGGTTTAGAGGCTACTCAGAAGATTAAACGTATTTTGCCTGACACAAGAATCATCCTGCTTACCATGTATGAGGATAATTTTCTCCAGGAAGATGGCATGAAGATAGGGGCATCAGGTTATCTTCCCAAGAAGTCGGTTGACAGGGAGCTGTTTGATGCGATAGACATCGTTTCTTCGGGAGAAAAATACTTTTACAGGTTTTCCCAGATATCTCAGGATAAAGGGAAAGCAGTGCCGGGCTCAGTGATATCATATGACTCACTGAGTGCCCGTGAAAAAGAGATACTTCGCCTGCTTGCAGGAGGTATGACAAATAAAGACATATCTGAAAATCTCTGTATAAGTATTAATACAGTGGAAACCCACCGTAAAAATATAATGAAGAAACTTAATCTTCACAGCCTAAGTGACATTATTAAATATACAATGGTGCAGGGCCTGCACAGGCAGGTCTGATGTCAAATATGACGATAAAAATAAGGATTAAAGACAGGATTGATCCATGCAGCCTGTTTGGCGGCGGGGATGTTAACCTGAGGATAATAGGGGAGAGTCTGGGGATAAAGATTGTCGCGAGAGGTCATGAGATTATTCTGGATGGTCCCCGGGAAAGGGTTAAGACAGGAGAGGAAGTAATAACTAATCTTACGTCGCTGATTGAACAAGGCTATTCAATAAAACCTGATGATGTTGATTATATAATAAGGCAGTCTGCTAAAGATAATGAGTTTCAGCTCAAAGAGGTCTTTCAGGAGGCAGTTTCTCTTCCGTCAAAACGAAAGCTGATTATTCCAAAGTCACATACTCAGTCAAAATATGTGAAGGCTATAAGGGAGAATGATATCGTCATTGGGATTGGTCCGGCCGGTACAGGCAAGACCTATCTTGCCATGGCAATGGCTGTCTCCTCACTCCTTGGAAAGGAGGTAAACCGTATCATACTTGCGAGGCCTGCAGTGGAGGCTGGTGAAAAGCTCGGGTTTCTTCCTGGTGATATGTATGAAAAGGTGAATCCTTACTTAAGGCCTCTTTATGATGCATTGTACGACATGATGGAGACTGAGAAGGCAAACAGGCTTATAGAGAGAGGGGATATAGAGATAGCGCCTCTGGCATTTATGCGCGGCAGGACTCTGAACGATTCGTTCATCATTCTTGATGAGGCACAGAATTCAACTTCAGAACAGATGAAGATGTTCCTTACAAGGCTGGGATTTAATTCGCGAGTAGTGGTTACAGGGGACATAACGCAGGTTGATTTGCCTGTTGATAAGATATCGGGTCTGATAGAGATACAGAATGTTCTTTCCGGAATAAAGGGAATAGAATTTGTTTACTTTTCCGAGAAGGATGTTGTAAGACATAAACTGGTTCAGGATATTATCAAGGCATATGATATATTTATTTCCAGGAGAGGATCATTCAGAAAGAAGAAATGAATACGGAAGTCACAAATCGTCAGAGGAAATACAGGATTGACAGGCAAAGCATTATAAAAAATACTGATGATATTCTGTCAATGTGCGGAGCAGGTGATGCTGAGATAAGTATTCTTATAGTGAATAACAGGGCAATGAAAACACTGAACATGCGATACAGGGGGATGGATAAACCGACTGATGTGCTTTCATTCCTGCCATCACCTGCACCGGTTATCTATAAGGGAGGGGAGGCAGGTAAAGGGAAACCTGTCAGATTCCTTGGTGATATTGTAATATCAATGGAAAAAATACACGCACAGGCGGCAGAACGTGGTCATTCCCCGGATATGGAGTTTAAAATCCTTCTTACCCATGGTATTTTACACCTGCTTGGATATGATCATGAGTTGTCCAGCTCAGAGGCTCAGAGGATGAGGCGGAAGGAAAAGCTTATATTATCACATTTATGAAATTCAGAGATGAAGCCAAAGAATTTTCTTGAAAGTGCAAATCTTGCTGTAGAAGGAATTCTGTATGCTGCAAAGACTCAGAGGCATATGCGGTATCATTTCTGGGTAGCTGGTGCAGTCATCGTGGCAAGCCTTTTATTAGGTGTAACGCGTTTTGAGTTTTTGATATTAAGCTTCATAATAATGTTAGTCCTCATGTCTGAAATGTTCAACACTGCCATTGAAGCTATTGTTGACCTTGTTTCACCTGAATATCATCAGCTTGCCAAGATCGCTAAGGATGTGGCTGCCGGCGCTGTATTTATGATCTCTGCCGGCGCACTGGTTACAGGTTATTTGATCCTTTTTCCATATGTCAGACGACCATTTGCATCGGGAGTTAATTATCTGGAAGAAACATCTGAACATGTTGCAGTAATAGCTCTGATCCTTGTTATTATAGCAGTGGTTCTTGCCAAGTCTCATTACAGGAGCGGGAGGCCTTTTCTCGGGGGTCTGCCGAGTGGACATGCCGCAGTCTCATTTGCTATAGGTACAGCAGTTGTTTTTCTAACTAAAAATGCGTTAATATCCCTACTGACTTTTATATTATCTTTTTCAGTTGCATATAGCAGGATGGCAATGGGCATACATACAACCTGGGAGGTTATCTGGGGGGCGGTGCTGGGTACTGTAATTACCATAGTGATATTTCAATTATTCGGATGAACAGTCATGAGTCAGGCTCACGGCCGGCATTATTGGAATGCAATTAGCAGCGAGAGGGTTGGATGAAGATTTTCTCTAAGATAGCAGACAAATTAAACAGTAAACTGTCACGGACCAGGGATAAACTTATTGGAACTGTAGACACTCTTCTTTCAGGATTTAAGAAGGTCGATCCTCTGCTTCTGGAAGAATTGGAAGAGGTGTTGATAGCAGCAGATCTTGGAACTGCTGTCTCAGCTAAACTGATTGAAAAAGTAAGGAAGGATAAGATAAATGACCCTGATGGTGTAAAAAAATCCCTGAAAGACGGTATGCTGTCAATACTCACTCCGCATGAAAGCCGTTTGAACCTTGATATTGCAAAGCCGGCTGTAATAATGATAATAGGCGTTAATGGAACCGGGAAGACAACGACTATCGGAAAGTTGTCAGAAAAGATGAGACGGGAGGGCAGGAGTGTAATAATTGCGGCTGCAGATACCTTCAGGGCTGCGGCAGCAGAACAGCTTGAAATATGGGGTGAAAGAAGCAGGGCATCAGTAATCAGGCACACAGACGGGGCAGATCCTGCTGCTGTTGTATATGATGCACTTGTATCGGCCAGGTCAAAGGGGGCTGATGTTCTCATAGTTGATACTGCAGGACGACTTCACACAAAGGTTAACCTGATGGAGGAGTTGAAGAAGATCCGGAGGGTCCTTGAGAGAGAGCATCCAGGCAGTCCGCATGAAGTACTGCTTGTTCTGGATGCGACAACAGGTCAAAATGCCCTGTCCCAGGCGCGGCTTTTTAATAAAGACATAGGCGTTTCCGGTATTGTATTAACCAAGCTTGATGGCACTGCAAAGGGCGGGATCATACTGAGCATTACAGAAGATCTCAGGATCCCGGTGAAGCTTATAGGAGTTGGAGAAGGGATTGAGGACCTGAAAGACTTCGATGCCAGAGAGTTTGTTGACGCCCTGTTTGATCAGACGTAAGTATATTTAACTTGCTGATACCCTGCAGTATTATTCAGTGATCTTCAATATAGCAGGTCAATAAGGCGGTTTCTCTTCACTGTTTTCCAGGTTCTTCCAGCAGTTCTTCTATAACCTGTTCAAAAGATGAGAAAGGCATTGCCCCTACAAGTTTCTTGCCCGTAATCTCTTTTTTCCCGATCTGGGTTTTTCCTATGATAAAGGTTGGGGTGCCTCTTACCATTGCATTCCTGCCATCCTCAAAATCCTTTGCTATCTCAGCGGCATATATTCCGCTGTCAATGCATGAATCAAATGATACAGAATCTAATCCAATGTCTATGGCATATTGTTTAAGATTATCCAATGTCAGCGCATTTTGATTATCAAATAATTTATCATGCATTTCCCAGTACCTGCCTTTATCACCGGCGCAATTGGCTGCCTCAGATGCCTTAATTGCGAATTTGTGGAAATCTAACGGGAAGTCTCTGAATACATATTTAACTTTTCCGGTATTTATATATTTCGCTGTAATTTCAGGGAGTGTATTTTTAACAAAACGGCCGCAGAATGGGCACTGGTAATCAGAAAACTCTATAATTGTTACAGGTGCGTCGGTTTTACCCTTAAATGGGTCATCATCTATACTTGCTGTAATGTCCTGCAATTCCGGAGTAGGTTGGGCAGGGGCCGTTGAAATCTTCGTCTTTAATGTTTCCACCTCTTTTTTTAAGTCCTGTATATCTTTCTTCAAGGACTTAATTTCATTTTCAAGCTTATTTCTGGAAGTATCAGCAGCATCAGCAGGATGCATCAGGGGAAGCACCAGAAACAGGAAAAGCCCCGCAAACAATAAAACCTTTTTCATATAATTCTCCTTTGAGACCCTTAAATATGTTCAGGGTGATACTATTGACATTAGTTATGCTGGAAGTCAAATATCCCTGTATAACACTCAAGAAGGCCGCTGTTAATAACTATGGATACTATTTCCGGATCGAACTGCTTTCCTGCCATTAGAGTTAACTCTTCCTTTACATGATCCAGCGGCATTGCTGACCTGTAGGGCCTGTCGCAAAGCATGGCATCAACGGAATCAGCAACTGCAACTATTCTTGCACTGAGCGGAATAGCAGATCCCTTAATTCCCTCAGGAAATCCCGAGCCGTCAAACCGTTCGTGGTGACATAAGATTATTGGTTTCATATCCTGCAGGAAATCTACTGATGTGATTATTTTTGCCCCTATCATTGGATGTTTTCTGATTTCATCAAACTCACAGGAATCCAGCGAACCCGGTTTTTTCAGGATATATCCCTCTACACCGATTTTGCCTATGTCATGAATCAGAGCGGCCTGCTCTAAACTGAGAATCTTATCATGCTGGAAGCAGACTTTCTCAGCGAGGAATGCAGAAAATCTGGAGACCCTCTCAGAGTGGCCTCTGGTATACTGGTCTTTAGCATCAATAGTTGCAAGCAATGCCTTTACTGTACTTGCATAATGACTTTCAATATTGCGCCTCGCATCATCTACTTTTTTTGATAATTCAGAAGTGGCAATGTGCAGCCGCTCGATCTCGAGCCTTGTGTTAAGCTGAGACATTCTTTTTGCAACCCCTTTTTCAACTATTTCAATTACGTCCTTGTGATCAAAAGGTTTTATAAGGTAATCCAGTGCGCCGTAATGCAGGGCATTCTTTGCAGTATCTACGCTGGCATACGCTGTCATCAGAATAACTTCAATGTCAGGTTTTATTTCTTTAATCTTCTTCAGAAGTTGTAAACCATCCATGCCTGCCATTTTGATGTCAATGATGGCCACATAGAAATCCATGCTATTGATGTACTCTAAGGCCTTGTCACTATCTTCTGCTGTGATAACATCATGTTTATTTTTCAGAATCATGCGGAGAGCTTCTCGTGGGCCAACCATATCATCAACCACGAGGATACTGCATTTATTCTCCATTCAATCCTCCTGTATTTTTTCTGTTGAATTTGAAGGCAGAGTTACTGTCACTGTCGTCCCCTGATTCAGCATGCTGCTAACACTGATTTTCCCTCCATGCCCTTCAATTATCTTCTTACTTAAAGGGAGCCCTAATCCTACCCCTTTTTCCGGTGTAGTATAAAAAGGATCGAATATCTTATCTATGTCATCACCGGGTATGCCTTTTCCTGTATCCTTAATCGAGATACAGCAGGTTTCATTTTCCTGGATTCGGTCAGCATCTATTGTTAATGTTCCTCCTGAAGCCATGGCATTTAATGAATTCTGAATAAGATGAGAGAATGCTTTTCCCAACTGTACTTTGTCCGCTTTGAGGATTATTATATCACGCTTGTAGTTTCTTATGATACGGAATTCAGATTGTTTAACATTTCTGGTTACGGCCAAAATACTGTCATCCAGCACTTTGCCAATATCCACCATACTAAATTTATACTCTATAGTATGAGTAAATGCAATTAATTTTTCTACAAGACTGTTTAATTTCTCTACCTCGCCTGTGACAGTTGTAAAGAAAAAATCCTTGAATTCCGGGTCATTGTATCGTTCTTTCATCAGTTGAGTGAATGTCCTGATTGAAACCAGCGGGTTTCTCAATTCGTGCGACATTCGGCCTACCAATTCATTTAATATCCTGGGATATTCATCAGGCTGCTTTTCTTTGACGTCTTCTGTTTTTTCAGACTCCATCTTTTCAAGCATCTTTTGAATATGTTCCTTCTGAGAGCATATACTCTGGTAGTGATATATATCAGATATTGCCTTACCAAGGTATGTCGCGAGAACAAATATCCGCTCAAGCTCCGGATTATTAAATGGTATACCGGTAATCTTGTTGTCAAGATTCAATATACCAATAAGTTTACCTTCGTTAACAACAGGAATAGTTACAGCTGCATGAAGCATCTTCATCTCCCGCAATGCACTGTAAAGGATATTCTGCTGGTCGACATTTTCGAAATCTGCTGAGTTTCGCTTCAATATCCTGCCGCTTGCAGAAAGCCACAATACTATGGAACTTTCAGAAGAGAGGTGCAGTCTCGAGATGAAGTCAGCAGACAATCCCCTTGAACACCTTATCCTGTAAATGTCTTCTTCCACATCTGACAGTAATATGGAGGAACGGCCAACCCCTGTAGTATCCATAAGTGTATCGATAAACATATTCAGCGTCTTGTCAAGATCGAAGTTGTTTAATGTAAAGGTCCTTGACAGTTCGATAGCCTTCTCAAGGTGTTTAAGTGACGATTGAATAGCATCATCTTCTGCAAGTGAATGCTGAGACCGTAATGAAGGAGAAGTATTTCTCAAGCTCCTCATGTTGTCTGATATATCAAGCCTCTCAGTTATCTTTCTTAGTGTGGCCCTGATTCCTGATTTTGATAAAGGTGTATAAATTATGTCATCAAACATGGAATTATATTTATCCATATCATCCTCGGATATGCTGAAGGGGACGATGCCTATAAGACGGGTATCTGAAGATGATTTGAATCTTCCTGTATATTCATTAATATTATCTGATATAGTTACATCAACAGCTGCAATAGATATGTGTTCTTCCTGAATAAGGACTGAACTCTTCTTCAGGTTGTCGGCAGTCATTATTATATATGTATCTGAAAGAGCTGACTGGAATCTGCTGATTATATCTTCAGATGATGTTATGAGTAATAGCAATTCCATGTTGAATCACTCCAAAGGTGCATTATTTACCGGAAGTTCTACTGTAACTGTTGTCCCGAGGTTTTCGATGCTGTCTAAATAAATATTTCCCCCATGATTTGATATCATCCTTTTACAAATAGACAGACCAAGCCCTGTTCCTTTTTCTTTAGTGGAAAAAAAAGGTTCAAATACATGCTGCATATTTCCCTTTTCAATGCCGGTGCCAGTATCAGTTACCTTAATAACAACTTTATTAATCTCATTACTATTATTCCTGATGGTCACTTCTACAGAAATCCCCCCGCCTTTATTCATAGCCTCCTGGCTATTCAGAAAGATATTAAGAAAGAGCTGTTTTAACTGAGCCCTGTCTCCGTATATAACAGTTGCCTGTGCAGGGTAATTCCTCGAAACAAATATTCCGCATTCTTTAAACCTTGCAGAGAGCAGGGCCATTACCTCATCTATCAGCCCATGTATGTCGACCATAGCGAATTTTGGTTCAGAAGATTTTGCAAAATTGAGAAGGTCGGAGACTATAGTGACGATTCTGTCTATCTCGCTTATTGCTATATTAGTGAACTGGTATCTGAATTCCTGATCGTCATATCTTTCCGGCAGCAGCTGTGCCAGTGTCTTTATAGATACGAGTGGATTTTTAATCTCATGTGCAAGACCGGCCGCTATGTAGCCGAGTGATGCAAGTCTTTCTGCCTCCTCTTTCTTTATAAGTATTTCCTCATAATGAGTTTTCATGCTGTTTATCTCATTCATGAAATTTAACCTCGAGAGGGCAGACGATAAATAAAGTGACAGGATAGAGAAAAACTGGGTGCAGCCGTCACTTTGAAACAATAGCGCAGTGTTGATAGTCCCATCAACATTGATCGGGATGATAGTGTTAATCGTTGTGCGTAATTCAATCGGAAGTAAACTGGTCAATTCATTATTGAGATTATACGTACCTCCGCTTAACACAGATTCTATAAGGTCATAAGGTATACATATGCTGTGATATGTACCATCAATATTCCATTTATCTTCTCCGGCCCGCTTGATTATGTAACCGGATGTGGTTTTTGAAATTGCCATGCACAGGCTTAATGCGCTTTCGAGTATCTCATTTTCTGTGTCCAGTGATTTAAGCACTTCAATACCGTCCCTCAGAATGGCAAGCATCTCATCACTGTTTCTATATACTTCCATAGATTACCACCTTGTTCTTTCCCTGGTTCTTTGCCCTGTAAAGTGCCCTGTCAGCATTATTTATAAGCTCTTCAGCCGTAGAGGAATCATCCGGAAAAGATGCAATGCCGAGGCTTACAGTAACATTCAATGTTGTACCGGTGTCCTTTACGAGACATACTGCACTCTCAACTTCAGTCCGGATACGTTCTGCTATAATTCCTGCATCATTTTTATCAGTCGTCGGGAGGATTATTGCAAACTCTTCTCCTCCATACCTTGCTGCAATGTCAATTATCCTAACACATCTCCTTATGACACTGGTAGTGGTCTTTAATATCTCATCTCCAAATAAATGTCCAAAGGAGTCATTGAGATTCTTGAAGTTATCTATATCCAGGATAATAAGGGAAAATGGTTGTTTGTGGCGCCTGGAGCGGGCTATTTCCTCTGCCATCCTTTCTTCGAAATATCTCCTGTTGAGAAGGCCTGTAAGTGAATCTGTAATGGATATCTTGCGTAAGTCAATAGAGCTCTGATAATAGATCCTGCGTTCAATAGCTACGGCAGAATAGAGGGCTATCGCCTCTATCAGCTTAACATCATGATCTGAAAACCCGGTCCCGTCTCTCTTGTCGGCCAGATTAATTACACCAATAGTCTTATTCCGTATCTTTAGAGGGATGCTCATGAATGATTTGGTTTTATACCGGACGCGGTTAGGACGCGAGATCCGGCTGTCCTCTTCTAAATTATTAACAACCATCGGCAACCCTGTTTCCAGTACGCTTCCTGCGATACCCTCCCCGGGTCTTATCCTGATGTGGCTAAGAATTACGAGGTTTAATCCCCTGGTTGACTTGACTTCTATCTCATGTGTCTCCTCTTTGAGGAGCATTAAGGAACCCTGCTCCGCCCCGACTACCTCTGCGGACTTTTCCATGATATTGGTAAAGAGGTCATTGGAATCTATACACGATGCAATTGCATACAGGGCCTGCAATGATGCAATAACCCTGTTTTCGATAGCTGTGCGTGCAGACTCAAGGATATGTTTACCCATGACTGTAGATATGCACTGGCAAAAAATCTTAAGCAGTTCTTCGTCCTGAGATGTTATCTGGGTGTTGAATATTATTATCAGACCGTCAACCCTGTTTCCGATACTCACCGGAAATATCTTTACTGAGGTAAATACGCTGGGGAAGTCTGCCTTTAGGATCTCGAATACCTCTGAAGAAGCCACAACATCTTTAATTATGACAACATCGTTTATCATGCTGTTTGATTCATTTACCCGGAATCCTGTCAGGGATTCTTTGTTTTTTCCGAATACGGCTGCAGCAGAGAAGTTGTCGCTGTTGTCTTCTCTTATCATGAATATCGCAGTTGCAGCGTTGAATAATACACCAATCGTATTGAGAACTGTATCACAAAACGCCTTTTCGTCTGCAAGGATACCTGGAGATGTAGCAATCCTGATTATAGTGTTTATACGGGAAATATCATGTTCAATGCTCCTCTGACGGTTACTCCTCTGGAGCAGGTGGTCAATTACTGTTCTAAGTGCATTCATGGAGGATTTGAATACATCCATGCTTTTAGTTGAAACTGACCTGATAACCTCAGAAATTCGATTATCATCTATTCCCAGTCTCTCAGCTACACCCCTGTAGGCAACAAGGTCATCATAAGAGGTTAAGATTCTCCCCCCGAGAATGTAATGAAATTCAACATCTTCGATATTATATGAGATAGGTATTGCTATGCTGTTAAGGTGGGCATAACATTTAAAATATACAGGTTCATTCCTTTTATGTGCCTGAATGAGAGGTGCCGTGCAATCCCGCTCACAGTAGAGCTTTCCATTAGTTTCTTCCTGCAGAAGTTTGCATAACCTGTATTCATCCTTGTGTCCAGCCTTGTATCTGCTGTCTGATATAAAGAGAAGTGTAAGATCTGCAAGCTTCGCAAGAGTCCCTGTCCACTCAGTAGTTAATTCTCCGATGAAAGTATTATTGTCCATTTGTCCAGTTAAAATGATGAAATATTATCAGAACAAAGCAGGGTTTTCTACCCTTTTATAAAAGAACTCAAATAACCTATGTTATAGCAAAAACAGTGCCATTATTTTGACACAAGTGTGTTAGTTGACAAGTAATTGATAAATGGCTTACATTAAATGGGGAAATGTTAAATGCAGGAGGTTGTTTGATGTTAAAGAATGATAATTTCTTAAAAGCATGCAGGTTGGAGCCTGTTGATTTCACACCTGTATGGATAATGCGGCAGGCAGGTCGCTACATGAAAGAATACCGTGACATAAGAAAGAGGGTAGATTTTCTTACAATGTGTAAAACCCCTGACCTTGCCACCGAGGTTACCATGCTTCCTGTTGATATACTTGGTGTGGATGCAGCCATACTTTTTTCTGATATTCTGATACCTGTTGAGGCGATGGGCATTGGGGTCACATTTACAGATAAGAGGGGACCTGTTCTTTCAAACCCTGTAAGGACAGAAGATGACCTGAAGATACTCCTTGTGCCTGATAACATTAAATCAGAAGAATTGATGCCATTTATCCCCCGGGCGATAACACAAATCCTGCAGGAGCTTGGCGGACGGATTCCACTGATTGGATTTTCAGGATCACCCTTTACATTAGCGACTTATATGATTGAAGGTGAGACCTCAAGAAATTTTACATGGATTAAGCGTATGATGTTTAAAGACCCATTGCTCTTACACAAGTTATTGGATCAGATAACAAATACAGTTATCAGCTACCTTAACATGCAGATCACGGCCGGTGTTCATGCGGTCCAGTTGTTTGATACTTGGGCCGGATGGCTCGCTCCTGATGATTACAGGGAGTTTGCCCTTCCTTACGCAGAAAGGGTAATCAGGGGGATTGATAAAAAGGGGGTGCCAGTAATCTACTTTGCAAACGGTGTAAGCGGCATACTGGAGAATATGGTAGCCTCCGGAGCCGATGTCGTAGGACTTGACTGGAGAATAGATATGGCAGATGCGGTCAGGAGGAGCGGCAGGAAGGTTGCCCTTCAGGGTAATTTAGATCCATGTGTACTTTATGGACAGCCGTCTGTAATAAGAAAGCACGCAAAGTCGATAATAGAGAAATACGGAGATGGAACAGGTCACATATTTAACCTTGGACATGGGATCCTGCCTGATATTCCAGTTGAGCATGCGAAGGCTTTGGTGGAAATAGTTCATGAGGAAACCAGTTGACTGGGTTTCGGCGTATGAGCGAAAAGACAGAATTAACCATTGATATTAACACCCTTCTCAAGTATGACAAGGCTGGCCCCCGTTATACAAGCTATCCGACTGCCCCTGTCTGGAATGAAGAGTTTGGGCATGAGAGGTTTAAGGATAAGATAATCGAGACGAACCGGGGAGACAACACCTCACCATTATCATTATACTTTCATATACCATTCTGCTTTTCGCTCTGTTTCTATTGTGGATGCAATTCTATCATTACGACGAAAACGGGGCATGCCGCGGAATATATCTCATATCTTAAAAGGGAAATGGAGAATATTTCACGTCTTGTTAACAGGAAGAGAAGGGTAGTCCAGCTGCACTGGGGCGGAGGCAGCCCTGATTTTCTGAGCCCTTCAGAGATGAAAGAATTATATGGATATATAAAAGATAATTTTACGATTGAAGAAGATGCAGAGGCAGGGGTTGAACTCGATCCGCGTGAGACTACATTAGAGCACGTAGAGACATTGAAAAAACTTGGTTTTAACCGCATCAGCATGGGAATCCAGGATTTCAATCCAAGAGTTCAGGAGGCGGTAAACAGGGTACAGAGTGAAGAGACATCAGAGAGACTGGTTAACTGGTGCAGGGGACTTGGATTTGAGAGCATAAATGTAGACTTGATTTATGGTCTTCCGTTTCAGACAGTAGCTTCATTTACGGATACAGTTGACCGCGTCATTGCCATTAATCCTGAAAGAATAGCTGTCTTTAATTATGCCCACGTTCCGTGGATGAAGAAAAATCAGAAGATGATACAGGAGGAGAACCTTCCAAAAGGAAGGGAAAAACTCGAGATACTTAAGATGGTAATAGAGAAATTTACAGGGGCAGGGTATGTCTATATAGGCATGGATCATTTCGCCAGGCCAGATGATGAGTTATGTACTGCACAGAGAGAAAAGACCCTTTACAGGAATTTCCAGGGATACACTACAAAGGCCGGATGTGACCTCTACGGTTTTGGAATGACTTCGATAAGTATGGTCGGTAATTGCTATGCACAGAACCTCAGGGAATTAAATGAGTACTACAATGCCGTCAATGCAGGAATAACTGCAACTCACAGGGGGTATGAGCTGACCGAAGATGATATCCTGAGGAGATATATAATCACCAGATTGATGTGCGACTTTGAACTTGTCAAAAAAGATGTAGAGGTTAAATATGGCATCGAGTTTGATGACTATTTCAGAAGTGAGTTAAAGAGACTTGAAGAATTTCAGGATGATGGATTGCTTGCAGCTGGTCCTGACAGGATAGTAATATCAGACTCAGGACGCATCCTGGTAAGAAATATCGCGATGGTATTCGATGCATATCTTAACACCCCCGGCAGAGAAATGAAATTCTCACGGACGATATGACAGACCGCGATACAACGACGGCAGTCCTCCTGATAAATATGGGCGGCCCTGATTCCCTGGATGCTGTTGAACCATTCCTCTATAACCTCTTTTCTGATTCTGATATCATGGGTTTTAACAAGGCGTTAACACCTCTGTTAAAACCATTAGCCAGATATATTGCCCGTAAAAGGACCCCGAAGGTAAAGAAATACTACAGTGCCATCGGTGGTAAATCACCCATTGTAAAACTGACCATGCAGCAGGGGAAGGCGCTTGAAGAGGCGCTTCAGATGCAGGCAAACATATGGGTCTTCGTCTCCATGAGATATTCGCATCCTACGATAGAAGAAGCCGTCACTGACATGCTTGAATTTCCTTTGACAAAGCTTATTGTTTTGCCGTTATACCCACACTATTCTGTGACAACAACCGGATCAGGCTTCAATGAGTTTAAACGGGTATTAAAAGGTATAGGCACACCTACGATAGAAATTCGTTATATTAATGACTGGTACGATAATCCATCCTATATAGATGCGGTCTGTGAGACGATACAGAAAACTGCCGAGCTGCATGACCTTGATATTCAAAAGACGCCGATTGTATTTAGTGCGCATGGTTTACCTGTGAAATTTATCAGACGTGGTGATCCGTATGCAAAACAGGTAGAAAAGAGTGTTGAGCTTATAAAAGGGAGACTTGGGAACCTGAAGAATTGTCACCTCTCATACCAGAGCCGTGTTGGACCACTGAGATGGATCGGGCCTTCAACTGATGACGTTTTAAAAAACCTCGGTAAGAGCGGGGTAAGAGATGTAATGCTGGTTCCTGTCAGTTTTGTGTCTGACCATGTGGAAACCCTTTATGAGATGGATATACTCTATAAAGAAAAGGCCAGGGAGTACGGGATAACAAACTTCTACAGGGCGCCGGCACTAAACGACTCACCTCTGTTAATTGATGCATTAAAGGAAATGGTGCTTACGGCATGTATTCCACCTTCAAACCCATTTTTCTGAAATGAAAAAAGTCATAATCATAGGCGGCGGAATCTCCGGACTTACAACAGCCTACTGGCTGAATAAGAACGGCATAGATGTGACAGTGCTGGAAAAAGATTCCAGGGCAGGCGGTTCAATACGCACAGTTAAGGATAACGGCTATCTGATAGAAAGCGGTCCCAACTCTACGCTTGATCTGTATCAGGAGGCGGACGATCTCTGCGAATCCCTCGGCCTCAGTGCAGAAAAGATATATGGAGATGAGGCCGCAAAAAACCGTTATGTAGTTAGAGACGGCAGTTTGAAACCATTACCAATGGGGCCTTTGCAGTTTTTGACTACAGATCTCTGGACTTTAAAGGGAAAACTTCGGCTTATGGGTGAACCATTCATACGTAAGTTTGATGACAGCCGTGAGGAGTCGATAGCAGAGTTTGTAATAAGGAGGGCAGGCCGCGAGTTCCTGGATTATGCCATTGATCCGTTTGTTACAGGGGTTTTTGCCGGTGATCCCTATAGGCTTTCTTTCAGGAGTTGTTTCCCAAAGATGTATGCGTTAGAAAAGGATCACGGCGGACTTGTAAAAGGCGCATTATTCGGTAAAAAAAAGAAGGGGGAACCTAAGCGTAAGATGAGGCTATTCTCCTTCAGGGATGGTCTTGAGACGCTGCCAGATGCAATACGCAAGTCGCTCGGCGCACGGTTTATCGGTGGCTGCCATGTGCAGTCAGTAAAAAAAATAGATAACGGTTTCGAAATTTTTGCTGAGCAGGCAGTGGAAGCATCTGTGAAAGAGAGAGGGCGGGTTCTTACCGCCGATACGGTTGTAGCAGCGACCCCTGCATGGGTGACCGCAAGGTTACTCCAACCGGTGTCAGATATTATCTCAGCCCATCTAATGAAAATAGAACACGTCCCAGTCGTTATAGTCTTCACAGGTTTTGAAAGAAAGAATATCAGCCATGAGCTCGATGGCTTCGGTTTTCTTATACCCGGGAAAGAATCACGGGCGCGAGGCTTCAATATCCTGGGCAGTATCTGGAGCTCTTCAATATTCAGGGGACGTTCGCCGGAGGGGAAGGCTGCATTAACATCAATGCTTGGCGGGGCAAGGAATACTGAAATCCTGAAACACAGCGATAAAGAACTCCTGGAGATGACTCTTCGTGATTTAACGTTCATCCTTGGGATCGAAGCAAAGCCCCATTATGTGAAAATAGTCCGTAACACTATGGCAATTCCACAGTACACTGTTGGCCATCAGGCCCTCGTGGAGTCTTTTCAGGATGAACTTAAGAAATATCCTGGATTATATCTTTCAGGAAACTATATTAACGGGGTATCAGTCGGACACTGTATAGCAGAGGCCTCTAAGCTTGCTTCTCACCTGACACCCGTATGATCGTTTTCACATTTCCCCGCGGATTCCAGTCACCGACAACTTCAATTTTCCGTGGTTCAAGAAGGGTAATTAAATCATCATAGATCTTATTAGTGGCAGACTCATGAGAGATATGCTGATCACGGAACCTGTTCAGGTATAATTTTAATGAACGTAATTCTACAATGTACTTGTCAGGTACATAGTTGATCTTAATTGTTGCATAGTCAGGATAACCTGATCGCGGACATAAACATGAGAATTCCGGAAAGGAGATGTCAATCACATAATCCCTGTTTTGATATGGATTCTCCCACTTCTCAAGCTCCGCCTTCTCGATTTCTTCTCTGCCGTATTTCACCCGAACATGCTCCTTTTATTTCCGAAAGCCACTGCAACATTCCTCAGAAATCCCTCCCACTTTATACGCGCTACGGGATTATTTTTAAAGGTCCTCCTGAATTTATCTTTACTCATCTCCATTAAATCCACAAGCAAAGGAGTTGTCAACTCTTTTCTGGGCAAGAAACCTGACTCAGTAGATACCTCTGCCATATTATTCCATGGACACGCCCATTGACAATCATCACAACCGAAAATCCTGTTGCCTGTCTTTGATTTCAGCTCTTCAGGGATTGCACCTTTTAATTCGCCAAGCAGATACGAGATACAGCGCCTTGCATCAACAACATATGGAGCGACAATAGCGCCTGTCGGGCATGCTTCTATGCACATTGTGCACTCTCCGCAGCTGTCAGCCGAGGGTATGTCAGGCTCAAGTTCTGTATCAAGGAGTATTATCCCGAGCAGTAACCATGAACCCTCATCAGGGCTTATGATAAGTGAGTTCTTTCCCATCCATCCCAGACCCGCTTTAACAGCAAATGCTTTTTCCATGACAGGACCAGTGTCTACATATATTTTTCCGCCTGTTTTACCGCCGGTATGTGAATTGATGCGTATAAGAAGTTCTTTTAACCTTGACCTGATTATATAATGATAGTCTTCATTGAGTGCATAATTAGCTATATACCCGGTCACTGGATTATCAAGACATTCTCTATGAAATGCTCCTGGATAATAATTCATTGAGACGACTACAACAGATTTTACATCAGGAAATACAAGTAAAGGATTGGAACGCCTTTCCGGAAACCGATCCAGGTATGTCATCTCCCCTTCATAACCGTTCTTTAGCCATTCCAGAAACCTGTAAGCCCCTGAAGATAGCCCGGGAGAGGCAATGCCAACATGTTGGAAGCCCAGGCTTAATCCAATATTCTTAACATAGCGGGTAAGAGTTATAATGTCTGACAATCCGATTTCCAGGTGAAAAACTCGTAAATCCTTAACTTGACAATTCAGTCATTTTCAAAGAAAATGACCACACTTCATTGATTTTCCTGATACGCGCCTGTAGCTCAACTGGATAGAGCGTCGGACTACGAATCCGCAGGTTGGGGGTTCAACTCCCTCCAGGCGCGCCAATTATGTCAATAGGTTACGTTATCCTTCACTTTCGCCTTTCCTGTCCAGTGTCGGTTTTAGTGTCGGTTCGGTTTTAGTATCAGGCTTAGTTTCAACGAGACTCTCGACAGCTTGCCATAAGTGAGTCGGGGAAAGATGAGCATACCTGGACAGCATAGCCGGTGATTTCCACCCACCCAAAACCATCAATGTTCTGTCATTTACCCCTTTCATTGCCAGGCGGCTTGCAAAGGTATGTCTTAGATCATGGAAGCGGAAGGGGGCCAGTCCAGCGGCTTTAATGGCTTCATTAAAAGCCTTTCTCATTTTACTATCATCAAAGGGAAATATCCGGTCTGTTTTTCTATTCTGATATAGTTCAGATATAACACCTTGAACGATACTATTCATTGGTACTCGGTGGACTTCTCCGTGTTTACTTTTCTTTACTGTCAGGATCCCAGTGTTCCAGTCAACATCATCCCATGTAAGGCGCAGAAGTTCCCCTTGCCTTACGCCTGAATAAATGGCGGTCTTAACAAGTGGATGTAATGTATTCGGCAGATGTTCAAGCAAGGTGGTTTCCTGTTTCGGTGTAAGATACCGGACGATCTGGTTATTGAGTTTATACTTCTTGACTCTTATTGCCGGGTTAACCGTTAATAAACCGTCACGGATGGCCCTGTTATAAATGGTTTTTATTAATGTAAGGTGATGGTTAATAGTTGCAGGGGCCAGTCCCTCTTTCCTTATTTCTGCCAGTACGTTTTCAATCATAGAAGGTGTAATCGTAGATGCGTCCAAATCCTTAAAAGCCTGTAACCACCTTTCTATCAGGTGATTATTTCCCTTTGGCCGGCTATGGTTAGCGGCGACAAAAGCTCGCCTGTCTTTTGCAAGTTCAGAGAACATGACACGCTTGCGCTCATACTTCTCAGGAAACAGGCGGCCCTCCCTCTCCTCAGTCTTAATCTTCTGATAGAAGTTAAGCGCTGCAGTTTTTGAACCGACCTTCTTCCTGAACCTGCGGCCATTGACATAACAGTCAACCCACCATGTCCCTGATTCTGCTGGAATCTCAACGATACCTCTATTTTTCACATTTTGTCTTGCCATGACCTTTACCCCCCTTCTCTTTACCAACCCTTGAAACTTCACCAATCCATTCCTTAATGACTTCTGGTTTGATATCAAGCTTTTCAGCAATACTTTTTACCGAAAGACCATCAAAATTAAGTTGTTTCGCCTTCTTTTTATTTCTAAACATTTTTACTCGTTCCTTGATGGAGCAGGAACTCTCTCTGCTTCTTCCCTTGGGTGGGCAAAATTTTTGCCGAGGGTCAATCTGAATAAAGAAGGATCCGCATCCTTCGCATTTCTTTACCACTCCATTGGAAGCAGCGATTGCCAAGTGCCAATAAGCGACATCAATTAATGATCTATAAAACAGTTTTATTTGAAAGTCGTCGTGTGAGATTTGGATGGAAATATTCTTTACGCGCCAATTGATAATACTTGCCAGGATATATTGAGTAACAAATTTCAGATTATTCGGTTTTTCTAATGATTCCTTTAACCATTCTACTCCATGAAGAATCCCATAATCAGATCCAGGTAGATCGGTGTTCTGATGAATAGGATCGCGGAAGATAAGCCGGGGAACCCAGGATCTTATGCTTAGATCTGTTTTCAGTTTGTTATAAAAATCCTTCATGGTACACTTTAAATTATCCAAGTCATCATTCCTCAATTGTTCAATAAGTGATAAACAGAAGTAAATGATATGACCATGAGCCACAATCCAGGGTATGGGGTCTCCATGTGCATAATCACGGATCTTATCCGTTTTTAAAAAGTCGTATAAATTATCATTTGATAAATAATATGCAAAACTTCCATAGATACGAGCGAATCCAAGGATTGCCTCCTCATCTCCATGGCGTAATTTTGCAATTTCTGCGGGAAGTTCTTTATGGATGGATGGCTGATATTCATGTGTCAATCCACCCTGTGGAAACAAAACATGTGCTCTATGATGATGCGATGAGTTAATGGATTCCTCACAATCATGCTCGATGAGATAATCAGCATCAACCGTCCATTTCGTTTCAAATTCTCTTTCTTCATTCAATGCACCGTCAATAAATTTCATGATTTCCCCACTCGTAACGATAATGTAACGATATGTAGGCTTGACTAACGTATCAAGCCAATCTATACTTTGTAACGATTGATGTTAACAATTGTCGTTTCGAGGGTAAATATAACAAACAGTATCAACTAATGTCAAGGGGGGGCGTATTAAATATGAAAACTGAAAAACTTTTAAGGGCTGAGGAAGCCGCTGATATGCTCAGTTTGCGTGTCTCAACAATCAGGCGAATGATTTTGGAGCGTCAAGTTCCTACTGTCAAGATTGGGAGGTGTGTAAGGATCCCTCAGGAGGCAATTGAGAAAATCATTACGAATGGTTGGAGGGAATCAATAGGTCAGAATACGGCGAAATAAGAAGCCCGGCAGCAACGGGGCTCAAAGTTAGCAACATCCGCCGGTAAATCCTTGAGCGGAAAATCACTGTTGTTAAACTTGGGAGAGCAGTCCGGATTCCATGTGAAGTAGTGGATGCAATGATCAAGGAAGGGGGGAGGGAGCCGGTTGAAAAATAAAAAGCCCCACTTGCCGGTGGGGCGGAAGGAGAGGAACCATAATGAGTAATTTATTATTACCACAGAGACGCAAAGCCTGTCAACGTAGACTTAATTTTTTCTATAAGCAGCCAAATTCCCTCAGTAGTTATGAAGAATGGAAAAAATTTACTCATAAAGATTTGCAAAACATGACTCTGGCACTACTGAAACGGGAGCGATCAAGACTTAAATTGCGACTGCTTTATGATGAGGAGCCTTCAGACTGGTTTCTGCAGCGACTGGATAGAATCGAGGAGCGACTGAAATGAAGGCCGCTGAGGTTGCAGAAAAAATCTTCCCGGAAACAGCACCTAAAACATCCCAGAAGAAGACACAATCACATGTTGGTAAGCCTGAGGTTAAACGAAATGGGGATGAATACATTTTCACTTGGCCTCAACAGGGTATCGGAATCGGCATTTCAGCCTTACGGGAGATTAATAGCGGCATAGAATGTGAAATTACGATTGAATCTTCCGTCTTAGGGAATCAACACTGGTCTCGCATTAATCTTGCCAGTATCAGCGCCAGAGAGACTCTTTCTAAGAAGCTCCTGGGGCGTGCAGGAGGAGTCAACTGGTCCCATATACTCGATGTTGTAAGCTCATATGTTGCCGAAGCCCGCAGATCACTCAATCCAGTGAAGTTAACCGGCAAGGTTCTGGTAGAGGAACGCCTATTGGTAGATCCTCTGCTTCCTCGAGGCGAAAGCACTGTTATATGTGCTGATGGTGGTTCAGGTAAAAGCATGTTGGCACTGGCTATTGGGATATCGGTAGCTACCGGCCATGAAGTTGCAGGTTTATTTAAGACTTTTGAGAAATACCCGGTGCTTTATCTTGACTGGGAGACTACTGAACAAGAAGTTAACTCGCGCTTGGGGCAACTTTGCCAGGGCTTGAGGATCCCGGTCCCTAACATCATTCACTATCTATCCATGTCCAGGGGGCTTGCGGATGATGTTAGAACTCTGCAGGTAGAGATAGAGAAGAGAAAAATAGGTTTTCTGATCGTTGACAGTATTGCTCCAGCGTGCGGAGCAGAGCCGGAAAGTGCGGATTCGGTAATCCGGGTTATGAACGCCCTTAAATCTTTACCTTGTACCCGGCTTATCATTGCCCATGTTTCAAAGGCCAGCGCAGATCAGAACAGTCCCAGTAGACCTTACGGCTCAGTGTTTCTCTGGAACCTTGCCCGGTCGGTATGGGAAGTGAAAAAGGCAAGCGATGAAGATGATGACGCCCTCCCACTGGGCTTATTTCACCGCAAGAGCAACTACGGCAAGCTGCATGCACCAATAGGGATCCGCTTTGAATTTAACCCCTGGGGAATCAATATTGAGCCCCACGATCCTATGAAACGAGAAGAGTTTCAGGGGCACATGAGCCTGAGCCGGAGGATTCAAGCAGCATTGAAAGAAGGAGCCTTAACGACAAATGAAGTTGCAGAGAAAGTAACTTGTTCACCGGACAGCGCAGGACGCATTTTACGGCGGCTTCGGGAGGGTGGTAAAGTGATTAATTTTTCACGGGGAAAGGATAAGGCATGGGGGTTTCCAGTAAATGAGAATTTATAATTATTACACTTGGCGGACCGGACACCGGACAAACGGACACCCCCTAAAGGGGGGGTGTGTCCGTCCGTCTGTCCGGGGGTGTCAATTCGGACTGTCCGGCGGACAAACCGGACATGTCCGGAGATTAAGGAAAGGAGGAATAATTAGTGAGATGTAATTATTGTCATAGCGAAATTGAGGAATACATTGTTCATAAGAATCAAAATCCCAAGGGGAAGATACTTAGGAAGCTTGAATGTCCCCTTTGCGGCCCTTTGAATTATTTAACATTGGTGCCCGTACAAAAAGAGGGAATAATTAATCAATAACTATAACCAGTAGAATGGAAAGGAGATTTATGTCACGGGAAATTGAGGAAAGAAAGGCGAAACTGAAGGAGGCCATCGAGGCACTCCGGAGCAAGGAAGAACAAGTATATATTCTTACAGCAAAAAGACTGGAGATTGATGCATCACTTGGCGCAGAGGTATGCACTCTCGTCTTTGCATCCGGCACTTGTACTGCAACTGGTAGCCCCTGCCTGAATACGCGGAGTAGTTGCAAATGCCTGGGGGCCTTCAGTCCCATTACCACCGGGGGGATCCGGCAGAAATTCCTTGATGCTGAAGAACGCAAAAAGAATATTATGCAGGAATTCGTCTCCGGAGAGAAAACCAGAGCAGAAGTAGATAAGGTGGTAAAAGGCGCTAAAGAGGCAAAGGAGGAATTGGAAATCGCTGAACTCTTACTCATGGCGACAGAAGAGGCGCTAAAAAAAGCTCAGATGGAAGTTGTTAAGATGGTAGGCGTTGTTGGGAAAGCCCGGCAGGCCATATGGGAGGAGATATACAAGAAACTGAAAAGTGAGATCCGGGATGCCATAGGAGATCGGGTGAATCAAGCGATTGCCGCGGCATTACGGGGTGGTCTTAGTTCATCATATCAACATGCCTTACTCGATCTATGTGGAGCGGGTGGTCCGATGCCTTCATTCCCGATACCCACTGTCTTTGAGGAAATGGCAAAGCATTTGGAGCAGGAATACGGGATTGAGGATGAAGAAACCCCTTTACCTGATGAGGCAGAATTAAGAGTGGGGTAATTCTTGGAAAGGAGGCAAAAATGTCAGAAACTTTATCAGAGACAATGATCAGAGAGTGGAAGTCTAGTCCTGAGCTTCAGGCGGAGTTTATGGGTGATTTTCAGGCATATGCTGCCTTTTGCAAGGCTAATGCTGCAGGGCTGGTCAGGATTCAAGGGCGTAAGTAAATTCAGGAATCCCCTCGGGTGCCTTTCCCCGTGGGGTGCTGCAAGGTATCACCTCCCGTAGGTGAACCTCGGCTAAGTGACATAAAGTCACAGGGATTTTATCAGCCGGTGTTGCTGATAAGATGGGCCTCCCCCCCGCTTGTTCACCGGCAAGTGGTACGAGGTAAAGACAGTCACAAGAGGGGAACTGATTCCTCCGGTACATCCGAATTGGTTCCCTTTGTGACTGTCATGCATAAGGAATAACGATTTTTAAGGAGGATTAAATATGGCATCAAAAGGAGAAGTGTCAGCGTTATGTGTTGAAAAAATATATGATCAATTCCAGGGAGTCGTGCAACTACTGTCCAGAAATGCCAACTCTATCGAAGAGCAGTCCCTATCCTCCGAAGATAACGATGAAGATATTGCCGATATTGTCAGCCGTGCCATGGCAATTCATAGAGCAGTTGGCGGACTGGATCTCGCATGGAGGGTTCTGAAGCCAGCGGTGGAGAATCCAGATATAAGACTTCATCCTGAAGTAACTGAGATTATCTTAACTGCAATCCGTGAGGCAAGAAGCATACTAAACCCATGAGGGAGGACAACTAATGTTCAATATCAAGATTGATATCAAAGGACTTGAGGAAGTTAAGAAGATGCTTGACCCGAAGAGGGTTGCTAAGATAGCGGTCCGCACACTCAATAAGGTAGGTGCACAAGGCAATACGGCTATATCAAAGAAATTGCGGGAGACCTACAATATCAAGAAGGCACGGATTGACCAGGCATTTACTATCCGTCGAGCCAGTAATTCCAGTTTGTCCTATGAAATTAAAATAAGGGAGAGAACACCAGGTCTGCAGCACTACGATGCACATAAGACCGGCAAAGGTGTAACAGTAAAAGTCCTTAAAGCATCGGGCAGAAAAGTCGTGAAGGGCGGCTTTATGGCAAATACTCCTCAAGGTGCAATGGCAGTCTGGAGGATGAGCAATAAGGCTAAGAGACCTATGAAGATGGGCCGGTATGCAGGGATAGGAATAAAGAAAATACCTATAGAAAGACTGTATGGGCCTTCTGTTGTAGGTATGATAAACAGTGTTGGCATCAATTCCTTTGAAGCGGTAGTGAATGAGAAGGCTGATAAGATATTTACACATGAATTTGAGTGGGAGATGTCGAAACGGTGAGAGTCTATCTCATTGAAAAGTATGGGTCCTTTCAGAGGTGGGACAGGTTGCAGGGGCCGTGAGCGCAAGTTTTATCACATTTCAGAAAACAGAATCGAGGTCACATGAAAAAAGTCAAACTACTTTCTAAAAGTGAATATGCCAGGCTTAAGGGGTGGCATCATACCTATATTACTAAGTTGTCAAAAAAAGGTTTGTTAATTGAGGTTGACGGTAAGATTGACGTAGCGGCGACAGATAAGCGTATCAAGGAGGCTCAGGATCCGGCCCGGGAACCTTTCAGGAAAGAAGTTAAGGGAAAGAGAAAGGGTAAGGGTAAGGCCGTGACTACAGGGACAGATAAGGACACTCAAGAACTCTCATATCATCAGGCACGAACTGAGCGAGAGCGGATTAAGGCTAAACGAGAAAAGGTTGAATACGACTTAATTATAGGCAAGGTAGTTGATTCTGAAGAGGTAAGAATAAGCGCCTTTAACCGTGCCCGGATCCTAAGGGACGCGATGTTTAACATACCGGACCGTATAGCAAGTATCCTTGCAGCAGAGGTAAATCCCCGGAAAGTGCACCAAATACTATTCAAAGAAATACGGACAGCCTTAGAGGAGCAATCAAATGCCAAATGCTAACACGGTCTACTTTAAGGGCTTTAATGCCGGTATCAAGCCGGATCCGGATCTCTTTGTGTCAGATTGGGCAGACAACCACAGAAGACTGCCACAGAAGGGATCCCCTGAGCCTGGAAAATGGCAGACGAAGAGAACACCCTATTTAAAAGAAGTCATGGAGTGTATCAGTCCATCATCCCCTATTGAGCGAATAGTCTTTATGAAGGGAAGCCAGGTTGGAGGGACAGAGGCTGGGTTAAACCTGATAGGCTTTATTATCCACCGTGCGCCAGGCCCTGTGCTCGTAATTCAGCCTACAGGTGACACTGCAAAGGGCATGGTCAAAGCAGAGATTATCGGCCATGATTGAGGCGTCTCCGTCACTTCAGGGCCTTATCAGGGACTCCCGCGAGAGAGATTCAGGTAATACCACCCTGTCAAAAGAGTTTCCCGGCGGGATCTTAATAATTGCAAGTGCTAAGTCAACAGCAAGGCTCAGGTCTATGCCGGTAAGATACTTGTTCTTAGACGAGGTGGATGAATACGACGGCGATATAGGCGGTCAGGGGGATCCCGTATCGTTGGCAGAGAAAAGGACAAGCAACTTCTCTATGAGAAAGATATATCTTTGCTCAACACCTACCTTTAAAAGCCATTCAAGGATAGAGCGGGAATATGAGGCATCAGACAGACGTAAATATTATGTCCCCTGTCCTCACTGCAATGAAAAGCAGGTCCTTAAATGGGAGGGTATTAAGTGGGACAAAGACGGAGACAAACACCTTCCGGAGACAGCCGCTTACTGTTGCATGATGTGCGGTGCTGTAATACCGGAACATCACAAAACATGGATGTTAGAGAACGGTGAATGGCGGGCAGAGGTCCCGGGAGATGACAGGGTTGCAGGCTTTCACCTATCAAGCCTTTACTCCCCTATCGGGTGGAAGTCATGGGGTGAAATTGTCAGTGAGTTCTTAGACGCTCACAGGCTGCAAAAAGAGGGCAATCATGCTGCAATGGAAACATGGATTAATACAGTGCTTGGGGAGACATGGGAGGACTCAATAGAGCAATTAGGGTATGAAGATCTATATAACAGATGTGAGCAGTACGGGGGAAATATCCCCATGAATGCAGCGATACTTACCGCCGGATGTGATGTGCAGAAGGACCGTATTGAGGTTGAACTGGTAGCCTGGGGGCGTGATGAGGAGTCCTGGTCAATGGATTACAGGATCTTTCTCGGTGATACTGCAAAGCTCGATGTATGGAGGGAGCTTGATAGTTTCCTGCAGGAAACCTATGATCATGAAAGCGGGACCAGACTTAGAGTGGCGGCCACCTGTATTGATACCGGATACAACACAAAGCAGGTTTATGACTTTGTGAGGGAAAGACAGATAAGGGGTGTCTTTGCTATCAAGGGAAGCAATCAATCAGGTGTCCCCATTATCAGCGACAGACCGCCTAAACGTCAGAAGATGAGCAAGGTCCACCTTTTCCCTGTAGGCACAGAGTCAGCGAAACAGTCCATATATGGCCGCCTAAGAGTTGAGGACTCGGGTCCCGGATATATGCACTTTCCAGAAAGTTACAACACAGAATATTTCAGACAGCTCACATCAGAGCGCCTCGTCTACAGGAAGGGGAAGCGGATCTGGGAGCTAATGGCCGGCCGGCGAAATGAATCTCTTGACTGCAGGGTATATGCACTCGCAGCGCTTGAAATATTAAAGGGCTTCAGTAACTTCAACCTAAATAGTCGAGTTGATGCGCTTTCAGGCCAGGCAAAGGCTATGTCCAAAGGGGGAAGTAGTTCCGTGCCACAGTCTGAGGCGGCCCAGAAGATCAATCGCGGCCGCCGTATTATCAGTAAGGGATACACTGACCCATATAGGAGATGAAAAGAGCCATGGAGATCACAATCCAGCTGCTAAAGTTGATCATAATAAAAATGCACTTCCCGTTTATGAAGGCATCAGCACCATTGATGTTGTCACATGATCAGACGAGAGAGATCAATTTCGTTACGCCACGGTCGGGAATTGTCGAGGCTCAACTTTATTCCCCACCCCGGGACCAGATTTATTCCCCACTTTTTCCGTGTTAAATTATAAATCTCTTCCTGCAGGAATGTCTACTCTGATCATAAAATTGCTTAACCTCCCTTCCCTGTGATTTTACCTAAAGATATCTTGAAACACCTATATCAAAGTATAGACTGCTTCTACAAAATAGATTACAAGGCATTTATGAAAGCCATTTTTTCACTGTCAGTCCTCTTTATCAGTCTTTCCACTCTTTGAGATTGTCTTTCCCCTGTTTCTGTACGAGTCACCGGTCATAACAATTTGATGGGCATTATGGGCAATCCGGTCCATGATAGAGTTTGCAATAATCGGATCTGAAAACAGACCCTGCCACTCAGCAATCTCTCTGTTACTTGTAAAGATTGTGGACCTCTTCATATACCGCTCACTGATTATTTCGTAGAAGTCATCCGCCTGGGTTGACGTCAGTGGTTTTAGCCCAAAATCATCTATAATGAGCAGGGTTACAGAGGTGTAGCGCTTAAACCTTGTTTCTACGCTGTTGTCAGCCCTTCCCCCGTTTATGTAACCAAGCATCTTGACCGCCTTGGTAAACAGTACATCATAGCCCATCCTGCACGCCACATGCCCAAGAGCCTGGGCTACGTGGGTCTTGCCAACTCCTACAGGACCCAGGAGAAAAACATTCTCCCGGCTCTCAATATAGGTACAGCCGGCCAACTGCTTTATCCTCTTTGAAGGCACCCCGGCATTAAAAGTAAAATCAAACCCCTCTATAGTCTTTTCCTCTTCAAAACCGGCATTCCGAAGCCTTGTCAAAAGCCTGCCAGACTGTCTCCTCTCATACTCATCCTCAAGCAAGCTCATTAGAAAATCCATATACCCACTGCTGCCATCCTCTGCCTGCTTAAGCCGTACCGGCAGCGTCTCAAGTATCCCACGCAAGTGCAGCGCCTTCAACCTGACCTCTATCTGTCCAGAGATATTCATTGCACCACCTCCTTTGTATGATCAAAATACTCAGAAGGACGTATAAAGGCGAGTGCATTATCCAATGATATCTCCAGAGCTGTATGATCGTTATCTACGACATCAATCAGGTATACCTTCTTAATCAGTACCTTCCTGATGGTACTCATCCTGTAGTCCCCGAAATGTAAACACCGCTTCGAGGTCAGCTCTAATGCCTCTGAACCATACTTCTCTGCTAACCTGAAAATCTTCTGGACTTTCCGTAAGTTCCTGTATGCATGCTCCCTTAAAATTACATTTATTAACCTGCGCACATGCTCCCCATGCACAGACGCCTGATCCTCGTAATATGCTGTACTCTTCAGTAAATATTTCGACTTCTCCGGTGGGTAATCACACTCATCTGTATTAAAGGTTCCAGCCCTGTATGACCTCTTATGGGTCTTTATCAGCTCACCTTCATAGAAAATTTGCACCATATCCAGGCCACCTCGTACCCATACCTTTTTCCCCACATATCGGGTGGGCAGAGAATAGTAGCTCTTAGCAAACACAACGTGGTGATCCGGATGAACCCGTGCCTCCTTCCAGAGAGGTATCTCAAACCTCTCATCCGGCAGTCTGGCGAGCAGGGCCTTCTCCTCTGTGCCAAATACCTCGTATGGCCTCCTCTTTGTTGTCCCATGGACCTGCATACCGTATTCATGCTTACACCACTCCAATACCTTCTGATTAGCGTCCTTGATGTTTATAAAATCGCCTGACGATAAGAACTGCTGCCGCACTACCGGCATTTTCCTCTCCACCTTCCCCTTATGTGCTGCCATACGGACCTTTGCAGGGTCTATAATGAAACCATAGTGCTTGCCACACTCCCCATAGGCCCTGTTAATCACAGGATCATAGGTGCTGGGTTTTAGTATCCCTGATTTTAAATTATCCAGAATTATTCTTGAGGGTACTCCACCAAAGAATAAAAACGCATTCATATGACATTTCACCCAGCTCACCTGCCCTTGATCAAATACAAACTCAACATACTGGTGCCGGCTGTAGGACATAGTCATAACAAAGGCGTGAGCCCTTCTCATCCTGTTTGTCTCAGGATCATACATCATCCCTGCAGAACCAAAATCTACCTGAGCTTCTTCTGCCACCCCTACTTCGATCCGTAAACAGCTCCGCTGCGGCTTTGGATACTTCATGTTCATGTAACGCTTGAAACTGGAATAACTGAGCGTATAATCATAGTCCCGTTTCAGTATCCGATAAACCTGCTTTGCTACCATGTACTGCTTCGATAGAAGCTTTTCTATGGTACTCTGATATACTACAGTTGCTTTATAGGCAGAAGACGCCTCCATCGGTGTCTTTAACCCCTTCTGAATCTTGCCTGCCAGCTCAAGATAATATGTGTACGCCTGAACCTCCATATCCTTAGAAAATCCATGACCCTCGGCAAGCCCCATGTATTTTCTGATGGTCTTACGATCTATGCTCAGGGATCGTTTAATCTGACTGACGCTACGTCCCATATGCCACTGATACAGAACTTCTACCAACTCCTCCATACTAATATCCCTCCTTGCCATAGGACCTCCTCCATTGTTTATCACTGGTAGGAAATCCTATCTTATTGTATGGAAAAAGTGGGGAATTATCCTGGCCCCAACTGGGGAATTATTCTGAACCT
>CAZTAM010000006.1:0-170187 GCA_964611625.1 uncultured Nitrospiraceae bacterium | reverse complement strand
AGCTGCCCTGGGTCGGCGCCGCTGAAATGAAAGAAACTCCGGCTGGAAGCGGGTCAATTACCTCAACACCGGTGGCAGCACTCGGGCCGTTGTTCGTTACATTTATGGTATATGTCAGGTTCTGTCCAATCAGTACCGGCTCTGGAGATGCACCCTTGGTAATGGAGAGATCAGAACGGCCGTCCGCTATCTTGATCTGATAGGCAAGCCTTGACTGCGTAGGAGGGCTTCCTGTCCATGTCATTTTCGATTTTCCTGTCAGCGTAAATCCATCCGACAGTGTCCCTCCGCTTATCTGGAGGATATGTACTCCATCTCCCGGATTTGCTGCGCTGGAAGTATCGCTCACAGGAACTCCGTCCAGGACAAGGTTGTCAAGGATAATGCTTGTATCTGCATTCACTGCGCGGGTACGGATATAAATGTCGGTCGAGACCTGCGGGGGAGAATAGGTCAGTGTAACATCCCCTACCGTGAAACTGACTATGTTTGTGATGTTATTGTAAATCAAGGCGAACGGGTGTGCAAACCCGTTCGCCCAGTTATAGTTGGAAGTCTGGGCTGGCGCTGCCGTGGTGGGACCGATATCAAGTTCAAAGGTAGCCGCTCCACCCAGGTCGCCAATACGCCCCTCTGCAACGAAGGATTCATTCTGATAGGAGATATCCATGGTGTAGTGGGTCGTGACCAGGGCATCTGCAGTCCCGTACATCGGCACCATTATGCCAATCACTGTCAGAAGCATCAATCCAACCCTGTATATCATCTTCACTGACCTATCTCCAGCAGAAAGAATATTAAATTTCACAAAGTACTATTGAGACAGCTCAAAGACCTCTACGATCCCGACGCCGGTTCCGTTATTCACCCCCTTCAATATCGCCGTATATCCTCCGGGCGGAAGTGTGACATGGATTGCCGAATCCAGCGTGCAGCCCGCTGTCGTTACTGAACAGGGGTCTAATCCGGAAGCCTGGATTTCTGCCGCATTGCCGCAGGCGACCGCCGGGGAACCGCACAACGCCTGCGTCGTCTGCCAGTCATTATTCTCTGCTATCTTTGTCGCCCCGGAATATAACTCCAGTGTCGGATTCGCCATAGCTCCAGCCACACCAAAGTCTGCAAGACTCGGACCGCGGGCCCTCACAAGCACACTCTTCTGTCCGCTTCCGGCACCAATCCAGAATCCGCCTATCATCACACTATCACCGGTCAGCACAAGGCCGCGGGTTGAGATATTAACAATCTTCGGCAGACTGCCGGTATCAGGATCAAACACCTCAATGATGCCGACTCCTGTGCCATTATTTACACCCTTTAATATCGCGGTATAGCCGCCGGGTGGAAGATCCACCAGTACCCCTGAATCAAGGGTGCATCCTGCCGTTGTCACAGAGCAGGGGCTTAACCCGGTTGCCGTTATAGCTGCGGCATCATAGCACGTATACCCCGCTGAACACTGCGGCGCATCCTGCCAGTCGTTATTCTGGGCAACAAGGGTTCCTCCTGAATAGATCTCCAGGGTAGGATTTGCCATTGCACCGGCTATCCCAAAGTTTGCAAGGCTCGGGCCGCGGGCTCGAACAAACATCCTCTTGGTAAGGCTGCCGCCAATCCAGAATCCTCCAATCATCACATTATCGCCAGTGCTCACAAAACCACGGGTTGATATATTCACCAGCCTCGACAGATCACCAACATTCGTAGTTTGCAGCACTGTATTGTTCGCTAAATTTGGATCAGTCTCATTGCCTGTGACAGTCGCGTAATTGCCGATCATCTCCGCTACGCTCGTCTGAACCTTAATCGTTACCTGTGAATTTGCGCCGCTGGCAAGGCTGCCTATTGTACAAGTGATTGTGTCTACCGGCCCCTCAGTACAATTCGCACTGGATTGCGGACTTGGCAGGAATGTTACACTGGCCGGGAGGGTGTCTGTTATCACCACGCCTGTTGCATTGCTCGGGCCGTTGTTGGTTACTGTAATTGTATAGGTCAGGGGATCACCCGGGAGCAATACAGGGTCAGGTGAATCGGTCTTAGTGATGGAGAGATTCGTCACCGCCCCGACTGTGGTTGAGACCGGTCCGGTTGTGTTATTAGACATATTCAGATCAACCTGGGTTGCTGAAACTGTTGCACTATTTGAGATTACGCCTCCCTGGGGCGGCGCTGTCACTGTAATCGTTATATTCGGCGCTGATGCGATACCGAGCGCGCTTCCATATGTACAGGTCACGACACCTGAATTATGACCGCATGACCATCCTGTGCCGCCTGCGCTCACAAAGGTTACCCCTGCAGGGAGGGTGTCAACCACAGTAACATTGTTGGCGCTTGCCGGGCCGCTGTTAGCGACCATCACTGTGTATGTCAGCGTCCCTCCTGCTGAAACAGGATCAGGTGAGTCTGACTTGCTGATTGAGAGATCGGCATCAACAATGGAAGGCGGATTAACAGTTGTGCTGATCGTCTGGCTGTTATTTCCGCCAACAGGATCATTCGCCGACGCCGCCAGGCTTGCCGTGTTGTTTATTGTCCCGGCCGTCGAGGGTGCAGTCACTGTAACAGTAATATCCGGCGCTGCGCCCGGTGCAAGGTTGCCTGTCCTGGTACAGGTTACGACACCTGCTACATGCATACAGCTCCAGTCTGTCCCACTGGCGCTTTGATATGTTGTACCTGCAGGGAGGGTGTCGGTCACTGTAAGGCTGGAAGCCGGAGCAGTGCTCGGACCAAGGTTCGTAACAATAATCTTATATGTAATTGTTGTGCCGACGAGTACAGGATCAATCAAGTCTGTCTTGCTGATTGAACGATCGTAAGAGGCTATAACTCCGGTTGACGCGGATTTATTATTATTAGCTGTATTTGGATCATATGTACTGCTTGCGACAGAGGCAGAACTCCCATATGTGCCGCCTTCATTTATTTTTATGACCACAGTAACAGTAACGGACCCGCCGTTAGGAATACTGCTTACGTTGCATACCACGGAACTGCCGGGCGGTGTACAACTGCCTGAAGTGATGTTGGCAGAAACAAATATGGCGCCTGGAGGCAGGTAGTCATTTATAACAACATTGTTTGCCGTGTCCGGCCCCAGATTTGTGATTAGAGTGGTGAATGTTATATTCTGTCCAGCGGTAGCCGGATCAGGTGAATCTATCCTTGAGACAGCAGACAGATTTGCCGCAGTATTTACAGTTGTAGCGGCAGATGCAGTATTGTTGCCGGTATTCGGATCGACAGCTGTAGAAGATACTGTAGCACTATTGCTGATACTTCCGGCCTGAGAAGGCGCAGCAACCTTGATAGTTATAACAGGGGCCGTTGTACCGGCATTCATACTGGGGTTTGTGCATGTAACTATACCATTCCCGTCATGACTGCAGCTCCAGCCGCTGCCGATAGCGCTTACAAATGTACTGCCGAGAGGCAGGGTGTCTGTTACTGTAACACCAGGCGCAGTGCTTGGCCCTGCATTACTCACCGTCAGTACATATGTTATCTGCTGACCCTGATCAACCGGATCAGGCGAATCAGTCTTCGTGATTGACATGTCAGCAACTGCTGTAACATTTGTTGTTATCGTTGTGATGTTGTTTGCACTGTCAGGATCATTCTCATACCCTGTAACTGAGGCAGTATTGCTTATCGCTCCCCCGGCTGAGGGTGCATTAACTGTAATCGTAATGTTCGGGGCTGTAACTACTGACAGGCTTGGCCTGGTACATGACACAACACCTCCAGCCTCCCCGCAGGTCCACCCTGATCCACCGGCACTTACAAAAGTCACCCCGGCCGGAAGCGTGTCTGTCACACTTATAAGCGTTGCACTGTTAGGACCAGCATTGGCAACACTCAGTGTGTAGACAAGAACACCGGTGGCATTTACCGGGTCAGGCGCATCACTCTTTGTTATGGACAAATCGCTTGCAGGGATAGGAACTGCATTCACTGTTGTTACAGCTGCGGCAGTATTGTTTCCTGTATTAGGATCATTTGGTGTGCCGGATACTGAAGCAGTATTGGTTATATTAGTCTGCGAAACAGGTGAAGGTGCGATAACAACTATGCTGATCGGATGAGCAGTTGATCCAGAACTCAGCGAACTGCTTCGGGTACATGTCACCACCCCTGCACTGTGGCCGCAGGTCCAGTTAGTGCCTGAGGCGCTGACAAATGTTACCCCGGCTGGTAAGGTGTCTGTCATCTGTATGCTTGAGGCTGCATCAGGCCCATTGTTGGTTACTGATATTGTATATGTAATCGTTCCTCCGGCGCTGACCGGATCAGGTGAATCTGACTTGGTAATCGAAAGGTCCGCTGCTGCAGGCGCAAGGACATTAGCTATCGGGACATTCTGATTTCCGCTTGACGTCGTTTTAGCATGCAGTGATGCCCCCGGGAATGTACTCGAACCTGCAGCAAGGTGTGCCTTCCAGTAAAGCGCCCAACTCTTGTTGGAACTTCCCGCCTCAGAACTTAAAAACCTTATTGCTGATACAAACTGTATCTGTTGAGTTGGATTAGAGCCGGTATTACAGTCTTCATCTATCAGGCCGTCACCGTCATTATCAATGCCGTCAACCGTCTCTTCATCTATAAGTGAGTCACCGTCATCATCCACCCCTGAGTAAATCGGACCTGAGACGTAACATGGATTACCTGTTGTTGGCACTAAAATGCCTGTACCCGCGGCACGGACTATGCAGTTTTTTGTAAGCTTTCCTTCCGGAGTTACAATAGAGCCCGGACCTGAGCCGACATAGTAGTCTCCGAGTCCATCTACTCCATATATTCCACTCTTGAAATGATCATGCTGGTTCAATATATAATAATTCTTGTTTCCATCATCACTCTTACGAAGGTTGATCCTTAGACGGTAAGGGACATATTCCTGTTCATACCATCCTTTCACATTCCCGTTAGTCCACCCGCTCATAGGGGTTGTTCCATCGGCCCATCCTGTTCCGGATAAACTGTCTGCGCAGCCTCCCTTATCCTTAGAACAACCCTGAAGCAGATAATGGGGATTATCCAGGAATGTTGTGGTGGCAAGCAGGGTACTTTCCTCATCGAATGCCTTGACTGTCAGCATACCGAAATATGCGAGCTCTGGATCAGGTAAGGCATTGGGATTCAAATAATAGTTGTAAACAAATGAGCCTGAACCGTCTGTGGTTGTTACACCAGTGTCAATTATCCCGTCAACACGGACGACATCTATTGTTATATTAACGCCTGGATCAAAGTTAGTGCCGGTAATCGCAACGGTGTCACCTATCATGTACTCTATCTCGTCAGTAACTATTGCCTCTGATCCTGTTACTGCAAGGGCTGGCGATACCTTTATCACAGCCATAGATATCACGCTGACCAGACACATGGCCATTATTAAAAGCGGGACGGAAGTTATACTTCTTATATAACCAGGATAACCGGAATTTAGTATAACTGGTGTGTGATATCTCATTTTACATCCCCCCCTGAACGTTAAATTTGTATAAGCCGAATATCTTCATAAAAAAAAGCCGGGCTGCCGGGTTGCAATACCTTTCCACATCGAAAGCTTATTGCACCTCGGCAGCCCGGCTTGCTTAATTGAATAAGCCCCATTGGCGTTGCGCCCTATCCTCACAGATAGTTTGCCTTGATAGAAGGTGCTGTTTAGTAATATAGCCAGAACATACTTCTACTCAAGAAATTTATATGCAATGTTAGTACCTGTTTGATTAGCTGAATGTCTCACATTAAATTATCTTTTAATATTATATAGTTATGTTATAGTCCGCCATAAAGTGGCACTATTTGCCTTTAAAGATTAAGGATGTATATCTCCAGCAGAGAGGCCATTATGATAGCCAGGTCATACATATAAACAGGCAAATATTCTTATTTATTCAGGAGATACAACTATTGAGGCCTTTTGACACAAATATTGGCTTTTTGTATAAAAAAGTGCCAGCTCAAGAAGTGATATTATCTATAGCCGACTTGATGCGTCTTAAAACCCTTTCCTTACCAAGGATGTCAATTACCTCAAAAATGCCTGGACTGACGGTCCTTCCTGTAAGGGCTACACGAACAGGCTGGGCAACCTGTCCCATCTTTACACCCCTGCCCGACATTATCTCTTTGAAAAGTCCGTCTATGTCTGTTTCAGAAAAGGATGGAAGTGATTCCATTCCTTTTAAAACGTCTTCAAGGATCCCCCTGTTTCCGGGGGTCAGAAACTTTTTTGCTGCATCAGGATCGGTCTCCACATCATCGGAGAAGAAATAACGGGCGGCACTGGTAAATTCAATGAACGTGCGGCAGCGATCTTTAAGAGAGGCAATGACCTTTACCAGCCATGACTCGTCAATAACTGTATCCTCTTTGATCAGACCATCGTTTATAAGGTAAGGTCTCAGGCGGCAGGCAATCTCCTTTTGATCCATAGATGAAATATAGTGGCTGTTAAGCCAGAGCAGTTTCTCGGGATTAAACACGGCCGCTGATTTACCTACATGTTCAAGTGAGAACTTCTCCACAAGCTCGTCACTGCTGAACACCTCCTGGTCTTTGTATGACCAGCCGAGGCGTGCAAGATAATTAACGAGGGCCTCCGGCAGATAGCCCATTTCCCTGTACGCTGTCACTGATGTCGCACCGTGCCTCTTTGAAAGCCTTGTCTTGTCATGGCCGAGTATCATAGGGAGGTGTGCAAAATCAGGTATTTTGTAATCAAGCGCCTTGTATAACAGCAGCTGGCGCGGTGTGTTGTTAAGATGGTCATCACCCCTTATTACATGCGTGATATTCATATCCGCATCATCTACAACAACACAGAAGTTATAGGTAGGCCATCCGTCGGACCGCATTATAATCAGATCATCGAGTTGTGCATTATCAAAGACGATCCTGCCCTTCACAATGTCGTCAACGATTGTCTCCCCATGGACTGGCGCCTTGAATCGGATTGCAGACTGTCTTCCGGTTACAGGTTCTTTAAGTTCCCTGCACCTTCCATCATATTTGGGTATGCGCTTTTCAGCAAGCGCCTGTCTTCTCCGTTCTTCAAGCTCTTCAGAGGTGCAATAACAGTGGTACGCTTTGTCTTCCCGAAGGAGCCTCTCAATATGCTCTTTGTAGATATGCATCCTCTCAGTCTGACGGTACGGCCCCTCATCCCAGTCAAGGCCAAGCCACTGCATCCCCTGAAGGATTGCCTGTATTGACTCGTCAGTAGAACGCGTCTGGTCCGTGTCTTCAATGCGGAGGATGAAGACACCTTTGTTATGGCGGGCGAAAAGCCAGTTAAACAGGGCAGTCCTTACACCGCCAATGTGGAGGTAGCCTGTAGGGCTCGGTGCAAATCTTACGCGGATTTTGTCAGACATAGTCGGCTATTATAGCATATATTAAAGTAAATGTGTCGCCTTACACTCATTGAACCTATTGCAGCGGCGCAGCAAGGAGTTTGTTTATGGCCTCGGTCAGTGTATCGTTTATGGCATTCTGAAGGATAGGAGGGCTGAAAAATATAACCTGAGGGGATGACTGACTTTGTACTGTCATCGTTCTTATTCTCTGATCTGCAACATTGTATACTGTAACTCTAAGACTGACCCTTGTTTTTATGTCTGTATACGCTGGCTTCGTGACCGCTTCAGCCCATAGTTCTTCTACTACTCCGGACAGTACCACCTGATAAGACTTTCCCTCTGCAATGCCGGCATAGTCCTTACTCCCCGCAACCACAACAGGCCTGTAGCCCTTGATCCTGAGTGCGCTTTCAAGTGTCTCCGTGACTGCTGAAGATGCAGGGTATGGGCGGGCTTCGAATTCATCAGTTCGGCCGGTTAAGCGGACCCTGGTGCCTATCCCCCTTTTATTTTCTCTTGCATCGTCAAAAGGTATTATGGCAATACTCAGGGGTTCTGTCTGAACGTTCGATATGCCTTTTATCTGAGGGGCATAGTTAACGTCTATGACATAAGTTACCCCGCGTGCACATCCGGTTAGCATCAGCATCAGGAGGGCAGGCAGTATCCATACTGTGATATGTTTTGAATTTTTCACGATACAATAACCCCATGGTCCGATTAAACGGGCAACTACTCTGGTTGAGCAGCTTCAGACCAGACTTATGCTGTTACCCGTTTAATGTTCTGCAAGCCTGAGTTGCGGCGTTACCGCCTGACTAAGACCCATTCTCCTGAATAATTACAAAGTGGGCACGCCTGTTCTTCTGCCAGCATTCCTCATTCTGGTCATAACAAAACAGCTTCTCTTCTCCATAACTGATAGTTGATATGTTAGAGGGGCTGACACCTAATGCGGTCAGGTATTGTTTGGTAGACTGAGCCCTGCGCTCACCAAGTGCAAGGTTGTATTCATTTGTTCCACGCTCGTCACAATAACCTTCGATAATGACCTTCTTTATCTTCTTGCTTTTTATAACTGCAGCATTGTTTTGAAGCCTGTTTCTTGAATCATCACGAATTGTATACTTGTCAAAATCAAAAAATATATCATTGATATCCTTGTTCGATGACAGCGCCTTATCGTTTGCCAGCTTGTCCTCGTAGACATCGGCAGTTGGTATTGAAGGCTCTGTTACCGCAACCAGGTCACCTCCATTGAGTGAACCGTCTTTTGCGAAATCAGACAACTGATCAGCAGATTTGATTGCTGCCTCATCTGACTGAGACGTAGACGTCCGTTTAATACAACCGTTGGTCATCATTAAGATTGCCAGTAAGATTACCGGAACGGTTACGGAGAATTTTTTTAAATTCATAGATTATTACCTCCTTGTTGGTTTAATGTGCGGCTAAACCTCTATCGGCTTCTCTGCCTTGGGAGCTTCTCTCTTCGGCTCTGTCGCGTACCTTGCAAGATACGGATGGAGACGAATAAGGCGTGCCGCCTGCTGTTTCTGGTCTATCCAGTGCCCGATAAGGCCCATGGTACGGGCAAGGATAAAGAATCCATTGAGGCTTTCAACAGGGAATCCAAGGTCTAAGAGGACTACGGCAATTGTCCCGTCAACGTTAAGGATCAGGTTGTCCTTCTTCCCTGTCGTAATTTTTTCAACTTCAAGTGCAAAATCAAGATGAGGGAGTTGTCTTCCGAGGCTCTTTGCAAAATTAACCAGCTCTTTTACCCTCTTGTCAGGGTTGTTAACGCTTTTTACCCTGTGACCGATTCCAGGTACAGGCCCAACGTTCGCCTTCATATGCGACAAAAACTCCTCGACGCTCATGTTGTTTTCAATGGCATATTTAAACCAGCGCCCGGCATCGGTTACTGCACCTCCGAAACGGGGGCCGATCATTGTAATACCTGATGCCACGGCCTGCGCCATTGGGATGTCAGCACATGCTGCAAGGATAGTTGCCAGGGCCCCGCTCACGCATGGTCCATGGTCTGCTGAGAGCATCAGTATTCTCCGGATCAGCTCTGCCTCATCAGCAGAGATGAGACGTTTTGTCCAGAGCAGTCCTATTACATGCGGAATATCGTATCCCTTATTTATGAGATCTGACGCAGGATATCCGCTGTACATCGGTTCATCGCCACGGTCATCACATATTGTAGATTTAAATAGAGGCGGTACTGTCACCTCACCGGTCTTTATTGCCTCCTCTACAGGCTTTGGCCACTTGCGTAACTGATCAGCCGGGGTCTCCTTCACAGGCTTTATTACACCGCTTGCGAGGAATTCTTCATATGTCTTCTTTATGGCAGGGCCAAGGGCGCCGTATGTCTTTGGCACAACTGCACCGGCATTTGTCAGCGCCTCTGACTTACCTCTTGCACTCCCCTCGCCTCTCGATCCCTCTTTTGCACCAGCGTGGCCGAACTTCATCCCCTTTGGAAGCACTTCCTGACAGAACCCCGAAACTACTGCAAGCAGCTTGATCCTGCGTTTCCTGGCCCCGTACCACTCTGCGGCACGCTCTTCCAGATTGCCCCCCATCTCACCCACTATCACTACCGCCTTTGTCTCCGGGTCATTTTCAAACATCTCAAGATAGGAAACGTAATCTGTGCCCGGATATGCATCTCCGCCGATTCCTACCGCCGTTGTTATGCCGTCTGCAAACTGACTGCATATCCATATGATTTCATTTAACAGTCCGCCTGATTTTGTTATGACGCCAAATGAACCAGGTCTGTTAAGTTTTGAAAGAATCAAATTATCATATGAACCTCCCACAACACCAAGACGGCATTTCCCTGCTGAAAATATTCCTATTGATGATGGGCCATTGAAAACCTTGCCAAGTTTTTTTGCTTCTCTGGACAGTATCTTGGAATCTTTCTCTGCGACTCCCTCTGTAATCATTGATACAACTTTGATATTATCGTTTCTCAATGCCTCGAGGGTGCTTGCCAGCGCCCTGTTAGGAGCTATATATACAAGGCTTGTATTTATTTCAGGAAACGTCTTGGTTGCCTCAGTTACTGAAGCAAAGATCGGGACAGTCAATGTCTCATTTCCGTAAGGAATTTCCGCTGTCTTCCCGGCGTCAGGGGGAAATACAAATGCCTTAACGCAAACTGGTTGTTTAATCAGATAGGAAAACTCAGCCATACGGCGTGCTGCATTCACTCCGGCAGGCCCGCCCTGTATAACTACCCTTGTATTTTCATCAGCTATGATACTCATGGGTTGAAACCTCCTCCTTTATATTGGTTGGGCTGTGCCCTGCCTAATTTGCTTTCCCGTGTAATGCATAATCTACAATGTCTGTCAGCGGTGTGTACCGGTCATATACATGAATCTTAAATCCTTCCTGTTGAAGCGCCCTCATTGCTTCAAGTCCTTCTTTCTCAAACGGACCTCCCCGGCGCACCCATATATTAACATCCTTGAGTTTGCCTTTTGCCCTCACATTCCTGAACCCTGCAATGATGCCGGCAAAGGTCTTCTTGACATTAGTAAAATTTGCAATTGCTCCACCAACTATAATGTGTTCAATGCCAGGGAGTGAGGCAACCCTCTCAGTAAGAGCCTCAACCGCCCAGTCCTGCGGGTCCCCTGAATACTCTGCATAGTTTGCAATCTTGCCGCCCTGTGCAACGATGGCATCTGCATAATAGACGCTTGCACCGCCGCCTGCCGGAAGAAGCGCTATATTGCCGCCTGGTATTTCTATAAATTTAACTGATCCCTTTATCCTCGAATCAATTTCCATGATTGCCGTCTCATCCTCTGTATATGGGCGGCCGAATTCTGAGGCAAAGCTAAAATTCCAGTCAGGATGCCTGAAACGAGCATCTGCATCAAGCATAGTTACCATATCAAGGGCTATGAGCTCTCCCTCTGATGTAACCGATAGAGGATTAATCTCAAGGTACTGACCATCTTCCTGCTCATAACACTCAAAGAGTTTCTTTGCAAACTGCGCCGCATCTCCGGCCAGTTTACCTTTGAATCCAGCCTCTTTAGCAAGCTTTTCAAGTTGTTCTGTGGAAGGGATATCTCCAACCTCTACCGATATCCGCTTTATCTCATCCCACCTCGACTCCACTTCTATTCCGCCAAAATTTGCCATCAATATATCTGCACCTTCTCTGGTAGATTTAACGGCAAGATAATATTCCACTTCATGGGGCACCATCTCAGAGATGATTACCTGGGATATTGTCATTGTTCCTACTGTACGTCCGAGAATCTCTTTTGTTGCCGCAATTGCACCTTTCAGATCAAGGTCAACCTTGACGAGGCCTAATTTCATCCTGCTTCCAATTGCCTCATGGGCCTTTGCCACAAGGCGTCCGTCATGCATCCACTTATTTGCAGTTGCAAGATGATCAAGTTGCTCCAGTGATGTTACGACTACATGGTTAGGAACCTTCATCCCCCATTTCTCCAACAGATCCATGCCTGGTCCTTCTAACACCTTTGCCATACTATCCTCCCCCCTGAGTAGCATGCAGGGGATATCCCCCATGCTGCATTTTGTTTAGCAATGTCCTGAATCCTGCTACTTGCCTGAATTTATACTATTTTTGGAACAAATTTGTCAAGCATAAGTTACACATTACCAGCAATCAGATACCTGTAATTAATTTCATTTATCAAGCAGATAGACGTTAAACCGGAGTAACCGTTCAATTCATCTTATGACAAAAAAAAACCAACATCGTTCATTATTAATTACGATGCTGGCTTACCTTTCAGCAGGTTATTAAATAAAACAACCTCCTGCTATGTCTGCCTTGCTTCAACTTCTTACGCACAAAAAGGTCTTTATAAAATCTTAAAGGCATATTTTAATCAGACTCCATGCTGTGTGTCAAGTAAAATATTACAAAAACTTCAACATTACAAGTGTCAGCCACTCCTCCTCTTAAACCACTTTTCTATCTCAACGGCTACGAACACAACGGATGACATCACGAGCGTGAATGCAAGTTCATTTAAGGACAGAGGTTCCGTTTTGAAAATGGGATTTAAAAACGGTACATATATTGTAAGCATCTGCAGGGCAAATGTCAAAGCAACCGCACCCAGGAGGGCTTTATTGGACAGTAAACCCTGTTTAAACAGTGATTCTTTTTCAGATCTTATCGCAAAGACATGCCCCATCTGGCTGAGGCACAGAACCGTAAAGACCATAGTCTGCCAGTGAGCATGGCCGGTTTTTATGGACCATGCCTGTGTAAGAATGGACATGGCGCCCATGAGTAGTCCGACCCATATCATATGTGTGCCAAGTCCATGTGCAAAAATACTCTCTTTTGGATGTCTTGGCGGCCTCTTCATTATATCCTTCTCCTCAGGTTCTGCTGCAAGCGCAAGTCCGGGAAGTCCGTCAGTAACAAGATTAATCCAGAGGATATGGATTGGCAGAAGGGGTATCGGGAGGCCAAGAAAAGGTGCCAGGAATAAAGTCCAGATCTCTCCGGAGTTGCTAGTCATAGTATACCGTATGAACTTACGGATATTATCAAAAATCCTCCTGCCATCTTTAACCGCTTTTACAATTGTGGCAAAGTTGTCATCAAGGAGAATCATGTGTGATGCTTCCTTGGAGACATCAGTCCCTGTTATCCCCATTGCAATCCCTATATCAGCCCTCTTCAGGGCAGGTGCATCATTGACCCCGTCTCCTGTCATGGCAACGAATTGTCCCTTATCCTGAAGCGCCTTCACTATCTTCAGCTTCTGTTCCGGGGCAACTCTGGCGTAGACGTTAATATGCTCGACCCTTTCTTCAAACTCTTCAAGGGATAATCTTTCAAGCATTGGTCCTGTAATTATGGCCTTTGAATCGTCCTCAAGGATGCCAAGCCTCTTTGCAATCGTCCTTGCTGTAATGGGATGGTCGCCTGTTATCATAACAGGCTCTATACCTGCAGTCCTGCATAACGCAACAGCCTCCTTAGCCTCTTCTCGCGGCGGGTCCATCATGCCTGCAAAACCTATCAGCGTGAGTTCTGCTTCAACATTATCAGGTAGCACCGGGGAAGGCATCGCATCCCAAATACGCATCGCAACACCCAGAACCCTGAGCCCGTCAGCAGCCATCCTGTCATTTATCCTGTGAACAGCATCTTTATCTACAGGCATCAGACCATCTGCTGTAAGAATATTTACTGACTTTTCCATCAGTACATCTATTGCCCCCTTTGTAAAGGAGACGATGCTCCCCTCACCCAGCCGGGAAAACGTCTGTCCCGGGGATTCATGGAATGTGGTCATGCATTTCCGGTCAGAATCAAACGGTATTTCTCCGATACGTTTGAACTTCTCACTTATTTCACGTTTATCAAATCCCTGGTCCTTTGCCATGTTATATAAGGCAATCTCTGTAGGATCTCCAACTACCTTATCTGTAGAATCAAGGTGGGTGTCGTTATTTAATGCGAGGGCGGTCATCAGGCAGGTAAAGCTGTTGCCAGTACGGTCGGAATCAGCTCCCTGCCCGGCCGTTTGAGTGGTTGTCCCTGTATCAGCAATCTTTGATATCTTGCCGTCCACATATATCTCTTCCACTGTCATCTTGTTTAAAGTAAGCGTCCCTGTCTTATCCGAACAGATGTAGGTTACGGAACCCAGCGTTTCGACAGCAGGAAGTTTTCTTATCAGGGCGTTCTGTTTAACAAGTTTTTTTGCACCGAGTGCAAGGGATATGGTTACAACTGCAGGCAAGGCCTCAGGTATTGCTGCAACAGCAAGACTCACAGCGGTAAGAAACATCAGGATTGGGGCTTCGCCCCTTAGAACACCGACTGCAAAAACAATGGCACAAATGGCAATGACGGCAACAGCTAACCTCCTGCCGAACTGTGAAAGCCTCTTTTGCAGTGGTGTTTTAACCTCTTCCTCCTCCTGCAGCATGGCAGCAATACGTCCCAGTTCAGTCTGCATACCTGTGGCCACCACGACACCCATCCCCCGTCCATAGCTTACTACTGTCCCCTTATAGGCCATGTTCCGCCTGTCACCAAGAGGGATCATCTCGTCATGAAGGGGCTTTATGTTCTTTTCTACAGGCACCGATTCCCCGGTAAGCGCTGCCTCCTCTATCTTAATCTGGGCTGATTCGATAAGTCTCAGGTCTGCAGGTACTATCTTGCCTGCCTCAAGAAGGACAATATCTCCCGGAACAACCTCTGGTGTAGGAACAGAGTGTGGAACACCTTCCCTCAGGACCGTTGATGCAGACGTCGCCATAAGTTTCAGCGCCTCTATAGCCTTTTCTGCCCTGTACTCCTGCACAAATCCCATAACTGCATTAAGTATGACGATTACAACTATTGCGATAGTATCTGCCAGTTCACCAAGGAGACCGGAGATTACAGCGGCCACAATAAGGACTATAATCATGAAATCCTTGAACTGATCAATTAACATCGCGAGAGGCGTCCTCTTTGCGGTCTCCCTGATCTCATTTGCGCCGGATTGGAGCAGCCTCTTGCCGGCCTCATCATTAGAGAGTCCGCTTTCAGAGGTGTCAAGAGAGGCTAATACGTCTTCATATTTTTGCTGATGATATTTCACCTTACATTACCCTTTCAAGCCTGCCTTGCCTCCTTAAAATAAAGAGGGATAAGTGACGCTTCTGTTTACAACATTTATATCCATTAATCAAGGATTTCTTGACTTGCATATGATTTCCGTGATAGTTTTTCTACCCATGCCGTTTGATATGCAATCAGGGTATAGAACCTTTTCTGGCCGTGCCTTACTTTGGCTGACAGCCTTTTGCCTGCTTGCGTTATCTATAATATCAGGATGTGCCGGAAAAGTAATCCTGTCTGACGATGCAATAAGAACCAGGAATATCGTTGACACGATAAACCAAATAAAAAACCTCTACGAACAACATGATGAAAGCATGTTGTCATTGTTTACTGCTGACTATCTGTCCGCATCAGGGATGAAAGATTCAATATCTCATGATATGAAAAGGTTTAACACTATTTCCCTGAACATCTTTATTGACAGGATAGAGGTTGACAAAGATCTCATCTTTGTGTCTGTTCATTGGAGCGGTTCCTGGGGTAATGGTGACAAGTCATTAAGGGAAGGCGGCAGCGCTGTTATAATAATCAGGTCAGGGGATGGTCTTAAGGTAGCCGATATCAGGGGCGACAGTCCATTCGGCATATCAAAAAATGAAAACTGACTTTCTAATTATTGGCTGCGGTATAGCTGGCTTAAGGGCTGCAATACAGTTAAGCAGACATGGCAAGGTTTTGATAGTTACCAAGGATAAGGCATTTGAGAGTAGTTCAAGTTATGCTCAGGGCGGTATTGCAGTAGTCATAGCTGATGATGACAGCACTGAAAACCATGTTGAAGATACTTTGAGTGCGGGAGCCGGGCTTTGCAAAAAGAAGGCGGTCTCCGTCCTTGTAAAAGATGGTCAGTCTGAGGTTCAGCAGCTTATTAACTGGGGAGTACGCTTTGACAAGGATGGAACCGAATTCTTAGTCGGACTTGAAGGCGCTCACAGCAAGCGAAGGATACTTCATTTCAAGGATTCTACCGGCAGTGAGATTGTCCGCATACTTCGCAAGAAGGCCCTTGAAAACCGGAACATAAAAAAACTCCACAAGCAATTCGTTATTGACCTCACAATCCATGGGGCTGTGTGTACCGGCGCCACAGTGCTTGACGAAGACAGCGGCAGGGTTTACCAGATATCAGCAAAAGCTACTATAATAACTACAGGCGGGGCAGGACAGATATATCTCCGGACCACTAATCCCTCCGGTGCAACGGGAGACGGCATTGCTGCAGCTTACAGAGCAGGCGCTATGCTTTCAGATATGGAGTTCGTTCAATTTCATCCCACTACTTTCGCCCTGCCCGGGGCACCGTCTTTCCTTATAACTGAGGCACTAAGGGGGGAAGGAGCAGTCCTGAGGGATTTGAACAGAAAAAGGTTCATGCATAAATACCATTCCATGGCAGAACTTGCACCACGGGATGAGCTTTCAAGGGCTATCATACGGGAAATAAACAAACGCCGTACAGGTTATGTCTTTCTTGATGCCACTCACATGAACCCGATGCTTCTGAGGGAGAGATTCCCTGCTACCTATAATTCATGCATGCAATATAACATTGATATTACCAGAGATATGATACCTGTCAGTCCAGCCGCACATTTTATGATAGGAGGGATAGATACTGACACACAAGGCTGTACATCCATAAGCGGGCTATATGCTGCCGGTGAAGTAGCGTCTACCGGCGTCCATGGTGCTAATCGGCTTGCGAGTAACTCTCTCCTGGAGGGTCTTGTATTCGGGGGACGCACTGGAATTGCCGCGGCAGAATATGCAGGGCGGGTATCTCTTAAGGATAGCCAGCTTGATAAAGGAAGCGCAAAGGGGGTTTATATCAGCCGAAAAAATGATTTTGCATCTCTTAGTGCGGCAAGAATAAACAGCTTGTGCAAAAAGCTTCAGACAATCATGTGGAACAATGCCGGTATTATCAGGACCGGAAAATCCATGGAAGAAGCCGGAAAAAGTTTAGAAGGACTCGCAATGGAAATAATCAATCACGGTTTAACAAGAAGAGAACTTGAGCTATCGAACATGCTTAACACCAGCCGGTTAATCTTGTCATCAGCCATTAAACGACAGGAAAGCGTGGGCGCTCATTACAGGGAAGACTTCCCGGAGTGGAGCGGAAAAAACAGGCACATCAAGATCCGAAGGCATTAAATAGGCATTAAATAGGGACAGCGACTATTTAATGCTATTGCAATACGTATTGTCTGTACGTATTCTTTACCCGCTTTACATAGGAATGTGTGGCTGGTATTGGCGGTATTCCGAAATGTCTTTCAACTCTTGATTTACCTGCGTGGTAAGCCGCAAGGGCAAGTTCTATATCCCAGTTGAAGTAATCAAGCAGGTATCTGAGATACCGTGTCCCTCCATCTACATTTGCCGCGGGATCAAAAGAATTGGACACACCAAGGTCTTTAGCAGTTAGAGGCATGAGCTGCATAAGCCCCATTGCCCCTTTTTCTGATACAGCAAGGTGGTTAAAGTCTGATTCCACTGCTATCACCGCCTTAACCAGGGCAGGGTCAAGACCATATTTATAAGACTTATCATTAATCAACTTATTAAATTCACCCAGACGACTGCTTCGGTTCCATTTCGCAGCATTCTTCCGTGATTCTTCCTTCGGCGGTATTATCATTGAGTATTGTGGGTCTGTAGGTACATTGCTGAAATGAACAGTGCCATTATCATCTTCATATGTATAGATTTCAGCCGTAACCCTGGATGGGACGGCATAGATTAATAAAAATAAAAACAGGCAGTAAATAAACCCTTTATATATGGTTGTGTTATTATGGTGTTGCAGTAATGTTATAGACAGTATTTTTTCTATTTGTCTGCTCATTGGTATTGCCACCAGCACCTCCAGTCACATAGATGTTGATAGATGCATCCGTCATATTGATATCGGCAACCGCGGCATGATGGAAAAGGGGTTCCGGTAAATCAGCCCATCTCTGCAATTGTTTGAGGTCTCCGGTATCGTCTATGCGGAAGAAATAAACCTCCTTAAATTTCCTGTAATTTTCCACTTCATCACTGATATCATCACTATTTCTGCCGCCAAGAACAAAAATATGTCCCCCTGTTGAAACAGTTGCATGGTCAATTAATTGTTCCGGAAGAGAACTCGATGCATAATGCCATGTAGACATTATTCCGTCTTTAGAAGACTTGGAAAGTATACCATCTTTTGCAATCTTTGCAAACATAATTTCTTTATGGTATGTCTGGGTACCTATATCACCACTATTTCCCCCAATTACATAGAGATAATCACTTCCATTTACGGAGGCTGCGACAGAGGTGTGTTTGCTCAAATCATATGGCAGATCTGACTCGGCGTCGTGGATCCAATTTGGAATGCTGCCGGGAAGTGCACCCGGCATGTCATTATTATCATTTATTGGACCAACTAATACAGTATTGACATTCTTGACTAACTCGGCACTCCACCCTCCTGTTACATAAATATAGCCTCTCTTTTTTCCATCCCTGGATATAGTGTGCACCGTCGCCGAAAGTGCAAACAGGCCAGCCTTGTCAGCAGCTATAGGTGGGATGATATTTTCAGCAGGCGGTAATGGAGTGGTTTCCACCCACGCTCCTAAACTTCCATCTACGGGACTGATCCTGGCATAATAGACTCTTTCATTCAGAATAGTTTTGAATGTTGCAGTGTCAGGAAACGGGGGCTCCACGAAGGTCGGATGAACTATCCCCCCCAAAATATATAAATATCCATTGTAAGCTAACAGGGAGTGACCTCTGAGTCCTCCGCTGAAATACGCTGGCAGCGTCGTTTGCGAAAACGTGCCGATGGAATTATTGTCCTTATTAATCTTCGTATAATATATCTTGTTCGTAAATCCGCAATCCGTTCGATCTGCAGAGCAGCCTGAGTGTCCGCCTGCCACATACAGGTAACCATTCCATATGGCCGATCCATGATCCCAGATTGACTGAGGCAGTTTCGACTTCAATAGATTCCATTTGGCATCAGTCACAGGGGACGGAAGAACCGTTACGACAATAGTGTCGCTGGTTACCTGTCCTGTGTCTTTACTAATCAGCTTTACTGTTATTTCTGTCTCTCCAGCCGAAAGCGCTGCAATATTGCCTGCACTATCAACTGAAGCCACCTGAGGATTGCTTGATGTCCAGGTTGCATCTAACGTCTTTACGCTATTACCTGCAGCATCATAGCCCGTTAATGAGGTCTGTATAGTCGTACCCGTATCCAGAGATGCAGTGTTTTGCTTCTGTTCCCCCGACCATTGCGATTCATCAGAAGGTCCTGTGATCTCAACCCGTATGACATCTCCATCTTTAATCCCGTAGTCGGTGAAAAACTCATTCTCAACCCCGCTGCTGCACCCTGATAGGAAGAATACTGCCATGATGATTAGAAAACCGGTGAGTTGTTTCATGAGTGATTTATCCTATTCTGCCCCCTGCCCGGGGGTTAAGCCTCAGATCGGCAGATATTCCCTTCATAAAGTATCTGTGCCCTACCCAGGCTATCATTGCTGCATTATCAGTACAATATTTAGGAGATGGGAAATAAACCTTGATTCCATCCTTCAATCCATCTGCTGTCATTTTATCACGCAGTAACTTATTGCAGGCTACTCCGCCTGATATCACTATTCTGTTAATTCCTGTCTGCCTTGCTGCACTTATTGTCCTTGAAACAAGGACATCAACTACAGCCTGCTGAAAGCTTGCTGCAATGTCCGCCTTGAACTCGTCACTGCCTTCTAAAACCCCTGGTATGTCATCAACATGCTCCGCTTTATATATACTCCGAATATAACTTAAAACTGCAGTTTTCATGCCACTGAAACTGAAATCAAACCCTTTTCTGTTTAAAAGTGGTCTCGGGAAGGCCACTGCATCAGGTTTGCCCTTTAGAGCACAGACCTCTATTGCCGGGCCGCCCGGAAACCCAAGTCCAAGTATCTTTGCTACCTTATCAAACGCTTCACCGGCAGCATCATCGAGGGTTGAACCCAGCATCTTGTATTTTCCCATTTCCTCAACAAGATAGAGACTTGTGTGACCGCCTGAGACAACTAAACCAATAAATGGCCTTGGAACCCTTTTTTCCAGAGATATTGCCCAAAGGTGTCCCTCAAGATGGTTTACCGGTATTAGAGGGATCTTAAGAGAATATGAAAGAGCCTTTGCAAATGAGACTCCTACAAGGAGGGCTCCAATAAGTCCGGGGCTGTATGTAACTGCTATCGCATCAAGATCCCTCAGAGTAATACCGCCCTTTTTAAGCGCTTCCTCTGTAAGTGGATAAATAATCTCAATATGGCGCCTGCATGCAAGTTCAGGCACAACACCACCGTACTTGCTGTGAATGTCCCACTGGAATCCCACAATACTCGACATGACATGACGGCCGTCTTTAAGTACTGCCGCAGCAGTCTCGTCACACGATGTTTCTATGGCAAGTATGTAACTCAATCCAATACCTTCGATATGGTTACCAATTCGATCCCCTCTCTTTCAAAATCGGGCAGTTTTTCCCTTATGGCAGCAGCAGTCTCGAGTTTCGCATGACCAATGACAGTAGCCACTCCCTTCTTTTTGGCAATCCGGATAGCTGTGTCAATCTGTCCCTTTATATATGCTATGTCAGACTTATTATCAAGAAAGACATCCCGGTCCTCGCTCTTAACCCCAAGCTCTTTTGCAATAATATATGCAACAGTTCGCGGTGATGTCCTGCTGTCAATAAAGAACAATCCCCTTTTGTGTATCTCTTCAAGAAGAACTCCCATTGCAACACCATCTTCTGTAAGCAGGGAACCCATATGGTTATTTACCCCTGAAGCATGCGGCACTGCATCAAGGTCTTCAGACAACTGTCTTAACATCTGGTCAGGAGACATCGCTGACATGATAGCGTTACTTCCCGGACTGCTCCAGGTACCATGCGGTTCCATAGGAAGGTGCAGCATTATTTCGTAGTTCAGCTTCCTTGCCTCTCCTGCTATGTATTTTGTGTACCTCTCACGGGGAAGGATGGAGAATGTCACAGGTATGCCAAGCTCTGTGAATTTCCTGAATATCTTATCATCACGTCCGACATCATCAATTATAATTGCAATGCGGCCGCTGTAAATTTTATCAGCTTCTTTAACCTGCACGTCAGGAATTGGGGGCTCAGGTTCAGCGGGCGTATAATGCTCACGGACTACAGGCGTTGTATCCCGGGGAGGTTCTGACTTATAAAGGTATATTGCAATGATAGATATTGTGATGACTGCTATGACAAATAAAATCTTCCGGTTGTTCTTCACCTGAAAATACTTCCCCAAAGCAAATAAAAAAGGCCATCAACAACTTATCAGATTTAATATATGCTGACAAGCTGCTGATAGCCTTATACGTTCTACCTGCGATACTTACTTACACACCAGCCATAATCTCATCTTCGATAAATGTGGGTATATTATCCCTCAACACTGCCTTAATCTTCTTCGTCTCCTTGAACCTCCCCTTTATGATCTCTTCAGACAGGGGATCTTCAATGTGTCTCTGTATTACGCGTCTCATAGGACGGGCACCATAATGCGGTTCAAAACCCTCATTAATGAGCCACTCCTTTACATCTTCAGCAATCTCCATGTGCATGCCTGAAACAAGTAACCGTTCATTAACCTGATCTATAAGCATATCTACTATCTTTAATAGGTGTTCCCTCGTCAGTGAATGGAATATTACTACCTCATCTATCCGGTTCAGGAATTCAGGATTAAATGTATTCCTGAGTTCTGTGGTTATTGACTCTTTCATTCTCTTGTGTTTTCCCTCTTCACTGGACTTCTGGAATCCCAATGTTGCGCCCTTGTCTACTGCCCGAGCCCCAACATTAGATGTCATAATGATAATAGTATTCCTGAAATCTACCCTGCGGCCAAAACTATCAGTAAGACATCCATCTTCAAATATCTGCAGAAGGACATTAAACATGTCATGATGAGCCTTTTCGATTTCGTCAAACAGAATTACGGAGTAAGGCTTTCTCCTGACCTTCTCAGTAAGCTGTCCACCCTCTTCATAACCGACATAGCCCGGAGGTGCTCCCATCAGCCTTGAGGAACTGAACTTTTCCATATATTCTGACATATCAATCTTGATAAGGGCATCCTCATTATCAAAAAGGTATTCTGCCAGAGTCTTTGCAAGCTCGGTCTTTCCAACACCTGTAGGGCCAAGGAAGATGAATGAGCCTATCGGGCGTTTAGCGCCTTTAAGCCCCGCCCTCGACCGCCTGATAGCCTTTGCTATAACCGAGATGGCTTCATCCTGTCCAATAACACGCTTATGTAATTCCTGCTCAATATTCAGAAGCTTTTGGGTCTCACCTTCTTCGAGTCTGGTCAACGGTATACCTGTCATTCTGGCAACAATGTACGCAACATCCTCTTTTCCAACTACAGGTTTTGTCTTCTCCACCTGATTCTTCCAGTCCCGTCTTGCATCTTCAATAACTTCTCTGAGTCTTTCTTCCTCTTCCCTGAATTTTGCTACTGCATCAAAATGCTGCAGTTTGCTGACGATATCCTTTTCCCTTATTACATTCTTCAGTTCCTGTTCCACTGAACGTATCTTTTCAGGTACAAAGTGTGATAACAGCTTGGCACGGGCCCCGGCCTCATCAATTACATCTATAGCCTTATCAGGAAGATACCTGTCTGTTATGTATCTGTCAGAGAGAGTGACGGACTCATCAATAGCCTCATCAGTAATATAAACATTGTGATGTTCTTCATATTTACTGCGAAGACCTTTAATTATTTCAACTGTCTGGTCCATCGTAGGAGGATTAACAAATACTGGCTGGAATCTCCTCTTTAATGCACCGTCTTTTTCAATATACTTCCTGTATTCATCAAGGGTTGTGGCTCCAATGCAGCGTATCTCTCCCCTTGCAAAGGCAGGCTTGAGCATATTTGATGCATCTATTGAACCTTCAGCCGCCCCGGCTCCAACCAATGTGTGAAGCTCATCAATAAATATGATGATGTTGCCGGCTGTTGTAATCTCCTTCATGATTACCTTGAGCCTTTCCTCAAACTGCCCCCTGTACTTGGTTCCTGCTACAAGGGCGCCAAGGTCAAGACCTATAACCCTCTTGTTAAGGAGGTTATCCGGCACATCCATGTTGATTATATTTTGCGCCAGACCCTCTACTATTGCAGTCTTTCCTACACCTGCCTCACCAATAAGCACCGGATTATTCTTAGTCCTCCTGCTGAGGATCTGAAGCACGCGCTCTATCTCCATATCCCGCCCAATGACCGGGTCAAGCTGACCTTCTGCAGCAAGATTAGTGAGGTCCCTCCCAAACTCATCAATAGCCGGGGTGTTACTCCTTTTTTCTTTTTCTTTTGTCTGAACACGTTTAAGGAAGCTTAATGTGAGCTGTCTTGCTGTAAGCAGGTTTGCACCAAGGCTCCTTAAAATCTTTCCTCCTATTCCATCTTCTTCTCTGATAAGGCCAAGCAGGAGGTGTTCACTGCTTATGAAATTGTGACCTAATAGTTTTGCCTCTTCTATAGCATACTCAATCACCTTCTTGACCCTCGGGGTAAATGGTATCTCCCCATAAGTCATCGTTACACCACCGGATGGAAGATTGCGCTCAATCTCCATGCGTATCTGCTCAGGAGAAAGCCCCATCTTCTTGAGTATCAGAAGTGCCGCACCTTCTCCGTCTCTAAGGATTGCAAGCAGCAGATGCTCAGTCCCGAGGTAATCATTCTGATGTTTTTCAGCTTCTTCTCTTGCCAGGATAATGATTTTTCTTCCGCGGTCAGTAAATCTTTCAAACATTTGCACCCCCGCTAAAAAAAGTTATAACTCTTGGATTTGTTTTAATATTATCGTAATTTTCAAATGGATGTCAAGTAACTTCACTTATTATCTTAAACCTCATTAACATATTAATTTCATTTTATTTTCTTACTTGTTAACTATATATAACCACAATAATGTTGACAATCAACCTTTCATGTAATAGTATTCGAAAATATATTTTGCAAGAATAATGCCCATATCAAATTCAATTATTTTATGAAAGAAAGAATCGACAACATTTGCGAAAAAGCCTTGTCAGGCAAGGGGATTGACCGTAATGAGGCTGAATTTATCCTGCATATTGACAACAGCTGCCTGTCATATTTACTGGCATGGACTGAGAGAATACGTCAAACTTTCAACGGTAATAATATAGCGCTCTGTTCTGTGATTAACGCACGATCAGGGGGGTGTACTGAAGATTGCTCCTTTTGTACTCAGTCGGTCTACTCCACATCAAGTGTCGCATCATATCCCCTTTTATCACTCGACGTAATTTTAGAAGGTGCGCGGTCAGCAAAGTCTAATGGAGCCTCAAGATTCTGCCTGGCGACAAGCGGCGCAGGAATCAATAACAGCCGTGAGCTGGAAAGGCTTTGTGAGGCTACGGAAAAGATCCGGAAGGAAGTTGGCATCGGGGTCTGCGCAACACTTGGCGCAATGAGTAAGGAGCAGATGATCGCTCTCAAGGATGCCGGATTGACGCGTTTCCATCACAATCTTGAGACTGCAGAGTCATATTTCCCGCATGTATGTACAACTCATACATACAGGGACAGGATAGAACAGGTTACAGTTGCAAAGGAGGCAGGCCTGTCTACATGCAGCGGGGGAATATTCGGCATGGGAGAATCAATTGAACAGAGGGTTGAGTTGGCATATGCCCTGATGGAGCTGAATGCGGATTCTGTACCTGTGAATTTCCTGATGCCCTCAGCAGGGACAGCTCTGGGCAACGTTAATCCCATAGAACCTGCTGAGGCCCTTAAAGTAATTGCAATGCTCAGGCTCCTGATGCCTGAAAAGGAAATACGCGTATGCGGCGGGAGGATGACAGCCTTGCATGACCTTCATTCACTCATATTTGCGAGCGGCGCGAATGGCATGATGATAGGGAATTATCTGACAAGGAATGGGAGGGAACCTCATAAGGATATACAAATGTTAAAAGATCTGGGGTTGACGATTGAATCTGTATAGTATCCGAATGCGCTCTTCGCTGAATGAGGAGCATTTGTCAGGCGCTGAACGGCTTGTTCCCTGTGATTTCGTGCAAGTACTCCCCGTACTAATGGACCAGGCCATATCCTCTTATCAAATGCCTGACAAGATCATGTTTTCTGTAGATGCCATTGACCCATCAATTGTAATATACACAACTCCTCCCGATATCACGACTGTTGTTTCATCAAAACCGGAAGATGCAGTAAGGGTATCTGCTGACCTCCTTGTAAAAAATGGTGTATCTTCCGCGGCTATTGAGAAGGCATTTTATCTTCTTCGCAGTGGTCCGGCTCCCGGCAGCAGGAATATGAGGGGCGCTATGATCATGGACTCAGCTACAGGGGAGAGGATGGAACCAGATTCTTCAAGGGGTGTCCGCGTCACACGTGTTGACTACACCGAAGAAGCAAGACATTTACTTGTAGGCAGGCTGAAGAATAAAGGAATATATCACAGAAGGGTATTGGATGCACTTGCCGTTGCCACTAAGGTGATTGACAGGAAGGAAACTGTAGCTGAGCTTTGTCTGTCTGATGATCCTGAATATACGACCGGGTATGTTGCCTCCCGAGAGAATGGATACATTCGAATTACTAACATGAAAAAACCGGGAAGCCCCTTTGGGGGAAGGGTATTCTTTGTGAATACTCAGGGTTTGAAGCTGAATGAATATATACATTATCTGGAAAAACAACCTGTAATTATTAATGATATATTTTCAGGTCTGTGAAAGGTCGAAGGAGTCAGGGCGGGGTTTCGGATGAAGTTAGATGATGAACTGCTAAGAGAACTGCATGAGCTCAGAGAGTTGCATCTCCGCAGAACGCTAAAGACAGTCAGTTCCGATCAGTCTCCGCGGATTACCATTGAGGGACGGAGCTGCATAAACCTGAGCTCAAATAACTATTTAGGACTCGCTAATCATCCATCAGTTAAAGAGGCTTCTATTGCTGCCATTAATAAATATGGGACAGGTGCAGGCGCTTCAAGGCTTGTGTCCGGTAATATGGAAATACACGAACTGCTGGAAAGCTGCACTTCAAAATTCAAGGGCACTGAAGATGCATTGATCTTTAATTCTGGTTACATGGCAAACGCAGGCCTGATCCAGGCCATTGCTGCAGAAGGGGATCTGATTTTCAGCGATGAATTAAATCATGCCAGTATAATTGACGGATGCAGCCTGAGCAGGGCCAGTGTCGCAATATACAGGCACAGGGATGCAGAACACCTCAGGTCATTGATCCTTCAAACCACTCAGAAAAGAACCGGGACACATAGAAAGAGAATTGTGATTACTGACAGCGTCTTCAGTATGGACGGTGACATAGCACCCCTGAACGATATAGCAGATGTGGTTGACGAGTTCGAGGCAATACTTATCGTTGACGATGCACATGCAACCGGCGTCCTGGGAAGATCGGGCCGGGGTTCATTTGAACACTTCGGTATCTATGGCATCTCACATATACAGATGGGCACATATAGTAAAGCGCTTGGCTCCTTTGGGGCATATGTGGCAGGAACATCGGTTTTAAAAGATTACCTGATAAATAAATCGAGGGCATTCATTTATACAACTGCCCTTCCCCCATCTCTTATAGCTGCTTCAATATCCGCCATAAGCATAATTCAGCAGGATAACGGGTTGCTTGAAAAACTTCGGGAAAATACAATTATGTTCAAAGAGGGGCTCAGGACACTCGGATATAATACTATGAACAGTGAAACTCCCATCATTCCTGTCTGTGCAGGAGATATAGAGAAGACGCTTCTGCTTGCTGAGAAATTATTTGAAGAAGGTGTATACGCTACTCCCATACGCCCACCAACTGTCCCTGAAGGGAGCTGCAGGATAAGGACGACAGTTACTGCTGCTCACACCAGGGAAGATCTTGAACACTGCATAGACGTGTTCAGGAGAGCAGGAAGTGATTTGCGTATAATCTAAGGGTTATTTCTTATGAAAAAGGTTACTCTCATTACGGGTGCATCAGGCGGTTTAGGGCGTGCGCTTTCCTTAAGGTTCGCTGAAGGCGGCTTTGCTATTGCAGTAAATTATTATCAGGGTAAAAAAGCTGCCGACGCGTTGGTAAATGAAATCGTATCCAATGGCGGTGAGGCCGAACCATTTTATTGTGATCTGAAATCTTCGTGTGATGTAATTAACATGATTGATATGGTTGTTGCCAGATGGGGCAGGGTTGACATATTGATTAATAATGCTGCTGTGAACTCAGATAACCTTCTAATCAGAACAAAGAAGGAGGAATGGGAAAACATGATCGCCACCAATCTCAATGGTTCATTCTTCACGATCAGGGAAGTCTCCAGGTATATGAAGAAGAACAGAAAGGGGCATGTCATTAATATCTCATCATTCGTTGGCATAAAAGGACAGGCAGGTCAATGTGCATATTCATCAGCAAAGGCCGGTATTATCGGATTAACAAAATCAGCGGCAATGGAGCTTGGAAGATTTAATATACAGGTTAATGCCATTATACCGGGATTCATGAAAACAGCTTTGACAGATTCGCTGCCTCAAACTGACGTCAATAGAATTATCAATTCCAATATACTCAGAAAAGCACAGGACATCAATGAGGTAGCTGAGTTTGTTTACCACCTGTCAAATATGACACAGATATCAGGGCAGGTTTTTAATACCGACAGCAGGATTATTTAGGGACTTTATCTGGCAACAATGAGTGAAAAGCCATGAACGATGCTAAAAAAGGGATTGGAATCTTTGTTACCGGTACAGACACTGGAGTTGGAAAGACCGTTGTGGCTGCCGGTATAGCTGCGGCATTAAGAATCCGGAACTACAGTGTTGGCGTCATGAAACCTGTACATACAGGCTGCAGGATTTATAAAGGACAGCTCAGACCCGATGATTCTATATTTCTCACAAGGGCCGCATTGTCGGATGACCCTGAAGAGCTGATTACTCCTTTCAAATTCAGAGAACCCGCAGCACCCTACGTAGCGGCTAAAGAACATAATATGGTCATTGATATTGATAAAATTGCGGACTGCTTCAGCGAACTTTGCAGAAGGCATGATTATGTGATTGTAGAAGGTATTGGCGGCATTCTCGTGCCTGTTACAAGAGACTTCTATGTTGCAGACCTTATTAAGCGGCTTAATATACCAGTAGTACTGGTGACAAGACCTGATCTCGGGTCAATTAATCACACATTGCTGTCCATACACTGTCTCAAGACAAAAGAGATTAGTATACATGGCATCGTCATAAGCAATGGCAGAAAAGGTCGGGGCAATTTCGCAGAGAAGACATTTCAGAAATCAATAGAAGCACTGTCTGACATTCCTGTGATCGGGACATTGCCTTACATGCCAGACGTAAATATTCGGCTTCTTTCAGACGCCATGAAATTCCCTGATCTTTTCCTTGAAATTGCTGACACTCTTCTTGATATCTGATGATGAAAGGATAGCCGATATTACTGCGGCGCCATCCGCACCACATCTTATAACATCTGAGATATTTTCTTCACTGATACCGCCAATAGCTATTATAGGTATGGAAACGGCATCCCTGATCCGGCTTATTGCCTGAGGCCCCAGTGGAGCGGTGATCATCTTTGTACCAGACTCAAACACAGGGCCAAAACCTATATAATTTATGTCGGGAGAGTCAGCTTCAAGAGCCTCCTGAAGGCTATGAGTAGAGAGGCCGATGATCTTGTCTTTTCCGAGAATACGCCTTGCAACATGCACTGGGATATCGTCCTGTCCCAGATGAACTCCATCGGCATCAACTGCAAGGGCAAGTGCGGGATCATCATTTATAATGAATGGGATGCCGGTTCCGAATGTGAGTATACGAAGCCTTTCTGCAATGCTCAATGCATATTTTTTAGACAGGCTCTTCTCCCGGTATTGCAAGACATCAATACCTGCATCAATGGCATCTGCAGCTATGGATACAATGTCCCTGGCAGAATACTGCTGGTCCAAGATAAGGTAGAGGCCTTTTATTTGTTTCACACGAAAATCCCGTCCATGCCCTGACCCTCCCCTTGAATGGGAAGGAAATTTCGTTCCCGTTTAAGAGCCTGTGTTTCATGCAGGTCTAACCGGATGAGGTAAGCAGGTGTTCGACCATGTTAGTTGAATATTGGCCTGCCAGGAACTCACGGCTTCTAAGGACCTTCTTATGGAATGGAATCGTTGTCTTGATACCCTCTATCACATACTCATCAAGCGCCCTGTACATCCTGGCAATTGCCTCTTCCCTGTTTTCACCATGTACTATTAGTTTTGCTATGACCGAATCATAATACTGCGGTACAGTATAACCGGCATATGCTGCAGAATCTACCCTTACGCCCGGGCCGCCAGGCGCACAGTATGCAGTTATAAGGCCTGGGGATGGTGTGAATTTCTCGGAGTCCTCTGCATTAATCCTGCACTCTATACTATGCCCCCTCATACGTATGTCCTTTTGAGAATATTCAATAGTCTCTCCGTTAGCTATCTTTATCTGCTCCTTGATAAGGTCTATACCTGTCACCATCTCTGTTACAGGATGCTCCACCTGTATCCTGGTATTCATTTCCATGAAATAATAATTATACTGTTCATCCAACAAAAACTCTATAGTACCAGCACTTATGTAACGCACATATTTTACGGCCTTTAAAGCAACTTCTCCCATTTTCTTTCTCATCTTCTCATCCACTACAGGTGAGGGAGCCTCTTCAATAAGTTTCTGGTGCCTTCGCTGAACGGAGCAGTCTCTTTCTCCCAGATGTATGGCATTGCCTGATCTGTCCCCAAGCACCTGAATTTCTACATGTTTGGGGTTGTGAAAGAACTTTTCAATATATACCTCGTCACTGCCGAATGATGCCTTCGCCTCCGCACGGGCCATGAGAAAAGTATTAACCAGTTCCTGTTCCTTGTGAACAACGCGCATCCCCCTGCCGCCGCCGCCCGCTACAGCCTTGATTATCACAGGGAAACCTATCTCTTTAACAACATCAAGGGCATCTTTTTCGGTAACGACAATGCCTCGGCTTCCGGGCATAATCGGAACGCCACATTTTGTCATAGTCTCTTTGGCTTTTGCCTTATCACCCATAAGTGCAATATTGTCAGGGGTAGGACCTATGAATACAATCCCAGCCGCCTCACAGGCCTCGGCAAAGTGGGCATTCTCCGCAAGGAATCCATAACCAGGATGGATCGCTTCCGCATCAGTTATTTCCGCCGCACTGAGGATATTAGGAATGTTCCTGTAACTCTGTGCACTATCTGCTGGTCCTACACAAACCCTCTCATCGGCAAATCTTGCATGGAGAGAGGATTCATCAGCTGTGGAATAGATTGCAACTGTCTTTATTCCGAGCTCTTTGCATGCGCGTATTATTCGGAGTGCAATCTCTCCGCGGTTTGCAATAAGAATTTTATGAAACATTACAATTCTGGTTCCTTATTTAACTGTATGCAGTTTTTCAGTCCGGCTCTATCTTAAAAAGTGCCTTACCGTATTCAACAGGCCGTGCATCTTCAACTAATGCCTCAACTACCTTTCCATCGATCTCAGCCTCTATCTCATTCATTAATTTCATCGCTTCCACTATGCAGAGAATCTGGCCCTTTTTGACAGCATCACCTACATTTACATATGGTTCTCCACCAGGCGTAGGCGATCTGAAGAATGTTCCAACTATAGGAGAACGGACAGTGAAATATTTATCATCTATCACTTCCGCAGTGATTACCGGTGCACTCTTATTTAAAGGCAGGGATGGAAGAGATGCTGATACTGTTTCATGGATTCTTCTGGGACCAGACAAGGCCTGGGTTGGTGACTTCTTTATCCTGACCCTGATCCCCTCTTTCTCAATCTCAAGTTCTGAGATATCTGAATCCTTAAGAAACTCAGAAAGATCTTTGAGATACTCAAGATCAACCAACGACTTTTTCTTTTTCATTTCACCCTTTCCAGAAATGTGCCTGTTCGGGTATCCACCTTAATTTTATCCCCCTCATTCAGATATAACGGTACTTTGACTACTGCACCCGTTTCAAGGTAAGCAGGTTTCGTCCCGCCTGTGGCAGTATCACCCCGTATACCCGGGTCTGTCTTCACAATAGTCAGCTCAACCGATAAAGGCAGATCAATCCCAATCGGGTCACCATTAAAATATAAGATATTAAGTGTCATATTCTCTTTGAGATAATTTTTGCTTTCACCAAGCTGATCTTCGCGAACGAACAACTGCTCGTACGAATTTACATCCATAAACCAGTACTGCCCCTCAGTGCAATATAGGTATTGCACCTCCTTTTCCTCTAAGTTTGGTTCCTCCAGTTTTTCATTAATCCTGTATGTCCTCTCAATAACGCTGCCGCTCTTAAGGCTCTTTAACTTTGTCCTGCAAAAAGCGCCGCCCTTTGCAGGCTTAACATGCTGGGCCTCTACAACTTTGTAAGGCTCACCATCTATCTCCACTTTATTTCCATTTCTCAGATCGCCAACAACAATCACAATTACCTCCTCGTGGAATCAAATATTATACCTGCTTATAACTCCCTTGTCTTACTGCCTCTGCCGCTGCCCTTAAGCCGAGCAGATAGCTGTTAGCGCCGAATCCGGATATTGTACCAGCGGCCACAGGTGATATGTATGAGTGATGACGAAATGCCTCCCTTCTGTAGATGTTTGACAAGTGGACCTCTACAGTCGGGATGTTTACAGCGGAAACTGCATCACGCAGGGCAACGCTTGAATGGGTATACCCTCCGGGATTTAGTACAATAGCATCATACGTTCCGGCTGCCTCATGAATCATATCAATGAGTTTTCCTTCAGAGTTAGACTGGAATAATGAAACTTCAACACCAAGATCTGCTGCAAGAAGTCTTAAGGCATTATTTATTTCATCGAGTGTAGTGTTTCCGTAAACACCGGTCTCTCTTTTTCCCAGCATATTCAGATTTGGACCGTGGATTACCAATATCTTTGCCATCCTGCTGATCAACTCCTGTTTTGCCTGACCTTGTTTAATAAATCATTGAGTTTTTCTAACTCAGGAGAACTAATCTCCCCTAAATCTGTCAATTTCCTTCTTACAGATTCGTTATCAGGGTCTTTATCCAATATCTTTTTGAATATCTCAATGCCTTGTGCCCTCTCTCCCTGTGCAATGCAGATATCTCCCATGCTTTCTGTAAGGAATTCATTATGAATACCACCTGGCTTTAATTCTTCTGGTGCAACCTGCCACCCCGATGTAAAGTCAATTGCAGCTGCAGCAGCTTCAGTTGAAACAGGGGAAATATGCTCATTGCTGCCTGTTTGCTGAAGGCCAGGTTCATTCCTTTCCGCCCTGAGAATCCCTAATAAATCTGATATCTCCCTGTCCCGTGCACTGATGATTAAGACAGCCTCACATGACTTTATAGCAGAATCAATCCTTCCCGCCTCCTTATAGAGAAATGCCAGTTTTCTGTGTGCTAAAAGGTTATCAGGGCTTACCCTGACTACGTGTTCAAACTCCTGAATAGCCTCTTCCTGCATCCCCTTTTCAATGTAAGCCTTGCCAAGAAATACCCTTGCACTTAAATAGTCCGGGTAAATCTCAATACCTTCCTTAAGCAGGTCAATGGCCTCATCCAGGCGCCCTTTACTAATGTATTCTTCAGCTATTGGAATGAAATTCTTGCCATGCTTTTCATTACTCATAAAATCCACCTATAAGTTACCAAGGCTGTTCGCAACCTTGTCAAGAATTTTATCAGCTGCCGCTTTTTTCGTCATAATCGGGTATTCAACAACATCTCCCGACCGGTCAATCAATGTAACAATGTTTGTATCACCCTCAAAACCAGCTCCTCTCTTAGTGATATCATTCGCAACTATCATGTCTAATCCCTTGGAAATCAGTTTATCCTTTGCATTTGAAACGACATTTTCTGTCTCTGCAGCAAAACCTACTATAAACTGTTTACCCTTCTTGCCTGATATTTCACTTAATATATCCTGTGTCTTAATAAGATTGAGCGTAATTCCATCCTGTCCTTTATATGAGAATGGCAGATTATCTTTCTTTATCTTGGAATCTGAAACCTCAGCCGGTTTAAAATCAGAGACGGCAGCAGTCATTACTACGACATCAGCCTCAGGCAGCCTGTTAATTACTGCATTGAACATTTCCTCAGCGGATGTAACATTTATAAGCTCAGTGCCTGCCGGCCTGGTTAAAGCTACGGGACCGCTGATTAGAATAACCCTGGCACCACGTTTCACTGCTGCCTCAGCTACAGCATAACCCATTTTACCGGATGAGTGATTGCTAAGATAGCGTACAGGGTCCAAAGCCTCCCTTGTTGGGCCGGCAGTTATCAATACTGTTCGCCCCTCAAAGTCCCTGCTGTTTGGTTCGGGAATAGTCTTCTCTATCACTTCAAGGATATCATCCGGCTCTGACATGCGTCCATGACCCACAGCGCCTGAAGCAAGCGGACCGCTCTCCGGACCAATAAATGTTACATTGAGTTGTTTGAGGTATGAGATGTTCTTCTGTACAGTCCTGTTCTCATACATCTCGTAGTCCATGGCAGGGGCCATTAATACAGGGCATTCACATGCAAGAAGGATAGTGCTTAAAAGGTCATCTGCAATTCCACTGGCCATTTTTCCAATAATATTTGCAGTAGCCGGGGCTATTAAAACCATATCAGCCATTCTTCCGATGTAAAGATGCGAAATCTCACCCCCATGACTATGCTCAAACATATCAATAAACACAGGGTTTCCTGATAACACCTGAAATGTCAGGGGGGCAACAAAATTTACTGCCTCAGGAGTCATCACCACTGTTACTTCTGCACCCTGTTCAGTAAGTCTTCTCAGGAGATAGACAGATTTATATGCTGCAATACTGCCTGTCACACCCAGGATTATTTTCCTGCCTGCAAGTCCCATCTAAATACCTCTTATCAGATATTACTAATCAGTTCCGGAAGTGTCGGCTTTACCATCTGTATCATCTACATAATTTCCCAGTTCTTTTTCAATCTCTTTCTTAACCTGGTCCTCTTCGGCTGTCTCCGCAGCGCCTGCTGCCAGTTCCTTCTTCTGTTCCATTGCGTCGCGAATAGCTTTTCGTGCCTCTTTACCCTTGACTATGTCAACATCACACGAGACTATCTCTTCCAGTGCTACCGTAGACTCTTTAAGATATTTAAGCGGTACACAAGGTTTCGCCCCATTTATCAGCTTCCTGGCTCGCTCCGTGGCAACGACTATCAGACGGAATCTGCTGTCAAGTATATCTCTGTCAAAAACTATAGGTAGTGATACTATATCCAATGTCTTTATCCTCCTCTCTTTTCAAAAAAATTATTTTCAACCCATGCACTGTTTATCCGATCCATCGTTATGCGCGAACTGACAATAATGGATTTAAGCTCTGCAAGGGCCCTGTCAAAGTTATCATTTATTATGAGATAATCATACATTCTGTAATTCTTTACCTCTTCTCCGGCTACTTTCATTCTTCTGTTAATTTCATCAGTTGAGTCACCCTTCCTGACTACTAACCTTTTTCTCAAATCGCTGATAGATGGGGGTAATATATAGCAAAACACACCGTACCGGAAGATTTTCTTTATCTGCTTGGCTCCGTTTGAATCAATATCCAGTATTAAGTCTGTTCCGCTATTCAATAATTGTGTTAACTCCTTCCGGGAAGTTCCGTAATAATTACCATGAACGACTGCCCATTCTACGAATGTATCTTCGTCTATCATATTCTTAAATGTTTCTACTGAGACAAAGTGATAATCGCGGCCGTCAACTTCTGATGGACGGGCAGACCTGGTAGTATATGATACTGAGTGCTGTATGTCAGGGATGTATTTAACAACCTCTTTGCAAAGTGACGTCTTGCCGGCGCCTGACGGAGCTGATACAACGACAAGGAGTCCCTCTCTTATCCACGGGCCTGCGTTGCCCTCCTCGTGGTCTCTTTGAGTCTCCATCCGGCATAGTATACATATTCAGACAAAAAATCTCAACAATTCTTCACTTTGTTCTTTTACCAGTAAACAGCTATACCGTTCTATTCGACATTCTGCATCTGTTCCCGCACCCTCTCAATTTCAGTCTTCATATCAATTACTATCTGCGCAATCTTAACATCCGACGCTTTAGATGCTATGGTATTTACTTCACGGTTGACCTCCTGAAGAAGGAAGTCTGCACTGCGCCCTACAACCGCACCCTTCTCAAGCCTGTCTTTTAACTGTGTAATATGACTGCAAACCCTTACAACTTCCTCGGTAATATCCATACGTTCAACCATGATCGCTATTTCCGTGACAAGTTTGTTATTTTCCAGCTGCTGAAAACCTGATATTTCTTTTACTCTTTCAGTATAACGCATCTTCATATCATGGATTACAGCCGGCAATCGTTTCTCTATGCGATTAATCATGAGATTCAGTCTCTTTATCCGCTTAATAAGATCCTGATAAATTAAACCACCCTCCTTTAATCTCATTTCTCTAAGGTTTTCAACAGACTTTGCAACTATTTTCATAATGGCAGTGTCAAAGGCAGCATTGTCAGTTTCTCTGACACTGGAAACCACAACGTCCTGCATAGCCGCAAGGTCTGCCATGCTTACTTCTTTTCTCATACTGAAGTCAACCTTGAAATGCTTTGAAAGCTCCTTTAGAAGAGTCTGGCAGCGGTTTATCGCCTCCAGGTTGAGAATCGGAACTTCATTATTGAGAGAGATGTCCATCTTAGTCAGAAACAGATCGAATTTACCTCTGGAGAATTTCTTTGCTATATGACTCCGTATTTTCTGTTCAATTCGTGTCAGTGATTCAGGTAACCGTAAGGTGATATCACAGTATTTGTGATTTACAGAACGAATCTCGGCCTTATACGCTGTATTGCCGCACATACCTTCACTGCTGCCATATCCTGTCATACTTTGAATCATTGGGAAGCAATCCCGTATTTTTTCATTTTATAACCTATCTGTCTTGATGTTATTCCAAGCTGTCGCGCAGCTTTTGCCTGCACATAGCCGGACCGCTTCAACGCTTCTATAATTTTTTCTCTTTCCATGTCTTCTATAGAATGATCAAGCGTCTTAGCCTGTCCATACAATGCACTCATCTCTGACTTGCTGTCCATGATATTTGTATCAATAGTAATCGGGACATCCTCAGTCATTATAAGTTCATTTTTTGCCATCACTATCATTCTTTCGATGCAGTTTTCAAGTTCTCTGACATTGCCGGGCCAGTCATGCATAAGCAGAGTATCAAGTGCTTCATTGGATATCTTGACATCCCTTCCATTCTCTTCGTTATAAAGCTGCAGGAAATGGCCAACAAGCGGCGGGATGTCTTCTTTTCTCTCTCTCAAAGAAGGTATTCTGATAGGGACCACATTTAACCTGTAATACAGGTCCTCACGGAATTTACCTTCTCTTACAGCCTCTTCCAGGTTCCTGTTCGTAGCTGCTATTATTCGCACATCAACAGTTATACTTTTTGAGCTTCCGACCCGCTCAAACCTTCTCTCCTGAAGCACTCTGAGCAGTTTTACCTGCATAGGCGGAGGAACATCGCCAATCTCATCAAGAAAAAGTGTCCCTCCATCAGCCATCTCAAACCTTCCCTTTTTTTCAATTAAAGCCCCTGTGAATGCGCCCTTTACATGCCCGAACAGGTCACTTTCAATAAGTGTGTCCGGTATAGCTGCGCAATTAACACTTATGAAGGATTTATCACAACGTTTGCTATGGTAGTGGATGGTTCTCGCAATTAATTCCTTTCCTGTTCCGCTCTCTCCCCTCAATAATACATTCGCCTTGCTCTGACTCACCCTCCAGGCAGAATCAAGGACATCCCGCATCTTATCACTGACAAATACTATATTTGCAAAACGATACGGCGACTTTAACTCTCTCTGAAGGTTTAAAGTCTCCTTCAATAAGTTCTTCTTCTCCAATTCAACCATCTTTGCAGTTGTAATAGCCTGCCCTATCAGGGAGGCTATGATAGTGAGTATTCTGACATCTTCATCAAATGAGACAGATTGGTCAGTGAAAAGCCTGTCAACACTGATAACGCCGACGGCCTCTCCCTTTACTATAACCGGGACACATATAAAGGAAATATTTTCTCTCTTGATATCTCCCCTTGATTTTGTCCTGTTGAGGAAAAGTGGTTCTTTACCTATATCAGGCACTATGATAGGTTCTCCAGTCTCCACAACCTTGCCGGTAATACCTTCCCCGATTCTGTAAATACCTCGCTTAATTTCTTCGGGAGTCAGCCCATGGGCGAACTCTATATATAGTTGTTTTGTTTCAGGGTCAAGCAGGGACAGAGTACCACGACTCATCCCCATACTGGTTGAAAGAATTTCCAATATCGAACTTAATGTAACCTTCGGGTCTACGGACGACCCCAGCCTCCTGGAAATCTCATAAAGAGTGGAAAGTTCTACAATCTTATAGTTAAGTTTAGTTATGGCATCCTGATAATCTTTTTCCATTTCCCGGCATTACTTTTCAGATTTGTTTGGAGTATAACATAATTGTAGGGTTTTCTGCAACACATCACTGTCGGCATCTTCAACTATCTTTACCTCGCCAATCCTGACTGGAAGAACGAACCTTACTTTACCGTTGGCAACTTTTTTATCCCTGCCAATAATATCTGTCAGAACGGAAAAATCAATTTCCGGGAGCTGAGTCTTAAGCCCTATCATCCGGCATAGCCTCTCTATATTTATTGCAACATCATTTTTGCATATCCCCATATTGACTGCGAGCCTTGAAGCGAAAACCATACCCATTGCCACTGCCTCTCCATGTCTGTATTTCCTGTAACCTGTAATAGTTTCTACGGCATGTCCTATGGTATGACCGAAGTTAAGTATTGCCCTCAAACCCTTTTCCATTTCGTCCGAGCTCACTATCATTGCCTTAATTTCACAGGACCTGGCAACTGTGTGTATCAAAGTTTCTTTATCCTGTAACAGGATATCCTTATAATGCCCCCGGATAAATTCAAAAAATTGTTCATCTGCTATCACACCATACTTTACAACCTCTCCCATACCTGCAATCAGTTCACGCCTTGGAAGGGTTTTCAAAACGTCTACATCTATCCATACGAGGAGAGGCTGATAAAACGCCCCTATCAGGTTCTTGCCAAGCGTGTGGTCTACAGCAGTCTTGCCTCCTACACTGCTGTCAACCTGGGCCATTAAGGTTGTAGGTACCTGAATATATGGGATGCCTCTCAGGTATGTTGCTGCTGCGAATCCGGCAATGTCGCCTACTACACCACCTCCAAGCGCTATTATGAATGAATTTCTTTCAAATTTTTCATTTACGAGAACATCATATATACTCTTGACAGATTTAAGTGTCTTATATCGTTCTCCTGCCGGCAATTCAATAGTAGTTATTACGTAACCCTCGTCGGATAAATGGCTTCTCAGACTTTCACCATAGAGTTGATTTAAAACAGGATTAGTAATTATTGCACCCCTGCGTCCGACTGGAAGGCCTTTGAGATGCCTCGCCAGTCCGGATAGTATGTTGTGACCGATGCATATTTCATAGCTGCGCTGCTGCAGCTCTACTCTGACTTTTCTCATATTCATACTTTGTACCCTTTAATTAATATTCTCTCCATTCTTACAATTATTGCTTCATCGACATTACACAATAGTAATCTTCATTTCCGGGGTCAGAATAGCAGTAGGAGATTTTTGTGTCAACTTCGGAAATAACACAGCTATAAAATGCATAAATTGAAAAAATGAGTTATAATGAAACCAGACTTTGATTTAACAAATTTTATTTTTGCAGGAGGGCCGCATTATGAAGATGAAATGGGTGTATAATCTGGCATTAATCCTGATACTGATATCCAGTGCAGGGATCCTTTCCGGATGTGGACATCACCGCTCGCCTGAGAAACGGGCAATATGGATCACGGAGAAGATTGCATCCAGGCTGGACCTGAATGAGAGTCAAAGAGCTGAGCTGAATTCATTCAGGGACGAACTGTTAGCAAAAAAGAAGGAACTGTATAAATCACACATGACAATTCATGATACCCTTGTAGAGCAGCTGGGACATGAAAGGATTGATCAGGAACATCTGAAAGAAGTCATTAGGCAGGAAGACGCCCGTGTGGATGATATGATCTCCTTCTTTGTAGAAAGACTGGCCTCGCTGCATTCTACACTGTCTCCTGAACAGAGGGAAAAACTGATCGAGATGATCAAAGAGTGGAAGGATCATAAGCATAAATATTACAGGTACAGACATAAATAGACTCTTTGCATACTGTCATCCCTGAAGAAGAATGGAATAAGGTCTGAACTAAACGCCGATGGCAAGCATAATAACATTAACTATGTCGTCAACATCTAACCCATCTGTGTCTATTGTTAAATCAGACTTTGAGTAAGACTGTTCACGCTGGGAGAGTAGTTTTTTTATCTGTTCAAGTGGATTATCAACTTCAAGCAATGGCCTGTGTGTTTCAGAACAGACTCTCTTAAAGATATTTTCAGGAGAGGCCTTAAGCCAGATAATAAATCCAGTATTCGTCAAATATTGTATGTTTTCTTCCCTGGTAACGATCCCGCCGCCAGTGGAAATAACGTGTTCATTTAAACCAGTTAATTCTCTTAATATGCTGGTTTCAATATCTCTGAAAGAATGCTCCCCATCTTTGCTGAAAATATCAGATATGCTTCTTCCTGTCTTCTCTTCAATCAGTAAATCTGTATCAATAAAGGTGTAACCAAGACGTTTGGCCAATCTTTTGCCAACTTCAGTCTTGCCGCTACCCATAAAACCGACTAATATAATATTTTTCACAGTTAATATTCAGAAAGCAGGATTTCTAAATCTTACTGATATAATCGAGGTAACCTTGATAGTTTCTCTTAATTTCATCCATAGAATCACCACCGAACTTTTCGAGGAATGCGTTGGCAAGCTCAATAGCTACCATTGCCTCGCCGACTACACTGGCTGCAGGTACTGCACAATAATCAGATCTTTCAACGGTTGCCTTGAACGGTTTTTTTGTCTTTACATCAACAGAATCCATAGGAGTATATAGTGTAGCTATCGGTTTCATAGCCGCACGCACTACTATATCCTCCCCATTTGTTATACCTCCTTCAATCCCTCCAGCCCTGTTTGTTTTTCTGTAGAATTCCTGTTTACTCCTGTCATAATAGATGGCATCATGAACTTCAGAGCCAAAGCAGGATGCAGCTCCAAACCCTGCACCAATTTCTACACCCTTTATAGCCTGTATGCTCATTACAGCGTATGCAAGTCTTGCGTTCATCCTTTTGTCCCATTGCGAATAGCTTCCGACTCCAGCAGGAACGTTAGTTGTTATTATCTCGAATACACCTCCAACAGAGTCCCCCTTCTTTTTTGCCTCGTCTATATTTTTTTTCATTTTTACTTCGGCCTTTTTATCAGCGCAGCGTAATTCAGATTTTTCAGCCCTGTCTGAGAGAATATCTGGCGATACATTCCCGGGTTTTGCCTTTATACCTCCTATTTCTGTTACATGGCTAATAATCCTTACAGAAAATGTGCGAAGAAAGCTCTTGGCAACAGCTCCAAGTGCAACCCTGACTGCGGTCTCTCTTGCGCTTGCCCTCTCTAACACATTTCTTACATCTGTGTGTGCATATTTGATCAGACCGCACAGGTCGGCATGTCCTGGCCTTGGTCGGGTCTCAGGAGGAATGGAATCTGACATAGACGGATCAGGTGACATACGGTCTGTCCAATTTACCCAATCACGGTTTTTTATAATGAGTCCGACAGGACTGCCGAGTGTCTTACCCCATCTGACACCGCAGGTAATCTCCGCAGCATCTTTTTCTATTCTCATCCTGCCGCCACGGCCATAACCTATCTGCCGTCTGGCGAGATCTGAGTTAATATCACTTGCAGTAATGGCCAATCCTGCCGGCAGCCCTTCAATTATTCCCAGGAGGAGCTGTCCATGAGATTCACCTGCAGTCAGGAAGCGAAGCATATTTCCTCATGAAGTTACAGGTATTATTTTGGGAGTTATGAAAATAAGCAGTTCACTCTTTATATTTGACTGAGATGTATTCTTGAATAACCAGCCAAGAACTGGGATTTTATGCATCCAGGGAAGCATACTAAGATTATCTGTGTCAGACAACTCATAGATACCTCCGATTACAGTCGTTTCCCCGTCTTTCACGAGGACCTCTGTAGTGGCCTCCTTCTTATTAATGCTTGGTGTTCCTTCTACTACTATAGACCCCTGCCGGTTTTTTGTAATCTTGATATTCATTGATATATGTCCGTCCGGTGTTACCTTTGGGGTTACTTTGAGTGTCAGTGTAGCATCAATAAACTCTGTCTTCGTGCCTTCCTGGGAATAGGTCTTGTAAGGGATCGATTCCCCCTGTTGTATAATTGCCTCCCTGTTATCAAGGGTCGCGATCTTGGGAGCCGATAATATCTTGGTCAATCCTTTCGTCTCTCCTGCTGATAATCTCAGGTCAAGATTAAATGCATCGCCAATCGTCTTTCCTATTGTGAATCCAACACTACCCTTTGTTCCTGCTATTCCGGTTGCAGGCAGGTTGACCGCAAAACCAGTTGTGGGAGCACTTACAGTTCCGGTTGGACCAGTTACTACACTCATATTATAATCACCGGGATTGGAGGCATAGCTGCCGCCCCACTGCACCCCCAGATCCCTGGCAAAGTTTGTATCCGCCTGAACAATCCTGGCTTCAATCAAAACCTGAGGAGTTGGTCTGTCAAGTGCTTTAAGCAGTTGAGTCATTTCCTCATGTTTATCCGGCACATCTTTAATAATCAAGGTATTGGTACGATCATCAATTGTAATATCCCCCCTTGTACTAAGGGTCTTTCTTATTGACTCAGCCAGCTCTCTTGCCCGTGCATAATTAACAGGAATTATCCTGGTTGACAGGTCCTCTGCCTTAATCATGGCATCCTTGGCCCGCGCCTCCTCTTCCTGCTGCAGAGCTATGTTGGCTAACGTGTCAATCCGGACTACATTGTTCTCATAAATCTTTCCAAGCCCCTTCATTTTCAAAATAATATTAAGTGCCTGATCCCACGGAACATCCAGCATCTTGATAGTTATTTTTCCTTTGACGTTATCTCCTATTATCATGTTTAACTTGCTAACCTCAGCAAGCAGTCTAAGTACATTAACTACATCTGCGTCCTGAAAATCAAGGGATACCTTCTTTGCATTGTTCTGACTATTATTGCTTTTTCCAGTTTCAGCCTTTACAGCCTGAGGGGCTTCTACTACTGCAATCTTTTTTTCCTTAGGAACCTCAGGAGCCATGACTGCCGGTGGATCAACAATTTTTGGTTTTTCAACAGAATTAGTCTTTACATCAGGATTTCCGATTGCAACAGGTTTAGGATCTGAAACGCTGGTTTTGACATCACCTGATTTAGCATTATCCGGCTTGATACTAACCGGTTTACTCTCACTCACAACTATAGGGGCAGCTGATGCTAATTGAACCTGAGGCTGCTGGATCTTGTCACCCTTTGAGAATACATTTACTGTGAGTTCCTTACCCTGCTTGTTCACTTCATATTTTATGGCGGTTTTAAGATCTGCTACAAATCTCACCTTGTTGACCGGAGCAGCATGAGTTCCAATCCTTATTTTCGAAATAAGTTTACTGTCCACAACCTTTTCACTATGCGTTATCGAATTATCAGCTTCTTTAACATCGACTACAAGTTTGTCTCCCTCTACGATAAAGGTATCTGCATTAATTTCATTGTCAGCAATAATCTTAATACTGTTCCTGTCTCCTGACTCATTAAATACAAGTTCTCTTACCATATTAAGCTGAGATTTGACAGGCATTTTTTCAGCGCTTTCAACAGATGCCATAGTTGGAACATCTATTATAAGTACGTTTGATTTACTAAATATCTGAGGGACTGTTTTATCGTTTGTAAGTCTGACATTTAAACGCGCAACTCTAACTGGAGTCGTAGTCTCTACCGGGTCTATCTGAATCACAGACCCTTTACCTACTATTATTGGTTTAGTGAACTCACCGAGAGAGACTCCAGGCAAGTCTACAACCAGTCTCGGTGGATCCATAAGAGAAAAGGACGTATATTTCAATGAGCTCCCTGTCTCAAGCAGTATTTGTATACTGGCCGGTAAGCTAACTATATCTATTTTTTTCAGTACCGGTATCTCTGGCGTTTGTAAACTGCCGGTCTGTTCTGCAGCATTAACCTGCTTGCCTGTTAACGGGCAAGCTACAAAAAGAAACGCTATCAGCACCGCAAAAACAGCCCTTTTAACATTAATTATCTTCATCTACTGCCTCCTCTTTGGAACGGAGTCCCAATACAGTCATTTTTGTTTTCTTCCTTCCATGGAAATCTGTGAAAACCTCTTCGATACTTACTGAGTCCACTGAGATTTTCTTAACAACTCCGCCCTCTGGACCAACAAGCACACCCTCCCGGACCATATAGCCCTTACCGTCGGGAGTCTCTATCATCGCAACGTAAGTTTTGCCCTCCCACACAATTCCTATAACCTTCAACTCTCCCAAACTTCTAAGCTGCAGAGGTGTAAGACCGGCAACTTTTTTTTCTTTTAAACCCAAAATCAGAGACAAGAAAGGGTCTCTTCTTCCGGATGGTTTGTAATTATATCCTGAACTCCCGTCCTCTGTCACGCCCATTTCAGTTTTTGCAGCAGTCTCAGTCGTTTTCTGTTGAACGTCCCTGGCCGGCGTTGCGACGGGCGCCTGTTTCACAGAATTTGCCGGTTGTTCTGAACAACCTGAAAATAAGATTAATATGGTAATTAATATAAATACCTTCATTTTAATTTTTGATGACCTCTGTTAAAGCCCTTGCAACATGCGTAAATGCGTTATTAGTGAATCCGGCAATTTCACTTCTCCTCTGCTGCGAATGTAGTTGCAATAAATTTATCCTGAATAAAGACAGATTTCCCAACGACCTTGGCGGAGTCCATATCCAGACCGGTGATATTTACGATTCTTGGCAGTTTGCTTACCTTGTCAAAGAAGGTTCCAAGCGCGTGATAGCCGCCCGTCACCTCCACATTTACAGGGATTTCTGTATACAGGCCGGACGGATCCTTCTTTCTTTCTGCTGGTTTCCATAACTTAATACTCAGACCCGACTCTAAACTTAAATCAGATATCTGTTTAAGTAAACCTGAGACTTCAGCTTCTGCCGGAAGCTGTGCCCTTAGTTCATTGAGCTGTGCCTGCAACTGAGCATTCTCAATCTTTAGTTGATCAAGCCTCCTCAGTTTGACCTCGTTTGTCATTATTTCCCGATTAAGGTCTGAAACTTGTTTTCCAACAGCATCAACCTCCGCTTTTCCAGGCAGAAAAATGAAATAAACAAAACCACCTATAATTATTGTAAACACAAGGATTAACAACAAAGTCTTTTGCGAACGCGGTATATTATCAATGGATTCAATGTTCATAATATCTTATACGGACTCAAGGTTAATATTAAAAATAAGATTAAAATTGTAAACAGGGATTCCGGCTTCGATAACCTGCCGCGACTCAGTTAATTGAACATTCTGGAATATCCTGGATGATTTAAGATTGTTCACGTATTTAACGATGTCGTCATTTGTCATCCCTGCTCCTGTAACATTTATTTTGCCATCTTTTTCTTTAAGTGATGTTATCCACACCCTTTCAGGAAGCATCGCGCTAACCTCGTCTAATACCCGAACCGGTCCCTTCTGGGTCTTCTTTAGATTTTGTATAATAGAAATTTTCTGTTCATACAGCTTCTTATCTTTCTCATAACTCTCAACCTCTTTAACCTTTTCTTTCAGTTCAGCGAGACGTACCTCGAGTGTCATCTTTTCATTAGTAAGATAAGTTGTCGTGCTTTTCAGCCAGTACCATGTATACCCTTCTATTAGTAAAACAGCAGCAATAGCTAAAATGACGAATATCAGGTAGGAAGGCAAACCTAATTTTAGGCCTGCGGCACTTCCCTTTGGCTTCTTGGTAAGCAGAAGATTTATTCTTATCATCTTTCGTCCAGCCTTCTTACCCCCAGCCCAACAGCTACTGCAGCAAGCGGGGCAACACTCTTTATATACTCTGCATCAAATGACGGAGGAATATCAATTTTTTTGAATGGATTAATAAACTCAACAGGAAGTTCCAGTCTTTCCTGCAAGAATGAATCAAGATTACGTATCTTTGACGCCCCTCCACTTAACATTACCTTATTAATACTTTCGCTGCCCATAGTCGCCTTAAAGTAACCAAAAGACCTTGTTATTTCACTTGTTATTTCCGCTGAGACATTCTGTATGATTGAATCAACCTCAAGAAGATTTGCTCCCTCAACTTCTTCTTTCTTTTTAATTCTCTCAGCATCTTCGAAAGAAAGGCCAAGGTCTTTTTGAATCGACTCTGTATATCTGTTGCCGCCAATGGAAATATCTCTTGTGAAGGCAAACATACCTCCCTGCAGTATGTTAATATTCGTAATACTGGCGCCTATGTTTACAAGGGCAATAGTTTCTTTCTCATTCGTTTCATAATTGATGTTGTACATATTCTCTACTGCAAAAGAGTCAATATCTACTATTGCCGGCGTCAGTCCGGCCTCAATAACAAGAGCAGTATAATCAGAAAGCTTATCTTTTTTTACCGCAGCCAGAAGGACATTCATCTGTTGTTTTCCGTCAGCCCCGGTAAAAGTACTCAGGATCTGAAAGTCCATGTTAACTTCATTAATGTCAAATGGTATGTATTGCTCTGCTTCCCATTTAATAGACTCCGCAAGTTCATCTTCAGACATCTGAGGAAGTGTTACTCTTTTTACTATCACTGAATGACCGGATACGGAGATAACGGCATCCTTTGTTGAAATGTCCTGCTCCTTGATTAAATTCTGTAATGTCTCAACACATCTGACTGAGTCCATAACAGTGCCGTCAACAATTATCTCAGGGGCTAACACATTAAGTCCAAATTTATTAAGCGTATAACGCCCTTCTGAATCAGTCAATTGAATGACTTTTATAGAACTTGAACCAATATCAATGCCTATTATTTCTTTCTTTTTACGGAAAAACATTACATTCTCTCTTTTCTCTAAAAAAATTATCGAGGCTGCCTTTTAGATATAAAAAAGTATGCATATTTACTTTATTTGATACTTCTAAACTTAATTCATCCTGCGGAAAGACTGTCTCCAGCAATATATTCAGAGGTTCAAGTATTCATTGATTGCGGAGACAAAGGGGATTGACCTGAACCCTCAGGTTTAAAAACAATAGTAACTATACTTAATAAAATTCCGGTAGTCAAGGGTTATTACCTCCCATCCCATCTGCTGTAGAGATGATTATCAATGGACAGTGCATCAAGTATACGTCCTACGATAAATTCTACCATATCCGCTATAGTCTCTGGCTTGTTATAGAAGGCCGGCATTGCAGGAATAATGTGAATTCCCATTTCTGAAAGGGCAAGGAGGTTTTTTAGATGCACCGTATTCAATGGCGTTTCCCTTGGAACAATGATGAGTTTTCTTTTCTCCTTTAATATTACATCGGCAGAACGCCCAACAAGATTAGAAGAAACTCCAGAGGCAATAGATGCGGCAGTTTTCATAGAACATGGGACAATTATCATGCCATCATTACGGAAAGATCCGCTCGCTATCGGCGCCTTGAGATTATTTTCTTCATAATAATGAAGTAGCCCTATTGAAACCCCAAAATACTCGCATAATGAGGAACGGATCTCTTCTTCTGAACCCTCCATAATTAATCCTGTCTCGTCTTTAATTATCCACCAGGCCTCTTTTGTAACGGTAAGGTGCACTGTCAGCCCATTTTTTAATAAATATCCTAATAGCCGGACTCCATAAACTGCTCCACTGGCACCTGTTATGGCAATAATATAAGAAGACATACGTTAAACCTTAATCCTTTCAATATCCCTGTGCCTCATGGTAGTATCATAGCCAATCTCCTGGATGTGCCTTTCGAGTGTTTCTGCAATAAAGACTGACCTGTGGCGCCCTCCTGTACAGCCAATACCGATGTTTAAATAATATCTGCCTTCCTGCTCATACTGAGTCATTAGAAAATCAAGAAATTTAAATAATCTTTCAAGAAAAAGCGCTGTCTTAGCACTTTCATGAAGATACTCTGCGACCTCCCTGTCTTTACCTGTGAGAGGATTGAGGTGTGCGACAAAATTAGGATTAGGCAGGAACCTGATATCAAACAACAAATCTACATCATAAGGAACCCCATATTTGAATCCAAATGAAATTATATTAACCATAATCTTCTTATTTTTATCAGTTTCTGGAAAGTGCCGGAACACCTCGCTCTTTAGTTGATGAATATTGAAATCTGATGTATCCATGATCAGAGTAGCTTTATCGCGCAACCACTTAAGCATCTCACGTTCGAGCTGTATCCCTTCTGTGACAGGTTTATTCATTGCCAGCGGGTGTGGCCTTCTCGTCTCACTAAAGCGCCTTACGAGAATCTCATTTCGTGCTTCCAGATACACAATCTCAATCGGACAGCCGCTTGCCATCAACTCATTCAGTATGTTCTCAAAATCTAAAAAAAACTCCCGCTCACGGATATCAATACCAAGAGCTATGTTTTTTATTTCAGTCTGTGATTTGGTACACAATTCAACAAATTTTGGAAGTAATTGCGGAGGGAGATTGTCGATGCAGAAGAAACCAAGGTCTTCAAAACATTTCAGTACACTGCTCCTGCCTGCCCCTGACAGACCACTGATAACTACAACGCGGAGATTATTAAATCTCATATAACTAATTTTCTGCGTCTGCTTGCAGAAGGTATCTTTAACTCTTTCCTGTATTTTGCAACCGTCCTTCTTGCAATTTCTATTTGCTGTCCCTTCAGATATTCCATGATCTGCTGATCACTGAAAGGCTTCCGGTGGTTTTCATCTGTGATAAGCTTGTGAATCATATCTCTGACGCTCTTGGACGAACAACTCGTGCCGTCACTGGTATTAAGTCCGCTGCTGAAAAAGTATTTCAATTCAAATATACCCTGTGTCGTGCAGATATATTTATTGTGCGTCACGCGGCTTACTGTAGATTCATGCATGTTAATATCATCTGCTATCTCTCTGAGAGTCAGCGGCTTAAGGTTATTGATCCCCTTTTCCAGAAACTCCTCCTGACATTTAACTATGCTTTGAGCCACCTTGTATATGGTCCTGTTACGCTGTTCAATACTCCTGATCATCCAGATGGCAGAGCGAAATTTTTCTTCAAGATATCCCCTGGCATCAGCAGCTATTTCATTCCCACCCTTAAGCATCCGCCTGTATGTAGGGTTTAGTTTAAGCCTCGGAATACCATCATCATTCAGCAATACAACATATTCACCTTCATGTTTAACGACATAAACATCGGGTATTATAGCAACATTGTCAGATGAATAGAATAATCGCCCAGGTTTTGGTTCGAGCCTCTCTATAACCTTAAGGGCATGAGCAAGATCTTCAAGGGAAATTCCAAGCTTTCTGGCTATGACTGGAAATCTCTTCCTCTCAAAATCAGCAAGGTGATCAGAGATAATTATCTCAACGATTGTACCTTTAACTCCTAACAGGGATAATTGTATAAGGAGACATTCCCTCAGGTCTCTGGCTGCAATACCAGGCGGGTCAAACTGCTGAATCAGGCTTAATGCCTCAGCGGCTTTATCCCTGGATACTCCGCATGTTGATGCAATTTCTTCAAGAGTAGATTGCAGGTATCCATTGTCATCCAGATTTCCGATGATGATTTCTCCTGCTTTAATTATTTCCGCGTCAGATGTAGCGAGGTTCAACTGCCAGGACAGATGTTCTGAGAGAGATGAGGGCCTGGTTAACATCTGGTCATATGTCATCCCTTCGTCTTCATTGTCCCTATAATAACCTGTTTCTCTACTATCAAATCCATCATCAGACAAATATTCTCCCCACTTCAGGTTTTCCCCGTCAAGCGGTGACAGCGCCCCCCCTTCCTCCTCTCCTCCGGTTGTAATATTTTCAGAAGTTGCAACAGTCTTATACGACTCATCCTCATCTGTTTCCGTAGTTTCAACAGGCGTCTCGTCAAGAAACGGGTTTTCAAGAAGGGCCTGAGTAACCATCTGTTCCAATTCAAGTTTTGACAGTTGAAGTAATTTTATTGCTTGCTGAAGCTGAGGGGTCATAATAAGTTTCTGGGTTAGTCTAAGGTCTAATTTTGTATCCATATTGTCCCCTCCTGATGTTGAGCTATAAACATACAATGATTAATACATCAATAATCAGTTAACGGTACTATCACGTTCAAGCTTAAACCTCTCACCCAAATACTTTGCCTTAACTTCTACACTTGAAGCGATATCATAAGGAGTACCGGATTTAAGTATTACACCTTCATTCAATACATAGACCCTGTCACATACTTCAAGTGTATGTTGAACATTATGGTCTGTAATCAGAATACCTATATTTTTATTTTTTAACTGACTAATTATTTGTTGCAGATCAATTATTGATATGGGATCTATGCCCGCAAAAGGTTCGTCAAGAAATATGAAGGCAGGGGAAGATGCAAGAGCACGTGCAATTTCTACGCGCCTTCTCTCTCCACCTGACAGCGTATTAGCAGACTGTCCAGCCAGGTGGCTGATGTTCAGCTCTCTCATCAGGTGATTAAGTGTATCACTTCGCTCATAGGATGACATTGTCTGAAATTCCAGGATAGCCATAATATTTTCTTCAACTGTCAGCTTTCTGAATATTGATGGTTCCTGAGGAAGGTAGCATAACCCCATCCTCGCCCGCTTGTACGTCGGAAGATTGGTTATTTCCATATCACCAAGGAAAATACGGCCTGCAGAAGGTTTTAAAATTCCTATGATGATAGAAAATATTGTAGTCTTTCCAGCACCATTAGGTCCCAGGACTCCGACCACCTCTCCCTGATTCACAGTTAAACTTACGTTATTTACTGCTTTTCGGTTTTTATAGAATTTCTCTACATTCTCAACCTTTAGCCTTGTCATATTTTTTCTCTACTTAGGATGTATTATTGCTTCTCCTCCTTCAACAACTACCCTGTCTTCCAAAATAAATACTGTAATTTTCTCACCTGTCAACTTATCCAAGCCTTCCCTTATACTTGGTGAACCTGTGAATACCATCGTCTCTTCTTTCTTAAAATAAACAACCTTGTCTGCATAAACAGTCCTGATACCATGTATAAACTTAATATCTCCTGAAGCTGTTATTGTAGAAAGGGACCTCTTTCTTTCCACGCCCTCTATCAGGCTATTTTCTCTTTCTGATACAGGCTCAAATACTACGTCTACGACATCTGCCTTAAGGGTCATCGTTTCCTGCTCAATAAGAACATCACCTTCAAAAACTATCGAATTCATAGGATTATTCAGAGTCATCTTACCTGAACTGATCGTAAGCGCCCTCCCCTGATCCTGACTGACAAACCTTGTGATTGATTTATCTTTACCTTCAGATATCGCCGTCCAGAATAGGAGTATGAAAAGCGTTAAATAGACTATGACAGTCTGCAGCTTACCAAACCCTGGCCCGGATGTTCTTCCTGATCTCATAAATACCGCTATCAATGTTTGCTACAAGCTCTTCCCCTTCAAGATCAAAAGCCTGTCCTGTTACGTAAACCACCCCTTTACTTCGCACCTGCCTGTCCTCTTCCGACCATAACAGGCTCTCAACATTAATCGTAATACCACTGGCAAGCCTTATACTGACATCCCTATTCTCTTTTTCCATGAGAAAAGAGTTTGTGCCAATATTATATCTTCCCTTATCTGCTGATAGTATAATTATGCCGCCGGACTGGGACCTGTGAGTAATATTAATATCCTCAAGCACGGCATCTTCATCACTGCTGGCTATCGAAGCTTTCTTTGCTCCTATTTCCCACTCGACATCAGAACCATTTATCCGCGTAAGATAAAAATCATCTATCTCCTGAACTGTATCCCCGAGCGTCTTCATTTCTGAATGTCTATCAGGCTTATCTCTGTAACCGCTGAAAAAACCGGCCAGAACGACGATAAAGAAGATAAAATATATTATTGCAAGCGCTATTTTCCAATTATTTGATATGCGCATTACTCTGTAGAACAGTTCGGAATGTATAATACCACAAACAGCTATTCAAGTAAAGGAATTTAAGCATGAATCTTGCATTAGTTGACTTAGGTGTTGACTTAAGTATGGAAAAAGACTGACAGATTAAAGGCTTGAATACTCCGACATACCTTTTTTATACAGATCTCCACCATGGACATCATTTATAACTATGACAGGAAAGTCTTCCACTTCGAGTCGTCTTACGGCCTCAGTACCGAGGTCCTCAAAAGCAATAACTTCGGCTTTCTTAATTCTTTTAGACAGGAGTGCAGCAACTCCTCCAATGGCAGCCAGGTAAACGCACTTATGCTTAAGCATAGCATCTATGACTTCTTTACCCCTCCCTCCCTTACCAATCATCCCTTTTAGGCCATGTTCTATAAGGAACGGGGAATATGGGTCCATCCTTCCGCTCGTCGTAGGACCAGCCGAACCTATTGGCATCCCGGGTTTGGCAGGGGTAGGACCAACAAAATATATTACCTGTCCTCTGAGATCAAACGGCAATTTGTCTCCATCCTTAATCATCTGGACAAGCCTCTTGTGAGCCGCATCCCTTGCGGTATAAAGTACCCCGCTTATCTCTATCCTTTCACCTGCCTTGAGATTCGCTATGACATCCTCTGACAGAGGCGTTGTTATTTTCTTTACTGACATGGATTGATTTTCCCCTAAATAACTATACTCTTATGCCTGCTTGAATGACACCCTATATTTACTGCCACAGGCAGACTTGCTATATGGCAGGGATGCACCTCAACATGTACGGCCAGGGCAGTGGTAGTGCCTCCAAGGCCTACCGGGCCAATACCAGTCTGATTTACCTTCTTGAGAAGATCTTCCTCCAGTGAGGCCACATCCATCCTTGCACTTGGTTGTCCAACAGGCCTAAGCAGCGCCTTCTTTGCAAGAATAGCAGCCTTCTCAAAGTCGCCGCCTATGCCTACTCCCACAACTACCGGCGGACAGGGATTAGCACCTGCGTTTCTTACTGAATCAACAACAAATTGCTTCACTCCTTCTATGCCATCAGCAGGACGAAGCATCTTTAAAGATGCCATATTCTCACACCCGCCACCCGCTATATCGAGTTTAATTTTGATATCTTCGCCAGCCACAATCTCAGTATGAATGATGGCCGGTGTATTGTCAGATGTATTTCTCCTGTTAAATAAAGGTTCTTCAACTACAGATTTCCTCAGATATCCCCTGCTGTATCCCTGTCTCACACCTTCATTTATAGCCTCTCCCAGCAAACCTCCGGCAATGGAAACATCCTGACCAAGCTCAATGAAAAAAACTGCAAGGCCAGTATCCTGACAGAGCGGCATAGACTCCTTACTGGCAATCTCAGAGTTCTGAATTATCTGCCTCAGCACCTCCTTGCCAAGCGGTGATTTCTCTGTTTCAATCGCCCTTTCATATGAAGCAGTGACATCCGCGCTGAGATTGTAATTTGCATCTATGCACATGTCTCTTACTTTATCTACTATATCGTTGAAATGCACTCGCCTCATCTGAGAATTTCCTTCAACTCCTCTACCCCATTCTTTATAACGTTCGCAGATTTATTAAACGCATCTTCCTCATCATTTGTAAACTTGACTTCAATAATTTCCTCAATCCCATTTCTTCCAAGTTTAACAGGTACTCCTGTAAATATCCCTTTCATTCCATACTCTCCCTCAAGATAAGCCGAACAAGGTAATATCTTTTTTTTGTCAAGGAGAATAGCATCAACCATTTCGACAATAGAAGCGGCAGGGGCAACATATGCGCTCCCTGTCTTGAGCAGTTCAACTATCTCACCACCCCCAAACTTCGTACGTTCAACCATCTTGTCTATCTGTTCCTTTGAGAGCAGGTCAGTTATCGGAATACCGGCAACTGTGGAAAATCTTGCAAGCGGTACCATGAGATCACCATGTCCGCCAAGGACAAAGGCATGAATATTATCTGACGAAACATTAAGTTCAGATGATATAAAACACTTAAAGCGTGCTGAATCAAGCACCCCTCCCATTCCAATTACGCGATGCCTGGGAAAACCCGAGACAGTATATGAAACATAGGTCATCAGGTCCATCGGATTGGTGACAACAATTAGTATTGCGTCAGGAGACCGTTTGACTACCTCTGAAGTTACTCCCTTTACAATACCCGCGTTCTTCTCAAGCAGATCCCTGCGGCTCATGCCCGGTTTCCTCGCCAAACCTGCAGTAATAACTACGATGTCAGAGGCAGACGTATCGTCATAATTATTGGTTCCTGTAATTTTCACATCAGAACTGCTCAATGAGGCGGATTCAAGGATATCAAGCGCCTTACCCTGTGGAATGCCTTCGACAATATCAATTAATACGACATCCCCAAGTGATTTCTCCATTATCCTTTGCGCTGCCGTTGCCCCGACATTTCCGGAGCCAATTATTGTTATTTTATTGCGACTGCCCACTGTCACCTCCTGAATCTTATCATTGCTTCATACTTACGGTTACTAACGTCTTAACTTATCTCTCCTGCAACACCGCCCTTTTCACCAGCCGCTGCAACACCCGCGACCATCCTCTTGTCAATCTTCACCACGTCTTCAAATTTCAGATCCACACCAAACACACCTTTAATCTCACCTGTTTCATTTCTGACGGGAGTTGAGATCGTAACACAGAGTAAATCTGTTACAAGAGACTTATAGAAATCTGTTACAAATGTTCTTCCGCTCCTGATCGGCTCAATGAACCATGGTCTGTTGGAAAAGTCCTGTCCCATGTCAAACTTCTCATATTTAGCCCTGTCAATAACCTGAGTTATATTCTTTGTTAATATCTTTCCATGGAGGTCAACAACATACGCAAACTGGATAAATGGATTTTCATCAACCAGTTTCTGCATCTTATTCTCCATCCCCGCAGCATTTAAAACCCTGAACGACTCATCATCAGCCAACTCTTCCACAAGTGATGCTACTATCTCTTCAGCCCGCTTTTTCAAGCGGTCAAGGTCAGAGCCAAAATATTCAGGCAAATACTTCTTCGCCTGTGCATACATCTCATCCGATGAAATAGCTGTCAGCCTTCCAGCCTCATATTGTTCCATAACCCACTTAAATATCTTTGCAACACCCGGATGTTTCTTGTCCACAGGTTCTCTGTAATCCAGACCAAGATGTCCATTTACCCAATAGGCAATACCTGCAATGCCCGACTTGTCTGTAATCGTAATACCCATTGGTCTCTTGAGCAGCTTGACCGTATCAAAGATATTATATATTTCCTCGTTCTTCAGTGCGCCGTCAGCATGAATACCGGCACTTGTATTATTAAAGTCTACACCTACAAATGGATAATTTGCAGGGATCTGTACACCAAGCTCCTTCCTGAAATAATCAGCCAGGTCAGTAATCACCGTCGTATCAATACCATTGTTATCACCGCGTAACGCAATGTACTCCATAATAAGGGACTCAACAGGGGTATTACCTGTCCTCTCTCCAAAACCAAGCATAACACCATTAGCTGAGCAACATCCGTATAACCATGCAGTTGTAGCATTAATAAGCGCCTTGTGGAAATCATTGTGACCATGCCATTCCAGCTGTTGTGAAGGTACCCCTCCATAGTGAACCAGTCCATAGATCAGTTCAGGGATGCCGCGGGGTGTGGATGCCCCGATATAAGGCACGCCGTAGCCCATAGTGTCACATGCACGTATCTTAACCGGGATACCGCTCTGCTCAGATAACGTCATCAGCTTCTGAACGAATGGAATTACAAAACCATAAAAATCAGCACGCGTTATATCCTCAAGGTGGCATCTCGGAATAATACCTGATTCAAGCGCCTTACTCACTATTTCAAGATACTTATTAGCGGCCTCTATTCTTGTCATGCCAAGTTTAAGGAAGATATGATAATCCGAACATGACGTAAGGATGCCGGTCTCCTTAAGACCAGCCTCTTTGACTATCTGAAAATCCTCCTTTACTGCCCTTATCCACCCTGTTATCTCGGGATATCTGTAACCCCTCTCCTGACACTTTGCGACTGCATCCCTGTCCTTTTTATTATAAAGGAAGAATTCACACTGTCTTAACACCCCGTTGGGTCCGCTAAGCCTGTGAAACATATCATAAATATCTACTATCTGTTTAACGCTGTATGGAGGTCTCGACTGCTGGCCGTCACGAAAAGTCGTATCACTTATCCAGAACTCTTCCGGTGTATATTGAGGAACGATTCGGTGATTAAAAGGGATCTTAGGCACCTCAGAGTAAGGGAAAAATTCTCTGAACAGATTTGGCTCCTTAACATCCATAATTTCATAGTTGTAAGCTGATCTTGCAAGAAGATTTTTTTCTTTAACGAGACTGGACATATCGATGAGATATTAGCACAGAGAAATATTTTATTGCAAGGATTTTGTAAAGAATAGCACCTACTTGCTGACCTCTACCGTCACCACCCTGCCTCCTGTTAACCGTATGGATGCTTGGTCCCCAACCTGTATCATCCCAAGCTGGATAAACTGCCCCTCTCTCAGGATAGGTATCCCCTTATAAATAACTACAGATACACGGCCCATTTTTTTATCTTCAATTGTCATCAAGTCAAGGGCAGGGTTTAGTTCTTTAACATTACCCCTGATATCCCCGTGGCCATATTCATCTCCGTGATAAATCTTTGAAAGGTCTATATTGCGGATCGGATTTCCATCAACAGGGGGGCTGCCTGCAGTCTTAAAGACTACTTCACCGCCAATCCTGGTACATGATACGGGTTTACCATCCCTTAAAGTTAAATACAGGTAATTCCATAATCTGTACTGTGTACCTGGCTCTAACTTTGCTTCAGGTGTTATTACCTCCACGTTATCCATCCATGCAGCAGTCCCTCCGATACCCCACTCAGTAGTCAGGAGTGTCCCCATCCCATACCTGCCGCCTGCTATGTTTACAGATTCCAGCGCCGGCTTCAAATCTCTCAGTCCATCTGAAAGATTCTCTAATGTTTCCCTGTCCCAGGTAATCATAACAGGAACATCAGTTGAGGCACCTTCTGAAAGATGCTTCGGGTTTGATGACACCATCTTGAGTGATGGCGGACATGCAACTTCAGCAAACACATCCTGCCCTGCGAATAAGGCTGCAAAGCATATGCTGTTAATAATAAGTACTGCAAGAAAAAAATAACGTTTCATCCCGAAATTCTCCTGACTGCATGTTATTCCTGCTGTAGCAGGAAACCATAATGAGGCCGCGGCCCTGGACTTCCTCCGGACTTTACCTAATACCCTGCTGCAATGCGGGGAACGATCTTTTTAAACCCTTTGCGATCCTGCGGCTCACGGCATATCTGCCCCTTTCCCTGAGTTTGAAGGGATATTTTCACTTTGGCAAAGCGCAGTATATCCGCGCTGATCTGCCATAATATCCAGATTCAGGGTTGCTACATCTTCAATATCCATGTCGAGGTCCTCTGGCTTTTTCCTGTCATTGCGGCATCCTGTAAAAACCGTCTTGAGGTATGTATGGCACTTCTCACAACTTACAGCACGAACACACTGGTCCCGGACAGAATCTCCGACAATAAGGCCAAAATGCTCCAGCCTCGCATTACCGCATGAAGGACAACCTTTCATAGGATAGCTCCACCTGTAAGTACAGAAGCAGCAGGAGAGAAGCCGCTGCTCAGATGTACCGTTCTCCGGAGTAAAGACAATGGCCATAGCCGGAGGTGATGCGCACAGGGGACATTCTCCTTTCCCTGATACAGTCTCAAGATTCATCTTTTCCAGTGTATATTCAAAAGATGGTTTCAGAATCCATTTGAGCATAACATTTTTAAATTTATCATCCTTTCCGAGTCCGTTTCTTATAAACTCTGTCACGGCTTCTGATGATGAGCCTGCAGACCCAGTTATATCATTCTTTGGCATTTTCGTTTCAAACAGTTTGAATACTCTTTTTGCAACATCTACGCTGTTGGAAAGTTCCAGATCATTAATCCCTGCCCTATTCATCAGGTATGATCCTTTAGATTCTCCATCCATTGCAGAGGTTGAAGATCTTCTAAACAGGCCTGACAGGTCATCCGGTGAAGAATCGCCCCAGATATCAAGCAGCCCCTTGTAAAAAATCACCATATCACGGATAAAGGGGTAATGCTTCACCCTGTCATCGAGGTAAGACTTAAATTTTGAATAGTCTTTTGCCATTGGCATTTTTCGGGTTTAGTAATAGAACGTTTTATTGTATAGTAGGAATTCATTATGTTCAAGCTCTTAGACAGATATATCCTCCGCGAACTTACTATATCTTTTTTCCTGAGTATTGCAGTCCTATTATCCGCATTCCTGATGCAGCAGGTAATTAAATTCTCAAAAATAGCATCTGAAACCGGTATAAGTTTTCTACTCCTGGTAAAATTTTCGATTTTCATTATACCTCTTTTTTTGGTGCTTGCAATACCACTTTCAGTATTGATCTCATCCATATTGACCTTCAGCAGGCTCTCGACAGATCACGAGATAACGGCTATGAGATCAGGCGGCATAAGCGTATACCGTATGCTTCTGCCTGTATTTGTCTTTTCAATAAGTGCGTTCATTCTCGCGTTGATTTCATCGTCAGTACTCCAGCCGATGGGACACAAGTATATTCGCATACAGTCATACGAGACGTTGAGCAAACAAAGGAATCTGGGCCTGCAGGAAGGTGTCTTTAATAATCTTTTTGATCTGTTGGTATATGTGAAGAAGATTACATCCGGGGATACACTGAACAACATTCTAATTTCTGACAGGTCATCGAAGGATTCAAAGATTATTACTGCAAGACAGGGTAATATCCTCAATGACCCATCCACATCATATCTTTTTTTAAAACTTCAGGACGGGCATATTTACTTCGAGTCTGATGACTGGACCAAATATCAGATGGTAACGTTTTCAACATACTTCTTAAGACTGGACTCAGTTCAATCAATTGAAAGTGTGCGGCTAATAAAGGAGAAATGGGGTTTAAGTCTGACTGAATTGAAAATAAAAATAAAAGAAAAGAAGCAGCAGGGCAGGGAGAGGGAATACAGGCGGCTTTTGATGGAGTACTATAAGAAGTTTTCATTGCCTGCTGCTGCCCTGGTCCTGGGGCTTCTCGGGTCACCGATTGGTATTATGACCAGATTTTCAAGCAGATTTGCAGGTTTCATATTAAGTATTGTTATTGTTTTCAGCTACTACATACTCGACAGCGGTTTTGAAATCCTGGCTGTCGAAGGATTTATTCATCCGGCATTTGCCGCATGGGCAACGGTTATTATTTCACTTTTCCTGGCAGTAGTCACAATTGTTTATGTGGCTGGTGAAGGAGGATTCAAGCTGTTTAATATTTTTTCAAAGGACAAATGAAGATAATCCCAAGATACATATCAGCTGAATTTATAAAGTTACTTGCCCTCATAACTGCGGCATTCACCGTACTATATCTTTTAATCGATGTTTTTGAAAACATAGGAGATTTTACAAGAGTTAATGCAGACATCCTGACTATAGCGGTTTTCTTTCTTAGCCGCCTGCCGCAGGCAATATATTTCACAATTCCTATAGCGCTCCTCTTTGCATCATTTCTGAATCTTGGTCTCTTTACAAAGTATAATGAGCTTACAGCCCTTCGTTCCGGAGGATTGAGTCTATATAATATTACTCTGCCTTTAATAATTATAACTCTGCTGATCTCTGCCGGGACATTCCTCCTGAACAACTCAATCATGCCTGTAAGCAATAAAAAGGCTGAAGAGATGCTAATGGTAACCGGGAAAAAACCACGGGAAATGTTCTTTAAAGAAGATAGCCTCTGGCTGAAGGCTGACGACTATACAATATACAATGTCAGGTTTATAGACCCTGATAAAAAGATAATGGGACGGATCAATATTCATTATCTGACGCCAGAATTTAAAATCAGAGAAAGCATTTCAGCTAAAGGCGCTGTCTCAGAGGATGGCCAGTGGGTTCTGAAATCAGGTGTGAAGAGGCAGTTTCATCCTGATAACAAAAGAGTCAGTCTCCTGGAGTTTGATACACTAAGGATAGATTTCCCTATAAGGCTCAATGATTTCAGGCATGTGATAGTACAGGCATCGGAAACAAGTTATTCAACCCTTAAAAACTATATTGAAACAATTAAAAGAGAGGGCTATGAGGTAAAAAGACTGACAGTTGATTTATATGCCAAGGCATCGTTCCCTTTTTCAGGATTTATATTATCTGTTTTCGGAATTACCTTTGGTTTCCGCATCAAAAGGCAGGGCGGTCTTGCCGGAGGTGTGGGTTTATGTATTCTTACCGGTGTTCTTTACTGGACAACTTACTCATTGTCGCTGAATATGGGATACGCAGGCCGTATTAATCCTGTTCTCTCTTCCTGGCTGGCAAATATCTTGTTCGGCGCTATTGGTGGATTAATGTATTTCAGGGTTATGAAACTATAGATGTGGTCTGCAGCTTTTTTCCGGAGTGGAGTAATTCTTCAAATGAATTAAACGGCAGCGGCCTGCTAAAATAAAATCCCTGCATCTCCCCGCACTTATGTTCAGCCAGGAATAAAAGCTCCTCTAATTTCTCCACACCTTCTGCTACAGTCCGCAATTTCAGTGTGTGAGCCATTGCCAATATCGTCTCTACAATAGCTGCGCCGTCTCTATTAGTTGTTATGTCCATAACAAATGAGCGATCTATTTTCAATATATCAATTGGAAATCGTTTCAAATAACTCAGAGAGGAATAACCAGTGCCAAAATCATCAATAGAAATCCTGATGCCAGTTTCTTTTATCGCAAAAAGCTTCCTGATAAGTTTTTCCTCATCCTTCATCAGAATACTCTCTGTAAGCTCTAATTCAAAATACCTGGGGTCGAGGCCGGTCTCATACAAGATACTCCCGATCAATTCTACAAGGTTGTCATTTGCAAACTGCCGTCCGGAAATATTGGAAGAAATAACGAGATTGGAAAATCCCATTTCCATGAACCGTCTGAGGTCCCTGCATGCGGTGCGGAGCACCCATTCACCTATTGGAAGAATAAGACCAGTCTCCTCCGCGAGGGAAATGAATTCTAATGGTGATATCATGCGTCCGTCTCTCTGCCATCTAATCAGTGCCTCCATCCCGCAGATCTCACCCGTAGATAAATCAACTTTGGGCTGGTAATAGAGAATTAATTCCTGAAGTTCCAATGCCCTTCTCAGATTTGTCTCCATGCTCAACCGGTCTTTGGCCTTCAGGTTCATATCTTCTGCAAAAAACTTATAGTTATTTCCTCCCTGAGCCTTACAGTGATACATAGCCGTATCAGCCTTCATCAACAGATGGTCAGCGCTGTCTCCGTCTGAAGGAAACATTGATATCCCGATACTGGCAGCTACAAAAAGCTCATTTTCACTAATCTTCACGGAAGAGTTAAACAATTCAAGTATATTCTTAGCTACTGTTATAATATCATTGGCATCATTAACATCATTTACAAGTATAACGAATTCATCCCCGCCAAACCTTGCAACTGTATCATAATTTCTAACACCATTCGCAAGCCGCCCGGCAATCTGCTTTAACAGTATATCTCCTGCACCATGTCCCAATGTATCATTGATGACTTTAAACCTGTCGATATCAAGCAGCAATACTGCAAACAACATTTTTTTCCTTTTCTGATACGCCGTGGCCTGACTAAGCCTGTCATTAAGAAGATTCCTGTTGGCTAAACCGGTCAGGGAATCGTGAGTTGCCTGATCCATCAACTGCTCTTCAAATAATTTTCTCTCGGTTATATCATGAACCACAACACACATAGTCTGGCTGTCACTGTAGTCAAGTATGCTCGCGGATAATTCAGCATGCAATAGAGATCCATCCTTATGTCTAAGCCTGATATCCCGCTTTTCTTTAACTATACGCTCTATTTCCAGTTCTGCAGTCTGATAATCCTCAGCAAGTATGTCAAATAATGACATACTTAATATTTGAGCGTCATCGTAACCTATCAGGCTTTTAAATGCATTATTACCTTCAACTATCTTCTTATTATCACAATTAACAATAAGGATGCCTTCAGTTGCCTGCTCAATAACAGCCCTGTACTTAGCCTCTGACTCCTTGCCAATCCTGCGTGACAGGACCAGCTTCTTATAGAGCCAATAACCCACAAGAACAAAAATGAACGCTGCAAACACAAACCAGACTACGAAATATGTAATTGTATGTATACCCTGTTTGTAAATGTTCCTTGGGATATCTACCTTTACTACCAGCGCCTTGTCATTATAAATATCTCTTACAATAGAGTAGCCGGCAACTATATCCTTGTTTAAAGATGATACAAGGATAGGGGCCGAATCATTAATCTGAGTCATTGCATTCCTGACATCATCTGGCATCACATTATCGTCAACCCTTAAGACATTAATATTCAATTTTGTCTGCTGTGCAAGTATATCGACCTCATTTGAGTCCAGATAACGCCCGATTATAAGAGCCCCGTGAATAGGCCCTTTAAACTCATTCGTTAAAACCGGCCTTGAAGCAACCAGCATTATGCCTTCAGGAAGGCGTAATAAACCTTTTATTGTACTCTCATCACTGTAATGTCTTACAAGAGGGCTATCAGCAGAGATGTGCTTAAAAAAGCTCTCAGGTATTTTCACGGGTTTTTCGCTATATAGGTCAAATCCTCTCTTATAGACAATTTCTCCATTATTTCTTATATAAACCAAGACATTAAGACGTAATTGGGGAAAAACCGTGTCAGGCAGGTTTGCCTCAATGAATGCCCTGTTGCCGTCCCTGATAAACTGATAACTCTCATCCCATCCAGCATAATCACCATTAACAGTACTGAGATGTGTAAGTTCACCATTGAGTGCATTAAGCACCCGTTCTACATTTCTCTTTACGCTGCCTTGCTCAATTTCGACAAAGCTGTTAAGGAGTATCAGCCTTGAGGCAATGATAAGCACCAGAAATAAAACAGTCAGGGAAACCCCAATAATTACAAGCAGTTTTAACTTTCGATTATCAAATATTTTGTTCACTATCACCCTGGTCTAAAATTTAAACGATTATAATCCTCTATGTTATCGTCCGACTTACAGAAATTATTTACAGTTTATCGACCTTATTTCAAAAAGAATTGCCCCTGGTATTAAAAACCCGACTTTTCATTAGATTACATTAAGTTTGACTGTTGACTTTAGATTGTCAGATTGCTAAGATAGGCCAAAAATCAAAGGGACCAACTCTTATGGGTCAATACATACTTGCCCTTGATCAGGGATCTTTAAATTCCAGCGCCAATCTGGTTGATAACCACGGCAAAATAATTTCCAGGTCAGATTTCCCCCTGAAACCCCGTTTACTCCGCTCAGGCTGGATTGAGTACCAACCAGATGACATATTAAAAAGCCAGCTGAATGCCGTTAAGAGTCTTTTTAAAAAAATTGGATCAAAAAAACTGCGAATATCTGCACTTGGACTCTCGGGACAGCATTCAACAATCGTATTTTGGGATAAAGAAACTGGAAAGTCTGTTTACAATGCCATAAGTTATAGAGATCCAAGGGGGATAGATATATGCAGACAGAGGGTAGAGCGGCGGGATCTGATTCGTGAACGTACCGGGCTTCACCTTTCTCCTTATTATTCGGCATCTAAAATTAAATGGGTACTTGAAAATGTTAAGGCTGTTCAGAAGCTTACTGATAAGGGGCGTTTGCTTCTGGGAACTGTAAACACCTATCTCCTTTGGCATTTATCAAACAGGTCCGTCTACGTTATGGACCATGTAAGTGCAGCTCAAACCCTGCTCTGTAATATATTTACCAAGACATGGGACAGGGAATTGCTTGACTTGTTCGATTTGCCTTATGATATTTTCCCTGCTACAGTTCCCACGTCTTCTTATTTGGGAGATGCGGTTATTGAACGTCAGGTAATCCCTATACATTCATCCATCACAGAAAATCAAGCCTATCTGCTTGGACAGGGACTCTTTCAGGAAGGGGATGTAAGCATAACCTACGGTGACGACTGCCTTATCCTTGCAAATACAGGGAAAAAGATATTTCTGCTTCCAGGACTCCTGACAACCATAGCGTGGTCAAATAATGATAACACTTCATATCTTCTTGAAGGGGTAATAAATTCATCGGGGTCGTTATTATCCTGGCTTAAAGACAATCTTGGCCTCATAAGCCCAAAAGATGACATAGATAAACTCTGTAAAAGATCTATGCAGCGTCTCTTTATGCTTCCGTCAGTTAATGGTCTCGGTTCACCGCACTGGGACAGTAACAGTACGGCTTGTCTGTACGGCCTTAAAAATAGTACTAAAAAAGAAGATATAGTTCGGGCAGCAGTTGAGGCAATAGCATTCCTGGTTAAGGATAATGTAAATGTTATACAGACAGACGGTCGTTTCCAGCTAAGAAGGATACTCGGCAGCGGCAATATATCAGCAATATCTTATTTGATGCAGTTTCAGGCGGACATCCTCAGGATGCCAGTGCACAAGGCAAAGGAGGTTTATTATACAGCGCTTGGAACCGCCTTTTTAGCAGGTCTAAGCAGCAGCATATGGCAGGGCATTGCATCAATAGATAAGATAACATCTTCTACCGGCACTAAAGTCTTTAACCCTAAGATAAGTGACCAGGATACAGCCAGGTTGTATGACCGATGGCGCCTCACCTGCTATCACTCAAGAGAATGGTCAAGAAACTTCTCTTAGTTTCTATTATTATCCTGGCAGCTTATTCCGCATCAGGCTGTATGTCACAGATTAACTCGTACCGTTCCAAGTCACACATTAAGAAATGGGAGGACCTCGCTCATAAACGTCAGTACGACAAGGCTGAGAAGGTTATTGAAAAAGCACTTAATCTCAATCCTGCAAATGTTGAGGCATGGACCGCTTTGGGAGATATCTATCTGATAACGGAAGGATACAGAGAGGCCAGGTATGCCTACGAGGAGGCTTTAAGACTGGATACTAATGCATTCGAAGCATACTCGGGGCTCCTGGCTGTAAACCTTGAGGAATCAGGATATTCAGACATGATGAAAGATATTGTCAGGAGAGATATTGAGACGTTCAGGAACACAGGTAATAATAGCGCTGAAAGACTGATGGCTGTATTTCATGTGCTTAATTTCCTGCATGAATATGATGCGGCTGCAAAAACAGCAGAAGAGATTATGAAATTCCATCCAGGGGAAAAGATTTCAGCGTCTCTATCCATGTATCTCTTTGAGGAGTTGTTAAGAGAACAGGATGTGGAAAAACGACTGGTTAAGAGCGAACAATTTCTCAATACATTCCCATCAACCAAAGAGTCTTTCATTGTAAATCATCTCAGAATCGGCAGCGTACAAAAGGATTTAAAAGACAGGGAGCTGCTGCTCAGGCTTGGGGAGCAATGGATTCAGAAAGAACCTGAGAGCAGAAGGACATATTTTTCAGTCGGCTACTGGTATACGGAAGAAGGTATCGCACTGGAAAGTGCTGTATCATACATAAAAAAGGCATTAGAACTGATAATAAATCCTGACCCTGCTGATAAACCCGAACACTACCCTGAAAGCGAGTGGCTGAAAGACCTTCGCATCACTAAGGGCGGTTACTACTCTACTTTAGGATTGGCATATTATAAGTTAGGCGAAAAGAAAATGGCCGAAGAGTCATACAAACAGGGAACTCATTTTCTTGAGTATGACAGAGACCTCTATTTCAGGTTGGGTAATGTCCTGGAAGAAAGAGGTGAAGTGCAGGGTGCTATAGAAGCATATGTTCAGGCTCTTAAGTCCGGAGAAAATAGCGAAGCAGAAGAAAGACTTAAAAATTTGATAACTTCATACGATGAAAGTCCTCATAAGTATTATGCACGCAAAGAGGGGATAACATCATTTACAGATGTAACATCAGATGCCGGACTTAATGATATAGAGGCATCAAGAATAGCCTGGGGAGATTTTAATAACGACGGATATGACGACCTCCTTCTTGATGGTGCAGTGCTGCTGAAAAACAAAGGTGATGGATCATTCATCAATATAACAGCTGACGCTGGCATAATAAACATGAACGGAGCCAATGGGGGAATATGGGGAGACATTGATAATGACGGTCATGTTGATTTCTACACATTCGTTACAGGCAAAGACAACTTTGACCGGCTTTGGAAAAATAACGGAGATGAAACTTTTACGGACATAACAATGACGGCTTTTCCATATCCTGACATCTACCCTACAGAAGCTGCGGCATGGGGCGATTATGACAATGATGGTTTTATTGATCTCTATCTGGCAAATTATGAAAAACCACTTGCAGAGACTATTGAGAGAGCCCGTGGAAATGCTGACCGCCTGTTTCACAACAATGGAGATGGTACGTTTGATGAAGTCACTATAATAACAGGTACAAAATTGCGCGAAAACATGTGCGGTCGGGGGGTTAACTGGGGTGACTATGATAATGATGGTGACCAAGACATTTATGTCTCAAACTACAGGCTTGATCCGAATTTGTTGTGGAGCAATAGTGGAGACGGAACATTTACCAATGCAGCAGCAGAAAAGGGGGCAGAGGGGCATGAGACTCAAGGTTCATACGGACATACCATAGGTTCAGAGTGGGGTGATTATGACAATGATGGTGACTTAGACCTCTTTGTCTCCAATCTTGCCCATCCTCGATACATAGGTTATTCCGATAAGAGTATGCTGCTTGAAAATCAGGGTCCACCTCATTATAAATTTAAAAATCAGTTCAGCAACTCTGGAATAAGATTTGAAGAAACATCCGCTGAACCCTCTTTAATTGATTATGATAATGACGGATACCTGGATATCTACTTTACGTCTGTATATAGAAATAAGAAAAGTTTTCTATACAAGGGCAAAGGGAATGGAACATTTACTGATGTAACATGGCTTGCAGGGGTCAGGGGCGACAATGGATGGGGTAATGCCTTCGCAGACTACGATAATGATGGAGACCTGGACCTGGCTGTTGGAGGTGGAGAGGGTTTAAGGCTTTTCAGGAATGACGGAAATGATAACCACTGGCTGCATTTGCGTGTAACAGGCGCTGAGTCAAACCGTTCAGGAATAGGTACGAGGGTCATACTTATGCCAGATGAAACCTTATCTAAAGGAGAGGGGATGGATTTTATGCAGATTCGCGAAGTTCAGGGCGGTAAAGGCAGCGGATCCCAACATTCACTCCCTGTAGAATTCGGACTTGGCAAATTCAGCGGTCTCCTTGATGTAGAGGTAAGATTCCCGTCCGGTAAAAACATTAAATTAAAGAAAATAAGTCCCGACCAGCTCATTACCGTAGATGAGCGAACTGCCTATGAGTCCCATGCAAATTGACACGGCCTATTCGGCTATGATATTTTATGCATATCTTTTTATGCGGGTGTAGCTCAGTGGTAGAGTCCCAGCTTCCCAAGCTGGTTGTCGCGGGTTCAAATCCCGTCGCCCGCTCCACGATAAATACAACAATTACAGGTAAAAAAACCTGATCATAGCCTGATAATTGTAATGTAATGGATACTAACTACTGGTGGGTTTCAAATATCTCTTCCATTTCAGATGCAACCTTTGTAAAAACATCAAGAACCTTAGGATCAAAGTGTTCCGGCCTGGTTCTGTCATCCCCTTCTGTAATTATTTTGCATGCCATCTGGTGATCAAATGGAGGTTTATACGGACGCTCACTTCTCAATGCATCATACTGATCTACTAACATTACGATCCTGCCTTCCAGCGGGATGTCCTCTCCCTTTAATCCCCTCGGATAACCTGTCCCATCCCATCGTTCATGATGATTCAGTGCAACAGAAGCAACCATCTGTATTACCGGATGTGATGAACCGTGAAATATCTTTTCGCCCATAGTAGTATGGGTCTTCATAATATCGAATTCCTCGCGTGTCAGACTTCCCCGTTTCAATAAAATATTGTCAGGAATACCTATCTTGCCTATGTCATGCATTGGACTTGCAAATGTCACCACTTCAATAAAGTTTTCTTCAAGATTCATTTCCTTTGCTATCTTATTTGAATACATCCCCATCCTTTTAATATGTGCGCCAGTGTCTTCATCCCTGTATTCAGCTACCTCTGTAAGACGTTGAACTAATTCAAGACTCATATCTTTAACCTTTAACAGTGCATCTTTAAGCTCTTTTGTCCTCTTTTTGACTGTATCTTCCAGCATGTGTTTGTAGTTTTTCTCCATCTGGAGAAGTCTGCTGTACTTTATAGCCTTTTCAATCGAATATATAAGGCTTTCAGGCTTATATGGCTTTATCAAGAAGTCAAAGGCACCCTTTCTTACAGCATTAATTGCAACATCGAGTTCAGCGTATGCTGTCATGAGGATTACGGGAAGTGTTGGATTGAAACCATGGATTTCTCCAAGTAATTCAATGCCTGATGTCTCAGGCATTTTTATATCTGTTAAGACCGTTTCAACAGGAGTCGTTTTTAATACAGTTATTGCATCCTTTGCACTCTCACTTGCTATTGTCGAATAACCAAATTCTCTGAGAAGAGTTGATGTGGCTTCCCTGACAAAATTGTCATCATCAACAACAAGTACTGTAGCATTTTCACTTTTTTTCATATTTATTTGTTAACATCAGGAAAGCTGCTGGCTAATACTTCCCTCATCTCAAACAACCCTGTCAGCCTGTCATCTTCAAGCAGAATCATTCTAACCTTTTCCTGCCACGCCTTTTTAAAAGCCCTGTGCTCTTCTGCGGATGCCTGCCCTGATAGAACAAGGGAAATCAATTCTCCCAGACGTGGATCTTCCGGCACAACATCCGGATTATAAGTGATTGATACCGTCTTTTCGGTATCAATCCTCTGAAAGATAAATGTATTGTATTCGAAATGTTCTTCATCAAAAACAAGCAGATTTCTTCTCCTGAACCGGCGGCCCAAACCTGCAAAACCGGTTACAGGAGCCGCTCCCGTTATAAGAGAAATCACCTGGGACATGGGACCATACGCCAGATCGGTGGCCTTACCCTTAACGGCAACCCGGATTTCCCCTCTGACAGGTATTTCCGTTCCGTACAGTTCAGATAATGCCTTTGCCGTTATTTTATACGCACCGGATACAGCAGGACATGAATGTCCTGCAAGCTTGACTGCATCAGGATACTTGAACAAAAAGAGCTCCCCTTCCTCCATAGAACCGAGAATATATGCAAGGGGATCTTTTAGTCTGATAGGTTCTGCAATATCAAAAAAATCCTGTCCCCATTTACTTTGACCTTCTGACATGGGATGAATTATAACATAAATTTTGGAAAATTATACACTAAATCTGGTATGAGATATCCTTGCTCTGGCAGATCGTGTCCCTGAATATCAGGACATCTAATATAAGAATAATTTCACTCAGAACATATTCACTTTATAATATTTTTTATATATCCGTCTGTCCTGCAGTGAATTCCATCTAAAGCTCCGCACCAGCGTATATGCCGACACTGCCCTCATGAGTAAGATATCATTTTATCATTGTAATCCGAATGTTGTTTTTATTTTCACTAAATTAATTCAAGAGTTTTTATTAATGCTTCAGCCTTATAAAGTGTCTCGTGATATTCCCTGACTGGATCTGAATCTGCTACTATGCCTGCTCCTACCTGCACATGCGCCCAGCCATCCTTTATTACGAACGTCCTTATTATGATATTAAAGTCTATATCTCCTGTATAGCTGATATATCCGAGAGAACCCGTGTATGGACCCCGTGCAGTAGGTTCAATTTCATCTATTATCTCCATACAGCGGATCTTTGGTACTCCTGTAATGGTACCTCCAGGTAGTACAGCCTGAATCAGATCAATGGCATCTTTGTCATGCCTCATAATGCCGGTAACATTTGACGCTATGTGAGTGACATGGGAATAATGCTCCAGTACCATAAATTCATCCACGTGAACTGTACCAAATCTGCATACCCTGCCTATGTCATTTCTCTCAAGATCTACAAGCATTATATGTTCGGCCCGCTCCTTTTCATCTGATAGCAGCTCCTGCTGCAGTATACTGTTCTTCAGACAATCGTCTCCGCGGGGTCTCGTACCAGCAATAGGCCTTGTTTCTACAATCCCATCGTTTAATCGTATAAGCCTTTCCGGAGAAGAACTGACAAGTTGTATTTCCCCTGTATCAAAGAAGGCTGAAAAAGGAGACGGATTTATTTTCCTGAGTATCCTGAAGAGACTCATCGGGTCAATCCCTTTTACATGAGCAGATAATCTTTGTGAAAGGTTTGCCTGAAAAATATCACCTTTAGATATATACTCCTTGCAGCGATTGACCATATCTATATATTCTTTCTTGGTTAAATTCGACATGACTCTGGCTTTTGAGCCATGACTGCCAATCTTAATAAGGCATTTATTCTCGCGAATCTTTTCCCATACTTCACTGATCCTCTTTCTGCACGACAATTCATCCTGCCCGTTTGCTCCGACGGTTGCAACAATCCATCCCTTCTTTAAAACATTATCAAACGAAACAACGAGATCCACACTCATCATGACAATATCAGGAAGCTGTAAATCATCACATGCTTTATGCGGAAGACTTTCAAAGAGCTGCGCAAAACCATATCCAAAGTATCCGACTATACCACCAACAAAAGGCGGGATACCATTAACACGCCGGATGGTGTCTCTAAGCAGCGATTGTTTTAATAACTCAATAGAAATATTCGAGTCATTGAACTTACTATTTATAATTATTTTTGGATCTACTCCGATAAATGAGTAACGGGATGTTTTTGGGCTGCCAACATGACTCTCTAAGATAAAAGATGGTCCATCTCCCCTTAATCGGATAAAACAATCAAACGGGTCTGACCATGGAATTTCATTGTAAATAATATACATTTTTAATGATTATATCAGAAAGAACTTCTCAATCGTAGTGGAGATTAGCCATGAATCCTATAAAGGATAAAATTAATAACAACACCGCCGACGAGCTTGAAAAAAAGGCTTCTGTCAAGATGGCCTCTGACGTACTCCAGTCCCTGTCCAAGGCGATAAAGGCACTGAAACTCTATCCTGATAACAGTCCGGTCAGACAGAAGTTTATTACTGACCTTACCGGGAAATTTACCGCATTTCTTAAAGAAAACGGCGATCTTACTTTAACTGTAAGACAATTTGATCTATTATACGAGGGGGAAGTTGTCTATAGCCAGCCAAATAAAGGAGACAGTATTGCTTTCAAATTTTTTGGTGACGGAATACGGGAGCTGGCCTTTACTGAAGAGCTTGATGAGCATGAACTACTTGATTTCATTGATGTTGTTCAGGGCAACACGGAACTGAATGAAGAAGGTGATGATGACATTGTAACCTTGATGTGGGAAAAGGAGTTTAAGAATATACGTTATGTTGTTATAGACGAAGGAGGAGAGACTGAAAGCGGCGTGCAGACAAGCCTTGCATCAGATGATTCATTAGGCTCTACCCGGAGAAAAGATGCTTTAAGGAAAGCACATGAGGAAGAACGCGGGCCTGGCCAGACACATTCAGCGTCTCATCCTCAAGCAGCAGAGATAGAACATGAGATAGAACAAATTTATGGAAAACCTTTTGGTGAAATATTCGTTCTTACGTCTGAGGAGATAGGGAGAGTCAGGGAGGAAATGGAAAGGGAAGCAAATTGCGACCTTATTTCCGATATGCTGGAAATTCTTTTTAATATCCTGGAAATCGAGGAAGAAACAGATGGTTACGTAGAAGTAATGATGTATATCGAGAATGCAGTAAAAACCATGATATTATCGGGAGATTATAAGCATTCAATCGAATCCCTGAACAGGATTAAGACCATATCTGAGAATGAAAAAGAGGTCAATCCGAAACGCACTGAAACAGCTATAGGAGTAATTGATGCATTGGGAGACGAAGCATTCCTTAAACAACTGACTCATTCACTGAACGCCAGCAAGGCAGACAATATTGATGATATTTATACAATCCTTACCATGCTTAACAAGAGGTCAATTTTACCCCTGACGAATATGCTTTCAGATCTCGAACAAATGAAGAGCCGTCGTGTCGTATGCGATGCGCTCGCTGTCCTAGCCAAGGATGATCTGGAAACAGTTCTGAAAAAACTTCAGGATGACAACTGGTTTATTGTCCGGAACATAGTATATGTTCTTGGCAGGATAGGTGATATCAGGATTATCAGTCATCTGAAAATGATTAAAGACCATATTGAACCAAAAGTAAGAAAGGAAATAATTCACACACTCTCTGAGATAAAGAGTGATGAGGCAAAAAATATACTTGTCTCATATCTCAGTGACAGTGACAGTTCTGTACGCGTATCAGCGTTAAAAAGAATATCATTGCTGGAACATAGAAAAGCAGTTCCACACATTCTGAAAATAATCTCGTCTGATGAATTTGACGGTAAGGATCTCTATGAGAAGAAAGAGTTATTTGATGCACTTGCCATACTTGGTTCTGAGAGTCACTTACCATACCTGAAAGAGTTATTGATGAAAAAGTCATGGCTCTTTGGCAGGACAAAGGCTGATGAACTGAGGCTGCTTTCAACTCAGGCACTTCTTAAGATGAATGTCCCCGGGGCAATGGATATCTTAAGAGAAGGCGCAAACTCTTCAGATAAGGTTATAAGAAAAATATGTGAAGATGCATTGGGTGAATCAAGGAAGGGGAATTCATGACAAGCAGATTATTTGAGGAAAAAAGGGGATCAACTGGAAAAGATTTTACCAATAATCTGTATAAACTGATCAGGACCGCGCAGATTCATGACTTCAGGAATATTGCAACTAATTCCGCGCTGGATAAGGCAATGGAATCCATGAAGATATTGTTGGACAGCGGTGGTCCGTTCTCTCTTAGACTATATCAGGAACATCTATTCATAGACGATGTAAAGATAAGGGTAGATATTGAAAATTTCCTTGCATGCACGTCTCTTATAAATGAGATGAAGAAGCGTCAGGTAGGATCAATTACATTTAAACAACAAACCGCATCGAATGAACTTAGCACGTTCATTTATACATTTAATAAAATGGAACTTAATTCTGCTGAACCGTTTCAGGAACTTGAACACAGGATTTCATCTGAAGGAATAATAAACATTTCTGTAAGCCGTATCGAAGAAAGTGATGATGATGGAATACAGGTTATTCAGGACTCTAAAGAAATGGCAACACACCTGTACTTTAAAACACTTTCTGCCGTATCTGATATCATGGACAGTGCTAAATTAAAGAATGCCGTAGGGATTAAAAAGGCAAAGAGGTTAGTCCACTCAATGGTTGACCTCATGGTGCGGGAAGAATCCACTCTTCTTGGTTTAACTACGCTCAGGTCTTATGACGAATACACTTATAATCACTCTGTAAACGTTTCAATCTTATCAATAGCAATAGGACAGAGGCTCGGATATGACAGAAAAGAACTGAGTGATCTTGGCATGGCCACCCTATTTCATGATATTGGTAAAATCGACCTCCCGATTGAAATCCTGAACAAACCATCAGAATTCACTCCTGAAGAGTGGAAGATCATGAGGACACACCCGGTTAATGGCGTTAAAACACTTCTGAGGCTGAAGGGTCTTCAGGAACAGGCAATCCGCATGATCCTCGCAAGCTTTGAACACCACCTGAATTATGATCTTTCAGGTTATCCCAGGCTGGCATCAGCAAGGAGGATAAGTCTGTTTGGAAGGATAACTACCATTAGTGACTGCTATGATGCACTGACATCAGCAAGGGTCTATAACCGCTCACCATTAGTACCGGACAAGGCCCTTTCTTTTATGATGAAAAAGAGCGCTTCGGCATTCGACCCCATTCTATTAAAGATTTTTGTGAATGTAGTTGGTATTTATCCGGTTGGCACTATAGTTCTATTAAATACACATGAATTAGCAGTAGTTGTAAGGGCAAATGCAAATCCGGTTAATATTCATAAGCCCTGCATAAAGTTGATAACTGACCCACACGGAAACGAAACAGATGGTGAAACAATTGACCTGTCATGGGAAGCTAAGATATCCATCGTCCAATCTATTGACCACAGGAAGTACGGAATAGATGTAAGCAAATACTTCGTCAGTTAACAAATCATTTCTCATGCAGCTATTAAATTATCCTTGACAAACAATAGCAGTATAGAGTAATCTATTTATTATTAGTAATAATTACTATTATTAGAATTAAGGGGGTGACATGAACGTTCCAGAAAAAATTGATTTCAGAATTAATACACTTGGTCAGCTTTGCCCAATGCCTATCATTTTAACATCAAAGAAAATGAAGGAAATGTCACCTGGTGAGGTACTTGAGGTAATTTCTGATGATGCTGGAATTAAGAAAGACATGCCGGCATGGTGCAACTCGACAAAGAATGAATTTATTGGCCATCTGGAGGATAACATGGTTTTCAAGGTTTACGTAAGAAAGAAAAAATAATTAATGCAACGTCATTCAAAGCAAAGGAGACTCATCTTAGAGGTTCTGAGACAATCCAAGGGACATCCGACTGCAGACTGGGTGTACAGAGAAGTAAAGCGGGAGATACCTAACATAAGTCTTGGGACTGTATATAGAAATCTAAAACTGCTGCAGGCAATCGGTGAGGTCACTGAGATTTCATGCGATGGTAATGAAGGACGTTATGATGGAAATCCGCATCTTCATTACCACATCACATGTCAAACATGCGGTATGATAAAAGACATAGACAACATTATCCTTTATGATATTGAAGAAAAAGTAGCAGAGTCAACGGGATTCAAGATTACAAATCATTGTGTCGGGTTTGCTGGCATATGCAATGAATGTCAGCATAAGACACCTTAACAAGGAGGGAATAAATATGTCACACGAAGCAAAGAAGTTTGAATTAAAGGGTTTGGAAGGATTGTCTGAAAGTCAGATATCTCAGCACCGGGATATCCTTTATGTCGGATATGTCAACAAGCTTAACGAGATCGAGGACAAGCTTAAGACTGCAGACCGCACAAAGGCTAATCAGATATACAGTGAATATCGCGGACTTAAGGCAGACGAGACCTTTGCATTAAATGGTGTAATCCTGCATGAATTATATTTTGAAAATATGGGAGGCAAAGGTGGAAATCCGGGAGGTCAGGTTGCTGAGCTTATAAAAAGAGACTTTACTTCTGTAGAAAAATGGATTGAGGATTTCAAGGCTTGCGGAATGGCCGTCAGAGGGTGGGTAGTTCTTGCATACAATCTTTGGGATGGAAAACTGCATAACTATGGCGCTGATGCTCATCATTTTAACTTCCCTGCCATGGCATGGCCATTACTTGTAATGGATGTGTACGAACATGCTTACACTATTGATTATGGTGTAAAGCGGCCTCCCTACATCGACGTTTTTCTAAAGAATATCAATTGGGAAGTAGCAAATAAAAGACTGGACAGGATTGCAAAGATTTTGTAATACATACTCACCCTACCCTCTCCCAATTGTGGAGAGGGTAATGGGGAGTTATCCTGATTCTCAATTATTGTCCCAGGGCGCTGATTCTTGCTGCTAATTGTTCACCTAATCTCATGAAAACCTTGTTCTGCGGCGAAGACGAATCATCTGCCGATACAGGTCTGCCGGAATCTCCTCCCTCTCTGATTTTAAGGTCAATAGGAACCTCTCCAAGAAATGGGACATCGAGCTTTTTAGACGCTGCTTCTCCTCCTCCGTGGCTGAATATATCTGAACGTTCACCGCAATGAGGACATTTAAAGAAACTCATGTTTTCGACAACACCGAGAATAGGTACATTAAGCTTTCTGAACATGGATATGCCCCGGACCACATCAAGAAGGGCTACATCCTGAGGTGTAGTAACTATGACTGCTCCAGTTAGCGGTACCTTCTGTGACAATGTAAGCTGAACATCACCAGTGCCAGGCGGCAGATCCATCAGAAGATAATCAAGTTCACCCCACTCTACATCTGTAAGAAGTTGTTCAACTGCCTTCATAACCATAGGCCCCCTCCATATCAGCGGGGTATCTTCCGGAATCATAAATCCTATGGACATCAGACTTACACCGTATTTTACTATAGGAATTAGCTTATCACCCCTGATCTCGGGCTTTTCAGTGATCCCCATCATGATCGGAATACTGGGACCATATATATCTGTGTCAAGCAAACCTACTTTTGCTCCCGACTTAGCCATTGAGACTGCAAGGCTTACACTCACAGTTGATTTGCCAACTCCACCCTTTCCGCTTGCAACTGCAATAATATTTTTTACACCAGGCAGTATCTCTTCGTTACCGGGCATTCTGTGAGCTGAAACATTGGAGGTAACCTCTACATTGACATCAGTAACACCTTCAATTTGTTTAACTGCATCTTCAGCAGCCGTCTTTAGCTGATCCTTCATGGGACAGGCAGGTGTTGTCAGTTCCAGTTCAAAAGAAACCGTGCCCCCCGATACCTTCAAATTCTTTATAAACCCCAGAGAAACTACATCTTTATTCAAATCAGGATCTTTGACACTCCTCAATGAATTAAGTACTTGTCCTTCAGTAACCGACATACCCCCCCCTTGATTTAATGTTCAAATTATAAATCAGTTTATAATAAATGCTATCTAATTATATAACACAAAGATGGGGCAAATTACCATGACTAAAGTCATAAACCTCTGGCAATCCGTGTTTTATTATAATCTGTTTAGAAAGGAACTTTTATGCCGAAGCCAATGAAATGTCTGTCCAGCATATAATAAGGTATAAGACGATCTTCACCGGTATAAGCACGCAGGGCATTCAAAGATGTATGTGCCAATGCAACCAGAAAGATCTTGTCCCGATCTATCCCGGTAGTATTTGACACGCCAATAGGATCAAATTTTTCATTGTGGTAAGGGGCAATATAAAAGGCATAAGATGTATACCATAAAAAATCAGTCATACTAAAGAACATAAGTGCCCGGTTGAATGTAGTATTATTCTCCCTGTATTTTCCAAGGGCAAACTCAAATGTATAATTTGATGCAACTTCCCCAGCCAGGTGATAACCTGGCTTTGCCTTACTGTCAATACTGGTAACTGTACTAAGCCCAAGAAAATAACTGTCATGATCCTTCGTAAAAAAGTTCAGCGTATTGCCCTCGGCACCTGACTGATCAGCAATTACATAATGGCCTGCTTCATGTATGCTGAGATTTGTAAGGAATGCCAGACCTATTATCGGGATGTCTCTAAGTTCTACCGCAGATACCTTTGAGGAAGATACTAATGCTGCAACTGAAAGTATTAAGAATGATGCAATTATTTTTTTGTGCTTCACTGCTGTACCTGCCTGAGTTAACATGAATATTTCATTCTGATTATCGGTTGGATATGGTGGCGTCTTAATATGTAATCTGATATTTATTGCCAGCTATTAATGTTTTATACTACAACTCCGAATGATTCCTAAGCTCTCTTTGTATGCTTGATAAGCATATAACCCTTAATCAACAGGAAACCACTGATGAAGATCAATGATAGAAACAACAGCGCGTCCAATCAGACAAACAAAGGTTCATCGAAAAGGGCAGGAAGGAATAAGGATAGGTTTTCCTTAAGCTTGTATCTTAATGGACAGTCCGATCAGGTTACGGTCAAGATCATAGACAATAATACTAAAGAAACTGAGTGTGAACTATCATCACAGGAGCTGCATGACATTCATGATAAGATACGCAAAATGGCTGTAAACTTTTTAGATCAGAAGGAACAAAAATAAAGAATCTTATTTGAATAACTTTTCCTCTTATTAAGGCAAATCATTAATCTCAAATCAGTTCCCCATAATACTTCATAACGAACCAGTCATTTTTTCCATCAACTTTATTAAATTTTCCCTGAACCTGTCATCATCTTCTCTGCGTCTCGCTTTCGGCCCCTTAACTCGACCGCCGCCTCTTCGCTTTCTCTCTGAGATGTGTCTTTTTTCGAGAAGCAAATCAATGGTGCGCTCCGTATACATTCGGCCCGAAGGAGACAGGGCAATAACTCCATTACCGAGCACTAAGGATGCTAAACCAAAGTCTGATGTCACTACTATGTCCCCGGATGACGCCTTGTTAACAATTGCAATATCAACTGCCTGAAATGATGAATCCACCCGCATGACAGAGACTCCATCCATTTCGTAGATGTTATGTGCCATGCTGACTACCATTGTTACTTTAATTCCGCGTTTATGTGCCTCTTCGCAGATTATATTCCTGACCGGACAGGCGTCTGCATCAACAAATATCTGCATAGGTAACATGGACCATTAATTTTGTTATGGGTAAAGTCCCCGCGCCAAATGTGCATCAGCAAGTTTCCTGATAGAAATAGCCATTGACGCCATCCTCAAATCTATATTCTCGGACAGAGAGTACATAAGTACCCTGTTAAATGCAGTTATAATAATTTCATGGAGTTTTTCATTTATCTCCTTCTCCTTCCAGAAATATTTCTGCAAATCCTGGACCCATTCAAAATAAGATACGATAACTCCTCCTGAATTGGCAAGTATATCCGGTATAACAAATATACCCCTGTCATTTAATATACGGTCTCCTTCTTTAGTAGTAGGATTATTCGCTCCTTCAACAACCATGCGGCATCTCAATCCTGGCGCATTATCTTCCCTTATCTGACCTGAGAGTGCTGCCGGAACAACAATCGTGCACTCTGACTCAAGCAGTTCCTTGTTTGTTATCATGTCAGCTTCAGGATAACCCTCTAAGGTATGCCTGGTCTTCTTATAGGCAGTCACGTCAGAGATATTCAAACCATTGCTGTTATAAATACCGCATCCGGAATCACTAACAGCAATTACTTTTATACCTGCTTCAGACAGAAAACGTGATGCTATGGAACCTACATTCCCAAACCCCTGAACTACGGCCGTAGCATCTTCACACTTAATTCTTAGATATTTCATTGCCTCAATTGCTACGAATACGACTCCCCTGCCTGTCGCCTCTTCTCTCCCGAGAGAGCCACCTATACAAATAGGCTTTCCTGTTACAACACCCGGGACAGCATATCCCCGCTGGTGGCTGTAAGTGTCCATCATCCATGCCATTACGTGCTCATCAGTTCCAACATCAGGTGCCGGTATATCATGGTCAGGACCGATCAAAGAAAATATCTCGGCAGTATAGCGTCTTGTGAGGCGCTGCAGCACTCTTCTCGAAAGATCCTTTGGGTTACACCTGATACCTCCCTTTGCGCCACCGTAAGGCAAACCAGCTAAGGAACACTTCCATGTCATATTCATAGCAAGGGCAGCAACTTCACCAAGATTTACGTCAGGATGATACCGTACACCTCCCTTGGTAGGACCTAAGGAGGAATCATGCTGAACCCTGAACCCCTGGAATATATGGACATCTCCATTATCCATTCTTATGGGCATAGTAACGCAGAGTGCCCTTTGCGGCAGTCTCAGCCTCTTCCATATGTTTGGGTCAAGACAAATCCACTCAGCAGCATCATCAAACTGGGCCAGAACATCACGGTAAGATGGTGTATTGAACTCCGATGGTATTTCTGTCATATTATGATACATAATCAATCTCCATCCCGTCATAAGCCAGTTCAATACCTGATGGAAGTTCGTCGTTAACTTTATTATGATCAAAGGTATGTGACAGGTGTGTCAGTATTGCCCGCTCAGGGTTCAACTCCTTTATTACCTCAAGTGCCTGTGCGAGACCATAGTGCTTGGCATGCGGCTGGTAACGTGTCGAATCAAGAATCAAGAGTTTTGTACCCTGCAGCAGCATTTTGGTATCATCTGGTATTCCATTGCAGTCTGTAAGATAAGAGACATCATTTATCCTGTATCCGAATATGGTCGCGTCACCATGAAATATCTTTAACGGCAAGATCCTGATACCATACACATAGAATTCGCTATTGATAATATTGATCTCAAGTCGGGGGATCCAGTCACGCCTGGAAGAGCCATTGAAAATATAACTGAATTTGTTCCGAATAACTTCCATAGTGTCAGGACCTCCATAACATGGTATAGAATCACCCTGGATGTGATTGAAACTTCTAAGGTCGTCTATGCCATGGATGTGGTCTGCATGAGCGTGTGTAAAAAGAACCGCATCTACCCTTTCTATACGGTTTGCCAGGGCCTGGAATCGTAAATCTGTCGTTGTATCAACCAGTATATATTTATCACCTGAACAGCCTCCTTTGACAGCTTCATCGAACTTAAGAGCCGGCTTTACAGATGAAGGGCTTTCAGCAGTTATCAGAATTGATGCCCGTGTCCTCTTGTTTCTCGGATCATCTGACATGCAAACAATACATCTGCAGCCTATGACAGGTACGCCAGTTGAAGTTCCAGATCCAAGAAACAGGACTTTCATTATCCCCATGCACTGTCCGGTATTAACAACCTTTCTACCGGTTTTTCATTTTGGATGTGCTGTTCTAGTATATCGTTTATGTCTTCGGGTTTCACCCCCTGATACCATACATTATCAGGATAGACAATTACGATCGTTCCAGCGCTGCACACGCCAACACAGGTAGAACCGCTAAGTACAACCTTTCCAAATAAACCTCTCTTCTCCATCTCTTCAGCAAATTTCATAACAACAGGCTGTGCCCCCTTTTCCCCGCATGAACCTTTAGGGTGCCCCGGGGGTCGTGTGTTTGTACAAACAACAATATGATGCTTAGGCTTTGGCATTTATTATTCCTCCTCTTTTAAAATATAGAAAAATACGTTAACCTATAAGAAGGCATACTGTCAAGTAGACAACCTGAGACCCTGAAATAATTTCAGGGTGACAATTTACCACCCTTGACCGAGGCAGCTTTGCAGAGGATGATGAAGGTCATATAAGGAAGGATTGAAGAATGAAATTTTCTCAAAACGCTATATTAAACCTGATGCAAGGCAAGGCATACCGGCCTCTTCTGCTCAGAGAGCTGATGGTTGTACTATCTGTACCAAAGAAAAGATATGAGGCATTCTCTGAAACAGTAGAAAAGATGCTGAAGGCCGGTTTGATAGTTAAAATACGGGGAGAACGCTACGGACTTCCGCAGAAGATGAATCTCGTAACAGGGGTCCTTCAGGGACACGCTGACGGATATGGATTTGTTATCTCAAGCGCAGAAGGCATACCTGATGTGTTTATACCCCGCAGGAGCATGATGGGTGCTATGCATAACGACAAAGTAGTCGCAAGGATTGAGGCTTCAGGTAGAGATGGCAAGAAGGAAGGCCGGATCATCCGGATTCTTGAGAGATTTCACAAAAAAATAGTAGGGCGTTTTGAGAAAGGAAAGAATTTTGGTTTTATCATACCTACAGACAAAAAAATATGCTATGACCTCTTTATAGCACCAAAAAATCTGAGGGGGGCCCGGGATGGTGACCTTGTGGTAGCTGAAATCACATCCTATCCTCAGCAGTCGAGAAACCCTGAAGGAGATATTATAAAGATACTGGGTAAGGCAACAACACCCGGAATTGACACAGAAGTAATAATTGAAGAGTACGGCCTTCCGGCTAATTTTGATCCTGAAATACTATCGCATGCAGAATCACTTCCAGACGAGGTCACTGAGGTAATGATGCATGGACGCCATGACCTTCGCAGTCTGAAGACTGTAACCATTGACGGGGAAAGGGCTAAGGATTTTGACGATGCTGTCTCAATAGAAAAGACTGCCGATGGGAAGTTCATCCTTTGGGTTCACATTGCAGATGTGAGCCACTATGTTCCGTGGGACTCTCCCCTCGACAAGGAGGCATACTCGCGAGGGACAAGCGTTTACCTCCCTGACCGTGTCATCCCTATGTTCCCGGAAAAGATATCCAATCAGATATGCAGCCTGAATCCAAGGGAAGACCGTCTTACCCTGACCGTAGAGATGCAATTTAACCACAATGGAATTCGTACAGGTTACAAGATCTATGAGAGCGTCATAAACAGCGATGAGAGGATGACTTACACGAATGTCAGCAAGATACTCAAAGATAATAATCGCGAACTGATAGCTCGGTATGAGTCACTTGTGGACTCCTTCATCATGATGAAGGAGCTCTGTCTTAATATAAGATCCAAGCGAATGAAACGCGGCAGTATTGATTTCGATTTGCCAGAGCCTGAGATAATACTGGATATGCAGAGCAATACTATTGATATAGTCAAGTCAGAAAGGAATATTGCTCATCAGATCATCGAGGAGTTTATGATAGCTGCCAATGAGACTATCGCGCAGCATATGTCCGGCAAACCTCTGCCATCCATGTACAGGGTACATGAACCGCCTGATGAGGATAAGATATCAGAGTTCAATGATTTCATCGCAGAAATAGGCTACAGGCATAAGCTGATCCATGAGAACCCAATTACCTTTCAAAAATTACTGCACAAACTGGCAGGAAAACCAGAGGAAGCATTAATCAACCAGCTCCTCTTACGCACCATGAAACAGGCAAGATATGCAGTTGATAATATCGGGCACTTCGGTCTGGCGTCCCAGCATTATACGCATTTCACCTCTCCAATCCGCAGATATCCTGACCTGATAATACACCGACTGGTAAAGGAGACCATTAAACGACGATACCTTAATAAAGAAAAAAAACAACAACTGGATTCAATATTGCCTGAGATAGCAAGTCAGACTTCTGCAAAGGAACGGACGGCAATGGAGGCAGAAAGGGAAGTAATAGAGTTGAAAAAACTTCAGTATATGCAGGGCAGGGTCGGGACGGAATATGACGCGGTAATCTCAGGGGTAACTGCATTTGGTTTCTTTGTTGAATTAAAGGATATCCTTGTGGAAGGTCTTGTCAGGGTAACATCAATGTTTGACGATTTCTACAGATTCGATGATAAAGGCCACAGACTTCTGGGAGACAGGTCCAAAAAGATATTCAGGCTTGGAGATAGTGTAAGGGTACGAGTAGAGAAGGTCAATATGGAGAATAGAAAGATAGACTTCACATTAGTATGATGTTAAGATATTTTTATGAAATTTAAGAAGGAACGTATAATTATACTTGCATCTAATATCATAGAAGGTCTTTCTAAGAGCGGTTTGATAGAGTCATCTGCTCCAAGAGAGGAGCTTATCAAGAGGATTGAGAATACTATAACCAATGATCTGATGATTGAAGAAAAGCTTAATGAAGAGGTCCGGGAGATACTGAAAAGCCACTCTAAGCAGCTTGAAAAAGAAAGTGTAAATTATCAGAGAATGTTCCAGATGGTCAAGGACAAGCTCGTCAAGGAGAGGGGAATCATACTGTAACATGATACTAAGCGAAGACAAAATAAACCATCTGTCACACCTTGTATTAAATGAACTCAAGAATAGTCCTGTTACATTTAATGCGGATGCAGTAACCGTCTTGCGTGAGATAAAGCGGTTAATCGCCTCAGAGGCGCATCTCGATGATGAAGTAGATGCAATAGTCAGGAAGAAACTTGCCGCATATACTGTGAGGATTGCCGAAGGAACTCCTGACTGGAACCACCAGTACAATCGTTTTTTTGAAGAAGAGATGCTAAAACGAAGAAGATAAGGATATCCTCATTCAGGTATAATGAAGAGTCAGCCTTTCTTATTGTATAATCTTTCTTTTATTTCATGAATCTTTGCAAACTGTCTTGGAAACCGGGCCTCAAGCCTGGATATTTTCCGTTTAATAAATGAGCTTGAACGTGAAAGAAAAACCAGACCTATTATGAACGGCACAAAGCCTGGGAAAAAAGGCAGCATGAAACCTAATAGTCCTACAGCTACTAATACAGAGCCTGTTGCAAAATAGAAAGAGCGTTTAACCATACCTACTGAATATCTAAGGCTGCTGTTGTAATATTTTTATCAATTATATTGAAACTGCCTATCTCGATTTCCTTTCTGTCATTTATAGAGATAATAATATAGACAGCTTCAGGATAATAAGCCAGATCTACATCAGTGCGTGAAGGTAAGGCAGGATGGTTTGGATGGGAATGGTAAATAGCCTTCAATTCTATTCCAAAAGACCTCATCTCTTTAAAAATTTTTATCTGTTCAGCCGGATCCATAAGGTAAGTGACCTTAGATTGGTCAATATTAGTTACAGGATAGATATGGGTCGCCTCATCACCTTTTCCACCGAGTATTCCGCAACACTCAAGTGGAAAGTCAGTCTTAGCATGTTCAAGCATGGAGCTGTATATGTTTGGGGGAATCTTTAACATGGGAGTTGCCCCTTCTTAATAAATAGTCGCTGTCCCTATTTATTATATTTTAAGTGTGCAGCTCTGCTCGTAGTCCATTAACTCTGTAATCTTCTGCTCTTTTCCGCACAGGAAGCAGTTGGGGTCCTTCTGTGTCCTGACCTTGAGAAACTTCATTCCGAGGGCATCATAAATCAACAAATGAGATGCAAGTGAACTACCCATTCCCAGTACCTCCTTGACCGCCTCAGTTGCCTGAACCACACCTACTGTCCCGGCAAGCACTCCAAGGACGCCAGCCTCCTGACAACTGGGTACAAGACCAGGTGGAGGAGGCTCAGGATAGAGACATCTGTAGCATGGATGTCCATCATGAGGCTTCAATGTAGTCACCTGTCCTTCAAACCTGAAGATACTGCCTGATATAAGTGTTTTACCGCTAAAAAAACATGCGTCATTTACAAGAAACCTTGTGGGAAAGTTATCTGACCCGTCAAGGACTATGTCATAATCCTTTATTATATCCATTATATTAGCAGAAGATAACCTTTCCCTGTAAGCAACAACCTTAACATCAGGATTCAACGCCTCAAGAGTCAACCTGGCTGATTCTACCTTAGGCTTGTCTATTGTTTTCATGGAATGCAGAATCTGTCTCTGAAGATTAGACATATCAACGACATCGTCATCAATTATACCGATTGTGCCAATCCCGGCAGCAGCAAGGTAAAGGGCTATAGGCGAGCCGAGTCCACCTGCTCCGGTAATAAAGACTTTAGATTCACAGAGTTTCTCCTGCCCCTTTCCACCAACATCTGACAGGATTATATGCCTGCTGTATCTCTTAACCTGTTCCTCGGTAAAATCCATCAATTCACTTCCCTTTCACATACCAAATGACGCTCAAATTCTTCAGCGTCAACTATTCGATAATATTTCTCTCTATCGGCTCCACCTTTACACCCTTTGCCCTAAGGGATTCAACGGCTTTTTCTATCTCTGCGGATTCACCTTCCAATTCAAGCTCAACCCACCCAGTCTTCTCTCTGACGTCAGCCCTTCTTACATTAGTAATAATCTTAAACTCGTGTCCAATCTGATAGATAATAGGCTCTTTAATCTTATCTTCAGGAAAACTAATCCTAATCCTGTAATGTGACATCAGTTTATCCTCCGGCTATGGCAGGGACAATAGAAACCTCATCGCCATCTGCGAGAGCAGTATCACTACCCTGTTTAAATCTTATATCCTCTTCATTAACATATATGTTCACGAAACGCCTCAGGTTTCCCGCCTCATCACACAACCGCTCTTTAATCCCGGGATACCTTGATTCAAGATCCCCAAGTATATCTCCTATTGTATTCCCTGATGCGACAACCTCTCCCAGTCCGTTTGTTAAACTGCGTAACGGAGTAGGAATTCGAACCTTAATTGCCATTTTCCACCTCTTATGTTTTTTCCCTGATGTTCAAAGACTTCTCAAATGAAATCATAGAAGGATCTATCCTTACAACATCTCCGACTGCGTTTATCACAGCCTCCTGAGTTTTCAAACCATTTCCTGTAACATATGCCACTACTGTCTCATCCCTTTGAAAAACCCCCTTCATTGCCAACTTCTTTAAAACAGCGATGGTAACTCCGCCGGCTGTCTCAGCAAATATCCCCTCTGTACCGGCAAGGAGTTTGATTCCTTCAATAGTCTCTGAATCAGTTACTGACTCAACATTACCCTTACTCTCATGCACTGCCTTAAGGGCATAATACCCATCAGCAGGGTTGCCAATCGCTATTGACTTGGCTATGGTCTTTGGTTTAACAGGCTTAATAAAATCCCTGCCCTCTTTAAATGCAGAGGCAACAGGGGAGCAGCCTTCTGCCTGGGCGCCATTCACCCTGGTATGTACGCCATCTATAAGACCAAGGGTCTCAAACTCATTAAACCCCTTCCAGATCTTTGTCAGTAATGATCCTGAGGCCACAGGTACAACAACATGATCAGGCGCCTTCCATCCAAGCTGTTCAACTGTTTCAAATGCAAGCGTCTTTGACCCCTCAGCATAATATGGCCTGATATTAATGTTAACAAATGCCCAATCATACTCTCCTGCCACTTCACTGCACAATCTGTTTACATCATCATAGTTGCCATTCACCGCTACAACAGTGGGAGAATAAATAAGGCTTCCCAATATCTTACCAGCTTCAAGATCACCTGGTATAAACACATAACATCTGAGTTTTGCCTCAGCCGCATGTGCTGCCACAGAGTTAGCCAGGTTTCCTGTTGAAGCGCATGCAACCGCAGTGAAACCCAGTTCCTTAGCCCTCGTAATGGCTACTGCAACTACCCTGTCCTTAAATGAAAGGGTCGGGTGATTAACGGTATCATTCTTGATATAGAGCTTATTCAGGCCAAGCTCTTCACCAAGATTCCTTGCCTCAATCAGAGGTGTAAAACCAGCATGCAGACCGACCGTTGGAGGACCTTCAACAGGAAGAAGATCCGCATATCTCCATAGACTCTTAGGGCCGTTCTCTATACGTTCCCGGCTAATGGACTTTTTGATTTCATCGTAGTTATAATCAACTTCGAGTGGACCAAAACAGAACTCACATACGTGCAATGCAACGGCCGGATATAACTTCCCGCACTCCCTGCATTTAAGTCCTTTGATTTTTTGTTTTAATGTATCAGATGTTGCAGACTTCTTGTTCATAATCTATCAGCTCTTTAATCGTGGGATTATCACCGCATACCGGACACTGTGGGTTTTTCTTTAATTTGATTTCCCTGAATTCCATCTTCCTGGCATCAAATGTCATCAATCTGTTTTTGAGTGGTTCCCCGATATTCAATATCAGCTTTAATACCTCAGTCGCCTGTATAGTTCCTATTACCCCGGCAAGAACACCCACCACTCCAGCCTCCTGACAGGTTGGTATCAGCCCAGGAGGAGGCGGGCTATTAAAAACACACCTGTAGCAGGCAGTCTCATGCGGGACAATAGACATAATCTGTCCTACAAACCTGAGAATCCCGCCATGTACAAGAGGTTTATTAGCAAATACTGCCGCATCATTAGATAAGAATTTTGCCGGAAAATTATCTGTACCATCCAGAATAACATCGTACCCTTTAAAAAGGTTTAATGCATTATGTGAGTTCAGAAGTTCATGATATGTCTTTACCTCAACATCAGGATTCAGTGCCTCGATTTTCTCCCTGGCAGAAATTACCTTTGGCTTATCAATGTCAGGTGTATGATGTATTATCTGCCTCTGTAAGTTAGAAAGATCCACGACATCACCATCAATTATACCCAGGGTTCCAATCCCGGCTGCTGCAAGATAATATGCTGCAGGTGAACCAAGTCCTCCGGCGCCAATTACCAAAACTTTGGACTGTCCTATCTTCTTCTGCCCCTTTCCTCCAACTTCAGGCAGTATTATATGCCTGCTGTATCTCTTAATCTGCTCGTCAGTAAAACCCAATTGTAGCCTCCATAACAAGTTGACGTCCAAAAATGCACAGTTGCAAGGAAGGCCATTAATTTAAGGCGAGGCGTACATTTTCGTACGTTGAGTCTTAAATTTAATGTCCTGACGCCGCAAATGGGCGTTTTTCAACTTCAACTTTACATCCGGAAGTATTTTTCTATACTTATATATCTTTCCCCAGTATCACACAGAACCGTAACAACATTCTTGCCAGCCCCTAATTTCTTTGCCGCTTTCATCGCTGCAAATACATTCGCACCGGAAGATATGCCAACCATAAGACCTTCTTCTTTCGAAAGTAGCTTCGCTGTTTCAAATGCCTCTTCATCAGTTACCTGAATTATCTCATCAATGATGTCCCTGTTTAAAACACCAGGTATAAAACCAGCCCCGATCCCCTGGATCTTATGAGGTCCGGGAGAACCGCCGGAGATAACGGGCGATGACGCAGGTTCAACTGCAATAATTCTGACACTCTTCTTTCGCTCTTTAAGAACCTCTCCGACCCCTGTAATAGTGCCGCCAGTACCAACAGCGGCAACAAAGGCATCAATTTCTCCATTCATTACATCCCATATCTCAGGTGCTGTTGTTCTTCTGTGTGCCGCCGGATTTGCCGGATTAGAGAACTGGTCCGGCATAAAATAGTCAGGGTTTTCTTTTAATAGTCTCTCAGCTTCAATAATTGAACCTTTCATGCCATCGATAGCTGGCGTCAATACTACCTCTGCCCCAAAAGAAGAGAGCAGACCAAATCTTTCGGTACTCATACTCTCCGGCATAACCAATATTGCCTTATAACCTTTGACGGCCGCTACAAGGGCTAACCCAATCCCGGTATTACCACTTGTCGGCTCTATTATAGTATCACCGGGGCGAAGTCTTCCTGCTTTCTCCGCTTCCTCTATCATGCTAAGACAGATGCGGTCTTTAATGCTGCCGCCAGGGTTAAATAACTCCATCTTCGCGTATACATTACCACCAGCAAGACCAGGGATTTTATTAATCCTGACCATGGGAGTATCACCTATAAGGTCAATTGCATTATTGAATATATTCTTACTCATGTAAGCCCCCTCCCATGAAATAGAGAAATTCTACCTCATCACCATCCTTTAAATGTGTAGTACCATAATCATCGCGCTCAATCATCTTAGAATTGACTTCTACAGCTACCATCCTCGGCTCAATATTCCTTGCCTTTAAAACATCCAGAACAGATGTTTCATTCGTCTCCTCATCCTTACCATTAATCCTGATCTTCATCGTAAAAAACCCCTCCTGAAAGATTATATAAAATAGCAGGAAAGCTTCAAAGTTGTCAAGTATTTGTACTGCTCAAATATGTTGACAAGCACAAATTAAAGTGTTACTCATTAAATGTAGCATATCATTTTGAAGGAGGTGATAATTTATCAAGGGAATTTGATTAACAAACTATCTCAGGAGGTGTTTTATGGAATCAAAGGTTAGCACAACGTCGGAAAGAATATTGACGTTGGTTAAAGAAAAGGGTTGCATATCATTTTCAGAGTTAGAAGGAAACCTGGATGATTCTTATAATGTTATATTCCTTGCGATTGATAAATTAGTCCGCGAAAACAAGATCAGCCTCCAGCGAAGCAGAACAGATTATCTCCTGTCCACTCCGAAATTCGGTATCACAGTAAGCGACATCAGCAATGATAAAGTCCTGATGCATTAACCTGTTTATCACTGTTGTTAATAAATATTGTTATATATTAGTATTATTTGATGCAGGGTTCTGAATTGCGCTTGTCCCCGCTATATGATATTTTATTTACATGACATTTCCACAGCATTAAAATAATGCCTTAATTGTCCTAATAAAATACTTTAAGATTTTAAGGAGGCAATTTGTTAAGAAATCCAGCAGTTTCAGGACACTTCTATAAAGGTTCACCTGAAGGTTTAAGAAAGCAAGTCGGAGAATTTATATACCCTGACACTAACCCTGTAAAGGCTATAGGCGTGCTCGTCCCTCATGCCGGACTTGTCTACTCAGGTGCTGTCGCCGGCGCCGTATATTCCAGGTTAATCCTCCCCGAGACATTTATCCTAATAGGACCAAATCATACCGGAATTGGAGCACCTGTGTCAGTTTTTACCGAAGGTGTATGGGCCATGCCGAATGGCTCTGTATCAATTGATTCCGAACTTGCACGGACTATTACAGAAAAATCCCGGTATGCATCCGAGGATTATTCTGCACATGAAGGAGAACACAGCCTTGAGGTGCAGATACCATTCTTACAGTATTTCAGGAAGGAATTTAATATTGTGCCTCTTACAATGATGAGCACGGCACTTGAAGTCTGCAGGGAAGTTGGAGTTGCTATAAGCCAGGCTATTAAGGAAACCGGGAAGGATGTACTCATAATAGCAAGTTCAGACATGACTCATTATGAATCAGGTATATCTGCCAGGGAAAAAGACCAGAAGGCAATAGAAAAGATCCTCGCATTAGACCCCTCAGGTCTTCATCACACCGTAAAGGAGTACCAAATTACAATGTGCGGCTTCGCGCCTGCAGTAACAATGTTATACGCTGCCATAGAACTGGGCTCCACTAAAGCTTCATTACTCAAATATATGAACTCAGGAGACGTAAGCGGCGACTATGATCAGGTCGTAGGTTATGCAGGGATTATAATAAGCTGATGTTACATTCCAAACTCATACTGAAGTATGGATAAGGCTGCTATAGGGGCAGTCTCTGCCCGCAGAACCTGCCTGCCCAATGATACAGTAATGAATCCGGCCTTCACTGCTGATTCAACCTCTTTATGAGAAAAACCACCTTCAGGACCTATAAGTAAAATGATTTTCATTACCCCTCTCGGCGCCTCATGATGATCCCTTAAAACCTCTTTTATCCCCCTATTTCTTTCTCCTTCATAAAGCAGCAGGTTCAAGTCACCTTTGCTTAGAGATGCCATATAATCATGAAACGCAACTGGAGGCGATATCTCAGGTACATCCAGACGATTTGACTGCTGAGAAGCTTCAAGTGCAATCTTCTTCCAGCGTCTTAACTTCTCCTCTGCCCTCTCTTTTTCAATCCTGACGACCGCACGCTCTGAAATTACGGGTGTAATTGAGTTAATGCCAAGTTCTGTTGTCTTTTGAATGATAAAATCAAATTTGGGGCCTTTTGGAACTGCCTGGACTAAGTGGATCGAGACTGGGGATACTTCCTGTTTGCCGGCAGTTTCTATTATTTCCCCGATGAGCAAATCTTGCCCTGTGAATTTAGCAAGGACAGCATATTTTATCCCATCCTCGTCAACACAGTATATCATCTCTCCCTTCTTTATTCGCAAAGAGTTGCGCAGGTGCCTTAACAGTTCACCTGTTATCCTCACTTCATTTCCTGATAACGCTTTTTTGTTGATGAAAAAGACAGACAAGGGTATGTATTAAAAAATGTCCTTTACCTTTTGAAAGAAACTGCCGCTTCCTGCAATTATTTCCTCACCGGAAATTTTTGCGTATTCTTCGAGGAGTTCTTTCTGCCTTGGAGTAAGTTTCTTTGGAATTTGAACATCAACTGAAACGATCTGATCGCCAGTACCATAGCCCCTGAGGTCTGGGATGCCTTTGCCCTTTATATGCAGGGTACTTCCAGGCTGAGTACCTGGTGGTATGCTAAGCGGTACATCTCCCTTTAAAGTCGGGACGTCTATCCTGGAACCAAGGGCAGCCTGAACGAAACTTACAGTGACACTGCATAAAACATCATTCCCCTCTCTCACAAAGTACGGGTGTTCTTTTACGGATATAACAATGTAGAGATCTCCCGGCGGTCCTCCATCTATTCCTGCCTCACCCTCATTTGTCAGCCTTAACCTTGAACCAGATTCAACTCCAGGAGGTATTTTTATTGACAGGGTACGTTCCTTCTGTATCCTCTTACGGCCATTACATGTATCGCATGGATCGGTAACAAGGCGTCCTTCACCCTTGCAGTGGGAGCATGTCCTTGCAAGAGTAAAAAATCCCTGCTGAAATCTAACCTGTCCGGTTCCTTTACAGGTAGGACAGGCAGAAAGTTTTGAGGAAGATTTTGCCCCTGTTCCACTGCATGCAGAACATGCCTCCATCCTCGGTATATTTATCTTTTTCTCAAGACCAAAGGCCGCCTCTTCAAATGATATTTCGAGGTTGTACCTTAGATCAGCACCCTTCTGAGTACGTCTTCCCCTCCTTGTACCAGCACCGAAAAAATCTTCGAATATATCCTCGAATATATCACCGAAACCGCCAAAACCCTCACCGCCACCAAACCCGGCACCTCCCATCCCATGTCCAAACGTGTCATATTTTCTACGTTTATCGGGATCACTCAAAATCTCGTATGCCTCATTTGCCTCTTTAAACTTCTCTTCCCCCTCTTTATCTCCCTGTGTCTTATCGGGATGGAAACGATGGGCAAGTTTACGGTAGGCCTTCTTTATTTCTTCAGCTGATGCATCACGTCCGATACCCAGAACTTCATAGTAATCTCTCTTGTTAGCCAATTCTTACATACCCCGATAATATAAGATGCACAAATAACCTCCTATTTCTTATCCTTATCCACTTCCTCGAAGTCTGCATCTACTACATCTTCTTTAGGTTTACCTTCTGAACCAGAGTCGGCCCCTTCACCATGCCCGGCTCCAGAATCAGTACCTCCACCTGCCTGCTGCGCGGATGCCTTCTTATACATTTCCTCAGCAAGCTTATGGGAAACTGTACTCAATTCCTGTATGGCACTCTTTATTGATTCAGCATCATCTGATTCCAGTGCCTTTCTGGTTTTATCAATAGCAGCCATGATACTCGTCTTTTCATCCTCTGATACCTTATCTCCAAATTCAGTCAGAGACTTTTCAACCGAATAAATCATGTTGTCTGCCTCATTCCTTACCTCTGCAAGCTGTTTCTTTTTCTTATCCTCTTCTGCATGGGACTCTGCATCCCGTACCATCTGCTTTATCTCATCCTCGTTTAATCCGCTGGATGCAGTTATCCTTATAGACTGCTCTTTGCCTGTTGCCTTGTCCTTTGCCGAAACATGGACAATCCCGTTTGCATCAATGTCAAATGTGACTTCAATCTGGGGGATACCCCTCGGTGCTGATGGAATACCCATGAGTTCAAACATCCCGAGCATTTTATTGTCCGCGGCCATCTCTCTTTCTCCCTGACAGACTTTTATCGTAACAGCTGTCTGATTGTCTGCAGCGGTTGAAAAGATCTGACTCTTCTTTGTAGGGATTGTGCTGTTTCTCTCTATCAGCTTAGTAAAGACCCCGCCCAAAGTCTCAATGCCAAGAGAAAGAGGCGTCACATCAAGAAGCAGGACATCCTTGACCTCCCCTTTTAATACCCCGCCCTGGATCGCAGCGCCGACCGCAACAACTTCATCAGGATTTACGCCCTTGTGCGGTTCTTTATCAAAAAAGTCACGAACAACCTTTTGTACCCTCGGCATCCTTGTCTGACCACCTACCAGTACAACCTCATCTATCTCTTTTGTCGTAATTCCCGCATCCTGCATGGCCCGGCGGCACGGGATTACAGAACCTTCAACCAGATCATCGGTAAGCTGTTCCAGCTTGGCCTTAGTGAGCTTCATGGTAAGATGCTTGGGCCCTGAGGCATCAGCAGTAATAAAAGGCATGTTGATATCTGTTTCCATTGAAGATGATAACTCTATCTTTGCCTTTTCTGCGGCCTCCTTTAGTCTTTGAAGGGCCATTTTATCCTTTCTCAGATCAATTCCCTGATCTTTCCTGAATTCCTCAGCTATCCAGTCAATAATCCTCAGGTCAAAATCGTCTCCGCCCAGATAGGTATTACCATTCGTAGATTTAACCTCAAAAACCCCTTCGCCAATTTCAAGTATGGATACATCAAAAGTGCCGCCGCCAAGGTCATAAACAGCTATCCTTTCATCCTTCTTCTTATCAAGACCATAAGCTAATGATGCTGCAGTCGGTTCGTTTATTATTCTAAGTACATTGAGACCTGAAATGCGTCCTGCGTCCTTTGTTGCCTGCCGCTGACTGTCGTCAAAGTATGCCGGGACTGTAATTACTGCCTCTGTAACGGTCTCTCCAAGATAATCTTCTGCTGTCTGCTTCATCTTTTGCAGGATCATTGCTGATATTTCAGCAGGGCTGTAAACTTTACCCCTTGCTTCAACATGAGCATCACCGTTCGGTGCCTCAACTATCTTGTATGGAAGCCGCTTCTTAGCCTCGTTGACTTCCGGGGCATTAAACTTGCGGCCGATTAACCTTTTAATTGAGAATATCGTATTTTCCGGATTAGTGATTGCCTGACGTTTAGCAATAGCCCCAACCAGTCTCTCACCTTTTTCAGTGAAAGCAACAACAGATGGCGTTGTACGGCTTCCCTCAGAATTGGGTATAACAACAGGCTCTCCGCCAGTCATAACCGCCACACATGAGTTTGTAGTTCCAAGGTCTATACCAATAACTTTTCCCATAATAAAAATCCTCCTCTATTAAGATAATTCAACCCAATTTTATATAATCATCATAATGGCGGGTTTCAAGTCTAAATATAAATATACTTCTACTCCAATTCCTTCTTTTTTGCTACACTTACAAGTGATGGCCTCAATACCCTGTCGTTTAGAAGATAGCCTTTTCTAAATTCCTCTACTATAACATTTTCTCCATGAGTATCCGACTCTATCATTGCGACAGCATGATGTTTTGAGGGGTCAAATACATGCCCCACTGACTCGACAGTTTGTACACCATATCTCTCGAATACCCCCTTAAACTCTTTCATGGTTAATTCAAGACCATCTATAAGTGAATCAAAATCTTTTTTTTCCCTCGTATGGGTAATCGCACGTTCCATATTATCAACCACAGTCAGAAGGTCGCCAAGTATCTTCTCATTGGCAAATTTCACAGACTCATTCATCTCTCTGTTCATCCTCTTCCTGAAGTTATCCATTTCTGCAACAGCCCGCACATATTTATCCTGTAACTCTCTGCACTCGGCCTCTTTCTTCTCCAGGGCCTCACGCATAGAGACAACACTTTCTTCACCTGCAGACTGTTCGTCCTGCATATTCTGCGTGCCGTTATTTATATCCCCTGCTGCTGTCTTGCTATTATCATCTGAGTAGTTCTGTTGCATAATACTTACCTCCGTTTACTTAACGTGAAAATCCTATCCCCATACTTTCCTGAGAGACGTAGAAGAAGTAAGGCTGGATGTTCTTCAACTTTATAGTGGCTGCGGCGCATGCGCGTTCATATCATGCACCAATCTAAGCCCTTCTAATGTAAGCATCGGGTTTATCTCTTTTATACTCACAGTATGTGCGGCTATAATCTCGGCCAGCCCGCCTGTGGCGACAACAAATGGCTCTCCACCCATCTCTTTTTTTATTTTACTGACCAGTTCATCTACAAGGCCGGCGTAACCATATATTACACCGGATTGAAGACTTGAAACAGTGTCTTTTCCTATAACTGAAGCCGGCAGTTCAAGTGCTATCCTTGGAAGCTTTGCCGCCTTCTGTGATAACGCGTCAAGAGAAATCATGATTCCGGGTACTATTACGCCGCCAAGATATTCTGCGTCTCGGCTTACTGCACAAAAGGTTGTAGCCGTTCCAAAATCAATTATTATAGCAGCTCCGCCGTAAATAGTATAGGCTGCCACAGAATTGACAATACGGTCTGCACCTACTTCCTTTGGATTCTTGTAGCAATTCGTGATGCCTGTCCTGGTATTTTCGTCTACAAACATGGGTGTAACCTTGAAATATCTTTCCACCATCTTCCGTATTGTAGTTGAAAGAAGCGGCACCACAGAGGCAATAATAACAGTATCTATCTTCCTTACTTTAGCAGTTACACATTTAACCGCCTCGAGAAAAAAGATCCCGTATTCATCTGCAGTCTTATGCTGATCCGATTTAATTCGCCAGTAATCAACAAGATTATTTTTCTCATATAACCCGAACACTATATTTGTATTTCCAACGTCTATAGCAAGAAGCATAAGAAACCTCAGAGGATTGAAACATCTCCTGCATATATAACCCTTTTTCCGCTTCCGTCAAGTTTCATTATGAGTCCGCCTTCAGGTGTTAAATCCTCAGCCACTCCTGTTACCTCCTCACCCGGAAGACATACCTTAATACGCCTGTTAAGTATATCACAGCCCTTACGCCATTTTCTAAAGATTGATTTAATTCCATCATTCTTAAGTTCATTGTAGTCCTGCTCCAGTATATTAATCAGCGTCGACAACAGATTCGTACGATCCACTCTACTGCCAAGACATTCTGCAAGAGATGCAGCAGGCGTTCTAATGTCTTCAGGAAAGTCCTCTTTCTTCATGTTAACATTTATGCCTATCCCTGCAACTATGTAGTTTATTCTCTCTTGTTCAGCATTCATCTCCGTAAGGATACCGGCTACCTTTTTCTTCCCAATAAGGATGTCATTCGGCCACTTTATAGTTGTCTCAAGACCTGTCACCTCTTTTATCGCCCGTGATGTCGAGATAGCAGACATCATCGTCATCACAGGGGCATATTGCGGTGATATACCAGGCCTTAACAATATTGAAACATAGATGTTAACATTCCTGGGAGACACCCATGTACGGCCCATTCTTCCCTTTCCATGAGACTGTCCCTCTGACAGAATAACAAGGCCCTCTGACAATCCCTTTGCCCCGCTCTCCATTGCGACGTCATTGGTCGAATCAACTTCATCAAAAAAAAGGATCTCGTTTCCGATTATCTGTGTCTTGATTTTTTGTTTAATCTTGTCAGGAGAGATACGGTCAGGTATTTCAACAAGCCTGTAACCTTTTGAAGGGATGCTGGTAATCAAGTACCCCATTTTCCTCAAACCTTCAACGTGCTTCCATACTGCAGTTCTCGAAATATTTATTTTCCTGCTTATGTCCTGGCCGGATACAAAACAATCCCTGTTGTTCTTGAAGATTTCTACTATCAGATCGTTTATACTTTCAGTCTGCCTCATTTCTTCTCAATGTCCATACTGATATTAACCCATGCCGCTGCATGGGTCAGGGCCCCTACAGATATTATATCAACACCTGTCAAGGCAACATCACGCACCCTCTCAAGGCTCATCCCTCCTGACGCCTCAATAAGTATCTCTCTGTCATTCTGCTTCCTGATAATACTGACGGCTTCCTTCATCATTGCTAAATCCATATTATCCAGCATGATTATATCTGCCTTGCCTTTTAAAGCTCCTTTGACTTCTTCAATGCTTTTTACCTCAACCTCAACCTTTATAGTATGCGGACACTTCGTCTTCGCCATGGAAACAGCAGCCTCAATTCCGGCGGTCAGGGCTATATGATTTTCCTTAATCAGGAGACCATCAGACAAACCATACCTGTGATTAAAACAGCCGCCTGTTCTTACGGCATATTTTTCAAGACTCCGTAATCCAGGCGTTGTCTTTCTGGTATCTGAAATACGTACAGGCAGGCCTCGTACTGCATCTGCATACATTCTGGACAGCGTAGCAATGCCGGAGAGTCTCTGGAGGAAATTGAGGGCGACACGTTCTCCCGTGAGGAGTGACCTGCCATTACCGGACACACGAGCGATAAGAGTACCGGCTTTAATCAAACTCCCATCAGATGCAAGCCCCTCAAATACCGCATTCTCGTCAAGTCTGTTAAACACCTCTTGTGCAACAGAAAGCCCTGCTAAAACAATATTATCTTCTGCGGTTATAACACCTCTGGCTGTAATGTCCTTGTGTATGAGAATAGATGAAGTAATATCGCCATGACCTATATCCTCAGATAGGGCAATGTCTATTATTGTTTGCATATCTGGCAACAAAGGCTCGTTATCCATCATAATACCGGCGGATTATTTCAACCATGCAATGTTTGATGTAATTCTTTCCTTCTGATCCATCAACTCTTTATGCTTTTCCTTCTCTTTCCGGACTATCTCCTGCGGCGCTTTTTCTATAAAACTTTGGTTGGAAAGTTTATTCTCTATCCTGAATATCTCATCGTTAATGTTCTTTAACTTCCTTTCCATGCCCCCCTTCTCTTTATCTATATCGATAATGCCTGCCAGGGGTATGTAGATCTCCCCTCCCGCAAATACCATAATAGCTGAAAGCTCAGGCCTTTTTAAATCAGCTCCGGTTATAGCACTGCCTGCAGAGGACAATCTTTTGATATAGCTCATCTGTCCATCAATCAGTCCCCTTAATGCGGCGTTCTCAATCTTCATGCAGACTTCAACCTCCCTGGACGGCGGAATGTTCAATTCTGACCTGAGGCTCCTTATATTCTTTATTATATCCATAACAGCATCCGTCTGTGATTCAACTGTTTTATCAATCATCGCATCTTCTGCAGTTGGATACTGCGCTGACATGATTGAGGAACTGTGAAGCTGATGCCATATCTCTTCAGTAATAAATGGCATAAAGGGATGAAGCATACGGAGGGCACTATCCAGTGTATGAACCAGAACCGCAACTGTATTTTCCCTGCTCTTATCGCCTTCCTGTAGCTGTATCTTTGCAAACTCGACATACCAGTCACAAAATTCACGCCAGAAAAAACTGTATACAGTGCCTGCCGCAAGATCAAATCTGTATTCATCAAGCATAACTGTAACATCCTTAACTGTACTGTTCAGTCGGCTTAAGATCCACTTGTCAGGCAGTGTTAACGATGTCCTGTCAATTATGATACATGCATCTTCCTGCATGTGCATGAATATAAATCTCGCTGCATTCCATACCTTGTTGCCGAAATTCCTGTAGCCTTCTATACGCTCCTCTGATAGTTTGATGTCACGCCCTGGAGAGGCCATTGAGGCAAGCGTGAATCTGAGGGCATCAGTTCCGTACTTGTCCATAATAATAAGCGGGTCAATGACATTCCCCCTGGACTTGCTCATCTTCTGCCCCTCTGCATCCCTCACCAGGGCATGTATGCATACATCCCTGAATGGCACTTCACCCATAAACTTAAGACCCATCATCATCATTCGTGCTACCCAGAAAAAGAGTATATCAAACCCGGTCACCAGAACAGAGGTCGGATAATAACGCTTAAGGTCTTCTGTCTCATTCGGCCATCCAAGCGTTGAAAACGGCCACAAGGCTGAAGAAAACCAGGTATCCAGCACATCACCGTCCTGACATATATCAGTACTACCGCAATGCTGACATGATGACGGGTCAGTCCTGGACACTGTAACACCCTCACAAACATTACAATACCAGGCAGGTATCTGATGTCCCCACCATATCTGCCTTGAAATACACCAGTCCTTAATATTATTCATCCATTCAAAATATGTGTTCTCCCATCCCTTTGGTATAAACCGGACAGTGCCATCCTCTGCCGCTTTTATTGCCGGGGCAGCCAGTGTCTTCATCCTGACAAACCATTGTTTTGATATATTTGGCTCAATTATCGTTTTACACCGGTAACAGTGGCCTACTGCATGGGTATAGTCCTCTTCCTTAATCAGACTTTCACTGTCTGACATATCTTTAAGTATTGAACTCCTGCATTTAATACGATCCATCCCGCTATACGGCCCAGCCTCATCATTCATTACACCATCATCATCCATGACTTTTATCCTTGGTAAGCCATGCCTGTTGCCAACCTCAAAGTCATTCGGGTCATGGGCAGGGGTTATCTTCAATGCCCCGGTACCAAACTCCATATCAACAGCATCATCTGCAATAACTGGTATCTCCCTGCCAATAACTGGCAGAACCAGGGTTTTACCTATAAAATCTCTATACCTGTCATCCCCCGGATTCACAGCAACAGCTGTATCCCCTGGTATCGTCTCAGGTCTTGTAGTGGCCACTATCAGGAAACCTGAGCCATCAGTCAGGTTATAGCGCACATGATATAACTTTCCCTGCAGACTCTCATGTTCGACTTCCAAATCAGACAATGCCGTCATGCACCTCGGACACCAGTTTATTATGTAACTATCACGGCAGATCAGTCCTTCTTCGTAGAGTCGTACAAATACCTCACGTACAGCCGCTGACATCCCCTCATCCATTGTAAAACGCTCCCTGCTCCAGTCACAGGAAACGCCGAGACGCTTCAGCTGATAGACAATTGTGCGGCCGTATTGCTCCCTCCACTTCCAAACCTTTTCAATAAACTTTTTCCTGCCATACTGATTTCTGCTGCTCCCCTCAGAGGCAATCTCGCGCTCAACTACATTTTGAGTAGCAATACCGGCGTGATCTGTTCCAGGCAGCCAAAGGGTATTAAATCCTGACATCCTCTTCCACCTTACAATAATGTCCTGTATGGTGGTATTCAGGGCATGTCCCATATGAAGTGATCCAGTAATGTTCGGTGGGGGGATTACTACAGAAAATATTGGATGGCCTTCCTTGTAACTTGCATGGAAATAACCTTCATCCTCCCAGGATTTATACCACTTTTCTTCTACCTCTCCAGGAGTGTATGTTTTATTCAATACCTTTAAGTCGCTCAATTTCTTTTATTATCTCTCTCTCTGCAATATCCGGCACAATCTCTTTAGCTGCCCTTTCAACAATATCAACAGCTATCTTCCTCAGCATATGCTCTATCATCTCATCCGTTATCCTGCTTTTCAGATCTGCCTCAACATGCTCAGCAGTCTCAACTCCTGCATTATTTGTAAAGTCAGTATCGCCTGGGGTCATCCCCAAATTCGTACCTCCTGTAAAGTCAGCATCTACATCTTCATATTCAAATTCATTTGTCTGCCCCTGGTCCATCTGTATACCCCATTCAGCAGTAAGGGCATTTCCCTCATCCCCTGAAGGCCAGGGGTTTATGGGTTCGTGGTTATATCCTGAAGGTCCTTCCGCAGACTGAGTCTCCGCGCTGACTTCTGTCACTTTCTCCGAAACCTTAATTACCCCTGCCAGCATATCTGATACATCAAAAGTCCCCTCCCTGGTTTCTTCCCGAAGGACTTCTTCATCTTTATGTACCAACCTGGTTTCAGGAACATCCCATCCAAGGAGTTCCTCTATACTCTTTAAAGATTCTTCTATTTCTACTGCAGGAACCGGCCCTTTTTCCTGATACTCCTTTACTGTGTTAACAAGTTTAGTAGGATCTATAGGTTTGTTTACAATTCCAAATCTCTGTGATAAATCAGGGATGTTATTCAGTAATGGTTCCTCACTCTCCGAAAGAAAGATTATAGGAGTAGTTTTATATTGCGGGTTGTCCATGACAAAATGACTAACTTCAACTCCGTTAATTCCCGGAAGATCAGGGGTCATAATGATGATGTCAGGAAGAATCTTCTCTATAGCTTCCATTGCAGATACACCATCACCAACCGCCTCTACATCGTACCCTTCCAACTTCAGGAAATATGATACTACCTGCTGAACTACACTATCTGAGTCCGCAACAAGAATCTTTTTTCCCATGGTTGTTCCTCCAATCTGATCATATGGACGCTAACATACTCCCTTGCAGGGTGTCAAGCCGGACGCACTTACATATATTTATCCGGTTAATTCCTGGTTTTCTTTAATGCAAGAGACCTCTGATAGACAGATACCGCTTTATCATGCTCATCAAAGTTATTGGAAAAGTAATGAGTTCCATCGTTCATAGACACAAAATAGAGATAATCAACATCTGCAGGATATAAGGCTGCATGAATAGAATTAATAGTAGGACTGCCTATAGGGCCCGGGGGAAGTCCGCGTTGTAAATATGTATTATAAGACGACTTAAACCTGAGATGTTTCTTCTTGAGATCTCCGTCAAAATCTTCCCCGAGTGCGTAAATTACCGTCGGGTCACTTTGAAGCGGCATTTTTAACTTCAGTCTGTTATGAAAAACAGCAGATATCAGAGGACGTTCATGTTCACTCCCTGCCTCTTTTTCAATTACTGATGCAAGCGTTACTACATCTTTTACGCTCATATCAAGTTCAGAAGCCCTGCGTATCATTTCAGGCGTGAAAAGTTTTTGAAACCTCAACACCATCTTTCGTACTATCCTGTCCGGCGTACTACTCTTAATAAAGTAGTATGTATCCGGATATAGAAATCCCTCAAGGCTGTCTATATCCGATTCCATATTCAGCATTTTAATTAAACCCTGATTTCTGGTAAGTTGTCTGAATGTTTCTTTGTCAATTAAACCCTCAGCCTGAAGAATTTCGCCGATCATGTTAATCTTGGCGCCAGCCGGTATTGTCACTGTACGATAGTTCACCTTCCCATTCCTGAAGGCTGAGATTACCTCAATAAGACTCATATCGGTAGTTAGAAGATACTCTCCAGCTTTTACATCTGTATCAGACAACAATAGACGCCCTGCCAGCATAAACAGGGTCCTGCTGGAGATAATACCTTCATTTTCGAGACTGCCGGCAATCCACCTTACTGTTACCCCCTCAGGCACCTCGAATATGTGAACCTCTTTATTACTGCTTTTCATGGCAAAGAGGCTGCTGAAGCTTGCCAATAAAATGAGAAGTGAAAGGATGATTATTGTTCCGATGACAGTATTGAACCGGTTAGTCTTCACCCGGATATCCCCCAAACTCGGTGCTCATTGCTATGGCTTATTTCCTTTATCCCTGAGGCTAAGATAATCCTGCAATATAACCACTGCAGCCAGCTTATCAATGACCTTGCCCCTTTTTTTCCTGCTGACATCAGCATCTATTAATACCTTTTCAACAAAACGTGAAGTTAACCGTTCATCCATGAATATCACAGGAATAGTAACCTCGCTCTTCAGTTCTTCCACAAATTTTGATACTTTTTCACCCTGAATGCCCATAGTGCCGTTCATCATAACTGGCATACCGACAACAATTTCGTCTACCATGTAATCTTCGATGATTTGTTTGATTCTGGCAATAACCGTGCTATGGTCTGAACGTTGTATAGTAGTTAGACTGTGGGCTGCTATTTCAAGCTCATCGCTAATAGCAACCCCAATCCTTCTATCTCCCACGTCTAAGGCAAGTATACGCATCTACTGAGCCGAAATCTACCGCGATTCCAGATTTTTCACCCTGTCGGAAAGCTCCTTAATAGTTGTCTCAAGCTTTTCCATGTCTTTTTTACCCGGCAGATTGAGCTTATCAAGGGTTTTTTCTACGATCTCACTAATTTTCTTGTCTATTTCCTCACTGCTCTTTTCAGCCTTTGCTATCATCTCATTCATCAACTTTGCTGCATCACTCTGATTCAATTCTCCCTTCTTAACAAGCTCCTCTACGAACTCTTTTGCCCTCTCCTGAGCACCAAGACCTGCTAATAACGCCTTTCGAACAACATCAATCATTACGAACCTCCTTTCGTGACGGCTTCGCAAAAAAAGTTCCATTTGCGCGCCTTGCAGATGGAGCTTTTTGCGAAGCCGTCCGTATTGCGATTATTAATTCTCTGCCTTTCCTGCCATTTTCTCAACCACTTCTGTCACCTTATTAATTGCCTCATTCAACCCCTGGGGTCTTTTTCCTCCGGCCTGAGCCATATCCGGCCTTCCCCCACCGCGGCCATCCACCAGACCTGAAATTTCATTTATTATATCGCGTGCATTAAACCTTCCTGTCAGGTCTTTCGTTACCATTACTATAATAACCGGCTTGCCGTCAACCTCCGCGCCCAAAGATACAACTCCAGATCCAATCCGCGAACGAAGAGAGTCGCCGAAATTCCTTAATTCATCTATACTCATTCCATCTACCTTTTTCGAGAGTACCCTAATCCCCGCAACCTCGCGGATTTCAGATGCTATATCCTTTGCCTTTGAAGCCGCCAGCATCTCCTTCAGCCTGGACATCTCTTTTTCCTGCTCCCTGATCGTGGAAACAAGCCTATCCGCTTTTGCACCAACATCATCACGAGTGGCCTTAACTTTTTCACAAATATCCTGTAACATATTCTCTGTCTCGATTAAATGTTTCAGGGACGCCTCGCCCGTAAATGCTTCTATCCTCCTGACGCCGGAAGCTATACCGCTCTCTGAAATTATCTTAATAACCCCTATATCTCCTGTGGCCTTGCAGTGCGTCCCGCCGCAAAGCTCCATACTGAAATCCCGCACCTGAACGACCCTGACCTCATCGCCATACTTCTCTCCGAAAAGGGCAGTAGCGCCGCCCTTTAGTGCATTATCAATATCCATGACATCTGTAACTACCGCCACATTATCCCTGATCTTCTCGTTTAATATGCCCTCGATTTCTTCAAGTTCACCCGAAGATAACGGCTTAAAGTGTGTAAAATCAAAACGCAGCCTGTCAGGTTCCACAAGAGAGCCGGCCTGTTTGACATGTCCCCCAAGGATCTGCTTCAATGCAGCGTGCAGCATGTGAGTAGCTGTATGACTCCTCGCAACACCACTCCGAAGTCCTTTATTCACCTTCAGAACCCATTCTTCTCCTACACTTACTGAACCGTTTGTTACCTTTGCCTTGCTGATGATGATATCGAGTGGTCTTATCGTATCTACAATATCTATGCCGCCTCCCGGCCCTATACCGACACCCTTATCACCTATCTGGCCGCCTGATTCCCCGTAAAAGGGGGTCTTATCAAAAATAACCTCAATATCATCTCCGGATGATGCCCTTTCGACATTAACCCCGTCTTTTATAATGGCCGCTATCCGTCCGGTTGACTCAATCTTTTCATAGCCGACAAAACTGGTTGTGACTGATCTTTTCAGTGACTGATAAACTGGTTTTATCTTCTCCTGCCCGACCCATGCACGCCTTGCACGCTCCCTCTGGTTTTCCATCTCACTCCGAAAACCTGTTTCATCCAGAACAAGTTCATTCTCATGTGCTATCTCTGTTGTAATATCCAATGGAAACCCATAGGTATCATACAATTTAAATAATATATCCCCGGGTATGGTATTTGACCCCTTCTCCTTAACGTTCTGAATTACATCGTCAAGGATCTTCATACCCTGCTCAAGTGTATAAATAAAGCCTTCTTCCTCTCTGTGGATTACAGTAGAGATGATCTGCCGGTTCATATAAAGTTCAGGGTAGTGCCCTTTCATCATCTCTATGGCATGGTCTGCATTTCTGTATAAAAAGGGTTCATTAATACCGATAAGCCTCGCATGCCTCGCCCCTCTTCTGATTATCCTCCTGAGCACATACCCGCGTCCTTCATTAGAGGGCATGACACCATCGCTGATAAGAAAAGCCGCTGCCCTTATGTGGTCTGCAATTACCCTTATAGATACGCCGTGTGCAGAATCATAGGATACAGAGGCATTCCCTGCAATTGCATTTATAAGCGGCTTAAAGAGATCAGAATCATAATTACTCTTAACACCCTGAACAACGGCGCTTATCCTCTCAAGTCCCATACCGGTATCAATGGAGGGACGTGGAAGCGGCATGAGTTCTCCTGATGCCTTTCTATCATACTGCATGAAGACAAGGTTCCAGAGTTCAAGGTATCTGTCACATTCACATCCTACAGTACATTCAGGTCTTCCACATCCTGTACCAGGCCCCTGGTCTATTATTATCTCAGAGCATGGCCCGCATGGCCCCGTATCTCCCATCTGCCAGAAATTATCCTTCTCACCAAGACGAACCAGCCTTTCCTGCGGAATACCGATCATTTTCTTCCAAAGATCATACGCCTCGTCATCTTTCTTATATACTGAGACCCACAATTTCTCTGCAGGGAGTCCAAGGATACTGGTCAGAAACTCCCAACCCAGCCCTATTGCCTCTTTCTTGAAATAGTCACCGAATGAAAAATTGCCGAGCATCTCAAAGAAGGTATGATGTCTCGATGTAAATCCTACGTTCTCAAGATCGTTATGCTTGCCTCCTGCCCTCAGGCACTTCTGTATTGTGACTGCACGCTTGTAACTCCTCCCCTCCTCACCGGTAAAGACACGCTTAAACTGCACCATGCCGGCATTTGTAAAAAGCAGCGTCGGGTCATCCTGTGGAATAAGAGACGAACTCGCAACAACTGTATGATCATTCTTCCCGAAATATTCAAAAAAAGACCTTCTGATATCAGACGATGTCATCATCCTGCTCTATCCCTTTCAAAACGTCTCTAATAATATCATATGAGAAACCTCTTCGTCTAAGGTAATCTGACAACTTCCTGATCTCATTCCTGTTCCGCGGGACACCCCCCTTATTTAGCTTCCTGCCCAGCGCCCTTCGGGCAGTATCTGCCTGAGTATAGTCCCTGGAAACCTTTACCAGTACATCGTCTATTATTTCCCGTGAAATCCCTTTTTTCTGCAGCCCTGAGGTTATCATCTGCGGACCAGCGTCTTTTCTATTAACGGCATCAGACGCAAACCGTTCAGCAAAACGACGGTCATCAATGTACCCGAGAGATTCCATTTCATCGGCAACATCTCCTGCTACTGCCTCAGAGTAACCCTTCCTGAGCAGTCTCTCAATAAGTTCCTTCTTACTCCTGTCACATAAACCAAGCATCCGTAAGGCAGCAACCCTTGCATTTCTGCATTCATCACCCGTGTTATTTCTCCCATTTTGTATCACTGTCAGACTGGATCCCTTTCACCTTCAATGCAAAATCATCAGGATTGTTGCAGCGCATTACCGCCTCATCATATGTAATCAGCTTATCCTGAAACAATTTATAGAGCGACTGGTCAAAGGTCTGCATGCCGTAATGGGAAGCCCCTGCTGCTATCACTTCATGAATCTTTCTTGTCCTTTCTCCATCCAATATATATTCGCGAATAGTCGCTGTTGCGACCATAACCTCTACTGCGGGAACTCTCCCCATTCCATCGGCCCTTGGCACTAATCGCATAGATACAACCCCTTTTAGCACAGAGGATAACTGTAAACGAACCTGCTTCTGCTGATATGGTGGGAAAATGCCGACAATCCTGTTTATAGTCTCCGCCGCATCTACTGTATGGAGGGTACTCAATACAAGATGCCCTGTCTCTGCCGCCGTAATTGCAGTAGATATCGTCTCAAAATCCCTCATCTCCCCGACAAGTATCACATCTGGGTCCTGTCGTAAAGCACTCCTGAGTGCATGTGCAAATGTATCTGCATCCTGCCTTATTTCACGCTGATTAATCAGGCTCTTCTTATCTTTATACAGATACTCAATGGGATCTTCTATAGTCATTATATGCTTCGTCTTATATGTATTTATATGGTCGATCATGGCAGCAAGTGTTGTCGATTTTCCGCTCCCCGAAGTCCCTGTCACCAGGATAAACCCCCGTGGTTCCAGGGAAAGCTTTTCAAGTATCTTCGGTAAACCCAGCTCTGCTATGCTCCTTGTTTTCATCGGGATTACCCGAAACACCATGCCTATTGAGCCCCTCTGATAAAAGGCGTTCACCCTGAAACGTCCAAGGCCTGATACACTGTATGAAAGATCAATCTCTTTCTTTTCCTCAAAGCGGTTCTTCTGTGAGTCATTCATCATTTCAGAAACAATCGCCGACGCAACATCCTGTGTGATCTTCCCTGCACTCTCAACTGACTTTAGTTCGCCATTAATCCTTATAACAGGGTAACTCCCGACCTTTATATGCAGGTCTGACGCATATTGTTCAACAACAGTTGCCAAAAGATCATTTATGTTCATGGCATTCTCCTATCCTTTCTTTTCGGACGCCTTCGCTTCAATCTTTTGCAGGCCGCACGCCTCTTTAATGCTGACTTCTATGTCCTTGGCCATGGGCGCATTATCCTTCAATGTCTGCCTGGCATTCTCCCTGCCCTGGCCGATCCTGTCGCCTTTGTAGGAATACCATGAACCGCTCTTCTCTATTATCCCCTTATCTACTCCGAGGTCAATCAATTCACCAAGTCTTGAGATACCTTCATTAAACAGAATATCAAACTCTGCCTGTTTGAAAGGCGGTGCAAGTTTATTCTTGACAACCTTAACGCGTACCTTATTTCCTGTGATATCCTGTCCCTCCTTTATCGTCTCAATCTTCCTGATGTCAAGCCTTAATGATGAATAGAACTTCAGAGCATTACCCCCGGTAGTAGTCTCAGGATTACCGAACATCACACCTATCTTCATCCTGATCTGATTTATAAAAATCACTGTAGTCATTGACTTGCTGATTGCTGCAGTCAGTTTTCTTAAAGCCTGCGACATCAGTCTTGCATGAAGTCCCATATGTGAATCACCCATCTCACCTTCTATCTCAGCGCGCGGTACAAGGGCAGCGACGGAATCCACGACAATAACATCTATTGCGCCGCTCCTTACAAGCGTCTCCCCTATCTCCAGCGCCTGTTCGCCTGTATCCGGCTGTGAAATCAGGAGGTCATCTATATTTACCCCGAGTTTCCTTGCATACCCGACATCAAGCGCATGCTCGGCATCAACAAACGCCGCCACCCCGCCATTCTTCTGCGCCTCTGCAATTACATGAAGGGAAAGGGTGGTCTTGCCAGATGATTCAGGGCCGAATATTTCCACCACCCTGCCCCTCGGCATACCCCCGACTCCAAGTGCAATATCAAGACCTAAAGAACCCGTAGATATTACGGAAGTATCCGCCATGACGCCACCAGTTCCCAGACGCATGATAGCGCCTTTGCCAAATTGCTTCTCAATCTGTGAAAGGGCTAAATCCAGTGCCTTCATCTTTTGATCTTTCTCACCCATGTTAATTCTCCTTTCATTGCTTCATTATTAGAGATTTACTGAATTTCACCATATGCGGCTGAGCTCAGGGGCTGAGCATAATGGAACATAACTCAGAGTAAACAGCCCCCGAAGGCTTTAATTCACTCTTCATCAGGATTACCCGAGACACCTCAAATCCGCCTGAGCAACTATTCTTTTCAATATCTATCAGCCTTAACAATTTCTCAATATTCTTGTCAGACCGAATGCGCCCTAATGTTATATGTGGCGTAAATCTCCTTCCCTCAGCAGGAAAGCCAGTTTTTTTCAGTTCTGACTCAACACGCTTTTGAAGTCTGATAAGGATATCACCTTCCTCCTTCAAACCAACCCAGGCGACCCTAGGTCTTCTCATATCAGGAAATATCCCCATTCCTGAAACACTCAGCGAAAATTGTGATGTACCATCAACTGCCGCTATTAATGCCTTCTCAATCTCAGGAAGCTCTGTCTCTTCTATATCACCCAGAAACTTAAGCGTTAAATGCATTCCTTCCGGCCTGGTCCAGGACATATCCGCACCGGCAGCCTTCAACCTCTCCTGAATACCGGATATTTTAGCCTTCAGTTCATGAGGCAGCAATACAGCGATAAAGCAGCGCAATTGATATACCCGCCTTTAAAATTTATTATACAACCACAGGTTCCTCCAGGATTATTCTTATCATACTCAGTGCTTCTTCAGAGGCCTGCAGCTTGATCATCTCCCGTTCCCCATGAAACCTGAACTCCTTACACTCTACACGAACCGGCGAGGACAATGCAATATATACAAGGCCAACAGGCTTTGCTGCTGTTCCCCCACCAGGACCGGCTATGCCGGAGACTCCCACACCTACCTCAACACCCCTCAATTTTCTTATGCCATCGGCCATGGCTGCTGCAGTCTGTCGACTGACAGCGCCATAAGTCCTGATCGTCTCCTCAGGTACTTTCAGCAAATCCCTCTTTGCATCATTACTATAGGCAATCACCCCGCCATCAAAATAATCAGAACTTCCTGGAACATTAGTAATCCTGTGTCCTATCAACCCGCCTGTGCATGATTCCGCAGTCGAAAGTCTCCACCCCCTCTTTCTAAGAAGCCTGCTTATTATCACTTCAATGGACTCCATGTCTTTCCTTACAGCCATCCTGTACCCCATCCTATTAATCTTATAAGAATATTGGCATATATACCTGCTAATACATCATCAAACATTATACCCCAACCGCCTTCTATTTTCTCGTCTATCAATCTGATGGGAAATGGCTTGAGAATATCAAAAAAACGAAATGCCAGAAAACCAGCTATCAGAAAACTTATATCCATTGGAAGATATAAGAATGTAAAAAAAATCCCCGCAATTTCATCAATGACAATGTACGAACAGTCTTTTGCCTGATAAATCTTCTCTGCCTCTCCAGAGATATAAATACCTGCAATCAGAATAAGTATTGTAACTATCGCATATGAAGTAAATGAGATATCCTGAATTAGAAAACAGGCCAGGATACCGACAAGGCTGCCAATTGTTCCCGAAGCTACAGGAAAGTAGCCTGTATAGAAGCCTGAGGCAAGGAATTTGATAATGAGTTGACGCTGATAGATACCTGCACCTGTCAATTACAGTCCTGATATTATCATTAAACTTTTTAATGTGTCAATAGCCTTCAATGTTAAAGCTCATGCATATATTTCCTTGAAAATCTTCTTGACACCATTGACCGTAGTGATTAGTATTAAAACCAGTTTGCAGATATGCCTTATGACATAATGAAAGATATACCTCATTAACTTGCTTATTCCCTGCAGCTTGCCGCAGGGTTTCTAATTTAACCAAAACTCTGGTTACGACTCCAAAAAGGGGGTGTATTAATGTTCAAAAAATATTTCTTCGTGCTTATAACTGTTTTTTCGTCAGTCCTTTTACTTTCTTGTCCCGGAGCCGCCCGGGAATGGACGATAGTGGGCCCCAGGGCCCTGGGAATGGGGGGGGCAGGTGTGGCAGCGGCCAATGATGCGTCGGCTGGTTACTGGAACCCTGCTGCCTTTGGTTTCTTTAAGAACAAAGATGGCGGAGAGTACGGAAAAAGAACATGGAGTGCATCCGTTGATGCCGGTTTCGGGGTGCGGACGCATGAAGATCTTGGTGAGATTCTAAATAACATAACCGAGATTGAGTTCGATACCGTAAGCGAAGGTGAAATTGCAGAAAATAATGTATTGAACTTCCTGAATCTGGTCAATTACCTCAGGGAATTCGACGACAACCCGGACAGGGCACTGAGCGCCACAGTAAATGGAGGACTGCGGGTCCAGGCATCTCACTTTGGAATTGCCGGATATGCATTCTCGGACATTGCCGCTAAGGGAGACATAGATCTTTTGAATATATCGCCAGCGTCAACAGGTGATTTTATTACTGAGTTTACAGACCCGGAGAACTATGGATGCTCAACACCTGTCTGTCTTTCAGGGACGCTCTCTGGTACCCCGAATACACTTACTGTCGATCAGCAGGATGATCTGAATAGTTATTTAACAGGTTTGGGCTGGACAGATACGCAAAGCGCCAACTTCATCAACGCGATTGACAACGGGCTCACGAAGTCAGAAGAAAACGGTCAGACTATACCTGACGACATTGTTGATATTATTAAGAACGTTGCCAGGGTAGGTGATGATGCGTCTGACGAGGGCGGATCTATGGCAGATAACAAATCTACCCTTATCTTCAAGGGAATATTTGTGGCTGAGGTCCCGGTCACTTACGGATATTCCCTTACCAAAGACCTCGCCTTTGGTGCGACTGTTAAATATATGAAGGCGCGCGTCTATAACAGGGAAGAGGAGGTATTTGATGAGGATTTCAGCGACAAGCTCAGTAATGCCCAGGATGACTATATGGAGAGCCAGAACTTCGGGGTCGATCTCGGGCTGCTCTACCGCTTCGGCGATGATCTAAGGGTTGGCCTGGTGGGCCACAACCTTAACTCTCCGGAATTCGATATGAAACCGCGACCCGGTTCCAGCGACGACAGCAAGATCAAGGAAGGCGCTCAGTTAAGGGCAGGCCTCGCATTCAAGCCATTGAGTTTTGTTACTTTAGCCATGGACCTTGATCTGACAAAAAATGACACGACAATATCCGGGAATTACAAGTCACAAAACCTCGGTGGAGGCCTGGAAGTAAATCTTTTTAGAATATTGCAGCTGCGGGCCGGCGCATATCAAAACCTGGCACAAAGTGATATAGGCATGGTTTACACAGCAGGCCTGGGACTCAACCTCTGGCTGCTCAATATTGACATCGGCGCCTCGTTGTCACCCGATACGACTTCTGTTGATGACAGCGATATCCCGAAGGAGATGAGAGCGGAACTGGCTGTGTCAGCGTTGTTTTAACCTGGGCAAGTTTAATGACCTGTCGTAAAGGTGTAAGTATCGCTCTCTGTCATACCCCCCTTGCCATCGTCGGCGACAACCTTCCAGTAATAGGTTGTATCCGGCAGAAGTTTGTCAATTGAATATGACTCATTATAAACCTTATTGCCGCTATTGTTATTCTCCACAACCTTACCGTCGCCGCATGATGTAAAGATTAATCCTGTGACCGTGATAACTGCAATAAGCAAGTGACTCATCCTCTTTCTGTTTCCGGGCATCCAGCCAATTGCCATAACCCCAAACAATCCCATAATGCCGATTGGGTATCCCATGGCCATGGAAGCGCTATTGCCGTCTAATGAAGAGGCAATAATCCTTGGACTCGTTCCCGCAAATGCCGGGTCTGTATCAAGATAAAGTTTGAAACTGACCGGGTCGCCATCCGGGTCGCCTGACCTGTCCCACTCAAATGTAACAGTAGTCATTACGCCGGTTGCCCCATTTGTCGGATAAGCAAGTTCAGGTTTTGTCGGGGGATTATTGTTATTTGGAGTTGCTGAACCGCTCACATTTACTGTCACACGGTTTTCATCCGGATCATTGGACCTGATATCAAAGTCTGAGTTAAAAATCCCTGATCCAGCCGGTGTAAACCTGATCTTCATTATGCATGATTGATTGGGTGCAAGTGTCTGGTTAGAGCAGTTGTCTTCCCCGGCAACTATGCTAAAGGGTTCAGTGGGTGCGGTACTGCTTAAGATAGTCAGAGGGATATTTCCATTATTGCTGATCGTTATCTCCTGATCAGCGGTCGCCCCCGCCATAATATTTGGAAAACTAATTCCCCGCGACGGAAGGATATCAATATCTGGGCTTCCCACTGCGGCACCCGTACCAGTAATAGATAGAGTTACGCGACTCTCATCCGGATCATTCGACGGTATATCAATACTTCCGTTAAACGCACCGGCCGATACCGGTAAGAATCTTACCGTGATGGTACAACCACTGGAAGGGGACAGTGTCTGACCGGAGCAGTTATCTGACACCTTGCTGAATGATCCGGATGCACCTGTAATATTGCCAATAATCAGGCTGGCATCACCATCGCTTCTAATATACACACTCCTGTCTGAACTTGAATCAACATTTACACTTCCGAAGGCAATGGTTACAGGGGTAACGGTGATTTCAGGGACAGTTTTCTTAACAGAAAGCCCCTCATCTATCTGGCCATTGCAGTTGTCGTCGGTACCATTGTATTCCTCAACAGCCCCGGGTCTGATAGATGCTTTATTGTCATTGCAGTCAGAGTTGTTTGATACGTACCCGTATGGCCGGGTACATGAATATGTTGATGCAAAGGCGTTCCCGTATGCGTCTCCATCCGCATCCCGATAGTATGTTGAAAACACCAGGCCTTCGTCAACCTGCCCATTGCAATTGTCATCGATACCATTGCACACCTCGGCAATCCCTGGTCTGATAGAGGCATTACTGTCATTGCAGTCAGTGCTGTTTGATGAATATCCTGCGGGTTGTGAACAAGCCTCTATTGCAATTGAGTCGTTCCCGTAAGTGTCTCCATCCGCATCCTGATAGTAAGTAGAAAAAGCAATATCTTCATCCACCAGGTCATTACAATTGTCATCAATGCCGTTGCACACCTCTTCACTGCCTGGTTTTACCAATGCATTACTGTCACTGCAGTCATCGCTGTTTGATACATAACCCGACGGCTGTGTACATACCGTCAAATACACTTCAGGATCGCCATAGCCATCCCCGTCAGAATCCCGGTAATATGTGCCCTGTGAGCTGCATACATCAGGCGCATCCAGAGGCGCCACAGGTGTCGGAACCGATGGTTCAGCCACAGCCTGAAGTCCTTTGTCATCCTTTGCATCAAAGTAATAGGTGTAATCTGCACCTAACGGTAAGGTTGCGGTAAATCTGTATATAGCCCCGTCTGAAAAATCGCCGCTCTCATAATCCATTACAAACGGGCTTCCACTGATTTCCATTCCGTTTTCAAGTATATGCACTGCCGGGTATCCATTCATTGGGGCATCACCGTCCGCATCTGTATATCTTACACGATAGGTAAATAGTGTGACTTCATCACCATCATGCGGATTAAGGCCATCTGCAGAATATCCGTAATCACCAGCCCAGTTCAACACCGGCGCAGAGCCATAGCCATCCGGCGGATAGAGGTGATCATTTGGAATGATTTCGTAGGCGGTTGAGGGTGATGACCAGTAAAGTTGTATCATTGCCGTGCCGCTGTCTTCAAGGTATTCCATCTTAAAGTCATGCAGGCCAGAGGTCAGGTCTACTGTGTCACTGATTGATACCCCGCCGGATTTCCAGTAATCCAGCACAAGATGTCCGTCAATCCAGAGCCGTATTCCATCATCTGAAATAGCGCTGAAGGTATAGGTCTCGTCATAATCTGCCTGGAGTTTTCCACTCCACCTTGCAGAAAATGTATCTGCATCTAAGGCAGGATCAGGAGAACCCGTATCCCAGTTAAAATCTATCAATGGATCAACACGTACCAGTGCGGGCCCTGTAAGGTTACCGTTGTCGTAATACTCACTCCGGATACCCAGCATAAAGTTTGCAGAGCAGGCTTTGTCAGTATCCATGACCAGAGAAACTGATTGATCTGTTCCCGTACAGTCCCCGCTCCAGCCGGCAAAGATCGAGCTGCTGTCAGGTATGGCAATAAGATCTGCATCAGTAAACGTAGTGTAGGATTCAGAGCAGTCAACTCCGCAATCAATGCCCGGAGGAGTTGATATTACTGCACCGTTGCCCCTGCCGGTCTTTGAGATTGTCAGTGTATATTGGAATTGAATGGTATCAAGTACTATCCTCGATGTTTCTATCGTCGAATTCCCCGCTGCATCAGTGGCAGCAACAATAACATTATTGACCCCTGCCGCAAGGCCGGTAATTTCATAGCTCCAGGTAGTTCCATTCACAGCAGCATCGCCATCAGAGGCATCGGTATCGGTTTCCACATAAACAGTTGCGCCATCCTCAACAGTACCGGCAATAGTCTGGGTGGTGACATCGGTCGGGGTGATTACAGTTATAATTGAAACAACAGGCGGTGTGGTATCAAGCACTATCGTATCACTATATACACCGGACCAGTTGCCTGCAGTGTCCCTGTATTTAACATACACAGTCTTCGCACCATCTCCGTCATCCAGTATCCATGTCTTGGCCTCTGCATAAACCTCAGGGGCAGACCAGACTGCATTATCACTGCTGAACTGCATCTCTAAACAACCGCCCCCAGTATCAATGCATGAAAGGGTCAGGGTAACAGATGTGTTATTAGTATAAATATTATCACTGTTAATGGAGACAGAACCTGTCGGTGCAACAGAATCTGACAGTGTCACCGTGGCCGTCATGGAATCGCTGTAAACAGAGATGCTTGTAATTGAAATTTCTGTTGAGGTGCTGTTTTTCAGTTTCGAATTCGGATTGCCGGAATCAGAAAAACTCGTATTGTTCCCTGAAAAGTAGAACATATTTGTATTGGCCATGGCAGTCCCTGTGTCCAGCATACTGTATCCCAGATTGCCTTCATTTGCCTCCTCAACATCTACTCCTTTATCTGTTTCATCGGCGTTAACATCATTGTTTGCAGGCCACCTGTTCGTCTTTAACTTATCAATATGATATACGACAATCCCGCCATGCCCTGACGCCCCGGTTCCACGATGAAATCCTGTGTCATATCCTGAAAACTGCCTGTTCTCTATCAGGAAGTACTGGTCAGGGTCCGGTGTATTTAAACGGAACACAGAAGCGCTGTTACCCTCAGTCTTCGGGAAAGAAACAGCCTGGCTTGAAGATATGGCTGTCACAGTACCCCATGAAAGATATTCCCTGCTCCATGCAGACAGAAAGGTCGGCGATGAGCCGGCATAGGCCCCTGATGCAGCTCCCCAGCTGCCTCCCGCCATTATGTCAAAGTATCCAATACCCGCTGAGTCGCCATTACTTGTATCAGTATCATACAGGTCCGGCAAGGAAAACATAAGATGACCGATCTCATGGGCCATAATACCCATCGTTGCAAGATGGTCTCCATGTTTCTCACCAAATTGCGCATATTCCCGTATGGTCTTACCATCTACTAAAGGGTATCCAACACTGTACATACTCCATGAATGTCCCCAGACAGACGGAGAATAAGATGCACTGTAAGACCTTTCATACCCTGCCACGATAATGATGATTGAAAGTTCTGCTGGTTCAATAATGCCGTTGGCATTGGAATCGTACAGGGAATAGTCAATATAAGGATTGGCAGCAAGTATTGCAGCCTTAGCAATCTGCTGGTTTGAAGTCCCTGTAGAAGAACCTGTATTCGGATGGCTGCCGCTTAATCGCAGCCATCCGATAAAACCATCATTTGCTGTTCCATTAGATTCAGCTGCAGGCGTAACTGTTACTGCTGAATAGGATGTCTTGTTATAGTAATCCTTGACGCTGCCGTTCGTTCCAAAGAGCAGCTGCTGTACCTGTTCAGGTGAATAGGTGGAAGGCGAATTTGAATAATCAACACCAATGGCAAGCAGATACTTAGTTCCGCTGACTGGAGCGCTTTCTGCTATACCTCCTGCCAGGAGTGCCTCTTGCGAATCATTTTGCACGGCAGGGCCCGACGAAGCATTCAATCGGGGCATTTCAGCCGGTGTTTTTCTTTGAGGACGAAGGCCTTTCGGGATACCTATCGAAGCAGGATCAACCTCTCCTACCACGGCATTAGATAAAGACCTGACTGCCTTCAATCCATTAGTCTTGCCATCCGGTGACGGCATCGAATATTGCCAGTCCCCTGTAAGGGCATTTTTATAAACACCATAACCATCCTCTGTTTCAACATGGTTATTCCATTCATCCCCCTTTTGCCTTGCCTTGAAAACTTTTCCTGAAGGTTGTTTTAATTCAACAAGCCCCTCATAGGCAGGTGCAGCGAATACTTCTAAGGGAAATAGAGGCAATGCTGCAAGCATCAGCCAGCAGATGGCTTTTTTATTATTCCTTCTCATTTTCAATCACTTCTACCAGATACAATGATTGCTTCCACTCATCACCGGCAACCCGTAGTATTACATGAACCCGGGCACCGGATTTGAATGCAGGCGGGATTCCAACCTCAGATATTACTTCTACCGTCTTACCCAAGTATTCAGTTCCGAGATTTGGATATTCATTTAACTGTTCTACTTTTTCTATTACCATAATAAAACTGCGAATATCTTTATGATCTTCAGGTGTAAAAATTATATCGGTAATCTTTCCTGCGGCAACAAATCGGTTTTCGATTGCAGGGGCTTTCATCCCGTTAAATGCCGGCTTTTTGTCCGACGTATCAGCGTATACTGATGCTGCAATTGACAGACATATAAAGCAAAAAAGGCAAATTACCTCTAACGGGAGATACTTTTTCTTGTCCATTTTCTTCTCCTTATCCTTGTGCGGACAACCGCTCAGAGTTTTTGATATATCCATGGTATTATACTGGACCGGACTCAATTTTTCCAAACCGTCCGGTTATCCTTACAATATTATTAATTATCCCTTGACATCATCAAGTTGTGAGGTCTATTATCCAACTTGATATTTTGATATTCCTATTTCATATTTGGGGCAATCATCTTATCGGAGATATTATGCCAGGTTACCGGCGCTTACTTGTTGTTTAAACAGGAAATAAACTTAAGGAGAAATCAAATGGCAGATTTATTTTTTAAGGACAGCAAGAACAGATACCACAGGATATGTATTCAGATGTACAATAACTCATGCGGCCCTGCAGCCGTTGCCATGGCCGAAAGAATCTACAAGCACCTCGACCGTTCGGACGAAACCCGTGCCCGTGATATTTCGAAGAAATATCCGTACGGCTGGTCACCTTCGAACAGCGGTACTACGTCATGTAATTTGAGTAACGTACTTAACAGTATAGGGGTCAAGACGTACGCAGCCACAAACGTATCGTGGTCAGGAGTATATTCCTATCTGAATTTCTATGTCAGTTTTTCTACTCCTGTAATAGCTATGCTTACATGGAATGGCGGCGGCAACCATTTTGCCATATGTGCTGTCCGTGATCCTGACGGCACCTTTGTCTTTTATGATCCATGGTATGGAGTTGTAGAAGTAACCAGCAAAAATTTTCCATACTACAAAACAGCCTCCGGAGAAAAGGGATACCTGAACGGATGGCTGGTTATCACCCGCCAGTGAAAGAGGTGAGTTGTTATTCGGTTATGTATGGTTGTTCAAATCCCTCTGCATAATCGAGATAGGCAAGTGTCATGAAGTGTTTGTGTTCGTTTAAGGATTCAAACTGAATCCCGGCAGCGTAGAAGTCTTCCAGAGTTTTTACCCAGCATACCTTTCCTATAACTACCTCTGCCCTGTCTGTTTTATATTCATCAGCAAACATGAGGTTAATCGCTACCTCACACCCGACTTCCGGCGCTTTATTGCAATAAGTGGCAAGCCCCGTACGGCTGATGTTGACTACTATGGCGCTAATAATTTCATTATGCGGACACTTGATATCAATCTCTTTTATGAAACTTACCCTCTTATATCTTCTTTTGTTTGTGACCATGCAACCCCCTGCATATAACTGTTATATATCTCTTCGTCCTTCCAATGATTTGACAAGGGTAAGTTCATCAGCATATTCTATGTCACTGCCAACAGGAATCCCGTATGCTATGCGGGTAACGTGAATGCCCATCGGTTTAATAAGTCTTGTCAGGTACATGGCGGTCGCCTCACCTGCCATATCAGGGTCCATTGCGAGGATAAGCTCTTCAACACCATTATTCTCTACCCTTCTCAGCAGACTTTCAATCTTGATATCTTCAGGTCCAATACCGTCAAGAGGTGACAGGGCACCCATCATCACATGATAAAGCCCCTTATAGCCCCCTGTCCTCTCTATAGTATAAAGCGTACTGGGCTCCTTTACAACAAGGATTTTACTCCTGTCCCTTCTTGCATCACGGCATATGGAGCAAGGGTCATCTTCAGTAATGTTGTTACAGATAGAACAGAACCGGCTTTTATCTTTCACGTCAATAATAGCCTGTCCTATCGCCTTTGCCTCGGAAGCCGGCATCTTCAATAGAAAAAAAGCAAATCTCTGCGCCGTCTTCTGACCAACACCGGGAAGTTTCTTAAGCTCTTCAATTAGCCTGTTAAAGGACGTGACGCTATGCATGCTACATCAGCCCGGGGATATTCAGACCGAGTCCGCCGGTCATCGATTTCATTTCATCGGCCAGCATATCGCGCCCCTTCTTCAGTGCCTCATTTGTCGCCGCAACAATCAGATCCTGCAGCATCTCTATGTCATCAGGATTTACCACATCCCGCTCTATCTTTACAGATAATACCTCCTGACGCCCATTTGCTGTAACTGTTACCATTCCTCCTCCGGCTGATGCCTCCACAACCTTATTAGCAGCCTCTTCCTGAACCTTTGCAAGCTGTTCCTGCATCTTCTGCGCCTGTTTCATAATATCACCTAACATCTTCTTTGACATTTCCTGTTATCCTCCCTTTCTGTTTCTTAATTCTATCAATTCACCTTTGAAGATATCAATAGCATCTTTCAGAATAGGCTCTGAAAATGCATCATCAACTTCCTTCTGACGTTTTTCGTGAACAGTGGACACATATTCATTTAATGCGGGACTGCCTGTATTCTTCATTGGCACGGCAGTTGAAGTGAACGCAACTACAGAAACATCAGGCAGATAATTCTTTGCAATCTTAAGGATAAGGTCCTTGCTCTCTTTTCTTTCTATTAGATTAATAAATATTGCCGAACTTCCGCTGACTTCAACAGTAAGCGTACCATTATCATAACCTAAAGGAGATACCTGTTCAAGATAGGAAGCAAGGCTCGGTTTGCTGTGGTGTATGTCGTTAAGTATGCTCTTCCAGAGTGAGGTAAGCCGGGAATCTTTCGGCACTGAAAGGACTCCCGTCTCATCAGAATGTCTCATCCCCACCATGTCGCTGTCATCCGCTTTATCCCGGTCATCCACTTTCAGACTGTCATCCCGAACTTGTTTCGGGATCTCCTTCCCGCGAGACGCGGCAGCCGACTTTGTGGAGACAGAATTAAATTCCGTCCCCGATGTCCCGGGCATTCCCTGACCCTTGATGAGCTTTTGCTCTAATTCAGCCAACTTACCAAGAATCTCATCAACCGGAATAACAGGCCTCATATTTGCCGCCCTTACTGCTGCCATCTCGAGAGAAAACCTGGGATAAGGAAACCACTTCATCTCATCAAGTACCTTCGAGAATATGGTAAAAAGCCTCTGCAGGTCTTCTACCTGTTCATTCTCTGAGATTTTAGCCATTTCTTCTATGCTCTCTTCAGGTAAATCTATAACCTCCGCACCCATACCAAGCCGCACCATTATGAGGTCCCTCAAGTACCCGACGATGTTTGCGCAGAATTGTCTGACATCATAACCACCATCAATAGCATCTTTAATTATAAGTAAGGCCTTTGCTGAATCCTTATTTATTATGTGGAGGACAAACGGATGGGTCATGTTATCCGCCAGACCCAATATCCATGAGACATCCCCTCCAGTCAGGCTGCCTCCCGTATAGGCTATAGCCTGGTCGAGAAGGCTCAGTGCATCCCTCATACTGCCATCAGAAGATCTGGCAACTACAGATAGCGCATCTTCTCCAGCCTCTATCCCTTCTTCCTTAAGAATAAACCGAAGCCGCTGCACTATCTCCCTGTAACTTATCCTCCGAAACTGGAAATGCTGGCATCTCGAGTGTATTGTATTGGGGATCTTGTGAGGTTCCGTAGTGGCAAATATAAAGATTAAATGCGGAGGAGGCTCTTCCAGTATCTTCAGCAAGGCATTAAAGGCCGAGGTCGAGAGCATGTGAACTTCATCAATTATGTATATCTTATACCGGCCCCTCATGGGAGCATACTGGGCATTTTCCTGAAGTTCCCGTATGCTGTCTACTCCAGTATGGGAAGCGCCATCTATCTCAATTACGTCTACAGAAAAACCATCCGTAATCTCCCTGCATGACTCGCATTTCATACAGGGTACAGGCGTGGGGCCATCAGAGCAATTAAGCGACTTAGCCAAAATCCGTGCAACAGTCGTTTTCCCAACACCACGCACGCCGGAAAAGAGATATGAATGCGCTATACGGTTAGCCGTAATAGCATTTTCGATTGTTCTTGATACATGTTCCTGTCCTGTAAGCTCCTGGAAGGATTTGGGACGCCACTTTCTTGCAAGGACCTGATAGCTCATAATACCATTTACATGCTGCAAAAAAATCTTTTTGGTTTATACCTGTGGAATTTCTTCAACATTAACCTGTCTCCTTTACGCAACCGGGATTGAACAAGAGTAACTGCGGCACACAAAGGTGATTACTTACCGATGCTTCCTTCCGGACCTGTCGGGGTTCGCAAGCCTCTGTTGCGCAGCCCCCTGCCCCATTCCCGGCTGCGTAAAGGAGACACGCTAAGGTTATAAGCTATAAGCCATAAGCGGAAATTGCACAGCAATTATCATGGCGGAGAGGATGGGATTTGAACCCACGGTACTGTTGCCAGCACACGTGCTTTCCAGGCACGCCCCTTCAGCCGTACTTGGGTACCTCTCCGGCCGTCTTATTGTACTATGCAATTCTATTGGAAACAGACTATAAGGTCAAGAGACAAGAATCCGGAACGTCAAATATTCTGATTTTCTTATGGGTCATTTCCTTCTATCCTGTCACGCAATGCCTTCATCCCTTTGGGGATGGCTCTTTTCATCATAGACCTTATGACCCATTTCGGGGCATAAAAGTCAGGTTGTGCCGCCAGACTAAAGACTATCAATGTTTCATTGCTGCCAAGCGGTTCGATATGCCACTCGCCTTCGAAGAATTCAAAGTCACCATCAATCTTTGTAAACAAAATCTTTTGACGATAATGTTCTATAAGTTTAACAGTAACACCGACACTGAATCTGAACATTAGAAAACCCGCTTCTCCTTCCTGATGGAGGATAATCTCATTGCCTCTATTCTCTATCACCTTGCTGACCTTAAGGTCAGGGATAAAGTCCGGCAGGGCATTGTAATCAGTCATAACTTCCCATGTACGATTAAGGTTCCCCTTTACTTTCATCTTTGTAATAATCCCCTCCCTGCCGTCAGGAGTTTCTATTTCCAGCAGGGTTACATCTTCCTCAATTATTAATGTATCCTTTGACAGGGCCGCACTATCAGTCGAGATCAATGATATCCAGATGGCAATAACAAGCACCCAGCGAAATAAACCATGAGATCTCTTTTCTACTCTTGCCATAAGTTGTTTACTATCAGTGCATTTTGCCAGGCAATTTCCCCGGGAGGAAATTCCTATTTGACTTCGTATGCCCGCTTTAAAGTTTTAATATCATACTTCGTCATGGAGAGAAATGCCTGAGTCACCCGGTCAATTTGTTCCTGCGTGCCATTTTTCATCATCTCGCCCAGAACTGTCGGCCAAACCTGCCATGACACGCCGAATTTGTCTTTAAGCCAGCCGCATTGCCCGGCTTCAGGATCAGCAGACAATTTCTCCCAGTAGTAATCTATATCCTCTTGCGACTCGCAGGGAATCAACAGAGAAACCGCTTCATTAAATGTGTAGTTGTGTGCACGCGCGCTATCCATCACAGCAAGCCAGGTACCTGATAATTTGAAATCGGCAAACATTACATTTCCTTCTTTATCTGGTTCCTGTCCTGGACCATAACGGGCAAGTGCTCCTTTTTTTGATTCTTTAAATACAGATGTATAGAAATATATTGCTTCTTCTGCCTTACCGCATTTATCCTGTGTAAACAGGAGCGCTGGCACAATTTCAGGCCGTTCCTCTCCTTCGGGATTTGTCAGAATCATCTGCCAGGACACGCCGTATTTATCCTGAATCCAGCCATATCGCTCACTAAAAGGGTATTTATCAATCGGCATGAGGACGGTACCTCCCTCTGATAATTTGTCCCAGACAGCATCAATATTTTCTCCCGGGTTCTCATCTCTTGACGGATCAAAATTAACTATAAAAGATATTGATGGATTGAACTTGAAATACGGTCCGGCACTGATGGCCATGAAGGGCTGACCGCGGAGTTCAAAAGAGAGGATATCGCAATCACCGGAAGGGGTGTCATGAATAGTTGAGGTGTGTGTAATTCGAGAATTCTCAAAGAGCGAAGTGTAAAAACCTGCTGCCTCCTTTGCTTCCTTGTCAAACCATAAATGCGGGGTAATTTTTTGCATTGCGAAAGACTCCGTGGCAATCTCTATCAGTTTTTTCCGAAAGTCCTGTTTGGCGGAGAGAGAGGGATTCGAACCCCCGCTGGAGTTACCCCCAGAACTGCTTTCGAGGCAGTCGCCTTCAACCGGACTCGGCCATCTCTCCTTTATATATCAATGCGTTACAACTTGCGTTATTTTGACCTGCTTGCAGGTGCTTGCGGGCAATAATCGCTAAGTATTATATCACATCTGTGCAGGAAATTGTGAACCACCAAATTGAGGGTATTGGGTCAGTTTGAAATTTTATTAGTGTTCAAATTAAAAATTGTTGCACGTCAAAAAAATAAAATAACGGAGGGAGTTTTTAAGCAGGTTGTTTCCTGAAACGTTTTTCTTCGTACATCAATTTATCCGCCTTTTGGAGCATCTCGTCGATAGAAACGGGATTTTCTGGGTCATAGCAGGAAATCCCGATGCAGACGGAAAACGTATAGGGGTAAAGCTTGGTTTTGCTGGCGGTTTTCATCAGATGTTCAGCCAACAGGAAAAGAGCGGAGAGGATAAAATGGTGGTCTCGAATATCTGGGAATGAAGTGGCACCGGTTACCTGGGACGTGACACCCTGATAGCAGGCCTGCTGGTTTTTCCGGTCATATGTCAATCGTTCGAGGGACACAGTCATCCGAACCAGCTTCCTTCGACATCGCTCAGGACAGGCTTCGGTGATCAATCCCTCCTTGAGTAACATCCGGAATACCTTATGCTGAAACACCTCTATGATAGAGGAAGGATACCGCGGAGTCTTACTCAACAGCCTATGGTAAGTTGAGGGGGATAGCCACTTGACCACGCAGGGGGGGTAAGTATTATAATATTGAACTATGGCCGCTATAGTCTTACCAGATACCGAAATTGATAGTCGTAATGAGTCCAATCTCGAACTGATCCCTCCCTACAAGATAATCTTTCTGAATGACGATGTGACCACTATGGATTTTGTCATAAAAATACTAATGATGGTTTTTAAGAGAGACAAAATGACAGCAGTTCGTTTGATGCTGGAGGTGCATCACAAGGGTTCAGCAGTTGTGGCTGTCATGTCGCTGGAACAGGCTGAGCTGCGCCAGCAGCAGACTCACACCCTGGCTCAGAAGGAAGGCTATCCGTTAAGATGCATAATAGAACCAGCCTGATAGAAAGTCCGGATGTTGTAATCTACTATATGCAATTACTCTCAGTCAGGCCTCCGCAGAACATATGGAGTCATAAACCGGCTCGTTCTAAGGTGTTAGGCCGGAGGTTATAAAGGAGAGTTGAGAGCCCGGGACGAGGCGCTCCTTTTCAGCCAGGCCTGCATTCACTTCAAGCACATACCTTGATTTCATTGGCGGCCGGTATGTCGGGCAGGGCTCCTCACGGCATGGGGGGATCCGTTCCTTTATATAGATAATCCTTTTATAATTATCCAACCAACGGACACCGGCAGGCAAGGGAAATTTCTTTCTTTACTCCTGATACTGCTGATCATTGTTATCTTTCCTGTTTCCCTGGACTACTGCTATAATTTCTCCTGGCAACATAGCAGTGAGCCCATCTATACCAACAAAATCATTAATGTTGTACGTCACAAGATTGTTTACGTCAGCACTCAACGCCTGGGCGGCTATCCTTACATCGAATATTTTTGCTGAATCAGCATTTATGGCAGCGGCTACTGAAATAGTTCTTAACAGAATATCTCTCGCTGGATATATTAATCCAAGGGAGAAAGTTCATCATGAGCGTATACAGGCACGTTGGTATCAAAGAAGACTTTAATCTTCTCCATAAATCTTCTCCCTTTCCAGAAATTCCTTTTTAACCCCTGATTTATCTGAACCCTCCAGTTTGCCGTCTGCGTCAGATCCGCAGTAAGGTTCGTCTTGCCTCCCCCTTGCGTAAATGACGATGAAGAAGTTTGATAATGTATTGTATTGGATTCGATCATTTGACATTGAATAATCTGCAATATATGATTGGACAGGTAATCCTGGAAAACCATATGAGCAACTGGGGATGTCCGCATGAGGTAAATGAAAAATGTACGATCGCTGAGGAGCGTCCATGCAAGCCTGGTATGAGAGGTTGCATATTACACGGCCGCTTCACATTCAGCAATTCCGGAAAAAAACCAAGTCAGAACAAGTCTAAGAAGGCTTCAGGTAATCATACTTCAAAAGCATCAAACCGCAGAAAATAACACAATTGGAAACAAACGGAATCTATATTCATATCCCTTTTTGCAAAAGTAAATGTCCATACTGCAGCTTCATATCATTCACCCCCGAAGAAGTGCCGGAGGAAGAATATGTCAGCGCCATATTAAATGAGATCAACTCACGGTATAGAGAAACAGATTCCCCTCGTATTGGATCAGTTTATTTCGGGGGAGGGACCCCATCGCTCATGTCTCCGGGAGGCATATCGGTTATTCTATCTTCGATTGCAGGAAGATTTAAATTATATGACCCAGAAATTACAATTGAAACCAATCCCGGCACCGCTGATATGGAAAGGCTCAGGGAATATAAAAATGCAGGCATTAACCGTATCAGCATAGGCATCCAGTCTTTTGATGACCATTTGCTGTCTAATCTCGGCAGATCTCACAGCAGCGATGAATCGCTCTGCGCCTTTGAATCAGCCAGAACAGCCGGGTTTGATAATATAAGTATAGACCTGATTCATTCTATCGCAGGGGAAACATTACAAAACTGGAAAGATGATCTCAGGGCAGCTATTTCACTGAATCCTGAACATATCTCAGCATATGATCTTACTATTGAAGAAGGTACACCGTTCCATCTCAGCAGGGAAAAGGGATTGCTGGTCCTTCCGCCTGAGGAGGAGCAGACAGACATGATGCTTGCAGCGATTGAAATATTGTGTACAGCAGGATATGAACACTATGAGGTATCAAACTATGCCTTCCCTGGCTTACGCTCACGGCACAATCAGCTCTACTGGAATGGAGGAGAATATTTTGGATTAGGGGTTTCTGCTCACTCATATCACAGGAAAGGATGGGGAGTAAGAATGGCTAACAGCCCGGACCTGACCGATTATCTCCATCTCATAACAAATACTGGATCAGCAGTTATAGATAAGGAAATACTGACCAGGGAAAAAGCTATGGGGGAGTCGGTGTTCCTCGGCCTGAGGATGATGGAAGGAATTGACTTAAAGGATTTTGAGAACAGGTTCGGGATAAAAATAGAAGCAGCATATGAAGACGAAACAGCAGAGCTGATAAGAGAAGATTTCCTGTCATATGATAATGACCATCTAAAGCTTACACGAAAAGGACTTCTATTCGCAAATGAAGTGGCAGTCAGATTCGTATGAAGAGGAGAGTCCCCTCAAAACAGACCCTCCTCTGGAAATCGGAGTCCGCATTTCTACTTCAATTTGCCCGGGTCCTGATCGATCATGAGGTGGGCAAACGGGGTTTCGTCCCACATGATGTATGTTCCCAGTTTATTGGGCATGGAGGGGATCCCGCTTGCCTTCGAATTAATAGGCCAGAATAGCATCCAGTGTGGAGGTTCTTTAACCCGCTTTGAACCGGGTTCCTCCTTCATGAGGATCTTTCCATCCTTCTCGAAGTGCCAACCTCCTTTAGCCATGTAGGCAATCCCAGGCACTGTGTTAGTAGGCCTGGCAGCACCGCTCATCAGATCGTTTGCCCATTGCATGGCCGCCTCATCGCCGCACATGGGATCCGGAACTTCCTGGCCGTCAATATCAGGAATGCATGTAAAACCATTAGTCCCTTTGACAACTTCTACCAGTGCTCCGCCTGCTCCTGGAATCATTATAGCAGCCTTTTCGGAAATGCTGGCCGGAGCGGCGCTCTTTGCCAATTTGATCAACTCGTTTTTTGTCATCCCGGGGATGGGACTCTTTCCTTTGTCTGCTGCCATGGCAACAGTTGAAAAACATAGAATCAGTAATATCAATCCTAACCACTGAATCATTCGTTTCATCACCATATCCTCCCTCAGCGCGGCCCGGTTCTCTGTCGGGCACACAGGGTTATAACCCGGCTGAAATGATACTCTTATAAGAACAATAGCAATACTGATAATGATTGTCAATGCCAATATCAGAAATATACTGACCTGGCCAATGGCATGTGAGGTGTATGAATTGTTTACTTAAACCTGTATGAAATAAGTATTCCGATTGAATCCTCTTCCAGTGATGTCTTCACCCCTGAATCCTTTGTAAATGGAGTTGATGCTGCAAACCCATCAGGAACATCACCTGCACCTGTAACGGTCTCTTTAAACGCCTTCTTGTATGCACCGCCTATCCCCCAGTGAGTACCCAGCTGATAATCAAGACCGCAGGTAACATGCCTTTCTACATAAGCAGGGAATATCAGGTTATTGAATACGTCTGCCTCGTCAATCGGCGCCCTGGCATAGTTAATACCGGCTCGAAGGGCAAGTTTACCGGTTGCCTTGTATTGAACACCAAGCGCATAGATGTATTGGTCTTCCCAGCCGAATTCGAGATTTGTCTGATTTGAATCTCCAATCCGGTCCATATTGGTATCAAAAGAGTTGGAAGGACCTTTAAGTCTTACTTTATCATGAGTTCCCGACCAGTTCAGCCACTTAATGTCAAAATCAATCAACCACTTCATATGTGGATGGAAGGCAATTCCCACAGCAGCCTGCTGGGGATAATCGAGGTCCAGTTTGTAGATGCCGGCAGCGCCAACTGCTCCATTATAGTTTTTCACATCATCTGTTCCAACACGGTATTCTGCGTCCCCGAATACCTGCTCACTGGAATATGAAAATCCAACGGTAACTTTTTCATTGATGTCATACAGGATACCTATCGTTGCACCAACACCAAGCTGGTTTGTTGGTCTTCCAAGGTCGAGATTAACGTCATCCTGAGCATAGGCAGGTGACGAAGGGTTAAAAGGGACATTACGAATCTTTTCTCTTATGGTCACTGACTGATAGTCCACATTCAATGAAGCTCCCAGGCTCAGCCTGTCATTAACATTCCACGCAACTGTCGGCGCCATCTTCCAGAACTGGATCCCTGAAAAACCGTCAAAGGTAACATCACTGTGGGTTCCATTTGCTGTACCTGTCATTGCATCCAGTGCAGCGCCAGGCATCATCAACACCTCACCGTAATCAACACCAAGTCCGGATGTTGCAAACATACCGCCGCCAAAGTACACGTCTTCCCGGTTAAACGCCTTTGCCACCCAGCCTACAGATGGTATTCCGTACAATTCAGAACCGCCTTCAGTCTTTCCGCCACCTGTTCCACTGAAGTCTACTGACCTGACCGGCATGAAGGCCTCCATGCTGAAATCTGCCCGCTCTCCTATGCGCGCCATTCCTGCAGGATTGGAGATACCGGTCATGGCATCCAGAGGCGCTGCCGTAACTGCCCCGGCCATACTCTTCTGTACCTGCCCGACTCCTATCAATTGATAACCATTGGTTGCATATGCTGTTTCAGAAATAATGCCAATTGAAAATAGAAGAATGATTACTAACGTGAGTTGGATGACATGCTTCATTACAATTCCTTTCTGTCTAAGGGAGTAAACCTATATCGGAAATGCAGCCCTCTGGGCCATTTCGAGGAACCATGAAGGGAGTATACCTATGATGAGTGTGCCGGCCACGGCGATACCAATGGCAATTCCGCTGGACGGGGTCGTTTCAAGGTCAAACTTGTGAACTGGCTCCTTCATGTACATCAACATCACCAGTCTGATATAGAAGTAGGCTGAGACCGCACTGAAGATTACAGCAATTACTGCAAGCGGGATTAGCCCCTTACTTACAAGGGCCATGAAAATGTAGAACTTGCCAACGAAGCCTCCTGTCGGAGGGATGCCTGCCAAAGAGAAAAGGAATATCAGCATCAGAAGGGCAGCTAATTTATTATTCCTGGAAAGTCCGGTATACTCGTGAATATTCTCGCCGCGAAAGCCGCCTTTCCTCATCAGAATGATCGTTCCAAAAATTCCCATGTTCATGAGTGTGTATATAAGCATGTAAAGCATTACACTTGATATGCCGTCGCGTCCGCCAGCAACAACACCGAGCAGGGCATATCCTGCATGTGCAATACTTGAGTATGCAATCATCCTTTTAATATTGGTCTGTATCAGAGCAAAGATGCTTCCTGTCGCCATTGTAAGGACTGCGACCAGTGCAAGGATTGTCTCCCAGCTGGCTGCCACCGGCCCAAGCGCCTCTATGAATATGCGCAGAATTGCCGCAAACGCGGCTGCCTTTGGACCTACTGACATAAATGCTGTAATCGAGGTCGGTGCACCTTCGTAAACATCAGGCGCCCACATGTGAAATGGCACTGCGGCAACCTTGAAACCAAAACCGGCTACAAGAAAAATGACAGCAAGTATCAGTGCCGGGTCCGTGCTTTCCATGCCTTTAAAAGCCAATGCAAGGTCAGACAGCTGAGTTGTGCCGGTTAGTCCATAGATCAGAGACATGCCGTACAGTAAAATCCCTGATGAGAATGCACCAAGGATAATGTATTTCATGGCAGCCTCGTTGGACCTTCCGTAATGCTGTGTAAAACCTGTAAGAATATATATGGAAAGGGCCATAAGCTCAAGTCCAACATAGATGCTCAGGAGATCAGTACCCGAGGCCATAATCATCATTCCGCTGAGTGCAAAGAGGATCAGCACATAGTATTCTCCATAATTCCCCCCCTCGATCTTCATGTAATTGATCGAAAGAAGTATAGCAAGCAGGGTACCTATGTAGAATACAAATTTGAAGAATACTGAAAAACCGTCAAACATGAACATACGATCAAATATATGAGCAATATGGTCTGAAAGGAACCATGTCTCAGCCCCTGCTATTATAACAACGGCTAAAGAGAGGTAAGCTATCACTTGTTTCTGACCCTTGGGCAGAATCAGGTCGAACATCAGGAGCAGGCATGCCCCTGCCAGCACGATGATCTCCGGCATACTGAATATTAAATTGCTTATATCAAAATTCATGAATAACCCACCCTCACCCTTTCCCTCTCCCTGAGGGAGAGGGGATTTTATTTTACATCAGCAACTAAAGTTCCTGCCGCGTTAAGCTGTTCCAGCAGGTGATTCACTGATGGATGTATCAGCTCCATGAACGGTGCTGCGTTAACCCCGATCCAGAAGACAAATATTGCAAGTGAAACCATTGCGATCAGTTCCCTGATGTTGACATCACGTGCCTCATGTATATGGCCTTTATGATTAACTTCACCAAGGGCAACCTTCTTATACATACTGAGCAGATAAACTGCCCCAAGCAGGGCGCCTATAATAGACAAGGCACCGGCAATCATACTGTATCCGAATGCACCAGCTAAGATAAGGAATTCACCTATGAACGAATTGGTGCCCGGGATAGCCATGGATGACAAAACAAATATTGTAAAAAAAGTAGTGTAGACGGGCACAGCCTTAGCAAGCCCCCCGTAGTCCGCAAGCTCCCTCGTATGCGTTCTCTCATATATCAGACCAATACAGAGAAACAATGCGCCGGTTGTGATACCGTGATTGAGCATCTGCATGATTGCACCTTCAATGCCTGCAGAATTATATACAAACAGCCCGAGCGTCACAAACCCCATATGACTTATACTCGAATAGGCAATGAGCTTCTTTATATCAGTCTGGGCAAGTGCAAGATATCCGCCGTATATTATACCTATCACTGACATGACCAGTATAAGAGGTGTAAAGTACCTCGCCGCCTCCTCAAACATCGTCAGATTGAATCGTATAAGCCCGTAAGTTCCCATCTTCAGGAGGACGCCTGCAAGTATGATACTCCCTGCCGTAGGGGCTTCCACATGGGCATCCGGCAGCCATGTATGAAATGGAAACATAGGAACTTTGATCGCAAATGCTATGAAGAATGAAAGAAATACCCAGAACTGGAAAGCGAATGTATAATTCTGGTTCATGAGCACCAGGATATCAAAGGTCTGTCCTCCTGCAAAATAGAGTGCAATAATTCCGATAAGCATAAGCACACTGCCTGCCAATGTATAAAGGAAGAATTTTATCGCAGCATAAATCCTGTTCTTTCCACCCCAGACTCCGATGATCAGATACATAGGTATAAGCATCGCCTCCCAGAAGAGGTAGAACAGAAAGAAATCAAGGGCGCAGAAGACTCCTATCATGGCAGTCTGCATGACAAGCAGCGCTATCATGAATTCTTTCACCTTATGCTGGATGGACCGCCACGATGCGAGTACACATATCCAGCCAAGCAGGGATGAGAGGAATATAAACAGTACACTTATGCCGTCTATTCCCATGAAGTAGGTGATATTCCAGGAAGGAATCCAGTTATAATGTTCCACAAACTGCATGTGGTGAGTAGTGCTGTTGAAACTCAGTACAATCGGAATGGCAATAAGGAAATCAACAACCGTAAAGACCAATGCTATCCAGCGGGCTGCACTGTTATTCTTTATGAAGAGCAGGATAATTGCTCCCAAAAGCGGTAAGAACGTTACGATACTTAATATCGGAATACCCATACTGTTATTAACCGCTTCTATCACGTCATCCCCTCACTATAATATTGAAAATATAAAGATGATAACCATTATCCCTAAAACCATACCTACTGCATAGTGCTGCAAAAGGCCTGTCTGCACTTTTCTGACACCGGCGCTCAGGGACATGATAATGCCGGCAATTCCGTTTACTGCCTTGTCAACGATGTGTTTGTCAATCCAGAATCCCAGTTTTGCTACCGCATAAATAAACGGCATTATAACTGTATTGGAAATTTCTGTAATAAATCCTTCCCAGGCACCGACAGGCTTTCTCGCAAACCACATGAATATCAGCGTACCCTTCCTGTAGAACCAGTCCGTATCAGCGCTAATCGTAGGTTCAGGGTCAAGTTTCTTGAGTAACAGGAAGAAGCCAAGTGCCGTAAACATTAGTATACCGAGTGCACTGGTAACATGATCTCCAGTGTAAGGTTCAAAGTCAACCGGAAACGGGAGGACATTGTATAACTGACCTGGTACGACACCAATGGCAATACAAAGGAAGGCGGCAATTCCCATTGCAATGAGCATATTCATTGGCGGTTCCTTTGGTCTCAGTCCTGAGTCCTTCCCGAAAAACATGTAGTAAGGGAGTTTAAGGCCTGTGTGAAGGAATGTTCCTGCAGAGGCCATGGTCAGCAGGAGTGCAACAACCGGTCTGTGATCAGCGGCTGCCCCCGCCACTACCATGGATTTACTGACAAAACCACTGAAGAGAGGGAATGCAGATATCGCAAATCCTCCTATCATGTAGAGGGTCAGCGTAACCGGCATGGTCCTGTACAGACCGCCGAGTTCCGTCAGTTTCCGTTTCCCGGTCATATATATTACTGCGCCTGCACCCATAAAAAGCAGGGCTTTATATAGTATGTGAGCAAAGGCGTGGGAGACTGACCCGTTAAGTGACAGGTATGTCCCCATACCTACACCAGCCACCATGTACCCGACCTGACTAACAATGTGGTAGGCAAGCAGTCTCCTGCAGTCGTTCTCAAGCACTGCATATACAACGCCGTATAGCGCCATTATAACGCCGAGCCATACCAGTATCTCTGTTCCCGGAAATGCCCTGACCAGGACATACACTGCAGTCTTGGTTGTAAAGGCACACATGAATACTGCACCTGTAACAGTTGCTTCAGGATAGGCATCTGCCAGCCATGCGTGAAGAGGAGGTACCGCGGCATTCAGTATGAAGCCGATCATAATAAGATAGAATGCGGCGCTTCCGTTCTGTTCAATAGGGCCGAACAGGATGGAACCCGTTTCGGCATAATGAAGGATGATGCCGCCGAGCAGAAATACACCGCCGGCTATATGCACAAGGATATACCTGAAACCTGCCTTGACAGACGAATCTTCCCTCTGGGCAAATACCAGATACGCAGAGGCAAAGGCCATGATTTCCCAGAAGACGAAGAGAGTGAAATAGTCACCGGCAAAGACAACACCAAGGGCACTCCCTATGTATAAGTATGCAGCCATGTGCTGACCCGCATCTTTAACATGCAGTCCGTACATCATTCCGATAAATGCCATAATGGTAAATACATAAGAAAAGACCAGGCTGAGCTTGTCTATTTTGGCAAAGATGAGTTCATGCCCAAGGAAGTTGACTACCCCGTAGGTACCCTGTGAGGCATCTATGCAGATCAAAAATGCTATAGCCGGGATAATAAGGAGATAAACCTTCTGAACCTTACCCCATAATAACGGAATGAGGAACGCTCCCGCTATGAATAATATAGATGGATGAAAGAACATCTCAGTCATAATAATCCTCTTTCTTCATCAGTTTTCCCTGATGTCCAAAGAACTTTGATACTACAATAATGAGGACGCAGGAAACAAAACCATATACTGCCCCCCAACCTGGTATCTTGTCCCATATATAATGGGCATGTTCCCGATGCACAAAGAAATCCGCGGCAAATACGACAACAAGTATGATATACAGGATTATCTTGTTTGTCCTGGCGTTCCTGGCATCCCCTATAAAGTTTATAATCTTTTCAAGCATAGATCGTCTCCTGAAAATCAGATAACGGATTTCTTGCGAAGTCGTCCCTCACTTAATTACTTCCTTTGCCAGACTAAGGAAATAGTCAGGATAAATACCTACTATGATGGATATCACAGCCGTTATTACAAGCGGTATGGCAACAAAAGGTATCTCCTTAACCTCTCCATGACCATGATCATCTCCATGGCTGTCTTTATGTAATTCGTGGTCCCACTCTTTATGGTGACCGCCGCCCTCTTTTTCGAAAAATGCCTTGTATGTAATAGGCAGGAAATATGCAGCATTAAGTACAGTACTCACCAGGAGCACTGCGAGGATCGGCACCTCATGTGCCTCTATGGAACCCATGGCGAGATACCACTTGCTTATAAAGCCTGCCGCGGGAGGAACACCTATCATGCTTAATGATGCTATGAAAAAAGCCGTCATAGTCCATGGCAGTTTACGCCCTATTCCTGACAGCTGGCTGATCTCTGTCTTGTGCGCAGCACAATAAATTGAACCGGCACAGAAGAAGAGTGTAATCTTTGAAAAGGCGTGATTGGCTATATGCACGATACCGCCGAGCATACCGCTCGGTGTCAGCAATACCGCCCCAAGCACCACATAGGATAACTGGCTGACAGTTGAATATGCAAGCCTCCTCTTAAGATTATCCTGAGTAAGGGCATAAATAGAAGACAGGATTATCGTAAACGAGACTACATACGCAGTCGCTATTCCAAGATTCAGATCACGCAGGAGATCAACGCCAAACACATGAAATACCACTCGAAGAACACAAAAGACGCCCATCTTAACGACGGCAACTGCATGCAGAAGCGCACTGACAGGTGTCGGCGCCACCATTGCCGCAGGGAGCCATGCATGAAACGGCATGATTGCCGCCTTGGCAAAACCAACAAGGAAGCAGATATAGACCACTGTCAGAAGAAGCGGTGATGCATTCGCATTCTGCAGCAGTCCGCTTGGTGCGAAATCAAGGTTGCCTGCTATAAAGAAGGTAAGGACAACTGCTGCCAGCAGGAACGTCTTCGATGTCCCTACCAGGTATACTATATATTTCTTACTCCCTGCCCATGACTCAGGCGTCTCCTTATGATATACGAGAGGATATGTTGCAAGACTCAGCACCTCATAGAAAACAAGGAGCGTAAATAGGTTGGCTGAAAATGCGCCGCCTACTGCAGCAAATATGCTTACAGTAAAACATGCAAAGAACCTTGTCTGAGCATGCTCCCTGCTGCTTCTCATATAACCAACGGAATAAACAGAAGCCAGGATCCAAAGGAATGAAGCTATTGTGGCAAAGACCATGCCCAGGGCATCCACCCTGAACTTAAAGGCAATGCCAGGCATGACAGTAAACAGCGAATACTCTATGTTTTTACCAGACAGGATAACAGGCGCCATGGATATTACTATCAGAAACGTTATAATGGCTGCAACAAAGGACGTGATGTCCCGCTGGTTCGGCATCTTGTTGAATCCCAGCACCACAAACATGGCTATGAAGGGAACTGATAGCGCTAAAAGCGGTCTTACTGACTCTATTACTTCCACTTACTCATCCTTTCATTGTCCTTATCTCATCAACATTGAGCGCTGACCTGTTCCTAACCAGAGCAATTAATAAACCCAGCGCTACAGCCACCTCAGCTGCTGCAACAGCTATAACGAATATGGAGAATACCTGTCCCCTCAGGTTCTGATGATAATACGAAAATGCAATAAGGTTGATGTTAACTGAGTTTAACATCAATTCAACTGACATCAGCACTATAAGTATGTTCCTCCTGAGCAATACACCTGCTGTACCTATTATAAAAAGGACAGAACTTAAAATTATATACCATGACAAAGGGACCATGCTATCTCAGCTCCTTTTTTCCCAATACAATTGCGCCAAGCAGGGCTACAAGAAGTATCATTGAAATTATTTCAAACGGAAGGAGGTATGTTGTAAATAATGCCATACCCATTTCCTCCACGCTGCCGTCAATACTGCTTGATGTAGAGACTGCCATATCTGCAAAGCTGCTCCTGGACAAAATATAAATCATTTCCGCAATAAGAATTACCAATAGGGCAATGATCCAGGACTGTCCGCCTGAAACAAACCTCTTCATACTTGCCTGACGTATATCAAGCATCATTATTACAAATAAGAAGAGTACAAGGACCGCGCCGACATATACAAATATCTGAATAGCGGCCAGAAATGGAGACCTCAGCAGCACAAACAGCGCCGCCATCTGAAGGAAACATACCATAAGAGATAAGACACTGTGCACCGGATTCCGCAGTGTCACAACTCCCACTGCCGAGACTACCGCAATAATCGCAAATATGAAAAAGAAAACCATCTCGGCCATTACCACCACCTCTTTTGTGAACTCAAATCAACCTTTACAACAGCCCCGTCTTCATTCCTCTCCAGTCGTGCCTTAACAATAACACCGCCTTCAAAATCAAACGGTATTGCCTGCGGAGCAAGCAGCTCTTCCTTGGAGCGAAACTGTCTCTGCATGGACTTACTGGCAAGCTCATACTGTCTGCCCAGCCGGAGCGCTTCTGTCGGACATGCGTCCTCGCAAAGACCGCAGAACATACAGCGAAGGAGATTTATCTCCCATCTGGCCGCAACCCTGTCTGCGATTCCCTTTCCTGTCTTGTCTTCCATCGGGATAACAGTTATGCATTGTGTCGGGCATGACTTCGCACATAACTCGCATCCCACACATAACTCTTTGCCTTCCTTGTTCCTGTTTAGTGTATGAAGGCCTCTGAACCTCTGATAGGGAACCCATGTCTCTTCATCAGGGTACCTCATGGTTATTGTCCTGGAGAACGTATAACCAAAAGTGACAACGAGGCCCTGGATGAGGTCTATAAAAAAAACTTTCTTTAGAATTTTTGCTATGCTGAAATTTGACTTGATGTTGCTGCTCATAATATCACCAGCCCTGTAATCAGTATATTCAATAATGATAATGGCAATAATATCTTCCACCCTACTGTCATCAACTGATCAAATCTGTATCTCGGGAATGTAAACCTTGCCCACATGAAGAAGTATATAAATGCTACAACCTTTAACACGAACCATACTATCCCGGGAAGGAAGGAAGGTCCATCCCATCCGCCGAAGAAAAGAATGACGGCAAGAGTAGAAATCGTAACCATTGCCACATATTCAGTGAGCATGAAGAATGCAAATCTCATCGCGCTGTATTCAGCATGATAGCCGGCGCCAAGTGTGCCCTCGTCCTCAGGCATATCAAAGGGTATGCGGTTTATCTCAGCAATTCCGGCAATTAGAAAGATAAAGAAACCGACCGGCTGATATATGATATTCCAGTGCCAGTCATACTGCCCCTTCACTATGTCTAAAAGGCTGAGTGAATTGGCAATCATTACAACCCCTACTGCTGCCAGACTGAGGGCAAGCTCATAACTGATCATCTGTGCCGATGACCTGAGACCACCAAGCATTGGGTATTTACTGTTGGATGCCCAGCCGGCAAGTATCATCCCGTAAACACTCAAACCTGCTATGGCAAGGACATAAAGGATACCAACATTCATGTCAGATATATAAAGATTGAGCTCCCTGTCTATGTAAGGGATAGTGACACTTTCACCAAACGGCACGGTTGCGTATACGGCAAAGACAGGAACCATTGCTATGATAGGCGCTATCTTAAACAGGAACTTATCAGCCTGCGCAGGGATTACATCCTCCTTGAAGATCAGCTTTAGCATGTCTGCAAATGGCTGAAGGAGACCATGCGGTCCGGTACGGAAGGGACCGAGCCTTACCTGTATATGGCCTGCAACCTTTCTTTCCATGTAGGTCAGCGGCAGGGGCAGCATAAACAGGATCAGGGAGACAACTACTACCTTGACGCATATCAGCAGAACTTCCAGAATCGTCAATAGCACAGGATTCATATTAATCAGATCAAACACTTATCTTTTTCTCCCCCACATATAATTAATCATTTCGAGATACCTTGAATTCATTCCCCTTACAATTGTATGAATGTGAAAAACAATGTTTCTGAGGATCTTATACATTAGCCTTGGATGGTTATCTATCAGTGTTTCAAAATCATTTTTATCGAGAATGTAGGTCCTGGTGTCTGCAATAGCAACTATAGTAGCCGACCTCGGTTTACCATCAAGAAATGCCATCTCCCCGAAGATATCACCATCCTTATGCAGCATCAGGGTCAGAAGATCCCCTTCAGGTGATGTCTTGCACGCCTTGACCTCACCATTCTTTATTATGTAAAGGGATTGTCCGTCTTCTCCTTCTTTAAAGACTGTGGTCCCAGTAGCATACACTTCTTCTTTTAAGACCTTGGACAAGACACCAAGTTCCTGATCATTGAGGTCTGATAAAAAATCTATATCCCGGAGTGACTTAGGCTCTATCATATAAAGCTCCTTTTTTTACCGGCGCTGCCGTCTACGGCAGCTGAACCTTAACCCTTGGGAATCCTTCTCCCATTTTAAAAAACATATTCACATAAACATCAGTAAAATTCTCAGGGATAAACACCACACCTTTTGCTGTACCCGGGTTTATCCTGGCCGTTAAATATGCCTCATGAGAATTACTCTTAACCCTGATCTTTACCCCCTCCGTTATGCCAAGTGACATTGCATCTTCTGCATTCAACTCAGCAATGGCCTCACTCATTATTTCAATGAGCTTTTCAGCCTTGAGTGAAAGCCTTCCCGAGTGATACAGATAATTTCCTGTAATCAGAGTAAACGGATACTCGGTGTCACCTTCCTGCAGCCTTGATTTCTGACCCCTGACTTCTGATTTCCGTCCACTGACTGCTGACTCCATATCACCAGGACGTGAAATTTGCAGCATTGCCCCGTCACCATTCAGGCTTTCAAAACTTATATCACGATACCCCGGGACAACTTCCCTGATCTCATTGAATATTTCAGAGACTGATCTGACACCGAATGCCGGGGTAATTGCCTCTCCTACAGATGAGAATATCTCCCAATCAGCCTTCACATCACCCTGTGGTTCATACAGCTTCCTCAGACGTTGAACACGGCCCTCCTGATTGGTAAACGTACCCTCCTTCTCGACAAAACTTGCTGAAGGAAGGACGACATTAGCCATCTTTGCAGTTTCCGTCAGAAACATATCCTGAACAATAAGAAATTTAACCTTGTCAAGCGCCTCTCTTGCAGCTAATCCATCCGGAAAATCAGATGCCAGGTCTTCGCCGGCTAAATAGAGCGCCCCGATCTCTCCATTAATTGCTGACCTGACAATACCCTCGCAACCCAATCCTGTATCACCTGCGCTTTTATAACCCGGAAGAAATGCAGGATGAACGCCCATATCCCAGGCACCTCTCTGGTTGGCGCGGTCAAGGAGAGGGATAAGTTTTACATCCTTGCCAAGCCCCTTCAGTGTTACAGCGAGGCTGTTCAAATAGCTTAACTCATTAGCAATCCTGAGAACATCTGTTCCAACTGCTATCGATACGCTGTTTGAGCTCTTAATAACTTCTGCCGCATCGGCGGCGGCCTTGTCTGAATCGCCTTTAACCTGGCCGGCTATAGCCTTTGTAATAGCTTCAATTATTTCACCTTCTGCACCGGGCTTGCAGCGAAGCGACATCCTGGCCGAACTATCCAGTCTCATTCCGCGGGATGATACAATTATTATATTCAACCTTCTGTATGAGGATATCCTCCGTATTATGTAGTCAGTCACGGGGTTCTCATCTGAGATGCCCGAACCTATTATAATCAGTGTATCCGCCTTTAAGGCATCATAGAGAGATACTCCGCCGCTATAGAGTCCCATGACATCAATGTAGTCTCTGACAGTATCACTATTCCATCGGCTCCCTGCATCAAGATTGCCGGACTTTAACGCAACCCGCATAAGCTTCTGGAACATGTAAAGTTCTTCATTTGAAAGCCTGGCTGAGGCAATGCCGCCTATCTTCTCTCCCATTTTTAAAGCCCCGTTTAATCCCGCACTGACAGCATCAATAGCCTCATCCCATGTAGCAGGCTCAAGTCTTCCATCAACCCTTACAAACGGAGTGACAAGCCGTTCATGACTGTTTATGAAAGAATAACCAAATCTCCCCCTTGCACACAGGGTCTCATTATTTATGCCGGTTTCAGGGTCGGAGATTACCCTAACGACCTCTCCTTTCCTTGCCTGTACCGTCAACTGGCATCCGGTCCCGCAGAAAGTGCATACGGTTTCAACACCGGTAAGATCCCATGGCCGTGATTTATACCTGAATGGCCTGTTCATCAAAGAGCCGACAGGACAGACCTCTATGCAATTGCCGCAATGATCACAATCCAGATATTCCTTAACGAAGCTCGTCTCCTGAGTCCCTGCACCGCGGCCTATTGACCCAAGCACCCCTGCCCCGACTACCTCAGAGCATATCCGCACGCACCTCTTGCATTGAATACACCTGTTGATATTCTGAATGATGACAGGACTCAATATGTAGTCTTCTTCATTGAACCTGCGTTTACGCTCATCAAAAGGGCTCTGTCTCGGACCAAACTTAAATGTTACATCCTGCAGTTCACACTCGCCGCCCTTGTCACAAACCGGACAATCAAGCGGATGATTGGCAAGCAGAAGCTCTATCATTGACGACCTGGCAGACTTAACCACAGGAGATTCTGTAAGTACCTCCATATTTTGCATGACGGGAGTAACACAGGAAGGCTGAAGTTTCCTCTGTCCCACAATCTCAACAAGACATACCCTGCATGATGCAAGCTTGCTCAATCTTGCATGATAACACATGGTAGGTATCTCATACCCCGCCGTCCGTGCCGCATCAATTATCAGCGTCCCGTCTTCAACTGTAATCTCTTTACCGTTTATTTTAACGGTTGCCATTAACCATGCACCTCTTATTCTTTATATGATAATCAAACTCTTCCCTGAAATTATTAAAAGCCCCTCTCAGGGCCATAACGGCTCCGTCACCAAGGGGACAGAATGTCCTTCCGAAAATATCCACGCACAATTTTTCCAACAGCTCGATGTCCCCCTCTTTACCCTGGCCATGTTCTATACGTCTCATTACCTTTACAAGCCAGTCAAGGCCTTCCCTGCAAGGAGTACACTTTCCGCATGATTCATGATGAAAGAATTCATGCGTAATAAGAGCAGCCTTTACTATGCACATGCTGTCATCAATAACGACCACAGCGCCGCTTCCAAGCATAGTCCCTTTGGCAGCGAGAGAGTCAAAGTCCATCGGAGTATCAAGATCTTTTTCTGTCAGCATCGGAGCCGAGACTCCGCCAGGTATGACAGCCTTCAATTTCTTTCCGGACTTAATGCCTCCTGCATGCGTATAGATTATTTCCCTCAGCGGAGTTCCCATGGGAAGTTCATACAGCCCGGGTTTATTCACACTTCCGCTTATTCCGAATAATTTCGGACCTGGGCTTTTTGCCGGACCGATAGAGGCAAACCAGCTCGCCCCCCTGTTAACTATGTGCGGGATACAGGCAAGAGTTTCTACATTATTTATAACCGTTGGTTTTCCAAAGAGACCGACATGCGCAGGAAATGGCGGCTTAATACGGGGTAATGCCCTTCTGCCTTCGATAGATTCAAGCAGTGCCGTCTCCTCACCGCATATATAAGCCCCTGCACCCCTGTGAACATACATATCATGACTGAATTTACTCCCCATGATATTCTTTCCCAGATAGTTCTTTTGATATGCCTCTTTTATAGCGTCTTCCAGCCTGTCTGCAGCAAAGGAAAATTCACCGCGAATGTAAATATATGATGTATCAGCACCTATGGCAAATGACGTAATTATCATCCCTTCCACCAGCTGATGAGGGTCATATTCCATTATAGCCCTGTCTTTAAATGTGCCAGGCTCCCCTTCATCCGCATTACAGCAGAGGTACTTCTGCAGCGTAGGGTCCTTGGGGATGAAGCTCCATTTGAGTCCCGTAGAAAACCCAGCACCGCCGCGTCCCCTTAACCCGGAATCCTTTACCATCTGGATTAAGGCGTCCGGTGTCATTTCCAACGCCTTCTTTAATGCCTGATATCCGCCGCTGCCAAGATAGGATGACAGTTTATGTGAGTCCGGCATATTTATATTTTTTAATATTACAGGTTCAAACATAATATTTTTCCAGCAACTCTACCGCAAACTGTTAAGTATCTCTTCTACCTTGGCATCATTAAGATTTTCATAATATTTATCATTTATCTGCATCATAGGGGCTGTGCCGCATGAACCAAGACACTCAACAGTTGTGAGCGTAAACTTTTTATCCTGGGTAGTCTCTTTAACCTTGATTCCCAGCTTCCTTGAAATTACATCAACTATATGTTCGCCATCAAGTATGGAGCACGAAATATTGGTGCAAACCTGTACATGATACTTTCCAACAGGCTTCTTGTTGTACATTGTATAGAATGTCGAAACTTCATAAACAAGGACTGGATTTACATCAAGGATCTTTGCAATCTCCCGCATACCTTCTTCAGTGATATACCCGTACTCCTTTTGAACTACATAGAGACAAGGCATGATGCACGAACGCGCCGTTGCATATCTCTTTCTGATATCCTTTATCTCATTTACCGCTGTTTCTGACAGCATTCGTTTTTCCTCTGACTTGTTATTATCTTTAATCTGCTCACTTATCAACTTCACCAAAAACAGGATCAAGGCTCGATATTACTGACACAACATCAGCAAAATATGCGCCTCTCGACATAGGGTCTATACTCTGCAATCCAACAAAGGATGGAGCTCTGATCTTGACCCGGAACGGTTTTTCAGAACCATCGCTTTTTATGTAAAAACCAAGTTCTCCCTTTGGCGCCTCAATAGAAGCATAGACCTCGCCGACCGGGGCCTTGAATCCATGTGAGATTATCTTGAAGTGGTGGATGAGAGCCTCCATGTTGTTGTACACATCCTGCCTTGGGGGCGCAACTATATCCGGTGCATTTGCATTCACAGGTCCGTCAGGGATCTGCTGCAGTGCCTGGGATATTATCCGTGCAGCCTGCCTCATCTCCCCCACTCTGCACATATACCTGTCGAAACAATCACCATTGGAACCAACCGGCACATCAAAATCAAACCTGTCATAAACCAGGTACGGCGTATCCTTTCTTATGTCCCATTTGACCCCGGACCCTCTGAGAGAAGGCCCCGTCAACCCAAGGTCTATAGCATCCGTTGCAGATAATACCCCGATCCCCTTGTTTCTCTGCAGCCATATTCTGTTTCCGGTTAAGAGGGTTTCATATTCATCCACACGTTTTGGAAATATCTTGACAAACTCAGCACATTTCTCTTTAAAACCAGGAGGGAGATCTCCCCTCACACCGCCTATCTTCATGTAGTTATAAGTAAGTCTCGCGCCGCAAAGCATCTCAAACAGGTCCATTATCATCTCTCTTTCCCTGAATGCATAAAGAACCATGGTAATGGCGCCAAGATCAAGCCCCCATGCGCCTACTGCAAGGAGATGACTGGATATACGCGAAAGCTCGGATACTATAACCCTTACGTATTTGCCCCTCTCAGGTATATCGAGGTCAAGCAGTTTTTCTACAGCCATGACATAACCGAGGTTATTGGTCATGCTGCTAAGATAGTCAAGCCGGTCAGTGTACGGAACGAACTGTCCGTACAGGAGGTTTTCAGCAATCTTTTCCATCCCCCTGTGCAGGTATCCTACATCAGGCTCTGCCTTGATAATTTTTTCACCCTGAAGATGCAGAACAAGGTGCATGACACCGTGAGTCGACGGGTGCTGAGGACCCATGTTAAGGGTAATCGCCCGGGTTGTTAATTCATTATCAGGAGTAGGTAAATTTAAAGAATCCGCCATAAAATTCCCATTATGATATTTCCAATCTCCGACTGCTTACTGCTGATTTGACTGCTGATTACTCATTGCTTTTTTTCTACTCCGCAGGGATTATACTCATCCTTATAACCAACCAGCGGATAGTCTTTTCTCAGCGGATACCCCTCCCAGTCCGGAGACATGTAAATCCGCCTCAAATCCGGGTGCCCTTCGAACACAACCCCTACCATATCATATGCCTCTCTCTCAGCAAAATTAGCACTTCTCCAGACAGAAGTTACACTCGGAACGCTTTCACCCTCTTTGACCCTGACCTTAAGCCTGATGCGATGCCTGTATGGAATAGAATAGAGCTGATAGACGACCTCAAAGTACGAGTTTAGCGGACGGCAGTCAGTGCCTATTACGTCGGAAAGAAAATTAAACTGAAAATCCTGGTCATACTTGAGGAAGCTGCACACATCTTCAATATCTTTAGGCTCAATTACGTGTGTTATCTCACCCCGGAATATTGAAGTCTCAATTATGGATTTCCCGAATCTGCTCTTTATCTTCTGAACCAGAAGGGGATGTTCTGATATAACTTTATCTTTTTCTGTATCTTTTAATTCCATTACATTCAACTCTTGAACTTAGCAAGAACAGAAGGCATCTCCCTGCGAATCTTTTCCTGAAGCTGCACGAATCCGTATAAAAGCGCCTCTGGTCTCGGTGGACATCCCGGTATATAAATATCTACAGGGACTACAAGGTCAGTACCCTGGACTACACTGTAAGTATTAAACGGCCCGCCTGCTGAGGCGCAGCCGCCCATTGCAATAACCCATTTTGGATCCGGCATCTGATCATAGAGCCTTTTTACCGCCGGGGCCATCTTCTTTGTCATCGTGCCTGCAACTATCATTACGTCTGACTGTCTGGGAGTCGGCCTGAACACTATGCCAAACCGGTCGGTGTCATAACGTGAACATCCTGCGGCAATCATTTCTATGGCACAGCAGGCCAATCCGAAAGTCATCGGCCATAGGGCAGATCTGCGGCCCCAGTTTACAACATTATCAAGCGTGGTGAATAATACATTCTCATTTATACCCATTCCAATGCACCTTTCTTCCAAGCATAAATAAGTCCGACTGCAAGAACAGCTATGAAAATAAACATCTCAACAAAGGCAATCATCCCAAGACTCCTGATAACAACTGCCCAGGGAAAAAGAAATACGGTTTCAACATCAAATACAATAAAGAGGATAGCTACGATAAAAAAATGAATCCTGAAGTGTCCCGATGAAGCACTGCCAATGGGCTCCATACCGCACTCCCATGGCAAAAGTTTTCCTTTAAATGGATTTTTTGGACTGACTATTGAATTGACAAAAAGAACTATGACGGCAAGGGCAGACACGAAGCCCGCGATTATCAAGACCGGAAGATAGGTCATCAGCATTGTTTGCTTCCCTCCAGTGGTAAGCAAACACCTTAATAGAACTCTGAAATTTTGTCAAGAGGGGGAAGAGAGAAAACAGTGAAAAAAATAATAATGAAATAAATTAATCTGAGATTTCAAGTCTTTAGCTTTTTCTTAAGCTTTTTTTCAACACTCTCTATCTTTGCCTTAATCCTTCCGGTCCTGCCCTTTCTGTAATCAATTTTGATACTTGCAGATATACGGTTACAGTCTTTCCTCATCCGGTCAAGACACTTCTTCACCACATCAAACACTTCATCCCATTCTCCTTCTATTACAGTACCCATAGGATTCATCCTGTATTCAAGTCCACTCTTGTCAATAATATCCAGTGACCTTGCCACATATTTACTCACGCTTTCCCCTTTGGTCAACGGGGTCATACTGAATTCAATCAAGATTACCGGCATTCAGGCACCTCCTGAGTTATGGTTTACATTATTTATCAGTATATTATAACTACGGGTTCCGAGGCAATCACGAAAATTCAGCAAATATGAAAAACCCCTTCCTGAGAATAAGATAATAAGAATTCAGGAGAATATAGTAAAAGGACAGGTGCAGGGTGAGAAGAATAACATTTAAAGCAAATACTTTACCACAAGAAACCCAGAAATAAGCAGTGCAAAAAAGGCGAGTGCCAGCCAGTCAAAATACTTCTCGATCTTTACCTTCATGACAGGGCCGAAGTAGTACAGGAGGCCGGCTACTATGAAAAATCGGGCCGAACGTCCTATTGCAGAAGCTATGACCAGTGTGAGAAAGCTAATCTTTGATACACCTGCCGCAATCGTTATTACCTTGTAAGGGATTGGAGTGAAAGCGGCTGTGAGTACTGTCAGGAATGCATTGTCATTGTATGCATGAACCACCTTATCAAAGACCGCCTGACTGAAGATGTGGCCGATAAAGATACCGTCTACAAGTTCCCATAACCCCCACCCTATGCCGTAACCTGCCATTCCACCCAGAACAGAGCCGAGTGAACAGACAAGGGCATACCACATGGCGCGAGCTGGAACAGCTATAACCATCGCTATCAGCAGGACATCAGGCGGTATCGGGAAAAAGGACGATTCGGCGAATGCAATAAGGAAGAGTGCAACAACAGCATGCGGTGTCGCCGACCAGTGTATAACCCAGTTGTAGAGTTGACGTATTAATTTCATCCTGAAATAGACCCTCCCCTCCGATTGATGGGGAGGTGAATCATAAGACAGGCATTGCCCGTCCTGTTATTCTCCTATATAATGATTTCGTGAAAAAGCATATCGTTCACCCTATATGGGTCCTCGTTATACTTGCCTCAGCCGCTGTTGTTGGTGAAATAACGGTACAAATCCTCTCCTTCCCCGGAGGCTTCCATATCCTTGCTGATGTTTTGCTGCTTATCTGGGGAATCATGATGTTTTTCGGCGGTATATTTTCCATCCTGAGTTTTTTCTTTGAAAACAGGTGGAAAGGATTTAATGGTCTTATATGGACGTACAAGACTATAATGCCTATAGGAGGCAAAGTCAATGCAATTATAATTGGAATAATCGGGATAGCAATCGGGATTGTCTCGATATTAAAGGCCTTTTCGTCTGGTTATTTACTTGCCGCTTTCTTCCTCTCATCTATCAGCCGTGAAAGCCTGTCCATCTCCTCAGGACTCGTCCTGTAAAGCAGGTCAACAAAGGACGAAGCTGCAGAGCTTGCTGAAATATCGAGTATACCCTGCAATACTTCTTCCGAGACCTGCTTTACAAAATCATCTCTTGATATCGAGGGTGAATATACATATATACCTCCCGCCTTCTTCCTGTTAATGAGTCCCTTCTTTAATAGTCTGTCCATTACCGTCAGGATAGTGGTTAAGGCAAGTGACTTTTCCTTCTCTATCTCTTCCAGCACATCGCGGCCTGTAACCTCCCCCCTTTCCCATAAAATGTCCATGATTGTGCGTTCAAGATCACCCAATACGCGTCCAAGACCTGCTTTATGGGGTTTAAACGAAGATGTCAGACGCTTAATCATGATGTATTTTTTACCATGATAATCATTCTACGTCAAGTAGAACACCCGTTACGGTTTTCGGATGTCCTATATCGGAAAAATCCTGACAGCAGGGGGGCTGCTTACAGCCGTACAAACATATTCACATATGCCGCAGCCTGTGCATATCTCTCCCCTTATTACTGGTCCAGACTCCCCCAGATATATTGCCTTATCTTTCAAAGGACATTCTGTGTAGCATTTTCTGCATGGAGAGGAACCATCACCGTAATAGTCAGTGCAATTTATGTTATCAATTAATGCGACTCCAATCCTTACCCTGCTTATATCATCTACAGGTAACAGCGCCTTATCCTTACAAGCACTTATACATGGTAAATCAGGACAGAGCCTGCAGGGTGCAATCTCAGGTATAATTATGGGGGTGCCAATCCCACATTCTACATCAGAATCCATTCCTCTTACGCAATAATGGGGACAGACCTTGATGCATTCGTTACACCGCGTACAGCGGGACAGGAATAATGACTCCTCCACGGCTCCGGGAGGTCTTAGAAACTTTCTCTTTTTGGCAGGTTTACTATCAACATCTAATGAAAGCTCGACAAACCTTTTTGTTATCTCAGTTAAGGCGGTCTTGAAAAAACCACGCCTTCCGATTATTTTCTCATCCGAAGAATCCTGCAAGGGTAATATCTTTATCCTTTATAATTATGGCACACGTAATAATCTTTTATGAATAGTCTATACGTCCGGAGAACAATTGCACCTTAACCACTTCTCCCTGCAATACCTTTTCCTTATCAGGGGGGAGGACAATAAAACTATTAGCCTGAGACATTGATATGAGTATGCCGCTCCCCTGATCACCGGTAGATCTGACATGATATTTTCCATCCTGATATCTTGTTAAAGCCCTTACATAATGGGTTCGTCCCGGGCGGCTGCGTAATTCCGCCTCGCAAACAGCTTCAACAACAGGTCTAAACAATGATGTATGTCCGCTCATTTTGAGAAGGGCAGGTCTTGCAAACACTTCAAATGTCACCATAGTAGACACAGGGTTTCCCGGAAGTCCGAATACAGGTTTATCGCCTACAAGTCCAAAGGCAATAGGATGACCTGGTCTTATACCTACAGTCCAGAACTTCATATCTATGCCATATTCCTGCAGAATGTCTTTGACAAAATCATACATTCCTACGGAAACACCACCGGAAACGAGGAGCATATCTCCTCCCATTCCTTCGCCAATCTTCTCTCTGAGACTCTCCTTGTTGTCACGTGCAATACCAAGGAGATGAGGGGTTCCGCCTGCCTCGATAACCTGTGCCGCGACAGTATATCCATTGCTGTTAGGTATCTTATTCTCAGTAATCTCCTCATCAAGGTCAGCCAGTTCATCACCGGTTGCAAGAACCATTACCTTCGGCCTCCTGTAAACAGAAACTACAGGCTTGCCTACCATTGCAATTACCCCTATGTGTGCAGCCCCGAGTACACTTCCCCTGCGGAGTACTGTATCACCCTTTTTTATATTCTCACCCTTGTGCCGTACATTCTCGCCACTTTTTCCGGCGTAGAAAATATTTACACTGTCACCCTCCCCCCTTGTATCCTCAACACGCACAACGGTATCGGCGCCATCAGGCACAGGCGCTCCAGTCATGATCCTGATGGCCTCACCCTTGTTGACAGGCCTGTCAGGCATCAGGCCTGCACGGACATCACCCACAATGCGGAGCTGGACACTGCTTTCCTTAGAAGCATTCCTGATATCATCCCATTTAACAGCAAATCCGTCCATTGCCGAATTATCCCATGGCGGATGAAAAAGTCCGCTTGTTACATCTTCAGCCAGTACCCTCCCATTTGCATCCTGAATTGCAATCCTTTCAGTGCCAAGCACCTTTGTGCTGTCAAGGACCGTCTTTAAAGCCTCTTCTACTGAACGCATAAGTTATTCCTCCTTTTTACCCGAAAGTACACTTTCAAATCCCTCGTACCCGCATCGACAGAGGGGGATTTTATTTTAACATCTCATTCTCTGCAAGCTTATTCGCCTCTGTAAGATCCTCCTGAGTATTCATGTTGAAAAAAGAATCTAAACCCGTGTCTCCTGCCGGTATTTCCGACATCTTAACTCTCCTTACACTCAATCCTTCCGCCTCATTTATGAATTTAGTAATACTATACATTTCATTATCCAGCCATTTACGAATATATGGAATACACCCTTTGCTGTATACTGCGTGAAGGGGATGGAGCCTGCTGCCATCAACCGGAACCACTATATCATAATCTACAGGCTCGTTGATTACAATCCTGACAGTTGAATCCTTTATGAAAGGCAAATCGCAGGAGGCCACAAATATCCTTTCAGATTTGGCATAAGAGAGCCCTGTATATATCCCTCCGAGCGGTCCGCACTCAGGAATTATGTCTGCCACCTCCCTGTATCCGGAACCCGAGTGCCGGCCGGTTTTATTTGTAACAACAAGTATTTCATCAAACAGCGTTTCAAACACGTCCGTAATCCTTCTGATCAGCTGTATGCCTCCTACAGACAAGAGTGCCTTGTCCTGTCCCATACGGCTGCTTTTTCCTCCTGTCAGGATTACGCCGGTCATTTTACAGGTTTTCCACAGTCCGATTCATCCCCGTGTAATTTCTCAATAACGTGCGGGATCGTCGTTAGTATCACTCCAAGGCTTTCTGCTACACCTTTGGGACTGCCCGGCAGATTAACAATCATAGTTCTCCCCCTTGTGCCTACGAGTCCGCGGGAGATTGCCGCCCTCAATGTCTTTTTACAGCCTTCCGCCCGCATCAGCTCTGCTAATCCAGGGATCTCTCTCTCCATCACGTTTCTCGTGGCCTCAGGCGTAATGTCCCTCGGGCTGACCCCGGTTCCTCCGGTCGTCACAATAAGATCCGCCTTCATAACATCTGCAAAATAACGTAATTTATCCTCTATAATATTCTGCTCGTCCGGAATGATGTCATGCACAATAACGTCTCCCTCAATATCTTTTACCATCTGACAGATAAGCTTTCCGCTCTCGTCAATACGCTCCCCCCTTGAACCCTTGTCACTCATCGTTAATACGGCAACTTTTATCATCGAAGCCCTCCTTTGCATTTATCACACGTCTCCTGATAACACCCCTTTGTTAACACCGCCTTGCTTCTGTTTCATGACTTATCCGGCAAAAAAGTCATCTCTATGAAACTCGTTATACCTTCAGCATCATTGATATCAAAAACAGGTATGGCTAAGTCATAGTGTCTGTCGGCCGCCAATGCAATAATGGACGGATCATTCAGGCATCTGAGATCAGGATGAGTGCCATTTCTGTTCACCTCAATCTTTGGATATGAATCCTTCTTGAACCCCTCTACAATGAGTATATCCTCATTAGCTACAAACCTCTTCAGGATATCGTCAATGGACATCCCGGCATCACTGTCGGATACGACGGCAAACTGTGATGGAGATGCAAGGACAACTGTCTTTGCACCGGCGGCTTTGTGACGCCAGCTATCCTTGCCATCTTCATCCATACTGAAATTCTTATGAGTGTGTTTAACAGTAGCAACCTTATAACCCCTGCCTGCGAGTAATCCTATCACCTTTTCAATCAGTGTGGTCTTACCGCTGTTGGATGACCCTACAAAACATATAACCGGTATTGATGATTCTGTCTGTTTCACTCAAATATCCTTCGCGGACATATTAAATTCTGTCCACAGTGCCATACCATGCGTTATGCTATATAGCATAACGCATGGTTATAAAAAATTCCACGTCTTTTTTTTCAGAACACCTTCAAGTTCTGACATCATATCTTCATACCTCTTTAAAAACACCCTGGCTTCTACTGAAAGGGTCGTCCCGCCGCCATTATAACCACCTGTCTGAGTGACAATCAGCTTTATCCCGAGCCGGTCTTCCATGGCATGAAGATAACTCCATGCACGCCTGTAGGGAATCCTTGCAGCCTTTGCAGCCTGATTGATAGAACCATACTTATCTATGCCCTTCAGAAGCTGAAACCTCCCCTCACCGAAGAAAGGTTTGCCATCTATCTCGAGCCACAATTTGGCGCGTACCTTTATCAGATCGTCCATTGAATACCCATTACTTTTATGTGCGTTCTTCTTCATCAGACTTGTACCCGCTATCTCTGTTTATGTCTACTACGTCCCGCGTTATACTGTCAGTTATATCAGACTTGGCACGCTGAAAACTCCTGAAGGCCTTGCCAATTTCCTTGCCAACCCTTGGCAAATCTTTAGGTCCAATAACAAGAAACGCTATTATGAGAATAATAATAAGCTCTGAAGTGCCAATACCAAACATGTATTTTTATTTAGGGTCCTTTTCGCCTTCTCTTTTCATTTCTTCAATCTTTGGAGACTCCGCGATGCCCTTCTTGAATCCATTGATTGCTTTTCCCAGCCCTTCACCTATCTGTGGAAGTTTACCCACACCAAAGATAATAAGTATAATAGCGAAAATGATAAGCAGCTCAGAAATTCCAAGACCAAACATATTGTGCCTCCTTCTTTACAATACATGTAACATTATAAACGCTGAACTGCCTGGACTGGGAGATGAGATTGGATCAGCCTACCCGGTTCAGGACAGATAAACCAGTAGTACCTGTTAAGATAATAATTTACATTCTATACTTGTAAATATGGGGCGTCAAGGATTTAATAACAGGAGCACGTTGCGGGAGGAATTGTATTGACATCATACCTTCTTTATAATATAGCTAATAATATTATAAATGCCTGAAGAAAAAGACATACTTGTTGTTGACGATGAGCCAATTATAAGGGACATCCTTGTCCGTAAACTTACAAGCTCCGGGTACAGACCAGTAGCTGTTGAGAATGCCTTTGAGGCTCTCGACAAAATGCGGGAGAAGCAGTTTCCTGTAATCCTCAGTGATATAATGATGCCCGGGATAGACGGTATTGACCTTATTAAGAAAGTCCGGGTTTTGTATCCTGACACTGCTGTAGTTATGATAACAGCAGTATCAAATGCCAATGCGGCAATTGAGGCTCTAAAACAAGGGGCATCAGATTATCTCATAAAACCCTTCAATCTTGAAGAGATTGTGATAAGTATACAAAACGCCCTGGAAAAGCGGAGGCTTATCCTTGAAAACAGGGGGTATCAGGAACACCTTGAAGATATTTTAAAGATTCAGACAGCTGAGATAAGGGGGCTTCTTTCCGTAGAACAACAAAAGACAGCAGAATTGAACAAAGCGCTTGCAGAGATAGAGGTCACATATAACACTACCCTTGAGGCTCTTTCTACGGCGCTTGATTACAGGGATAACGCTACTGAAGGACATTCCCAGAGGGTGGTAAAATACAGCATTGAGATAGGAAATGCCCTGGGTTTAAACCGTGAGGAGCTCAGAAATCTGGCACGAGGAACTCTGCTGCACGACATCGGTAAGATTGGAGTGCCTGATTCGGTTCTTAGAAAACCGGCTCAACTTACGATGGAAGAATGGGTGCAAATGAAGAAGCATGTTGAATATGGCTACAGTATGCTAAAGGGTATTCCATTCCTGAAGGATGCCTCTTTTCTGGTACTTCATCATCAGGAGAAATATGATGGTACAGGATATCCCCAGGGTTTGAAGAGGGATGAGATTGTGCTTAGTGCGAGGATATTCGCCCTTGCTGATACTTATGATTCAATGACAACTGACAGGCCTTACAGAAAAGCCCTGCCTGATATGGATGCGAGGGAAGAAATATTACGATGCAGGAACAGCCAGTTTGATCCTGTAGTTGTTGATACCTTCTTTAAGATTCCTGAAGTTCAATGGTCAAAGATTAAAGAAGACGTTGCAGGTATGAAAACTGATAATATCATTTTCCGGAATCTTGACAAGACCTTCGGACATGAAAAAGACCCTATTCCGCTTTTGCTGTTATAAGGTCACGATATCATATTCTTCTATATGAAGGCTTTTGTCTGCTTTTATTACGATCCGTTTCTGATATTCCTTTTCGAGTTCCTCGACTATCTGCCTTTCCTCATCAAATATATGAGTCGCTACAACCTGGCTTGCAGTTACCACTATCTTCTTGTCCTTTGATGACCTTGCCGTCTTTCTGATATCCCTGAACAGTTCATGGCATATTGAGACTGCAGACTTGGTATAGCCCCTGCCGTTGCAGTAACTGCATGGTTCACAAAGAGTCCGCATAAGATTTTCTCTTGTGCGTTTCCTTGACATTTCAATAAGCCCCAGTTCAGACATCCTTATAATATTTGTCCTGGCGCGGTCTTCTGAAAAAGCCTCTACCATTGCATTAAAGACCTTCTCTCTGTTCTTCTCTTTTTCCATATCAATAAAGTCTGTAATTATTATGCCTCCGATGTTTCTGAGACGTAACTGATATGCTGCTTCTTTTACCGCCTCCAGGTTTGTCTGGGTAATGGTCTCTTCAGGATCCCTCTTTCCAACATATTTACCTGTGTTGACGTCTATTACCGTCAGCGCCTCAGCGTGGTCGATTACAATATATCCGCCTGATTTCAGCCAGACCTTTTTATTCAGTGCCCTGTTTAATTCGACCTCTATTCTATATGATTCAAATATTGGTTCTTCACTCTCGTAGAGCTCAATTCGTGGAAGCATGTCAGGAAGATAAAGTCTTACAAACTCTTTTATCCTTTCATGCTCAGTCTTTGAATCAATCACCAGTTTGTCTACCTTCATGGTAAATAGATCCCGGATTGTGCGGAAGATCAGGTCAAGCTCAGAATAGAGTAATGCAGGGGCTGAAACTGTTTCCCTCTTCTGCTGAATATTCTGCCATAGGAGTTCAAGGAATTCAGCGTCAGATTTGAGAGATTCAATGTCCATTTCTTCGCTCGCAGTCCTTATAATATAACCCATCCCCGGCTTTCTTATAGACTGCACCAGCTCCCTTAGTCTTGAACGCTCCCTTCCTTCCTTTATACGCCTTGATATGCCTATATGTTCTACTGTAGGCATGAGTACCAGGCATCGCCCCGGGAGAGAGATATACGAAGTAATACGCGCCCCCTTGGTACCAAGGGGTTCCTTTGAGACCTGGACCATGATTTCCTGGCCTTCCTGCAGGATATCTTCGATGCTGTAGTGAGTGGATTTAAACTCCAGCTTTCCCTCCACCCCTTCCTCTTCAATCATCCTTGCATATTCTTCTGCATCTGCTCCGGCATCACTGACATATAGAAAAGCCGCACGGTCAAGGCCGATATCTACGAATGCCGCCTGCATCCCGGGCAGGATCTTGATAACCCTTCCCTTATATACATTACCTACTATGCTCCCTTCGTTTCTCCTGTCTATGTAAATTTCAACTACTTCTTTGTTTTCCAGCAGAGCCACCCTTACCTCTTCAGGAAGGGCGTTAATTATGATTTCAGTAGGCATAGATTCTCCGTTTCATTTGAAAGTCCATCCGGTGTTACCTGCAAGCCTCCAGTCCTGCCATAAAGACTAACGCGTCTTATCCTGATACCCGGGTTCAGATGGGAGATATTGAATAATGCCTTTAATACATCTGACGGGCGGCAACATTCCCTGTCTATGGATTTCAACACAATTAATATTGTATCTTTGGTCATCCACCTTATATCCTCAATAAAGGGCCTGGCATTTATTATCTTTGTTATCTTTCTGCCGTCCTTTTCTGTGACCCTCTCTACTGTGAGCTCCGTGATGTCAGAGAGGCTGATTTCACATGGGAATCCAGATTCAAATCCCCCCTCACCCCCCTTTTCTAAAGGGGGGAACCTGATTTTTTCATTTTCAAAAGGGGAAGAACTAATTTCCCCCTTTGAAAAAGGGGGATTAAGGGGGATTTTCGGTGAGTATGAATTACTAAATCTAATCTCATAAGCAAAATACGTGATAAAAGAATTCAGTGATGGTGTGTTAACAGGGATCTCCTTCACATGAATTATGTTAAGGTCCGCAGGAAGGTGTTTATTGGTTCTTTCTTTAATCTCATACGGAGATTCCTGAAGCGGCAGTTCAACATCCATATATTCGCAAACACTCTCTACTCCTACCGGAAGAGCAGGGCCGAAGGATATTTTAGGGTGAGGATGAAATCCTTCTGAAAACAGTATCGGGACAGATGCCCTTCTGAATGCCCTTTCAAATGCTGTCATTATCTCAAGCTGAGAGAGCATTCTAAGATCGCCTGTCTTTACATATTTAATGCGGACCTTTACCCTGACATCCGCCCTATTCCTGCTGATCTCCGGTCTTTGGAAGCCGGTCTGAAGGTCTGATATTTCATCTTGTCTGTATGCTATTGGCCTGATCCCAACTCTCTTCTCCCCCCTCACCGCCTCCATATCACACAAACCGCAATTCGGACATAGTCCGTATTTGCAGTCTGGTATTGTACGGCCTGATTCGGCCCGTCTGTATTCCTTCAGAAGAAACTCCTTATCAATTCCTGTATGCAGATGCTCCCATGGAAGGACCTCATCAACAGGTATGTGTCTTGAAGAATACCAGTCAGGTACAATACCGCATGCATCAAAGGCATCTGCCCATTTGCCAATATCGAGTTTCTCAGTCCAGCTGTCAAACCTGCAGCCTGACCTCCATGCACTCTCTATGGCCTTTCCAAGCCTCCTGTTGCCTCTTGAAAATACTGATTCAAGATAACTCATATGGGGCTTGTGCCACTTTAAATTTACCCTGACCTTCTTCAGGCCGTCACGAAGATAATTAAGCCTTCTCATGAGCTCATCAGGCGGTATATGGCCATGCCATTGAAATGGCGTGTGGGCTTTAGGGACAAATGCAGATATACTGACAGTTATATCTTTTGCCCCCTTTCCAAAACGTTTTCCGATATCTTTAACCTTTTGTGCAAGGGTTATAATGCCCTGAAGGTCTTCATCAGTCTCAGTGGGCAGACCAACCATAAAATACATCTTGACTGACTTCACACCCCTGCTAAATACATCTCTTACAGTTGTTTCCAGCTCATCCTCATCCATTTCCTTGTTAATAACCCTCCGCAGCCGTTCTGTCCCTGCTTCAGGCGCAATAGTGAATCCGGCGTTCTTCGTTTTGGTAATCTGCTCTATTATTACAGGTGTCAGTGTCCCGACGCGAAGGGATGGGAGAGAGAAAGAGACCCTTTTATCCCTGTAACTCCTGACGAGGGAGGTAAGGGTACTGCTAAGACATGCATAGTCGCCTGTACTGAGGGATGATAATGATACCTCCTCATATCCTGTATTTCTGAGCGAATCCTCAATGATGCTTAGAATCTTTTCTGGTTTTCTCTCGCGTACCGGGCGGTAGGTCATACCTGCCTGACAGAACCTGCATCCATGTGTGCACCCCCTTGCAATCTCTATTGTAAGGCGGTCATGAACTGCCTGCATGTAAGGAAGAACAGGTGAGGTTGGATACGGCAACTTGTCCAGATCCTCCAGCACACGCCGTTTGACTGAAACTGAGGCGTCTTCAATCGGAACAATCGACTTGATCGAATTGTCATCATTATATTCCACGTTATATAGTGATGGGACATACACACCCTCTATCTTTGACAGATCTTTCAGCAGGGATTTCCTTGAGCTTCCACTCTCTTTCCATTTGTTATAAACATGTATTATATCAGCTATCCCTTCCTCTCCATCTCCAAGGAAAAAAAGATCAAAGAAGTCTGACAATGGTTCAGGGTTGAATACTGAGCTTCCTCCACCGATGATCAGGGGAAAGGAGGCATTGCGCTCCGAAGAATACAAAGGAATGCCGGAGAGAGAAAGCGCCGTGAGGATATTTGTATAGCAGAGTTCATAAGGAAGAGTGAATCCTATAATATCAAACTTCGAAAGCGGGGTTGATGATTCAACAGATAGCAGAGGCAGTCCCTTCGAAATAAGCACCTCTTCCATGTCAGTCCAGGGGACAAATGCCCTTTCTGCAGCAGCATATTCGATATTGTTTATAATCTGATACAATATCTTGAGCCCGAGATGGGACATTCCTATCTCGTAGGTGTCAGGAAATACTAATGCAACCCTTGTTCGGACAAGGTCCTGATCTTTCTTAAGTGCATTGATCTCATGGCCAATGTAACGTGAAGGCCTGGAGACGGATAACAGAATGTCTGTGTACATAGTAAATACGGAGTAAATGGTCAGTGGAACAAAAACCGTTTCTTTCTTATATTAAACAAAATACCTAGAGAAAACAAGGTGGTAATCATGGACGTACCGCCATAGCTCATGAGGGGGAGCGGTATTCCTACAACAGGTAGTGCCCCGAGAGTCATACCGATGTTGATAACACAATAAAAAGTGAAAATGGTCACTACGCTGCATGCCATCAGCATGCCAAGCCTGTCCTTCGCCTTAATGGCAACATCTACGCCCCATGTAATCAGCAACAGATATAATAACAGCAGGACTACTATCCCAATGAAACCCCACTCTTCAGCAAATACAGAAAATACAAAATCAGTGTGTCTGGCAGGGAGAAAGTTCAACTGACTCTGTGTACTCTGAAATATTCCTTTACCGGTTAAACCGCCGGATCCGATAGCTATCTTTGATTGTATGATGTGATATCCTGTTCCAGTGGGATCAGCTGACGGATTAATAAACGTCAGGAGCCGCGTCTTCTGGTATTCCTTAAGGTTCTCCCAGAATAACTGCCATAAAAATGGTGATGTCATTAAGAACAGCAGGGTCATAATGCCAAAAAGCCGTGACCGGATTCTTACCAGGAGAATCAAGACGACTGAGACAAATGTTATGACCATTCCGGTCCCAAGGTCGGGCTGTTTAAGAACCAGGAGAACTGGTATGGCGATAAGAACACCTGGAATAAGCAATTCCTTAACATTGTAACCGTAACGGGCCGGATAGTCTGAGAAATATCTTGTTATAGCAAATGCAGTCGCCAGCTTTGCAAGTTCTGACGGCTGAAAAGAGAATCCTCCTATAGAAATCCATCTTTGAGCCCCGAATCCGGTCCTCCCAGCTACCATGACTAACAAAAGTAATACGAATGATAAGGCATAGAGGTGATAGGCATATTTTGCAATAGTCTGATAGTCAATTGACGTCCCTATTAACAGAAAGAACAGACCAATAACAATCCAGCCCATCTGTTTAAAATAAAGGGGGGTAACATGTTCAGAGGTACCTGTATGAGTTGCACTGAATATTGTTACCAGCCCAATAATCATTATCAATAAAATTATAAGAAATGCCTTCCAGTCGAACAGGGCTATTGTACTTTTATTGAGCATTTTTTACATATTCCTCTATTATCTTCCTTGCTACAGGGGCTGCAGCCGATCCGCCATGACCGCCATGTTCTACGAGTACAGCAACGGTTATTTCAGGTTTATCTACAGGTGCGAATGCCGCAAACCATGCGTGATCATTGTATCTGCCGGGGTTTGCCTGAAACCTTCTCCCTACAACCTGCGCCGTTCCAGTCTTACCGGCGATTTCTATAAGGCTGCTCCTTGCTGCGCCGCCTGTCCCGCCCCGATCGTATACCACCCCCTTTAAACCATCCTTAATGAGTTTCAGGGTCTGTTCGCTTATACCTGTCCGTCCTGTTTCAACTGGTGTAAATTCATAAACACGTTTGTTGCCTGATACCCTCCCACTCTCTCCGTCCTGGACGTGATTAAAGGGAAGAGAGGGTTTCTCAGGGATTATACCCTTTAATATTCGCGGCCTGACTACATTTCCTGAATTGGCAATTGCATTGATCATTACTGCCTGCTGAAGGGGTGTTACTGACATGTACCCCTGTCCTATCGCTACAGATAAAGTTTCACCCGGATACCAGCGCTCCTTTCTTGCTGCCAGCTTCCACTCTGTTGAAGGTACCAGTCCCTTCTTTTCTGAAGGGAGGTCAATGCCGGTAACATTTCCCAGGCCAAAAATAGAGGAGTACTTTTCTATAGTATCCACCCCCATACGGATGCCGAGCTGATAGAAATATACATCACATGATTCAACTATTGCCTTGTGCAGGTCAACAGAACTATGTCCCTCTGGCTTCCAGTCTCTGAACACCCTGTTTCCGAAACGCATGCCTCCACCGCAGGAAATCCTTGCCTTGTCATCAATTAATCCCTCTTCGAGACCTCCTGCTGACATTACTATCTTAAAAACAGACCCGGGCGGATATGTCCCCTGTATCGCCCTGTTATTCATAGGAAATGAAGGATCACTCACAATCTTCTGCCAGACCTTATGCGAAAGCCTTTTAGACAGCAGATTTGGATCAAATGCAGGTTTACTTGCCATTGCCAGTATCTCACCGGTACCGGTTTCCATTACTACAACTGCCCCTCTTTTTTCACCCAGGGCAGCTTCAGCCATCTTCTGTAATCTCAGGTCTACTGACAGTATAATGCTGTCACCCGATACCGGTTCATCTCTATTTAGTTCCCTTCGCTCGCGTCCTACAGAATCAACTTCAATATTCTTTCTTCCCAGACTGCCTCTTAAAAAACTATCGTACACCTTTTCTATTCCGTACTGGCCGATAATCCTTCCGGGCGGTTCTGATGCATACTCGGGTTCCTTCAACTGTGACTTATTGATTTCTCCAACATAACCAAGGAGGTGGGCTGCACTTTCCATGTGCGGATACTCCCGTCTTCCTTCCACTACTACCTGAACGCCGGGCAGTAACCACTTGCGGGACTCAATAAAGGCAACCTCTTTCATGGTTAGTTCATCTTTAATTATTAAAGGGGAGAATGGGTCAGGGTTTTTATTTTCTTTTATCCTTTCTCTCATCTCTTCCGGGGAAAGTCCGGTTATTGGTTCAATTATTTTCAGAGTCATCTCAAGGTCTTTAATATCAGCCCGAACCAGACCAAGATTAAAAGATGCCACATTTTTTGCCATGATCTCTCTGTTACGGTCGTAGATTATCCCGCGCAAAGGGGGTACTATGACAGTCCTGACCCTGTTGTTTTCAGCAAGCTTTCTGTAATGTTTGCCCTTTATTATCTGCATATGCCACGCCTTGAAAAGGATTATTGCCAGGAGAAACATAAAAAAGACCCTCAGATATCCTATGCGTTTCCGAAGCCCTCTGTTCTTATCCTGCTGTTCCATAAGATTATGATTTAGCGGTTAGAAATGTCTTTTTACCCAATAGCGATATAAGTGAAAATATGATCCCCCCAAGGACTCCGTCAAGAATAGCCTGAGGCACGGCTATATACAAGATGTCCATGGGAATCCTTGCGGTTCCCAGGAATAAAAATATAAGGAAGATAATAAGTCCCTGTATCAGTGATACTAAAAAGATCAGGGTCATGTGCAGAAAATACCCCGGGTTATGAACCCAGCGCCCTATAACACCTGCGAGATAACCAATAAACGATTTTGAAAAAATGTTGCTGTAGACAGGTCCTGCAGAGGCAACGTCGAGAAAGAATCCGAGCAGTGCGCCTAAAAGACCACCCCTGACCTCTCCCCGGAACATTCCCAGAAAATATACGGTTATAAGGATAAGGTCAGGTCTTATGCCGCCTGCCTCAATTGGATTTGATATACTGCCTTGATATGCCGCCACAAGTGTCACTAAAAGTGACCACAGTATTATCTTCATTCCTCTTTATCCCCCTTAAAAAGTCCGTAACCATCAGATGACACAGCAGCTTTTATTACCAGTACCTCTCTTTCCCTGGATATATTTGCTTCAGGTATTAGTTCAATGGACTGGAATAAACGGTTTTCCGGCTTTTCGATCCTGTTAACCCTGCCAATCATAATCCCCCTCGGGAAGACACCGTCAGTACCTGACGTTATTATTATGTCGCCCCTTTGAACATCCGCATCTGTCATTATATAGTTAAGGCGGAGAGTCCTTCCCTGTTGTCCCACCACAATGCCCTCGTCGCCGGTACGCTGAATGAGGGCGCCTACGGCGCTGTTCCTGTCATAAATCAGCAGTACCCTCGAATAATCAGGCGCGGTTTTAACAACCCTGCCGATAACACCACCGGCAGTAATTACACCCATGCCCGGCTCTATCCCATCGTTTTCTCCCTTATTTATAACTATTGCCTCATACCAGTTTACAGGGTCTTTTGCTATGATGCTGGCAGCGGCTTTTCTTTCAACAGACTCGTCCCTGAGTTCCAGCAGTTCTGTTAGTCTTTTACCTGTTGACGCTAATTCTTTCAGGTATATGACTTCAGAGCGAAGCCTCTTCACTTCTGAAGCAAGTATTTCATTCTCTGTCTGAACATTTATCAGATTTATATATCCGTTCCATGTCGATGAAATACCTCTGGATATAATGGTAAAACCCGACTGAATAAACCCTGTAATAGTTAAAAAGGGCCTTTCAATGAGATTGTATCTGGGACTCTGTTTAATCTCAGGTGAGAGTAATACAAATATTCCAATCAGGAGGATAAAAGCAATTAAGATCTTCTTGTTTAACGTTAGAAACCTGAACATGCCTACCCTTCTGCTGTCTTACTGGGTAAGCACAGAGACCCTCTTCAGAAGGTCAAGTTCATCCAGCACCTTTCCAGTCCCCATGACAACAGTCGTTAAAGGGTTTTCCACCGTGATTATAGGGAGGTTAACCTCCTCCCTCAACCGCAGGTCGAGTCCTCTCAGCAGAGAACCGCCTCCTGCAAGTACGATACCGCGGTCTATGATGTCAGCCGCAAGCTCAGGGGGTGTATTTTCAAGGGCAATCTTTACTGCGTCCACAATAGCGCTGACCGGTTCTTCAAGTGCCTCCCTTATCTCATCACTATTAACCTCCAGTGTCTTAGGTATCCCTGATATGAGGTCCCGTCCCTTCATAAGCATGGACCGTTTTTCTTCCATAGGGTAGGCAGAAGCCAACTCCATTTTTATCATCTCTGCCATATGTTCACCAAGCAGGAGATTGTATTTCCTTTTTATATAGGAGAGTATCGCCTCGTCCATCTTGTCTCCGGCTACTCGTACTGAATCACTGTAAACTATCCCGGCAAGCGATATTACCGCTATATCAGTAGTTCCGCCTCCTATATCTACAACCATATTGCCTGAAGGCTCTGTTATGGGGAGGCCTGCGCCTATGGCCGCAGCTATAGGCTGTTCTATGAGGTATACCTCCCGTGCCCCTGCAAGCTCCGCAGAATCACGGACTGCCCTTTGCTCAACCTGAGTAATCTTTGCAGGTATGCCAATAATTACCCTGGGGCTTACGAATGCCTTTCTGTTGTGTGCCCTTGTTATAAAATGGCTCAGCATCTTTTCAGTAACGTCAAAGTCTGCAATTACACCATCCTTTATAGGCCTTATTGCCACAATGTTCCCTGGGGTCCTCCCGAGCATTCTTTTTGCTTCAGCACCTACTGCCAGCACCTTCCCGGTCTTTTTTTCGATTGCGACCACAGATGGTTCATTACATACTATGCCCTTACCCTTTACATAGACAAGGGTACTTGCAGTGCCAAGGTCAATAGCCAAATCCGTTGAAAACCACCCTAATATACTACTTAACAATTCCCACCCCTCCATTCTCAATTACGAAAGTCTTTGCCAGTTCGTCACCAATCCTTAAACCCTTATCATTTCCAATAATTATCAATGCCTCGACTACAAATATTACCAGGGTACAAAACCACCCCACGTACGGTATAAAAAAAAAGAGGTAACCGCATGCTATAGTGATATTCCTCAGAACAGATTCCTTATACGAGCAAAGTTCCCCATCATTCTTTATGGTTCTTAGATTTATTAGTTTTTTGCCAAGACTTCTTCCGTCAAAAAAACCATCTGCTATTAAAATGTATGTAAGTCCAGCGAAAAAGCCTACAGGATATAATAGCATTGAAAGGGCCGCAGCAATAATCAGGTCAATAATCCTGGCAACAAACCTGTTTAGAGTACCAGCCTTATGATATTCCTGAAAATCAGACGCCTCCGTCTTTGCGAAATTTACTTCTTCTGTCATAGTGGGCATATTATATAAACCCGGCAAAACGCTTTATTATAGCAAAGTATTAATTTATTTCAACTTTACCTGGTTACACATTTTTGTCTGCGGTTTAAAAAGAATTCCTTCATGATGCCGCGGCATTTATCTTCACTGACCCCTGATACCAAATCAACCCTGTGGTTTAAAGCCGGTTCCTGCAGTATCTGAAAGACCGAGCCTCCTGCACCTGCTTTTGGGTCTTCTGCCCCGAATACTACCCTGGGGATCCTTGCAAGCACTATGGCTCCGGCGCACATGGCACAAGGTTCTATAGTGACATATAAAGTCACATCGGTAAGGCGCCACTTTCCCAATTTACCCGATGCCTCCCTGATGACTATCATTTCAGCATGCGCAGTGGGATCGCATATTGATTCACGCAGGTTGTGCCCTCTTGCTATTACTGCATCTCCCGCGACAGCGACAGCCCCGACAGGAACCTCACCTTCTAAGGAAGCCATAAGTGCCTCTTCAAACGCCATGTCCATGAACCTCTCATGGTTTGTTCTACTGTGACTCCCTTCAGCTTGCATGTGATTGAGATTAGAGGAAAACCCCGTTAGTGTCAAGGAAGCATTTACAGTGTTACAAATTCTCAAATATCCCTTGACAATTCATACATCTTATTGCTCAAATAAACTTGTAAAATATGCACTCTGCTATATATTGACTACAATATTCCCTCCTTTATCAGGGAGGGGTATGGGGTGGGAGTCCATTAATGCGCCATGGCATGTCAGATGATGAGGGCTTTATGCCTGATCCCAGGGACCTTACTGACGGGGAAATTCTGGAGAAGCTCAGTAACGGTGGAATTGAAATTACCATAGATGATTTCAAGGCTGAGGCATTGAAGGCCGGGTCGCCAGAAATTCTTGCAGGCAACTGGGCATACATGTACGGATACGGGGTATGGAGTGCAGATGAAGACTCCTTTCTTTACAGCGCTGTATTCGAACTCTGGAGAAGGCATTTGGGCCATGAGCAGAGGACACCTGAGATAGTGGCTGAATTTATTGATGACATCTTTAATACATATGAGGAAAGTCCTGAGGCGCATGAGCAGTATTTCCTGAAAAATATTTATGAGCGCGTAAGGGAATTCTATCATAAACTCCTGAAAGAGGATGGAAGCCCGGACGTTGATCTTTACAATGATCTGACATGGTATGCACGTAATGACTTCGATGGTTTCCTGCTAAGTATTCCACATGAACTTTCACAGCATGGTCTGATAGATGAAGCTGTAAACATAGGGAGATGGTTTTCAGCGCTTTCCGGTCAACCTCAGAATTTTCTGAGGGATACTGCATGCATTCTTGCAGATGCAGGCAGACGAGAAGAAGCCATAATGCAGATTGAAGAGAATGTCATGCGATTTCCTGCAGATATGTGGGTAATTATTAATGCAGGTGATGCAATGTATAGTCTGGGTGAAAAGGATTCTGCGGAACGGTATTACCTGAGGGCAAAAAAAATGGTTGTTACGAGGTCTGATAACATGGTCGTTCTTGAGAGACTTCTGGACCTTTACAGAGAGCTCGGTAATAATGACAGGGCAATGGTAATTGAGGACGAGATCAGGGCACTTGATCTGCCCCTGAGGAAGAATAACGGTAACAGCAGGGGATAATATAAGTACATGGAAAATGTAACATACATAATAATTGGAATAATAATCGGAGGCGGGCTTGCGTGGTTTTTTGCACGGACAAGACTGCAGGACATTCATTCAAGGGAGATTTCAGAACTCCAGGCAGAAAACTCACTTCGGTTGTCAGAACTTGAAGGAAAAGCCAGGAGCGCAGAGGCAGTCGTGAATGAGCTCAGACAGCAGAATCAGCAAAAGGACTCAGACCTGAACAGGATCAGACATGAAATTGAATCAGAGAGACGATCTAAAGTTGAGGCGGTCACAAGACTTGAGGCTTCTCATGAGAATCTTGAGGCACAACGCAGGCTTCTTGAGACAATGAAGGGTGACATGACGAATACATTCAATGCCTTGTCATCTGCCGCACTAAGAAGCAGCAGCGAGGAGTTTCTGAAACTTGCTTCTGAAAATCTCAGCCGCATTGTATCTGACACAAAAGGGAGGCTCGGTGAGCATCAGGCTGCCATGTCTGGAATGATAAAACCATTAAATGATGCCCTTAAAAGATTTGATGAGCAGATAAGGTCCATAGAAGAGAGCAGGCATAAGGCTTATGGAAGTCTTGAGTCTCAGCTTAAGTCGATGACATTAACCCAGGAACAGCTTCAGAGGGAGACCGGCAACCTGGTCTCTGCACTAAGGAAACCCCAGGTGCGTGGAAGATGGGGAGAGGTAACCTTAAGAAGGGTTGCCGAACTTTCCGGGATGTCAGGGCATTGTGATTTTACAGAACAGTTATCTGTTGACACAGACAAGGGGAGGATAAGGCCTGACATGATAGTCCATCTTCCCATGAACAGGGAAATAGTTGTAGATTCAAAGGTGCCTCTTGAGGCATACCTTGACGCCATATCTCTAAATAATGAAGATGAAAAAAAAGAGAAGATGACAAGGCATACTCAGCATGTAAGGGCACACATGAACAAGCTTGCATCAAAAGAGTATTGGAGCCAGTTTGATAAATCACCTGAATTTGTCGTACTGTTTATCCCTGGTGAGTCCTTTCTGAGCCCTGCACTTGAGATGGACAGCTCACTTATAGAGGATGGCATTCAGAAAGGGGTTATAATTGCCACACCTGCAACCTTTATCGCTCTGCTCAGGGCCATTGCTTACGGCTGGAGGCAGGAGCAGATAACTGATAATGCCAGGCAGGTCAGTATACTCGGTAAGGAATTGTATGAAAGAATAAGTACATTAGCCGGACACTTTGATGACCTTGGAACAGCCATAGGCAGAGGTGTTGACGCGTACAACAGGGTAATTGGTTCCCTTGAAATGAGGGTTCTTCCAACAGTCAGGAAATTTAAAGATCTTGGTGTTACAGGCGGTGCTGATATCCCTACCATTGAGCAGATAGACCGGAAGCCCAGGAACTCAGGTATACTGAGCGAGTTGACAAGGCCTCCGGAAACCGAGGAAGAGCCATCATGAAATAATTTGACATTACTAAGAAGTAAATGATATAAACTTATGTTCTGATCTTATCTATGGGCCGCTAGCTCAGTTGGTAGAGCACCGCCCTTTTAAGGCGGCTGTCGATGGTTCGAGTCCATCGCGGCTCATCATCAGCGTCCCCATCGTCTAGTACGGCCCAGGACGTCGCCCTTTCACGGCGCAGACAGGGGTTCAAATCCCCTTGGGGACGCCAAATAAAATCAAAGAGTTACGAAGCAGGTTTAAAGTAGTAATCAGGTTTACTTAATATTTACTTAATAGATGGGTTGTGTATATAGCATGTCCCATAATCCCTCAAGCGTATTTGCAAGCCACAACGAATACACCCGCCTCTTGCAGGAATACCAGGCATTGACACCTGATAACATGTATGTTATCTTCCCTTCATGGCATGGGAAGTCTTCTACTACCAGACAGAACGGGGGGAGAGCCCGATTGAAGACTTCTTAACTTCCCTTCCCCGCAAAGCAAAGGCAAAATGTATCACCTATATGGACTTATTAGAAGAGATGGGATTTGACCTGCCCCGTTCCCCGTTCAGTGATTGCCAAGGTTCGGGGGGATATTTGGGAGCTACGCTCTGAATGGGCCGGGACAGAATACCGATTCTTATACTTTGCTTTGATAGGACAGCGTTTTGTAATCCTGCACTCTCTGACGAAGAAGAGTCAGCGGTTAAACCCTAAAGATATTAAGCTGGCAGAGACCAGGATGACCGAACTCTCAAGGAGGTTAGAAAATGAAGGCACATCGCCAATACGTAAAAGAACAGGTAAAACATGATACCCGATTCGCCAAAGACCTTGAAGAGGCCAGGGTTCAGGTACGCCTTGCCGTTATGATTGCTCACTTGCGGGAAGATAAAGGCTTATCGCAAAGAGACCTTGCTAAAATTACGGGACTCAAACAACCTCAGATCGCCCGCATCGAATCAGGGGATTATCTTCCTACCTTGGAGACCCTCTGGAAGCTGGCCGATGCCCTCAGAGCTAAAGTTATTATCGGGCCTCAGCAACACCTTGAAATTAAGGCTGCATGAACAGGATGTCCTCAGTTAGCCTGTTTATTGAGGGAATGGAAGGGATACGCGGTCTCCTGATCCGAATTTGTATATTGACCCATCAGATCGTGTCTGGTTTCCTGATATAGAACATGAATGGTACGAGAAAGATCCAGGTACTGTTACAGAGAAGGAATTTAAGGATTTGGTAAACGATTTCGACAAAAAACTCAAGGGCTATAAGGAAATATGGTTTTATTACAATCCCGGGCGATTTCATCCTTTGTATAAGAGACTATTGAAAGAAACGAGACTAAAGGAAAGAGTAAAGCTATTTACTCATATCAGTGAGATAACATAGGGGGTATATCAAGTTATAAAGTTCACCTGAAAAACTTAGAGTGATAGATGTCACTGGTCTCAGTAAGTTTCTGCCCAGTGTTCATCTGTAACAGTCTTTAAAGTCCTTTACCATAAAGGTAAATTTCACAAGCCTTTCAGCAATATATCTCTTTTCTAAATCATTTCCTTTTCCGCGCATAACAATGAATATACATACGTAAGGTTCACCTTCTTCATCAATCTTGATCTCATCAGCGTATCCATTATTTGTCAGGTAATCAAAAAAATCCAATTTCTTTAAGGATCTTCTGCCGATTGTAAACTTCCCGTAGTTTCTAATTTCAATCCTGTCACTATCACAATACAATCTTGTATTAGCATGCTTAGAAAAATGAAAGAAGAAGCCTATTTCTACGATCTGAGATACATTATTACCCAGTGTTCCAATTGCTTTAGTAGTTATAATTGAAATGCTTCTTGGCCCCCACTGAACTCCTGAGACCCATATCTTATTGCTGTCATTTGTCAGCTCATATACTTCTCCTGTAACTGAATGTCCGCTTGGATTACCCCATTTAGATATGCCCTTATATTGAAACAGTCTTATGTTTCTCATTATTACTTCATATGTTTCCTTTACCAAGCTTGAATCATCTATAGGCTCCATATTCATCATCCTTTCCATATGCTGCCAATCTTGAAAAATCAGCCGCGAGTTTAACGAGTAGACTGGATTATCTGGTCATGTTTTCTTTGTTTCATGAGTTTTATGAAATCTCTTTTTTTACTGCCAATTTCAAGTTCATCTAAATAAAAATTTCCGCTACCGATTAACCAGAGCAATTTATCAACGGCATATGGTGTTGTGTTATTACTCTTAGCCATTCGTTCTATTATTTTCAGTGAAAAATAATCTGCTTTTGAAGAGCTTTTTGAAACATAACTGAGTAGCCCTAACTCAATAAATATATCTTTTATGTGAGTGTCTGGCTTACCAAATTTTACGTAACCCATTTCTTTCAAGAGATCACACGATAAGGCAAACCCAAAACCATCAATTTCAAAGCTTAGTAACATGGGCAAAAACGGGCGTATATTTTCATCGTTATAGTAAGTATCTACAAATCTATAAAACGCGTCGTGATTTTCGAACTGGCTAAAAAAATAGATGATGAGATTATAGTTTTGCAGTACCTTAACCAAAGGCTTAATTTCCCATCACGAGGCGGGGTCTTTAAGCTAGGTTTAATTTCGTTAAATAGTTGATCTGCTGAGTACTCTCTGTATTTTGTACAGGTTTCCTTAGGATCAAAATCAAACAGAATATTATTTAGAGGATCAATGTTACCCTTTATCCCACTTATTGCTTTTCCTATTACATTTGGGCTCATCTGAACGTTTTGCGCAGACTCCAAAATAGCTTTGTAAATCAGATTTAATGTATCTGGTTTCATTTTTTTACTTTCCGGTATCAAATGTTTGTCTATTCGTTCCTTTGTTATTTTTTCTATTCCCAAAAGAAAAGAATAAGCCTCTTGATACAATTCTTTATCGAACTCAATATTTTCATATAGCATTCAAATCTCCTTTTCTCTATATATAACGTTGGCATAGCCGAAGGTGCTTACGAAGAACCCTGCATCCAATGACCACCCGAAAACTTCAGCGAAAAATGCTTTAGTAGCCTCTATATCTTTTGCTGGAAATTCAATGTAATTTAGGTCTCGTAATTATTAACAACTTAGGTCCTCTCTGCATTTATTTAGTTGATGACATTTTCCCCTTATGGTGTTAAATTCTTAGCTACATTAGTTCAGCTATTGTACCGGATATTAACTGGAAATTAAAGAGGCAATAGGTTGCATTATTTATATTAGTAATATTAAGGATCGCAGGAAATGCCCAGGGCAACAAATATATTCAGCCTTCATAGAGATATAGTTGCAGGTTATAAGCAATTCGTAAGCAGTTTTATCAATATTAATGATGAGCAACTCGAGAAAGTTGTAGAAGAAGATATACAGACCAGCAGGTTCTGGAAGGAGCCTTTGGTCCAATTCAACCCATCCTTTGTAATCCTTGGCCCTGCAAGTGAATTTTACGAAACACTGAAGCCTCACCCAGTGAAATGTTTAATATTTGATATATGGAGGAATATCTATGAGTCCTGTCGACCGCAATATCAAGGATACCTTTATGAATATCTTACGAGACCTTTTTTTGCTCTCCAAAGAAAAAAGGGAATCGGTGTTGAGCAATATTGAATCGCTGGTTACGAATGAATTAACTCAGCAGGGCATCAAAGCAGGTGAAAAAAAGTGTCCTAACTGTAATGCTAATGTCAAGTATTCCAGGTTCCAGAAGCATATTAGTGTGAAATGTCCTCAGAAAGGAAATAATAAGTCCGACAGCAAACAAGTTATTGTTGGAAGAAATACTAAAGTTGTCGCTGTATCTAAGCAGGAGATGAAGATATGCTCGAACTGCAAAAAACTTTATCCTATTTTGCAATATTCAGAACATGTTAGAAGCTGTAAGAGGCGACCCGAAGTGGTTATAACAAGCAAGACAATCAAGGCAAGTAAGACACAATTCAAGGATCTCACCAGTTCTTACGCTTCCAATAAAAATAAGTGCCGTTTTTGCAGTCGTCCTCCTATGCCGGGGGGAGATATATGTTATTCCTGTTCGAGCGGCTGAATAAATGTGCTACCGCCACTTCTTACTATTCACCTGAGGATATCCTTGAATCATGTAATACCACCCATACATTGGCCGGTCCTCTGACAAGATTATTTATAGCCCCCGGTCCATTAATCGGTATTAAGTCATATGCTTTATAAAAGTCAACTATGGAGACTGCAGAGTGGCAGGGTCTGTTTTCAGATCCGATCATTGCAAACTCTATCATGGACCGGATTGCCCATAATGCCCATCAAATTGTTATGA
>CAZTAM010000005.1:0-197374 GCA_964611625.1 uncultured Nitrospiraceae bacterium | reverse complement strand
CCACTGAACCATCCTTCTTTTTATACTCTCTAACTGCCATCAACTGACCCTCTGCAAAAATCTCCATTTAATCACCCCCTTTCTATCTTAGAATTCACAGACCCACTCATAAACCGGTTTTCCATCACACATTGAGCCTGTCCACCTGGCGCACCATAAAAGAATTGGATTCTCACAGTTAGACGCAAGACCTGTCTTTGAGATAAACTCATACACATCATCAAGGGATTTACCCGAATAGAGGAGCCTGTCATCCCCCATCAGCACCCATACCGGAATAACCTCTTTTTCCGTATCAACAATCAGATCATCAATGATTAACTCCATAACCACCTCCCGCGCTACCCTTTAAAAGAGACCTCATTAAAATCAAAGGCAGGTCCGGCCCGGATGCCCATCCAGGAAAGTCCCCTCTCAGTCATCCAGTCAGAACATCCGCATTTGGGACATGCAGTATCACCAGTTATAATCTTCAAGTCTTCTACTACCTCAGACTCGACACCCCGGAAGACCCCATAAGTCCTGATCCTTCGTTTTCCCTCCAGGTGTTCAGCAATTATTACTACCCCCTCAGGTGAGACCTTTGAAAAGTTGCTTGCATACTTGACCACTTCCCTTAAGGATTTATTATCCGCTTTCCTGATATCCACTACGCATGAGCCTGTTAACCGTTTCCACTCCTCACTTAAATCATGCTGTCTTATGAAAGGCCCCCAATAGACCCCATGTACATGGACGTTTAACGTCTTAGGCCCGAACTCTATTGAATTGATCCACCCTGTAGCAATGTCCCCACCTTTTTTGATCTTCATGCCGAATTTATCCCTTGCAAGCATATTGCGCCAGAGTTTTGGAAGGGTATCGCCAACCTTACATAATGCCCCGGCATAGTCCCCGTCTGTCCTGATGGTAAGCGTTATCATCCGCAGCTTATAACGGCTCTCTGAGTTCTCGAAAGCCCGTAACCCTTTTAATCGTTTATACAATTTAATCTGTATCTTGTTTGAGTACCGCCGGGCGCACTGTGGACAGTACCGCCTCATGCAGTAATAAGGAACCTTTTTAGTCTCCCCGCAGTTTGCACAGAAAATCTTTACACTCACTCCGCACTCCTTAAACCTTGAAGCGTCTTTATGGCGACCGGCACGATACAGGGCATCAACCACCCCCTCACGCCATGCCACAGGGTTAAGCGTTTCATTCAGAAACGTCCTCACTGTCATCAAACTCTTCTGATCTACAAGTCTTTTCAGGATTAACTTCTCCCTCTTGATTATTTACTTGTAGATTATCGAGTTAAGAAGTTAGCTACATTAGAAGGGAACCTCGTCAATTCCCTCATAGCTCCAATCGCTTGTAAATTCCATTACCAGCTTCTTCATTACCGGAAATGGGTCAAATCTTATAACCTCAAAGACCCGTGTATAGGTACACTTGAATTTTTCAGCCTGATCCTTCCCGAATTTGACAATGACATCGAGGAGCCTATGCGGAGAGAGTTTGTAAATCTGTTTTATCTGACTTGCCGTAAAGGACTTCCTGCATTCTAACGCCTCATACTCATTTCCTTTACCGATATACTTCCCGATATACTTTGCAACTGTGTAGAGCTTCATCTTTACCTTCGGAGCAGTAATCTTTACAAACCCGAGTTTCCAGGATGAAGCTATCTCATCCGGGGGAGGAAAGGCATAGGGCTTGTTGTATATGCAAAGGACATGATAATGGATGGCCCCGCGTTCCTGGAATTCCTTACAGGCAACATACTTAAACTCAGCGCCATCCCGTTTTAATCGCTGATTGATAAACTGGATCACCCTGTGGAAGTGCTTAAAGTCAACCTCTGTGACATTCTCTGCAACGGTCAGGGTGAGATGAACGACATAAAACTTCGGATAGTTATGCTGGACATAATTGACCAGCTTCTTTATTGAATTTAAGAAGTTACCATACCTGCCGGCAGGCATAAAGCATGTCTCGCCGGTATTTTTGTTCTTAAACTTGCGGTAGCTTAACCCCATAGTTTACCCCCCTTTAAATGTAGATATAGATGTGCCCGAAATGTGCCTATGAGGGTCTGTAAGAAACCCATTAAGGCAAATTTCAAATGACTTGGCTTATTGGTGAAAAAATGTAAGAACTACAAGGAATTGTAATGATTACACGGATATGATATAAAAGGGGGTAAAAGGCTTTTAAGCCTTCCTAAACCGTTTGTCGGACGTTCAATTCGTCTCGGGGGCACCAAATAATTCCCTGTTTTTAATCAAGAGGCTCAAAGTACGATTCCTCGATTATTCCTGTTCCAACCAGTCGCATGCATTCACCAGGAACGGTATTCAAAGCCTTCCTGAACACTTCCTTCAACAAGTTAGCATCTTCAGGAAACTCTGATTTTCCGTCCCATTCATCGCTTAACCTTTCTGCGATCGCCTCTGCCCATCTATTTGCTGGACGAGACATCTTCACCTCCTTTTTCTTATAATTTGAGCTTTGATTCGATAGTTATAAATTCACTTATTTTTGCATGAAATTCAGCTACATCATCATAGCTCCAAAATCCCACACGTTTATTGACAGGCTTAAACGCTTCTAAGGACAGTTTTGAATGAAACTCTTTCCTTCTAACCTCGTCTGCAACTATGCAAAATTTAGAATGGAAATCCTGCAGCTCAACAAATTTTAATAAAGAATTTTGTATTGCAGTTGAGTGTTCAATTTCAAAAAGACTTGCAGGCATATTTCTTTCATTAAACCAAACTACATCAATTGTTTGTGTCATACGGACCATACAGTCACAGGAAAATTTATATATATCAGTAACCGTTGTAATTTCACGAAGTTTCTTTTCCAAATAGAGCTTGTTTTTATCTTGGTTTGGACAAATGTCATATATTTTTCCATATTGCCTAATTCCACAAGCAGTCCTTGATAATAAGTGTGGGTGTATTCTTTTTGTTTCATATTTGGTTCAACCATTACTGGCAATATTTCAGGAGGTAGTTTGTCTTTGTAAGTTTTTAATGCCCACAGACCCGGACGTATTTTAAAGAAAAATCGCTGATCTTGAACAATGCGGCGTATACTTGCAAATGGGGTTTTTGTGCTCCATGCACAACCTTTAATTTTCAGTACATTCTGATTTAGATGGCCAAGAGTAGCATAGCCACCATTCATGTCCATAATTTTGATAACAGCCTCATACTGTTTCATAACAAATTTGATCCACCAATCATAATCAGTATCCGTCGAATAAAAAGAATAAATGTATGGGCCCATTTTGAGTTGACGGACCTTCTGTTGTATTACTTCTTTACAGAACGATAATCCTTGCTCCTATGTTCAATTTCATAAATTTTTATCTGTCTATCATCGGAGTAAATCCAATAGATGATACGGTAATCTCCTACTCTTATTCTGCACAGGCCTCTTAAATTATCTGGTAATGATACAAGGGGATGGTGAATGATAGTATCAGCGTTGATGGCAAGCCAGGCAATCTTTTCGGCTATTCGTTGTTGGACAGGGTTGTCAAGTTTCTTGAAGGACTTTTCTGCTTCGGGGAGTAGAGTTACTTTATACATAGTTCCTTTTTAAGATCTTCCCAGTCTTTACCCCTTCCTTCTATATCATCCTTTCTTGCCTTACGCATTCTCTTAATGAATTCCGGGTTCTGTGATAGAAGCCAATCCTCTAAGTCCTCTTTTGTATTGGCTGTCTCGAAGACAGTTAAAGGGAAGGTTACTGATTTTTCCGCTTTTACAGAAGGCATTATTCTCTCCTTATATATCAATTCCTAATTATACTGTTATGTTATGAAAAAGAGAATGAGTTGTCAACAAAGAGTCTATTTTTTAAGCCTGATCCTTCTTGAATTTGCTTTAGCTAAAACCCATACGTTTACCCCCTTGTCAAATGTTATAGTATGGCTGTGCCCGAAATGTGCCTATTAGGGCCTTTACAAAGCCCATAAAGGCAAACATTAACTGACCGTATCTTAATGACCGAAAGTGAAGGAGCCTACAAGGAATTGTAATGTTTCACGGATATGATATAAAAAGGGGTAAAAGGCTTTTTATCCTTCCTAAACCGTTTGTCGGACGTTCAATTCGTCTCGGGGGCACCAATTTCTGCAGGTCTATACTACAAATCCCAGTTGCAGGACTATCTCCAGGGCGGAGTCAATGTTTGCCTTCTTCTCTAAGAGATGCTTACGATCCCATCTTCCGCTTAATGCCCGCTCCTCGACATCACGGCCAAAAAACTCCCATAATACCTCAATCTGCTCTTTTCCCATATTATTTATTGGTTTCAGAACCCAGAGCAGATTTTTTACCTCTGCAATCCTGAAGGCGTCAATAGTGTCATTTGTAAAACTGTCGTACAGCGCCATGATTTTTTGCTTTAGTATTGTCAGGCTCATATTACACCTCCCTGAAAGGTAGACTGGCTATATTGTGTTCCTTATTCGCAGATTCGGAAACCTGTCCCTTTTTCTTTACAGGTTTTTTTGATAATCAGTATAATTTCAGGAAATAGGCCTAAAATTAAACGCATTGAAAAATTTTTAAAACCTGTACCAACTAGTTGACAAGTATAATATTTACATGCTAATTTAGAATTCCTGAGAAACAAATTTATTAGGAGGCAGTGAAATGATCCCGGTTAGAAGGGTGATGGCAAGGAATCTTGTGACTGTGGACGAACAGATGTCTGTTCAGCAAGTGGCGAAGGTAATGGAGTCTAAAGATGTAGGAAGTGTCCTTGTCCTGGACAAGGAAAGCGGTGAAATAGCTGGGATTGTTACTGAGAGGGATATCGTTAAAAAGGTTGTAGCAAAAGGTGTGGAAGGCAGCAGTTATCTGGTTAAAGGTATAATGAGTACACCTCTGCTTACTATAGACAGCGGCAAGACAATTTTTGAGGCAGGGGATTACATGGATCAAAAGAAGGTAAGACATCTTGCTGTTACAGAGAGTGGCAAGGTAGTTGGAGTTATCTCCGTCCGAGATCTTATCAATCCATCTCAATATGATGAGGAGGCATGGTAGCGGACGATCAGGTTATGAGGGGTTTATTTGAAGAGCAGGTATAAGGTTGTAGTCCCGGATGTGGACTACTTTGCAGAACAAGTCAAGTGCAGAAGCTCTTGTCCGGTTGGAACAGACTCTGGTGGTTATGTTCAGGCAATTGCCGAGGGCGATTACGAAAGGGCTTATGCTATTGCAAGGGGCCCAAACCCGTTTGCGTCTGTTTGCGGCCGCATATGCGGGCACCCGTGTGAAGCTGCCTGCCGGAGAGCGAATATTGACGAGGCCGTATCTATAAGGGCCCTCAAGCGTTTTGTTACAGAAAAATATGGGGTTGAGGCGATAACCGACCCCAGGGGTGTATTAAGATTTTCCAATACCAGTAAAGAGTTGCTTAAGCCCGGTTTTGCTGAAAAAGTAGCCATCATTGGTTCAGGACCGGCTGGGCTGACAGCAGCACATGACCTTGCACTTTTTGGTTACAAAGTCACCGTCTTTGAGGCTGAGCCTGTGCCAGGCGGTATGATGGTCATAGGGATTCCTCATTACAGACTATCCAGACAGCTCGTCAAATCTGAAATAGCATCCATAGAGGCATTAGGGGTAGAAATCCGCTGCAATACGCCAATAGGAAAAGACCTCACCATAACCAAACTGAAAGAAATGGGCTATAAGGCAATTCTTATAGCAGTAGGATTACAGCTCGGGCGTTCCCTGCCTATAGAGGGGACTGATCTTGAGGGAGTTCATATAGGGATGGATTTTATCAAGGCATGTAATTACGGCAACCCGCCAAAGATCGGCCGTAAGATAGTTGTAATCGGAGGTGGTAATGTTGCCTACGATGCCTCAAGGTCTGCTGTGAGGTTGGGACCGGATAAAGAGGTGCACATGTCATGCCTTGAGACAAGAGATATGATGCCGGCCGATCCTATTGAGATCATGGAAGGGGAAGAAGAAGGCATCATTCTGCATGATGGTTATGGACCTAAAAGGATACTTGGAAAAGATGGCCGGGTCACGGGACTTGAGGTTGTCAAATGCTTGAGTGTTTTTGATGAGAATAAGAGGTTTAATCCCCAGTTTGCTCCTAATTCAGAGAGTGTAATTGAATGCGATACAGTTATAATTACAGTTGGTCAGGGTGCAGATCTATCTTTCATAAAAGAAGAGGATGGAATTGAATTAGTAAGGCCTGGAGTAATGAAGGTTAACCTTGACAATTACAAGACAAATGCGCCAGGTGTCTTTGCTACTGGCGATGTAGCATATGGCCCTAAACTCCTGATTACCGCTGTTGCGGCAGGCCAGAAAGCGGCAAGATCCATTGATGAATATTTGAGAGGAGTCAGCATAAAGGTTAAAAGAAGAGGAATTATGCATCCGGTTGCAGGGCCAAAGGAATACAAGATGTTCAAGGATTATGACACTCTTGTCAGAGAAGAGCCGCCTGCTATTGATGCAGGGGAGAGAAGGAAAAATTTAGATCTCGTTGAAATTGGATATAAAGAAGAAGAGGCCACAGAACAGGGGATCAGATGTCTGAAATGTCATATTAATACAATCTTCGATGGAGACCTGTGTATTTTATGCGGTGGTTGTGTTGATGTATGTCCAACGTATTGTCTTAAAATGGTGCCTGTAACAGAAATTGACGGGGATGAAAATCTCAGAAAAGTCGTTGAGGCGCGATACAAGATCTCATGGGAGGAAATAGCAGTTGGCGACCGGGCTGCGGTGTCTCAAATGGGTACAGCAATGATTAAGGATGAGGATATGTGTATAAGATGCGGACACTGCGCAAAGCGTTGCCCTACAGGTGCTGTAACAATGGAAATATTTGAGTATATTGAGGAACTTGAAGAGGTTTCGCACAAATGAAAGACGTTGATGAGACAATAACGAGAAGGGACTTTTTCTCGGTTGTAGGATGGGGCGGTGTTGCTGCTACACTGGGGGGTTCTGCATACAGTTTCTACCGTTTCTACTCCCCGAATGTGTTGTATGAGACACAGAAGGTATTCAAGATAGGTAAATTATCAGATTATCCGGCGGGTCTCAGTGAGAAGTGGAAGAAAGAAAGGCAGATATGGGTAGTCCGAAACGAACGCGGGTTATACGTGATGATATCTATCTGCAGGCACCTTGGATGTACGCCTAACTGGTTTCAGGACAAAAATGCTTTTCTCTGTCCTTGTCACGGAAGTATTTTTAGTATCGAAGGAAATGTGTTAGGGGGGCCTTCACCAAGGCTTCTTTGGCGCGCAGCAGTAAGAATAGACCCTACTGACGGACAGATAGTCGTGGATTTTAACCACAGACAGGATCCGGATCCCGTGTCTACAGAACAGGGCTTGAGAGTTGAGGAGGCTTTACGTGAGGTTGAGCCGTTCTTTTTGAAGGTTTGAGGGAGGAATGATGGGCAGTCGTAACATGGAAAAAATATCATCCTGGGTTAAGAGTACACAATTTTATAAGGCGATATTCCGTCATGGTTATGAAGATACGCCGAGAAACAGGGCGTACACTACATTCAGCAATGTCCTTTATCATCTCCATCCTGTTAAATCACGACGGGAGTCTATCAAATTCAGATATACCTGGTGCATGGGAGGTACCTCCATGCTGTTGTTTATAATCCTTGCATTAACGGGTGTCCTGCTTATGTTTTATTATGTTCCTGATGTGAGGCGTGCCTATCAGGATATGAAAGATATGATGTCAGTGGTATCATATGGAACTACATTCAGGAATATACACAGACTTGCTGCTCAGCTAATGGTTGCTTCCGTTTGGATACATATGACAAGGGTATTTCTTACGGGAGCCTATAAGTCACCCAGGGAATTCAACTGGGTAATCGGCGTGGTGCTTTTAATGCTTACACTGTTGTTGAGCTGGACAGGGTATCTTCTCCCATGGGATCAGCTTGCACTATGGGCTATTACAGTCGGTACCAAGATGGCTGCCGCGACCCCGTTATTTGGCGCTGAAGGTCCCTTTGGGGCTCAGCTTGGCATGAGGCCGGACAATGACGTGACGTTTATGCTTTTGGGCGGTACGGAGGTGGGGCAGAACGCCCTTCTCAGATTCTATGTGCTTCATTGTGTAGTATTACCAATGATGGTAGTCGTATTCCTTGCAGTCCATTTCTGGAGGGTAAGGAAAGACGGGTTCTCAGGTCCGTTATAATAAATAGGGACGGCGCCTATTTATCATAATACAAGGAGATGTAATGGCAGAGAAATCTCACGATATTTTTCCGAGAGATCCTAATAAGACTTATGGTCTGATGGAACTTGTCAAGGGAACGACCCCTGGTGTAGATAAAGAGCCGGAAGATACTATTTTTAGCTGGCCGCACCTTTTTTATGTTGAATTTCTCTGTGTATTAATAGTAACCGGTCTTCTCCTGTTTGCGTCAATGTATATTGGTGCACCCCTTGAAGAAGAGGCCAGCAGGGATACTACTCCAAACCCGATGAAGGCTCCATGGTACTTTCTGGGACTGCAGGAGCTGCTTGTCTTTTTTGATCCCTGGATAGCAGGTGTTGGCCTTCCAATCCTCATAGCCGTAGGGCTAATGCTGATACCGTTCCTCGACATCAATAAGAAGGGTAAAGGTTATTATACCTTTACCGAACGTAAATTTGCTGTTACAAGTTATTCCTTTGGTATGGCCTTGTGGTTGGTGCTGATCGTCATTGGCGTCTGGTTCAGGGGGCTTGACTGGAACTGGTACTGGCCATGGGAGAATGCGCATATTCATAAGCCGCCGGCTACAGGACTTGAAGACCTGCCGATTATCTTTGCAAGGGTTCTTGGAATAGGAGAATTTGCAGGAAAGGCATTGTCTGATCTTATAGTGATTGGTTATTTCGGGGCCGGTCTTATTATACCTGCATTGTATCTTAAAAATTTTGTGAGAAAACTTGGTCTGTTCAGGTATGTATCCCTTATGGTGCTGTATCTCATAATGGTGGGTATACCTATTAAAATAGGGCTAAGGCTTGTTTTTAATATTAAATATGTAATATTAACGCCGTGGTTTAAAATTTAGGGTGGTGTGATCATGTGGGAAAGATTCGGCATAGGGATATTTTTTGTAGTAGTAACGGTAATTATAACCTTTGGGATGATTGTCCTTTCCAGTTTTATGGAAGGATTATACAAGAAGGGTAATAAAAGAAAGTAGCACTATGATTGATAATAAATGGGAAAAGGAAACGATGAAGCGTCGGAATAGAATATTTGCCGCTGCGGTAATTTTTATTCTGATTGTTTTAATAGTGATATTCTATAAGGAGAACAATAAGGAATGGATGCACTATCAGAAGAGTTATAATGAGAAGATGGCCGCAAAGCTCAATGATCCTTCATATCTTAAAACTCCTTTTAAAATAGAGCAGATATGGCTTCCTCAGTTGAATACTACAGACAGATGTATGACATGTCACTTAGGGGTCAGCAATCCGCTTGCCGTTGATGAACCACAGCCGTTAACCTCCCATCCGGGAGATTTCCTTAAAACCCATCCTGTAGAAAAGTTCGGTTGTACAATCTGTCATCAGGGGGATGGACAAGTTGTTTCTGTTGAGGAAACTCATGGTGCTGTTCATCATCTTAATCGTCAGCTTTTAGCAAAAGAGTATTCTCAGGCATCATGCCCTAAATGCCACATTGAACTTCATGATGCGTCTGTAACAGTCAAAGACTTTCCTGGTGCTGCTGCATTCTTTAACGGACGGGACCTGTCGAACCAATTGGGTTGCAAGGGGTGTCACAATATTAATGGAGATGGCGGTACTATCGGCCCCGAACTTACCGGGTTGGGAAGTAAGACAGAGCTTGCCTTCTTCCTTATCCATGATTTCAATCATGTGGAAGGCCATCATACAATGTCGCATTGGATATATGAACACTTCCTTGACCCGCAGAAGATTGTTCCGGGAAATCCTGAGTTGAGTTTTGCTGCTACGATAATGCCAAATTTTGGACTTACGGAGGAGCAGGCAAAAGTCCTTACCATTTATACGCTTGGCCTGAGAGATCCCAAGGTGGAAGCAATTCCATACGAGTACATAGCTACTGCCAAAAAAATGGCACAGACCTCATCCGGCCGTACAAGGTCAATGCAGTAAAGGATGAGTGATTATGGATATGTCACCTGCAGACCGGTGCCGGCATATCAGGGAAAAGCTTAAAGAGGATGGTGTATATAATGGGTGGCTTGTTTCACCGGAGCCTTACCTTATTGGTCTGGATGAATTCAGATTTCTTGAACTGCTCGGTTCAAAGCTCTATTCCTTCTATAAGGCCTCAAATAAAATATACTATGAAAGTATTAAAGGCAGACAACCGGCATGGATTGCCAGGTATCTGAATCAGGGTAAACCACAATTCCTCATAGAATATGCCGCTATGAACCGGATGAAGGGGCTCCTTCCCGGCGTCATAAGGCCTGACATAATTCTCACAGAAAATGGTATGGTTGCGACTGAACTGGATTCTGTGCCCGGGGGATTAGGAATCACCGGGAGTCTTTACAGGGTCTATAATTCCCTGTCTCCGTCGATGACTCGTCAGGAGATCCTGAAACCCGTTCCGGATGATAAAACAGATGACAGGGAAACGGCATTATCGTGTGAGAGAGATGGCATGCTTAAGGGATTTTTGAACATGGCCAGAGGAGTTGCCAACGCTCATGATCCTTTAATTGCCATCGTTGTCTCCGATGAATCCATGGATTACAGACCTGAGATGGAATGGTTTGCGCGAGCGATAAGAGAATCAGGTGGCCGAGCATATACTATAAAGCCGCAGGATGTTATTTTTCAAGAAGATGGTTTGTATTTTGACGGTCCGGAAGAACATGGAATCCCAATGAGAATAGATGTTGTCTATAGATTCTTTGAACTCTTTGATCTCAAAAATATCCCAAAGGCAGAGTTGATTATGTACAGTGCCAAAAAGAAAGAAGTTGCAGTAACGCCTCCGTTTAAACCCTTTCTTGAGGAGAAGATGCTTTATGCCCTTTTTCATCACCCATTGCTCGAACAGTACTGGTTTAATGAGCTGGGTGAGGATGCAGTTAACACGCTAAACACTCTTTTTCCCAGGACTTGGATACTTGATTCAGCAGAAATGCCGCCATATGGTATAATACCAGGACTGACGTGTGGTCGGAAAAAAGCTGTCTCTGACTGGAAGGATCTTTCTGATTCTACTCAGCATGAAAGGCATTTTGTAATAAAACCCTCTGGATTTTCTGAGCTTGCGTGGGGAAGCAGGGGTGTTACAGTAGGCGAAGATGTTTCCAGGGATGATTGGGATGCTGTTATTTCAGGTGCACTGAATGCCTTTCACCGGACGCCTTATATACTGCAGGAGTTTCACAAGGGAAGGCATGTGCAGATCAATTATCTGGATGAGATGAGCGTAAATAAGATGAACGGCCGTGTCCGACTCTGCCCCTATTATTTTGTGGAGGGAGAAGAAGTGAAATTAAGGGGCATAATGGCTACTATATGTCCTCTTGACAAGAAACTTATACATGGGATGAAGGATGCAGTTATTACTGCGGCAGGGATTAAGTCAGAAGTCAGCTACCAGTAGACAGTGGTTCGATTTATTTTGTTGTGTATGATCGGGATTAATATAAGGGAGTAAAGTATTGGAGCGGTGGCAGCATATATTAAAAAAGAGTCTTGTAAGACCTCAGCAGTTTCAAGATGAATTTGGTCTTGATGCAGAGATTCTCGCGCGGGTCATGTCTGAATTCCCTGCACGGATTAATCCTTTTTTTCTAAGCCTTATTCAGGGAAAAGATGATCCGATTTACAGGCAGGTCGTCCCGGATGAACAGGAAATCAGTGATTATGTAGGTATGTATGATCCGCTCAATGAAGAAGGTGACAGTCCTGTACTGTCTGTTGTTCACCGGTATCAGGACAGGGCCCTTCTCATGGTGACCCATCAATGTCCTGTCTATTGCAGATTTTGTACAAGGAAGCGGTTTGTTGGCAAGGAACCGATTTCAAGAGAGATGGTAAGAAAGGGCATAGAATACATCAGGGAGCATGATGAGATAAAAGATGTTATACTATCCGGCGGTGATCCGCTGATTTTAAAGGACAGAGAACTTGAGGAAATCTTGAAGGCATTAAAGGAGATACCACATCTCGAAATAATAAGAATCGGTACGCGTGTTCCCGGCGCACTGCCGCAGCGTATAACAAAAAAACTCTGCGGAATGTTAAAAAAATATCATCCATTGTATATTAATATTAACTTCATTCATCCGCGGGAAATAACAAAAGAAGTTGCAGATGCATGCGGCAGGCTCGCTGATTCGGGCATACCTCTCGGGAGCCAGACAGTCCTTCTGAAAGGGATTAATGATGACCCTGAGACTATAAAGGAGTTGATGCAGAAACTGCTGACAATAAGGGTTAAACCGTATTATCTTTATCAGGCAGATCTTACTCGCGGCACAGAGCATTTAAGGACTCCTGTTGAGTGCGGGTTGAACATTATAAGGTCGCTTCAGGGAAGGATATCAGGCATGGCTATCCCGAGGTTTGTCATTGACATGCCGGGAGGCGGTGGAAAGGTACCGCTACTGCCGCCGGATTTTATTATTGAAATAAATGACAGAGAGGTAATAGCCAGGAATTACAACGATAATATCTGCAGTTATCCTCAGCCGGATGCAGAGAATGTTAGTTGTGATTAATCGGGTTTTCAGATGAATATTTCAAACAAAGGCACTCTGCCAATACAAAATCTGCGGCATCTTGCAGATGCCGGTGTTATTAAGTCCTCCTCCAGGATTCTTGAAAAGCAGCTGCAGCCTGCAAGCATGGACCTCAGGCTCGGCAATAAGGCATACCGGGTAAGAAGCAGTTTCCTGCCGCAGCGCAGGAGAGTGCAGGAACTGCTGGATGAGTTGTATATGTATGAAGTAGATCTGGATGAGAATGGGATACTGGAAAATAAGAATGTATATGTAATCCCGTTAAATGAAGAACTGCATCTTCCGCGGGAGATAAATGGTAAGACAAACCCGAAAAGCTCTACCGGCAGACTGGATATATTTACCAGGGTGATAACGGATAATGGTTACAGATTTGATGAGATTGATAATGGATATTCAGGCAAACTTTATCTTGAAGTATTTCCGAGGTCTTTTACGGTTAAGGTGCGGACCGGTCAGAGTCTTAATCAGTTGAGGCTTTTTAATGATCGTCAGCATGTTGAGGATAAATTGCTGGCAGATGTTTGTACATCACAACACCTTTTATTTAACGAGGATGGCATGCAGTTGCCGGCGGAATCTGCTATCATACGTGACGGGCTTTGCATGAGAGTGGATCTTAAGGGACAGACCAGCAACGGCGTGGTAGGATTCAAGGCTAAAAGAAACAGTGCTGTCATTGATCTGAGCAAGGTTGGAGGTTATCTGGCGTCTGACTACTGGGAACCCATTCATGCACCAAGGGAGGGTTTTCTGATCCTGGAGCCGGAAGAGTTTTATATATTTGCCTCAAAGGAAAAGGTTCGTGTTCCGCTTGAATATGCTGCTGAGATGATAGAATTTGATGCGGGCTCCGGGGAATTAAGGACTCATTATGCAGGTTTTTTTGACAGCGGTTTTGGATACGGACGCGGCGAAGTGAATGGTACAAGATCGGTTCTTGAGGTACGGCCTCATGATGTACCGTTCCGGATAGAAGACGGGCAGGTCTTTTTTAAGATACGATATGAGAAGATGGCTGAACTTCCTGTGACCAGTTATGGTCTGGATATAGGTTCACACTACCATGCACAGGAGCTTGCCTTGAGTAAGCATTTTAAAAACGATTTATATTAAGGGCGTGGGCGCGTCCTGAGGAGGTTAAACATGTTAAAAATGGTACGTGAACTTGCAGTTGATAATCCGCTTGTACTGAAGATAATCATGGGAGTCATTGCTGTTACCTTTGTATTTTCAATGGGATGGTATGGGATTCAGTCACGTGAAGCTGATGTTGCCATATCTGTAAATGGAATGGAAATAAAGTCTCAGGATTACAAGAGGGCTTACAGCAGGGCAGTAGAAAGTTACAGAGATATGTATAAAGATCAATTTGATGCAGAGATGCTTGAGAAGATGGACGTCAGAGGTAAGGTAATAGACGGACTCGTTGCGAGAAAACTCTGGATAGGATCTGCACAAGAACTTGGATTGAGTGTCAGCGATGAAGAGCTTAGAGAAGGGATAATGAAAATGAAGACGTTTCACAAGGAAGGAAAGTTCGATCGCAAACTTTATAAAAATATTCTTGAAGCCAACCGTCTTACTGAGGCAGTATTTGAGGAGTCCCAGCGGGAAGAATTTCTGATAGAAAAAATGAAGAATATAGTAAGGGATTCTGTCTCAGTTTCAAACTATGAAGTAAATGAAGCATTCCCAATGAGCCTGCCCGGGGGCAAGAGCGGTACTCCGGAAGACAGGCTCCCTGATGAACTGCAGAGACTCAAGAAGTTTGTACGATTCCAGAAGCAGGAAAAGGCTGTAATGTCGTATGCAGTTGCCATGCGGGCTAAGGCAAAGATTAAGTTAAATGAAGACCTCCTGTAGTTAATAAGGAGGTGGCAGGCCCCATAACCTAACCGGTGTTTCTCATGCCTGCCGCTATGCAGCTGATTGTCAGGAGTACGGTATCAGTCAGCTCTTTCTTTTTTACTGAGTCAGTTTTCTTTTCCCTGAGTTGCTTCAGGAGATTTACCTGTATATAGTTTATTGGGTCCATAAAGGGGTTTCTCAATTGCAGAGACCTCTGCAGCCACGGGTCGTTGTCCAGCAGGTTTTTCTGACCTGTTATAAGAAGTATCATCTCTCTTGATGTTTCAAACTCCCTTTTCATAATGTCAAATATCCTGTCCCTTATTGTCTCGTCAGGTACAAGGTTGGAATAGAGATGTGCAATATTCATATCAGCTTTAGCCATAGTCATTTGTATGTTGTCGAGCAGGTTTTCAAAGAATGGCCACTTCTGGTACATTTCTTTTAGCAGGCCAACATTTACTTCAGGGTTGCCGGCGATAAACCTCTTAAATGTCGTTCCTATAGGATACCATGCCGGAAGCATGTTCCTGCTCTGTGTCCAGCTGAATATCCATGGTATTGCCCTGAGGTCTTCTATTCTCCAGCTCTCTTTTCTCCTTTGGGGTCGTGAACCAATCTTTGCCAGACCTATTTCATTAATAGGCGTGGCATGAATAAAGAATGTATAAAAATCAGGGTCATCCACCAACTCCCGGTATAGTGTATATGCTGCCTCAGAGATCTCATCCAGGGCAGGAGTGTACTTATCATCAAGGGTATTGATCTCCTCATGGAATTCAGGAGTACTGGCCTCGATTACCCCTGCAGCGATAAGTTCAAGGTTATGCAGGGCAGTCCCCTGGTTTGCGTACTTGGAGGAGATGACTTCACCCTGTTCTGTAATCTTAATGTTGCCTTGAATTGTTCCAGGCGGTCCGGCAAGTATGGCCTTGTGTGTAGGTCCCCCTCCCCTTCCAACTGTGCCGCCCCTGCCATGAAATAATCTGAGGCGTATTCCATGCCTCAGCGCTACATCCCTGAGTACTTTCTGTGCATTGTAAAGTTCCCAGCTTGATGTAAGTATCCCGCCATCCTTACTGCTGTCTGAATATCCAAGCATGATTTCCTGTAAATTTCCGCGCTGCTCAAGATACTTCCTGTAGAAGGGTAATGAAAAGAGGCCATCCATTATTTTCCCTGACCTTCTGAGGTCATCTATGGTCTCAAAGAGCGGGACTATGTCTATCATAGCTGTATTATTTTCTCTGTACAGTCCGGTTTCTTTTGCAAGAAGAAGTACTGTAAGTATATCGCTTATCTCATGGGTCATGCTGATTACATAGGTAGTAATGGCTTCCGGACTAATGTTGTCTCGTGCCCATTTTATAACCCTGAATGTTTCTATAACGTTGATACATTCAGGTGACAGATTAACTTCTTCGTTAAACAGGGGACGAAGATTCTCTATTTCCGTTGTAAGGACACGAATCTTTTCCACTTCAGACACGTCAGGGAAATCCAAATATATGCCAAGCCTTTCAAATATTTCATATAATGCCTGAGTATGTTTTGATGCATTCTCCCTTACATCAAGCCTTGCAAGACGAAAACCAAACACCTCAACCCTTTTTATCAGGCCATCTATTTCTATCTCTGCAGTCCTTGAACCATTATTTTCATGAAGACTCCTGCTGATAATCTTCAGGTCGAGTAATAACTCAGACGGATTCTTATAAAGTCTTTCTGCGTGCAATACATGAGAATGCAAATCCGCATTATTAGCATCCAATGTCTTCTCAAGACGTTTCTTTATGAACGACAGCTTCTGTCTGTAAGGTTCATAAGGATTTCTGTTTAAAACCTTCTGTCCTATATCAGTCATATTTGCTGCGTCATTTTCTATCGAAGCGATTAGTTCTGCAGAGACATTGACCTTAGTTGTTGATTGACTGAAGTTTCCGATCAACTCATGAACTGACTGTATATAGAGAGACAGAATAAGGTTTTTCTGAGCCTTCAGAGCCCACTTTGTCAGGTCAGGTGTTACATTTGGATTGCCGTCCCTGTCTCCGCCGATCCATGAACCGAATTTCAGGAATGGAGTCATGTCCAATTTGTCATCAGGATAGAATCTGTTAACAGCCCTCTTTAGCGAAAGATATAGTTTTGGAATTGCAGGATAGAATGTCTCCCGGAAATAGTGAAGCCCGTTTGCTATTTCTTCCTGAACTGTAGGCCGCTCAAGAAAGATGTCTCCTGTCTGCCATAGTTTTTGTATTTCATTGAGAATCTCCTGACGCAGGAGTGTCTTTTCTTCAGGTGTCCATATGGGATTTTCCTTCTTAAATATTGTCAGGTATATCTTCCTGTATTTCTTTAATATGGTGAGACGCTTTGCCTCAGTCGGATGGGCAGTCATGACCGGTTCAATTGAAAGGTTTTTTATGATTTCAAGTAAAGTCTGACTGTCTACTCCCTTATCTTTCAGTCTTGAAAGGCAGTCCTCAAAAGAACCCGTTACCCTTTCATGCTGTCTGAGTATCTCCCTTCGCCGCTGCATGCCGAAGTTTTCCTCAGCAGTGTTTAGCAGATAGAAATAAAGTGCAAAGGCCTGCGTGAGTTTTGATGATGTCGGCAGGTTGAGCTTTTCTGATTCCCTGAGGAGAAACGCCTCGATAGATGGGTCATATTGATCTTTAATCGTTTTGCAGGCTTTTTCGAACTCTTCTATTAAATGGAACAGCTCAACGCCTTCCTGTTCCTTTATTACCTCGCTCAGGGCATCTTCAAGATACTGAATGTCTGATTGTAAGCGGCTGTCGTCCAATTGATGTTCCATTATCTTTATGACTTTTTATGTCCTATCCATGATCATTTTCCTTGCATTAAGTTTGGCCGCTATCCATTCTTTGTGATTCAGGCGGAGAAGATGCTGCAGCTTTCTGGCAATGTAGTCTTCAAACTTATCCAGTGTCCCGTCAGAGAGTATGACAAGCCAAATATGTTCCATCAAACGCAGTTTTTCTTCAGTACTGTAAGTTTGATTAATCAGATTTGTGAATTGCCACATATCAATGGCTGCCTCAGCTTCTTCGCGGGTTATAGCAAGCAACTCATTGATTTCGGCACTATCCATTTCGTGGAACTGGCTCAGTGCCTTTCTGATATGGGACATCTCTTCATCTGACAAGTTATTGTCGGCATTTGCCGCTTCCAGGAGGATTGCACATGTGGCAATCTGTATAGACTTATCTCTACCGAAGGCAGACTTACCCTGCGGAGGGGTCATCTTCTCTGTAAAGAATGATGTGATGCGATTTATCATAAGTAAATGTCATAATATCAACCCGTTATCGTCATTGTCAAGACAAAGGGGGACTATTCTATCGATGTACATCCATTAATTATCCTGATTCACGTTTGATAATATGATAATATTAATACTCGTATGCTATGGCGGATCAAAATAATTCTGTTATCTTTGTTGTCTATATTTCTATTGGTGAAGGAAGCAATATCTTTTCCGGGAGCTGTCCCGTCGCATAATATAAGAATGGAGTTCGATTTAAAAAAACATGCAATGGAAGTTGTTGACAGGTTAATGATCAATGTAACGGGGAGGAAAGAGATTACATTTTTCATTCACAAAAACATCACGATCCTTGATGTCAGACAGGCTGGAGGAAAGAAGCTGCATTACATTAGCACTGATGACAAAGATAAAAAAAAGGTAACAGTACGTCTTCCTGTTAATAAATTCGTTGTTGAAATCGATATACGCTACAGCGGCATATTTTCTGATTTACCCGGTGATGTAAAGTTCTCAGGAGAATTCGTCAGTGACAAACCTGTAGCCTACGCAGGAGAAGAGATCATACTTCTTGATGGCTCTGCCTGCTGGTATCCCTGCATAGACGGGTTCAAAACATTCAACGTAACAACAGTCACCCCCTCAGGTTATGAAGTGGTCATGGAGGGTAGGCGGATCTTGAGAGAGGAAAGTAATGGAAAAACCCGTACCTCATGGGATTTCCCCCATCCGGCAGGAAATATTTATCTTGTTGGCGGCAGATACGTTATAAGTGAAGACACATATAATAATATTGCAATCTATACCTATTTCTTTTCTGAAGATACAGGCCTTTCTAAAAGCTATATTGATTATTCAAAAAAGTATCTTGAGTTTTATGAAAGGCTTTTCGGCAAATATCCTTTTCAGAAATTTGCTGTAGTAGAAAATATCCTGCCGACAGGATTCGGGATGCCATCCTATACTCTGCTCGGACAGACAGTCCTCAGGCTTTCCTTCATGGTTAAGACATCTCTTGGTCACGAGATAGCCCATAACTGGTGGGGGAACTATGTATATCCGGATAATGACACAGGAAACTGGAGCGAGGGATTGACGACTTATGTCGCAGATTATTTCTATGACGAGATGGAAGGAAAGGGATCGTTGTACAGAAACCAGCTTCTAAGAGATTATGCAAACTCTGTAACTCATACCAATGAATATCCCCTGACACAATTTGCCTGGAGGGAGAATACTGCAGACAGGGCAATTGGATATGGTAAGGGGGCATATGTTTTTCACATGCTTCGTATGATGCTTGGCGATAAAGATTTTTATAAAGGCCTTAGGGATGTCATCGCTGTGAAGGGATTCAGAATTACCTCCTGGAATGATTTCCGGGATTCCTTCTGGAATGTATCGGGAAGTGATCTCAGGTGGTTTTTCAGGCAGTGGGTGGAAGAGAAAGGAGCCCCGGAAATAACACTCGGTGACATTAAGGTGTCTTCAGGTGATACAGGTTATGTAATACGGGCCGAGATCATACAAAAGGACAAACCATATGAAATATACCTGCCTGTGTCAGTAGAAACTGCTGATGGAAGCCAGATTTATAATCACTGGATAAGGAAATCTGTAAATATCATAGAGATAAAGGTATCATCCAAACCGATTTCTATCACGATTGATCCCGATTACGACATCTTCAGGAGATTAAATCCTGAAGAGATACCACATACCATAGGTAGATTCAATGCTGCAAATGACAAGTTGATAATTGCTCCGGAGGTTAGTGAAACTGATGTGTCAGATGCCTATGAACGTGCAGCATTGATCCTGGATGGCCGGGTTAAGGCTGATACACCCATCCTTCCGTCATCAATCAGGAAAGGGAAAGATACTTATACCGTCAACAATAAAGTTTATGATCAGAAAGATGCCGTCCTTGTAGTTGCTATGGAAAGTCCATACAATAAAGGTACTGCAGTTCTTTACATTTCAGGAGACAAACCTGAGGATATTGTCTCAGTGGGAGAAAGGCTGGTTCATTACGGTAAATATAGTTATCTTTTATTTGTAAACGGTGAAAATGTGGAAAAGGGTATTTGGGAAGCAGAAAAACTCTGGAGGGATCTTCATGAAAATAATTAAACCGATGAGATATGTTTTATGTCTCTATGTGGCAGCGCTGTTACTAATTGCTGCCTCTGCATGGACTATTGCCTCTGATAAACATGAAACAGTGCCGCTTCAGCAGGGGGTGTTTCTAGCAGCCAAACCTCAGCTGAATGATCCTAATTTCCTCCAGACGGTTATATTGCTGGTTTCATATGGAAAAGAAGGTGCAATGGGATTGGTAATCAACAAACCTGAATACATTCAACTCAGACATTTGATTCCTGAATTAAAGGGAATGAAAGGGGCGTCAATCCCGCTTTACAAAGGCGGTCCTGTCAACTTTAATGATATACATATGCTGTTTTCATCTGATACACCAAAGGAAGGAGACATACGCGTGTTTGACCATGTCCACTATACAGGAAGAAAAGAACGGATTCTTGCACTTTTGCAGGATACACCTGTTAAGTCAAAGGTCATGGTTTATGCAGGACATGCGGGATGGGCTCCTGGCCAGCTTGAACTGGAGATTAAGCGCGGAGACTGGATCACCATTAAGGCCGATGCTGCAAAGATCTTTGCTAAAGATCCTGCCAGGATATGGCCTTCCATCTTTAAGATAAGGGAGGATATGATGATTTAAACACGGTCCGGTTTAGAGAACGATGATTGAAGGCGGCGAGCGGATTTGAACCGCTGAATAAAGGTTTTGCAGACCTCTGCCTTACCACTTGGCTACGCCGCCTCATAAACTGACTATTATATATAGATGGTTTACCCCTGTATCTCTAAACGACAGTGTTGACCTGCAGTGTGGTTTCTCAGTATCCGGACTTTGCTGGTTAAAGGGTTACTGAGCCTTTTTCGAAGGTTTCAGGCAGTCGTTTCTCCACAGACAGCTGTTTTGGTCGCAAAAACCGTTGCTTGCTGTACCAAAACAGGCGAAGTTTCCCTCTTTCTTCTGGATGGATTTGATAAGTTCGCCCTTGTTTCCTGTTGCAGGTACTCCGATCTGCTGGGCAAGTTTTTTAATCTCCTGTAGCGTCATTTTCTTCCTCCTTTTAAAAAATCAAGAATTAGTATACTCTATTTACGATATGTCAGTCAACCGGTTTGCGTAAATGTCTTAAAGTTAATCGAAATATGAAAAGTAAAGTTTACTATCCTGTCTTTTTAGACCTCACAGGAAAAAGATGTGTAATAGTGGGTGGTGGTAAGGTCGCCGAAAAAAAATGTACATCCATCATGAATACCGGGGCATTGATTACTGTTATAGCCCCTAAAATCACGAAAAGACTCAGGGCATATAAGGATAAGGGGATAATAAAATACATAGGACGTGACTACAGAAAAGGAGATATCAAATCAGCCCACATAGTAATATCAGCAACCGACTCAGGAGAAACTAATGAAAGAGTGGCAAGAGATGCGGATTTATTCCACAAGCTTATTAATGTTGTTGATACCCGGGATCTGTGTAATTTCATTGTTCCATCTGTTTTCAGGCGAGGAATGCTTACAATAGCTGTTTCAACCGGAGGTATAAGCCCTGCATTTGCAATGGAGATCAGAAAGGAGCTGGCTAAAATATACGGACCGGAAATCGCAGGGAAGCTGGAGGCTGTCGGGAGAATGAGGGACAGGGCAAAGAAAGATATAACCGGCAGAAAGGAAAGGAAGAAATTCATAAAAACGGCTACATCAGAAATTAAAAAGGGGGTATTTAAAATAAGGTAATGGCGATCACACCTGCAATCATCAATGCAGAGCCGAAGAATCTTTCTGAAATACTTATCTCCCTGAATAACACCCAGCCATATATGACACTAAACAGCAGACTGCACCTCTTAACAGATATCATGTAGGCAACTTCCGTCAGACTGATTGCCATATAGTGTGAGAGCATCATCATTGCCATACAGAACCCAATGCCGAGAAATATCCATGGACGCGATATTATACCCGATAACTGCCCTTTGATTCCTGCAATAACAGTGAAAATAAAGGTAAGTATGAATGGATAAAAGGCGCCGAAAAAGAGGGGGTTTGAGTGCATTACGGCAACCTTTCCAAGTGTAGAGGTGATACTAAATATAAGGGCAACTATAATCATAAGGACAGATCCTCTTTCCTTCCTGATGGCCATTATTGGACCGAGTATACCATGCCTTGTTGCCCTTACATTAAGGAGGTAAGCTCCAGTAACAATCAGCAGTATTCCAATAAGACCTGAAATATCAGGCAGTTCCCCGAGTATTACAAAGGCAGTTATGATTACAAATACAGGGCTCAGCGCAATAAAGGGTATTGTAAGAGAGAGGGGAGAAAGGCTTATTGCCTTTATGTAGAGTATTATTGCAGTTACATCAAGCGGGATCAATATCAGAAGGGTCATCCAGAAGGTACTGTCCAATTGGGGTATTTCAATAAAGAAGAATGCAACTATTAAAAAGGGAAGCGAGTAACCCTGCCTGACCCAGGCAATAACATACTCATTTGATCTGATCAACGCCTTCTTGCTTATGGCATCCGCTGTGGCAATTGAAAAGGCAGTTATAAGGGCATATGCGATCCATGACATAATTTCCCCATTTTATCAGTAATTATAGAGAAAAACATGATAGAATATCGGAGGGTTTTATTATGATTGTTTCTTGCAGGTCTGCCGGGACCTCGTCCGCACATTAAAAGCCAAAAGGAATATGAAGACGAGACAAATCATGATTGGTGATATCTGCGTTGATGTGGTGAATAAGTATATTAAAAATGTTCACCTGCGCGTATATCCTCCGTTGGGCAGGGTACGGATCTCAGCCCCGCTGCGTATGGATTTGGAGACTATCAGGGTTTTTGCCGTTTCAAAACTTGGATGGATAAAGAAACAGCAGCAAAAGATTCGCAGCCAGGAGAGACAGGCTCCAGGAGAATATATTACAAGAGAGGGGCATTACTATCTCGGCAGGAGATACCTGCTAAACGTCATAGAACACAAGGCACCGCCAGAAGTGGCAATAAGGCATGAAACAATAGAGATGCTTGTTCGTCCAAATACAGATATGGAAAAAAAAAGGGTAATTTTAGATGAATGGTACCGCCAGAGGTTGAAAGAGATTGTTTCAGACCTTATTTCACAATATGAAAAAGTCATGAAGGTTTATGTGTCTGAGTTTGGCGTAAAAAAAATGAAAACCAGGTGGGGAACCTGCAGCATTAAAGCAAAAAGAATCTGGCTTAATCTTGAACTGGCGGAAAAGTCAAGAGAGTGTATCGAATATGTAGTTGTACATGAAATGGTACACCTGTTAGAGCGAAACCACAATGAAATGTTTGCTGCTTGTATGGATAAGTATTTACCAAAGTGGAAATTTTATAAAGAGGAGTTAAACAGAAGCCCATTGCGCCATGAGAACTGGAATTACTGAACTCTATAATCATTATGCCTTATCTTAACCAATGAGCAGGAAAAACAGTACATCTTCAGGTGTTGCTGTGTCCGACAGCTTGCACAGGAATATGCAGTCTCCTTTACTATCTTAAAATAACGCTCTTTAGGACAACATAAGCGCCTCTATGACCACTCTATAGTAATGCCATGGGATACCCGATATGACTGATATTAAGAAGGAAAAGAGATTATTTACGGAATTGAAATATGAAATACCTGAGCTTGAGTGTAAACCTATGTAAATTATTTTTGTTATTTGTTCTTTTATCCTCCGTCACTTCCTGCAGTAAAATATCACAAGGTGAAGCTGAAGTCATAGATAAACGTGAAGTAACTATCGGCCGTCTCATTTGCGGCGGACATCTGCCATTAGCTGTTGTTGAGAAAAAGTACCAGGGAGATCTTACTACTTTTCGGCTCAAGACTGTCCAAAACCATGACTGGAGCGATGTAATGAAAGATCTTAAAGCCGGCCGGCTGTCAGGAACATTTATTCTTTCACCTCTGGCTATGAACATGATCCGTGAGGGTTTTCCAGTAAAAATCGTGCTCAAGGCCGACAGAAACGGTAACGGCTTTGTACTCTCCAAAAAAATAAAAACAATTGATGAACTTAAAAAAATGAAAACGATCATTGCCGTACCTCACATCTATTCTCAACATAATGTTTTGCTGCAGATGAAATTAAAACAGCACAACATTCCCCCTGATAATGTCACCGTAATAGGAATGCCCCCGAGGGACATGATTAACTCCCTGCGTCGTGGTGAAATCGACGGTTTCATTGTAGGTGAACCGGAAGGTAACAAGTCAGTCGAGCTCGGTGTGGGCTGGATGGCAGCAATCTCTCCTGAGATATGGAAGGACCACATGGATCATGTGTTCATTGCTACGGATCAGTTCATTAAAAAACATCCAGAACAACTTCAGGAGCTAATCAGTGCCCTGGTGCGAAGCGGGCAGTATATAGAGGCCAACCCTCATGAGGCAGCAGTCATGGGGGAAGACTATACAGGATCCAATTTCTCGGTCTTTGAAAAGGTGCTGACTACGCCGACTGACTGGATAGACTACTCAGACATGGTACCGACGATCGCGGAACTTCGTGCCATGTCACAGCAGTTAGTAGACATGGGTCTCTGGAATGAAACGCCCGCAGACCTGGCCTCTTATATCGATACCAGCTTTGTCGAGAAGTCCATCGCTGCCGTTAAATGAATCAAAAGATCTTTACGATGAAGATTAACTTTTCCCTGAAAAAAACCTGGTATGGATTAATTGGGCTTGTTGGCCTGCTTCCAGCACTGATTATACTGGCGCTGGTCATTATCAAACTATATTCTGCTTTTCTTGAGAGTGCACTGTCGAAGGAGACGCGTTTTAATGAGGTTGCTGCCATCCAGGTTGAAAACGAAGTGTCACGACTTATAAGCATTTTGAACCACGAGAGTGATTCGATAGAGCACACCTTAAAAAGGGATAAGGATAAGCAGTTATTACAAGACCTTCTAAGCTCTATCATGAAACGTGCAGACGTTATAAACACGTTAATTATCCTCAATGCTGAAGGCGGAATTATTTCAAGCTTTGACCGTTTCAGCTCAGACAGGTTCCTTGAAAATTATCAGTGGATACTATCCAATAATCTTGTTCCTGATAAGATGTCAGCTGCTTTTCTCATTCCCATGCACGGCAGAACATACATTGGTCCAACCACAAATTATGCAGGTTTGCAGTTATTTGATATTGTAGTACCGATAGGTCCACCTGAACATCCTGCAGCCGTTTTGCTCGCAAAGGTGGATGCGACAATATTGTGGCAGACTCTTGAGCCTCGACTGGCCAGGCCCGGAGTATTAACCTACCTGGTAGATCGCCGTGGAAGCATACTGACGCCCCATATAGACATGAAGCATGATGTTGGAGATTTGGCGACACAGTTTGATATCATACGGGCATTGCTTGCAAACAGAGACTGGACAGTGGAAAAAACATATCAGGGTATGAGTGGAAACATTGTATTTGGAACAGTTTCACCCATTCATGTAGTAAATTGGGGTGTAATATCCGAAATCCCACGACAGCAAATCACAAGATACATATATAATATCTTGTTTCAAATCACCGCTATTTCAATAGGAGTAATTTCAATATTCATCTTTTTAGGGCTGGCATTAGTTAAGCGTATTATCAATCCCATAGAATTGTTATCATCTGATTTCAGACGCCCGGGTAATAGGGATTATTCCCCAAGCCGGGCAGTATCATCTATTAAAGAGTTCCAATCGCTGACAGACGGATTTAATCGTATGGTATCAGATATTCAGAATAATGAACAACAGCTTCACAAATTAAGTCTTGCTGTCGAACAAAGCCCAAACACGGTTGTAATAACCGACACGAACGGCAATATTGAATATGTCAATCCCAGGTTTACCAAACTTACCGGTTACACATATGAAGAGGCTGTCGGGCCAGGTTCTCGATTCCAGGAAACCTATATAAATAAACCTGAATTCCATAAACAATTATGGGATACTATTACATCCGGAAAAGAGTGGAGGGGAGAATTTTATAACAAAAAAAAGAATGGTGATTTCTACTGGGAAAATACTTCAATATCACCACTCACCAATGAGTATGGGGGCATTACTCATTTCATTATAATAAAGGAAGACATAACCGATCGAAAGAAGTCTGAAGAAACAATATTAAGAATGGCATATCATGATCAACTGACCGGACTTCCTAACAGAGTTCTACTCATTGACCGCCTAAACCATTTACTGGCTCAGGGAAAAAGGAACAAAAGGCTTGCGGCAATCCTTTTCCTTGATCTTGATAACTTCAAAAATATTAATGACTCATTAGGACATGATGAAGGAGACAATCTGCTCATAGGTGTTACTGAAAGACTGAAAAAACATACACGCTCGTGTGATACGCTTGCCCGGCTTGGTGGTGATGAGTTTGTTATTCTCATTGAAGATCTTAAGAGAGTTGAGAATATTACAAAAGTAGTTGAACGTATATTTTCAGAATTTAAGACACCTTTTGTTCTGAACGGGCAAGTCTGCTTCGTCACAATAAGTATTGGCATCAGTATATATCCCAATGACGGGGAGGATGTTAATACGCTTCTCAAGAATGCTGACATCGCAATGTACAGGGCAAAGGGAGGAGGAAAAAATACTTACCATCTTTATGAACCGGCAATGACTGAGAGAACGCTTGAGATTATAAATGTTAAAAGCATGCTCCATACGGCGATTGAAAACGAGGAATTCATTCTGCACTACCAGCCACAAGTTAATATTGCGACAGGTGAGATTATAGGATTTGAAGCCCTTGTACGCTGGCAGAACCCGGAAAGAGGGCTTATTTATCCCGGTAATTTCATACCATTGGCTGAGGATACCGGGCTTATTGTGCCGATAGGTGAATGGGTGCTGCAGACAGCCTGTGTACAGAACAAACACTGGCAAGACAAATGCCTCAAGCCTGTCAAAATGGCTGTAAACTTATCAATGCGCCAGCTTATGCAAAAAGATTTCGCAGAAAATGTAAAAAGGATTTTAAAAGAGACCAAATTGGATCCTGCCTATCTGGAATTAGAGGTGACAGAGAGCACGGTAATGGAGGATGTAGAGTCCAATATAGAGATACTATACGAATTAAAGTCTCTGGGAATGAAAATATCCATAGACGACTTTGGCACAGGTCATTCTTCTTTTGAATATCTCAGAAAAATGCCTATAGATATGTTGAAAATAGGTATGCCCTTTGTGCGGGATATAATTGAGAGCCCGGAGGATGCAGCGATTGCCACATCAATCATACAGGTTGCCCATATCATGAATATGGAGGTACTTGCAGAGGGTGTTGAAACCATTGAGCAGTTCAGGCTGCTTAGAACTTTAAATTGTGACAATATTCAGGGTTTCCTGGTTTCAAAGCCAATACCCTGTTCCAATGAAATTGAAGTGTTCTTGAAAAACGGATGGCGATTTATTGATAACCAGCCTTTTTCCCGCCAAATATTGACCCCAGAACTCCACGAATGATTTCGCGGCCTACCCTGCTGCCAATGGCACGGGCTGCGCTTTTAGCCATTACCTCCATCAGGGAGTCCGGTCGGCGGACAGTCCTGCTGCCTCCTGATGCAGCCGTTGTTTGACTGGAGGTGTCCAGCGCTGATTGTTCTGCACGTTTTTTTAACATCTCATAAGCTGACTCACGGTCAACTGAATTTTCATAATGGCCATAAATAGCAGACTGATTAATAATCCGTTCCCTTGTACCCTTGTCAATAGGGCCAATCTGACTATGCGGCGGCAGAATGAATCCCCGTTCAACAATACCAGGGGTCCCCTTTTCATCCAGCATGGATACCAGGGCCTCGCCCACACCCAGTTCCGTTATTGCAGCAGTTACGTCAAGCCCTGGATTGCTCCTGAATGTCTCTGCAGCAGCCCTTACGGCCTTTTGATCTCTTGGAGTAAATGCACGCAGGGCATGCTGAACACGGTTTCCAAGCTGACCGAGTATCTTGTCCGGTATATCAAGCGGGTTCTGGCTGATGAAGTAAACGCCGATCCCTTTCGACCGTATCAATCGCACCACCTGTTCGATCTTATCCTGCAATACCGCCGGGGCGTCGTCGAACAGCAGATGCGCCTCATCAAAGAAGAACACCAGTTTCGGTTTTTTCAGATCTCCAACCTCCGGGAGCTGTTCGAATAGTTCGGAAAGGAGCCATAGAAGAAAAGTTGCGTACATCTTCGGAGACTGCATCAATTTATCAGCAGAAAGAATGTTTATAATGCCTCTGCCATTAGTGTCTGTCTGCATTAAGTCATCAAGGTTCAGTGCCGGCTCACCAAACAGCCTGTCGCCTCCCTGCTCCTCCAGGGCCATCAACCCTCGCTGTACTGCACCTATACTGGCCGTTGAGACCCTTCCATATCTGGTAGTGAACTCGCCGGCATTATCTCCTACATACTGCACCATTGAACGCAGGTCTTTCAGATCCAGCAGAAGCATGCCATTGTCATCAGCGATCTTATACACCATGGAGAGTACACTGCTCTGTGTTTCATTCAGGTTCAGCAGCCGGCTGAACAGAAGCGGCCCCATCTCTGAGACAGTGGTTCGTACAGGATGCCCCTCTGCGCCGAAGACATCCCAGAACACTACCGGACAGGCATGATAACTGAAATTTGTCAGCCCGAGATGTTTTACCCTTTCAGCGATCCTGGGTTTTTCTGTCCCAGGCTGACTTATTCCTGATAGATCACCCTTGATGTCGGCCATGAAGACCGGAACACCAGCCTTGCTGAAATTTTCGGCTATTACCTGAAGAGTGACAGTTTTTCCGGTTCCTGTTGCCCCCGCAATTAGACCGTGCCTGTTGGCCATCCCGGGAAGCAGGAACACCTCCCTGTTTCCTTTAGCTATCAATATAGGTTCTGACATTTCGGTAGCGGTAAAAGGGGGCAGGTTTATTTCTTGCGAAATAAATCTGTCCCTTATTCACCCGTTCGTTATAAAATATCTATTGTAGCTTCCAAGCCCAATTGAATCTCCAGTGTCAAAGACAGACTTTCATCATTAGGGTCACCTTCAGCACAGTACTGAAAAGTAAGATTGCGATTGGACAGGTAGTGGTTTATTGTATTCTTCCCATTTCCTGCAAATGGCAGCAAAGTCCATTCACTGACGTTGGTATTTGCATCAATGTTTATTTCTCCGACAGTAGTTAATACGTCTGTTACCGGATCTGTTAACTGCAGTTTGCCAGTAACAGGAACTCCAGTTGTATTATTGGCTATCTTGTAGCGCACCTGGTCTATCTCGACCTTTTTGATTCTGTCAGCGATATCTTCCCAGTCCGGATTATCAGCAAGCAGGCTGTTAAGACTCGTTATGCCGCATGACGGATTATCGCCGGTTGTCGCTGCCGCCGCTTTTCCCAGTTCAAGAGATCCAGCCGGAGGCGCATAGCTCAGTTGAAATGAATCCAGTGTGACATCAACGTCCTGGGTAGTGGTTAAAAGGTCGTCGGTCCCGCTGCACCCGGTAATCAACATTGATGGTACCAATACAGTGAAAAACAATAATAAAAGTTTTTTCATATTTTCTCCCTCCTTTCATATTAGATTTATAAAAATAACTATTATACTAATTTCAATATAATTACATATAATGGCCGGATGAGATATATTACACCATCTTAACTATTTCTGGAAATAAATACCAGACTTTTATATGATAATTTCTGTAAGGGGCTCATATCTTAAGACATCAGCACGGCAGGGTATCATATTATGCGTTAATTACTAAATCTTAATTCTAAACAGTCTGGATGCGTTGCTGATTAATTCCATTTCCAGGTCTTCCAGTGAAATGTCCTTTATCTCTGCAACCTTTTCTGAAACGAGTTTTACAAAGGCTGGTTCGTTTCTTTTACCCCTGTGAGGGACTGGGGTGAGAAACGGGGCGTCTGTCTCAATCAGGATCCTGTTTAGCGGTACTGCCTTCACGATATCGAGAATATTTCGGGCGTTCTTGAATGTGATTACACCTGAGAAGGATACATACAAGCCCATCTCCATGGCCTTTTCCGCCATCCCGATATCACCGGAAAAGCAATGTAAGACTCCTCCGGCGGTCCCGGCATTCTCCTCTTTCAGGATTTGAAGCGTGTCATCCTTTGCATCCCGGCTGTGTACGATAACAGGGAGTCCCAGGGATTTTGCGAGTCTTATTTCAAGCCTGAAGTGTTCCTGCTGGATTTTAGCCGGGGAATGCATGTAATGATAATCAAGACCGGTTTCGCCAAGTGCTACTACTTTTTTGTTTGATGCCAGTCCTTTAAGTGCTGCAGATATATTTTCAGAGTCAATGAAGTCTTTTGCATCGTGAGGATGAATGCCGATAGCAGCGTAAATGAATTCGTATTCCTGTGCAAGGGCTATAGCCCTCCTGCTGTCTTCGATATCTGTGCCGATTGTTATGATGTGTGAGATTCCGGTGTCTCGCGCACGATTTATGACGTCAGTCCTGTCAGTATCGTACTGGGGCATTGTAAGGTGGCAGTGGGTGTCTATCAGCATATGGTTCGCTATTTTACTGCAGCCCCAGGCTTAATATCCTGAGAAGGCTGAAGCAATGTCAGGATGTCGCCGCTGCTTGCTGCAAGGACCATCCCCTGTGATTCTATTCCCATCAGCTTTGCCGGTTTCAGATTTGCGACTATGACGACACTCTTTTCAATGATGTCTTCCGGCTTGTAATGTAATGCTATTCCTGCCACCAATTGTCGCTTCTCATCGCCAATATCCACTATCATCTTTATCAGTTTCTTTGAGTTAGGGACACTTTCCGCACTGATTATCTTTCCTATACGTAATTTGACCTTTGCAAACTCCTCAATAGTTATGGTATCACTATTGTCCTGTACAATCGAAGATTGAGAAGTGGAATTGTCCATGTGTCCTCCAGTATTAACCAATGTTTTCTTTTCCGTTCCTACCGGCATCTGAGTTCGATCTTCTGACTTCTGACTTTTTACTTCTGATTTCCGGACTTTGACCTCTGATTCTTTAGTGATGTCAGATACCTCTATCCTTGGGAACAATGGTTTACCCTTATTTATCCTTAGTCCTTCCTTAAGTCCATTCCATCTGAATTCGGTATCAAGTCTGACAGCTGCTATATCATCTCTTATCCCAAGCTGCCACCACATCTCTTTTGCCGCCTCAGGCATGTATGGGTAAACATACAGGGTGATTATGCGCAGGACCTCTGCAGAATTATAAAGGACTGCGGCAAGGCGGTCCCGTTTATCTTCATCTTTGGCCAAAGCCCACGGTGCGGACTCATCAATATATCTGTTGGCCGCGCCAATAACCTCCCATACAGCGGTCAGGGCCTTGTTGAACTCAAGTTTTTTCATGAACCCGTTGATCTTCTCAAGGAGTCCTTCTGCAGAGTTTCTGATAGTAAGATCCAGCGTATCAGCAGTTTCAGACGGAGTGGGGATATTCCCATCGAAATATTTCTCAATCATTGAGACAGTCCTGCTCAAAAGGTTGCCAAGATCATTGGCAAGTTCGCTGTTGATCCTTCGTGTCATGGCATCTCTTGAGAAATCGCCGTCGAGCCCGAACGTCACTTCACGCATGAGAAAGTATCTGAACTGGTCAACTCCAAACACCCGTATAATGTCAAAAGGGTTTACCACATTTCCGCGGCTCTTTGACATCTTCTCACCTTCAACTGTCCACCATCCATGTGCAAAGATAGTCTTCGGAGGTTCTTCACCAAGCGCCTTCAGCATCGTGGACCAGTATACAGAGTGGGTTGTCAAGATGTCCTTTCCGATCAGGTGGAAGTCTGCAGGCCACCACTTGTTAAATCTTTCCATATCAGTCAGATAGCCAGGGACGGATATATAATTTACAAGTGCATCAAACCATACATAGGTCACATAGTCCTTATCGAACGGGAGAGGTATTCCCCATGATAACCTTGTTTTCGGCCTTGATATGCAGAGGTCTCCAAGCTGATTTTGAAGGAAGCCCAGCACTTCATTCCTTCTCGATGCCGGCTGGATATATTCAGGATGGCTGTGTATATATTCTATAAGCCAGTTCTGATACCTGCCCATGCGGAAGAAGTAGTTGCTCTCAGCGATCTTTTCAACACCCCTCGCGCACTCGGGGCATTTACCGTCTGCAAGGTCCTTCTCTGTCCAGAAACGCTCATCAGGCAGGCAATACCAGCCTTCATACGTATCTTTATAAATGTCCCCCTTTTTAAAAAGCAGGTCTAACGTCTCCTGAACAACCCTGACGTGTCTTTCTTCAGTTGTGCGGATAAAGTCGTCATTTGATATATTCAGTGAAGTCCAGAGTTCTCTGAATCTTACGACAAGTTCATCTACATAGACCTCAGGTGATTTACCATGTTTCTCCGCAGCCTCCTGTACCTTCTGGCCATGCTCATCAGTACCTGTAAGAAACATGACTTCATGACCCGACATGCGATAGTACCTTGCAAGGATATCTGCGGCTACAGTAGTATATGCATGCCCGATATGCGGCACATCATTTACATAGTAAATTGGTGTTGTGATGTATATACAGGATGCCTTATTACCTTTTGCCATTTTTGCTTCCATGTTCGTAGGCAATACAGCACATAAGACGTCCACACATACCTGATATTTTGGCAGGATTGATTACAATGTCCTGTTCCCTCGCCATTTTTATGGAGACAGTAGCGAATTCTTTCAGGAACGTAGCACAGCAGAGAGGTCGTCCGCATGGGCCAAAGCCGCTTATCATTCGTGCCTCATCCCTGATCCCTACCTGTCTTAATTCTATCCGTGCATTGAATTTATAAGCAAGGTCCTTTACCAGCTCCCTGAAGTCAATGCGTGTGTCAGCAGAAAAGTAAAAGGATATCCTGCTTTCATTGAAGGAGTATTCCACGTCTATCAGGTTCATTGGAAGCCCCCTGTCCGAGATGCGTGCATTACAGTATGAGAAGGCCTCCTGCTCCATATGTGAATGGGTTTCAAGTTTTTTTAAGTCATCACCGGCAGCTACCCGTAACACCCTTTTCAAAGGTTTATTGTTTAGCACTTTAAGGACATATCTGGGAGGTGATACGACACGCCCGATCTCTTCTCCGTAGTCCCCCTCTGTAATAACATAGTCACCTACACGGGCAATAATATCAGCCGGATTAAAGTGAACTATGACACCCCGGTCCCTGCTTCTGATTCCTACAATCTTTATTCCTTCTTTTAACGGAATTTCTTCTTTATTGTTTGATTCTTCCATAAGTTGCTCCCTGTTACCTGCTGCTTATACCAATATTTCATCAGCAATTTTATTTCCCAGCACATCCAGCGCCAGTTGTTTGTTCATATTCCGGTCCTGCCCCCTATAGGCAGACTTAACCAGGCCCATTGCATCAAGAAGCCCTTCCACGCTTATCCTGTCTTTTAATTCTATCAGGGTCCTGCCGAAGTCTTTATTAATAATAAGGTCAATGTCCTCATTGTCCTTTAATATCAGCATATCTCTGAGACAAGTTAATATCCAGAAAAGAATATTGTAAAAAGATGCTTCGTCTTTTGAGAACTTCTCTGATAAATCAAATACAGCCAATCTGACTTCACTGCCTGACAGGAATAATCCATTCAGGATTTCCATCCGCATCTGCCGGACATCTTCCGATGATAAGGATATTGCCTTGCCGGGGCTTCCGTCTGACATGTGGGCGACGAACTCAGCCTGTGCCTCTTCAATTCCCATCTTATCCATCAATATGCCTGCAATAATATGAGGCGGTAACTGACTAAACGACACCTTCTGGCATCTTGACAGAATGGTTTGAAGCAGCATGTCAGGGCTTGAGGTGATGAGGATTATCACCGTATCTGCAGGCGGTTCTTCAAGTGTCTTAAGAAAGGCATTAGATGAAGATAGGTTAAATCTTTCTGCGCCATTTACAACCACCACCCGTTTTTTTGCTTCGAGTGGTTTATATACCATCCCGTTAATTACATCCCTGACTGCAGAGATTTTTATATCTCCGCTTTCCTGGTCAATTAATGTAAAGTCAGGATGAATGCCTGATGAGATCTTTCTGCATGATGTACACAAACCACAGACATCGCCATTATATTCAGCGCAATTTATGGCCATGGCAAAACTGATCGCTGCACACTTCTTGCCTATACCATCAGGACCATGGAACAGGTATGAATGAGCAACATGGTCGTATGCTATTGCCCGTTTAAGTATTTTTATTGCCCTGTCCTGGCCTTTGATTTCTGCAAAACCCACTGTATTATCCTTGTGTCAATACCTTGTCAATTATTCCAGCGATTTCCTCGTGTACCTCTTCCTTTTCCCTGTCTGAAGGGACTACAAAGATTCGTTTGGGATATTCCGAAGCCCATTTGAGATAGCCCTCTCTTACTCTATTATGGAAATCCATTGACTCTCTCTCAATCCTGTCTTCTTCCCGCATATTCTTCTGATTCCGTGACCTTGCCCGCCTCAGTCCTTCAACCGGGTCAACATCCAGTACAAATGTGATGTGAGGTGATATCTTTTCAGTTGCAAACCTGTTGATTGACTTTATCGTGTGCATATCAAGGCCTCTGACAAGACATTGATAGACAAAGGTGGAGTCAGAGAACCTGTCACAAATAATAATTTCCCCTTTTGCTAATGCAGGTATAATAACCTCTTGTACATGTTGTGCCCTGCTTGCAAGGTATAAGAGGACTTCAGTACTGCGGTGCATTTTTATGAAATCAGTGGAAAGAAGTATCTCTCTGATAGCCTCACCTATCTGAGTTCCTCCCGGTTCTCTGGTCATCAGCACCCTGCATCCTTTTCCCTCAAGATACTGGACAAGCAGTTTAGCCTGGGTCGTCTTGCCGCAGCCCTCAATCCCCTCAAATGTAATGAATTTTCCTTCCATGAGACCATGATAAACTATGAACGAATAAATATCAAACAAACATAAATCACTTGATACTGTTATGGCTTGTATTGTATCATGTTGAAATAGAATGAAAGGTCAACTAAAGAGATACTTCATCACCGGACTTCTGGTCATTACCCCTATTTGGGGTACGTATCTTGTTTTATCAACGCTGCTGAGCTTCCTTGAAGGCTTTCTTGGCAACTTTCTCAAAGATATTGGTAAGTTCTACATACCGGGAATGGGTATAATAACCCTCGTTGTCCTGATCTTCCTGGTGGGGGTACTGACAACCAATTTCATTGGAAGAAAGGTGATGGACCTGTGGGAGCGGGCGATGAACCATGTCCCGCTGGTCAGGAGTATTTACACAGTATTCAAGCATATTGTTGATACATTATCGCTTCAGGGAAAGGAGCATTTTAACCGTGTTGTCATTATCGAATTTCCGAGGGATGGTGTGTATGCCCTGGGGTTTGTTACGGGCGTAACCCGGGGGGAAGTCCAGAATTTAACGAAGGAGACCGTGGTTAATGTCTTTATTCCAACTACTCCTAATCCCACGACCGGATATTTCATATTTATTCCTGAAAATAAAGTAATACCTTTGTCCATGAGCGTAGAGGATGCGATGAAGATGCTGATCTCAGGGGGGCTTTACACGCCGCCTCACTTGAAAGATACAAAACCGCATAAGGGGGCAGAAGGGTTTACCTCAACCGAGACACTGGATCCTAAAGGGTCTGAGGTCAAGGTCTGACCATGAGGAAAAACATTGCAACCATTATATTGGCTGCGGGGCTCGGCAGGAGGATGAAGTCAGGTCTCACCAAGGTACTGCATCCTGTGGCCGGAAAACCGATGTTTCTCTATCCTGTCAGTGTTGCTGAAGGTTTATATTCAGAGAAGATAATAATAGTCGTTGGACATCAGGCTGACAGGGTGAAGGATGCGCTGGCCGGCAGGAATGTGGAGATTGCCTTGCAGGTAAAACAGGATGGAACTGCTGATGCAGTAAGGACAGGGATGAGTTCCCTGAAAGAATATAAAGGGACGGTTGTTATTCTATGCGGAGATGTCCCTCTTATAACTCCTGAGACTGTGAGGAGGCTCCTTGCTTGGCATGAGAAGGAACATTCATCATTAACAGTGCTTACGACAGACGTGGAAGACCCGTCAGGGTACGGGAGGATTGTCCGCAGTCCTGATGGCTCTATTGCCAGGATAGTTGAGGACCGGGATGTCGATGAAGAGATTAAGCGTATCAGGGAGGTAAATACTGGCGTATATGCCTTTGACAGCGTCCTCTTATCCTCGGTTATTCATGAGATCACGGCAGAGAACTCCCAAAAAGAGTTTTATCTTACAGATAGTATAGAGGTAGGTCTGAGGAAAGGGCTTAAAGTCACTTCTTACAAAACGGATGACTTGCAGGAGGTCATGGGGATTAACAGCAGGGTCGAACTATCAAGGGCAGAAGGTATAATGAGGCGGAGGATCAATAACAGGCATATGCTGAATGGTGTTACATTTGTCAACCCTGATAATTCATATATTGATGCAGATGTCAGTATTGGCCAGGATGTGACGATTTATCCAGGCACTGTAATTGAGGGTAATTCAGCAATCGGCGACGGATGCATAATCCATCCCAATAACAGGATAGTTAACAGCCGGCTGGGGTCTGGTGTAATTTTAAAAGATTCCTGTGTTATTGAAGAGAGCATCATTGGAGACAACTCTCAGGTCGGGCCTTTTGCACATTTAAGGCCGGGGTGCACTCTTGACAAGAATGTAAAGATTGGGAATTATGTGGAACTCAAGAAATCTTTTATGGGAGATGGTTCAAAGGCCAATCACCTCACATATCTTGGTGATGCTGAGATTGGCAGTGGCGTCAATATCGGCGCAGGGACAATAACGTGCAACTATGATGGACAGGCAAAATATAAGACTATTATCGGAGATAAAGTATTTATTGGAAGTGATGTTCAGCTTGTAGCTCCTTTAACGGTTGGTGACGGGGCATATATAGCAGCAGGCGCTACAGTGACAAAAGATGTCCCTCCAGGCGCCCTTGCTATAAGCCGCGTTGAGCAGGAGAACAGGGAAGGCTGGGTGGAGGAAAGGAAGAAGAAAAAAAAGCAATGAGCCGTGAGCAATGCGTATACAGGGAACTTGCAGGATCAATCATTGAGCCGCATGCTCATAAAGTGGTATGATTATGTCAATCGTGTTATCCAGTCTGTTATCCTGAGTGTCATCCTGAATTTATTTCAGGATCTCAAACTATACAGTGTTAGGAGATCCCGAAACAATACTTAAACAAATTCAGCACAGGGTTCGGGATGACAGGTTGTATGGGATTTTCAGATGAAGGGGGGCATTATGTGCGGGATAATTGGGTATATCGGCAACCAGAATGTTGTGCCTATCCTTATAGAAGGTCTTAAGAGGCTTGAGTATAGGGGGTATGATTCGGCAGGTATTGCATTTATTCAGGACGGCAAGATTGAGGTTCGAAGGTGTGTCGGTAAACTCATAAATCTTGAGATGGCCTTATCCGGACAGAAGTTGTACAGCATAATTGGTATTGGACACACGAGATGGGCGACGCACGGACGCCCCTCGGAAGAAAATGCACATCCTCACAGGGTTGGAAATATTGTGGTCGTGCATAACGGGATTATTGAGAATTATACACAGCTCAAAAAGGAGCTCGTCTCTGAAGGATGTCACTTTTCATCAGAAACAGATACTGAGGTAATTGCGCATCTCTTGGACCGGCAGGTAAAAAAAGGGTTATCCCTGGTTCAGGCAGTGCAGGAGTCTGTCAGAGAGATAAAGGGTGCTTACGCAATTGCCGCATTTCGCCAGGAAGAACCTGAGCTGCTTGTTGGCGCAAGGAATGGTTGTCCATTAGTGGCTGGATTAAGTCAGGGAGGGGCATTTCTTGCATCTGACATACCGGCAATCCTCAGCCATACAAGGGATGTAATATTCCTCGATGACAGAGAGATCATAACTCTTACCCCTGAAGGTATCCAGATTATGGATATTGACGGCAATCCTGTTGAAAAAGAGTTGTCCAGGGTGATGTGGAATCCGGTTATGGCAGAAAAGGGCGGCTATAAGCACTTCATGCTTAAAGAGATTTACGAACAGCCGAGGGCTATTACGGATACAATTCGCGGCAGGGTATCACATGACACTGGTAATGTTTATCTGGATGAGATAGGAATGTCATCTGACGATATTAAGAAACTGAGCCGCATATATATCGTAGCATGCGGTACATCATGGCATGCGGCACTCACAGGTAAGTTCATGATAGAGGAGATGGCAAGGATACCGGTTGAGGTTGATGTGGCATCTGAGTTCAGGTACAGGAATCCTATAATAGACGAAAATTGTCTGCTCATAGCAATTACACAGTCAGGGGAAACAGCAGACACACTGGCTGCTATTCGCGAGGCGAGGGGTAAAAAGGGCAAGGCATTTGCAATCTGTAATGTCGTCGGGAGTACGGCGGCAAGGGAATCAGACGGCGTAATATATACTCATGCCGGCCCGGAAATAGGAGTGGCTGCGACAAAGACATTTACTGCTCAGCTTGTTGCCATGTATCTGCTTGCCCTTTATCTTGGTCGTGCAAAGGGCACGGTGTCTCAGGATGACGGGGTGCGCCGTTTGGACCTGCTGTCCCAGCTGCCTAATCTTGCAGAGAAGTTGCTGGAGAAGAATGATCTGATAGAGGAGATAGCCAGGGAATATTTTAATTACAAGGACTTTTTATATCTTGGCAGGGGGCCTGACTATCCAATAGCGCTGGAAGGTGCATTAAAGTTAAAGGAAATATCATATATACATGCCGAGGGTTATCCAGCCGGTGAGATGAAGCATGGCCCTATAGCTCTCATAGATGACCAGATGCCTTTAATCGTCCTTATTTCCAGGAACAGCGTATATGACAAGGTGCTGAGTAATATAATGGAGGTCAAGGCAAGGGGCGGCAAGGTGATTGCCTTTGCAACAGATGGGGATCAGGATATATCCGGACGGGTAGACCATGTGTTTTATCTGCCTGAGTTTGATCATTTACTTATGCCTGTTCTTCTTGCGATACCACTTCAATTGTTTGCATATCATATTGCAGTCATAAGAGGTTGCGACGTAGACCAGCCCAGGAATTTAGCCAAGAGTGTCACTGTAGAGTAAAAAATGAATTTTCTTAATAACCTCAATCCGCCGCAAAAGAAAGCGGTCGAACATGGAGACGGGCCACTGCTTATTCTTGCCGGTGCAGGAAGCGGCAAGACCCGTGTCATAACCTATCGCATTGCCAATCTTATCTGCAACAGGGGTGTTTCGCCGTCAAATATACTTGCGGTAACATTTACAAACAAGGCTGCTGAGGAGATGAAGGAGCGTATTGCAGGGGTGAGTGTTGCGGTATGCAGGGGGACTCAGTCAGGGTCGGGAAGCCAGATGACAGGACTCTGGATAGGAACTTTTCATTCCATATGTCTTCGCCTGTTAAGAAGGCATGGAAGCATACTCGGTTTCAGAAGCGATTTCTACATATATGATAAGTCCGACCAGATGGATCTCGTCAGGGAATGTGTCAGGGAACTCAATATAAATGATGAAATATACCCTGTAAATTCTCTGTCAAGCAGGGTTTCACACCTGAAAAACAGATTGATAACCCCTGATGAGTTTTCAAAGACATCTAAGGGTTTTGGCATGGATGATAAGGCATTGAAGGTCTACAGACTATATCAGGAAAAACTTATCAGCCGTCATGCAATGGATTTTGATGACCTTATTATGAAATGTGTTGAACTTCTTGAGACGAATGAGGAAATATGCAGGAAGTATCAGGATGAATTCAGATATGTATTGGTTGATGAATATCAGGATACAAATGCCGCCCAGTATAGACTTATCAGGCGGCTGACAGACAAATATCAGAACCTTTGCGTCGTTGGAGATGATGACCAGAGTATTTACCGCTTCCGTGGTGCGGAGCTTCAGAATATACTCAGTTTTGAGACTGACTTTCCTTCTGCAACAATAATCAGGCTTGAGCAAAACTATCGTTCTACTGCTTCAATCCTTGATATTGCAGGCAAGGTAATAGAAAGAAATGCGGGGCGGCATCTGAAGAAATTATGGACTGAGAATGAAGAGGGGGAGCCGGTTGATTACCGCAGGACTGATGATGAGAGGGAAGAGGCAAAGTATGTGGCGCGTTGTATAAGGTCAATGATACAGAATGGCCGGAAGGGTAGAGATTGCGCCATACTTTACAGGACTAATGCCCAGTCAAGGATACTGGAAGAGATGATGATAGAGTCAGGTATTCCATACATCATAGTCGGAGGTCTTAAGTTCTATGAGAGGAAAGAGATCAGGGACATAATGGCTTATGTCAAGGCATCCCTTCATCCGGAGGATGATATCACTCTGCGCAGGATAATAAATGTCCCGCACAGGGGTATAGGTGCGGTGACGCTAAGGTCTGTTGAAGAACATGCAGTCACCTGCAGTTCATCAATATATGACGGCGTGTTAAAGTTGTCCGCAGGCAATCCCAGGCTGAAGGTATTTTCAGATATAATTGAGCGGCTGAGGATACTTGTCCGGGAGCTGCCTCCTTCGGAATTTGTGAAGTCACTATTTGAGATATCAGGATACCTCGACGCATTGAAAAAAGATGAAAGAGGTGAAGACCGTATTGAAAACATAATGGAACTTCTTGCAGCCGTAAAAAGATATGAGGAGAGGATGCCTGGAATGGATATCTGCGGATTCCTGGATGAGGCAAGCCTGTTTAGCAGTGCTGATGACCCTGAGCTCAGGTCATCTGATAATGTTGCCCTAATGACACTTCACAGCGCAAAGGGGCTTGAATTTCCGGTTGTGTTTATTACTGGACTTGAAGAGGGGATGCTTCCCCATGCAGGCAGTATGGACAATATGGAGGCTATCGAGGAAGAGCGGAGATTATGCTATGTTGGAATTACGCGGGCAAAGGAGAAACTGTATATTACAAGCGCAAGGAAGAGGAATATCTTTGGTCAGCTGATGGACAGAACGGAATCGAGATTCATCAGGGATATCAGGGGAAATACAAAAATAAGAATAGAAATTGACAGCCCACCTATGTATAATAAGCCTGTTTACCGTGACAGCACAAATAACCACAGGGTAAGTTGGGATAAGGGAAGATTCAAGGCGGGGGACCGCGTGAGCCATCAGTTGTGGGGGGTTGGTGTTGTAGAGAAATCCGAGGGACGTGGTGAGGAAGAAAAAGTCGTCGTGAAATTTACTTCGGTAGGCTCAAAGCAGCTTGCCGTAAGGTTAGCTAATCTTACATCATTATGAAAATAACACGCAAAGAAGTCGAACATGTTGCTAAACTGGCGCGTCTGGCACTCAGGAATGAGGAGATTGAAACCCTCACCGATCAACTTAGCAATATACTGACATATGTAGAAAAGTTGAATGAACTTGATACAAAAAACGTTGATCCGACATCACACGTTTTGCCGATAAAAAATGTCCTCCGGGAGGACGAAGTTAAAAAATCTCTTGGGAGGGATAAGGCGCTTGGTAATACACCAGACAGAACAGAAGAATTTTTCAGGGTACCTAAGGTAATAGAATAATCAAGGAGGGTTATCTTGCTAAGAGTGATGTTGAGGGCAAAAATCCACAGGGCAACTGTAACGGAAGCAAACTTGTCATACGAAGGAAGTATAACTATTGATCAGGACCTCATAGAGGCAGCAGGTATTCTTCCCTATGAACAGGTAATGGTGTCAAATCTGCACAATGGTGAAAGGTTTGAGACCTATGTGATACCCGGCCCAAAAGGGAGCGGTTATGTCTGCCTTAATGGTCCGACTGCAAGAAAAGGGATTGTTGGAGATAAGATCGTAATATTCTGTTACGAGTCTTTCAATGAGGAAGAGATGAAGGCATTCAAGCCAAAGATAATAATTGTGGATGACAAGAATAAAATCAAGAGAATAGGGGATATATAGAGGGACTAAGTAAAATGGAACTCTATAACCTTACAATACATGAACTCAACAACCTCCTGAAGAAAAAAGAGGTATCAGCAAGAGAAATATCAGAGTCAGTCTTTTCACGCATTGATGATGTTGAGGACAAGGTTCGGGCATATGCAGCATTATATGCTGATAAGGCGTATGAGCAGGCTAAAATATCTGACCGGCTGATTCAGGATAACAAAGATTTTGCAGTCCTTACCGGAATACCTTTAGCTATAAAAGATAACATGTGCACTGAGGGTTTTCAGACTACATGCGCATCAAGGATACTTCAGGGTTTTCGCCCTCCATATACTGCAGACGTTATTGAAAGACTTAAGTCATTGGGATATGTCCATACCGGGATGACGAACATGGATGAATTTGCCATGGGCTCTTCCACTGAAAACTCATCCTACAGGGTAACCAGGAATCCGTGGGATATTTCGAGGGTGCCTGGAGGTTCAAGCGGCGGTTCGGCTGCTGCTGTTGCTGCCGGCGAGTGCATAGCAGCTCTGGGTTCGGACACAGGCGGTTCCATCCGTCAACCTGCTGCCCTCTGCGGTGTGGTAGGTTTAAAACCTACATATGGACGGGTATCACGTTACGGGCTTGTGGCATTTGCATCATCACTTGATCAGATTGGTCCGCTGACGAAAGATGTCACGGACTGTGCAATAATGTTAAAAGCCATAAGCGGTCACGACCCGTTGGACTCTACGTCAGCTGACCTTCCCGTACCTGACTATCAGGCGCTGCTTGGGAGAGACATAAAGGGCATTAAAATTGGAATACCGCGGGAGTACTTTATCAGCGGTATGCACCCATCAGTTGACAATTCCCTGCATGAGGCAATAAAGGTACTTGAAAGGCTTGGTGCTGTTATTGAAGAAATTTCACTCCCTCATACTGAATATGCAGTTGCAACTTATTATATAATTGCTACAGCAGAGGCGAGCTCTAACCTCGCACGTTATGATGGCGCAAAATATGGTTACAGGACAAAGGATGCTGACAGCCTGATTGACATGTACATGAAGACGCGGGATGAAGGGTTTGGGAATGAGGTAAAGAGGAGGATTATGCTTGGAACCTACGTACTCAGCGCTGGTTATTACGATGCATATTACAAGAAGGCGCAGCAGGTGCGAACTCTTATCAAGGGTGACTTCGATAAGGCATTTGAAAGGGTTGATGCGATACTGACACCAACTTCTCCTACGCCAGCCTTTAAGATTGGTGAAAGGACAGATGACCCTCTTCAAATGTATTTGTCTGACATATTCACCATATCTGCGAACCTTGCAGGGATTCCGGCGATATCAGTGCCCTGCGGGTTTACAGAGGACAAACTGCCGGTGGGACTACAGATACTTGGCAGGCACTTCGATGAAGAAAGGGTATTGCAGACGGCATATGCGTTTGAACAGGCTACAGAGTGGCATAAGATGAGAGCCGGTATAACGTAATAAAACATCTTTTTCAGAGGGGATAAGAAAGTATTTGAAAGGTAATGTTCGGGTGAAAGAAAAATACGAGGCAGTAATAGGGCTTGAGATTCACGCCCAGCTCCGGACCAAGTCAAAAATATTCTGCGGCTGCAGTACTAAATTTGGCGCTCTGCCAAATACGCAGACATGCCCTGTATGCCTTGGCCTTCCGGGTGTTCTTCCTGTTCTTAACAGGGAAGCGGTTAATTTTGCTGTCATGATGGCAATTGCTACGCACAGCAGGATAGAACCATCCTGCCGTTTTGCAAGAAAGAACTATTTCTACCCCGACCTCCCTAAGGGCTACCAGATATCACAGTATGAACTCCCATTATCAACTGGAGGATATGTTGAAATAGAGGCTGAAGGAGTTATAAGAAAGATCAGACTTACCAGGATACATATGGAAGAGGATGCAGGAAAATCAATACATGACGGTTCTGCAGATGCCAGTCTGGTTGATTTAAACCGTGCCGGTGTACCGCTTATTGAGATAGTCAGTGAACCGGATATACGCACACCTGAAGATGCCGTGAGCTATCTGAAGAAGCTCAGGGAAATAGTGCGTTATCTTGAAATATGTGACGGCAATATGGAGGAAGGAAGTTTTCGTTGTGATGCTAATGTGTCTATAAGGCCTGCTGGAGAGAAGGCATTAGGTACAAAGGCAGAGGTAAAAAATATGAACTCCTTCAGATATGTTCAAAAGGCACTGGAATATGAAATCAGCAGGCAGATTGATGTCGTGGAAGGCGGAGGCAGGGTTGTACAGGAGACAAGGCTGTGGGATACAGACAGGGGAGTTACCGTCTCAATGAGATCAAAAGAAGAGGCGCATGATTACAGATATTTCCCGGAGCCGGATCTTGTCCCTTTGGAGGTTTCATCAGCATGGCAGGATGAGATAAAAAAGAATCTGCCTGAACTGCCGGATGAAAAGAGGGAGAGATTTGTGCAAGAATATAATATTCCGGAATATGATGCACAGGTACTTACCTCATCAAGGGCACTTGCAGATTATTTTGAAGAATGTGTAAGTGGCTACCGTAGTCCAAAGGCTGTAAGCAACTGGATAATGGGAGACCTTCTGAGGGAGCTGAAACTGTCAGGAAATGATATTGATGAATCACTCATAAGACCTCCTCATTTGTCTAAAATGATAAAGATGATAGATGACGGTGTGATAAGCGGTAAGATAGCCAAGACTGTATTCGAAGAGATGTATAAAACAGGAAAAGATCCTGAGTCTATTGTGAAAGAAAAGGGGCTGGTACAGGTTACAGATGAAGGTGAAATAGAACGGTTTATTGCGCAGGTTATATCTGAAAACCCCGTTGAAGTGGAGGCTTATAAGGGTGGAAAAGATAAGCTGATGGGCTTTTTTGTTGGTCAGGTGATGAAGCTGTCAGGAGGAAAGGCAAATCCGGGTAAGGTAAATGATATGTTGAAGGATAGACTGGTTAAATAGGGCATTTTCAGGTGAACCGTTATGAGCTCCTTCGACTTAATGGGGCTTAGCTGCAGCGATGCTAACTGGGATTTTCGGATGAATTTAGAAGGAGGGGTAAATGAGTGAAATAATTGATGTCTATGCAAGAGAAATTCTGGATTCCCGCGGTAATCCGACCGTTGAGGTAGATGTTATTCTTGAGAATGGAATCCTGGGCCGGGCAGCGGTTCCGTCAGGTGCATCCACGGGAAAGAAAGAGGCGCTGGAGCTGCGGGACGGAGACAAGAGCCGGTATCTTGGCAAGGGTGTTGAGAATGCTGTATCAAATATCATGGAAAGAATAGGCCCTGAGATACTCTCAATAGATGTTGCCGAGCAGGTACTGATTGACAATATCATGCTGGAACTGGATGGTACGGAAAACAAGGGAAACCTTGGGGCAAACGCCATACTCGGCGTATCGCTGGCAGTTGCAAAGGCTGCTGCTGATGATACCGGCCTCCCGCTGTATCGGTATATCGGCGGTGTGAGTGCAAGAGAGCTTCCTGTGCCGCTCATGAATATATTGAACGGCGGCAAGCATGCTGATAATAACCTTGATCTTCAGGAGTTTATGATTGTCCCTGTCGGGACTGATAATGTGAGAGACGCAATCAGGATGGGTGCAGAGGTTTTTCATTCTCTGAAGGATATCCTTCATGAAAAGGGCTACAATACTTCAACGGGCGACGAAGGTGGTTTTGCCCCGAATCTCTCATCTAATGAAGAGGCTATCCAGTTGATAATAATTGCAATAGAGAAGGCAGGTTACAGGCCTGGAGAGGATATTCTGATAGCCCTGGATGCAGCATCAAGCGAGTTTTGTAAAAAGGGGAAATATTATTTCAAAGGTAAAGGGAAAGAAGGACGTTCGTCAGAGGATATGATCAGCTTTTATGAAGATCTGGTAAATAAATATCCCATCATATCAATTGAAGACGGACTGTCAGAGGATGACTGGGATGGATGGAAGCAGCTCACAGCAAGTCTTGGCAACAGGGTACAGCTTGTTGGAGATGACATATTTGTCACTAATGTCAAATTGCTTGAAAGGGGTATAATGCAGGGTGTTGGCAATTCAATACTTGTCAAGGTAAATCAGATTGGGACCTTGACAGAAACGCTTGAGTCTGTTGAGATGGCAAAGAGGGCAGGATACACTGCTGTTATCTCACATCGTTCAGGAGAGACAGAGGATACAACAATAGCTGACCTTTCGGTAGCATGCAATGCCGGACAGATCAAGACCGGATCGTTATCAAGGACTGACAGACTAGCCAAATATAATCAGCTTATCAGGATAGAGGATGAACTGAGAGAGACTGCCATATTCAGAGGAAGAGGGGTCTTCAGGGTATGAGGAAATTCACGGGACATATGAATTTCTCAAAAAAACAAAAACGATGGATGTTTTATGCGATAACAGGGATTGTTTCTGTATACCTGCTTAGTTCTTTCCTTTTTTATGACATAGGATTTATTAAATATTTGAAGATGAGGGGTGAGTATAACAGGATTAGTTCAGACATAAAACGTCTGCAGGAAGGAAATAAGAGTTTACGTGAAGAAGTCAAACTGCTTAAGACAGACCCTGATTATATAGAGGCATACGCAAGGGAGATGCTGGGGCTTGTAAAGGAAGGAGAAATAATTTACAGGTTTGAAGCAGAGGATAATGAAGGTATAAGTAAGAATGAGGCAATTATAAGGAAGAATGGGGAATCCCAAAGATGATGGATAGACCGCTGCACATAGCCTTTCTCTGGCATATGCACCAGCCATATTATCTGGACCCAATATCTGATAAGTTTGTCATGCCATGGGTCCGCCTGCATGGCATCAAAGATTACTACGATATGATCGCCATACTTGAAAAGTTTCCTGATATTCATCAGACTGTCAACATGGTCCCCTCATTAGTAGAACAAATACTGAAATATACGGACAGCGGGGCCACTGATGAGTATATGGATCTTACTCTTAAACCTGCATCAGACCTGACTGTCAACGACAAGGTATTCATTTTAACGAATTTCTTCTCACTTCAGTGGGACAACATGTTGTTTGTTTATCCCCGTTACAGGGATATTCTGGAGAGGAGAGGATATTCCCTGACTCCACAGGCTATTGAGAAGGCCTGCCGCCGTTTTTCCACACAGGACTTTCTGGACCTGCAGGTCTGGTTTAATCTTGCATGGTTTGATCCTATGTTTAAGGATAATGATCCTTTTCTAAAGTCCCTTATTCAAAAGGGGAGAGATTTTACAGAGTCTGAAAAGTGCGATTTGATAAAAAAACAGATAGATGTGATGAGGATGATTATACCGGAATATAAAAAGCTCATGGAAAGGGGACAGATTGAGGTAACAGCTTCCCCATATTATCATCCGATTCTGCCATTATTATGTGATACAGATATTGCTAAGGTCGCTATACCGGGAATCTCTCTGCCCAAAAAAAGATTCAGGCATCCGGAGGATGCAAAGGCACAGATTGAAAATGCTGTTGCATATCACACCAAAATATTTGGTTCCCCTCCAAACGGGATGTGGCCATCCGAGGGTTCAGTCAGTGAGGATATCGTGCCTTTGCTGGGACGGGCAGGGATAAAATGGATTGCAACTGATGAAGAGATATTGGCATGTTCATTGGGTATTCAGTTCCAGAGGCGGCTTTCTGATGAGGATCCTGTGCCGGAAGCCCTTTATAAGCCATACAGTATAAACAAACATGGCCACAGATTATCAATGATCTTCAGGGACCACCAGATTTCAGATCTGATAGGTTTTGTATATTCCAAGTGGGATAGTAAGAAGGCTGTTGATGACCTTATATCAAGGCTGCACCGGATCAGAAAGAATGTCGAATGGCATGACGGTGACCATCTGGTTTCCATAATACTGGACGGAGAGAATGCATGGGAGCACTACAAAAATGACGGACATGATTTCCTGTCATGCCTTTATGAAAGGTTAAGCAGGGAGAGTGCATTTAAGACAGTCAGGGTGAGTGATTATCTTTCGGAGCAGCCTCCGGCCAGGGATATTGGAAGGCTGTTTCCGGGTTCATGGATCAGTCACAACTTTAAGATATGGATTGGGCATGAAGAGGATAATTCCGCATGGGATCTCGTGAAGGAGACAAGAGATTTTCTTGAGGCCGCAGTGAAAAAGGAAGAAGGTATTGAAAAGGATAAGATCGCTGAGGCCTGGGAGAAGATGTACATAGCCGAGGGCAGCGACTGGTGCTGGTGGTTTGGAGAAGAGCACAATTCCGGTATGGATGACAAGTTTGACGAGCTCTTCAGGGCTCAACTGATGGGAGTATATAAAATACTGGGGAAAGATGCGCCGGAGCACTTTAAGATTCCACTTCTAAAAGGGGAACGTGAGCGTAAATTAACCCGGGAACTGGTAGCATTCCTTAAACCGGACATTGATGGAAGGGTTACAAGCTATTATGAATGGCTGCCTGCGGGTGTTTATGACACAAGGGCTACAGGCGGGGCAATGCACCAGGTAGACAATATCCTGTATGGGATATATTATGGTTTTGACCTTCATAATCTTTATCTGCGGCTTGATTCATTGACAAATTTCATTTCTGCCACGGACGATGGGAAAATAACTTTTAATATCCAGATAATAAAGCCGCATGCCGGCAGAATTGATATAGGTATTTCACAGACTGGAAAAGCTATTGCAACGCAATATGAGAAAAATGAAAAAGGGCAATGGAAAAAGGTGCAGGATATCGAGAAGGTCGCAGCAGATGAGATTATAGAAATAGCTATTCCGTTTAATTCACTTAAGGCATCAATAAACGAGGAAATTCAGTTAGTTGTGGTTGTATCGCGGGGAGAGGAAGAGTTGGAGAGGTGGCCCAAAACCGGATACTTATCATTTGAAGTTCCGACAGAAGAATTTGAGGCAATCCGCTGGTGCGTGTAGTCCTGCCAAGCATTCAGCCCTGACCAGCAAGCACTCCTCCTGATCTGATTACACACCACATCGTGTATCCAAAGTTATGGTTGGCTTAATATTCATAAAAAAGATTGAGGCGAGACTTGAGGTTTTGACAGAGGAGATTATCCGACTGTTCAGCATGAAGTTTATACTAATCTGCATGCGGGCTAAGATGGTTTCTCCGATGAATATTTGTGTACGGAATATAGCAGATTTAGCAGCTTTATTGTTAGCTATATTGCCGAAACAGGGGTCTCACTCTTATAAGGTAATGAAACGGGCATTCTGCGGGTCACGACTTCAATCATTCCGGTTATCTCAGAAATGGTTACGGCAGCCGTTTCTGGATTTTATCTTTTTAAATCAAATTCTGCGTGGTCTTGATCACCCAAGAAACTATAAAATCATTGAAAAGAACGCAGAGTTAGTGCAGGATCTTCGGGATTCCGGAAAGTCATACATTGTTGCAACCGGACATTTTGCAAGAGAAGCGATGTCTATTCTATATTTAGAGGAAGTAACACCAGGATGCATAATCCAGATTGCCAATCCTTTAATGGTGAAACCAGGAACCCTGTATGAACGTCGTTTGCATCTTCAGTATGGGACAATGCTTGCAGTCATAAATTTTTTAAGGCCAAAAGATTTAAAAATTATGAACGTTGGATCAAGTCCGCTTATGTACCGGAAACTTTGCAGTGAGTTAAAAAAACCTGGGAATGCACTGCTTATTAATCTGGATGTTTCATATGAAGACGATTCCAGGGGATCAATTGTACGCCCCTTTGCTGCACAGAGTAAACGAAGCTTTGCAAAAGGTGCTGTTCGTTTAGCACATTTGACCCGATGCCCAATTATCACGTGCACATTTGCACGTGAAAAAGATGGAACCTTTATAATAGAATGGGGGGCGCCGGTTTACGCTTTAGACAAGTATGATATGACTTCGGAAGCAAAGGTGATGAACGAACTGCTCGACAGAATAGAATCAGCTATCGGGAACAGACCTACTCAATACATACTCCCCATTGGCACCGGACGCCGCTGGAACCAGCTAACCAGGAGATGGGAAAATTATGACAGCAAGGCGAGTAAATAGGGACAGCTCCTATTTACTCCACAATTCCATTTCCGGAGCATCTTCCTTTGTTGAACTCTTTTTTTTGTATCCATCAAGACTATCTATAAGGCAGTCAAGCATATTATTTGCTACAGAAATAATCTGATCGTCTGAGAATCCATTTTTCCGGAGTACTTTATAAAACGAGCGTGCGATTAACCTGGATGCCTTTTCCGCGTCTTTTGCAGCTAACTGGATGATCTTATCCATATGTTGATTTTGTTCCATAATACCCCCTCTTCATAACTGACGGAAGCAGTTAAACTCGCAGGTGTAACCCCTTTTTCTATTTAATGGTGTTTATACTATAATTAGCAACTTTAATGCCATCTTCAGGAACCACTGCTAAATATTTGATTAATATACATAAAGTGGCAAATAGACGAAAAACAGTTAAATTATCCACCACCACACCACTACGAAGAATGATGCTGTCGAGTTCACATAAACTAACCCGGTTTACGCAAATTGAACTTACTCCTCCACTATTTACCGAAGAAGACCAGAAATGTTATTATATAGCTATCTTCAAGGAGGTAATCGTATGAATAATAAAGTGGTCATTGCGAGTGTCGCAGAAGAAGTAAAAAAACGATTTGAGGGTGAAAGCTCCGGGCATGACTGGTGGCATGTTTACAGGGTCTGGAAAATGGCTCAGCATCTGGGACGTGAAGAAAAAGCTGACATGTTTGTTGTAGAGCTTGCAGCTCTCCTGCATGATATTGCAGACCATAAGTTTCATAATGGTGATGATACTGTGGGACCTAAGATTGCTCGTCAGGTTCTGACTGGGCATGAGTTGCCGGATGATGTTATTGACCAAGTATGCGAAATTATCGCGACACTATCATACAAGGGTGCCGGGGTGACGACAGATATGCGTACACTTGAGGGCCAGATTGTGCAGGATGCCGACCGTCTTGATGCAATCGGTGCAGTCGGGATTGCACGTTGTTTTGCGTATGGAGGGCATAAGAACCGACCGATGCATGTTCCGGGAGAAGATCCGGTCCTCCATCAGAGCAAAGATTCCTACTTTAAGAGTGCAGGGCCGAGCATCAATCACTTCTACGAGAAACTGCTGCTCCTGAAAGACCGCATGAATACGAATCTTGCCAGGACGATTGCCGAAGGGCGTCATAAGTATATGGAAGATTATCTTGACAGATTTTACAGGGAGTGGGAGGGCGACCAATAAATAGCAGATGTCCCAGTTTAAGTACCTTTACTGAAACCATATATCTCTGTAATAAATATCTCGCCGTATTTTTTTAGTTTTTGTTCACCAACTCCCTTGATCTTCCGGAAATCATCCAGGTTTTTGGGTAAACATGCTGACATCTCTTTTAAAGCTGTATCGTGGAAAATGACATAAGGCGGTATATGCTCATGGTCAGCAAGTGTCTTTCTGAGGGTCCTTAAACGCTCAAATAAACTCCGGTCATAATCCCTCTCCTTCTTATCCTGCTCATCTTTTTTCCGGGTTTCAATACTTTCTTCCGGTTTTGTCAGATAGACCTTTTCGTTATTAAATAAGACTGAGCGGCTTTTCTCATTTAATCTTAAGACAGGATATTTATCGCCATCCAGTTTTAAATATCCTGTCTGGATCAACTCACGGGTAAATGACTGCCATTGTGTCCTTGGATATTCTTTCCCGACACCATATGTTTTTATAGTATCGTGATGGTTATCCAATACCTTCTGATTCCTGGAGCCTGTCAGGACATCTATTATATAAGTTATCCCAAATCTGTCCCCTGTCCTGTAAATGCAGGATAATATCTTTTGAGCCGCAATCGTCCCGTCAAACTTTTCTTTGGGTTCTCTGCAGGTATCACAACTGCCGCAGTCTGATTCATCGAAATCCTCGCCGAAGTATGCAAGTAATATTCTTCTCCTGCATTCGGTGCCTTCACAATACGATATTATCTCACGTAACTTTCTTTGAGCAGCCAGTTTTTCTTTTTCATCAGTTTTCAGTTCAATAAAGTGTTCAATCTTGAATTTGTCGGCATAACTGAAAAACAGGATGCAATCACTTTTCAATCCATCTCTTCCTGCACGACCTGTTTCCTGATAGTACCCTTCAATACTCTTGGGAAGGTCATAGTGAATGACGTACCGGACATTGGGTTTATCAATGCCCATTCCGAATGCAATTGTTGCCACGATGATTTCTGCGTCGTCATGAATAAATCGTTCCTGATTTTTATTCCGCATATCAGATGTCAGTCCTGCATGATATGGCAGGGCCCTATATCCTTGTGTCTGAAGCTTTTCGGCAAGTTCCTCCACGCTTTTTCTGCTCTGGCAATAAATGATCCCTGACTCTTTCTTTCGTTCTTCAAGATACTGGAGTATCTGACGAAATGTATTATCTTTTGGTCTGATTTGATAATACAGGTTCTTTCTGTTAAAGCTTGCCGTGAAAATTTTACAATCACTTAATCTTAGCTGAGATATAATATCCTTCTGGACAACAGGGGTGGCCGTTGCTGTTAAGGCTATAAGAGGCACATTGGGGAATGCGTCTTTCAGCATTCTTAACTGCCGGTATTCCGGCCTGAAATCATGTCCCCATTCCGAGATACAATGTGATTCATCAATAGCAAACATCGATACATTGAGCCCCTGTATAAATTTCATAAATTCCGGCATAACCAGCCTTTCGGGAGCAATATAAAGGATTTTAATTTTATTGTCTGACAAACTCTTTTTTCTGGAATCAATCTCACGATAATTGAGCGAGCTGTTAATGAATGTTGCGGATATTCCATCGGCTATCAGACTGTCCACCTGGTCTTTCATTAAGGCAATGAGAGGCGATATTACAATTGATATACCGTCAAAGAGCAGGGCAGGGAGCTGATAGCACAAAGACTTGCCGCCGCCTGTCGGCATTAAAACAAATACATCGCGTTTGTTCAGGACTTCCCTGATAATATCCTCCTGAAGGGGATAAAAAAAATTATAGCCAAAGTATTTTTGTAAAGTTTCAAGCATATTAACCCGTTCCTTTTGTGCGTTGCGACATGCACATGTTTTATAAGAATAAATGATATGTGTTGTGATCAGGTAAAGGAAAGATTTGCATTCCGGATCGCTTTTGTACAGAATGTACAGTTAATGGTAGTAATGTATCAGGTGCGCCGCATCGCTGTCAATGAATATCAACGTATAGGATAACAGGATTCCAGGATGGATATAACATCACTTAAAAAATGGCTGAATAAATATCGAGGAGATGTACCGGAGTTGTTTCTGATAGGAGGGACAGTACGTGATATGCTGTTAAATCTTCCCCCAAAGGACATAGATATTGCATGCGAGGGGGCCAGTGATATTGCATATAAACTGGCGGCATACAATAATGCCGCAATAGTTCCTATGGAGAAAAAACCTCATACTCAGTGTTATCGCATCGTAGACAGAGAAGATATCAATAACTACCTCGATATAGCTGAACTAAGGGGTGAGACCATTTATGATGATCTGATGCAGAGGGATTTTTCAATTAACGCTATTGCGATGGCTATTAACAAAGATGGGACATTTTCTGAATTAATAGATCCCCTTAATGGCTCGCAGGATATTAAGAAAAAAATAGTCAGGATGGCAAGGCGGGACGCTTTTGAGTCTGATCCCCTGAGGATATTAAGGGCATTTCGTTTCTGTGCAGCATTAAATTTTGATATTGAGGTATCAACCATAGACGAAATTAAAAAATCTGTTAATTTGTTAAAAACAGTATCAGGAGAGAGAATCTTCTCTGAATTATTATTACTGCTTCGAACAACCAATAGTACGTACTTCATAAATCAAATGGACAATCTTGGTATATTAGAGGAAATCTTTCCTGAAATCAGGACAATGAAGGGGTGTTCTCAGAATACCCATCACCACAAGGATGTCTGGGGACACTCTCTGCTTGCACTGAAAAACTGTGAAGAAATTCTCAATCAACTGCCTGTCTTCTTTGAGAGATTGAGTGAAAAGTCATTTTCGGATGAAGCAGCAGCAAACCTCAACAGGAATAACCGTCTGCCGCTTACAAAACTTGCTGCCCTCATGCATGATGCAGGGAAGCCCGGATGCCGTGAAGTTAATCCAGATACCGGACGTATTACCTTCTATGGACATGATAAGGAAGGGGTAATAATAATGGATGATATAGCAGATCGACTGAAGATGTCACACCGGGACAGGGAATTTTCAAGACTCCTGGTCGCTGAGCATCTGCGTCTCATGGACATTGCAAAATATGGTGTCAGATCCGGAACAAAAGTGAGGTGGTTCCGGAAAATGAAAGATGATGCTATCCCGGCTGTAATAGTTGGTATGGCAGATGTTAAAAGCACCTTAGGCCCTGATTATAGCATGGAGGAGAGGGAGGACTTTCTAAGGTGGTCAAGAGAGGCTATTAAGGAATATTATGAAGTTATCAAAATGAAGCTTGAAAGAAAAGACTTTATTACCGGCAGAGACCTCATAGTCCTCGGTATGGAGCCGGGACCTGAAATAGGGCGGATTCTTGAGCAAATCAGGACCGCTCAGGATGCCGGCGATTTGAACAGCCGTGATGAGGCGCTGGCCCTGGCAAGAGAGTTACTTTCCGGATAAATATTTTCCAAATATTGACATCCAGTCACTAATAAAGTTAAAATCATCTTCATTACTTCGAAGTTTAATCCTCTTATGGTGGGCGTAGCTCAATTGGTCAGAGCTCTGGACTGTGGCTCCAGAGGTTGGGGGTTCAAGTCCCCTCGCTCACCCCAAAAATTCCTTTCAATCCCTTTTCTGATTTTGGTAAATCTTCAAGGCAGAGAACGACGACAGGATCAGGAATAAAAAGGAAATTTGAAAAATAACAAAAGAGGCGATCTTTAAATAGGTAAATGAAGGTGAGACATATCTGATAAACCACCCTGAACTGATATCTGAAAGACCCGCGGAAAAGGAGAACACAATCAATAACAGTTTAGCAAATTGCGGGATGCGTGAAAAGACGGTGAGATGATTTACGAGGAGAAGGGCCATTGCAAATAGAAAGAGATGAATGTGGGTCATTTCCAGCAAGCCTGTATAAGAAAAAGGATTTCGGAAATTTTCCTCTGAGCCAACATAGTATTCTGATACAGACTCATAGCTAAATCCCATCTTTTCTATGAAAATAAGGACATTTGTAATCCATAGGAGTAAGACAAACAGTAATGTAAAAATAAGGGTTATCTGCAATAACCTGCTGTTATTAAAATTACCGTCGACAAGATATTTCACAGGATTACGCCCCCTTCAGTATCTTAATTTTAAATATAGCGAGTATCATCCTGACCTCTGCTGTCAGGCCGTTTACGCTTAATGTCGCACCGGAGACCGGGCTGATCCCTCTCTTAGGCATGAGGCTGTCACCAAGGATCCTGCCCTGAAACTGATTAAACCATATCTTCGACGGAAGATATTCCTCGGGCTCATAGAATGCAAGTATCTCCACCTTTCTCAGACTCCCCTCAGGGTTTATGACGATCATATAGACCTCAGGTTTTGTCCTGACTACATGGCTCCCCAAAAATGCATAGCCCGATACCTCATTGTTCTTAACGGCCACGTAATATGTAAACATCCTGGATTCAAGCCTTGTCCTGGATAAACCCTCAACCCTTTTAGCCTCGTCCTCTGATAAAAAAAGGGTCTTTCTCTCAATCTTATCAGCCGCTGGAAAGGCCTGTGTCAGGGCTTCATCCCTGGTCAGAAAGACCTTTGCATAGAGGGATGTGTCAGGACAGATGGAAAAAGCAACAAATGTCCAGAGTACTATTAATCCTTTCACGAAAAACCACTTCCTTTCGCAAGACATCTAGAATATAAATCCCAGGCCCAGATTGAACTGGTCAATTTTCCCCTCGTCCAATCCGGTCCCCTTTCCCTCCGGAAGAAGAGATGCTGTATCCCTCCACTGATAGTCAGCCTTTATGACTACATTTTGGTGGGGTTTAAACCCTATCCCTGCTGTTACTACCGTCCTGTCCTTCGTGGTATCAGGGTTTCCTGTAAATACCTCTTCATTGGTGTCGTAATCCTCATACCGGATAAAGGGCAATAAGGACATCTCTGAGCCTGAACGGACAAGTGGCATAACATCGTAAGCTGTCTCTATATACCATCCCTGAACCTTCTTTCCCACATCCCCTGGGGGTGAAGATTCGAGGGCACTGTTGCCGTTTAGAGAGCCACTGGAAAAGAGTCCTCTTAAATGAAGACTCTTTAACTGATACTGAGCATGAACCTCCCAGAGATCTGCAGTGCCTTCTTTTTCATCTGAACCAAGCGGATCCATGTCTTTTCCCCTACCATGTCCTGCCTTGCCGATATAATATGAACCTCCAATCAGAATCCCTGATGCTGGTTCGTAATTGATGCGGCCGATCATTGCAAATACATCGGCATTTACCTCAGCCCCTTGTTGTCTGGCATTGCGAATCCAGTCATTGCTTCTAAAACGGTCAGCCCTGAGGCCGTTTATAAAGGCTATGTCATATGTTGCCGCTCCTATCCTGCCATAAGTCATAATCCCGATATCCCTCCACGTAGTCGGTATTATGTTTGTCTCCACATCAGGTCTCAGAACCCCGTGGTAGACAGTTGGCTCGTGATATTCATTTATAAGCCCTATGGGTACCAGTATCAGGCCGGTTCTTAAGTTGAAAGCCGGACTTAAAAGGAAGTCTAAATAGGAAAACTCAATATAGACTTCAGAAGTCCTCGAACTGGAAACAACAGGGGTAACTCCGCCGGTGCTGGCGCCCACATTTTTAATACCTCCATGTTCAAACTCAATCTCTGTATTCATTAGTATCCAGTCATTGAACTTATATCCGCCGTAAATGATAAACCTGTATGCATCAGCAAAATCCTTCACAGAGTGATGCCGGTAATTAAGATAGATTATCTCACCGTATCCGCCGATGGATAATCCCTTCTCAACACCATACACCTTCGATGCGGCAGGACCAAGCCCCATAAAAGTCTCATACGTGGGCTCTGCCACTGCACCCAGTTTTATCTTTTCTATCTCTTCTGTAAGCACCTCGATCTGACCCTTTAAAGCTTCAATCTCCGTATCATTCTGTGCAAAGGCATGGCTTGATAAAGTCAGTACAGATACTATGAAAGCAAAAATCCAGAATTTCCTTTTCATCTTTTAATCCTTTCGTTGTGAATGGGCTCCGGGTTTTGTGATTCTGGCGACCAGGCTGCCATAATCACACCTAACCTCATTTGTTGATATACATGAGTTCTTAATATTATTCATTGCCTTAATGAAAATGGTTTTCATAATCAAATTAGTGCTGACTTTATAATATATCTCTCGCGATGTCAAGAATATTGTTTTTCATCTTGTATACTATTCATTTGACACTATACACAGTATGCTGTTATCTTAGTTCTAAACTGATTATTTACACAAAGGAGGTGTTCATTATGCCGGTGCGTAAAGCAGATGCAGTGTGGGAAGGGAATCTGAAAGAAGGCAAGGGCCGTATGAAACTGGGAAGTGGTGCATTTGATGGGGCATATTCCTTTTCTTCAAGATTTGAAGAGGGGACAGGCACCAATCCTGAAGAGCTTATCGGTGCAGCGCTTGCGGGCTGTTTTTCCATGGCCCTGGCTAATGGACTGGCACAATCTGGTCATGACCCGCGACGAATTCAAACGAATGCGAGTGTCAAGATTGAAAAACTGGAAGAGGGTTTTAAGATTACTTCTATTACGCTGGATACTGAAGCAGAAGTCCCCGGAATAGAAGAACAGGTATTCATGGAGAAAGCCGCGCTTACTAAGAAGGCCTGCCCGGTATCTAAGGCACTGACTGGTACTGAGATTAAACTGCAGGCTAAACTGGTTAATCGGTAATTGTAATACAGGGGGAGGAATCTGTAAATTGCCAGTCCTTTTGCAGAAAGTGTTCAAAATCGCGTGCTTGCACAGGTCTTGATATGAGGTAACCCTGGACTTTTTTTTTCACCCATTCTGGTTTGTTCAAACATTCATCCCTTATGGATGAGAAGAAATCATTTGAGTTGGAACTGACATATGTTGGTATAAACTGGTTACCCTCGATTCGGCAGCTATAAATAATCATGGGGCCAGACTCAAGCAGGAGTTCAAGTCTTGTTTTTGTCTGCACCAGATGTTTATTGGAGCTATTTAGTTCCTCAGTACGTTCCCTGACTTTTATCTCTAATTGCTCTCTGGCCGCGTTTGTTTCCGCTATGGCGCTTTCAAGTCTGCCGATCATTTCCCAGTTAAAGATTCTCAGTATACTTACTGTGTTGTAAGCGGCCGCTATTGCTATGGCAGCCCTGAATAACTGTACCGGGACTCCAAATATGTGAAGAAATAACTCTGTATTAAGAACATTGGAAGGAAAGAAAGTTCCCGGGGGCGTGATAAGCCCACCCAGGATACCATATATAATGAAAGATATGCATAGTCCCAGGAAATACTTCCCTACATTCAGCGGCTTCAATTTTTCCAATTGGCTATGGTAATACGATAATAAGCAGATGCCGGTCAATAATGCCCCTGGAAAACCAAAAAAGTACCTGACCAGAGTAGACCCTGTCTTCCAGAAATCTTGAGACATGAAAGCTGCAGAAAATATCAAGAGTCCCATAACAGGAGAAAGATACCAGACAAAATAACGGCTTACGGAACTCTGCCAACCAGGTATTCCTTCCCTTTGATTTTGTAGCATCCGGCGCCCAAACTCAAATATGAACCAGTAGGAAATTACAAGACAGAACCACCGGACCGTGTCTATCAACGGTCCCCTGCCTTTTATTATCGCCCACATGTCGAGCCATTCATTCAGACCATGTATTATGCCAAAGCCGGCGAGCAGCCATAATATCTTACTGAGTTTGAACTCACTCCCTTTCCTGGGTTGAAGATATATGGAAATTCCCATCACTACGAAGGCAAGTCCATAAAGGAAGAAAACGATATCTAAATTTGAATTTATACGGTTAAACATTATGTAATGTCACTGAGATCTGATTGCCAGACTAAATAATCTGCGTTATGAATACCAATATTTCGGTAGAAGACAGGTTAGAGTTAACATTGTATTTCCTGTCGTTTATTGCGGGGTGCTATAGTGGAAACAGAAATGTATTTTTGGGGCGAGGACGCAGCTTTACTTTACTGTTTCCAGTAATCCTCAATGGCTTCGCGTAACCTCTGTTTGATCTCTGTGACCCTGTCAGGTTCTGTTATCTTTTTGCCGTTGAGGTCTTTCACATAAAATACGTCCACGATCTGTTCAACATGTGTGGCTATCTTTGATGAGTATACTGCCAAACCAAGTTCAAATATGGTCTTTGTGATTATGTAAAGGAGTCCCTGTTTGTCTGCTGCAAATACGTCTATGATAGTAAAATCATCTGAAGATTCGTTATCTATTTCAACCTGTGTTTGAGATGTAAGGGTGATGGTCTTTTTCCTGGGTAATTTATTGGCATATTTTTCGAACAGGCTTTCAACAGTTGTTGTTCCTGTAAGTACTTCGCATATATGCTTTCTGACTGTGACCTGACGGAGTTGTGAAGATACGCCTTCGGGGTAAGGATCCCGGGCATGAAAGGTATCTACAACGATCCCCTTTTTTGTTGTGTAGATCTGGACATCGAGGATATTATATCCTGCAGCGGCAAGGACCCCGGCAATCTTTGAAAAGAGACCAGGAGTAACGTCATCGTATGTGTATACTGTAAATGCAGCCATTCCCTTATCAAGAGTGACATCAATCAGTACTTTCTCTTCTGAGTCCATATTGAGACGATTAATCATATGAAGGTGATTCATTATCTTCTCAGGTGGGGTAATAAGGAGATATCGTGTCTCCATATTCTGTAATTGTTCATCAAGCCATGCTGGAGGGTAGATGAGACACAGTTTTTCACTGATATCCTTCTTAACCTTTGCCAGTATTTCTTCTTCCGAATATATTGCCCTTGTGCCAGATAACTCTTCCATCACCTTACTGTATAACTCACTCAGAAGGTTTTCCTTCCATTCATTCCAGGTCTCCGGACCAACTGCTTTTATATCTGCATAACTCAGGACAAACAGCTTTTTAAGTACCTCCGGTTTCGCTACCAGCCTTGCAATAAGCAGGATCACCTTGGAGTCGCTAAGATCCCTTCTGAAAGCAGTGTTCGGCATGATAAGGTGATATTTAACAAGAAAGGCCAGGAGGGCTGTATCAGCCTCGTTAAAGTTCAATTGCCCTGCAACCCTTTCTGCAATCTTTTCTCCTCTGATTGAGTGGTCTTCACCGCTACCCTTACCGGCGTCATGTAAAAGCAGCGCAAGGTGGAGCAAGTCCTTTCGCTTAATCTCCTTATAGACCTTTGCTATATAACTATGAGATTGCAGGAGCTCTTCAGCCGTACGCACAGCGATAAAGCTGTGTTCGTCAACCGTATACTTGTGATAATAATCATAAGATGCATAACACGATAGTTTATCAAACTCAGGTATAATTTTTTGAAGTAGTTTTACCCTGTGCATCTCCCTGACAGTATCTGCAACTCCCTGCGGCCAGGAGAGTATCATCCGGAATATCCTGTTTATCTCAGGTGACGTATATAGATCGTTTGTTATGGCGGCTGAATTCCGGTAAAGCATACTCATTGTATGCGTGGATATTTTAAGATTATGAATTAATGAAAGATAAAACAGATATACTGCATTTTTGCCGTCACTGAAGAATTGTTCCTGATAGCGTTCAGGTACATGTATGGTATCCAGGGTCAGTGCATAACATGGTTTTACAAATCTCGAAGTAATGGTTTCCATACCTTTTTTCCACTTCTGGACAGGAAGGGCTTTTTCAATCATCCTTTGAGATATGTCATGAATATGGGATGCATGCATGTAGTAGTCTTTCATGAAAGCCTCGACACCGAGACGATGCTGCTCATCAACGTAACCGAAGAGTTTTGATATTCTCCATTGATCTTCAGCAGTAAGTACATCAGATGCCTTATTGGCGTGATAGTGCAGTTCATTTCTTACCCGCAGCAGAAAATCCTTTGCATCAGTGAGTTCCTGGTAACCTACTTTTGTAATAAATCCCTGTTTGTGAAATTCAGCCAGCGTATCTATCCTGTATCTGGCTATCGTTACCCATCTGAAACAATGTATGTCCCTCAGTCCGCCTTTTCCCTCTTTGACATTTGGTTCTACCAGGTAAATAGATGTGCCGAATTGTTTGTATCTCTCACGCATATTCTTAAGGCGCTCATCTATATAAGCACGTACATTTCTTGTTATGACCCTATCCATGAAGGTCTTTTGAAACTCTTCAAAGAGCGGTTCACTTCCTGTAATCAGCCTCGACTCCATCAGGGCAGTCCTGGCGGTATTATCGGTGGAGCTTATCTTTATGCAATCTTCTATTGTTCGAACGCTGTGACCTATATTGAACTTGAGGTCCCATAAAAGGTAGAGTATATTCGTTGATATTGTTTCCACAGCAAATTTTGCATCTTCATGGTAGAGGAACATTATGTCTATATCCGAATATGGATTCAATTCACCTCTTCCATAACCTCCAACTGCAATAAGCGAGCATTTCTCTCCTATAGAGAGATTATGAGATTTCTCGAACTGTTCCAATTCATGTTTGTAAAGTTCTGTAACTATCCTGTCTGTGAGACTGGCTATGCAGGTGACAATATACAGACCGGATGCCCCATCTTTATGGAGGTTATGTATTTCCAGACGCTTTTTTGACAGATAGTTCTTGAGCTTGTCTATGAGTGCGGCTCTGTCTGACGTATCAGAGAGGATTTTACTTAAAGAGGTCATAAAGAGATTGGTGCCGAAGGGGGGATTTGAACCCCCATGGGAAAACCCACACGCCCCTCAAACGTGCGTGTCTACCAATTCCACCACTTCGGCGCTGAATTAACAAGCATAAAAAACAAATGAGGGGTTGTCAATAAAAAAATGATGCCAATTTGCCTTTGACTATGCGCTATGTTATCATAACGCTACAGCGTATTCAAATATTTATTTAATATTTTAATGGTTTATAAAGCTATGAGTGATGGTTTGGTAGCAACAAATAAGAAGGCTTTTCATGATTATTTTATCGAAGATACCTACGAGGCGGGTATACAGCTGCTGGGTACTGAGATTAAGTCAATGCGTGATGGAGGTGTGAGCCTGAAGGATGGGCATGCAAGAGTAGAGGGAGGAGAAGTATTTCTATACTGCAATATCAGTCCATATAAGGCAGGTAATATAAATAACCATGAACAGGGCAGAAGGCGCAAGCTTCTGCTGCATCGGGAGGAGATTTCCAGGATATTTGGTAAGATGCAGCAGAAAGGGTATAATTTAATTCCACTGAAGGTTTATTTCAAGAGGGGTATTGCAAAGGTAGAGGTAGGTATTGCCAAAGGGAAGAAGCTTTATGACAAGAGAGAAGATATCAAAAAGCGAGATGCGGGCAGGGAGGTAGCCCAGGCATTCAGGGAGCGCCAGAAATAACCCTGCCATAAGATTGTCGAAGGGTTGTGGTAAGGTAGTTCACAGTTGAGAAGGGGATCTGTCTTTATGAAAAAAAAGAGACTGTTTGTACTTGTATTATCCATAATGGTGTTAGTCAGCGCTGGCTGCAGTAAACAGGGAGTGGATAATGCGGGCAGGGAAACGCGCAGCCAACCCAGGGTCTATATGGAGTATAAGAACAACCCGGACTGGCGGGGAGGAGAGATGGGGGCGATAGTACCGACTGTCTATTTTACCGGACAGATACGGGAGGCATACGCTGCGGCTGCCGAAATACCTGAGGTACTTGACCATCTTTACTGCTACTGTTACTGTGCAGAAGACCATGATCACAGGAGTCTCAGGACGTGCTTTACAGATGGACATGGCTCCGGCTGTGATATATGCATGCTGGAGGCAATACGTGCGAAGGAATTGCATGATAAGGGTTACAGTATTAAAGATATCAGGGCTGCTATAGATGGTGAATATTACAGGCCTTACGAGCCGCATGGGCAGCATTGATTATAAATGGATTGCATAACTTTGTTCTTTGATAACATGAATAACTAAGGGCGTAAGAAATGGCTTTTTGCAAGGCGGACGACGAGGGGAACCGGAGGCGTACTGTAATCGTACGTCGAGGATTTTCCGAGGAGTCCAACGCCGTGTAAAGGCATTTATTGCGTCCGTAGCTTGGGGGCGACTGGCTTCGACGGGGATAGTGAGGCCAGGGTTGCATGCTGAGGTCCCGTTGGCCTCATTAAACAAACGGGAAAAACACAACTGCTAACGCAGATTACGCTCTCGCTGCCTAATTAAGCAGCGACGCCCTGCCTGAGGCTGCCTGTGCCGCAGGTCAGGGTGTCATATTAACAGGCTGGCCTGCCTTTTTCCTCCTGCAGGGGGCGGGTGAGACTACAGCGGGATAGCGGCGCCTTTTAGCCTGCCTGCGGGCATGGGGAGCTGCGAAACTTTAAACGCAAGGCTAAGCATGTAGATATCCTGATGCTAAACGTTTCCGGACGCGGGTTCGATTCCCGCCGCCTCCACCAATTAAGTTAAAAGCCCCTGACAGGTTCGCTATCAGGGGCTTTTTTTAGAATTTGAATGGGTTTTAGCATGCGCTTTTTGTTATATCATCATCATCATCGTCATCACTATAGACAGAGGAACGAACGGTTACGAGTTTTTTTACGCGGGTGCTGTTGCAATACTGACAAACTGTGGCCTCAGACGGTTTAATCTGATACTCAAACAAAATGCCGCATTCTTCACACCGGAATTGACAGATTTGCATCAAACACCTCCACCTGTTATTTTACATGTCATGACATGCCAGGCATAAAGCACTTCGGTCGTTTGAGATGCGGAGGAAGAGAGGTGTGTCGCAATTATGTGGATCGTGACAGCTTGCGCATTCAACTTTATCGTTGAAGAGTGGTACAGTCCCGGCCGCCGGGGTTTCGCGAAGTTTCAGAGTAGGGCTGACATTTCTTGCGTCTCTGTAACTTACAGAAAACGGGTGGTCAACACCTTTCATATGCCCTATGGCTGTTCTGCCGGCAATACGTTCCGCAGCACTGCCAAGGGTGGAATAAGCGAATGAGTCCATGGTTGAACCATCGTGACAACTCAGGCAATATCTGCTTTCTGTATTTATAATAAAACCTGTCTCTCCCTCGGTTTCTGCATTGTGGCAATAATAGCATGATGTATATTCACCTGTGGAAAAGTCATGTTTTGGACATATGTCTGAAGGCATTATGCTATTGGCGCGTCGTGGATAAGAAACAATCGTAATTATTAAGAGGGCTATTGAAAGAAGGCTGAGTAATAAAATATTTCCAGACCTGAATTTCATGATAATTGTAAGTTTACATGAGACATGCCGGCAAAGTCAATTATTGGGTTAAGTAACTTCAAGAAATGCACATTTCAGGTACTCTGTCTCTGGAACAGATAAAAGGATAGGGTGATCTTTGGATTGATAGCGGTATTCAAACAGTCGCACCGATCTACCTGCGTACTTTGCCGCGTCCCGCAGAATCTCAAGGAAGAGTGCCCGGTCAATGTGGTGAGAACATGAAGAAGTGGCAAGTATGCCGCCTTTTTTTATCAGCCTCATTGCCATTGAGTTGATCTCTCTGTACCCCTTTATAGCCTCCTTAATCTTTGCCTTGCTCTTAACAAACGCTGGTGGATCAAGCACAATGAAGTCACAGATGCTGCCAGCGTCCACCTCTTCACTCAGGAAATTGAATACATCCTTTTTCACGAAACCGCACCTTCCCTCAAGATTATTTAATTTTGCATTCCTTTCTGCTTTGGAGAGAGCTGTTTCCGATTCATCTATGAACGTTACGTCTGCCCCCATTTTTGCCAGATGTAATCCCCATGCTCCTGAGTAGCAAAACAGGTCAAGACCCTTTCCTCCTCTGATATATCTGCTTAAAGCAATCCTGTTTTCCCTCTGGTCAAGGAAGAAACCTGTTTTCTGCCCCGTCATAGGGTCTACCTCCAGGGTTATTTCTTCTTCAGTTATCGAAGGCAGAGGGTCAATTGACCCCTTTACTATCTTCTTTTCAAGTGCCAGTCCTTCAAGCAGTCTGCTCTGGCTGTCGTTTCTCAGCACTACTGCCGATGGGGAGAATATCTCGTCGAGCAGATTCAGGATCAGATCCCCGAAGGTATTTATTCCGAGCGTCAGAAATTGTATGACCACGCAGTCATTATATTTGTCAACCATTAGTCCAGGAATGAAGTCCCCCTCGCTGAATACTATCCTTCCGGAATTACTGTTTGTACCAAGCCTCTTCCTGTAATCGATCGCGCCAATAAATCGTCTCCTGAAAAAGTCAGCATCAATAGCCTCATTTTCTCTGGTCAGCAGCCTGATGGAAATCAGGGAATTGGGGTTTATATATCCAATGCCCATGAAATTATTTTGCCTGTCATATACCCCGACAATTGAACCAGGTTCATAATTCCTGGGACTTTCCATCAGTTCATTGGAGAATATCCATAGATGGCCTCCGAGTAACCGGCCTGTTTTTTTTAAAATTACCTTTTCCACATGCATTTTCTTTTTATAGTTGCCTATGCCCGGCATGTGCTGCCTGCTGCTATTCTATCATGAAAGTAGAAAGATGATGCGGCTGGCTTACCGGAGGATTAATAAAAAAACTGTAGACCCTCCGATATGTAGATGATAAAGTAGGTAGTGCAACTTGTTGTGAATCATGGTAGGCACGGGGGGGATTGAACCCCCGACCTCTTCCGTGTCAAGGAAGCGCTCTCCCACTGAGCTACGCGCCTTCTGCCTGAAGTCGGGTAATTCTAACATGTCTACACAAAGGAGTGCAAGGGGAATATGCGAATTATTGCAGACATGCATATACACTCTCCATACTCTCGGGCAACCAGTAAAGAGATGGAGCTTGAAAACGTATCAAAATGGTCTCAGATAAAGGGGCTCTTGGTCACTGGAACAGGGGATTTTACTCACCCGAAATGGTTTTCGAATCTTCGTGATAAACTTGAGGAGGCCGAACCCGGTCTATTCAGACTCAAGGATAAGTATAGTTCAAAAACAAAAAATGAAGTACCGCAGTCCTGCCAGGGTGATGTCAGGTTTATCCTCTCTGCTGAGATAAGCTGTATATACAGTAAAAACGGAAAGACCCGCAAGGTGCATAATCTCCTGCTTGCCCCTTCGTTTGAGTCAGTGCAGCGTCTTAATGATGTGCTTTCAAAGATCGGTAATATCAGGGCTGACGGGCGGCCAATTCTGGGGCTTGACAGCAAGGTGCTGCTAAGGATCGCACTGGATGCATCTCCTGAAATTATGTTAATCCCGGCACATGCATGGACGCCGCATTTTTCTGTGTTTGGCTCAAACTCGGGGTTTGATTCCCTTGACGAGTGTTTTGAAGACCTTACACCTAATGTATATGCGATTGAAACCGGACTGTCATCTGATCCGCAAATGAACCGAAGGCTGTCATCTCTCGACACTATTACGCTCATTTCAAATTCTGATGCACACTCACCAAAGAAACTAGCACGTGAGGCAAACGTCTTTGAAACCAGTTTGTCATATGATGGAATTTGTGATGCAATACGTGAAGGGGACAGGGCGAAATTTACTGGCACATTGGAGTTTTTTCCTGAAGAGGGGAAATATCACTATGACGGACACAGGATTTGTAATCAGAGGATGACGCCTTCAGACACAAGACAGAACAGCGGGTTATGTCCGAAATGTGGTGACAGGGTGACGGTTGGAGTCATGAGCCGTGTGGATACCCTTGCAGACAGGGATGAAGACAGCGATCAGTCATCACTTATTCCATACAAGAAGATTATACCCCTTCATGAGATAATCTCCGAAGTTTGCGGGGTGGGTGTAAACAGTAAGACCGTTGAAAATACATATAATAAGCTGATCACCATTTTGGGAAATGAACTTTCAATCTTATCAGATGTTTCAATATCTGAAATCGCGGATGCCGGCAGTCCAATGCTGGCTGAGGCTGTCAGTCATGTAAGAAATGGAAAAGTCTGCATTGAGGCAGGATATGATGGAGAGTTCGGGACTATCAGAATTTTTGATAATGTCAAAATGAAAGGGAGGAGGGGATCATGAACCAGCATTCTTTGACGAAAAAAAGGATCGGAGATTTGCTTTATCAATCCGGTCTGATCACTGAGGACGACCTGAAAAGGGCATTAGAAGAGCATAAGAAGAGCGGCATGAGGATGGGCGAAACCCTCATAAATATGAAGATAACTACTGAGTTTGACATCGCTAAGGTTCTTGCCAGCCAATTAGGAATTCAATATGTTTCGGTTGATTCCATGCCGGTAGAGCCCGATGCAGTATCTTTAATACCTGAGACCCTTGCAAGAAAATACGTATGCCTGCCGATTCATTTCGACCGTAAATATCTTACGGTAGCCATGGTTGACCCTCTGGACTATGAATCAATAAAAGATATTGGATTTCACAGCGGACTTGAAATAAAACCCCTCATATCCACGAGGAAAGAAATATTTGAAGCAATTGAACAGCATTATAAACTGGATACATCCGTAGAAGGAATCCTCGCTGAGACGACTGATATTGTAAGAGAATCAAATCTGGAGATTATTCCCACAATTTCATCAAATGAAATGACGTCAGTTGCCTATCTGGAAAAGAAGAGTCAAATGGCCCCTATAGTCAAACTGGTTAATCTGATTTTACTGAAGGCTATAAGTGAACGTGCCAGTGACATTCATATTGAGGCGTCAAGAAATAATCTGTCCATAAGATTCCGGGTTGACGGGATACTAAGGGAGGACATGAAGCTTCCAAAGTGGGTACAGGGTGCCCTCATCTCAAGGATTAAAATTCTCTCAGCGCTCGATATTGCAGAGCGACGCCTCCCTCAGGATGGGGCGATAAGGGTGAAACTGGAGGACAAGGATATAGACCTGAGGATTTCAACAATACCAACACATCTTGGGGAGAAGGTGGTAATCAGGATCCTGGACCAGTCAAACATTGCAGTTGACCTTGAGGTGCTTGGGTTAACAAAGAAGGATCTGCAGCAGGTGATCAGCCTTTCTCAGAAAAGAAAGGGTATACTCCTTGTCACAGGGCCTACGGGAAGCGGCAAGACAACGACCCTTTATGCCATTATCAACAAGATCCGTTCAGAGGCTATCAACATCACGACGGTAGAAGACCCTATCGAATACAATCTTGAGGGGATAAACCAGATACAGGTTAAACCGGAGATAGGCCTGACATTTGCCAATTGCCTTCGCTCAATATTAAGGCAGGATCCGAATGTCATACTTGTAGGAGAGATAAGAGACCTTGAGACTGCAGAGATTGCCTTCAGGGCGGCAATGACCGGCCACCTTGTAATAAGCACCCTTCACACGAATGATTCATTTGCCTCTATTACACGCCTTATTGATATGGGGGTTCCGAGGTACATGGTGTCATCTTCAGTTGCAGGCATTATTGCTCAGAGGTTAGTTCGTCAGATATGTCCCAGGTGTAAGACAACTGTGTCGGCTACTGAAGAAAACCTGAGAAAGCTTAATTTAAGAACAGCAGCTATGGACAAGTTGAACTTCTACCATGGAGCAGGGTGCAGTTATTGTAAAAATACCGGTTTTTACGGCCGGGTTGGAATATTTGAAGTGCTTCCATTCAAGCCAAAATTGAAAGAGATTATTGCCTCAGGAGGAACAGAGGCAGAGATGAGGGTTTTTGCCCAGAACCAGAATATGTCAGGTATGGGTGATGATGGTATCAGCAAGGTAAAGAGTGGCGTTACCACGATAGAAGAAGTGTTGAGAGTAATAGAGATGGAAGAGGATGTCAGCATCCTGTGCCCGAAGTGTGAGAAACCTATTCATCTGGATTTTATAGTATGCCCATACTGCAGATGTGAGATCCAGACAAGCTGTCCTATATGTAATAAACTGGTTCATGCAGACTGGACCATATGCCCTTATTGCAAGCAGGATTTAATATCAATGAATGGACCAGGTATATGCCGGCTGAATTAACCCTGCGGTTTCAGCACAATTATCGAGAGTGGCGGCAGGGTCAATTCCAACAGATGCTGTTTACCCTGCCACGGTGTTGGTGATGACCATACACCGCCGGAGTTTCCCTGATTTCTTCCACCGTATATCTCTGAGTCACTGTTGAGGATCTCTTTATAGTACCCTGATACAGGAGCCCCTATCCTATAACCCTCGCGAGGGACCGGTGTAAAATTGCACACAATAACAAGTATGTCATCAGGATTCTTTCCCCTCCTCAGAAAGGAGATGATACTGTTGTCCGAATCATGAAAGTCAATCCATTCAAACCCCATGTATTCAAAATCTATCTCGCAAAGTGATGGCTCATTTCTATAAAGGTAATTAAGGTCTCTGACAAATCTCTGCAATTTACTGTGTTCTTCATACTGAAGGAGGTGCCAGTCAATGCTTACATCACAATTCCACTCCCACCACTGACCTATCTCTCCCCCCATGAAAAGGAGTTTCTTGCCAGGATGTCCGTACATGAACCCATAAAGCAGCCGAAGGTTTGAAAACCTGTCATGGAAATAGCCGGGCATCTTATCCAGCAGTGATCTCTTGCCATGTACAACCTCATCATGAGAAAGCGGGAGGATGAAATTTTCATGGAAGGCATACAGCAGGGAGAATGTGAGGCTGCCCTGATGATACTTTCTATGGATAGATTCCAGAGAGAAATACTCAAGTGTATCGTGCATCCATCCCATATTCCATTTGAAACCGAAACCAAGGCCGCCCAGGTAATTCGGTTTTGATACCATTGGCCAGGAGGTGGATTCTTCGGCTATGGTCATAATGCCGGGGAAATATTTATAGACCACCTCGTTGAACTCTCTAATGAAATCTATGGCATCAAGGTTCTCCCTTCCGCCGTACTTATTTGGAAGCCAGTCACCCTCTTCCCGTGAATAGTCTAAATAGAGCATAGAGGCCACGGCATCTACCCGTACCCCGTCAATATGGTATTTATCAAACCAGAATAGCGCATTTGATATTAAGAAATTTTTTACCTCATTACGTCCATAATTGAATACGAGTGTGCCCCATTCCTTGTGCTCGCCAATCCGGGAGTCCATGTGTTCATACAGTGCCGTACCATCAAACCATGCAAGACCATGGGCATCCTTGGGAAAATGACCAGGGACCCAGTCCAGTATTATACCTATCCCATTCTGGTGGCAGTGGTCTACAAAGTACATGAAGTCTTCCGGGGTGCCGAAACGGCTTGTGGGTGCAAAATACCCAGTCACCTGATAACCCCATGAGATATCAAGGGGGTGTTCTGCTATAGGAAGGAGTTCTATATGTGTGAACCCCATCTCTTTGACATAATCAACCAGCTCATGGGCAAGTTCTCTGTATGTTAGAAATCTGTTGCCTTCTTCACTCTTTCTTCTCCATGAACCGAGGTGGACTTCATAGATTGAGACAGGAGACTGATGCAGGTTTGCATGTTGACGAGCCATCAGCCATTCTGCATCACCCCAGTTATAACTGTCTACGTCACAGACAAGGGAGGCGGTATTCGGTCTGACTTCAGAGTACTGGCCATAAGGGTCGCTCTTGAGCAGGATCAGGCTGTCCATTGTTTTTATCTCATATTTGTATGTCTCACCCAATGACAATCCCGGTATGAAGAGCTCCCAGACCCCCGAACCTCCCAGTACCCGCATTGGATGTTTCCTGCCGTCCCATCTGTTAAAATTCCCCACTACACTTACGCGTATAGCATTAGGCGCCCAGACTGCAAAGTATACCCCGTTGATGTTGTCATGAGTCAGGGAATGTGCACCCATCTTCCTGTAGATGAAATAGTTCTTACCTTCAGCAAAGAGATGGAGGTCATAACTGCTCATTATAGGCAGGAACGAGTAGGGATCATGGAATTCGTGTATATTGCCTGACGAATCAAGTAATCTGAGCCTGTAGGGAAACACCTTGTTCCTGTCACCTATAATAACCTCGAATATTCCTTCAGCGTGTCGCTTGTTCATCGAATAAACGACATCAGGATTTTCAGAGTCAATTACAGAGACCTCCTGAGCTTCAGGCAGAAAGGCCCTCACGGCTATTACAGACTTACCCTCAAACCATAGTGGATGCATCCCGAGGTATGAAAATGGATCATGATGTTCCGAGTTCAGGATAAGATCCATATCTTTATTTAAATGAGTTGGTTCCATCTTATTACCTTATAATTTGCCACCGTCGGTGACAGGATTCAATTCTTTTATTATTAGTCTACCCTAATAACACATGTGCCTGCAATAAAATCATGGAAACCGCGCTTATTCCGGTCAAATGCTATCATAACAAATCCAAGGCCAAGAATAAAGAAGGAAATAAAATACCCTATGTATCTTAATAAAGCCCGGCCATAACCAATAGATTCTCCAGACATGGTTATTACACGCAGTCCCATCAGCTTTTTGCCAGGTGTCTGTCCTTCCCATCCTGTGAAGAACGTAAAATAGAATGGTCCCAACAGCGTCCCGATAAAGAATCCAAATATGGTGGAGAGATACTCTACATTCTCAGAAGATACACCAGAGGTTAAACCTCCGAGTCCTGTTGCGAGACCTGCTATGAATGCAAAGAATGCTGTGGCAAAGAAGATAATGATGTTATCAACAATAAATGCCACCAGCCTTATCCAGAAACCGCCTTTGTCGCTGTTTGCCGGATTGATAATACTTGCTGAGTCTGTGTGCGAAGTGCACATAGGGCACCACTCAAAATCATACTCAGTTATATATCCGCATCTCGGGCATCTCATAATTGGGAGTTATTCTATCATTACAGTCTGGAAAACAAAAGGGGGACAGCGACTATTTATTTGATTCAACCCAAAATAAATAGTCGCTGTCCCCCTTTTTTCTTTTTCAATCCGCTTTTTTAAATATCAAAATACAGATTAAATTCGTAAGGATGCGGTCTGAGTCTCATTGCGTCTATTTCTCTGGTCTTCTTATAGTTAATCCATGTGTCCAGAACATCCTCTGTAAATACACCGCCTTTTAACATGAATTCCTTGTCATTCTCCAGATGTCCAAGGGCCTCTTCCAATGAGGCAGGAAGAGATGGGATGTCTGACAGTTCCTCCGGCTTCATGTCATATATGTCTTTGTCAAGCGGGGCGCCTGGTTCTATCTTGTTTTCAATGCCGTCAAGACCTGCCATCAGCATAGCGGAAAATGCCAGATACGGATTGCAGGATGCGTCCGGGAATCTAACCTCAACCCTTTTGGCCTTTGGACTCGCGGAATACATAGGAATCCTGACAGACGCACTCCTGTTCCTGCTTGAGTATGCAAGGTTGACCGGCGCCTCGAAACCAGGCACTAACCGTCTATAGGAGTTGGTTGTAGGTGATGTAAGGGCTGCGAGAGCAGGGGCATGTTTAAGAATACCGCCAATGTAGTATAGGGCCATCTGACTTAACCCTGCATATTCGCTTCCTGCGAATAATGGCTTGTTGTTCTTCCATAGGCTCTGATGGCAATGCATCCCGGAACCGTTATCACCAAATACCGGTTTCGGCATAAATGTTACAGTCTTGTTGTGCTTTCTCGCCACCATCTTAACTATATACTTATATTGCAGAAGCTTATCAGCTATACGAGTAAGGGTGTCAAATCTCATATCTATCTCATTCTGGCCCGCAGTTGCCACTTCATGATGCTGGGCCTCTATTTCTATGCCGCACTTTTGCATTTCAAGCACCATCTCAGTTCTAAGGTCCTGCATGGTATCCATAGGTGGAACCGGGAAATAGCCCTCCTTGTAACGCGGCTTATATCCCAGGTTTGGCTTTTCTTCCCTGCCTGTGTTCCACTGACCTTCAATTGAATCAACAAAGTAGAAGCCGCAATGTTCATTTTGCGCATATCTTATATCATCAAATACAAAAAATTCCGCCTCGGGTCCGAAGAAGCAGGTATCTGCTATCTTTGTTGATTTAAGATACTGCTCTGCCTTCTGGGCAATGTAGCGCGGATCCCTGCTGTAGTGTTCTCTGGTTATAGGGTCTATTACATTGCAAATAAGGCTCAGTGTAGGGTGCTGAGTAAATGGATCCATAATAGCTGTAGCAGGATCAGGGATAACGAGCATGTCACTGTGATGAATTGCCTGCCAGCCGCGGATACTTGAACCATCGAATCCCAATCCATCTTCAAATGAAGAAACGCTTAGTGCAGTCATCGGTATTGAGAAGTGCTGCCAGAGTCCCGGGAAGTCCATGAACCTCATATCTACCATTACTGCCTTGTTCTTCTTTGCAAATTCCAATACCTCGCGTGGTGTCATTTCTCTACTCCTCCTTTTATTAAATTGGTTATTATATTGATGGTCATAAAGACCTGTGCTGCGTTCATGCTTTTAGTCAAATTTTGTATCTGTTTGTAATCGGTACCCGCCAATCCTTTCCAAAGGCCCTTGTCGTTATCTTGATTCCAGGAGGGGCCTGTCTTCTCTTATATTCACTACTGTCAACCATTGAAATTACCTTTGCAACGGTTTTCTCATTGAATCCGGACTCAACTATTTCCCTGAAAGACCTGTCTTCTTCCACATAAGAATGCAGGATAGGGTCAAGTATATCATAAGGCGGGAGCGTATCCGAGTCCTTTTGACCCGGCCTGAGCTCTGCAGTCGGTTCCTTTATAAGTATTCTTTCAGGGATAGGGGGAATTCCTTTTACCATCCTTTTATTCCTGTACCGGGCAAGTTCGTATACAAGGGTCTTGGGTACATCCTTTATTACAGCAAAACCTCCGGCCATATCACCATACAGCGTGGCATATCCAACACTCATTTCGCTCTTGTTTCCAGTAGTCAGAACGAGCCAGCCAAACTTGTTCGATAATGCCATTATGATATTTCCGCGAATCCTTGCCTGAAGGTTTTCCTCAGTAACATCAGGTTTGCATTCTGCAAAAGGTTCAGAAAGTGTGTTCAGATATGAATTGAAGATATTGTTAACAGGTATCGTAATCAATCTGATTCCGAGATTTTTTACAAGCGCACTTACATCCTCTCCGCTCTCAGACATTGTATATTGTGACGGCATGAAAACGCCGGTCACTCTGTCCCTTCCAATGGAATCTGCTGCAATTGCTGCTACAATGGCAGAATCTATCCCGCCGCTCAGCCCGATTACAACCTCCTTAAACCTGTTCTTGTTAACATAGTCCCTGGTTCCGAGAAGCAGGGCATTGTATACCTCCTCGACAGAGTCAAACTGGTCAGCAGTTTTCTGGATTAGTTTCGGTTTCCTTTTTTTGCTCTTCGTATCTGATATCATATTAGCGGAGACTCGTGAAGAGACCTGCCGGGAGAATATATTTACTCTCCTCCTGGGATCATGTAATCTTGCAAGCTCAACCAATCTCAAATCAATGTCCTTAACAATAAGGTCTTCTTCAAACTGTTTTCCATATGCAATTAGTTCTCCGGAGGGGTTGAATATCATGCTGTAACCGTCAAATACCAATTCATCCTGGCCGCCAACGAGATTTGTGTAAGCTATGAAAACCGTATTGTCAGCTGCCCGTGTAGATACCATCCGCTCCCTGAACTGTCTCTTGCCCATGTGAAATGGTGATGCGTTTATGTTTATAATTAACTGCGCCCCTGCTAATGCCTGGTTCATGCACGGCCCGTCAGGATACCAGATGTCCTCACACACATTAATCCCGACAGTGACACCGGCTATTATGAATAGCGGACACTCCACCCCGCTTTTAAAATAACGCTTTTCATCAAATACTCCATAATTGGGCAGGTAATTCTTGTGATAAATCCCTGCGATCTTTCCTTTATTTATGATTGCAGCTGCGTTATAGATGTCATCGCTCTTGTCAATGAAACCGGTTACTAATGCAATGTCATATGTAGACGTTTTTCTTGCTATCAGTTTCAGTGAGTCAAGATTGTCATCAACAAATCCAGGTTTAAGCAGGAGATCTTCCGGTGGATACCCCGTTATTGCAAGCTCAGGAAATACTAAGATGTCCACACCAAGTTTATCTGCATCTGCCGCAAAGCGGAGAATCTTTTTAGTATTGCCATCCAAATCCCCGACACTTGCGTTTATCTGGGCTAACCCGATACGGATTTTACTGTCCATAAATTAATAACATATAATAATTTCAAATATCATTTAAAATGATGTGCCGGCCTCTCATGCTGTTTGAATAATGGATTTATATCGCATCCTCCCCGCGCTCTCCTGTCCTTATCCTGACAACATCATCTACGTTTGTTACGAATATCTTTCCGTCTCCTATTCTTCCTGTTCGTGCTGTATTTACAATTGTCTGGATCACCTTTTCCAACATATCGTCTGCAACGACCACTTCAAGCTTGATCTTTGGCAGAAAATCCACCACATATTCTGCTCCCCTGTATAGTTCGGTATGTCCCTTTTGACGGCCGAACCCCTTAACTTCTGTGACAGTATTTCCCTTGATTCCTATCTGGCTCAGGGCGTCCTTGACTTCGTCCAGCTTGAATGGTTTTATTATAGCCTCAATCTTTTTCATAAATTGCCTCCGATCCGCTCAAGAGTAACAAATGGATGATAAAATGTAAAGTCTTAAAAAGTATAACCTGTCTCATTATGCTGGCTCAAATCAAGTCCCATGATCTCATCTTCTTCCTGAACACGGATGCCGATTATAAGGTCAATGACCTTCAGGATTATGAAAGTTGCAACGAACGAAAAAAGTGCGCTTACAACGGTCGCGATCACCTGAGTTCCAAGCTGCCCCAAATTTCCGAAGAAAAGACCGTCTGCACCGGCAGGGTTTATGGCCATCGAGGCAAACAGTCCCGTTGCAATTGCGCCGACAGAACCTCCTACCCCATGGATTCCAAAGGCATCCAGCGAGTCATCATAACCCAGCTTGTTTTTCAGAATGACAACTGCCAGAAAGCAGATTATTCCTGTGATGATACCAATCAGTATTGCAGAGATTGGACCGACAAAACCTGCTGCCGGTGTGATTGCTACAAGACCTGCGACTGCTCCGCTGGCAGCCCCAAGGATCGTTGGTTTCCCATGGCGGATCCATTCAATAAAAGTCCATGTTAGTAACGCAGCTGCAGCAGCTATATGGGTTACGACAAATGCGTTCGTTGCCAGTTCCCCTGACGAGAGAGAACTTCCTGCATTGAATCCGAACCATCCAAACCAGAGCAGGGCTGCTCCGATGACGACAAGTGTCATATTATGCGGCGGCATAGGGTCTCTCATATAGCCGATTCTTTTTCCTATAACCAGTGCAGCCGCCAACGCTGATATTCCCGAACTTATATGAACAACCGTACCTCCTGCAAAATCGAGCGCCCCCATGTTTCTTATCCATCCACCTACCCCCCACACCCAGTGAGCAAGCGGGTCATATACGATAGTTGCCCAGAGCAGGCTGAAGATGACGAATGCTGAAAACTTCATCCTTTCTGCAAATGCCCCTGCAATAAGACATGGTGTTATTATGGCAAACATACCCTGATATATCATAAATGCCTGATGCGGTATAGTAGCTGCATAGTCAGGGTTTGGATCGAGCCCGACACCGCTAAGGCCGAACCATTCAAGTCCGCCGATCAAGCCCATCCTGTCTGGACCAAAGGACAGGGAGTATCCAACAAGGACCCACTGAATAGTGATAAGTCCTACGAGTATAAAACACTGCATGATAGTCCCCAGCACATTCTTCCGTCGCACGAGACCGCTATAGAACAGTGCCAGGCCCGGAATGGTCATGAGCATTACCAGGGCTGCTGAGATAAGTATAAAGGCCGTATCGCCAGAATTGATTTGGCTTTCCATATTAAAATCCCTCCCGTGAGTTTTCCATTAGGGAGGGATATTACACATTACATGCCATATCAGACTGGAGTGTATATCTATCTGTTTATTATGAAGATTCAGATAGATATGATGCAAAACAGTCCAGTCAATATATTACAAAATTGTAAAATGGGCTAACATTGCTACATTATTGTCATGCCGGGGTTCATCCGATTTTTATATGGCGTCTTCCCCCCGCTCCCCTGTCCTTATCCTTACAGTCTCCTCTATGTCAGTAATGAATATCTTCCCGTCTCCGAGCTTGCCAGTCTTTGATGAGTCCATGATGGCTGATATGACCTTCTCTGCAGCCTCATCCCCTACAACGATTTCTATCTTTGTCTTAGGCAGGAAATCCACAACATACTCAGCGCCGCGATAGAGTTCCGTGTGTCCTTTCTGGCGGCCGAATCCCTTCACCTCGTTGACGGTCATTCCATGTATACCTGCCTGATTCAGGGCGTTCTTAATCTCATCAAGCTTAAATGGTCTTATTATAGCCTCAATCTTTTTCATTGCTGTTCCTCCATGTACGCCATCATATATTACCTTCCTCCTGTCATCTCTCCCAGCTTTCTCATAGAAGGTGAGCTCGCAAAATCGGGATACGCCTGAATCCCATGTTCACCCATATCAAGTCCTTCAAATTCTTCTTCTTCACTAACCCTCAATCCCATGACTGCTTTTATAATCAACCAGCATATCATGCTTAATATCACTGCGTATACGCCAACAGCAACTATGCCTTTGATCTGTGAAAACAACTGGGCTGTTCCTCCACCATAAAGCAACCCCCTGATTCCGCCTATATCAGCGGCAAAGAGTCCAACCGCCAGTGTGCCCCATACTCCATTAACGAGATGGACAGAGAGGGCTCCAACAGGGTCATCTATCATTATCTTGTCAAAGAATATAACGGCATAGACTACCAATACCCCTGCAATTAATCCGATTATTACAGAGCCGCCCGGTGTAACCCAGTTGCAGGGTGCTGTTATGGCAACGAGGCCCGCAAGGATTCCGTTCAGCACCATACTTAAATCAGGCTTACCGAGGGCTATATAAGACATAAATGTTGATGCAACACCTCCAAGTGCGCCCGCTAAGCAGGTATTGAGTGCAATCCTCGCAATCGCGTCAGGGTCAGCGGCCATAGTGCTTCCCGGATTAAACCCGAACCACCCGAACCAGAGTATAAACATTCCCAGCGTAGCCATAGCCATATCGTGACCCGGGATGGCGTTAACCTTTCCATTTTTTCCATATTTCCCTATCCTGGGACCGAGTATGATAGCGCCAACCAGTGCCGCCCATCCTCCTATGCTGTGAACTACCGTAGAGCCGGCAAAATCAAGGAATGGTGTCTCCATAGTTGCCAGCCACCCGCCTCCCCATATCCAGTGACCTGCGACAGGGTATATGACTATTGCCATGACAGCAGCAAAGACAAAGAATGAGAAATACTTAATCCTTTCAGCGACTACACCTGATATGATCGTCGCCGCAGTACCGGCAAATACCAACTGAAAAATAAACTTTGCGTATAATGGCACTCCTGTCCAGCCGAGAGATGAGAATATTCCTTGATAGGCATCTCCCATAGCAGGGCTGTTGTCACCTCCATTCAGCAGCCATCCTTTAAAGCCAAAGAACATGTTGCCGTCGCCGAACATAATGGCAAAACCAGCGATCCAGAAAAAGAATGCAGTAACGCAGAATACTATAACATTCTTTGACAGAATATTTACGGCATTCTTGGCGCGGCACAGCCCAGTCTCAATCATACCGAAGCCGACGTTCATGAAAAACACAAGAAATGCTGCAAGAAGAACCCACAGGGTGTCTGCTGCGAATCTCGCGTCCCACGCCGGTGCCTCTGATTGGGCCTCAGCAGCATTTGTTGACGGGATATTTGCCCCTTCCACCTGAACAATAATAGTACCTCCACCTGCCGGAGCCGCTGAAGGCGCAATCGCCTCTTCTGAGAAAGCGAGGGTGGATGACAGGATGATTGTTGTAAGCGTTACTAAGATGAGTTTAAAAAAATTATTCATTGTTAATCCCTCCTTTTCCAGCTCTATTTATTGAACACATCAAAATCTATATCAACCTGAACGGTAAAAGAATCTGCTGCAAGGTCGTCTTCGATCTGATCAACGTATCCAAATATTACACTCGTATTTGGTGCAAACTTCCACGCAAATCCATAGCTCAGGGCTCCAAAGCTGTTATCTCCTCCCATGTAGTCAATTGACACCCACAGGTTTTCTGATAATTCGCTTAGTGTTCTTTCCCAGGTAAGAAGAACGCCATCATTTTTGTCTCCGAGGATATCCTCGTTTCCAGTGTAGTAACCAGCGGAAATCCTTCCGATAGGTCCAATTGTCTTTGCAATCTTTCCATAATAGATGTTGATGTCAGTGAAATCTGACTTAGTACCAATCGAATAACCACCCACAGCAATAGCAGGGAAAAAATCTCCATACGCATTTTCAGGTATGCCAAGCTTTGCATTGAAATAGAGTGGATATTGACCTTCAATGTGATCAAACCCAACTTCAAGCCCAATCTTATCGAAAGGAAGAACGCCGACGGTTAAACCGAGATTTGTTATAGTCCCACCCCGGTCATTAACTCCATCCCCGTCTACATCTGACACCTTCTTTACAGGGACATATATATCACTGGTAATATGTACCACTCCATAGGCCTGTATATCAGTAGATGGAGCCCACACATGAGTTGATGGAGTAGCATAGGCACTTGATGCACAAATGACTCCGGTTAATAACATTACACTGATAGATCTGGTCAGACTCTTCTTCATTATATTATCCTCCTTTGTTGGTTTTAACTTCTATCCCATATTTCCTTATCTTGTAACCCAGGATTCTCTGAGTTGTACCGAGCATCTTTGCTGCCTTTGCCTGAACCCATCCTGAGGACTCAAGGGCATCTATTATGAGCCTTCTTTCAACATCAGCTATGGTGGTCTTCAACTGGGTCATGATGTGTATGCATTACAATCCGTATGCCAATCCGGCAGGATGTGTCCAACTGATTGATATTTAAGTATATTATGATAAAATGACAGGAGTTAAATGACCCTGTAATGATACAAAATTGTTTTAAGTATGGGATTGAGTGTACATAATTGTAGGTACTAAATCAAAAAAAAGGCGTCGGCAGGTTTTCCTGCCGACGCCTTTCAAGTCAAACCAACTTCTGCAAACTCTCTTACATGAACTTCACATTGAGCATCAGGTAGCCGAATGTGGCGCTTTCATCCGCAGGGATTGCACCATAGCCACCATAGGATGCTGCTGAAAAATCACCGGCATCCCTGATAACATAGGCAGCCTCAAGATTAACATTCTTGCTCATTGCATAGTTAACCTTAGCATTTATTTCTGAACCGTTGTCGTCATCTCCTCCTACTTTCTGGTCAAGCTTATACATCCAGTATTCAGCAGACACCATGAGATTGTCCATCGGCTTAATGCTTAAACTTCCACCAATAGCTCCCATGTTGGTCCAGTTCACGTCATCAGTATAACCATAGAGATAATGATTGGTTGGGTAGAGGTTGTCGAATGCTTCAACGTCATCTGTATCTGCATCATCGCCAGTTGCACCATCAATCTCCACTCCGATCCTCAGGTTCAGAGCTGCAGGGATTGTATATCCGACGCGGGCAGCATAGGCCGTTGCACTCATTGAATCGGTATCGTTTGCATCACCAAACTGAGTGGCAATTTCTGCTGCATAATCCAGTCCGATGTTTTTCATATCTCCTTTGACCCTTGCTCCGGCAGTGTAGAAGTTCGTCTCGGTTGAACCAACAATCTTCTGCAGGATATAGACGTCGATTGCGTGGTCAGGTACCATTTTGAGCATTGCATAGATTCCATTCAGATTTGTATCATTTCCCCAGTCTTCTCCGGTTTCACCTAACTTGGCGGTCCAGAAATCAATATCAGCGGCATCACCAGCTTTTACGGAGCCCTTAATTGCATCAAATCTTCTTGAATTATTGCTCCACTCGAGGGATCCAATAAGTCTATGTTCCCCGTAGGCCATTATCTGGCGGCCGATTCTTAATGAGACAGGAGAATTTGCTATATTTGCAAGATCAACGTAAGCCTGAGAAATATCTAATGCTTCATTTTCAGTTCCGGTTGAAATTGTGTTGGTTTCTGCTCCCCACTTCCTGCTATCCTGTATCTGAACAAATACCTTTGTATTTTCATCTACAGAAGCCTCAGCATTAAGGCGGGTTCTCTGTTCAAAGAAACCTCCGTCCATAGGTGTAGCAGCATCGCCATTATCCACCATGATGCCCCTCAACCTTAATTCACCCCCGGACAACTTTACTTCTGCAAAGCTGGTACCAACCATTCCCGCTACCAATGAAGCTGTTAATAAAGAATAAATCCATCTGCGTTTCATCGTTACCCCCCATACGTGTTAATAAAAAGTTAAAATCTCTTCGTGATTTGAGATTTCATGATGCGTTAATGTAAGAACTATGTCCGGAATCAAACCACCTCCTTTCAATATTCTTAAAATTAGTAAGCAAATATCCTGAGAAACAAGATTAATATCAAAGAAGCAGAACTAAGATGTGTAATATTTGTAGCGATATATATGTAACAATTATTAACGCGATAGTCAAGAAAAAAGTTAACTGTTGTCTTTCCCTTCACTTGCAACTGCACAGATTGCTGTGCGGTTCATCATTTCTGCCTTGAATTAAAATATGGATTGTCTTATCATTGCCATCAGCCACACTTGTCTTTAGTTGCTGGTGGTAATGTGTAAAGTTATGGATATTCGGGATATATTTCCAGGATTCAATCGGATTTAGGATGGCGGCAGCTTGTCCCGTTCCCGTTGCATGTAATACTGTATTTACAAAGGAAAAATATGGCTAAAGAAGAGAATATAAGTATGATTAAACTTGATGGACATTCTCTGGCATTGCAGGATGTATGGGAGGCGGTCTTTCATGGGCGTTTATGTGTAATAAACCAGGAAGCAAAGGGACTAATGAAGCAGAGCAGGGATTTCGTGGAATGTCTTGCAGTAGAACCCAGGGCAATCTATGGTATTAATACTGGCTTCGGTCCTCTCAGCGCTGCGCGGGTTGCAGAAGATAAACTGGAAGAACACCAGATCAATCTTCTTCATCATCTTTCGGTCGGGCAGGGGGAGCTTTTTTCGCCTTTTGAAACACGGGCAATAATGATCGCAAGGGCAAATGCCCTGGTTCGCGGATACTCAGGAATCAGGGAAGAAGTTGTGGAACTCCTTTTAAACCTGGTTAACCATAACGTATTACCGGAGATTCCCAGTGAGGGATCTGTCGGAGCCAGTGGAGATCTGGTGCCGCTGGCACACATGAGCCGCTTGTTGGTTGGTTTAGGGTATGCGACGGTTGAAGGTAAACGGCTTCCGGCAGCGACTGCCCTGAAAGAAAAAGGGATGTCTCCTGTTACGTTGAAATGTAAAGAGGGTCTGGCACTTGTGAACGGGACTTCGGTCATGACCGGACTGATGGCATTGGCAACTGTCGAGTCATCTTACATTCTCAGCTGGATGGAATTTCTGACTGCCTGTCTTTTTCAGGTACTTGATGGTGAACCTGAAGTTCTGTGTGAACAGATCCACCGGGCACGCGGACACAGGGGACAGCTTGCCTCTGCCGGTATGATAACCGAGTATCTTCGTACTCATCCGGATTATAAAAAAGAAATCGATGAACATCACTGGGGTACTCATCATAAACCTGTTGCACCAGGGATAGAAATCCAGGATCCGTATTCATTGCGCTGTTCCCCGCAGATATTAGGCGCCTTTCAGGATGCGTGGTGGCATGTGGAGCAGGTAGTAACGAGAGAATTGAATGCGTCAACTGATAACCCGCTTGTATTTCCTTCGACGCAGACGGTTATACACGGGGGGAACTTTTACGGACAGCATGTTTCCATGGTCAGTGATTATCTGAGGCTGGGCCTCGTTAAACTTTCCTTGCTCTCAGAGAGGCAGATTGAACGTATGATGAACCGGCATTACAACCTGGGACTTCCTCCATTCCTGGCAGGTGACATACCGGGACTGAATTCCGGCATGGCCGGATGTCAATTGCTGGCGACCTCGCTGGTTGCCGAAGCAAGGATACTGGCTACACCAGCCTCGATACAGACTATTCCAACAAATGCCAACAATCAGGATATCGTCAGTATGGGAACAACAGCAGCCAAAATGACAAGGAAGGTGCTTCCGATCCTCTGGAAGCTCCTTGCAATAGAGGCGATTGCCCTTGCCCAGGCAGCTGATCTCAGGGACAGCAGAGATGTCATGGGAGAGGATTATCGTACTTTCTATAATCTGGTAAGAGCAGTCTCACCGCAATTAAAAGAAGATCGTCCGCTATATGAAGATATTGAGCGTGTCGCATTACTACTTCAATCAGATGATGCACAAAAGACTTGTCTCAGGATACGTCCGCCAAATCCTCTTTCTATCCAGTAGGGAGAGCATGTCACTGCCACTGGCAGCCGCAGTGCTTATCATCTGCCTGTCAGCGCCGTTTGCAGCTACTGGATGCTATACCAGCAAGGGCCCTTTAGGCGCCATTTATTATAATAATCAGGTTGACAGGAAGAACCACCTTTTCGTATTCCTTCACGGGCGTGGAGGAAGCGCAAGGGATTTTGAGGACAATGGATTTGTTCAGGAGATAAGAAAAGAGGGTCTTCCTTTTGATATGGTTGCTGTTGAGGCTTCATTGGGATATTATGCGAACCAGAGTATTGTTGACCGATTAAAAGAAGATGTAATAGGTCCGGCAAAGGCTGGCGGCTATGAACATATCTGGCTTGTCGGAGTCTCGATGGGTGGATTGGGCGCATTGTTTTATACCATGGCATACCCTGAAGATATAGATGGTTTGTTATTATTATCTCCTTATTTGGGTGATGCCCCGGTCATTAAAGATATATCAGATTCAGGAGGGCTGCTGAAATGGCATCCAGGGGAGCCAGTGGAAATTGATCAGGCCGACTGGCAGAAAATTCTTTGGAAGTGGCTTCAATCCTATACATCAAAACAGAAAAATATTGCCGGATTCTACCTTGCATATGGAATTGACGATAAGTTTTTTCACGCGAACAATTTGCTCGCTGAGGTCCTTCCAGGCAGTCATGTATTTACTGTGAAGGGTGGTCACGAATGGTCCGTATGGAAGGCCCTCTGGTCAGAGTTTATAAAAAATGCCTTGAAAGGTGAAAGGAGTTTGTCATCCTGAAACAGGTTTGGGATGACACGAAGACTTCGAAAGGCGGTATTTCCAGGTGAATTTGGCTTTCCTTATAGGTGCAGGGATAGTGCTGGTGATATTTGCCTGGGGCCTGTTGTGGCGTAACAGTTCTGTCCTCTACGAAACATTATACAGGGGAGACCGGTCGACGATGCAGGTTGCACTGACATTTGACGATGGACCAGACCCCGATTATACGCATCATGTTCTGGATATCCTGAGGATGTATAATGCGAGGGCTACATTTTTTTGTGTGGGCCGTCTGGCAGAATTGTACCCTGATATTGTTAAACGTATTCACATGGAAGGACATCTCGTAGCCAACCATTCCTATGAACACTCATGGCAAATGTATTTCTGGTTCCCCTCAAGGGTCAGGACCTCAATAGTCAGGACGTGTAACATTCTTGAAGGCATAACTGGTGTTTTCCCCAGATTCTACAGACCTCCTGTAGGGATAAAAACCCCGCCGCAGATTCTTGCTGTGTGGCGAATGGGGCTTAGATTTTCAGGATGGACCCTCTGGGCGGTGGATGGAGGTCGGAGGACCCTGACATTGGATAAGATACGAAGACTTGCAGGCAGAACGGTAAACGGGGATGTCTTTCTCCTGCATGATGGTAAACTCAATATGAACGGCAGGTCAGTAAAAAATGAAACTCATGGCGCCGCTATAGCCGAGTGTCTGCCGGAGCTCATAAATGGATTGCAAGCCAGGGGTTATGACCTTGTTACTCTGGATAAAATGTTTGGTGTTCCGGACTGCCTGGAAACTCAGGGTGATGCCCTGTCCAGTGCCACCGCAGCAAACCGCTGGGGTCTATTTAAGGGTCTCTTTCACGCACTTCTGCACGAACATGTAAGTCCCTTTAAACTGTCGCTTGCACTCTTTGCAGGTGTCATAATAGGGTGCAGCCCCTTCTTTGGACTGCACGCGCTTATAGGTGTCATAACTGCCTCAGGACTCAGACTTAATAAACTTATAACGATAGCCGGGACAAATATTTCTAATCCTCTTACTGGCCCGTTCGTTATCATGGCCAGCATAAAGGTAGGATGGAGTATCTTGTATGGCTCTGCTCTGTCCCTCGGAGTTGAGGAATTACGCACCCAATCAATGTGGAATCTTGGAAACCGGCTGCTTGCGAGCTGGCTTGTTGGTTTTCCTCTTGTAGGAGCAGTTGCAGGAATCGCCGTCATTGGCCTTTTTTTTCCCCTTTTCTGGATCTGGCAGTCGAGAAGGGCTGTCAAGTGATAGCTTGACAAATCTGCCGGACATGTTAAAATCCGTCCAGTCAAAGACAGGAGGTGCATTGTCATGAGATACTTCAAATATTCACTTCTTATTATTCTCCTTTTATCTGCCCTGACGGTACATGCGAAAGAAATGGAGGAAAAGCGTGTAGTAGCATCAGTTGACTTAGATGGAGTCCAGAGGGTTGAGATACTTGGTGGTGAATATTTTTTCGACCCGAATTATATCGTCGTCAAGGTGAATACTCCTGTTGAATTCATAGTTAAAAAAGAATCAGGATTTATACCTATACCACATAACATCTCTATAAAAGCGCCCGAAGCAGGCATAAAGTTTGACGAGGACATGGGTACTAAACCTCATACGATAAGATTTACGCCGACAAAAACCGGGAAATACCCTATTATCTGTGATAAGAGATTCCTATACTTCTTTACAAAACACGATGATAAAGGCATGAAGGGCGTGCTTGAAGTAGTCCCATAACTTTTCAGCATTAACGGCTTATTTCGTAATGACCAGCAGGCAGATCCTCGCAGACCTGAGATTATTGCACGGGTTATACAATACTATTATTGCATTGCTCTTTTTCTACCAGGGATTGCTTGGTTTCAAAATAAGGAGGCAGAGGAAGAGCGGCAAACCCTCCGGGATAACAACTGCTAAAAGGCACAGAAAATTAGGCCCGGTCATAGCCATTCTTTCCGTAACAGGTCTGTTTTCAGGGATTACTCTGGTACTCATAGATAAAGGGAATATACTCGAATATCCGCCGCATCTAATTGCGGGGGTTGCCCTCGTCCTGTTTATTCTTGTCTCATATCGTATTTCAAAAAAGATAAAAGGGAAGGATTCTCCATTCAGAAACCCTCATTTTATCGTTGGTATATGTATATTATCCATATATCTTATCCAGTTGTTTCTGGGCCTCGGGGTGCTCCTGTAAGTGATCCCACTTTCAGGCGGTTCGACTGATTGACTTTAATTGCCCGTTTGAATATAATTTTGTATTAAACATTCATTGTTAATGACTTACCTAAGCACGTGTCATGGATTTAAAATCTGATAAACCTGAAACAATAAACGGCGCTAAAGTAGCCCTGATAACTGGTGCCAGCAGGGGGCTTGGTGCTGCAATTGCCATTTGCCTCGCTAAAGCAGGATATGACATATGGGCAAACTATCACAGTAATCATGAGGCCGCCAGACGAGTTCAGGAGGAGATTGAAAAGACAGGGAGAGAATGTATTCTTCTGCCGTTTGATGTATGTGATGAAAAGGGTGTAAACGATATCCTGGAACCTATGCTGGCAAAGACTGTACCTGATGTTCTGGTAAATAATGCAGGACACAATAAAGACGGTCTCATGATGTGGATGACGCGTCAGGAGTGGGAAAGCGTTACAAATGTAAGCCTGCTTGGCTTTTTTCTCGTTACAAAGGCAGTGCTGATCGGAATGATGAAACGACGTTCAGGACGAATTATAAATATATCCTCGACAGCTGGTCAAAGCGGACTGCCGGGACAGGTAAATTATTCAGCTGCCAAGGCCGGCTTGATCGGTGCCACAAAATCCCTGGCAGCAGAAGTGCGTAAGAAAGGGGTTATTGTTAATTGCGTTGCACCCGGCTTCATTGCAACAGATATGACAAAAGACCTGCCTGTTGAAAAAATACTGCCTTCAATCCCTGCAGGACGTTTTGGTGCTCCGGAAGAGGTCGCTGCATTAGTAGAATTTCTCTGTTCGGACATGGCTGCTTATATTGTTGGACAGGTCATATCCGTCAACGGCGGTTTGTACATGTAGGAAGAACAGCGTGATCTTATGCATCAAGTGGCTATAACAGGAATAGGCATCGTATCAACACTGGGAACCGGGAAGGAGAAGGTCAGGATCTCACTTGAGAAGGGTCAATCAGGAATAAGAATTGATCCATACAGAAAAGACCTCGGATTCAGGAGCGCCCTTACCGGCTATATTGATGATTTTACACAGCCTAATCTGGACCGGAAGAAATGCCGCACACTGACTGGCTTCGGACTACAGGCTTATGCTGCTGCCATTGAGGCTGTAGTGGATGCTGGCTGGTCTGAGGAGATCATACAGAATGAACGAACCGGAATAATAATCGGCAATGATTCTTCAACTGTCGCCAATTTTCAGCAGGTCAACATTACCCTCAAGGAAAAAAGGACGTTTGATATAGGGGCCAGCCTTGTTTTTCAGGCGTTGAATTCCACAGTTTCCATGAATCTTAATACTATACTCGGTACCCGGGGTGCTTCCTGGACGCTGAGCGGGGCATGCGCAAGCGGCGGCCACGCGATTGGCCAGGCAAGCGATTTGATTGCCATGGGACGGCAGGACCGTATGATCTGCGGCGGGGTTCAGGAAATCACATGGGAGTCTGTTGCGAGTTTTGATGCCACAAATGCCTTTTCACTCCATGAAGATTACCCACAGAAAGCGTCCCGTCCTTTTGACAAGAGAAGGGACGGACTTGTACCAAGTGGTGGAGCAGCTATAGTGGCGCTGGAAAGATACGATCTGGCGAAGAAAAGGGGTGCTGATATCCTGGGTAAGATACATGCCTATTCATTCAGCTCTGATGGTTCAAGACTATCCGTACCGTCCGGTGAAGGCCTTGAGCGCTGCATTAGAGAGTGCCTTAAACGGGCAGAGATAACTGCAGACAGGGTGGATTATATCTGTGCCCATGCCACATCAACACCAATAGGTGATATGATGGAGGCAAAGGCGATACATAATGTATTTGGAACAGCAACTCCATGGATCTCATCCATAAAGGCGATGACTGGTCATGAAATGTGGATGGCAGGGGCTGCCCAGGTAGTCTATTCAGTTATAATGGGACGCGAAGGGTTTATCGCACCGAATATTAATTTTGAACAACAGGATGAGGATGCACCGCTTCTTAATATTGCAAAGGAAACAATTGATGAACGACCAGAGATAATACTCTGCAATTCCGCAGGGTTCGGGGGCACTAATTCATGCCTCCTGATAGGAACGGTTCCTTGAAATATGATACAGTAGTTATAGGCTCAGGAATTACCGGTCTCACGTCGGCCCTGGTTCTGGCTCAAAACGGACAACGAGTAGCTATCGTTGAAAAGAATCGATTATTGGCACCTCTGCTCCGACGGTTTAAGCGCGGAAATGTGTGGTGTGATCCCGGATTTCACTATACCGGAGGGTTTGAAGAATCAGGTCCATTATCAGTACTCCTGCGTTATCTGCGCATGAGGGATGATATACGGACGTTGCCGATGGCCAGTGACGGATTCGATATACTGTACTCAGACGATCGGGTAATACCTATCCCATGCGGATTGGAACAGGTAAGGGATGTCTTATGCACTCACTTTCCCAGGAGTAAAAAAGCCATTCTGATATACATGAGAAAAGTTAAATCAATCATGGATGCAACACCTTTTGTGAATTTTGATATTGAGTGGTCTGACTTTACAAGTACTTCACAGGACATCGAAAGCCTGGGTAGTTTTATGGACAAAGCGGGTGCAGAAAGAAATCTTACGGGCCTTCTTGGCAAGTACGGCCGGTATCTTTACGGTGCATCTGCCGAGGAAGTCCCTTTATTCATACATGCCCTTATCATGGGATCCTTTTACAGGACTCCGCAGACATTGGTTAATGGGGGAGACGAGCTTGTTGATGCCTATGAAAAGAGACTCAAGCAGGAAGGGGTAGAAATCTTTAATAACAATCCCGCCTTAAAGGTAGAGGTTGACGGCAACAGCCGGCTGAAGTCTGTTTTAACCGGAAGTGGAGAGGTGCTTGAATGTGATAATTGCATCAGTACGATTCATCCGTCTTTATTGGCGGATATATTACCTGTTGATGTGATACGTCCGGCATATTTTTCGAGGCTGCGAGGGCTTGAAAACAGCAATGCCCCGTTTGCCGTTTATCTTGAAGCTGATCACCTGCCAGATAAAATGGCCAGGTCAAATTTATACAGATTAGACAATTCGATTGACAGATCTTTTGGAATTATGGCCTGTGACCCAAAAGATAATGACAACAAAAAAAAAGCTCTGTGCATTCTGAGGGAGTCCTCCTGGAATACGCCCCCTAAGGAACTGTTCGACCCGCATAAGCGGACATCCGCCTACCTTGAATACAAGCAGCAGGAAACTGACAATCTCGTCAGTCAGTTTAAGAAATTACTTCCAGAGGTGAATGGGAGTGTTAAAGTTGTTGACAGTGCGACCCCATTAACCTATGAAAGATATACCGGTACTCCCGGTGGTTCCATGTATGGGGTGAAGCAAACGATAAACCAGATAAAACTCAGTTCCTTAACGGCTATAAGCCGCTTCTATCTCGCCGGGCAGAGTATACATCTTCCTGGAATTATGGGTGGAGTCATTTCAGGATTTCTGGGGGCAGCAAATATACTGGGGCTGGAAACTATCTGGAATAAGGTAAGAGAATGTCGTTAAAAAGAGTTGTCATAACCGGTATGGGGGCAATATCACCTTTTGGAATAGGGATAAAGCCCCTGACAGAAGGCCTGTATTCAGGACAATCTGCCGTAATCTCTCAGAAGTCAGAGTGGGAAAAACAGGTTAAAGATTTAAATTGCTGGGTTGGTGCCCCGGTCAAAGAACCTCTGCCGTCTAAGTCAATACCAAGACAATTCAGACGGACTATGGGACCGACAGCGATTATGTCGCTTCTCGCTGCCAATGAGGCGATAGGGGATGCCGGAATCGCTGATTCCGTTCTTACATCCGGAAAGACAGGGGTAAGTTTTTCTTCATCTACAGGCAGCGCAGAGTCTCTAACACAATATTTCAGGGAATATTTAAACAGTGCCTCCCTGAGAAATGTATCATCCGGTGCATTCTTTCAGGTAATGAGCCATACCTGTGCCGCCAACATTGCCCATGCTTTACATATCAAGGGCAGGGTGATGTCACCCGATGCAGCATGCTCGTCATCCACTCAGGCGATAGGTTTAGGGTATGAGGCCATAAAATATGGACTGCAGGATGTCATGCTGTGCGGTGGATCTGACGAACTGGACGCAGTAGTCTGCGGTTCATTTGATCTTCTCAATGCTACTTCGTGCCGCTTTAATGAGAATCCTGCAGAAACACCGCGACCCTTTGACCGTGACCGGGATGGCACCGTATGCGGTGAAGGGGCAGGGTGTATTATTCTTGAGTCTGAAGACTCAGCTATAAGGCGTGGTGCTCCAATCCTCGCGGAGATAATTGGTTTTTCAACACTTTCTGACGGCACAAATCTGGCGCAGTCACATAGTGATTCAATTGTAAGGTGCATCGAGAATGTCCTTGAAAACTCAGCGATGACGCCGGAGGATATTGACTATATCAATGCGCATGCAACCGGCACAATCCTTGGGGATGTTTCAGAAGCAGCTGCGATTCAGCAGGTATTTGGCTACAGAGGAGTGCCTGTCAGCAGTCTTAAGGGTTATATGGGACATACACTGGGAGCCAGTGGTGCATTGGAACTGGCAGCCTCGGTAAGGATGTTAAACGATGGTGTACTGGTCCCAACATTAAATCTGAATAATCCAGGAGAAGGATGTGATGGAATCAATCACCTAATGGATATACGATGGACCGGGATCACGACATTTTTAAAAAACAGCTTTGCTTTTGGAGGTATTAACTCCATACTGGCTGTAAGGAGGTATGGTAAGAGAAATGACTGAACAAGAAATAGCTGAACGTGTAAAAAAGATCCTGATAAATGAGTTTGAACTCAAAGAAGAGGCGCTTACCCCGGAGGCATCATTATATGACGAACTTGGACTGGATAGTCTGGACAGTGTTGACCTCGTAGTTGCACTGGAACGTGAATTCAACTTTAAGGTAGTGAGAAACATCGACGAAGAAAAGATTCGTTCTATACGTAACCTTAGAGACATACATCGTTTTATAATTGACAAGCAGAGAACGCTTCCCCATTCCAGTCAGTGAAAGTCTCTGGATTGATAGCGAAATGCTTTTACAGACCTGCTTTGTACCTCCTTAACGGTCTTTATCTTTCTTATTTAGTACTTATAACAATTGTCTATTTCCTGCTGGTATTCCCTGGTATAATTTTTATCTTAATGGTGTTTCAAAAGAGGCGGTTTGACGATGCCATGAGATGTTCCAACCGCCTGTACGGCAGCTTCCTTGTAAGGCTGTCATGGCCAATAATACGGATAAAATGTGAAGGTATGGAAAATATAAGCGGCAATCTGCCATGTGTGGTCATAGTCAACCATCGCTCAACGGCGGATATCTTTTTAAGTGCAATCTTCACCCCAGGTAATACGGCCGTCTTTGTACGCTCCTGGCCTTTTAAGATATGGCTTATTGGCTGGTTCATGCGGCGTGCGGGATACATTGACGTAGAAAAGATGAGTCCAGCGGCTTTTTTTAAAGAGGAAGGTCGTGAATTATCTGAGCGGGGGGTAAACTTTCTGTTCTTTCCTGAAGGACATCGCTCACGCGACGGCAGATTACAGCCCTTTCGCTCAGGGGCATTCCAGACGGCCATTGAATTTAATATGCCGGTTGTACCTGTATGCATGACTGGTACAGAAAAATTACTGGCCATGAATGACCATGTAATAAGACCGGCCAGTATAAACATAGATATACTGCCAGCCGTTCATCCTGCATCATTTCCGGAAGAAAGACGGGGCATAAAGTTTAAAAAACACGTTGAATCACTGGTAAGGGAACATTTGAATGAATAATACTGCAGATCATAGGGTATCGGTATTAAAAGATTTCCAGGCGAAGGAGTATTACGGTGTGGATTTTAAAACTCATGAAGATATCCTGAATATACAGGACAGACTTCTCATGGAGCACCTTAATTACACTGTCAGCAACTCTGTTTTTTACCGGAAACTTTTTGAAAGTCGTGGTCTGGCCGTCAGTTCAATCAATGGAGTTAAAGATCTTGGAAAGGTCCCTTTAACTAAAAAAATAGACATGGAGCGTCACAATGATATGTTTCTTGCCTGTGATCCTCGGGAAGTAGTTGATGTATGCCTGACGTCGGCTACAACAGGAAATTCTCCGAATATGCTTCTTCAGAGTTCTTCAGATCTGGCTCGTCTCGCATATAATGAGGAAGCATCATTCAGGATGATCGGAATCGGGGCCGCAGATACCCTGCTTATATGTGCGGCCTTAGACAGATGTTTCATGGCCGGGCTGGCTTATTACCTCGGTGGACTGAAGATCGGTGCCAGGCTGGTAAGGGCAGGGTCAGGGAGTGCGGCTCAGCACTGGCATATGATAAAAACGACAGGTGCAACTGTAATAGCAGGGGTACCGTCGTTGATTAGGAAGATAGGACAGTATGCACTTGAATGCGGTGAGAAACCGTCACATTCCGGCATCCGTCTCATGATTGCAATAGGGGAGAGCATCCGGGATGAGAAATTGGACCTGCTGCCTGCAGCCAGTCAGATAGAGGAGATGTGGGGTGCGCCTATGTATTCAACCTATGCCTCGACAGAGATGGCTACGGCGTTTTCCGAATGCAGGGAAAGAAAGGGGGGACATGTCCGCCCGGAATTAGTTATCATAGAAATTGTTGATGAAGGTGGTAAGCAGGTACCTCCTGGTACCCCCGGCGAGGTGGTGATAACTCCAATAGGGGTTACCGGAATGCCGCTCATCCGGTTCAGTACAGGTGATATTTCATTCCTGATTACGGAGCCATGCGGATGCGGGCGAAGAACTCCTCGTATAGGCCCTGTACTTGGCAGAAAGAATCAGATGCTGAAGTTCAAAGGTACCACGGTTTTTCCCTCTTCCATACTTTCGGTAGTGGAAGCAATAGACGGTGTGGAAGGCGCCTGTATCGAGGCGAGAAAAAAGGACGACGGAACAGACAATATTTTTTTATATATAGTCGGTACCAGGCCAGCTTATTTGGAGAGAGTTATTATGGAGAACATCAGGGCACGCATACGCGTAGTTCCTGAAATTATTTTTATCTCAGAGGAGGAGTGGAAAAATAAGACATACCACCCGGAAAAACGTAAAAAACAATTATTTATTGATCTCAGGTGAAAGTAAATGATTCGGCGCCTTATTCCGGCTATTACCGTATTCATGTTATATCTGTTTTTTGGCGCTACGTTATACTCTCAGGATTCAGGTGTCACTGACGTCACTGGAGGACATTCCCATCTGACTATTCTCGGCGGTTATGGCGCTACTCACGTTGGTATGGGCAAAACCCGGGAGCACGTTGAGACGGCGGATCTGGTGCTAAGATATGGACGTGAACTTTGGAGTGAAGCGGGCAGTTCCTGGTATAAGGGACGTCATGAGTTTCTTATCGAGTTCCCGGTGCATATAGTATTGAGACCGGATGTTTCCCCCATGTTCGGCATGAATTTCCTGGCAGGATATTTTTTAACAACCTACAAAAAAGGAGTTCCGTATTTCTTTGCCGGCGGGGGGCCTGTATATATCAATTCAGGCATCCCTGGAGTGGGTGCCAGACTGAACGGTAATTATCAGGCTGGAATCGGTTTTCTATACAGGACAGAAAAAGGTTATAACCTCAACTTAGAATATCGTTTCCACCATATATCAAATGCCGGAACTGAGGAACCTAATGTACCGTTGAACTCCAGTAAGTTGTTATTGGGAGTAAATTTATTTTAATAAAATAAATGGAGAAATTATGGCTGATTTGCAAGACATCTTAGTGGGGCCGTCTCTGCCTGTCAAAGCTGTTGAAGTTGTTCCGCACAGGGGGCTTATGCTTCTGATAGATGAACTATGCGAGCACTCATCCGAACATGCAGCAGGAAGGACGGCTGTTTCGTCAAAGAACCCGTTTTTAGATGCAGGAGGAAGGCTTGAAGGTGTCTGCTTTGTTGAGTTATTAGCCCAGCTTGCTGCTGCATCCAGAGGTTATGACAGGTTGAAGACATCGGACAGAGTAAAAAATGGATTTCTGACCGGCATCAGGAATTTCATTGTTTACAAAGAGGCCTCACTGGGAGATTTGCTTTATATCCGTTTTAAAAAGATATTAGAAATTGATGTGGTCACAGTAGTTGAAGGAGGCATATACCATGACGATGTCTGTCTGGCAACCGGAAGACTTAACCTCCATATAACAGGAGAGGAGCCGACTGCCCGAACTTTTCATCCGGACAAGGCAGTTGTGGGCGGAGACCTCAAACAGATAGATAGAAGCATAATATTCAGCGGTATAAGGAAGTGTCTCATCAAACTTGAAATATCAGGTGAAAACGGAAGCGCATACGGCGAATTCCGTTTCGACAGTTCCTTTCCCGGTTTCGATGGTCATTTCCCCGGATATGCCATATTGCCGGGAGTAGTCATGATTGATTTATCCCTGGCAATGTGCGAGGATTTACTTAATTGCCGGCTTCTCCTTACCGGCATAGAAATGGCAAAGTTTACTAATCCCATATTTCCTGATGAGCTTGTCGAGGCCGATGTAAGCGCCGTTGAAGAAAGCGGGACTTATAATATCCGCGTCAGGCTGACATCAGGGGGAAAGATTGCATCAACCCTTTTGCTTTTTGCAAGAAGAGATGCTAATGACCAATAGTTATGAGAAAACGCAATAATCCGCTCTATTTTCCACTTATACCTGATGCACCTCCCCCCCTGGTAGCGAAAGTAAAACGGAAAGTTCGGTTTGAAGAAGTTGATACCCTTGGTATCGTATGGCATGGGAGATATCCGAGCTACATAGAGGACGGGCGGGCTGCATTTGGAGAAAAATACGGTATGGGTTATCTGGACATGTACAGGGAGAATTTCATGGCGCCTATCGTCCGGATGCATATTGATTATCATACACCTCTGAGGTTTCATGAAGAATGCATTATTACAACCTCACTCCATTGGACAGATGCAGTCCGTTTGAATTTTCAGTATCTGATCTCAGGTCAGGATGGACGTGTCTCGGCTACCGGGTATACGGTTCAGTTACTTACGAACATGAAGATGGAGGTGCTGCTGGTTCGTCCTGAATTTGTGGAAGACTTCTGCAGACGCTGGAAGGAAAAACAAATTCATGAATGAGGTCTTTGTGGCAGACACATCCATTGTGACAGCAATGGGCGATTCGATAGATGAGATGTGGCCGGGACTCTGTGCCGGAGATTCGGCGATAAGGCCGGTCCAACGATTCAACACAGACAGGATGATGTATCACGACGCAGCCTGTGTAGAAGGTATTGAAACTGATGAAGAGGATAATCTTATCTGTAAATTGATGTCCATGGCGCTGAACAATCTCAAGCCCCTTCCTAAAGATACCTTCATAATCTGGACAGGCATTAAGGGGGATGTCCAATACATTGAAGATATGGCTGAAGGAAGGAAAGGAATGCCTCCTTATCTTGCCAGACACTATAGGGAATGGATTTGTAATTATATCGGCGTACAAAACACCGGCATGGAAATCAATGCTGCCTGTGCTTCATCCACAGTCGGTCTTGCTATCGGGGCGCAGATGATTACCGAAGGAAGTTGTTCAAGCGTTCTTGTCTGCGCTGCGGACATGGTGAGCCGTTTTATCTTTACCGGGTTTGCATCACTGCGGGGTCTATCGGCAACAAAATGCCGCCCTTTTGACATTGAAAGGGATGGATTGTTTCTCGGGGACGGGGCCGCTGCTATTCTGCTCGCTGACAAAGAGTCTATTAAAAGGATGAGCTGTACACCTCTGGCAAGACTCACGGGCTGGGGCATCGCCAATGATGCCAACCATATTACGGGTCCTGCAAGAGACGGAAGCGGCCTTATAAACTCCATAAGGTCGGCCCTTACCCAGGCGGGTCTTACCCATGATACAGTAGAGGCATACTGCGCCCATGGTACAGGTACGCCATACAACGATGCAATGGAGCTTACTGCGATAGAGTCGGTCTTTGGATCGAGACGTTTCCCCGTGTTCTCAGTAAAAGGCGCCATCGGGCATACCCTTGGTGCTGCCGGGGCCATAGAATCAGCGATTTCCATCCGCGCTCTTTCAGAAAAAAGTGCGATTCCCACGTCTGGAATAATCCGGCCGGAAGACAGGGCAAAAGGAAGGTCGTCTGGAATGGAGCAGTCAATTCCAGGTAATAATATATTGACATCAAACTCCGGATTCGGCGGCTGCAATGCCGCACTTATCTTTGAAAAGACGTGAAGGGACCTGATACTTTGATGGATATCCGGATAACCGGTGGTGCTTGGATAACTCCTCATGGATATGGTGTTATGAGTGAGGAAAAAAGCCCTGTGTTGGGCGCGGGTACTCCGGTACTGCCTCCCGACAGCGGGTTATTTCCGCGTCCCCATCCGAGGATCGGACGATTCGATAAGTTTACCCGGCTTGGATGCCTGGCCGTTGCCCTTGCGCTGAAAGATGCAGGCATCAGGGAAGGTGAGGCTTCTGAACCGATCGGGATGGTAGTATCAAGCCTTTATGAGGTTATTGAGACTGACATGGCTTATTATAAAACCACACTGGAACAGGGAGGAGTGCTTTCAAGCCCCAACCTGTTTTCCTATACTCTTCCTGTCATTGTGCTCGGAGAATGCGCTGTCCTGTTTAACCTTACAGGCCCGACCTTTTGCGTTGGCGAGGGTTCAGGAACCGGTATCAGCGCACTTCAGAACGCTGCATCCATTATAGCCGCCGGTAAAACCAAAAGGATGCTGGCAGGATGGATAGACAGTCCACCAGCAAATATGGCAGTAACCGGAGGCCGTCCTTCGGCTGGTGCCGTATTCGTTATCCTTGACGCTACTCCCGGCAACGTGATATCTTTTCGGACAAAAGTGATGTATGATAATGGCAGACTTATGCTGAATAATGGCAGAAAAGTGTCCTCACTTACAGACCTTTTTAATCCAGTATAATTATAGATCAATGAAAATTAAGCTTATTTACCCGAAATGGAGAAAACTCGAGAGGCAGACTCAATTTCACCTTCCTCCGCACGGTCCTGTGGTCTTTGCTGCATCACTTCCTGAGTATGCTGATGTTGAATTCATAGACGAAAATGTTGACCCGCTGGATCTTGAAGACAACCCCGACATCGTAGCCCTCTCAGTCATGCTTGCTGCACAGGTTCCTCGTGGATTTGAGATTGCTGACCACTATCGCAGACGCGGGATAACCGTCATAGCAGGAGGGATATCCGCATCACTCCACTGCGATGAATATCAGCAGCATGTTGACAGTGTTTTCATGGGGGAGTCTGAAGGCCGCATAGACAGGGTTCTTGAAGACTTCAGAAACAACAGACTTGCACCGCTTTACGATGAGAGAAATAACCTTCCTCCTGTGGAGCTGGTGGGCCCTGCACGGCGTGATATACTCAACCGTGAACGCTATATGTACCGGGGGATCAAGATGCTGGACCTGGTTCACGCATCACGGGGGTGCCGTTTCAACTGTTTCCCGTGCTGCACGCCATACCTGGGTGGGCAGTTATTCAGACCCCGCCCAATCTCAAAGGTAGTCGAAGAAATCAATTCAATAGACAACAACAGACTCTTTTTAGTTGATAACTCACTTGCCCAGAATTACAAATGGGAGGAAGAACTCTTCAAGGCGCTTATCCCTTTGAAAAAGAAGTGGGTAAGCCACCCCATTGAAGATGACGACAAGCTTCTGGATCTGGCCTATCAGGCCGGAGCCTGGTATGTATATCAGGCGGTATTCGATACCTCCGATGTCATTCGCAACCGGATCAGGAAGTACAAGGATCATGGTATCGGAGTTGAAGGGACTATCATCCTTGGAACAGATGACCAGGATATTGATTACATAAAAAGGCTTGTCGACTTCCTGCTGGAGATCGGTCTGGATCTGGCTGAGTTCACTATCATGACTCCGTTTATGCACACCCCGATTCGGGCTCAGCTTGAAAAAGAGGGGAGAATCCTGAGCAATAACTGGGCGGACTACACATGCGACAGGGTCGTCTTTCAACCTAAGAAGATGACGTGTAACCAGCTGCAGGACATATATGAATATGCATGGGATACCTTCTATAAAGAAAGACCGCAGGAATTGAAAATGGGTGACCTCTTCATGAAGGTAATACAAAGGGAGATTGCAGACGGAACATATCAATCACCACCAAAACCGAAAGATTACGTGCGGCACACCAGGCAGAGTTGAGTTTTTTGTAATTCCTGCCGGTCAAGATTGAGGGCTTTCACCCGGAAATAACATTTTGACAATGGCCAAAATTCTTCTCCTTTCAACCAATATTACACAGGATCCTTATCCTGTGTACCCTCTTGGAATGGCGATGGTTGCCCATGATCTGATTTCCCGCGGGCATGAAGTTGTTGAGTGGGACTACCTTGCGGAAGGTGAAACCCTGCAGGGGCTGACAGATATCGTTAAGGCACAGTCTCCTGATGTCATAGGCATTTCATTACGCAACATTGATAACTGCAGTTACAATAATAAAGTATCCTATACCGCGTTTTATCAGGATATAGTCAGGGTCCTGCGTTCCTGTTCTGATAGTCCTATTGTCCTCGGAGGCGCCGGTTACTCTTTGTTTCCCGAAGTTCTTCTTGAAAAAACAGGGGCGGATTACGGGATAGCAGGTGAGGGTGAAGCGGTCTTTTCGCTCCTCGCTGAAGATCTGGCCGCCGGCAGGAGGCCGGTCACAAGGATATTGAAAAACGAGACCCCCTTGACAGGTGCGGAAACAGCAGCAGCTGGAAGAAACCAGGAATACGTTGATTACTACCTCAGGCATGGTGGTATGATGAATATTCAGACAAAGAGGGGATGTCCACTTAAATGCGAGTACTGTTCGTATCCGGCACTTGAGGGGAGGGTATACAGGTATCGTCCTGCATCTGTAGTGGCCGACGAGATACAAATGCTCATTGATAAGTACAAGGCAGATTATTACTTTATAGCAGACTCTGTTTTCAATGACCCTTCAGGGCACTATCTTGAGATAATAGAAGAAATTGTCCGCCGGGGTATAAGTATCCCATGGATGGCCTATTTCAAGCCTGACCGCTTTCGTGCGGATGATATTGAACTCCTGAAAAGATCGGGGCTGAAGGCTGTAGAATGGGGGACGGATTGTTCTACGGACAGGACATTAAAAGGAATGGGAAAGCATTTTTCATGGTCAGATGTAGAAGAAAGCAACAGGCTTTTCAGCTCTGCAGGTATCAGCTGTGCCCATTTTATTGTATTCGGCGGACCGGAGGAGACTGAGCATACAGTGGACGAAGGTCTGTCAAACATTGACCGGCTGAAGGATTGCGTCGTATTTGCATCAACTGGGGTCCGGGTAATACCAGGCACCCCGATACACAGAAGGGCCGTCAGGGAAGGAATGGTTTCATTGGAAGAGGATCTGATTGAACCTTTTTTTTACTTCTCAGGTGATGTAACTGCTGAATTTCTGGACCAGTCGATAAGAAAGTCCTTCAGAAATCGCATAGACAGGGTTTACCCATTTGAAAAAGATGCGGACAAGGTGAGGGCATTTCATAAACTCGGATACCGGGGCCCGATCTGGGATATGCTTCTGGGCAAGGGAATCAGCCGGGAAAGAAGGCGTACACGTGCACGATGATAAATGTTCTGATAGTCATTCCAACATTCAATAACCTTAAAACCCTGCGTACGGTGATTGAGAAGGCCATCAGCACAGGGCTTAAAGTCCTCGTAGTAAATGATGGAAGTACAGACGGCGGCCCTGAAACCCTGAAAGGGCTATCCGCAGCCCGTCTGGACTTCACGGTAAACAGAGGCAAGGGGACTGCCATTCTTTCTGCAGCAGAGTGGGCAGCAGCCAATGGTTTTTCTCACATAATTACTGTTGATGCCGACGGTCAGCACAACCCCGGAGACGCGCTGAAGTTTCAGGAGCTGATAAGGAAGAATCCATGGTCTGTCATCATCGGGAACCGGCATTTTGGAGGCAGGGTGCCGTTCTCAAGCCGCTTCGGCAGGAAATTTTCGAACATGTGGGTGTGGATCACCACAGGATGGAGAGTTCCGGACAGTCAGAGTGGTTTCAGGGCATACCCGGTAGCAGCCCTTCAGATGGTCATATGCAGGGGGCGAAGGTACGACTTCGAGGTTGAGATCCTTGTAAGAGGCGTGTGGGCTGGCCTCTCCATAGTCAATACGGACATTCCTGTCCACTACTCTGAAGAAACAATAAAGGCGTCACATTTCAAACCATTCCGGGATAATGCCCGAATATCATGGACGTACACTCAGCTGGTCATAAGAAACTTCCTCCCGTGGCCGCATAAGGTGCTGTTCAATACCGGCGGTAAAGAGAAGATCTCTGTCCTCCATCCGATCAGATCATTCAAGCTGCTTCTCCGGGAAAGCCTGTCTCCGAGGGACATGGCTTTATCATCAATGCTTGGAGTATTCCTTGGTACACTCCCGCTGATAGCATGTCATTCTGTCACGATCTTTTTTGTTGCCACACGGCTCAGGCTCAACAGGCTGGTGGCGCTAAGTGTCAGCAACATATGCATGCCTCCGTTTGTTCCGGGTCTGGCCGTTGCAGTCGGCTATTATATGAGACATGGGACGTATCTGACGGAATTCAATATGCAGACCCTTGGATACGAGGCCCCTCAAAGGTTACTGGAGTACCTGATAGGTTCTCTCATAATTGGACCGATCCTGGCCCTGATCGTAGGTGCCATTGCCTTTCTAACGGGAATGTTCTACCAGAACCTCAGTATTTCCAGGGGTGAAGATGGTCATGAAGGATAGTTCCGGAAGGGGAGATACAAAGAATGCTTATGGCAGCAGGATTGGTTATGGGATATTCCACCTCCTGATCAGGATAACTGGTCCGATACCGGCGTACATTTTACTGGCATTCATACTTCCTTATTATCTTCTGATAAGGACAAGCGCAAGAAAGTCTGTCAATTACTATCTGAGACACCGCTTTCCTGATCAGGGAAAGATAAGGCATTTTCTGTCGGCAACATACTACCTGTATCAGTTCGGTAAGGTACTTATTGACCAGGCGGCCATGGGAATCCTTGACAGGAAATGTTTTCATGTTGAATTTCCAGGTCAGGAGAACTTATACAACCTTGCCCAAAAGAGAAAGGGCATGGTTTTACTGACTACTCATGCCGGCAACTGGCAGACGGCAATGGCTACAATGGATCATATCGGGACGAGGGTGAACCTGTTATTCAATATTGCTAACGATGAAGGGCGGCACTTTTTCGACCTTGCCGGACATCGCGAGAGGTTTCACTTTATAGCGCCTACCGGCTTTCTTGGCGGGATGGTAGAAGCTACCAACGCCCTAAGGGCCGGCGAGATAGTAGCCATTATGGGAGATCGGGCATGGGGAGCAAAGACAATAGAGATAGAGTTTCTCGGGGAAAAAGCCGCATTTCCGATAACCCCCTACTATCTTACAGCAGTTACGGGAGCAGACCTTGTGGTTTCTCTAACAGTAAGGACAGGCAGGATGTCTTTTACAATTGGTGCTGATCATATCAGCGGCGACAGGGACTGGACTCAGGTTCCAAGGGACGAGGCAGTAAAAACCCTCATGCAGCGATACGTATCATGTCTGGAAACATACCTTGAAAAGAACCCTTATATGTGGTTTAATTTCTTTGATTTCTGGGGCACAAATAATAAGGGAACGGTATAGAAATACCGTGGGGAGGGTTTAGAATTGTCACTGGAGAACGAATTAAAATCTTTAATCATAGCCGAGTTAAAACTTGTTGACGTGACACCGGAGGATATTAAGGACGATGATCCCCTGTTTGGCGAAGGACTGGGGCTTGATTCTCTGGATGCTGTTGAGCTGGTCGTTCTGCTGCAAAAACACTATCAGATAGAAACAAAGGATCTGGAACACTCACGGGAGGCATTTGCCTCAGTCAAATCCCTCGCCGATTATGTCAGGGCCAGTCAGGGAAAGTGATGAAAAAGGCATTTGCAGGTATTACCGGGATAGGCGGCATCTGCGCTGCCGGGGCCTCCCTTAATACAATTATGCCGGCGCTTTATTCGGGAAAAAGAAACCCGTCTGCACATGCAAAATTCAATACAGACGTTGAGAGGAGAAGTCCGGTATTTGACGTTCCATGGAACCTGGACGAAGTCCCATCCGTGGCCAATGCATCCAGGACATCACTTCTGGCACTGGCTGCCGTAAAAGAGGCACTGGATCATGCCTGTCTTGATAATACGATACTGATGAAGAAACGGGTTGGGGTAGTCATAGGGACCACTGTTGGCTGCACATTAAACAATGAACCGTTTTACAGAGAGTACAGGGACAGGATGAATCCGGACATTAATCCAATAAATAGTTTTCTTGCCAATAATCCGGCTCTTTTCATATCCGGATTATACAACTGCAGCGGTCCTGCGGTAACCATTGCCAATGCCTGTTCATCCGGCACTGATGCTGTAGGATTAGCCAGGTCCTGGATAGAAAATGAAATTTGTGATGTCGTTATCGCCGGAGGGGCGGATGAGCTGTGTCGTACGACATACCTCGGCTTCACATCCCTGCTTATTACATCGCAGGAGCCCTGCAGGCCCTTTGACAGGAACAGAAAAGGACTCAATCTTGGCGAGGGCGCCGGAATGGTAATTGTTGAAAGTGACATGTCTATTGAAGGCCGGGGTATTCCGGTACTGGCTTATATCAGGGGATACGGAAGCAGCGGGGATGCACACCACCCGACAGCCCCTCATCCTGAAGGTTTAGGGCTTCAAAGGGCAATAGACATCGCCCTTAAAGATGCCGGTGCCCGGGTTGATGAGATTTCATTCATTAATGCCCACGGCACTTCCACCATGGACAATGATAAGGTGGAAGGTAAGGTTATTGCCAGCATATTTCCTGATAGTGTCCCGGTTGTCTCCACAAAGGCCTATACCGGACATACCCTTGGGGCGGCCGGCGGTCTTGAAGCAGTTTTTACGATTAAGGCACTCATGGACAGACAGATTCCCGCAACCGCTGGTTTTGAGGAGTACGACCAGGAATGCTCTATAACACCTACTATAAATAACCAGCCAATTAATGGCAGTACTGCCATATCGAATTCTCTTGCCTTTGGAGGTAATAACTCAGTTTTAGTCATAGGTACGGAACACGCATGAGCATCCCGGTTCTGGGTATAGGTACTGTTTCAGCCCTCGGAAGCGGAATAGCAACTATAAGGTCTGGTCTGGAAGGGAAGATCAGACCGTCGATTGAAAAACATAAGATATTAACAGCAGATGGTGAGGCTTCATTAAAGGTTTATACCGCCGGTGTTAGCGGTCTTGATCGTTTTGTTGGCCGCCCGGCCCTGCGCAGGATCGATCGTTTCATCCAGATGGCCCTTTTATCATCGTTTCTTGCCATAGAGGACAGCGGTCTGAGCATTGATGACCGGACACGCATTGGTATAATTTTCGGCAGTGGTTACGGCCCTCTTCAGACCACCTTCAGTTTTCTTGACAGCGTGATTGATTTCGGTGATAAGTGCGCCTCTCCAACACTATTCGCAAATTCAGTGCACAACTCCCTTGCCTCCCATGTCTCAATATTACTTAAGATACAGGGGCCATGTCTGACCCTGACCTGCTTTGAACAGACCACCTCTTCAGTTATGTCAACAGCCGTTAACTGGCTGAGAGAGGGGATCGCAGACTATGTATTGGCAGGGGCTGGAGATGAGTATTGTGACGTAAGAGGGTATGCCACGATTTTATCGGGCAGCCGTGGGTGTACTGAAATTATGCCCCTGTCTTTTGATGAATGTTCATATCTGCCGGGAGAGGGGTTTGTTACATTCCTTTTAGGGAGAGATTCTGATGACGGGGCTTACTGCAATCTGGTCAGATGCGAAACCGGAAGAAACGGAATTTCCGGTGCCGCTGACACGCTGTTCCTTGCCGCAAGCGGTGATAAGGAAACAGGACGGTTTTACAAGCCGCTGGCAGACAGCAGGACAAACAACGGGACAAACAACAGTAAGGTACTGGCATACTCACCGCTCTATGGAGGCATGCCGGCAGGAAACGGATTTGACATGGCTATTGCAGCCTTGTCATTGAAAGATGGGGTTGTTTATCAGTTCCCTGTTCAATCAGGTACAAACTCTACTGAAGCAGATAACATACATAATTCAAATAAGTCAGAAATAAGCTGCGTTGGTTTTGACAGAAATGGAACATATAACCTCATCACCCTGACTAAATAAACAGGGTTAATAACGTTAAGTCTGTCATCTGGAATTTATTTCAGTATCTCATATGAGGCCGTGTCAGGAGTTAAAAATGAATAGATTAAGCCGCATTGTAATTCTTAGTGCCCTCATTATTTACATAGGCAGTGCCTCACATCTCCATGGGTCGGAAAAGTCTGTTGAACCTTACAGGGAATTATCCGTATCTGAGATGGAAATAGTCCTGGAGCGCATGACTGAAGGCTTCCACTCCGTTAAGAGCCTTCAGGCAGAATTTCTGCAGGAGCGTCACATGACCATGTTTCTGGACGTCCTGAGCGCTAAAGGGACAATCTACTTTGAGAGGCCCGATAAATTGCGATGGGAACTAACTGAACCTTATGCATCCATCCTGATCTTTAACAGCGGTAACGTAGCAAAATTCAACCGCGAGAAAGGGAAGTATGTCAAGATGAATCTCGGGATGGAGGACATGTTCCGTGAATCGCTGAGACAGATACTATCCATCATGCGCGGTGACTTCAGGAAAGTTCGGAAAGATTACAATATCTCCATGTCTCATGGTAAGGACTACCTCCTGGTTATGAGACCAGTTTCCGCCGGGATGGCAAAGGTCATCAAGTCCCTCGAACTATCGATAGACGGAAGATCCAACTATGTTACTAAGATAGTAATCCTTGAACCCAGGGGAGATACTATAGAAATCAGGTTTTCAGGTCAGAAAGATAACAGTGTTTTTGACCAGCGTCTCTTCAACCTCAGTAATCCGCTGACGCCGCACCATCCGTCTTCCACTGCAGACACAATCAATTGATGAACAGGTTATTCCTGATACTCTGCATTTTACCATTGGCTGCAGCAACTGGCTGCGTCGGAACTAAATATTCTGCACCTGTTCCAATACTTCATGCCGAAGGCCAAAGGGAAAGGATGCTGGAACTCCTGGAGCTTTACCCGGGCGAGTTCAGGCTGACTCAGCACATCATCATTAAGGCTGACAATAAGGAATATGATTTCACAGGTTACCTGTTGGTGAAAAGTAAAAAAGGGTTCCGTGCCCTAGCCTTAGGGGATATGGGCGGCAGGATATTTGATCTTATTGAATGGGAAGGAAAAAGAGTGATTAAAACCAGACCCGGTGCCATGCCTTCAAACCCGCTCCTGGACGGGATCATGGGGGATATTAATCATATGTATATTGCCGGGGTGTTTGAAGATGTCTGGTTATCCGGGAAGGATAAAGACGTCATTAGCATTGTCATGAGAAAAGGGGAGAACAGATTCGCCGAGTTTGTCTTTTCAGATGGTGGTGACCTGATGTCCTCAATGGAGGTGGTTGACAGTCGTCTGGTAAGGAAGGTCATCTATTCGGACTACATATCTTATCCTGGATGGGCAAGACCCCTTCCTTCAAGGATAACACTCGTCAACCAGCGATGGCATTACGAACTCAGGATAGATCTTTTAAAAATAGATGCCGGACCTATAGACGAACAAATGCTTAATGACAGTAAGATGAATAATTGAAAATGATGGATCATCAGTTGCCGGATAACTATAGGACGAGATTCTACAGACGCATCTTCAGGTTAAGGGTATTTGTTATCACCTGTTTCATTATAGCATCCGGGCTGTTTATATATTTCGCGACTGGCATGAACCTGAAGGAGGATATCATGGACCTCCTGCCAAGCCATGACCCTGTAGTGAGCAAATACAAGACAGTCCTTACCAGCTTTAATAGATTTGATTATTTGCTCATAGATGTGGGACCGGATAATGATGGCAGGGCGCCATCCAGAGACGAGTTGATCAGTGCGGCAGACACCCTGGTGGGGAAAATGTCGGTGTCAGAATATTTCAATGATATCCAGTACAGACTGCTTTCAGACGACATGATCTCCTCTTTCAGTATGCTTAAGAGGCACAGGGCCAGTCTGTTTACTGAAGAAGATAAAAGAGAGTTGGAGGAGCGGCTAACAACAGAATCTATAAGAGAAACTTTCAGGGGCTGGAAAAAACTCCTTACAGAATCGCCGGCTCCTTTTCTTGCCGGGTCGTTCCATAGCGACCCACTCGCTATGGACATCATGCTTCTGAAGAAGCTTGATGACTTAAAGTCCATGGACGGTGAGGTCAAAATAGAAGATGGCAGGATATTCAGCAGGGATATGAAGCACATATTCATTCTGGCTCTGCCAGTCTACCCGGGTACAGATAACAGTCATGCCAGGGAATTGATTGATTTTATGGACAGGACCATACTGGAAACTGAAACCGTTCACCCGGGTTTGATAAATATCGCCTATATGGGAAGTCACAGGTTTGGACTTGATAATGCGGACATGATAAAGAGAGATATCAGGATGACCCTGACCCTGTCAGCCAGTTCCATTGCAATTCTGGCACTTCTGGCCTTCCGCCGTCCAATAGTAATGTCGCTTCTCACCATGATTCCCGCCTTTTTCGGGGGGGCTTTTGCATCATTCATGATAATGCTCGTATATCCGGACATTTCGGCAATAGCTATAGGCTGCGGTGCAATGTTGATGGGCATTGCAGTCGATTTCGGGATTCATTTCCTGTACCATGCAGATCAGGTGTCTGAAGAGGATTCTAACCAGTCCGGCATCATTAATATTCTTGATAAGTTGACAAGGCCCCTTATGCTCACTGCAGCTACAACTCTTATTGCCTTCCTGACACTTGAGCTCTCGGTGCTTCCCGGCTACCGGCAACTGGGTCTGTTCGCAGTGTTCGGAATAGCCGGGGCATTTACCTGTGCATTGCTGGTCCTGCCGCTTTTGATACCTACGGCACGACAGTCGCTGAGGCGCCCGGTGATTAACATGACCGGCATTTATCCAATGTTTTTCAGATGGGTCAAGGGGCATAAGAAGGTATTGATTATAATCGTATTAATCCTGTCATGTGTATCTGCTCCTGGTATTTATCGCCTGAAGTTTGAAGGAGACATTCAGAAGCTCAATGCTGTCTTCCCGGAAACAAAAAAGGACTGGGATACTGTTATCAGCTCGTTCGGCGGCATACTGGACACAACAACGGTCGTTGTGAGAGGAAAAGATATGGAAGAAGCGCTGCAAAGAAACGAGATGTTATACTCAGAACTGCTCGATATGCGGGAACAGGGAAAAATACAGGGGAGTAACTCCATCGCGCCGCTTTTCCCAAGCATGGCGAGACAAGAGGAAAACAGAGAGAGATGGCAGAGATTCTGGAGCCCCGAGAGGATTGATCGGATAATGAAGGATGTTGAAGAGATCTGCCTGGAACTGAGGATTCGGCCTGAGGCGGTCAGGGACGTCCTGGCGGGGCTTCCCGGGACAATACAGCCCCTGGAGCTGGAAGACTTTGACACAGGGTTTCTCAGGACTATAGCTGCAAATCAGCTGTCCATGGAGGAGGATGGCGCTATGATCATGACGAACCTTCAGGTTAGTGAAGACAGTGAGTACACAAGAATTGCTGCTATGATAGAGGACTCTATCCCGGGGTCGATAATAACGAACGGGAGGTATTTCGTCCGGCACATAGTCAGCCTGATCCACATGGAGATGATAAGGCTTGGCGGTGTAACCCTCCTGTTTGTTGCAGTTATTATGTTTTTGTATACCAGGAGGATCAGTTCATTCGTAAGTCTGATGCTTCCTCTATTCCTCAGTCTCTTCTGGACATTCGGAATAATGGGCTGGATCGGAATAAAGTTCAACATCATGAATGCCATGATAGTCATCTTTATCTTCGGAATAGTTGATGACTATTCCGTATTCCTGCATGAGGCATTGAGACATTCAGGGTCCGGAAACGACAGGCACTTATCCCACACAAGCGGCGCTATAACCCTGTCTGCCATAACAACCTTTCTGGGATTAGGTTCACTGATATTTGCCCGACATCCGGCGCTGCACAGTATAGGAGCTACTGCCGTTCTGGGCATAACATTCGGGCTTGCATCGGTCTTCCTTACAGTCCCTTTACGTGGATATAAGTCTGTTTCAGATTGATTTTAGTCGGCTTTAAAGTATAATAAACCCTGCCGGGAAACCGGTGTTACAGAAAAAGTTTGAGTCAACAGACAAAATGCCCAGTATCGAAACTATCTCTGAGGAAGTCTGCGGCTTCCTGCGCACGAACATTATCGCTGAAGGTGTTTCATTCGATGAGAACAGCTCCCTTAGTTCGCTGGGGATAGATTCTTTCTCCATCATCGAGATACTTCTCTTTATCGAGAGGCGCTTTAATATTGTTGTGCCGGAGAGCGATCTTACCCCGGATAATCTTAAGTCAGTTGCTGCACTGACACGCTGTATCTACATCAAGTCCATAGGAGGCTGATATCAAGGTGCGTGACAATAACATACCCAGTCAGATCCGCCTGACCGGGGGCGATTTTTTTAATCTGGCAATGGAACTTGGGACTGCAAGGGTTAAACCGCCTGCTAATATCTGCCGCCTTATTCTGCACCTTGATGGTTACCTCAGCGCGGGGTCGCTTATGGAGGCGGTAAGGAATATCGGTATAGACAACTGGCTGGCAAATGCACGGTGGTACAGGCCTATTCCATTTTTTACTCCCAAATGGAAGGCAAGTGAAGGGGTGAATGGCTTTTTAGTACATGAGAACAGGATTTCCGAAGATGACCGCCGTAAGCTGCCTCTTTTTGTTCTGTCCAGAAAGGTCAGTCCATTTACCCCCCCTGCCTTCGCGTTTGATCTTCTGCAGTATGCTTCAGGAAAGACCAGTCTCGTACTGACGTGGCATCATTCACTCATGGATGCGCGCGGGGCAGAGATGCTTGCCGCTTATATCGGGGAGACAGTAAACGGCAAAGGACCCGGACAGCCCTTTCTGTTTGACAGGCCTGCGACACTGAAAGAGGATGTCTATTCCTGGCTCAGGATTCCAGAGAGATCGTGCTTCGCAAGAAAGGCCATCCATACTGCGGCCAGGTATTGCCGCGCTCCCATAGCCTCCACAGAAACTGCAAAATCAAAATCGGGAGGAGAACAGGGACAGGTATACAGAATTATCTCTTTTGACAGAGAGGAGACCGTTCTCATTGATAAGGCCTGCATTAATGCCGGTGCAAACTTCAAAATCAGCATTTACTTTCTGGCTGCAGCGATCAGGGCGTTTGACAGGGTTATATCCTTTCGAGGCTGCGAGCCATCGGCTTATGTCGTTCCCGTGCCGATTGATACAAGAAAACGAGGATCCATGGGGCCGGTCTTCGGTAACCATATCACTTTTCTCTTTTTCAGGGCTGAGCAGGAGGACATTTCATCCATGAACCGCCTTGTCACTGTTCTTGGGAAACAGATGATGGAACAGATACGGAGTATGACTCCGGAGTCATTTACTACAACTATGGAGCTTTTCCGGAACCTCCCTGCTGGAATTCTTGCAATTCAGGCCGCAGGCCCGACTAAAGGACAGATTGCCAGTTTCTTTTTCTCATATCCAGGTGATACCTGCAGTGAACTTGACCATTTTCTTGGTGTACCTGTATCTGATGTCCTTCATCTGCCGCCGATATCTGTACCCCCCGGACTATCTATCATATACAACAAATACCGTGGTATGCTGTCAGTGGTACTCTCTTTTGCTGAAGGATGGTTTAATCCTGATGAACTTGATTTACTTGAAATGTCCATTCGTAAAGAACTGCTTAACTAGATTTACAGGCCGGCATTATGCCTGGTAATGAAACACCCATACACTGTGATGTCCTGGTAGTAGGAGGAGGCCCTGCGGGGATCGCGGCATCTATCGCTGCTGAAAGGGCAGGCTGCCGCGTGGTGCTGCTGGAGAAGTATGGTTTCCCCGGTGGACTTGCCACAGCCGGAATGGCTGGGACCATATGCGGTCTGTATCTGCGGGACACCAGCAATAATATTCAATTTGTCAGCGGAGGGTTTGCCAGGGAGTGGGCGGAGGAGTTATCTCTGCGCTCAGGGATCAAACCGCTGCATGTGGCAGACGGGCTTCATGTGTTACCTTATGACTCCTGGGATTTTCTGAGGACGGCAGACAGAATTATTCGCAGGGCTGGAGGGATTACAATGGCCCTCCACGGGACAGTAGTCTCCGTAGATACCGGTGGCGCCAAGATCAAATCGGTCAGGGCGCTGGTATGGGACAGGTATGTTTCTTTAAAGCCATCGTGTGTGGTCGACTGCACAGGAGAGGCCACGGTATTATACATGGCGGGGACATCGGTTGAAGAGGACACGGAGTGTCAGGCGGCTGCAGTGATTTTTTCACCTGATGACAGGATGCCTCCCAGAGACAGTAAATCACGGTTGGCTTTGCTTCGCGATATTACGAGGGGAGTCAGAGAAAATAAACTCTCATCCGACTGTGAGGCGGTTTCGTTCATCCCGTCCGGCAGTTTGAACAGGCTCAGCCTTAAGGTGAATCTGCCCTATGATGAATCAAAAGACTGGGATAAGTTGACGGGGTTGGAACTTAGGGCGCGGGACGTCATAGACGAGATAAGCAGTTTTCTGAAAACCGGACAATCACGTCTTCCTGTTCAGGTTGGTGTGAGGAGCGGCAGGCGGGCCCGAGGCAGGGCGTTATTGACAGAAGACGATATCCTGAGCAGCCGTAAGTATCCGGATGGGGTTGCCTGCGGGGCGTGGCCCATGGAGGAGTGGGGTAGTGACATCCGGCCCCGGATGACTTACGCACCGGAAAGGGAATTTTATGAGATTCCCATAGGATGCCTCATCCCGGAGTCTTTTGACAACGTGTTTGTTGCAGGCAGGTGTATATCGGCGTCATCCAGGGCAATTGCGTCAGCTCGGGTAATAGGGATTTCCCTTTGCACCGGATGGGCAGCTGGCAAGGCAGCGGCCTTCCAATCAATGAACAGACCCCTCTCGTCGGCAGTGAAAGAAATAAGGGAGGAACAGGTAAGAGGCGGAGGTTTATAAATGAATGTCTCTGATATACTCGCGAAGTCAGCGGATATGCTGCCTGAAAAGACAGCTTTGATTGACAGCCATGGCCCTGCAAGCTATAGCTCTATGTATAGCTCGATGATATCTCTGAGCAAAAGGCTGAGTGGCTTGGGAGTGGAACGCGGGCATGGGATTGGTATTTTGGCAAGGAACGGCCGTGAATTCATTATTGCAGCCTTTGCGAGCCTGCATACCGGGGCAGTTATACTCCCAATACATCATCAAATAAGGAGAACTGAACTCATCGAACTGATTGATACTTGCGGCATCTACGCTGTTATAGATGATAAGAACGGAATAACGCACGGTGACGATCCCTCTTCAGACCTGCAAATCACAGGGGCCGATACCCTCAGATTTACCCGGACAGGTTCAGTCAGTTCAATTAAATCATGTGAGAGGAAACCTATTACTGAATATTTTGACGATGCTGCCTATGTCCGGTTCACCTCGGGAACAACCGGAAGGTCTAAGGGGGTTGTAGTCTCTCACAGAGGTATCATGGAAAGGATCGCTGCAGCCAACGGTGGGCTCGGGTTGTCCCAGGAGGACGTTGTATTGTGTGTCCTTCCAATGGCCTTCCACTTCCTTGTATCAACGATACTTTACATGGAGGCCGGGGCAACTACAATTATCTGTCCTGACATCCTGGCGCAGTCTATACTCAAACAAGCCAACCTGCATTCAGCTACCTTCCTTTACGCCGCGCCAATGCATTACAGGCTTCTCACTGCTGACAGGTCAGGTCTCGGATTCAAAACCCTGAGACGGGCAGTTTCTACTTCCTCCCCGCTTCCTTCCGATACGTCCCTGAAATTTTATGAAAAGTTTGGTATTCCAGTTAGTCAGGCCTACGGCATCATAGAGTGCGGCATCCCACTAATGAACATAGCACATCCAGTCGGCAAACCAGCATCAGTTGGCCGCCCCCTGCCGGGCTATGAGGTCTCCATACTGGACGGCAGTCTTGCTCAGGTGCAGGCGGGTGTGACAGGTCAGCTCGCATTTCGGGGGCCAGGGATGTTTTCAGGTTACCTCAGACCTCTTAAATGTGCAGAGGATGTCCTCTGTGAAGGGTGGTTTCTGAGTGGTGATGAGGCCATAAAGGACGAAGACGGGGATGTTACAATAAATGGCCGCATCAAATCCATGATAAACGTGGCTGGCAACAAGGTCTTTCCCGAAGAGGTGGAGGCAGTTGTAAACTCCCACCCTGATGTTCACATGTCCAGGGCCTCAATGAGGCCGCACCTTCAGATGGGAGAGGTGGTGCATGTAGACGTTGTGTTGAAAGACCCATTAGGGGAAATTGACACAGAGGGGATTATGAGATTCTGCAGAGAGCGGCTGACCGGCTATAAAGTGCCGCAGTCCATAGCAGCAGTCAGAGAGGTAAACGAAACATTAAGCGGTAAAATAAGACGTGCTGGGCTATAATTGAAAGGATATATATAGAAATGAGCGGAAAGCAGTGAGCAGTGAGAATTTCTAATGAAAAAGAATAAAGGGAAAAAGATCCTCTTCATTCACCCGCTGGGTGTGAATTGGAGGGCAGGTGAGTCGGATATGGCCAGGATTGCCAACATCATGCCGCCAATAGGTCTTTGCAGTTTGGCTGCATGGGTGGAAAAGCATGGCCACGAGGCATCCATTCACGACTGTTACGCATTTCCGGTACAGGACGACCTGATACTGGACAGAATCAAACGGGATTCTCCTGACTTCGTCGGATTTACGGCAACCACTTCCAGCTTCCTTGACGCTGTACGGATTGCAGAAAAGATTAAGAACGTGAATCCACGCATCATCGTAATCTTTGGCGGAGTTCATATTACTGCCCTCCGTGAGACAATCATGAAGGACTATCCGGTTATTGACTTTGGGGTAGTTGGTGAAGGGGAGCTGCCGCTATTGTCCCTTATGGAAGAGGATTACAGTTCATTAGACGAAATACCGGCACTCATGTACCGAAAAGGACCCGAGGTTGTATTTACGGGGCACGGGAAGAAGAAGCAGCTGATGGAGATGGACAACCTTCCCTATCCGGCGTATGGAAAGTTAAAAGGCTTCCCCGGGGCGTACAAACTGCCTATCTTCAACTACCCTAAGGCCCCGAATACCACTGTAGTTTCCAGCCGCGGCTGTCCATACAAATGCAGTTATTGCGACAGGACTGTCTTTCAGCAGTCCTTCAGATATAACTCTGCAGAGTATATGTTCAGTTTAGTAAAATATCTGAATAAGGATTATGGGGTGAGGCACATCAATTTTTACGATGACCTGTTTACATTCCACCGCAAGAGGATTGAAGAATTCTGCAGTCTAATGCTCCGGGGGAACCTGGGAGTCACATACAATTGCGCCGCGAGGGCCGAACATGTGGACATTGAACTCCTGCAATTGATGAAGCAGTCAGGCTGCTGGATGATCAGTCTCGGCATAGAAACAGGCGACCCTGAACTGCTCAAGCAGCACAGGTCTAACTCCAATCTCGATATGATCAGGGAGAAGGTCGCACTTATAAGAAAGGCAGGCATCCGCACTAAAGGACTTTTTATGATGGGCCTCCCTGGCGAGACCGAGGAGAGTATAAATAAAAGCATTGATTATGCACTGAGCCTTCCGCTCAATGATATGAACCTTGCTAAGTTTACACCATTCCCAGGCTCACCCCTATACAAAGATATCCGCAGCCATGGCAATTTCAAAGAAAACTGGGAGGAAATGAACTGTACTAATTTCGTTTTTATCCCGGCGGGCTTTACAGAGGAGCGGCTCGAAGAAAGATACAGGGAGTTTTACAGAAGGCACTTTGAACGTACGCATATCCTCTTCGATTACGTGACGATGCTCTGGCGCTCCCCTGAAAGCTGGATGCGTTTCATGTGGAACCTGAAAGATTTTCTCAGGATGAAGAGCGCTTTTAAGGGGGATAAGAGAAATGCCGGATGAGACCCTGAGTCAATTTCAGGGAGACAATATTGCCATAAGTAAAGGTCTGAGTTACGTATCCTGAAGCCAGCCAATATTTGCTTCAGGACGGCAGTCAAAGTGCTTAAGATAGGGCTTGATATCGAGTACTGGTGTGCCGTCCAGCACATCTAACCCTCTGACATAGAGTTCTCTTCCCTCGCGCCTCATAAGTTCCAGCGTGAGTACACCAATTGCGTTGGGACGATGAGGTGAGCGGGATGCAAACACCCCTCTTACCCGTGATTGTCCCGGAGGATGGACGCGAAGCGGCCTTTCTGTACTGAGATGAAACGATACTATCACCAGTAAATGAGAAAAAGTGTCAATATCAAGCAGACCCTCTTCATAGGCCGGGTCAATCTCAATGACACCCTCTGCAGATGGGCGCTCACCCAGTGCCTTTGGGATTGCCTCAAAAGTCTTATAAGGCGTTCGCAAGGTTCCAATCGGTATATATGTGATCGCAGACATCGCGGTCCTCTTTTTTAGTGCGCCTGGAGGGATTTGAACCCCCAGCCTGCGGATTCGAAGTCCGATTAAGTTAACTTATATAACTCCCTGATTCCTGGTCTGGTTTCCTGAACTGCTTTGATTATCAAGGAGTTGATGGCGTTACATCCAATACGTCTGTTATATATTTTATATCCTTTGGGATACTTCTTTTGCACAAACTCATATATGTAATGCAAACATTAAACGCCCCTTAGGTTCAGGGATAGGGCGTTCCAGTTCCTTTGCTGTTTCTATCCACTCCTTAATGATTACTTCAACATTAGAGAGGGCCTCCTGATATGTTGCCCCATCTGCTGCACATCCTGGTAACTCAGGAACCTCAGCAATGAAAGCGTTGTCCTCCTTGCTCCAATAGATTATGACTTCATACCTATTCATCTTATTCCCCTCCCAATTTATATTTCAGAATTACCATACGAGCCTGTTTCACCTGATACGGTTTAGCCTTTGTCCTCTTGTGCTGCAGGTTCAATACGATCTCATTACTACCAGACTTAACCCATGTACCACATGACGTATCAGCAAAACTAAAAATGGCCACTGGCTCATCATTTCCCTCAGCTAAGAATGGAACATAGCAGATGAAAGACAATAACAGACTAATTAGAATCCTCTCAAAAATTCTTCTTCATAGTATTTGTGGCAGAGGGGAGAACCATGGCTTGCCCACCTAAATTGACATTTTTAGTTACTGCCATCCGCCATTAGGGAAAAATCTACAATTATTTATATAAGTTGTCAAATAGTTATTGTTTACCAACACTTTATATTTTCTTAATGGTTGATATTGTGTCTTAAAGTAGAATAATATAGCCAATATTATTGGCTATATTATTCTGTTTGTTAGCAGTTATTTTATTTGAGACCTTAAGGCATTCCGGAGGAATGCTCCATGTATATCTGTCATAAGAAATCCAACGGCTATTAGTCAGGTAACTACCTCCTAATTCCTTCTCTACTTTATGTTAGGTAATGAAAAATATAAACAATCCCAGAGAAGGTCGTCTATAAGATGTTTTGAGATGGTGTACGATATTATTACGCAATTTTAACTTCAAGACGTCTGCCAAGTGCCGAAGCAACTCTTTCTAATGTTGACAGTTTGATATCTTCTGCGTGATTTTCTATCCGTGAGATTGCGGTCTTCTTGGTATTAAGTCTGCGGGCAAGCTCTTCCTGGGTTAGTCCTGCTGCTTCCCGTGCCTGCTTTAGCATTATGCCAACCTTGAACTGCTCGTATCCTTCATCATATTTTTCAGAAAATTTCCTGTCCCTCTTTTTTCTTTCGTCGATATATTTTTTCAGATCACTCATGTTTCGCGCTCCTTTTAAAAAAATCTCTTCTATAGGCCTCTGCCCTCTCTATTTCTGTCTTTGGCGTTTTTTGACTCTTCTTTGTAAATCCATGTGTTAACACCACCACAGAATTGTTAACAAAGAAACACAATATTCTATAGGTATTTGAACTGAATGATATTCTGCATTCCCATATTTCTTCTGTTCCTGTGAGCTATTTAAAATATGAAGACGGTACTATATCAAAATCCTCTATGAGTTTAAGAACCCATGTTACTTTCTGAGCAGCCTTTCCGGACAAAGAATCGAGAAAATCCTGGATTGGACATTTACCTTCAGCTGTTTTATAGAAAGTAATTGTTCTACTCACATAAGATATGTTAACGTGCATGTTAACATATGTCAAGGTATATTCATTATATTTAATAGGTTAATGAAGTTAGTACGGGGCAGGAGGCGGTTCATCGCCTCCTGCCCTGATTACCTGGGATGTGACAGACATTTAAGGAATTGATGGAGAAGTATCTTGTGGAATATTCAAAACGAAATAAGTCGCCGAATTCTCACCGAAGGGATAAAAGCCTTTCTGACCATCTCCTGAAATCATTGGAGACCTGACAGTGTCTGATATTATACCTAATCTTATTTCTGGATATAAAGTGAAAAGAAGGGAAGAAGGGGCTACACCAGCAACGGTGAATTATGAACTCAAATTGATGGGCCATGCCGATGCGCAATCAATGTAACTCCTTGATTTATTGGCGCGCCTGGAGGGATTTGAACCCCCAGCCTGCGGATTCGAAGTCCGACGCTCTATCCAGTTGAGCTACAGGCGCGATTAACCAACATATCATATTTTCTTATCAAATAACCATTCTTTCTACCATAGTTCCTTCGGATAATCGCGATATGCCTTACGCAAACATCCCGAATATTTAAATGATGCATAAAGAATGCGGACAATATCAAGTGGAGGTATTTTATTCCCGGTCGAACGAAGCGGATTTTTATTACCTCCTTCAGAAACCAGACGTGAAAAGTGTCTGTAAAACTTACGAAGGGGCATCTTTGTCTGACTTAACGGGTGCATGCAATCGTGTAATGAGAAGGGATTACCTACAAATTTCTCTTTTTCTTCAAACCATGCCGGGCTTCCAGGTGAAGGAGTAAATACAGTAAAGGTAACCTGTGCAGGAGGCATACCCCTGACATAACCCTGAAGGCGTTCAAAATCATGTTCTGTAAATTCAGGATTTACCATGAAGCCTGCATGGACAGCAATACCCATTTCCCTCAGTAATCTATGCGCCCGTTCATTATCAGACACAGTGGCGCGTTTAGATAGGTCTTTGAGCTCCTGATCCGATGCAGCCTCGAAACCGAGGAATACTGCATCCAGGCCGATTCGCCGCCACAACCGGAACAGTTCCGGTTTATTATTAACAGTCGTTGAACGGGCCCATGCAAAATAACGCTTTTTTATGCCTCGTGCCTCAATTGCCTCTGCCACCTTGCGGATGTGCGTGGTATTCATGAAGGTCTCATCATCACAGAAATAGATATGGCCTGCGGTGATATTTTCTATCTCTTCAGCAACCTTATCAGGAGGTCTTGTCATATGGCGTTTGCCGTAAAGCGTCGGGACCACACAGAAAGAGCAGGTCATGACACACCCATAGGAAGTACGGACAAGCGCGACAGGAGGAAATATCGTCTCCCAGTTCGTGTGGCCTTCCTTTACCCAAATACAACGGTACTGGTCCTTATCCCATAGATCCCGGCGAGGTTCAGGTATGTCAGAGGGATCAGGAAACACCGGCATCTTTGATACCACTTTATCATCAAACTTTTCTCCCGGAACCATTACATTCTGAATTCCGTGCAGATCCCTGCCTGATGCGGCATGTTCTATAATGGAGCGAAACGGTGCGCAGCCTTCACCGCGGACTATGGCATCAATATAATCCTTGTTATAATCATGGGGTAATACTGTTGCGTGGTGCCCCCCCACTATTACCAATGCCCTGCCCTGTATCTTACGCACAACCTTCGCAAGGTCTAATACCTTTGATACCTCATGCGTATAGCCGGATATCCCGACGATATCGGGTCTGTACTCCATCAATACTTTTCTGAATACCCTGTCCGGCCTGGTGGTCAGTCGCAGGTCGAGAATGCGTGTTGTGTGTCCTTCAGGTACAGAAGCCGCAAGGTATCCAAGTTCCAACGGTTCAAGAAATATAAACGTCCTGAGCCTGTTAATGGTATTTAATTCTGCTCGTGGTTTGACTAATAAAATTTTCATATTTGATTATTGAATGGACTAAATGACAGAGAGCGTCTATTGCTGCAGCTCGCGATATTATTGCCGTTTTCTGTTATCAATGTCAACCAAAACATCCTGAAGGTCATCTTCTCAGGTATTTGCCATAATTCTGAATATTCAGCCACTGTGGATGATCTCCCATACGGTTTACGAGTTGTTGTATTACTTTCATCGTCAGTCTTGACCAATCAGTTGGGGTTGACCATACATCATTCAATCTTGCAACTTCATCAAGCATCATCATAGGGTTCTTCCCCAGTTCCCGGGATATGTAGTAGGCAGGATCGAAGAGGTCTGTATCTTCAGTTATCATCCCTTCGGCCAGTGCGGTCTTTTCAATTGGGGTATTTTTATAGATCCTTATGCCCATCAACGCAAATACAGCATTAGGTGCTGCACAGGAATCAATAAAACGCTGCGTCTCACGAATGTCATCCGGACACTCCCCGGGGCCGCCAAAGAGAAAATGAAGGGCAAAGGGTAGACCTGCATCCGAGGCTGACTTTAAACTGTATCTTATATCTGACTGGGTAAAAGGTTTACCCATCTTTTTAAGCATTTTTCCTGTAGCGACATCAAGACCAAACTCCACACCCACGCATCCTGCCTCTGTCATAGCGCGCGCCAGATTTAAGTCAAATCCTACCGGATTGCAGTAAGCCATCCATTTTATTGACAGCTTGCGCCGTGCCAGCTCTTTGCAGACAGAGATGGCATGCTCACGCGGCGTGTTGAATACGCTGTCTGTAAAATAGAAGCTGGAAGACGTTTTATTTCGGGCCAGGGTCTCAATTTCGTTTGCTATGCTTTCAGGAGACCGAAGTTTATATGCAGTCCCTTCAAGTACGGGGTAGACACAATAGATGCATTTAAAGGAACAGCCCCGCTTAGTCTGGACACTGACAAATCCGCCCCTGCGAAGATACTGCCTGTAAGAGCATTTGTCATGGCTTGGCGAATATACATTATCCAGGTCAGTAACGGGTGAGTGCGTCAATTTCCTCTTAGAGTCATTAATGCTGCCGTTGTTGATTAGTATGCCTGCAATCCCGGCAGGTGATTGTTTAGAGGCAAGTGCGTTAATGAGCTCGACAAAGGCAATCTCTCCATCCCCTGCGACACCGAAGTCTGCATTAAGCCTCCTGAACCAGCCCTCAGGCGCAATAGAGAAACCACTTCCACCAAGTATCACCGGCGAATCAGTCATGTGCAGTACTGATTCAACCATTTCTTTTACATCTGCAAAATAGCTCCTGCGGGTCGTGGAAATGCAGTCATCCAGATTGCGTATGCTGAAGCCTATGGCTTTGTAATCACTGGAATTTACTGCAGCTTTAAGAGATTTGACAGGATCCCTGACAAACATCATGTCAAGAAAATCAACTTCATGTCCTGCCCGTTCTGCAGCAGAACAGACACAGAGTGCGCCGACAGGCGCTACCGGAAACGGGGATCTTTCCCGGTTAGTAGAAACCATAAGGATTTTCAATTAAATTACACTCACGAGGCTGTTCTGTTTTAAAAATATATAAACAAAAAGGAGGCTTAAAGTCAATCAGTTCTTTGTCATTGAATATTTCAAAAATAAAGCTCTCAAAATTAGTTGAAAAACAACTGCAGGATTTGCTACTATCTATATAGTAATAGAAAGTAAAGGAGGTGAGAGATGATAAACAAGTATGCTACGGGAATCATCTTGCAGTCTCAATCTGTGATAATTAGATTTATAAATCAATCTTATCATCAAAAAAAGGAGTATAAAAAATGAAAAAGAATTTATTAGTTCTATTTTTATTATCCTTATTTTGCATAGTCTTATCATCTGATTCATTTGCAGAATCGTCATCAAAGGATTTATACACCTCGTATAACCTGTGGTTTGAAAAACCTGACTCAATGTGGAGCATTAATTACAAAAAAGGTGCATTAATCCCTGCAGGCACTAAGGTTGAATCAGTTGACTTGGGAAGGAATAAAGTGATTTTTAAGATATCTGAAAATCCGAATAAATTTGTAATTAACTTTACTCCCAAATATCACCCGGGTATTGACCTTGAACAGTTCAGGGACAGGCTGTTTACAAACAAAACATTTGATCAACTTGTTCGTGGTTTTTCAAAAAAAGAGATCGAGGGTATAAAGAGTGGTGAGATCAATCCTGGTATGAGTAAGAAGGCTGTATTAGTTGCATACGGATATCCTCCGGAACATGTTACCGGATCGTTGGATATGAATACATGGACATACTGGGTTAACAGGTTTAAAAAGACAAATGTTGATTTTGATAAGGGAGGCCACACTAAATAGAAAATCAGCGACGGTGTAATAAAGTCCATTATTACAGATTCTTTTCTTTCCCGGGAAGTATATAGGTATTTGTCATGAAGATTGCACTTATCATTCCCAGAAACGGCCTTGAAAATGAACCAAGTTTCTACGACTTAAAGTTCGTATCGTCGTTTCTGTTTTCAAGAAAGTATTTTTCCTACCTGTTGGCTATACCAACACTGATATCGTTGACACCGCCGGGACATGAGATTCGAGTGTTTGATGAGAACATAGAAGATATTGACTATAACTGGGATGCGGATATCGTCGGCATTAGTGTAAGGACCATGTTTGCAATGAGGGCGTATGAGATAGCTGATAAATACAGGAAGCGAGGGGTGAAAACAGTACTTGGTGGGATTCATCCATCCTTTTGTCCTGATGAGGCCCTGGAACACTCTGACTCAATTGTCATTGGAGAGGCTGAGGACATTTGGCCGAAGCTCCTGGAGGATGCGGGTAACAACAGGCTCATGCAGAGATATCAGGCTGAAGGCTATGCGAGCATGAGTTCCTCCTCCGGCGCTGTGCGGTCTCTAATGTCTCAAAGACGTTATTTAGCCGATATCGTTCAAACTACAAAGGGGTGTCCCTTCACCTGCGAATTCTGTTCAGTCTACGCCTATGACGGCCAGCAGATCAGGAATAAACCGGTTGACATCGTCTTGAATGAGATCCGGGATATACAGTGTCCGGAGTCACAATCAAAGAAAAGGTCTATATTTTTTGCCGATGACAATATCATTGCCAATAAAAAGTATGCGATTGAATTATTCAGGGCGCTTAAACCATACAGGTTAAACTGGTCTTGTCAGGCATCAATCAACATCTCTAAAGAGGATGACATCCTGAGATTAATGAAAGATAGCGGGTGCGGTTCTATTCTGATTGGACTGGAGTCGGTCTCATCAAAAAACCTTACAAGTATGAACAAGAGACTTAACATGCGTTATAATTATCTGGATGCTATCAGGAAAATACAATCCTACGGCATCCTCGTTCATGCGTCATTTATACTTGGAAATGACTTTGATGATCTGTCTGCTTTTGATGAACTCATCCACTTTATTAAAGAGGCCAGGCTTCTGATGCCTCTGATCAATATCCTTACACCTTTTCCTGGAACAGAGCTGCACAAACGAATGGACGCCGAAGGGCGCATATTACACAAAGACTGGAGCAGATACGATGCCAGGCATGTAGTTTTTAAACCTGTCCTGATGAGTCCGGAGGAGCTGGAAGAGGGTTACAAAAAAGTTATCAGGGAGGTCTATTCATTTGAACACATTTACTGCAACCTTCAATATTACTGGGGGATAGATTTCTGGAAACATTCCAATGAGGTGGATCCTATCAGATTTAAATTCCGTATGCTTTTTGCTTTAAGATTATTTACACTGCTTGGCTATAAAAATCCGGACAGGACAAAATTCATTATCAAGATATTCCCAAGGCTGTTTGACCAGCATGTCCGAATATCAACAGTCCTTACATTAATGGCGTACAATGAATTCGCTTATACAGTTTAGTTCAGCGTCCCCTCTATTCCCTTGCGGATTATCATTACTGCTATAGCCGCTAAGAAAAGAGATACAACCTTTGAAGTTGCCCTTGCCCCTCCCTCCCCGAGGAATGAGATGATCCGGCGGGAGAACGAGAATATCAGCCATACTATTACTATATTCACGATGAGCGAAAAAAGCGTCATGGGCATTCCGAATATGTCGCTCAGCATTATAATTGTTGTGAGTGAGGCTGGACCAGCGATAAGCGGCGTTCCTATGGGAACTGTTCCAACTGATTGCTGCGGACGACGGCTCCTTTGTTCAGAAAAGACGATGTCTGTTATGGCTATAATCAGCAGTATGAGGCCTCCGGCTATTTGAAAGTCTGAGATAGTTATTCCAAGTATAATGAAGATACCCTTGCCAATGAATAAAAATAATATGGTTAATACGGATGCCGTAATTATTGAATCACGCAGTGTCCTGCTTCTTGCCGAAGATTCCATTTCTTCGGTAAGTGACATGTATATTGGCAGGACGCCAATAGCATCAAAGGCGACAAATAATGGTATGAAGGTCATGACAAAATCTGAAAACATAGAATTCTACAGCCTTGCCTGTAAAGGTTAAATTAAATCCTGTCCAATGTTACAACACTGCAACAAGCTATTCAAGTCAAATAAATCTGTTCATTCGTATTGAGAAAATCAGATGGACAATACTAAAAGTTATTGCTATGATACCGCCCTGATATGTTTCAGGCTATCATACTTGGCATCATTCAGGGGCTTACGGAGTTCCTCCCTGTCAGCAGTACTGCTCACCTAATTTTAGCGCCCTGGATATTTGGATGGGATGATCCCGGGCTTGCATTTGATGTTGTAGTGCATCTTGGGACACTTACAGGAATAATTGTATTCTTCTGGAAGGATTTCTACAGTATATTTCAAGGCATGAAGTCCGGTCTGATGGTAAAACAGGCAAATATTGGAATAGACGGAAAGTTAGGCTGGTATATAATCATAGGTACAATCCCGGCAGGCCTGGCAGGCCTTTTTTTCAAGGATCAGATAGAGACTGTCTTAAGAGACCCGCATTTAATCGCCATCACTCTAATCCTGTTCGGATTGATTCTTTTGTGGGCAGAGGTTGTCGGAAGAAAGAAGAGGAGGATGGACCACCTTAATATCGTTGATGCCATTATCATAGGTTGTGCGCAGGCCATTGCACTGATTCCGGGTGTATCCCGTTCAGGTATAACTATTACGGCTGGACTCTTCAGGAACCTTGAGAGGGCAACTGCCGCAAGGTTTGCTTTTCTTTTGAGTACACCTATTATAATGGCAGGCGGCCTGCTGAGCTTTATTGAGGTCTATAAGGAAGGGTTTCCTCAGGAAATGTACTGGCCGTTTGCGGCAGGATTTGTGTCGTCTGCCGTATCAGGTTTTCTGGCGATCAAATATCTGCTTATGTTTCTGAGTAAGCAGAAGGTTAATATTTTTGTTTATTACAGGATTGTTATTGGGATACTGATTTTCTTCATCTGATATCGGAAAACCTGAGACCTGCTGCGTACACTGATCCGCACCGGGAGCACCAGGCAATTGTGGCTGGCTGTTCATCAAAACTTTTATCACCCTCGATATCTCTTTGAGTAAATGTAATATTCACACCAGTACCGACTTTAAGTGGTTTGTGCATGTAAATACCAACGCCGCCTTTACTTATATTGGCAATATAGACCTCCTGCGTCTTCCTGTCGCCATTTAACCTGAGGGAGCCCATACCCATTATTGTAAGTCGTCTGTTTTTACGTTTGCTTTTCATCTGTTAACTCCTTTATCACGCTACTATCTCTGTCCCTATGCCTTTCTTGGTAAATATCTCGAGGAGGATTGAGTGGTTGATTCTTCCGTCAATGATATGAGTCTTTTTGACTCCTCCATCCAGCGCCTCCAGGCATGCCTTGACCTTTGGAAGCATGCCTGTTGTAATAACGCCGCTTTTTATGAGGCTCAGGACCTGTTTTCTGGTAAGTGTTGATATAAGCCTGCCGTCCTTACCAAGTATCCCTTTGACATCTGTTAAGAATATGAGTTTTTCAGCCTTAAGAGTTGCCGCAATTGCGCCTGCCGCCGTGTCTGCATTTATGTTAAAGGTCTTGCCTTTATTGTCCACACCTATCGGGGCAATTACCGGTATAAACCAGTTCTGCTCAAGTGATCGTATAATGTTGGGAGAGATTGATTCAACCTCTCCTACAAGTCCCCTGTCAATACCAGCGCCTTTCCTCGGGCTCCTCAGTTTTCTTGCGCGGATGAGTCCGGCGTCAATTCCTGTAATCCCGACGGCATTTCCTCCATGCTGGTTTATCCTGTTCACGAGTTCCTTGTTGATCTTTCCACCCAGCACCATTTCGACAATGTCCATTGTCTCACCATCTGTTATCCTGATTCCTTCAATGAATACCGGTTTTTTTCCCATCTTGTCCATGACCTCACTAATTTGCGGCCCTCCGCCATGGACTACTACAGGACTCATCCCGATATATTTGGTAAGCACAACGTCTTCGGCAAACATCTCTTTGAGTTTTTCGTCAATCATGGCATTACCGCCGAATTTAATGACCATGGTCTTGCCGGAGAGATTGCGTATATATGGAAGAGCTTCTACAAGAAGCTGGGCTTTTTCTATGTTACGCTGCATCAGTATTTTTCCCTATAGTATATATTTACTCAGGTCCTGGTCCCTGATTATGTCAGAAAGACGTTCCTGGACATATGCAGAATCAATGTTAAAACTCTGACCGCTAAGTTCCGGGGCATTAAATGATATGTCGTCCAGTAGTTTTTCCATAATCGTAAAGAGTCTCCTTGCCCCGATATTTTCCATCCGTTCGTTGACTGCCACAGCAATAGAGGCTATTTCCCTTATAGCATCTTCACTGAATTTAATTTCAATTCCCTCTGTCTCAAGCATTGCAGTATATTGTTTTATCAATGCATTCTTAGGTTCTGTCAGTATCCTGATAAAATCTCCTTCTTTAAGTGAATCCAGTTCAACTCTGATAGGGAAACGCCCCTGAAGTTCAGGTATAAGATCAGCAGGCTTTGATACATGAAAGGCGCCTGCTGCGATAAACAGGATATGGTCAGTCCTTACAGGCCCGTATTTCGTAGTTACTGTTGTACCCTCTACTATTGGCAGAAGGTCTCTTTGAACTCCTTCACGGGACACATCAGGCCCATGGCTCTTCTCACGGCTGGCTATCTTGTCAATCTCATCCAGAAACACAATACCTGATTCCTCAACCCTTGTAATCGCCTCTTTAAATACATCGTCCATATCAAGGAGCTTTTGAACCTCTTCCTCTGTAAGTATATTAATTGCGTCCTTGACCTTGACCTTCCTTTTCTTGTTTTTTCCGGGAAACATACCGCCGAGCATCTCCTTCAGGTTCATCTCAAGGTCTTCCATGCCGACATTCGATATGACACCTAAAGGCATTACCTTCTCCTTAATATCAAGCTCGATCTGTCTGTCATCAAGCTTCCCTTCTTTTAATTGAGAGCGAAGCTTTTCTCTTGTTTCGGTATGCCTTGACTCTGTGGCCGGTTCATGGGAAGGCCTCGGCGGAGGAGCTGGCAGAAGGAGATCGAGGAGACGCTCTTCTGCCTGATACATTGCTTTTTCCCTGACCATATGCGTTCGTTCTTCCTTTAACATGTTGATGGACAGTTGTGTCAGGTCCCGGACTATAGACTCAACATCCCTTCCGATATAACCTACTTCTGTAAACTTGGATGCCTCAACTTTTATGAACGGCGCCTGTGACAACTTTGCCAGTCGCCGGGATATCTCAGTCTTGCCGACTCCTGTTGGACCGATCATTATGATATTCTTTGGCGAGACCTCATCCCGGAGGTCTTCGGATAACTGCCGCCTTCTCCACCGCGTCCTCAGGGCAATGGCAACTGCATGTTTGGCCGCGTTCTGGCCTATTACATATTTATCAAGTTCTGCTACTATCTGTTTTGGAGTATAATTGTTCATGACAGTTCTTCTATTAATATCTCGCTGTTTGTATATATGCAGATACCAGCCGTTATCTTCATAGCCTCTTCTGCAATCTCTCTTGCACTCATGTCTGTATGCCTGATAAGCGCCCGCGCAGAGGACAGGGCATAGGGTCCGCCGGAACCAATTGCAACAAGTCCGTCGTCAGGTTCGATTATATCACCCGTGCCGGATATAATTAAAGAGGAATTCCTGTCAGCCACTGCAATCAGGGCTTCAAGTTTCCTCAGGATCCGGTCAGTCCTCCAATCCTTGGCAAGTTCTACAGCAGCGCGTGTCAGATTACCGTGATACTGCTCAAGTTTTTCTTCAAACTTTTCAAACAGGGTAAGGGCGTCGGCCGCCCCTCCTGCAAAACCAGATAAAATTGTGCCATTATACATCCTTCTTATTTTTTTTGCATTATGTTTCATTACTGTGTTGCCTAAGGTTACCTGCCCGTCCCCGGCAATTGCAACCTGTTTATTACGCCTGACACAAAGAATTGTAGTACTCCTTATCATCATAACCTCCTTTTTCATCCGAAAATCCCCTCTAATCCGTAATCCCGAACTTGTTTCGGGATCTCCGGATTGATCCCCGATTTCTGATACTTATTGTTCGCTGCATTGCACTCACTGCTTTTCTTTTTTCCTCCCCCGGGGATGTGTCTTATCATATATCTCCATCAGCTTGTCCATGCTTACATGAGTGTATCTTTGAGTTGTCGACAGGTTCGCGTGACCTAACATTTCCTGCACAGAGCGCAAGTCTGCGCCCCCTTCAAGCATGTGGGTTGCAAATGAGTGCCTGAGTGAATGTGGCGTCATATCCCATAGGCCGCTGAGTTTCTTATATTTCTCCACGATCCTGTGGACACCTCTTGTGCTTATTCTATGGCCATATTTATTAAGAAACAGGGGAAAGCCATCATTACGGTTCTTTTCACGTTTCTGAATAACAGACGTATCGTTTGAAGTACCAGTAAGGGTTGATTTAGTGTATTCAAGATAGTGCATGATTGCCCCTATAGCCTTTTTCCCAACAGGTACAATCCGTTCCTTCCTTCCCTTTCCTTTGACCTTTATCAGTCCGTCGGATAAATTCAAATCTTCCAGATTTATAGCCACAATCTCCCCAATCCTTAGCCCTGCTGAATAAAAGGTCTCGAGGATTGCCCTGTCTCTTACTGACAGACTGTCTCTGCCGGCGGGTGAGCCAATTAATCTGTCTGCCTCATCTACTGATAAAAACCTGGGGAGCGTCTTACCTCTTTTTGGAGTAGAGACCATCTTGCCAGGATTATTTACCAAACTCCCTTCCCGGCACATATAATTAAGAAAAGTTCTTATGGTTGAGATCTTTCTTGCGGCAGATGATTTAGATATCCCTTTATCGTAAAGAGAGGATAGAAATCCCCTTATCATTATGTGGTCAATCTTATGAAGGTCGTCAGGAAACAATGAACTATTTTTAGATAGCGTCATTAAATATTCACAAAACTGAGAAAGGTCTGAGATGTAGCTCCTGATAGTATGTGATGACAGATTTCTTTCTAAGGAAATGTGGCGGACAAAATCTTCCATTATTGGTACATGTGATAATCCTGGACTGTTCTTTGTCATATCAAAGTTTAATCTGCTTTTTCCATTTCTCAATATCCCTGAAAGACCGCTCGCCCATTTTAATCCTGTTTTGCTCCCTGTCTTTGATTTTTTTCTGCAGCGGTGGAAGCAGCCCCCAGTTTATGTTCATTGGTTGAAATGCTGATGGACCCTCAATTGTGACATGCTGCAACAGCGCGCCTATGCCTGTCGTAACCGGAGGCGGAACAAACTCCTCACCCCTTATGTGCATGACAGACGATATCCCGGCAAGAAGACCCATAGCCGTAGACTCAGTATAACCCTCCACACCGATTAATTGTCCTGTCAGGTAGATATTTTCTCTCTTCTTGAGCCTCAGGGATTTATCCAGAAGGCGCGGAGAATTAATATATGTATTCCTGTGTAAACTGCCGTAGCGAAGGAACTCGGCGTTTTCAAGGCCTGGTATCATCCTGAAAACCTTTTTCTGCTCAGGCCACTTGAGTCTTGACTGAAAACCTACCATATTAAATGACTGTCCGTATTTGTCCTCCTGGCGCAGCTGGACTGCTGCGTAAGGTTCATTGTTGTTTCTGGGGTCTTTGAGGCCAACCGGCTTCATCGGACCGAAAAGGAGGGTGTCTCGTCCCCGTTCTGCGATCGCTTCAACAGGCATGCATGCATCAAAATACGGTACCTTTTCAAAAGGTCTCGCTGCAGTCTTATCAGCTGATATCAGGGCCTGATAAAACTGTTCATATTCCTCTTTATTGAACGGGCAGTTAATATAATCATTGCCGCTCTTGTTATATCTTGAAGCCCTGAATGCAATCTCTTTGTTTATGCTGTCATTGCTTATGATCGGTGAGATGGCATCATAAAAATATATGAATTCCTCTTCTATTATCTCAGAGAGCGCTCTTGTCATCTTCTCTGATGTAAGGGGTCCGGTTGCAATTATTGCAGGGATTTCAAATGAGGGCATTGAGACCTCTTCCCTGATAATCTTTATATTGGGATGAGTAGAGATATGTTCAGTGACCATTGTTGAGAAGGCGGAACGGTCAACTGCAAGAGCGGTGCCGGCAGGCACTCTGTTTTTTTCTGCTATAGCCAGAATTACTGAATTCAGCATCCTCAACTCTTCCTTGAGTAAACCATGGGAGCTGGTTACATCACTCGATTTAAGCGAATTACTGCAGACAAGTTCTGCGAGGTTTCCGGTCCTGTGGGCCTCTGACATTTTACCCGGCCGCATCTCATAAAGTAGTACCTTGATACCCCTCTCTGCAGCCTGCCATGCTGCTTCAGAGCCTGCGAGCCCTCCTCCAATTATCACGAGTTCCGGTTTCATTCCTCTTTATATCCGCATTCCTTTCTGATACAGATGATTTTGCTGTTTCCGCGGGAAAACTTCTCTGCCATGAATGGCGCTCCGCATTGCGGACATGGCTTTGTAACAGGTTTGTCCCACATGGCAAATTTGCAGGCTGGGTATTTCGTGCATGAGTAAAAGACCTTTCCGCGTTTACTCCGTTTTTCTGTCAACTCACCGCTGCATCCCTCCTGAGGACATGCCACCCCGGTCGTTATAGGCTTGGTTGTTTTACATTCAGGATACTTTGAGCAGGCAATGAATCTACCGAACCTGCCACTCTTGATGACCATGGCGGATCCGCATTGAGGACAGTTCTCACCTGTTGTCTCTTCCTTCATGGCCTCTATGGTTCCATCTTCGCTCCGCTTGAAGTTCATCGTATTCTTGCATTCCGGATATCCTGAGCAGGCGAGAAAGTATCCCAGTTTTCCCCACTTAATAACCATGTTGTTCCCGCACTTTTCACACTTCTTGTCAGTTGGTGTCTCTTCGCCTTTTACATTTCGCATCTCTTTTCTTGCCTTTTCAAGATGCTGGTCAAATGGCCTATAAAAGTCTCCAACAGCCTGACGCCACTCATAACGTCCTTCCTCTATCTCATCAAGCTCATCTTCCATCTTTGCCGTAAACATGACATCTATCAGCTCAGGAAAATGTTCTACCAGCATGTCATTGACGAGGATCCCGAGTTCAGTAGGGTGAAACCTGTTCTCTTTTTTCTCTACATATTTACGGTCCTGAATTGTAGAGAGAATGGCCGCATATGTGCTTGGCCTGCCAATTCCCTGTTCTTCAAGATCTTTTATCAGTGTTGCCTCTGTGTATCGGGCAGGAGGTTGTGTAAAGTGCTGTTTAGTTTCCATGTCCCGGAGGTTCAGCCGCTCCCCCTCTGTCACTGATGGGAGAACGTCCTCCTCATCTCCTTCAACTCCCCTTGAGGCATCATCAAGCCCTTCTTCATAGAGTTTCATAAAACCAGGGAATTTAATTATTGCCCCTGTAGCACGAAGAAGATATTCCCCTGCCTTGATGTCTATGGTCGTTGTGTCAAGGAGTGCGGGGCTCATCTGACATGCCACAAAACGGTTCCAGATGAGTCTGTAGAGATTATAACTGTCTTTATCAACATACTCCTTTATGGCTTCCGGTGAACGTAATACCGATGTTGGTCTGACTGACTCGTGGGCATCCTGTATCCCCTTCTTGTTTTTATATTCAATCCCTTTGGAAGGGAGGTACTCGCTGCCAATATTGTCATTAATATATTTGCGAACCTCACTCAGTGCATCAGCGGATATGCGGACAGAGTCAGTTCTCATGTATGTTATCAACCCGACAGGACCTTCGGAACCTACCTCTATTCCCTCATATAATTTCTGGGCAATCATCATTGTCTTTTTGGCAGTAAACCGCAACTTTCTTGCAGCCTCCTGCTGGAGCTTGCTGGTCGTAAATGGCGGTTGAGGATTTTTTTTCCGTTCCTTTTTTTCAATTGACTTGACTGTATATTCACTGCCTGAAAGGACACCCTTTATACGCTCAGCCTCCTGCTGGTCAGGAATCTTTATGTCTTCACCGCGGAACTTTATCAGTTTTATCTTAAATGGAGGCGGGATTTTCCCTTCGACTGTCGCCGTAACAGACCAGTATTCTTCAGATACAAACTGACTGATCTCTTTCTCAAGGTCGCAGATCAGCCGAACGGCAACTGACTGAACCCTGCCGGCGCTGAGTCCGCGGCGTACCTTTTCCCATAACAGCGGACTCAGTCTGTAACCGACGATGCGGTCCAGAATTCGGCGTGCCTGCTGGGCATTAACCTTGTTAGAGTCAATCCGTCCTGGATTATGCAGTGCTTCCTTAATTGCCTTTTCGGTTATTTCATGAAATAGTACCCGGTAGACATTATCGTCTTTACCGGTAATTTCTTCCGCAATATGCCATGCTATAGCCTCTCCCTCCCTGTCAGGGTCAGGGCCGAGGAAGATTTTTGAAGCTGAACCGGCTGCCTTCTTAATCTCTGAGAGGATTTTCCCCTTTCCTTTTATAGTTATATACTGGGGGGTAAAATCATTTTCTATATCAACACCAAGTTTACTTGTGGGGAGGTCCCTGACGTGACCAACTGAGGCCATTACATTGTAAGACTTGCCAAGATACTTGGTTATAGTCCTTGCTTTTGCCGGGGATTCTACGATGATTAAAGGTTTTGCCATTCTCTATTCTCCTTATGATGAATTTCAGGGATTTAAGTCAGACCTCACATAACAACTGCCCGGAAGTTGCTCTATAAGCCCTTTCAGTTCTAAGTTCAGCAAAAGCTCTATTGCCTTTCGCGTCTCAATCCCGCACTCTGTTATTACCTGATTAATGTGTTTTGGCTCAAGTGTTAATGTCTTGAATATATTCATTTCTTCATCTGACATCTCATCGGGCTCAACAGGCATACTGTTGATACCATGTTTTGACCGGAGCGTCAACAGTTGTTCAAATTCCTCAAGTATATCATTAACACCTGTTACAGCTTTAGCCCCCTGCTTGATAAGATTATTTGCCCCTTTACTCAATGGGGAATTGATGTTTCCCGGCACTGCAAATATTTCCCGGCCCTGCTCCATTGCAAACCTTGCTGTAATCAAAGAGCCGCTTTTATCTGCAGCCTCTACGACGATTACTCCAAGGGAAAGACCGCTTATGATCCTGTTTCTCTGAGGGAAGTTTTTCTTGTCAGGCCATGTCCCTATGGGAAACTCTGAAATTACTGCCCCGTTTCCGGAGATATTCCGCATGAGGAGTTCATTTTCACGCGGATAGGCAATGTCTGCTCCACAACCCAAAACTGCAATACTCCTGCCTCCTGATTCCAATGCAGTCCTGTGGGCTGTGCTGTCAATCCCCCTTGCCATGCCGCTGATTATTGTGAAACCGGCCGACGATAATTCTGCAGAAAGCATCTCTGAGACCTTTCTGCCATAAGGCGTGGGTCTCCTCGCTCCTACTATGGCCAGTGACTTTTTGTCTTCAGTAGTAATAGAGCCGTTCATATAGAAGTATAGCGGGGGGTCGTAAATGGTTTTTAACCTTTCAGGATAATCAGGGTGATTAAAATGTATCAATTTAATGCCGGTATCATGAATCCTTTTTATCTCGTCCTCAATATATGCATTTGAGTGCCTGAAGGACTGTATATCCCCTGCTATGGCAGGAGTCATTCCTTCCACGCCGCACAGCTCTTCATACGTAGAAGAGAATACCAGTTCGGGAGCAGCAAATCTCTCCATCAGTCTTCTTGAGAGTACAAGCTTGTTTTTTAAGATATGTGCAAGTGATAACCAGAGATAAATTTCATGCATAAATTAATCAGTGTTCCATGAAGGCAGTTACGTGATGTTCCTGGAAAAGTATAAAGTAAACCAAATCCATCCCTGAATGGATACTATCCGGGATAGAACATTTCGGGGAGGAGACAGAGTGATACTTATTTCGTAATTGTTGTAACCTTAGTTCCGACTCCAAATGGTTCAGAGCTTTTTATAACCTGAGCAGTGGAGGTAGTATCCTGTGATGAAACTACCCGCAGTTCACCAATTACATCATTTTTTTCTTTTATTACATTCATAATCGTTCCTGGTGTAATACCATCTGCAGAACCTTTGTCTAAATAAACGATACTGAATTGAGCATTTAATGACAGTCCTTCCTGTGACTCTATGATATACCCCTGAATTTTTTCTGTGGACCTCTTTGTTTCCTTAACGGGATGAGCTGGTATGTATGGCTGTATATGGTCGCCTATTGACGTATAGTTGTATGATTTGATTATCTCTCCTGAAGCATCCTTACCCTGTACCCTGTTAATTACAATAACTCCTGTTGGGATAAAAAGGAAACCTGCCTTCTTCTTTGTAGATGGATGAATCACAGGTCCGGATGTCCTGAATACAGTAAATTTTTCTCCTGCAGACACCTTGCCGGCATGTCCATCTGACAATGAGATGTTAACTTTGTCTCCATCCGCAAAGATAGTCCTGTCTTCTTTAGAACCCCTCAGGACTCCATAACTTTCTATATTATTTACGATATAACCACCGGCCTCGACTGTATCAGCTGTAACAAGTGGTCTTACAACAGCCGGCATTACAGGGACTGCAGGTTTTTTTGGCGGCGATGGCATCACAGGTGCTGAGACAGGTGAAGGTTTATCAGCTTCCGGAATTACAACCTGATCAGAAGAGGAATCTGCAGCAGGGGATTCTTCTTTAGCAGTCTCCGGCTTGGATGGCATAAAAGATGGTATGATTAATCTATTGCCGGGATAAATAAGATCCGGGTTCCTGATGTAGTCATTTTTTTCCCAAATGTTTGGCCACAGGAAGGGGTTTTTCAGATATTCTTCTGATATGTCCCAGAGTGTATCTCCTTTTTTTATTGTATAATCAGACGTTTTCCCATCTTTTATCTCTTCATTAGTTGCTCCTGAAGACTGGCTGTAGCTATGGGAGGATGCGTTGATAACCAGAATGCCTGTCAGTGATATGATGCTGAGGGATTTTTTTATTTGCATATGTCTCCTTTACCGTTATGTAAAGGATGTATCAAAGAGAACCATTTTTGTCAATAACAATTTAAAATAACCACCTGAATACGGACGACGTTTTCTTTATATTATAGCGGCCAGAAGACAGGTATCAGTAGCAGTGAAATGATAAATACCACGATGGTAAGAGGAAGGCCTACACGGACGAAATCCATGAAGCGATATCTTCCGGGACCATAAACCAGGACAGACGCCGGTTCAAGGGGTGTAATAAATGAGCATGATGCTGCAATTGTAATAGTCATGGCAAAAGTCCTTGGATTTACACCGAGATTCTGTGCTGAATGAATGGCAATAGGCAGGATAAGGAGTGCCGCCGCGACATTAGACATAGGTTGTGTCAGAACTACTGTCAGGATAAAAAAACTGCCAAGCAAGGCATAAATGCCGTAGCTTGATGTTACCTCTGTGAGTATGTCTGCAAGATATTTAGCTGTGCCGGTTTGTTCAACAGCAATACCAAGGGTTATCATCCCGCCTATCAGTATAAGGAGATGCCAGTTTACCGATTTGTAGACCTCTTCCGGATAAAGGCACTTGCTCAGGACCATCAGTACTGCACCTGTCAGGAAGGAGACTGATATCGGAAGTATGCCGGCTACTCCAGCAATAATGCTTGCAAGGAAGATGATGGATGCAATGCCGGCCTTCTTTGTCCTGAACCGTTCAGGTGTGACGTCCCCTATGATAATGAGTTTCAAGAGATCTCCCAGTGTATCAATGCGGTCCCTTTCGCCCTGCAGTAAAATAACATCTCCCACACGAAGGGGTATCCTGCCGACTTTTTCGCGCAGACATATACCGTGGCGATAAAGTGCGATAGCCGAAAGTCCGTAGGTATGTCTGAAATTGACATCTTTCAATGTCTTTCCTTCAAGGAGCGAATCTGCAGCAATTACTGCTTCAGCCATTCGCACATCTCCTGGTTCCAGATCTTTGTCAGTGTGTTTATAACCTGATTTTATTTCTAATCCGTTTGTCTGGCCTGCCCTTGCAAGATTTTCTATACCGCCAACTACGAGGAGCGAATCGCCGGCCTCTAACGTAAAATGATCGCCAGGAATATATATGTTATTGCCTTCACGGTATATTCCGACTATCGACAGGTCCTGTATATTTCCGAATACACCATCAGTTACCTTTGAACCAACAAGTGCTGATGATGGCATTACCTTGAATTCAGACAGGTATTCCCTGATGCCATAGTCTTCCATGACAGCTTCCTTGTCTCTGGAAGGGAGGAGAAGATATCCGATTGTTATGAAAAACAAAATACCCCCCAGAAAAATAATCAATCCGATAGGGGTGAATTCAAATAATGAAAAAGGCGCTACATTGTATGTTGGCAATGCCTCGGATACTGCAATATTAGTAGATGTGCCAATAAGGGTACATGTCCCCCCAAGCATTGACCCGAATGCTAACGGCATCAGAAGCTTCGAGGGGTTGATCTTAGCCACACGTGCTATACTTACAGAGGAGGGGAGCAGTATGGCGGTTGCTGCTACATTGTTAATAAATGATGAGATAATCCCTACAGTAATAAGAAATATGCAGAGAAGGCGTATGGGACTATTCCCGGACCACCTCAGGATGTAATGCGCAATCTTATCCGCAACACCGCTTTTAACCAGGGCAGTGGTCATGATGAGCACGCTTCCTATCATAACGAGAGCTGTATTGCTGAATCCAAGAAATGCCTGGTCAGGTGACAGCAGCTTGAAAAATATCAGCGCAAGGACCACAAGGACAGAAACTATATCTATAGGCACTATCTCGATGGAAAAAAGGATAATGGCAAAGAGCATTATCAGCAGTGTGATTATGATATTCATCTCCGGCATGAGAGGCATTATACTTGACAACCCCGGCAATATTCAAGTAAATTAGCATGGAACCATTTACTCAAATGAAGTCCCGGCAATGCGTTTAAGCTAAAGAAGTCCAGGCATTGCGATTGTGTTAAAAAAGTCTGGATGCAAGGAAGGAGTAATAATTTGAGCTGAGGCGTACTGAGTTGTCGTTGAAGCTCAAATTATTACTCCTGATGCCGCAGATGGTCGCTTTTCAACACAATCGCGCGAGAGTGGCGGAACTGGCAGACGCACTGGACTTAGGATCCAGCGGGCAACCGTGGGGGTTCAACTCCCCCCTCTCGCACCATTGCGATTGTGCTCAAAAGTGTCCATGTGCAGGGAAGGAGAATAGTTTTGAGCTGGGGCGTACTGAGTTGTACGTTGAAGCTTAAAAATATTCTCCTGACACAGCAGATGGATACTTTTCAACATAATCAGAAAGGAAAGAGTCAGAAATGAAGATTGACATCGAAGAAGTCTCAAAAATTAAACGGACATTAAAGATCGAGGTTCCGTCGGATATAGTATCAAAGGAATATTCGGAGGCATATGATAACGTGCGTAAGAATGCAAGAGTGCCTGGGTTCAGAAAGGGTAAGATACCGCTGGCTGTTATCGAACGGCGGTTTAAAGATGATATAGAGGCTGACATTTTAAAGAAACTTGTCCCTGAATACTATTATAAGGCAGTTAAGGAAAGCGGTATTACCCCTGTTGACATGCCGAATATAGAAAACGTTGACGTAAAAAAGGGGAGCCCGCTAACATTTACTGCAACTGTTGAGATCAGTCCGAAGATAGAGAGCGTTGACTATGCAGGTATAGAGCTGAAAAAAGAGGATGTAACTGTATCTGAAGAGGAAGTTGCAGCAGGAATTGACGAAATAAGGGATAGGAATGCACAGTTAGAAGTCTGCGACGAAGAACATGCCATAGTTAAAGGAGACTATATCCGGGTTGATTATGAGGGGTTTGCCGGCGGCCAGCCCGTAAAAGAGCTGAAGAAGGAAGGTGTAGAATTTCAATCCGGGGCAGAAATGGTGGCTCCGGAGATAGACAGCGGGCTTCTGGGGGCGCACCTTGGGGAAGAACGTGAGATCAGAATACCGGAAGGGGATGTTTTATTTAAGGTTAAGATTACAGAGGTTAAGAAGAAGATATTGCCGGAGATAAATGATGATCTTGCAAAGGACACCGGTGAAGGAGAGACGCTCGCCGGAATGAAGGAGAAGGTGAAGGAGAGGCTTAGAGAGCAGAAGGAAGATGAACTAAAAGCCCGTTACAAAAGTAATATAATAAAAAAGCTTATTGAATTAAATCCTGTAGAAACACCTCCGTCTCTTGTAGAGAAGGAGATTAGAAATTTTCTTGCGCGGACAAAGAAGTTCATGGGTAAGAATGATAATTTTGAGCCTGATGAAGAAAAGGCACTCAGGGATAAATATACCTCTCATGCCGAAGAGCTTGTAAAGAGTGATTTATTGCTTACTGCTGTCGCGGACATCGAAGGGATTAATGCAGCAGATGAAGATGTGGAAGCAGAGATAAAGAGGATGGCCAAAAAAAGTCAGCAGGATGAGGCATTAATAAAGCGTTATATTTCATCTGTAGATGGCGGTATGGACAACATCAGGGACAAGATTCGGGAGGACAAGGTCATCGCCCTTATTATTGAAAAAGTAAAATGGGTCTGAATGGAGGGTAATACGATATGTTAGTTCCAATTGTTGTTGAGCAGACGAGCAGGGGAGAGCGGTCATATGATATATATTCCAGGCTTCTCAAGGACCGGATCATTTTTGTCGGATCGGCAATAGATGATCATGTTTCCAATGTAATTATAGCCCAGCTTTTATTCCTGGAGGCTGACGACCCGGATAAGGATATTCATCTTTATATTAATAGTCCTGGTGGTGTTGTTACCGCCGGCCTTGCCATATATGATACAATGCAATATATAAAACCGGATGTATCAACGATATGCATCGGGCAGGCATCAAGCATGGGGGCCCTGCTCCTTGCTTCCGGTGCCAGTGGGAAGAGATTTGCCCTGCCGAATGCGAGGATTATGATACACCAGCCAATGGGTGGATTTCAGGGGCAGGCTACCGACATTGAGATCCATGCTAAAGAAATTCTTAGGATGAAAGAATCACTTAATGATATACTTGCAGTACACACCGGTCAGCCTATAGAACGCATACGACAGGATACGGAGAGGGATTTCTTCATGTCTGGAGACGAGGCAAAGAAGTATGGTATAATCAACGAGGTCTTAAAACAGAGAACACCAGAAGGAGTTAAAAAAATAAATGAGTCCGAATAAGACAAAAGAAGGTGATGCACATTGTTCTTTCTGCGGAAAGAGCAGAAACGAGGTTAAAAAGGTCATAGCAGGCCCGACTGTGTATATCTGCAACGAGTGTGTGGATCTTTGCAATGATATAATATCTGAGGAGTGGGAAGAGGATAAGGGTCAGAAACCCTTAAAATTACCCAAACCATCAGAGCTTAAAGACATACTTGATAATTATGTTGTAGGTCAGGACCGGGCAAAGAAAATACTTTCGGTTGCAGTTCATAATCACTATAAGAGGCTCTTTGCTGATGTGCGAATAATGACCGATGTTGAGCTTCAAAAGGGCAATATCCTTCTTATAGGGCCATCCGGCACAGGCAAGACACTACTGGCTCAGACGCTTGCACGGATACTCGATGTCCCTTTCACTATAGCTGATGCCACTACACTTACTGAGGCTGGTTATGTAGGAGAGGATGTGGAGAACATAATCCTGCGGCTTCTTCAGGCAGCAGACTATGACGTAGAAAGGGCAGAAAGGGGAATTGTCTATATAGATGAGATAGACAAGATCAGCAGAAAGAGTGAAAATCCTTCTATCACAAGAGATGTATCAGGTGAGGGTGTTCAGCAGGCATTGCTCAAGATAATTGAGGGTACTGTAGCGAGTGTCCCTCCTCAGGGAGGCCGTAAACATCCTCAGCAGGAGTTTGTTCAAATAGATACCTCAAATATTCTGTTTATATGCGGAGGCACATTTGTCGGACTTGAGAATATAATACAAAAAAGGCTTGGAAAGTCTGCAATGGGATTTGGTGCTGACGTAAAAAGCAGGAAGGATGTGACAGCAGGAGAAATACTTCCCCATGCACAGACAGCGGATTTGCTTAAAATTGGTCTTATCCCTGAATTCATAGGGCGTCTTCCTATATTGGCTACACTTGAAGATTTAGATCACAATGCATTAGTTAAAGTCCTGACGGAACCCCGTAATGCGATTATAAGACAGTATCAGAAATTGTTTGCCCTTGAGAGGGTGACTTTACGGTTTACAGACAGCGCAGTTAATGCTATAGCTAATAAGGCAGTTGCACGCAAGACTGGGGCGCGGGGATTACGGGCGATTCTGGAAGAAGTCATGCTCGAACTGATGTATGATATACCATCTCAGAAAGACATCCAGGAGTGCATAGTAAATGAGGATGTCATAACAGGACGCGCAAAACCGATCCTTATTTATTCAAATGAGCAGAATGTAAAATCTGCGTAGTCTATCTATTCAAGTTTGTAGTATGTAAAACCTTGCAGAAGGAAATATTTACATGATCCCTCTTATCCCGGTAAAAAAGATAATGAGCAGGGAGATCGTTGCTGTAGAAGCGCACGAGCCAATTATTGCTGCAACAAGGATCATGCGTGAATTAAAGACCGGGAGTGTCCTTGTCAGAAAGAACAATGATCTGGTTGGAATTGTTACAGATGTAGATATGACCAGGAAGGTGCTGGCAGGTGGTCTTGATCCATATACAACATCTGCAGAAAGTGTAATGAGCGCACCTTTCTATTCAATTAGTTCAGATGCCTCGGCAGCTACTGCAAATGAGATGATGACGCAGAGCAACATCAGACATTTGGTAGTCATTGAAAACGGTATTCCTGTCGGAGTTTTATCTGCTCGGGATATTCTAGAACCTGTTTACGAAGAAGAAGGGGGGAGTATACCCTTCTGGCCTAATCACGCCCTTAAAGAAATAGGGGGTGCGTTTCTTATAATTGGTTTGCTTGCTATTCTTACCCTTTTATCACCTGCACCAATGTTTCCCAAGGCTGACCCTCTTGCTACCCCGGAACATATTAAACCGGAATGGTTCTTTCTGGCCGCTTATCAGCTTCTTAAGGTTGCTGATATCCTGAGGTTCCTGGGAGATTGGGCGCCGAAGGCTATAGGAGTTGTTTTTGAGATTGCATTTGTTTTCCTGTTATATGCAATCCCGTTTATTGACAGAAATCCAGAGAGGGCATACAGAAAAAGACCTGTAGCAATTGCACTGGGGATATTCTGCACACTGATATTTATTCTGTTTACCGTATGGGGGCATATTTCATGACAGCGGCCGCTAAGGACGCAGGCAGCAGTGAACAGACTGCAGGTATTCTCCGCATTTTATTAATAACATTCTCTTTTTTTATAATCTTTAGTGTAACAGCATATGCAGAGACACAGGACTTAAGTATGGATGAACTGGTAGCAATAGGTAAAGAGGTGTATAACAGAAAGGGTTGTTCCGGCTGTCACAAAATAGAAGGTTCCGGCGGAGACCTTGGTCCTGACCTGACAAATGAAGGGAATATACCCTCTCATGATGTCATATGGCATATAACACACTTTAAAGATCCTGCATCGGTTGTGCCAGGTTCTATAATGCCAAAGACAGACCTTCTGGACAGGGAGGCAAATGCATTAGCAGTATACATGACAAGTCTGAAGAGCACAGATCTGCCAAAAGATATAGAGCTTTCTATAAAAACAGCCCATGAAAAACTCGATGAGGCAAGAAAGGGCATAGACGGAATAAAAAAGAGCGGATTTAATGTTGACGCGCTTGAGGTAAAATACTCCCAGGGATGGACCCGGCTTGAGACAATTAATAATATGATCTATACCCACAATTTAGCAGGTGTATCAACAGAAACAGAGGGTGCGATTACTATTGCGAAGGAAATTATGCAGGATGTCCTCTCATATCAGAACGAGCTTGAACGCCGGGTGATTATTTCTATTGTTTTTATAGTAATGATTGTTATTATAGTAGTCCTTGTTTTTATAAAAGTGTTGACTGTGTGATATTATGAAAATAGAAATATGTGCTCCTGCAGGAAATCTGCCTTCTCTTAAGGCTGCTGTTGATAATGGTGCCGATGCTGTTTATATGGGATTTGCAGGCGACACTAATCTCAGGAATTTTCCGGCCCTTAATTTTACAGAAGACGAGGTTTATCAGGCCATTCAATATGCTCACAGCAAGGGTCGAAAGGTGTACATTACTGTAAACGCTTACCCTCAGGAAAAAGAGCTTTCTCTTGCATATAATGTTGTGGACAGGGCGTATGATTCCGGCGCTGATGCAGTAATTGCCTCTGACATAGCAGTCCTTTCCTATGTCAGGAATAAGTATCCGGACAAGAGGCTGCACCTCTCTGTGCAGGCAAGCGCCTCCAATGCTCAGGCAATTGAGTTCTACCGTAAACATTTTGCTGTTAAAAGGGTGGTATTGCCGAGGGTACTGACTGTAGATGAAATAGCTGCATTAAAGAGCAGGACGGCTGTAGAACTTGAGATATTTGCCATGGGACTTCTCTGCATAAACAGCGAGGGGCAGTGTTTCCTCTCGTCATATTTAACCAGTGAGTCAATTAATACATATGGTGCGTGTTCACATCCAAGGTTCATAAACTTTGAGGAGGATGAAGAAGAAGGGGTGATGAAAATAATGTCAGGTAGTGTCCTATTAAATAAGTGTTCCTCAATTGAAGAGGTGGCCTATCCGACTCCATGCAAGGGGCGTTATTATAACAGTGCAACAGGGGAGTTGAACTATTCCATACAAGACCCTGAATCACTTAATGTACTTGAAATCCTGCCGGAGATAATATCGACAGGGATAGATTCTATCAAGATTGAGGGGAGACAGAGAAGCAGGATATATGTAGAAAAGGTGGTCAGGGCATTCAGGGAGGCTGTTGATAAATACTATGAAGATGGAAATGCCGGGACTGATCCGAAAGCAGGAACGGATTTACAGTCTTTATTTGAAGGCCTGGCGCCGAGTGTTGGATGTTACAAGGGCAAATAAATAAGCAGGCAGCAATGAACAATGAGTATAAGATAACTGCTTGCTGCAGTTCACAAAGCCAGGTCCAAAGATCCCGAAACGAGTTTGGGAATACAGGGACGTGGAATGACAGGGAGTCTAATAATTAGGATGAAACTATCTCTTGGACCAATCCCATTCCTGTGGGAAAAGAACAGGATTATCTCATTCTATAAAGAGATAGCAGACACTGCAGTTTCTGTAGTATATGTCGGCGAAGTAGTATGCAGTAAGCGTGCTATTATAGGTCCTGATATGCTGATGACAATATGTAAAATGCTGACGGATGCAGGAAAGGAAGTAGTCATATCCACCTTTGGTTTAATGACGAATCAGGAGGAACTTGAGTTTGCAGAAAAGCTATGCACATTACCTGCGCCCATTGAGGTTAACAATATAGGCATCCTGAATTTCTGCGAGGGAAAAGAGACGATTGCAGGTCCTCATCTTGCAATTTACAATGGACCTGCTGCAGGATACTTCGCCTCCATCGGCGTAAAGCGGATTGTCTTCATGCCGGAATTGGGCAGTGATGCCATAAGGTCTGTTTCATCATCAGTGCCGTCAATTGAGAAGGAGATTATTACATTTGGAAATCTCCCCCTGGCCTTTTCATGGCGGTGTTATACGGCGCGTGCGCTCGGGGTGTCAAAGGAAAATTGTGCAATCTCATGTATAAGATATCCGGAGGGAATGCCCCTTGAAACTATGGATAAGATGCCTGTCTACAATATTAATGGAACTCAGATTGTAAGCGCACAAAAGGTATGTATGATTGAAGAGATGGAATTACTGAAGGATATCGGCATAGGGTATATGCGTATAATTCCTCATGCAACTGCTACTTCAGAAATTATTCATATTTATAACAGTGTCATTAATGGGAGTATTATCCCGTCTGTCGCTGTTGAAGAGTTGAGAAAATTTGCACCGGAGGGGATTAGTAATGGCTGGTTCCACGGACAACCGGGTTGGGAATATGTGGGTAAAGAATCTGCTGCGGGTTATACCAAACAAAGTTCACAACCATATATTTAAGATAATAGTTGACAGGACAATCAATAAAAACCCCGGTGTCTGTAAGAGACTCGGAGGCATAAGAGGTAAAGTCTTCCGTCTGCATGCAAGTGATATTGACCGGAGTTATTTGTTTTATGTGGCTGACGAAAGAGTAATGGTCGAGTTTGACAGTAAGAGGAAACCTGATGTAGTCCTTCAGGGTGAATTTGATACTTTTCTTAAGCTGTTACGGCATAAGGCTGATGCAGACAGTCTCTTTTTCTCGCGAAAGCTCACAATCAAAGGGGATGTAAAGACATCGGTATTTTTTAAAAATCTCCTGGAACACTTGTAAGAAGAATACACCGGTGTGGAGGGATTTATTCCACCCTCCTGTCTTTTCCAATAATCAGCGCCACAATCTCACTTGCCACTTCTTCCACGGCCCTGTTTGTCACATTTATTATAGGCCACTTGCTTTTCCGGCAGATGTTTTTGCAGTAAATTACTTCCTGTGAGACGTGGTCTATGTCAGCGTATGCAGATTGTTCCTGTCCCAAATGCCTTAGCCTCACTCTCCGGATATTGGAAAGTTTTTCAGGATCAACAGTCAGACCCACGATCTTGCTCTGATTCATAAAAAATAATTCATGGGGCAGCGGGATATCGAGGACGATCGGTATGTTGGCTACCTTCCATCCCTCTTTAGCAAGATAAACACTCAGAGGCGTTTTAGTGCTCCTTGATACACCTACCAGTACAATGTCAGCCTCACCGATAGTCCGGAGATTTTGTCCATCATCATGTTTTACTGTAAACTCGATTGCTTCTATCCTCTTAAAATATAATTCATCCACTTTGTGAATTAGTCCCGGTTTGGCCTGAGGGGACCTGCCGAGATAAGAGGTGAGTGTATCCAGTATGGGGCCAATAATGTCTATTGTAAGGACATCATATTTATATGCCTCTTCTTTAAAAACCTTTCTCAGACGTTCAGATACAAGGGTGTATACTATGAGCCCCTTTAGATCAACGGCGTCTTTAACTATACTGCGTATGTGCTCTTCAGTCCTTACATTGCTGATGCGCGTAATTATCATGTCCTTCTTTTTAAACTGTGACAAGGCCGCAAGCATAACAGTCTCGGCTGTCTCTCCTGTGGCATCTGAAACTATAAAAACCTGATACTGGGCTTTTCTTATATCGTCTGACATGAAGACAATTATATATTATTCAGACATGGCGGGCAATGCATATCCTGTTCTAATGAAGTGATAGTGCATTTTCACGAGGAAATATGTTATATTGCAGTGCATGTCAACGCAACTGATATTTCCTCTGGACTTTTCTGATTTAAGCCAGGCATTAAAGTATGTAAACCTGTTAAAAAACCATGTTGACGTGTTCAAGATAGGCCTTGAGTTGTTTATGAGTGCAGGACCGGACGCGATAAAAGGCGTGCTTGAATCCGGAGGCCGGAGGATTTTCCTGGATATCAAATTTCACGATATTCCTGAAACCGTCCGCAGGGCGCTTAAAACGCCCTATATTAAGGATGTGGAATTCATTACCGTCCACAGCAGTGACGGACAGGAAATGTTAAAAGCGGCTGTAAGCAGTGTTACCGATAAAACTAAAATTTTGGCTGTTACAGTTCTGACGAGTCAGGGAGAGACAGAGTTAAAAAAGACTCTCCTGCTCAGAGACGATGTTGGTTTGACAGATCTGGTAATTCACAGGGCAAAAATGGCAAAGGCATCGGGTTGTGCCGGCATAGTATGTTCAGGCCGTGAGATATCAGTTATGAGAGAACAGTTGGGAAACGAATTAATAATTGTTACACCCGGCATCAGGCCGGCATGGTCTCTTGTTCAAGGAGATGATCAAAAGAGAATTGTTACACCGCGTGATGCCGCCAAGCTTGGCGCCGACTTTATTGTAGTTGGACGTCCTGTTCGGGACGCAAAAGATCCGGTTGAGGCAGCTGTAAAGATTACAGAAGAGATGAAAAATATTTAATACTAACGTAAAGAAAATCTTCATTCATTGTGTAACTTAATGTAAAGTGTTTGTATTAGTTGACCACGAAGTATATCTTGGACTTCATCGCGTAGATGAGTCCCGTACACTTGTTGCAGGGAGGCAGGGCAACAGGAGTATCATTTCCGGCAGTTGCTGTTTGATGCATCTCAACGCAAAAATTGCAATAGAGTTCGTCTGCTACAAATATCTCATCTACATTACGGTTTTCTATAAGCGGTCTGAACATTTCGGCCCCTGATTAATTAATATATTTTTATCTTCCTGTCACGTTCCAGTTTGTTTATCGGATATGGCAGAAATGTACTTTAGTCTTCTATTATTCGAAAAATTTATCAAAGAAGAGTCCGGCACACCGGTTTAGATTTTCTATATATGCAGGTGTTTCTGAAATTATTCTGCTGGTGTTAATGTAATCCAGTGTGGAGAGTTCATCACTGTATTCTGATATCCATTGATGTATCATCTCCCTTGTAACTTCAAGGTGGAACTGGAGGCCATAAATCCTGCTGCCGAGTCGGTATGCCTGGTTTGGGAACAATTCTGATCCGGCCAATCTCACAGCTCCCTCAGGGATATCAAATGTATCACCATGCCACTGGAATACATTAAGCTCCTGTGGCAGTATATTGAAAACTTGATCACTACTGCTTTCTTTTGTGAGTTTTAATTTGTACCACCCGATCTCCTTTTTTTCACCTTTGCGTACTCCTGCCCCGGCTGCCTTTGCAATCAACTGCCCTCCCAGGCAGATTCCAAGCATGGGCATGTCGTTATGAATTGCCTTCTTTATCAGGATGTCCTCATCTTTAAGATATGGATAAACGTCTTCCTCATAGACATTCATGGGACCGCCAAGTATTATAATGCCGGAGTAATCGGCAGGATCAGTCGGAACAGTCTCACCATCAAAGAGTCTGACATACTTGTGGCCGATGCCTTTATCAGACATTACGTCTGCGATTGTACCGAGATCTTCACATTCTATATGCTGAAGTACAAGAAATTCAGGCACCTTCACACCTCTTTATAAAGCAGAAACAGGTTCTTTTAATGTAATTGAAAACCGCTCATGTTTGAATGGATGGACAGATGGAAATTTCTGGAATAACCAGCCCTTGAAGATTTCCTTACCGCTATCTTTTATTTCGACCTGTATTGCAGGATTAAGAAGTTCTGCAGATTCCGAAGAATAAACATTATCTTCAATCTTGAGATCAGGCAGGAAAGTTCCGGTTTGAACTTCAATAGTACTGCCTGATATAGTAAACTTTGACCCTATCGGGATATTGTAGTCTCTGCTGTTCATGGTCTGTTTGTCCATTACAGTTATTATGACTCCCTTCCATTTTGCTTTAATCTCATTTGGGATTACAATCTTCATCTGCTCAGCTGAAGGCATCTGAATATCAATATGTGCGGGCGTAACTGCCTGCTGCTCGTGCTGACGCGGTTGAGGTTGTTCCTTCTTTGTACATGCATTAAAACCAATCAGATAAATAATAGAGAGTGCAAAAAAAAGAAAAATAAATTTTATCGATTTCACATGATTCATTTTATCTTTAGTCTTCCCGGAGTTAAATGTTATAAGTTAAATAAACAGGCGCTGTCCCTATTTAACTATGGCGGAGAGGGTGGGATTCGAACCCACGGTGGAGTTATTAGCCCCACAACTGCTTAGCAGGCAGCTGCCTTCGACCGACTCGGCCACCTCTCCTGGGATGCTTCGCATCACTTGTAGCTTATGGCTTATAGCTCCTGGGCTATGGCTTTGGGCCGTTAGCTAAAGATGAGCGAAATGAACTTAACTGTTTAACCAACCTCTCAGCCTTATTCTCAATATCCAAATTCAAATCAGTTGGAATCATACCATAAGTCTCTGCTAAATCAAAACCCGCAACGGTCTCGTAAACAGATCGAATTGAAATTCCCAGGAATCTTGCGAACTCGGTATCTGATTTATCAGCGGAACCTTCAGCAATGTTCAAGATAATCGAGTTTAATGCACGACTTATCTGATCGGCAAGGTTCTTGTCGGTTATGCTGGCAAATACATGTTTTCTGCAAAATTTACAATATTCTTTTGCCTCGTTATATACCCTGAATGACTTAAACCTAAACGGCATAAACTTCTATTGTTTGGTGATGTTAAAATAATTTCTGTCATTTAATAGGTTTCGCATTTTCCATATTTGCCATTAGCTATAAGCTACAGGCTATATGTGAAAATTGCGAAGCAATTTTCCTGGCGGAGGGGGTAGGATTTGAACCCACGGTGCTCATCACACAACGGTTTTCAAGACCGTCGCCTTAAGCCACTCGGCCACCCCTCCACGTGCTACGAACGTCATAAATGCCTTGCTGCGGCGTTGGACTCCTCAGGGAATCCTCACCTGGGCGTTTTTGAGTGTTACCCTGTAAAGTACGTCACCGTTTCCTTCGTCGTCCGCCATGTAGAAAGTCATTTCTGACGTTCTTAGTTACTTAGTTATATGCTTCTGTCAATCAATACAGGATTCAGACAATCCTTTCCATTCCACCCATGTAGTTTCTTAGCGCCTCAGGAATTACTACTGTTCCGTCTTCCTGTTGGCAATTCTCTAATATTGCCACAAGTGTCCTGCCCACTGCAAGTCCTGATCCGTTTAGTGTGTGGACGTATTCAGTCCTGCCTGTACCGGACTTATATCTTATATCAGCACGTCGCGCCTGAAAGTCCTCAAAATTACTGCATGATGAAATCTCCCTGTAGGTGTTTTGACCTGGGAGCCAAACCTCTATATCATAGGTCTTTGCCGCTGAAAATCCTATATCTCCTGTGCATAGGGCAATGACCCTGTAAGGAAGTCCGAGTTTCCTTAATACCTCTTCTGCATTATCAGTCAGTTTCTCCAGTTCGCTATAAGATTCTTCTGGCCGGCTGAATTTAACCAGTTCAACCTTGTTGAACTGATGCTGTCTGATCAACCCTCTCGTATCTTTTCCATAAGAACCAGCCTCACGTCTGAAACATGGCGTATATGCAGTATAATATAACGGAAGCGTGTCCGCCTGCAATAACTCACCCTGATGAATATTCGTCACGGGCACTTCAGCAGTTGGGATAAGATAATACCCGTCTCGTTCTATCTTAAAAAGTTCGTCCTCAAATTTTGGCAACTGACCAGTGCCGGTCATAGATTTTCTGTTCACCATGAAAGGAGGCACGACTTCTTTATATCCATGCTCCCTGGTATGGAGATCAAGCATGAAGTTGATGAGCGCCCTCTCAAGCAATGCACCTGATCCCTTCAGTAATGAAAACCTTGCACCTGCTATATTCGTCGCTCTTTGAAAATCTATGATGTCAAGGTCTTCTCCTATTTCCCAATGAGGCTTTGGTTCGAAAGCAAATTGAGGGACATTTCCCCATTTCCGTATTTCAACATTTTCCTTTTCATCCTTACCAACAGGCACTGATTCATGAGGGATGTTGGGAAATACTAATTGTATATCCTGTTCCTTTTCCTCTATAGCCCTTATGGCTGTTTCCAGCTGCTTGATCTCTTCTGAGACCCCCTTCATCTGTCCTAACAATTGATCAGCAGATTTTCCATCCCTCTTAAGTCTACCTATCTCATCCGATGTCTTATTCCTCTGGAATCTGAGGTCTTCAATCCGCTTAAGAAGCGAAATCCGGTCTTCATCAAGCCTTAGGAGAGATGTTAAATCTATCGTCTCACCTCTTTTCTTAAAGCCTTCCTGAACCTTCGCAGGATTATCTCTTATCAGTTTAATATCCAGCATATTCTATTCTCTGAAACAATCGTATACATTAACATTCACGTATGGAATAGTCAATGTAATGAAATGAATGGTGAGAGAAAGACTAAATAATATATCTGGTGTCAGGCCTTATTCCTTCTACCGCATTTATTTTATCTTCAAAACCTTTTCTTCCCATCATCCCGAATGTCAGCTTTTTCCCTTCTTCCACGCCGGGCTGATCAAAGGCATTTATCTTGTAGAGTCCGCCTGCAAATGCTGTCTGGACCTCAAACAGGTAAAATAACTGTCCGACGACTGAGGGTGTTATTGCCGGTATGTCTATGCGGCAACTGGGTCTTCCGTTCCCTGCAAGCGCCACCTCGGTTGCCCTTTGCTCAGCAAGGATCAGTTCATTAAGTGTGTGACCGCCAAGGTAACTTATCCCCTCCATGTCTGGAAAGTCCTCTGGTATTGTTACGGTGTTATGGAATTTGTTAACCCTGAGAAATGTTATAGTCTTGTCATGTGGGCCTTCCATATATAATTGCAGCTGCGAATGCTGATCAGTTGCACCGATTGCCTTAACCGGTGTCTGTCCCGTGAAGATGGTACGTCCGTCAATTCCATATTTTTTGCCCAGACTCTCAGCCCATAACTGTACAAACCAATCAATGATGGTGCCTAATGCCTCAGAGTAGGCCATCATTACCGATATATGCCGGCCCTGTCTCGTCTGAAACATATATTCAAGTATCCCTTTCATATACGCAGGGTTTTGCCATATGTCGGGGTTACTGCACCGCTTATCCATAAGGGCAGCCCCTGCAAGCATCTCATCAATGTTGATTCCGGACGCTGCCGCAGAGAGAAGACCTACGGGAGTCAATACAGAGAACCTGCCTCCTACTCCCGCAGGTATCTCAAGGGTTCTGTAACCATTCTGCTTTGCAATTTTTAAGAGATCACCTTTTTCCGGGTCAGTAATAGCAATTACCTGCGAAGGATCGATCTTACCAGTTGCTTTTTTAATTGCTTCCTTAAGTACCAGAAAGCTCGCCATTGTCTCAGCAGTGCCACCAGACTTGGTAATTACCACAATGACAGTCTTCGTCAGATCAAGGATCTCCATGAGTGCAGCTGTTTCATCAGGGTCGACATTATCAAGAAAATAAAGCCTTGGCCTTCCCTTTCCGGCGCCTGCCGACACATGATTATAAAATGGAGGATGCAGGGCATTATGGATAGAGAGAGGCCCCAGAGATGAGCCGCCTATACCTATAAGAAGGAAGTTTTCATAACTGTTTGTTATGTCCTTCGCAATTGATTTAATTTGGCTTGTATCCTGATACGGCAGATCGAAGAAGGGGAGTTCACCGTTTTTTCTCTTGGCAGTCAATCCTTCGTGGATAGTCCTAACAGTATCAGAATGAAAATCTATATCCCCGGGATCTATACCTGAGTCCTCTCCGATCTGTTCCCTCATCATGAAGTTAAAGTCAAGATTTATCTCATATTGTTCCATTAGATAGAACCTCCTTCCATTTACCTGAAATACCAAGGTGGCAGAGAGCGAAATCATATTTTAGCGGATCATCCGGAGATATAAGACGGAACTTATCGGTTATCTCCTCTGTCATGGCCCAGTTTGCTGTTTTTCTTTTCGTCATATTCAACTCTTTACAGATTCTTATGATGTGAGTATCGAGGGGATAGACAAGGGCTGATGGAGGGATCTCTTTCCACAATCCAAAGTCAATTCCGTCAGCAGGCCGTACCATCCATCTCAGAAACATGTTAAGGCGTTTACAAGGTCCGCCGTTCTCTGGATCAGGTATTAACTGAAGTAAGCCCCGCGGCGTAATTGCTTTGCCATAAATCGGGGTTGTATCGGTCTCTTTAAGGTATCTTACAAAAGTGCCAAGAGTATTTCTTAATGAGTTTTGATGTATGTAGCATGAATGAAAGAGGTTGCCGATAGTGCCGTGTTTTCTTAAGACCTCTCTTAATATGAATATCAGGGCTGCGATATCTCTTCCTTTACACATGCGGTAGTAGAGGTTTTCAAAGTTCTTTATTTCATTGTCAGGATCAAAGTTGATTACATATTCATAAAGACTGCCATCTGCAAAAGAGAGGATCTTTTTAATTACCGGTTTAAATAAATCAATGCGGCCGAAGGCGAGGGAAGAGGCAAGAAAACCTGCGAGCTCTATGTCTCTGGGGTGATCATGAAGATGAGGGAATTCTATCGGGTCATTTTTTATGTGATCCCTTAGACGTGATATGTCACAGAGGTTGTCGAAGGTATCTTTAAGGAGGGTCCATTTGATTTCAGATTGCTCCATAGAAAGATATTTATAGCATATATTTTCTGCATTTGCATTAATTTGATCATGTAAGCTTTTTTTGCAGCCAGGCATTGCAGAACTTGACACAGATGGTAAAACAATGTTAGTGATTAAACCATGAAGGCATCTGTCTTCCATGAATTCGGCGGGCCTGAAAAGCTTGTTTATGATGATGTGCCGGTACCTTCTTTATGCGGGGATGAGGTGTTGGTGCGTGTCGGGGCCTGTGGTCTTAATCATCTGGATATATGGGTCAGGCAGGGTATACCTGCTTACAAACTTGCCTTGCCTCATATATCAGGTTGTGATATCGCTGGTGTTGTAGAAGATATTGGTGATGAAGTTGATAAAGGGTGTATAAAACCAGGTGACAGGGTTATTATTGCCCCTGGTCTCAGCTGCTTTAAATGTTCATTTTGTCTTTCAGGTATGGACAATCTCTGTGAAACCTATCGAATCATTGGTGGTCAGATTGATGGAGGATATGCTGAGTTTGCAAAGGCGCCTGCTGTAAATATTATTCATATTCCTGATGGCATGTCATTTGAAGTGGCTGCCGCTTTTCCGCTTACTTTTGTTACATCGTGGCATATGCTTATAGAAAGGGCAATGCTTGCACCAGGAGAGGACGTACTTGTAATAGGTGCAGGAAGTGGCATTGGTTCAGCCGCTGTTCAGATATCAAAGCTTGCCGGTGCCCGTGTAATTGCAACTGCAGGCAGCGATCAGAAGCTGGAACTCGCAGCAAAACTTGGTGCTGACGAAGTTGTTAACCACTCTCTGGAGGATTTCTCTCACAAGGTAAAAGATATTACAAATGGGAAAGGAGTGGATGTAGTATTTGAGCATGTCGGTCCTGCAACATGGGATAAAAGCATTGCATCACTTGCAAAGGGCGGCAGACTTGTTACATGTGGTGCTACTACAGGTCCGGAAGTCAAAATCGACCTCAGGTTTATTTTCATGCGTCAGCAGACTATTATGGGTTCCATAATGGGGACGCGGAGGGACCTGCTAAAGATAACAAATCTTGTTGGTCAGAATAAATTAAGACCGGTTATTGATTCTAATTACCCCTTATCAGAGGCGCGTAAGGCACAGGAGCGCATGCTCAACAGAGAAAACTTTGGTAAGATAATTCTTACACCGTAATGATAATGTGGTCAGGTCTTGATCTTACCTCTTACAATAGGTCCATTATCAGCCCATTGACTTGACTTAAACATTCAGACCTGTTAACATTTGTTAAATTTTGGAACATTTATTATGGAAGAACGTATAATCCTTAATTGTATAAGTGATGGTGTCCTGACTATTGACCTTGATGGCCGGATTAATTATGTAAACAGGGCAATGCAGGAACTTCTTGGTTATCCGGACAATGCCCTTATAGGCAAACGATGCGAGAATTTTATCCGGAGTAATATCTGTGCTACTGATGACTGTGTTCTGCGCCGCACACTTGCCAGGAGAGAGAGACTATCAAATTATGAAAGCTATATAGAGAACAAAGAAGGACGCCGTGTACCCGTTAACATCAATACTGATTTACTATTTGATGAAACAGGGAGCATGATAGGTATTGTTGAAGTATTCAGGGATATTTCACAGATTAAAGAACTGAAAGAACGACTCGCAGATGTATATCATTTCGATAATATTGTGACCAAAGACAGGAGGATGAAAGAGATCATGGCAATCCTTCCGTCAGTTGCTCAGACAAAAAGTACGGTACTGATTGAGGGAGAGAGCGGAACCGGAAAGGAACTTATTGCAAAGGCAATACACAATAACAGCCCCAGAAAGGATAAGCCGTTTATTGCAGTAAACTGCGCTGCAATCCCTGATACTCTTATAGAGAGTGAGTTGTTTGGTCATGTAAAAGGCTCATTTACAGGGGCACACCAGGACAGGATTGGCCGCTTTGAGCTGGCTAATCACGGCACAATTTTTTTAGATGAGATTGCTGATATGAGTTTTGCCACTCAGGCCAAGCTGCTCAGGGTGATACAGGAAGAGAAGTTTGAGCGTGTTGGAGGTACCAGGACAATATCAGTGGATGTGCATATAATCGCCGCCACCAACAAAGGCCTTTTGAAGGAAGTTAAGGAAGGCAGGTTCAGAGAGGACCTTTTCTACAGGGTTAGTGTATTTCCAATTTCCTTACCTCCATTGAGGAACCGCAGAGAAGATATACCACTTCTGATTACACACTTTGTGGAAAGATTTAATAAATCAATGGGAAAGGCTATTGATAATATTGCTCCTCAGGCTATGAACGTTTTACTTAATTATTTCTATCCCGGTAATATACGTGAATTGAAGAATATTATTGAACATGCATTCATATGCAGCAAAGACAACACTATCCTTCCGGAACACCTTCCCGGTGAGCTTATTCGCGAAGGTGAGATGTTGAATTTTTCAACTTCGCAACAGGTATCCTCACTTGATAATGTGGAAAAAGAATGGATTCACAGGATGCTTGAGGAGACAGGATGGAAGTATTCAGAAGCCGCAAGGCGCCTGGGTATCAGCAGAACTACCCTCTGGAGAAAAGTAAAATCTTATGGTCTGGAAGATGACTCGTCTTTGGTTCACAAATGAAACGCATTGTTTCATATTGAAGCATTCATGTTTATGAGATATTTATTTTGTCTAAGGCTTATCCGGGTCCGTAAATATTAATTATGTTTCAGGATGAAACGCATAGCCTCGACCCTACCTTAGCATAACTCATTGATATATCAGTGTAAATCATTCTGGCAAGGCAATTGCAACCTTTGTTATATATCTTTCTATGAAAGGTGTGATGAAAGGAATGGTGATTAAAATGAAGTGCCCAAAATGTGATGGTCTAATGATTTATGAGAAGTTCTTTGACATGGGAGAATCGAGTCAATATTTCTTTTATGGTTGGAGATGTATTACTTGCGGAACCATTGTTGATTCTACTATACTGGAGAATAGAGTTAGCCCAACAGTAGTGTTAAAGGGTAATAGAAGGCGGCGGTTGAAGAAAGTTTCTTAGCTTGATGCAAGACTTCAATTGAACTTTTATATAACCTGTGACATAGATAATTATATTATTTCTAACTCAAAGCATCATCATCAGTTTTATAATATTAAGAGAAGCGTAATAATCATAACCCTAAGGAGGTAAATTGTGGCAATAGACATCATTATGCGTATAGCAGGAGAGGGAGGAGAGGGTGTTATAAGCTCCGGAGACTTCTTAATGCAGGCAGCTACCAGGGCCGGTATGGAGGTTGTAACTTTTAAGACATTTCCTTCTGAGATTAAAGGCGGTTATGCTCTCAGTCAGGTGAGAATCTCTGATAAAAAAATACATTCTCAGGGTGATACTTTTGATATTCTGGTTGCTTTTAACGGCGAGGCCTATGCAATAAACAAGAAAGAACTTACGCCTGGCAAAATAATGGTGTATGACTTTCCAGGCGGGGATTTTGAGCCTGAAGATCACAAGGATGTTTATATGTACCCGGTGCCAATGTCAAAAATTGCAAAATTTGAGTTGCAATCTCCTATAGTTAAAAATATGGTTGCTTTGGGCGCTGTGTCAGAGATTTTTAAAGTTCCTATGGATAGTTTGAAGCAAAGCATTATGGATAAATTTAAAAGAAAGGGTCAGGCAGTTGTAGATAAAAACCTGGAAGCGATAGAAGCTGGTTCAAAGTATGTTAGAGAAAATATTAAAAAGACGGATTCCCGGGTATTCCCTTCTCCAACACCTCAAAAAGATGTAATTATAGTAGAAGGGAGTGAGGCTGTTGCCCTTGGTGGTATGGCAGCAGGCTGCAGATTTTTTTCGTGTTATCCAATAACACCTGCTACTACAATTGCCAACTATATGTCTTCTATGATACTCAAGGCTAATGGCTTTGTATATCAGGCTGAAGACGAGATTGCATCAATAGCAAATTGTCTTGGCGCTTCCTTTGCCGGTGTTAAAACAATGACGTCTACATCAGGTCCGGGTCTTGACTTGATGAGCGAGCTTTTAGGTCTTGCCTCAATGGCGGAACTGCCGGTTGTTGTTGTAAATGTTCAACGGGGGGGGCCGTCAACAGGCATGCCTACAAAGCATGATCAGGCAGATCTTCTTTCTACGGCATATAATTCTCACGGTGACACTCCAAAGATAATTCTGGCAGCATCAAATGTCGAAGATAACTTCTACCTTACAGTTGACGCATTTAATCTGGCTGAGAGGTACCAGATGCCTGTATTTCTGCTGTCGGATGCCTCATTGGCAATTAGAACAGAGGCTATCCCTGTTCCGGATATATCTAAAATAAAAATAGAAAACCGGGTTACGTATGCTGGTAAAAAAGACGAACAGGAAAAATTTCTGCGATATGAAAATACAGAGTCAGGTATATCTCCTATGGGTATTCCCGGTATATACGGTGCAAGCTATGCTGCTACAGGTCTTGAGCATGCAGAAGACTCAGGGCCGCGAACAAATCCTGAGACAAGAAACATGATGACAGAAAAGAGATGGAGAAAGCTTGAAAATATTGAAGACGAATATGCAAATATAGAGATTGATGAGCAGCAGGGTGCAGAAGTTGGTATTATCGCATGGGGCTTAACAGCATCTATAACAAAAGAGGCAGTACAAAGATTAAGGAATAAAGGATACAAAGTATCTGCAATGTATCCTAAGATTGTATACCCTGTACCTGTAAAAAAAATAGAAAAGTTTGCATCGGGGGTTAAAACAGTTATTATACCTGAGGCCAATTATCAGGGACAATTTGCTCAGCTTGTAAAGGCAAAAACAAATAATGTCAATCCTGTAAAATTGAATGTTTACAGGGGGGAGCCGTTTATTCCTAAAGAGATTGAAGATTTTACGGAAAAATATCTTACTAAAGGAGTCTGATGAAAAGCAGGGGAAAATATAATATCAGCAATAAAACTGTTAAAATATATAATAAAAGGAGCAGATAAATGGCAATAGCGCTTGAATTAAAACCTAAAGATTACAGGAGTGATATAGAACCAACCTGGTGCCCCGGATGTGGAGATTTTTCCGTAACCTCTGCAATATGTTCAGCATATTCTAAACTCAAGCTGGATCCTTATAAGATTGCGACAGTTTCGGGTATTGGATGCTCAAGCAGGCTTCCCTTATGGCTTAATACCTTTGGCTTTCACTCATGCCACGGTAGAGCAGTGCCTGTGGCAGCAGGAATCAAAATGGCAAAACCAGATACGACAGTTGTTATAACAATAGGAGACGGCGATGCCTTCTCTATCGGCGGCGGTCATAATGCCCATGTAGCAAGAAGGAATATGGATTTGACGCTTATTGTCATGGATAACAACATATATGCCCTTACAAAAAACCAGGTTTCTCCTACAAGCCGCCTCGGCATGAAAGGATCGACAACACCTTACGGAACATTAGACGAGCCTATGAATACAATTCGTCTGATGCTTGCATATGGAGCTACATTTGTTGCTCAGACTTATGCAGGTAACCCCAAACACTCAGGTGAAGTCATTGAGCAGGCAATTCTTCACAAGGGGTTCTCTTTTGTTAATATTCTATCTCCTTGTCCTACATATAACCTGGATGAAACATTTGCTTACTACAAAGGCAGAACTGAAAATATCCAGGAGGTTTATGGTCACACCAACCTTGAAGACAAGGCAAAGGCGTTTGAACTTTCTGAGAAGGTTATGGACCACAGAACCGATCCGAAAGCAAAGGTTCCCGTAGGTATTTTCTACAAAAAAGCGCAGGAAACATTTGAAGAAAAGATAGCAAAACTGAAAAAGATGCACAAAGGAAGTGACAACTTCAATGTCTCAAGCCTTTTTGAAGATTACAGACCATAATTAAGATAATTCAGTATGAAAAAACCTTTAGTGCTGACATGGCAGGCATTAAAGGTTTTTTTACATAACATGGGAAAACGATGACAGAAGCAGAAGCCCTTGAAAAATATAAAAAAGGTGAGAATCTGGAAGGATATGACTTAAGCTACCTTAATTTTGATAACCAGGATTTAACGGGTATTAATTTTACAGGTGCCACCCTCACCTGTACCTCGTTTATTAACGCTAAGCTTGATTACTCCGTGCTAAACGATGCTTTTATGGCAGAATGCATGCTGGTGAATGCAAGCCTTAAGTACGTAAAGGCAAGGAGGGTATTTTTTCAGAGGACAAGATTAAATAATGCTGTAATAGAACACTCAGATTTTACAGGGGCAAGGTTTCAGGTAAGTGATTTGACAGGTATTAAAATTATTAACTCATGTCTTACACTGGCTAATCTTGAGGATTCTATAATACAAAAGGCTGTTATAAAAAAAGTAAATCTTTTTAACTCCAACTTAAGAGGAGCGGATATTAGAGAATCCACTTTAGAGGATACAGATTTTAGCCATTCTGATTTGAGAAAGGTCCAGTCTCAGGGTGCAGTATTTAAAAACATAAAGGCGGACAACGTTTTATTCTACGGGAAAACACCTTGGGATAAGTCTGTTATTGATCTTGATTGGGATGAGATACTCCCTATTTATCAGGATGATTAGGAATGATGTTCAGGTAAATTAGTAATATGCGTGATATTACACAGATTCATCCTGAGTCGTCGTGGTCAAGCTCAACATTCCAGTATAAATAATCCCGCCAACTCTCAGGAGTACGTCTTATGCCTATAGTTATAGTAATATGCGGAAGCCATTTAGGTTCAACAGGTTCCTTTATAAGACGCATGCCACATTGTGAAGGGGTATGACCGCTTTTTTTGTTGTTGCACTTCCAGCAGGCAGTAACAATATTTCCCCAATTTTTCTTACCACCTCTTGCAGCAGGTATGACATGATCAAATGTAAGGTCCCTGACATCGAACCTTATGCCACAATATTGACAGGTATGGTTGTCCCTGGCGAAGATATTGGCACGTGAAAACTTTACAGTATGTATGTTTCGGGCTTTTACAATCTTAAGGAGTCGCAGAACTGAAGGAAGATGGAAGCTGAATCTGATGCCCCTGACTTCACGGTCATATACTTCCAATACTTCAACTTTTCCCTGAAACAACAGGGTAACAGCCCTTTTCCACGAGATGACCTTCAGTGGTTCATAAGTAGCATTAAGGAGTAATGTGTTCTCCATACCATTCTTTGGTCAGAAGAGTGACCAGTCCTAATTTGAAATATTATTGCATAAAACTTATTAAAAAGCAATATGTTTGGAGAAAAGAATACTTGACACGTGTAACTAGTGTTTGCTATATTTAACAATCCAAGAATTTTGCTAAATAATGCAATGAATATAATCTTTCAGGTAAGGGGGTGGATAACATATGCTGGGGGTAAAGGTAAAAGACAATGAGTCCTTTGAAAGCGTCCTCCGCCGGTTCAAAAAACAGTGTGAAAAATCAGGGATACTCTCTGAGATGAGAAAAAGGGAGCACTATGAAAAACCAAGTGTCAGGCGCAAACGCAAGGCTTTAGCCGCAAAAAAGAAGGCAGCAAAGCGTCAAAAGGTGTAATTATATGACACTGATAGACAGGCTCTCAGAAGATCTTAAGGAATCGTTAAAAGGCAGGAATAGTATAAAATCATCTGTCATCAGGCTGTTAAAGTCTAATATAAAGTATAGGGAAATTGAAAAGAAGGCACCTCTGTCAGATGAAGAAGTTATTGAAGTAATAATTTCCGGTATAAAACAGAGAAGAGATTCAATAGAACAATTCAGCAAAGGTGACAGAAGCGATCTTGTTGAAAAAGAGAACGCAGAGATAGAGATTTTACAGGCATATTTGCCTCAGCCTCTTACTGATGAAGAACTTCTTAAGGAAGTTAAGGCAGTAATAAAAGAAGTAGGGGCGACATCTTTTAATGATATGGGAAAGATAATGAAGGCCATAATGCCGCGTGTGAAAGGAAGGGCTGAAGGAACAAAAGTAAGTTCAATTATAAAAGAACTTATGAGTGCAGCGAAACATTAATTAGGGGGAATCTCCCCTTGGATGGATATATTCCTGAAGAATTATTAGACAGGATAAGAGGAAGTCAGGATATAGTTGAAGTAATTTCCAGGCATCTCTCTCTCAAGAAATCAGGGCAGAACTATGCAGGTCTCTGCCCTTTTCATTCTGAAAAGACTCCATCGTTTATTGTCAGTCCGGTAAAGCAGCTTTTTCATTGTTTTGGATGTGGTGCAGGTGGAAATGTAATAACTTTTTTAATGAAGTATGAGAAGATGCCCTTTATAGATACCGTCAAACGAATTGCGGAAGATGCTGGTATCAGGATCGCAGATAAAGGGGCTGATTCTGCAGGTAAGGATAATAAGAAAAGGGAACTATTCGAAGCCAATAAGTTGGCAGCAGAGTACTATCATAACATCCTTATTCAATCTAAGGACGGAGCATTAGCCCGGACATATTTGTCAGAGCGGGGTATTTCTCCGGAGACTATAGAAAAGTTTAATATTGGCTATTCCTTAAACTCATGGGATAGGGCGTATAACTATCTGAAAAATAAAGGAATAACTAATGAAATTATGGCAGAAGCAGGTATTATAGTTACTAAGAGTAAGGGGGAAGGATATTACGACAGGTTCCGCGGGAGGGTAATGCTTCCTATTTATGATATGCATAACATGTTAGTGGGCTTTGGCGGGAGGGTAATGGATGATACGAGCCCCAAATATCTTAATTCCCCTGAAACTCCTCTATTTAGTAAAAGGCAGCTTTTATATGGTCTTGATCTTGCACAGAACTATATTAGGGAATCTGGCTATGCTGTAATTGTCGAAGGATATATGGATGTTATTGCGGCGCATCAGGCTGGCATACAAAATGTTGTGGGAACGCTTGGCACTGCAATTACCGGGAATCACCTCAAATGCCTGAGCCGTTTTACGAGTGAGGTTTTTTTAACATTTGATTCTGACCCTGCTGGTATTAATGCAGCAAGAAGGGCAGTTGAGCTCTTTCTAAACAGTGAGATCAATGCTAAGGTTTTACTGCTTCCGGAAGGGGAAGATCCGGATAGTTATATTAGAATGCATGGCAAAGATTCTTTTTTAAAGTTATTGAACAGTTCCAAAGCCATAGTTGAGTTTGAGATAGATAGAATTATTGAAAAGTGGTCAAATAAGAAACAGAGTGAGTCAATAGACGCAAAGGTTAGGGTGGCAGAAGAATGTCTTAACCTTATTAGAAAAATCAGTAACAGGATTGAACGGGACTACTATTTAAAAAAGATAGCAAGAGAGATAAGGGCTTCGGAAGAGATATTAAGGTCTGAATTGCTTAGAGGAGGTAAGCTGGCTGGTAAATTACCCGTTACAAGGCGGCGAGATAAGGCCGGAGAGGGTGGAGGTTTTAAGAAAAAATCAGGTGTTGAAGAAGACATCCTTTTCCTTGTACTGAAGGATTTGAACCTGAGAAAGATTGCGCGCAGTAAACTGATTGATGAAGATTTCTCTGACTCAGGATTACGTGAAGTATGGATGTTTCTCTCAATGTCAGATAAGGAACTTCATGATATTATTAATGATATAAGCTGTGATGATGAAGTAAAAGAAATTATATCAAGATTAGGTGTCTATGACTTACATTTTGATGTACCGGAAAAGACATTAGTTGATTGCATAAGGGTTCTGCAGCGCAACAGGCTTGAAAGGGAGTTAAAACGCCTGGAAAGTGAGTTGTCATCCGCTGAGAGCAGCGGGATGCATAACAAGATCAGAGTATTGCAGGTTGAGATGCAGCAGTTGTATCAGAAGAGACGGTTTTTATTTGAAAGTAACTAGTTGACGCCAAAAAAGTATAATGCTTTTTTTACGTCAAATATTAATAGGGAGGAATTAATAAAAAACATGGCAAAAGATGAGAAAATAGCTGAAGTTCAGCACCTTATTACTGTAGGTAAGGAAAAAGGCTATCTTACATATGATGAGCTTAATAATGCCTTGCCTGAAGATTTTGTTTCTTCTGATGAGATGGACAGCATAATGATGATGTTTGGGGAGATGGAGATAGACATTGTTGATCAGATAGAAGAAGAAAATTACCAGAAGCTTGTTAATGAAGAAGAGGTAGAGGTAGAGGAAGAAGAGAAAGAAGAGAGAGATCTGAGTGTCGGTATAGCCAGGTTAGATGACCCGGTAAGGTTATACCTGAAAGAAATGGGAGATGTTTCCCTGTTAAGCCGGGAAGGTGAGATAGAGATTGCTAAAAGGATTGAAGAAGGCAAGAGGGAGATCGAATCTATAATCTTCGGTATGCCTTTTACTCTCAGCCAGATAATTGTATTTGGAGACAGGCTGAAAAACGGCAAGGTCACCCTTCATGAGTTTGTGTCGACTTATGAAGAGGAGGATGTTGAGTTTGAGGAGATAATAGAGCAGGATGTGGAGGAGTTGAAGCAAAAGACATTAACGGCTATTGAAAGGCTTAAAAGGACTTACAGAGAGTTTAAAAATCAGCAGAAAAAGGTTTATTCCGGGACATTGAAAGTTAAGGAGCTTGCAAAAGTCAAGACCAGAATTGTAGCAATCAGGGCAAAGATAATCGAAATAGTGGTTTCTCTTAATCTAAATGCTAAATTTATTGATATGGTAGTTGAGAAATTGAAGGAATACAATAAGGAAATACATCGCAGAGAGAATGAAATACAGGTATGCAGCAGAAAGATGAAGTGCAAGGCTGATGAGCTTCCAGGCATTTTCGGTAAAATACAGGGGAACAAGTTAAAATTAAAGAGACTGGCAGATAAAATCAATAAAAGGGAAGAAGAGATATTGAGTTTAGAGAGGACCTGGTCAGCTGCTGTTGATTCCCTGATAAAGATTGAAAATGAAGTCGTTATACCTGCCAATGAACTTAAGGAGTCTGTAAAGTCATTAGAGATGGCAGAGTTGCGGAGCAGGATAGCCAAGAGTGAGCTTATTGAGGCAAATCTTCGTTTGGTAGTTAGTATAGCAAAGAAATATACCAACCGTGGTCTTCAGTTCCTTGACCTTATACAGGAAGGGAATATTGGACTGATGAAGGCAGTGGATAAGTTTGAATACAGGCGAGGCTATAAATTCAGTACATATGCAACATGGTGGATACGTCAGGCCATAACAAGGGCAATTGCTGATCAGGCACGGACTATAAGAATACCGGTGCATATGATTGAAACGATTAACAAGTTGATTCGCACATCAAGACAGCTTGTACAGGAGATTGGCAGAGAACCAACACCTGAAGAAATAGCTGCAGAAATGAAACTTCCGGTTGATAAGGTCAGGAAGGTACTAAAAATTGCAAAAGAACCTATTTCCCTGGAGACCCCTGTCGGAGAGGAGGAAGACAGCCATCTGGGTGATTTCATAGAGGACAAAAAGGTCGTGTCTCCCCTGGAAGCTGCCGTAAAGGCAAACCTGCATGGACAGATTGACTCTGTATTGAAGACACTTACGCCAAGGGAAGAGAAGGTCCTGAGGCTGCGTTTCGGGATAGGAGAAATAACGGATCATACACTGGAAGAGGTCGGCCAGAGTTTTGATGTTACTCGTGAAAGGATACGTCAGATTGAAGCCAAGGCCTTAAGGAAGCTTAGACACCCAAGCCGCAGTAAGCGTCTCAAGAGTTTTATTGAGTAGGATTGCAGGGCCCATAGCTCAGTTGGCAGAGCTACCGGCTCATAACCGGTTGGTCCCAGGTTCAAGTCCTGGTGGGCCCACCATGTTCAACATGGTGATTTGCAGTTGTAAGTTATATTAAATATGTTATAATCTGACGTTCATTTATGGATTTTATACAAAGTGATCAGCTAAGAATTCTTGTTCAACTTCAGGAAATAGACTTCCGAATTGCTGAGATAGTAGTTAAGCAAAAAAACCTGCCGTCAATTATTGCCTCCATGAGGAGTAAACTCGATAAAGCACAACAGGAATTATCAGAGGCATCCGAAAGTTTTGATTCTGCAACCAGGGATCGTAAATCTCTTGAAAGTTCGCTTAAGGATGCAGAGTCTAAGGTAACTAAACTTAAAGAGAAAATTCCTGAGATTAAGACTAATAAGGAATATCATGCACTGCTCAAGGAGATTGATACAGCAGGACAGGAAAAGTCAGATATAGAAGAAAAAATATTAATCCTGTTTGAAAGACTTGATGAATTAAAAGTAAAACGGTCAGAGAAGGAACATGTTGTTAAGGAAGAAGAGAAGGTCTTTAATAAAGAGAAGGAAATAATTGAAAAGGATTTTGACCAACTCGCTGAGTTATTAAAAGAGCTGGAATCTCAAAAAGCAGAAATTGTCTCTCATATGGAGGCAAAACTTTTTTCAGAGTATAATCGGCTTCTTGCTGATAAAAAGGGTTTGGCTGTTGTTACTGTAAAAAATGAGCATTGTCTTGGCTGTCACATACGTATCCCACCTCAGATCTTTGCTGAAATGAAAAAAAATGACAAGGTAAGCTACTGCCCTAACTGTAAGAGGATCCTCTATTGGAAACCACAAGACACAGCGTCCTGACAATATATACAGACGGAGTGGCAAGGGGAAATCCAGGTGAAGGTGGCTTTGGCGTTGTCATTAAGGATGCTGATGGTTCTGTTATCGAATCAGTCGGCGGGTATATAGGTATTACAACAAATAATATTGCTGAATATACTGCCCTGTTAGCTGCACTTAAGACGTCTTTAAAATATAAAGCAAGTAAAGTTGTGGTTTACTCTGACTCAGAGCTTATGGTAAGACAGCTAAATGGCATTTATAAGGTTAAAAATCAGGGTCTTTTGCCCTTGTATAAGGAGGCAAAAGATTTGACATCCCGATTTTTAGATTTTATTATAGAACATATACCGCGTGAGAAAAACAAAGAAGCGGATGCACTTGCAAACAGGGCGGTAGATAGTAAAGAAATAGTACATTTATAACTGCGGACTAAGTAAGACAGATGATCGCTCTGTCCCGATTCGAGGACAGGGAGGAAAGTCCGAACTCCTCAGGGCATGGTGCTGGCTAACGCCCAGTGGGGGTGACCCTAAGGAAAGTGCCACAGAGAATAGACCGCCCGGGAAAGCCTAACGGCTTTCACTAGTAGCCATTAGCTCATAGCTATTAGCTATAAGTGAAGATGCGAAGCATCTTTCTGTGGTAAGGGTGAAACGGCGAGGTAAGAGCTCACCGCTCCATTGGTAACAATGGAGGCACGGTAAACCCCACCAGGAGCAAGACCAAATAGGGAGGCGTTTAAGGGCTGCCCGTCCGAGTCTCCGGGTTAGGTCGCTTAAGGTCCTGAGCAATCAGGGTCTCAGAGGAATGATCATCACTTCTGTCAGGGTAACCGGATGGAAGTACAGAATTCGGCTTACGTCTTACTTAGTCCGTTATTATTTATGCCTCTCCCCCTAATAGGAGAGAGGGCATAAGGTTTGTCCCCTCAATATTTCCAAGTGGTCATAGTGAGCTACGCTAAATCCCTGGATAGTTGATCTACAAGATCTGAATACTTCTGCCAGCCGCCTTCTCCCAGCTTTTCTTTTTCAACTATTTCAAATTTCCTTAAAAGTTCTTCCTGAAATGATTCAGGCAGAATATTATCAGCCATCATATAGAGGATTCCGTCCTCTTTAGGAATGTGCTGTGATAAAAGATTTGAATAATTACGTGCATTCTCAGCAATGGCATTCTTTGAGTTACTGTCTCCTGCTGCATATTTATCAATACCCTCAGCTAATGCCTTTGTATAGCCCCTCCCCTCCTCATGTTCAATCAACATCACACCAATAGGTCCGCCTTCCCTCGGGAAACCCCTTTCTTCCATAGCCCTGAAGAGAAGGTCTTCCTCTTTTCCATGATGATAATTATCTGCAAATGTCTTGATGAAGTCTGAAGCGTTCTTAAGTGAAGCAGCAGGTACATCACCGCCCTGGTCAAACTTTTTTGCTACTTTTTGTAAGATATCAAGCATCTTCTCTATCAGTCTGTGATCCTTCTTTAGTGCCTCAGTTGCTACCATTGTTCTGTTACCTCCTGTTGTTATGTAAATTTACCTTACAGTTTATATTATTATAATACTATATTTTTTAATAACAAAGTATGATATTTATCATATGCGTCATAATGGTTCTGAGATGCCGAGTCTCCTTACCATCAGAAAGTGCATTGCAAGAAGCCCAACGGTAATCCAGGGTAGAATTACTACGTGGAAGGCAAAGAACCTCGTTAATGCAAGCTGGCCAACGACATCTCCGCCTTTAAGAAGATACGTTATATATTTACCAAGAACCGGGAAAGTAGAAGGTATTTCTGCCCCGATAGTTGTTGCCCAGAAAGAGACCTGATTCCATGGCAGCAGGTATCCGGTAAATCCAAAAGCCATCACAAGTAATAAAAGTGTAATTCCAATGACCCAGTTCATGTCCCTTGGATGTTTATATGCGCCATGGAAATAAATCCTGATCATGTGTATTAACACAGTTATAACCATAATATTGGCCGCCCAGTGATGGAATCCCCGTACCAGCCATCCAAATGGAACATTGTTTGTGATATGGACAACACTGTCGTATGCCTGATCAATAGTTGGTCTGTAATACATCAGCAGGAGTATGCCTGTTATGATATTAGTTACAAACAGGAGGAACGTGAAGCCCCCGAAACAGAACCAGAAATTAACATGTTTTGGGACGGGTTTCTTTAGTATTTTCTGCAGCGCTGTCCTTAAATCAAGCCTGTCGTCAAGTTCGCCATAAAGAAAACCAGTTGCGAGGCCAAACCAGTTTATAATCCATCGCAGGTTAACACTGCGTTCAATCTTATCCAGCCAGTTCCTTCTTTTAGGTTTATTATCACTCATTGCTTTTTTTCAATGCATTTCTTACTGTATTATCCTACAACTACCTTATCCCCGGTAATCTTTACATCGTAACTCGGAAGCGGGCGCGGAGGGGGACCCGCCACAACGGCCCCATTAAGGTCATAAGCGCCTGCATGACATGGGCATATGAGCCGGTTCTGTTCGGGATGCCAGTTTACAATACAGCCAAGATGTGTACAGATCAGAGAAATGGCATAAAGGGATTTATCGCTCTTAATTATGCCTACCGGCTTGCCGCCGATTACGAGTTTTTTCATACCTCCTTCAGGCAGGTCAGCGGCGGGGAAAGAGACCTTGTCTTCACCAGGGGGCCCTGCTGTTTTTTCTGTTGGCCAAATATATCGGATACCGGCATATCCTGATAACAAGGCTGCACCAGCAGCCCAAACACCTATAAGGATGTTAATTGTTGAGGTAAGGAAATTCCGTCTTGATACTTCTTCCATATGGATTAATTCTTCTTATCCTCTCCCCTTGAAAATGTCCTTATGTAATGAATTACTGACCAACTCTGATCCGGTTTCATGATCTCTTCCCTTGCGAACATCCTGGTCCCATGTACACCCTTGGAAACAGAATAATACAGCATACCATCCGACTTCTTAGACATTATTGAAGTATTTGTAAAATCACGCGGCATTGGTTTATACTTGCCAATTACTGCAGCGTTTCCCTTGCCGTCTCCATAGACACCATGGCACACCTCGCAGTGACCTTTATACAGCATCCGACCTTCCCGCAGTATATCGAGATTAAATGGCATAGGGTTCTTTTTGTTAATGTATTCCTGAGGATAATATCCCGGTTCCATGGTTGGGTCTTCTTCGGCAAAGGAGATAAAAGGGAATATCAACATTAATACTGCTAAGACAAGTAGCTTATTGAATAGTTTCATAATACCTCCATACGTTGTTTCAAAATACTCCGATATATTTATTAACTGCATCAGAAACTGTATCAATTACCTGTACTATTTCTTCGTTGGTCTCTCCCTCTACCATGATGCGAAGAAGAGTCTCAGTACCAGAATATCTTACAACAATTCGTCCCCTTCCTTCCAGTTTTTTTTCTGACTCTCTTATAACCTTGTTAAAATCATGTAAAGTGTCGAGGGGTTTCTTTTCCCGCACCTTTATATTGACTAATTTTTGCGGAAATGTCTTCATGCAGGATGCAAGCTCTGAAAGACTTTTCCCTGTCTTCTGCATCAGCGTCAATACCTGAAGCGCCGTTAAAAGTCCATCACCTGTAGTATTGTAATCAAGAAATATAACATGCCCTGATTGTTCCCCGCCGAGGTTGTAACTGTTTTTTATCATCTCTTCCATAACATATCTATCGCCTACCTGTGTCCTGACAACGCGTATACCCGCTTCCTTCATTGCGATATCAAGCCCGAAGTTGCTCATGACGGTTGCAACGAGTGTATCATGAGACAACCTGCCTGACCTTTTAAACTCAATGGCACACATCGCCAATAATTTATCGCCATCTACTATTTCACCTTTTTCGTCCACCATTATTAACCGGTCTGCATCTCCGTCATGTGCCAGACCTATATGAGCTTTATGTTCCATTACAAGCCTTTGAACTGTCTCGGGATGCAGGGAACCACATCCGAGATTAATATTAACTCCGTCAGGTTTGTTACCTAATGTAATTATGTCTGCGCCAAGTTCCCGCAGGACGGTAGGGGTTATCTTGTAAGCGGCCCCGTTTGCGCAGTCTACGACAATTTTAAGACCCTCAAAATCCAGCCCTTTTGGGATGCTGTTTTTTACGAACTCTATATATCTTCCTTCAGCATCGTCAATCCGGAAAGCCTTTCCAAGTCCCTCCCCGGTAGGTCTAAGATTGTCTATCTCTCCTGAATAAATCAGCTTTTCTATTTCCATCTCATAATCGTCAGGAAGTTTGAAGCCATCCTCAGAAAAAAATTTAATGCCGTTATCTTCGAAAAGATTATGTGACGCTGATATGACAACTCCTGCATCTGCCCTGAAACTACGTGTTAAAAAGGCTATAGCAGGGGTCGGCATTGGTCCGACTATCAGAACATCAACCCCCATGGAGCAGATTCCGGCAGTCAGTGCTCCTTCAAACATATAACCTGAAAGACGGGTATCCTTGCCGATTACAATCCTGTGATGTCCTATCTTGTTTTTTTTCTTTTTGAAAAAATATGCTGCCGCCCTTCCGAGGCGTACGGTCATTTCTGCAGTTAAAGGCTCTACATTTGCGATACCCCTGATACCATCTGTTCCAAATAGTTTTCTCATAGTTTGCTTATCTCCACATCAACCTTTATGACCTTTCTTCCCAAAATCCTGACATTATGGAAAGGGGTGTCAATCCTGACTTCCCTTGAAAAGCTGCCAGTTCTGTCTGTAATGTCTATATCCGGCCCTTTCAGAACAGATAGTGACTTCACCTCAAACTCTGAACCTTCCACAGTAACGTGTGACGGATTAATTGATATCCCGCGGAGTTTATATCCAGGCCCTGGTTTGCCTTTAATATTTATCTGTACCTTAACGTCCTTCTTTAATGAATTTACGACATTAATTTTTATTTTTTTTGGTTCTATCCTGATTACATCAACACTTGAACCCGACGAAATATTTATATTGCTGTTATCAATGGTATAGAATCTCTCACCGGCCTTCACATTTGACAGATCAAGGCTGACGCTCAGTTGAGTTGGATCTATATCTCTGAGGACATTCTGTCTTCCCCTTATTCTTACGTTAATACGGTCCTCGAATTTTCCAATAACCATTATCTCCTCAGGAATATTCTTCAGCTCAAGAGGAAGGACATAATTGACCTCAAGCGTATCCCTCATGGAAATGGGTGTTATGTAAAACCATAAGATAATCGCGAAAAATAGTGAAGCAAATTTTAAGGAAGTATTCTCTAATATGAGGTTTTTTATATAACTCATCTGACCTGCGTTACTTGCGTAACTCATCTCCGTCTATAAACCTGTTAAGTCTTTCCCTGTTTTTCTTAACCGAAAATCGCTCTCCTAATCTGCCGAACCATATGTTTTTTTCTTTTTTCTTTTCCTGATGAAAAATGTTTGTCAAGACACGGCGCAATGCTGATGTATCAAGTTTCCTCATCATATTGCCATCAAGGCTCACTGATATGTCTCCGGTCTCTTCGGATACGACAATAACTACTGCATCTGTCTCTTCTGTCACGCCGATCGCTGCCCTGTGCCTGGTCCCAAGCGCCTTGTTTACATCTGAGCTGAGCGTTAGTGGAAGGAAGCATCCGGCAGCTACAATACGGTCTGCCTTTATGATAACCGCCCCATCGTGCATAGGCGAGTAAGGCAGGAAAATACTGGTCAGCAGCTCCCTGGTTATCCGGGCATCGAGCTGAATTCCCATTTCTACAAGGTCTTTAAGTTCTGTATTTCTCTCTATAACAATAATTGCCCCGATCTTCTTACTTGCCATTGATACTGATGCCTTGATAATCTCCTCAATATATTTTGATTCTTCCATCGGTGTCAGTCTCTTCGTAAGAGGATTCTGTCCCATTTGTACCAGGGCTTTTCTAATCTCGGGTTGAAACAATATAATAAGTGCCAGAACTATGTATGAGCCAAAGCTATGTATTAACCAGTCAAGTGTGTATAGCCCGGCCCATCTTGATATAACAAATGTAACGAATAGTACAACAAGACCCATGAGCATATAAAATGCCCGTGTTCCCTTTATGATGAGAAAGAGACGGTAGAATACAAATGTGACTATGGCTATGTCGACAATGTCCTGCCATCGTATTTCGGTGATAATACCTTTAATGAAGTCCATAACCCTCTATCGCGTTCACCATTGAAGCAATCTTTCTCATCTCATTTACATCATGTACCCTGACTATGTCGGCTCCCTTCATGATGGCAACCGCCACTACTGCTGCTGTACCTTCCAGGCGTCCTTCAACAGTCTCGTTCAGGACTGTCCCGATGAAAGATTTTCTAGAAGGGCCTACAAGCAGTTGACAACCGAGGTTCTTAAATGCATCAAGGTGCCTTATCAGCAGAAGATTTTGAGCAACGGTTTTCCCAAAACCAATGCCAGGATCCACTATAATATTTTCATTGCTGATACCGTGGTCAGCTGCATAAGCAATGCGTCCGCTTAGAAAGTTGAATACATCAGTCACGACATCATCATATACGGGATTTTCCTGCATATCCAGGGGGGTTCCAAGCATATGCATTAATACAACAGGTACATTGTATTTACGTACTATATGAACCATTTCGGTGTCAAACCTTAATGCGCTGACATCATTTATAATAGAAGCTCCCGCTTCAATGGCCAGCCTTGCAACGCCAGATTTATATGTATCAACAGATATAGGAATCTTTACTCGTTTTGCCAGTGTCTCTATCACAGGAATAACACGCCTGACCTCCAGATCAAATGGAACAGGGGCTGCGCCTGGCCGTGTTGATTCACCTCCGATATCAATTATATCAGCGCCATCATCCTCTAATTTAATGCCTCGGCTGACGCCCTTTTCATGATCAATATAAAGTCCGCCGTCTGAAAAAGAATCAGGGGTAACATTTAATATTCCCATAATACGGGTTTTGTTCCTCATATCAATTAAATAAGGTGATGCAACTTAACTGAATTCGGATAAGAAATGTAAGTTACACTGTTGACGTTGTCAATCTTATAATTTCTTCGATTTCCGGGCCGTCAAGCACTTCCTTTTCCAACAGTGCCTCTGCCAGGGCCTTGAGTGTATTTATATTGTCTTTCAATAGGTTCTTTGCCCGGTCATAGCTTTCCATGACGAGCCGTTTAACCTCGTCATCAATCATTATGGCAGTCTGTTCACTGTAATCCCTGTGCTGCGAAATCTCGCGTCCAAGGAAAATCTCTTCCTGTTTTTTACCAAAAGCAAGAGGACCAAGCTTTTCACTCATTCCCCACTCGCATACCATCTTTCTTGCCATATCAGTAGCCCTTTCGATATCATTGCCGGCCCCTGTTGTCATGTGATTCATCATTAACTCTTCAGCTGCCCGTCCACCCAGCAGAACAGCTATATTTGTATACAGATATTCCTTAGAGTACGTATATTTCTCGTCAACAGGTAATTGCTGAGTAAGACCAAGCGCCCGTCCCCGCGGGATTATGGTTACCTTATGGATTGGGTCTGTCCCTGGCAGAAGTTTTGCCACCAGGGTGTGTCCTGCCTCGTGGAATGCAGTGTTTTTCTTTTCCTTTTCGCTTATAAAGAGGCTTTTTCTTTCTGCACCCATCAGGACTTTATCTTTAGCAGCCTCAAAGTCGTTCATCTCTACCGACTTCTTGTTAATTCTTGCCGCATAGAGCGCGGCTTCATTGACAAGGTTGGCCAGCTCGGCTCCTGAGAAACCGGGTGTTCCTCTTGCAATAGTCTCCAGATTAACGTCATTTGACAATGGAATCTTCTTGGTATGTACCTTCAGTATTTCAACCCTGCCGCGGACATCAGGCCTTCCCACAACTATCTGCCTGTCAAATCTCCCGGGTCTCAACAGAGCAGGGTCGAGGACATCAGGCCTGTTTGTGGCAGCAATAAGTATGACTCCTTCATTTGTCTCAAATCCATCCATCTCAACGAGGAGCTGGTTAAGCGTCTGTTCACGCTCATCATGTCCTCCGCCAAGGCCTGCACCGCGGAGACGACCGACTGCATCAATTTCATCTATGAATATAATACAGGGGGCATTCTTCTTTCCCTGTTCAAAAAGGTCCCTCACCCTTGAAGCGCCGACACCAACAAACATTTCAACGAAATCAGAGCCGCTTATGCTGAAAAAAGGCACATTTGCCTCTCCTGCAATGGCCTTTGCAAGCAGTGTTTTTCCTGTACCCGGAGGGCCGACAATCAGTACCCCCTTTGGTATCCTGCCGCCCAGTTTCTGAAACTTAGGAGGGTCTTTAAGGAACTCTATAATTTCCTGCACTTCCTCTTTGGCCTCTTCCACACCGGCAACATCCGCAAAGGTGACTTTTTTGCGATCTTCTGTAAGCAGTTTTGCTTTGCTCTTGCCGAAAGAAAGGGCCTTGTTCCCTCCCATTTGCGTCTGTCTCATGAAGAATATCCACACAGCTACCAGTAATATGATAGGTCCCCATGAGAAGAGAAAGGCGATATACCATGGCGTGTCGTCAGGAGGTTTAACTGTAATCTTTACGTTTTTTGTCCTGAGATCAGTTACAAGATTCGGATAGTCAATTACATATGTATTAAACTGGGCTCCATCCTTAAGAGTACCTGTAATCTTCTTCTCCTTGATTACAACATCTGTAACATCTCCTGCTTCAATCCTGTTAAGGAAATCACTAAAAACCATTTCCTTCGACGTCGGGGCTCCCTGCTGTGAAAGATAATATAAGAGAATCATTACGCCGCCGATTATGACCCAAAGTCCTAAGTTCTTATAGAAAGAGTTCATGTCTTATTTATAATCCTCCATTGTAAAAATCCGGTAGTTTACGCGCACAAACACACCCGTAGTGCGTGAACTAACTAAGTAGTGAATAATATAACATAATTAGTTTGCCATTGACAACATTAGATAGTGCTCTTTATCTTTGAATCAATATATACTACTGCCCGGTCTATATCCTCTTTTTTGCCTATAAAAAGCAGGATGTCTCCTTCCTGGAGGACGAAATTGGATGATGGATTGTGATGAACAATATCTTTACGCTTCACAGCTATAAGGGTGGCGCCTGTTTCAACCCTGAGGTTCAGTTCCCGCAGGGAGAGGCCAACCGCCCCTGATGTATCACGTAAAAGATAGGTTTCTGTCTCCATGCCTTCCAGCAATTCCTGTCGCTCAGTAATACCTCTTTGTGGCAGTGCTATACCTCTTAGTACACTGTAGGAGTCTTTTCTAATATTTTCTATATGTTCTGATATGACATTCCTCGGTGTATGGTAATGATGGAGAACCCTCGAAAAAATCTCCACAGACGTTTCGAATTCTTCAGGGATGACTTCATTGGCGCCCAGGTCTGTGAGATGGTCAACCTCTGCAACATACCGGGTTCTTACAATTATGTGAAGTTCCGGATTTTCTTTTCTTGCTATTTGAACTATCCTCCTTGTTGCCGGTGCGTCAGAAATTGCTATAACAAGAACCTTAGCTGACTGGACGCCAAGTTTATGAAGGATTTCCACACTTGTACCATCTCCGTAATAGATAGGTTCCGACATCTTTTTCATCTTTCTAACTGTATTGTTGTTCATCTCCAGAACAACATATGGTATATCCAGGTCCCTCAAAACCCTGGCGAGATTACGTCCATTGACACCGAAGCCTGTAATAATTACATGTCCAGTCTTTTTAGCAGGAACCGGTTCCCTCTCTTCAAGCCGGCGTTTCCTTTTAAGTCTGTTGAACAGAGACCTTGAGACAAACCATACAGCGGCAGGAGATGAGATGTTGATGATAAATGGAGTAGCAATCATAGTTAGTACCGTGGAGGACAGAAATAATTGATATATCTCATCTGTAACAAGACCGGAATTTTTTCCGGCAACTGCAAGGATAAAAGAGAACTCGCCGACCTGTGACAAGTAGAAACCAGTATGTATTGAGTTTTGCAATGACTGTCCTGCCACAGATGCAGATACAGCAGCCGTAAAAATCTTTACCAGGATAATTACAACTACAATAACGGAAATAGTCCAGAGGTGTGAACGAAGAAAGCTTAAATTCAATAACATACCGACAGATATAAAAAACAGTCCGGTAAAACTTTCTTTAAATGGCAGGATATCTGAAATAGCCTGAGCAGCATACTCGGACTCTGATATTACAATACCAGCGAGAAATGCGCCAAGTGCAAGTGATAACCCGAATATGGAGGTAATCAGGGCAGTGCCAAGACATAGTAAGATAATGGTCATAAAAAAAAGTTCACGGCTTCGTGTGCTGACTACCTCGTGCAGGATTTGCGGAACTCCCCATTTTGATGCAAACAGGACAATACCTACAACAAGGGCGGCAGTCAGCATTGTAATGGTGACATCAGCTACGCTGCCTCCATTGCCGGCGAGTACAGGGATGAGAAGCATGAAAGGTACAACACAGAGATCCTGAAAAATCAGCATGCCTACCGACATGCGCCCATGAGGAGAGTATATCTCACTCTTTTCAAGGAGTATCTTCATAACAATAGCTGTGCTGCTGAGGGACACAAGGAAACCCTCAAATATTGCAATATTGAGGCTATGCTGAGTAAACAGGGATATAAGTAGAACGACCACGGCGATAGTCAGGACAATCTGAATGAGTCCTCCTCCGAATATTGAGCGGCGTAGTTTCAGAAGATTTTTCAATGAGAACTCAAGTCCTATTGTAAACATGAGAAGTATAACGCCGATCTCAGCAAAAAGTTCGACTTCCCTTACATCGGAAATAAGATGAGCCCCATGTGGACCAACTATTACACCTGCAATCAGGAAACCCACGATAGAAGATATTTTCAACCTTCCGAGGACAAATACTATGATAGCTGATATGCAAAGGATGATAACAAGTGATTTTAAGAATACAAGTTCCATCAATGTTTTCTGCTTTCAGGTTCCTTACCCCCTTAACGGGCAGGGGTAGAGTGGGTGTATTGGGATAATATTATCCTCATTTGTTGTAATAAATGTTCTGGATTCTACAGAATGTTTGCAGTATATTAACTTACATCCTGCCGGTCAAGATAAATGAAATAAAACAATAATAACCTCTCCAGAATAGGGTGAGGGTGGGTATTTTCGGGTGAAACAGGCATTGACAACTACTGAAATACTTAGATGGGCTGAAGGCTATCTTCTACAGCGGGAAGTCCCGTCTCCATACGTGGATGCAGAATATATACTTGCATCCGTTCTTAAGTGTCAGCGCAGGGACCTGCTTATATACCCTGACAGGACGTTGAACGACGATGAGTTGAAGCAATTTAATTCCTGCATAAAAAGAAGAGGCAGGAGGGAGCCGCTGCAATATATTACCGGTGGAGTAGAGTTCAGGGGGCTTCTGTTTAAGGTAAATAAAGATGTCCTGATACCGAGACCTGAGACAGAACTGCTTGTAGACGAGGTTATTAAGAGCGTCCGCAAAAAAGAAGCCATAATACTGGATCTCTGTTCAGGCAGTGGGTGTATTGCTGTTTGCATTGCAAAAGAGCTTAATAACAGCACTGTTTACGCAACTGATATATCTGAAGGCGCCCTTGCGGTAGCAAGAGAAAATGCCATAATAAATTCTGCGGGTGACAGGATAACCTTTCTGCCCGGCGACTTATTTGCAGCTATAGAGTCCCTCAATCTCAAAGGCAAAGTAGATATGATAGTTTCCAACCCACCGTATGTGTCTGCGGAAGAGATGGCAGAGCTGCAGCCAGAGATAAAGGATTATGAGCCGGCATCAGCCCTTTACGGTGGTGAAGACGGCCTTGATTTTTACAGAAGAATTATTCACGAGTCACCATATTATCTTGCAGCAGGCGGGCATTTGTTAATGGAGATAGGATACAGACAGGCATTGAGTATAAAGGGTTTGATTCAGGCGGAGAAGGCATTTAGAAAGATTGAAGTTATGAAAGATCTAAACGGAACCGATAGGATTATTAAAGCCTTGTTCACATAAAAAGATTTCTATTGACAGAAAGTTACCTTTTAGCTACTCTATTCCTAAGTCATGTATACTTGCAGTGATATTTTTCAATTAAACTTTACAGTGACTCAATCCGATGGTACTCAATCCAATGGTAATACCCGATTTTTTTCTTGACATTAACATATTAATTATTTATACCTATATGCAATGTTTAGTTCTTTCTTTTTTTTATATTACTCCTTGTCTTTATTTGATTCTAAAATTTAGACTTGACAGGGTTATGTATTTTTGATAATTTTGTCCGTCATCATTGAAATCTACATCATGATCATAGGGTTCTGCCAGTAAACCAGTCAATAGATATGGGTACGGCGGAAATATGGAGCAGATGCTGGGAAATAAAAGAACTCAGAAGAATGAAGGAGAGGGGGTGATGGTTACAGATTTGAAATGTATTATCTGCAGGTTCGTTAATATAAGTAGAGGAATGAGTAGAAGTGAGAAAAAATAAAAACAATTTGAGAGGAGGTAGGAGATGAAGAAAAGAAGAAGAATTGCGGGCATCAAACCATTATGGATGGCCGGGGTTTTAGTTGTTGCTTTCTCGACCATTTTCGCAATGGCAGGATGCTCAAAAGATTCAAATAAGTCTACTACAAACCCGAACCCTGCGACGTTTGAACCAAAGGGAACTATTCAGGGCGTTGTAAAAGACACTGTAACCTTACAGCCGATTGAAGGCGCTGTGGTTAAAGTTGGTGTAGCAGAATCCACCACAGATTCTTCAGGGCAGTTTGTGCTGCGGGATGTGCCGGCAACAGAGGATGCATTGATGGGCACGGCATCAGATTCATATTTAGTGACAGTGGACCTCAGAAAGGCAAAGAGCAGGGTAAAAGGGGTGGTCGTTGCTGATAACACCGATTCGACCAAGAAACAATATCCTGAATTTGTCTACACCTATAAGGATGTCAGTTATACATCACTTAATGATTCCGCACCATGTCCTAACAGGGTGGAGGATCCAGTGGATGGATATGATTATTATGATGACTATGATTATGATGTAACAGATTGTGGTACGAATTCAACTAATCATGATACCCCGGTACATAAGTTGTCGCACATGCTTTCAATAACGGTTGGAAAGCTTGCAGCTAACATCGAGGCTCAGGTAGCTGGTTGTTCAGGCACCCCTGGCTTCTGGTCAAATGTAAACGGGATTTATGACGTTAAGATCTATAACGATGATTCCGGATATAATTCAGGCAGCGGTGCTGATGGCCATCTGATTTGGGCAGGCCTTACAGATGCAACCGGTAAGTTTACTGCCACAAATTTAGAGGAAAAAATAGATGTTAAGATTGTAGTCACCGGTCCTACAACTGACACAGGTTCAAAGCAGGCATTTTCAGAGAAGGACACAAGGTATGAGACAACCCCTGGAGACAGCGGTACACTTAAGCTGACAAACATCCAGGCGTCCAATGCGATACATGTATGTTCAGTTGACATCCATGGTCCAAGGATCATATCTGTTTCACCTGAGCCAGGCAGCGACCTGTCAGCAGGTCCTGTATCAGTCGAGATAGAGTTTAGTGAGCCGATTAAGCAGAATTCATTTACAGGTACAGACCCTGCTGCCATTGGCAATCTCTATGACTATATCGAGGTCTATTTTGACCAGGCCAAGGCCGGCAATACTGCCTACTCACTTGCATGGAACAGCACAAATGACAAGTTGACAGTTAGTATTGATGATGCAGGCATTTCATCTCTCTACCATGTCAGGATCAAAAACATCAATGAAGTTCTTACAGATGAGAATGGTATTGGTGTTGGCGAGGACTATGATGAAGGGTTTGATGAGATGGGTGCATGTCCGGATGACGAATCTCCTGCGGCATCAGCCTGGATGAATGGAGCAGCATCTTACAGAGATACGGATGAAGACCCTAATGACTGTCTGGTTTACTTCAGCACAAAGGGGTCACAGACACCTGTAGCGCCTGTCCTCTCGCTGGTAAATGCCAACAGCATAGATGAGTACAATGCACGCACTGCAGTATTTGATTGGCCGCAGGCATCTGGTGCAAAGACCTACAAGATGTACTGCCGCAAAGTACAGAAGTGGGGCACAACCGAGCAGACACACGGATACACCGAGTATTCTGCAAATGTGTCAGGTTCGAGTGCTACCATTGATTTTGGCAGCAATGACAACGCCGTTGATTCAGATTCGAATATTCCAGTTTGTAACGAAGATGACATATCTGGTGAATCTTACTGTGACGGTTATTCCTCTTTTGATGAGAATGATGCGTTTGTAGAGAACAATGAGATTCAGATCGTCTATGATTGTTATGCTGTTGGTGTCAGCGCTGATAAGACTGAAGGAGCCAAGAGCAATGTCGTCAGGGTCGCAGACAAGGTAGGACCATTACTTGTTGAGGATTCTCCGTTAGCCTACGGAAGATTGTCCTGCCCTTCTACTGGCGTTGTAGTAAGTGGTATTCCAGTAGATATCGGCACTATATGCGATGATCCGGATGATTCAGACCTGATCACTGCAATTGTCCTTCAGTATAATGAGGAGGTAATTGAAGATGGTGCTGAGACAGCTGCAAACTATAGCTTCACCAATCTTGCCGCAGGGGGAACCGGCGCTGTTGATACTACTTCAGGCGCAATCCTGTATGATGCTACAACAAGGCTGGTGTTGTTGCCACTTTCTGATCCATTGAATTGGATAACAGAGGTGAAGGGGGTTGGCATACCTGTAATGAGGACTGGGGCTGATGGTATACTCCAGACAAGTATTGCATCAGGCAGCGACGATGTAATTCCATCGTATATTGCACCTGCCGGCGGCGTAATTGCTACACTTGCTGCTAATACCGGACCATGCGTGCACTATGGCACAGATGGAACGAGTGATACAACTGTGTCAAATGATGATGTAATAGTAGGAACTGTGATATATGCTGGTCCAAACGGCATCTGTAACAGTATCGCGAATAGCTTAGACAGTTCAGGAGACGACATTCAGGTCGTACCAGTCGGAGGATATAGCGGAGTTTGCGGTATAGAGACCGGCACTGATGTTGTTCAGGTTACTGATGATGTTGATACTGACGGTGATAGCGCCGGCGCCGGGTTTATCTTAACCGGGGCTAACGGTGTTTGCGATACAACGCAAGCCGCTTTTAGTGCTGCATCTGCTACTCAGGTTGAGCCAACTGGCTTGAGCACTGGTCTTTCGGCTGGAATTCTTCCTGGACTGGATGGCATACTTGATACAACAACACCAAATGCAATCAGTGATGATGAGGTTGAGACTGCAAGTGCTGGTACTGCGGTAAAGGTCCAGAATGTTACTGACATAGCCGGCAACGTCATCAGAACAACTGGTGATGAATACTCAGCTGGTGGAGAAGTACAGTAAATAATATACCTTTACGGTAATTTAACCGCCTATGGCGGAATTTAGAAGGGGTGGGGCCAAAAGCCCCGCCCCTTTTTTTTCAAGAGCTGAGCGACAGGTTCCAATTCTAATTGAGCTCCGCGGCATTAGGTTCGAAGTTTGTCGTAATGGAATTGTTAAATAATTCTTTTTGGTCTACGAAGCCTCGTATGAGAATAAAGATGGTAAAAATAAATTGGATCCTTTATCTGCTTATTTTTTTTTCAGTGTTTCTTTCCTTGATCCCGGGTTGTAACCGCGACAGGAATCCTGTCTGGACTGTCATGGTATACATGGCAGGGGACAACGATTTATCCGGCGCACTATTAAACGATTTAAAAGAGATGGAGGCCATAGGCTCTTCAGGCCTTGTTAATGTTGTGGTACAGATTGACACCCTGAAAGGGACGACGAAAAGGCTTTTTGTCAAAAGGGCTCAGTCAACGGTGCTTGAAGACATGGGCGAACAGAACATGGCAGACCCTGAGACCCTGAGGGACTTTATCCAATGGGCCGCATACCAGTATCCTGCCGATCGTTATGCCCTTATCTTATCGAGTCACGGGGACGGGCTGGCAAAAAAGATACCCTATCATGCAGCAGAGCAGGTACTGGGAAGGATCCTGCAGGATGACACGGACAAGGTCTCCTGCTGTCTCTCAAATACGCTGGTTCGACAAGCCCTCGAAGATTCAGGCATCTACTTTGATCTGTTGGGATTTGATGCGAGCATGATGGGACAGATTGAGACCGCCTATGAATTCAGAAACATTGCGGATATCCTTGTCTTTTCCCAGGAGACCGGTCAGGCAAACGGGTGGGATTATACGGCGATATTAAAGGCCCTAAAAAATAATCCATTCATGGAAGGTGAAACGCTCTCCCGTTTTATAGTTGATAGCTACAGAGCATTCTATGAAGAGGTTTTCTATCCCAAAAACGATACACCGGATAAAGGGAAAATATATACTATCTCAGCAATCAGGCTTGGCAGCAGTATTAATGGATTAGCCCTGGAGATAGATGATCTTGCAGGCCTGCTGATTGATGGACTTTCAGGTGAAGATTCGGATATTCACGGAATATTAATGACTGCAGTGGGTGAGGCGAGAGATAACACTCAGGAACTGAATAACACAACAACACCTTATGTTTATGTTGATCTCTTTGATCTTATGGGGAGGCTCAAGGATAGTATTGATAGATGGAATACAGTAGATACTCATCCGTTGATTAAAGAGGTGGTCGACAGGGTAGAATCAATAATTGCAATGAAGGATGACGTTATACTGTCAGAATATCATGGTGTTGCCCGCCCCGGCTCCAATGGTCTATCGATGACTTTTTTCCGGCTGCCCGAGGCTATGCAGTACCAGACCTATTACATAATTAATCGACTCTTTGATCCTTTCACAGGTGAGGGTGACCAAGTTCAATTCTTTCGTGATTTTCGTTGGGACGGATTCTTACAGACCTACACAGCATGTCTGGGTTACTCACTAGATGTCTGTAAAGAATAAAGGAGACACCCATTAAAGATGTAAAGCGGCAGATTATCATACAGGTGAAAACTCTATCGGATATGTGACGATAGTATTCCCGCTGTCAGGATAAGCCGGAAATTTCCATGTTTTAACGCGCTTTAATACATCTTCCTCGAATTCCGGATCACCTACTGTACTTGATACAACACGTGCGCTTATTATGGTGCCGTCAGGGGCGAGGGTGAATTCTATGGATATTATGCCCTTTAGAGTCGGATCACTCCTGAGTGCCTTTCTATAAGCAAAATCGAGGCTGCCGCGGTGTGAATTGATAACATCCTTTACTGATTCCTGGCTGCGTCTCTTCAAAAGAGTGGATTTAGCGAATGGGGACGACGTATCGCCTTTTCCAACAGTGGCGAGCTCTCTGCTGGAGATTGTCCTCTGTCCGCTAAGACTGCCGGGTTTTCCATTTGCCACTTCCAGCATTGCACTTCCTATCCCGTCGCTCCCTTTCAGTGCCGGTTTTCCAGGTGCTGTCCCGGCCTGTTGAGTACCCTGCTGGGGTTTAACCTGAGACTGGGAAATGACATTGTCTATTTCTTCTGTATTGGTTAAGCTGTCTGACTTTCCCCTCCCCTGCATCGCCTTCAGGATACCGCTTTTTTTAGCTATCTCTTTGTTTCGTTCTTTTGCCAGCCTCTTTTCTTCTTCTGCACGCCTTCTTTCTTCCTCAGCGCGTCTGATTTCTTCCGCCTTAATCCTTTCTTCTTCCTTTATCCTTCTTTCTTCTGCAAGTCTCTGTGCCTCTTCAAGTTTCTTTTTCTCTTTTTCAGCCCTTTTTTCAGCTTCGGCCTTTTTTAATTCCTCTTCACGTCTTTTTTGTTCTTCTGTTAAACGCTGTTTTTCCTTGATTTTTGCAGGTACTGCAGCTGGTGCGGGACCCTTCAATGGTATTTCTGTCAGTTTTACAATCCTCTGCGGTCGGATATTAATCTTCTGACGGTCAGGTTTGTATGGGATCACGACAGTTAGAATAAAGAAAATACAGTATACCACCATAGAGAAGATAAGTATTCTCCGGAACTCTGTTTCACTATTGTTTTGAATTGGCGGGGGCATGATAGTCTATTCTTTCTGAATCACAGCTAATGATAACGTCTGGTAACCGGCCCAGGAGCAGGAGTACATGACCTTCTTCAATAGGGTGAAGGGTATCATCTTATCACCCATAATGATAATTCGTCTTTCTCCCCCTTCTTTCTGCGCGTCCAGTTCATCTTGTGACATCTGAATTATAAGTTCCTTTTCCAGACTCTCTATGCCTGGCTCTTCACTATTTATCACATCTTGTGTATTGGCAATCTTTTTATCTCCCAGTAGAATCATGTCACCGGTAATATAGACAGTTGCTGCAGGCACCGGTTTTACGGTAGCTGCTGATACAGGAAGTCTTACTATATCAGGTACCGTAATAGCCTCATCTTCACCAGATACATTAAATAAGAGAAAGAGCAGGATTATGGTAAAAATATCCATCAGGGAGACGAGATTAAGCCCTGTATTCATTGCGAATTTATTCTTATGTCTTTTTACGCGTGATGGTACGTATATCATATTTCGTTCAATGAGATTCCGGGAAATTGCCCCCTGACAGCGTCTATTATTTCTACAATCAGCATATATGGTATATTTGGCCTGCTAAGTATTACGGCATCCTTTTCATCAGGAAACTGCCGTTTCAGTTTGGAAAGCATGGGAGGCAGACCGGTCAAATCATAAGTCCCGTCTGTATTCTTTTTAAATACACCAAGTATGGTTTCACCATTCAGTACATTTATCTCATCATCAAGTAAGGCTATAGTAAGTTTGAACCCTGCTGCCTGATCCCTTTTTTCAGGAGGGGGTACTGACTTCTGAGCTTTTGCTGAAGGAGGTGTCAGTTCTATTGCTGCCATCTTTGCGAATACCGTTGTCATCAGCAAGAACGGTATCAGGATGACCATAAGATTAAGGAATGTAATAATCTGAAGTTCTTTTTCAGATGCCAGTCTGTGTTTTCTTGACGATGGTTTAGGCAGCATTTTTTATTCTGAAGTAAGCAAGTTAACGAGTTTTATTGAATAGGCATCAAGCGCATCAATGGTCTTTATAGTTCGGGACTGGATATATGAATAACAGAGCATAATGGGAATCGCTACAATAAGTCCGAATGCAGTTGTATTCATGGCAACAGATACTCCCTGAGCCAGCAGGAATGCCTTCTGTGAAGGATCTGCTACTGCCAGCGACTGAAATGACCTGATAAGGCCTATAATAGTTCCCAGTAGTCCCAGTAATGTTGATACATTTGCCAGCGTAGGAAGATAGTGGGTGCGCCTTTCAAGCTGCGGCATTATGTCAAGCATAGCCTCCTCAAGATGATTCTCAAGTTCCTCCCGCGAGTCCCTTTTTTGTTTAACCGACCTTGCCTTTTCTAACCCGGCGGATAGTACCTTTGGCAGAGCCGCTTCGGAAAGACTGCACTCTCTTATAGCATCATCAATGCGGTTAGTCTTTATGCTCTCCTCAAGCTTAGTCCACAGAAGACTGCCGTCTGTCCATGTCCTTTTCAGGAATTTGAATCGTTCAATTATTATAGCTGTTCCGATTGCAAGTATTAGCATGATAGGGAACATGAAGAGCCCGCCCGCCTTGAAAAACCCTATTATGCTCAGTATTATTCCCATAATCCCTCCTCGTTGATAGTTTCCAAATCAATAAACTCCAATATCTCTTTCTTAAAACTTCTTCCGGAATGGAGTGTCCCCGGCATGAGTCCTTCAGGATATTTCCAACGTACCGGAAATATGACCGCAGGGCGTTCAAGCACCCCTAATATCTCTGTTTTTTCAACGATGATCTTTTTTTCTTCCTCTTTGTCTTCAGCATAAGAGGTGTTTATGCATAGTACGCATATCAGGATAACAAGCAGAAAGATTGTTTGTATTAATTTTTTCATTTCAGCTATCTGACACCTGTTCTCTTTTCCAGAATATCAATCCATGACAGGACTTCTTTCCTGTCACCACCTAACTTAATATACTCTTTATAATTATTTAAGGCATCTGAATATTTGCCGAGGTACAGTTCATAAAGAATGCCGAGGTTCAGAACAGCATCACTGAAATCAGACTTCAATGCAATACTCTGTCTGTAATCTTCTTCAGCCTTTTTGAAATTACCATTTACCCTGAAGGTTATTCCACGACTGTTGTACATATCCGGGTCATCCGGCAGCTTATCGGATAAATCCCCTGAATATTGTTTCCCTGCTTCATCTCTTTTGTATTTCGCCGGTACAAGCGAAGACAGCCTTTCATAACTTTTTTTAACCCACATATTATAAATCCCTTCATCTACTGTCTTTCTGACATTACCCTCATGAATACCTATTGCCTTATCCTCAAAGGGATATGCCTGTTCTTCAAGCATATAGTTATACTCTTCCAACTGTTCTGAGGTAAGTTCGGACGGCCTCTCAGAAGTCATTATGGCATCCTTATGATGTTCAAACATAACGCCCATTTTGAATGTGGCCTCGGCAGTAATATCGCTGATTCGATACTTAGCAGCGGCAGTATAGTCGGCAAGCGCCTCTTTCAGCAAACCTTCCTTCTTTTTCAGATTATCCTCAACAGGGCTGACTATCTTTACCTGTTCGTATTGCCTCTTCCTGTAATCACCGAGGATGAGTTGTGACCTTGCTGCTGAGATGGTATCTCCCATGGTTGCAGAGGCGCCGAGCCTCTTGTGGAGTGATATAGTCTTTTCGTATAAGGTCCTGGAGTTGGTATAGTCTTTCAGTGTCTCTCTGTATCCTGCAGCCCGGAAAGTAAGTTCCAATAGTCTGGGACTATCAGAGAACTCAGTTTGAAAGCGCTGGAAGTTTCGGGAAAAATTGTTATACATAGTGTCAATATTTCCGCTCTTTTCATATAATAGAATGGCTTTGTACAATAGATTTTCCCTGACGCTCTTTTCTTCCAATACTGAAGATGCATTTTCGTAAATCTGGGCAGCGCTAATATATGTACCTCTTGATTCAAGGATCTCACCCCATGCTGAAACAGCTACCGGGGTATATCGTGATGATGGATATCTTAGGAATAGCAGCTGAAACGCATTAATTGCATTGTCCGGATCCTTAATCTGTTCGTATAAAACTCCTGCATCATAGAGAGCGACCGGCGATATATCGGTATTGGGAGATGTATCATAGACCTTTCTGAAGGTGTCCGCCGCCTCTTTTATCTTACCCTCTGACTTAAACCCCTCAGCCTGTTTATAAAGAGAAGCGGCAAGTGCCTTCTCCAGAACTGGCAGGTCTTTCCTGTCAGAGGCAGGGACTAGCGCAATGGCCTTCTTAATCTCTTCTTCACTCCGTCCATAAGCCTCTTCCTTTACAAAGCTCTCAGCAACGTATTTCTGGGCTATATATTTATTTTTTTCAGTAGAGAGTTTGTGTTCTATTAACTGCTGTGCCATTTTCCTGCTTTCTTCGAAGTTTCCAACATGGAAGAATACCTCGGTTCCGTTCAACAGAACTTCCGGAACCCTCTTATCTTCCGGAAATTTAGATGCAAACTGCCATGAACTCTCCCCATATCTCTGGATATACTCATTGTCTGCACGTATCTCTCCTGATGGCCTCGCAAGCTTTTCAAGGGCGAGGAGGGCGCTGTAGCCTGACTCAACTGCAAAGGGAGATGTGCTATATTGGTAAGCCACCTTCTCATATTCTGTTGCAGCCCTTTCGTAATATTTCATCTCGAACAGAATTTCTGCCAAAACGAAGCTCAGCTCAATTGACTCTGTATCGTCCGGGAAATTGAACGGGTATCGCTGAAGCCATGTAACTGCCTCGTCAATATCTTCTTTTTTCTTAGATGTCCGAGCCTTTGCATAATGAAATTTAGCCAGTTGAAAAAGGTCATTCTTAATAAGAGGCTTGTTTGTCTGTACTATTTCTCTTGCCCGTTTCTGGGCATTTCTCCTGTTGGATTTGAACCAAATACCGTCCTCCCTGTATGTTTCTATAAGCCTTATCCTTGAATTGAACGCAAGGTCCAGCATATTTCCCCGTATATACGACTCTACGATCCTGGAATTAAATACAGGTGCATCCTCATGATACGGATTAGTATTTATAAACGCTTCAAATATGTCTGCTGCCTCCTTAAACCTTCCTGTATCTAGGTAGATGTCACCAAGCTTTCTGTAAATGTATGGCTCGTAAGTCTGAACACCTCTGACCTTGAAATAGTTTGCAATCCTCTCCACTCCTCCCATGTAATCAAATAAAAGGACGAGATTTCTTATTGAGTCCCAGACCATGTCCCTTTCTATAATAGAGATATCTCCTAATTCTTCCTTTCCGGAAGGTGTCAGTTTTACATTTCGCCTTTCAAGTAGAGACATGAACTTGTCAGCAGCATCCTCATAGTTTTTACCCTGAAATAGTGCCCACCCCAGCTTGTACAGCGCCTTGTCATAAAGGTTGTAATCATCCTTTCTGAGTACCTGGCGGTAATAAGTGACAGATTTTGGTACCTGACCAATCCCGTAGTAGAATTCTCCAAGCCTGAAATAAGCCTCCTGTGTAAACTCTCCGTCAGGATATTCCCTTATCAGTCGTTCCAGAATTGCGACAGAACTTTCCCAGCTTCCCTCATCCATGTAGCCTCGGGCTAACTGGTACAGCACCTCTTCATTTCCGGACCTTTCAGGATAAAGTGACAGGATTTCTCTGTACATCAGCCGTGATCTTGAATGATCATACTTACCCTTATTTCGCTGGTAGGTATTTTCTTCGATCTTCATATATATATTTGCAAGCTGGTGCATACTGTCAGCCATGGATTTACTCTTATATCCCTTGTTGTCCCGAATAAATTTTTCATATTCCCTGAGCGCATTCCAGCGATACTCAAGAGCAGCCTCCTGCGGCCTGTCCTGAAATGTAAGTATCTCTTTGGTAACAGAACGCACATTACTCTCCTTCATTATTTCCATCTTCTCTCTTGCACATGATGTAAGGAGAAAAACTAATAGTAGAAAGAGAATTCTAATCATGACCATGGAATATCATATCACTGCTTATCTGTCCGCCGCCTTCTAACCTGAGATTCTGTGACATCCTGATTGTGGTATCAACCGAGGTTTCAAGAAGCTGTCTTTGCACTTTTTCCAGATGTTCCATCGTTTTTTTCTTGATGTCATCAAGTATAACCTCTCTCCTTTTTTTTGAACTTCTGATCAAAGATTCAACATCAGGAGAGATGCCAGGACTCAACAGTCCGGCGTATTCTTCCATCTGCAATAATCCCCTGTATAATCTCAGCCCGGCGTAAAGCTCATTATCTCCGTATATATTTATGGCGCTGGATAGCTTGTCAATGTCCCCGTTACGGACCCCGCTTTTTAAAGCTGATATCTTTGAAGAGATATCTTTGTAATACCTGAGGGCTATGCCGTTCTGTTCCACAGCCTTCCCATGGGCATTCAATTGAGTGTATGCATATCCAATATAGGGAGCTACTTCCAGGGAATACGGGCTGTCCGGATATGACGAGAATAACGTTTCCCAGATAACCACGCTCCTTACCCACCTGTCCATTCCTGCGTATGTCCACCCGAGACCAAACAGGGTGTTTGCATAGTATTGGCTGTCTTTCGGTATAGCTAACAGATATTTAATTGCTTCATTGTACTCTTTCTTTTCAAGATACATGAATCCCAGTGTAAGATTTGCCCTCTGTGCGAGGGCCAATGTTTGTTTCGCTCTTGCCTCTTCTTCAGCAGTCTGTTTTCTCCAGAGAAACGGGGAAGTCCCGCCATATTTGGTTACCTCTTCAAGGTATCCTGCCGCATCCTTATCATTGCCTTTTCGTAAGCTTATCATTCCCCTTGTGTAGAGAGCAAACGGGTAAATCCAGCTCTTACTTGATACTCTGTCTGCAAGTAATGCGGCATCATCATATTTACCTGTATTCATAAGACAGTTGGCTGAAAGGTATAATGATTCAGCTAATATGTCAGGAGGGGCATTCTTGTCTATCTTTGATAATGCATCGAGTGCCTTTACATAGGCCATCTGGCTATAGAGGATCTTACCCTTATCAAATAAGACTTTATCAGGGTCGCCTTTATACGGCAGTGATAGAAATTGTGACTGCAGATCTCCCTGTTCTGCATGGGCAAGACCTGTCAGCAGGTAGACTGATACTATAATTGCTGCAAATAAACTTGATTTAGATATCATAAATAGGAAAGATATTATCCCTGATGTAGTTAACCTTTTCATCTGCCCATCTTCCTGAAGTGCCCTCCTCATGCAATCCTTCGTCATGGTCACGCAGGGTTGTCCCTTCCATGCCATTTTTTTTAAGATCTTTAAGACAATCAGGCTGAATCTCATCATTAAGCTCAATGCCGCTCATTACCCCAAAAGCGAGGGTCCAGGACCGTGCAACGGCAGTAACATCATACCCGCCACCTCCCAGTGCAACCCAGGGAATTCCGAATGACCGGAATATCTCTATCATACGGCAGAATCCATTTGTTGTCAGGTTGAGATGGGCGAGCGGATCTGATGTCATGGTATCAACTCCGAGTTGAGTTACAATGACATCGGGTTTATATGCCTCAATAAGCGGCGGGACTACTTCATTAAACCCGCGGACAAAGACGTCGTCCCCAGTCCCGGGATAGAATGGCAGGTTTACAGAGTACCCCTTGCCGCGTCCCTCACCGATCTCATCAACATTTCCTGTGCCAGGAAAGAGGAATTCTCCGCTCTCATGGAGTGAAATGGTAAGGACCTTGTCAGTGTCATAGAATCCAAACTGCACTCCATCACCGTGATGGGCATCAATGTCAATGTATGCGACCCGTTTGTCCTGCCTTAAGAGGTAATGGATTGCTACTGCAGGATCATTTATATAGCAAAAACCTGATGCCTTTCCCGGCATGGCATGATGAAGTCCACCAGCAATATTGAACGCTGCGCTGACCTCTCCGGAACATACCATCCTCGCTGCCTGAAGAGATGCACCTGCTGACAGCATTGACCACTCATATGCTCCCTTAAACATTGGATTATCCCCGAAACCAAGGCCATAGCGGTATAATAATGATGGATCCGAATCCTGGCTTTCGAGGGCATTAATATATTCTTCACTGTGAAACAGGATGACATCTTCTTTCTTAGCAGGGACAGGTTTAACAAGTGTTACGCCTGTTTCGTTAAATACATGATACGAATTAAGGAGATCATAACACAGCTTCAGCCTTACAGTCTTCATGGGGTGCCCCGCACCATAGTTATAAATGGCAAAGTCGGGTGTATAAATGAAAGCGGTATTCATTCTTATTGATAAAATACAACAAAATGGAGATGGTTGTCAAAACGGCCTGTTTGATTCCAGCCTGTCGTGCAGGGCATCACCAAGTATGTTGCAGGCCAGTACAGTAACAAATATGATAATTCCAGGGAAGATCATGAGGTGCGGAAAGAATCTCAGCGCTGTCCATCCATCATTTGCTAATACCCCCCAGCTGCTGAAAGGAGGGGCGAGGCCGATCCCTACGAAGCTTAACGTGGATTCAGAAAGGATGGCAGCCGGAATCCGGAACGTCATTGTTACGATAAGTAACCCGCTAAGGCCTGGCAGGATGTGGCGTAATATTATCCTGCGGTTGTTTGCCCCAACTGCCCTGGCTGCCTCAATGTAAGACAATTCCTTAATCCGCAGGACCTCGCCACGGACTAATCGTGCGACGCTTACCCAGCTTACAAGGCTTAGAGCAATGAATATACCCCAGAACCCCCTGCCTATAACTACAGTGATGATGATTATGAGAAGCAAGTCAGGAATCGCATAGAGAACATCAACTATGCGCATCAGAAAATGATCAGTCCGACCGCCTTTGTATCCGGATAATGCTCCATATGCTGTTCCCACTGATAGGGCAACAACAGAGGTAAGGAGTCCGATGGACAGTGATACACGTGCTCCGAACAACAACCTGCTGAAAAGATCCCTGCCAAGGTTATCTGTGCCAAGTATGTGTGTCATGCTGGGAGATTGAAGTATTGCAGTCATATCCTGCTGGTCGTAGGGATAGGGGGCAAGCCATGGGGCGAATATGGCAGTTATGAATAATATTGAAACTATTGATATGGCTGTTATCGTTGTAAGTTTCAACCCAAAAACCCTACTTTTGTCTGACCCTGGGGTCAAGCATAGAATATAGAATATCCACTATCAGGTTAGCCAGCACTATCATTACAGCATAGACAATGGTTACGCCCATGATCAGCGGGTAGTCCCTGTTTATTACCGCTGTTACAAAGTATTTTCCCATACCAGGTATTGAGAATATGTATTCAATTACGAATGACCCTGTTATAAGGCCGGCCAGCAGCGGGCCTGAGAAGGTTACTATTGGTGTAATTGCATTTTTTAATGCGTGCTTGAATAATATAGATTTGACCGGTAATCCTTTTGAATAACATGTACGCAGGTAATCCTCTTTTAGAATACCAATGAAGCTTGCCCTCATGACCCTTGCCATGTAGGCTGCAGGTGCAGCAGCCAGAGAGAGTGCCGGAAGAATAGCATATTGCCAGCCTTCCCACAGGGCAGGAGGAAAAATACGGAATGTGTGTGACAGCAGCAGAATTAATATAGTTGCAAGGACGAAATGCGGGATAGATACACCTCCAATGGACAGCATCATGCTGGTCTTATCAATCCATGCCTTTTGTTCCCGTGATATGGCTGAGATTATGCCAGCGGATACACCTATTAGCAGAGACAGGATGAAGGCGATCATGCCTAACTGAATTGATGCAGGGAATGTATCAGCAATTATGTCATTCACACTCCTGCCGGTATATTTATAGGATGGGCCCAGGTCGCCTTTTAACAGGTTAAATAGATAATATCCGTATTGTACTGTTAAAGGTCTGTCAAGAAAATACTTCTGCTCAATATTGGCCTTTATCTCCGGTGGGAGTTGTTTCTCCTCATCGAACGGTCCGCCTGGTACTATCTGCATGATAATAAATGTAATGGTGGCCACTGCCCATAATACCGGGATACCCCAGAATAGTCTTTTTAATATAAATTTAAACATGGCATTTATTCCATCCAGACATCCTTTAAATGTATTATATCCATCGCATTCGGCCTGAATCCTTTTACATAAGGTTTTACCATCAGATTCTGTACATTCTGAAACAGCGGCATGATAGGGACGTCTTCCTCTGTCAATATTACCTGCGCCCGGTCATAGAGTTTTTTACGTTCATTCATATCCTGTTCCACAACCGCGGCCTCCACTAATCTGTCATATTCTTTGTTTTTCCAGTGAGTGCGGTTATTTCCGCTTCCGGATGTGAATAAGTTCATGAAGTTGTCGGGGTCAGGATAGTCTGCACCCCACCCCAGACGAAATATGGGGGGTGTATTGTTTTGCAGTGTCTTTAGAAATACCTTCCACTCCTGATTATCGAGACCTATCTTTATTTTCAGGTTTTTCTTCCACTGAGCCTGCAGGTTTTGCGCAATCAGGAGGTTCTCTGGGTTTGTACTGAAAACGGCAGTGACAGAAGGAAAACCGTTCCCATCAGGAAAACCGGATTCCTTTAGCAGGGACATTGCCCGAACAGGGTTAAATGTTAGACCGGCAGATGGATTATATGCAGGCATTCCTTCAGGTATCCATGATGTCGCTGGCAGTTCACCCCCTTTAAGGATTTCTGGAAAGACCCTGCGGTCTATTGACATCGAGAATGCCTGCCGTATCCTTCTGTCATTAAACGGAGGTTTCTCCACATTGAATCCGTAGTAGTACCCCCGCAGGAGCGGGCGGCGAATGTACTCTCTGTGACTCTGATAAGATGGTATCGCCAGTGGCGGCAGTGATACTATGTCAAGACCACCTGTCTCATACAGTGTTAATGCAGTTGTGCTCTCACCTATTACAAAGAATCTGACTGCATCAAGCCTTGGTCTTCCACCATAGTAGTTCTTGTTGGCGGTGAGTGTAAGGCTGTATTCGTGTCTCCACTCACTGAGGATAAAAGGACCATTAGTGATTATATTACCGGGTTCTGTCCATCGGTCTCCATGCTTATCTACGATATCTCTTCTTAGGGGAAAGGTTGCTGTAAATGCAGTTATGCTGGGGAAGTAGACAACTGGCCGTTTCAGCCGAACCTGCAATGTATTATCACTGAGGGCCTTTACTCCCAGAAGAGAAGGGTCTTTCAACTGTCCGCTGTTGTATTCATAAGCATTGAAAATGTCATACAGAAAATATGCATATTGTGACGCTGTCGCTGGATTAAGAAGCCTTTTCCATCCGTATTCAAAGTCATGGGCGGTTAACTTCCTGCCATCACTCCAGGTTACATTATCCCGAATGGAAAATATGTAAGTCTTTCCGTCCTCCGATACATTCCACCCGCTTGCCACTGCCGGTACTGGTTTCAAATCCTGATCAAACTGTGTCAAACCCTCCATGATATTTTCAATTACGCGGATTGAGATACTGTCGGTCGCGAGGTTCCAGTCAAGAGTAGGGGGTTCTGAGGATACAGCCATTCTGAAGATATTTGAGTCGTTATCCTTATTAATCGGTTTACAAGAGGAACTAAAGATTATGGTTAGTGAGAAGGTCAGGATTATAAAACGTCGGATATGTACATTTCTTAAATGCATCTTCAGGATTTGTATTATACATCATTAATTCCATACCTAAAAGAGCAAACTCTGTATCTACATGACACAGTTAAGTTTATCCTTTATATTCAAGGGTTTTCCATTTATGTGTGAAGTAGATATATAAAAGCGTATCACATGGCCACACTTGTCTGACGGCCAGAACTTGATACAAATATCACAGCCAGCTACTAAATATAGCACAATGGTATGTCATAATTACAATATATTGGGTAAATAATTAAAAAAACCAACTTGGCATGCCTATTGCTCAATATACTTTAATGATTTGATTGTGTATTTTTTGTTAACCGGAGAGAAAAGGAGTTTTTATGAGATATTAAATCTAATTTGAGGAAGGACCTCATTCAACATGAATCGAAACATCTTAGACCTGGATAAAAAAGAATATCACGTATGGAACGTGGTCAGGAACATCCAGAGACGAGTATCTAAAACGCAGGGCTTAATTTACCTGTTATGTCTGCCTCTGGTGTTTGTTGCCTCAATAAATGAGTCACATGCATCAAAGGTTCAGGTAACTGACCCTGACATTAACTCTAAAATACAATCACCTGAAATACCTCAGCCGCCGCAGCTGCCGTTCGATCTTTATAAAATCATAGATAAGGCAGAACATATAGTTCAGCCTTTGGTTCATATGGGTAAACTAATTCCTGATAATTATTGGGTGGAGGACCCGGCTTACCGAGTTGAGTTTACTCCTGACGTTATTACTTACTACCAAAAAAGTAACGAATCTGGGAAAAAAGACAATAGCCTGCAATTCCGTTTGATGTCCATAGAGGCAGCAGATACAAATATTCCATTAAACAGATCATCTTTATTAACTTCTGAGGAAAACAGGGTTACCTATTTCAGAACTCCTGTCATAAAGGAAATCTATGAGGTCAGGAAAGACGGGGTTGAACAAAGCTGGATTATAGAAAGTCCGCTTACAGATAAGACAGGGGACCTCATAATTAAGGGAGATTTACTGACACACTTATCTTCCAGGGCTAATAATAAGGGAGGGATTGACTTCTTAGGTAATGAAGGTGAATATGTAACCTCTTATGGAAAGGTTATAGTAATAGATAGCCTGGGGAAGCGGATCACTCTCTCACCATACCTGGAAGACTCACGCCTGACAATTACAGTTCCTGAGAAATGGCTGAGTGAGGCAGCCTATCCTGTTATAGTTGATCCTGTCTTAGGTGCAGATATTCGCGTTGACACACTTTCTACAACAGACAATTATCCGGATATTGCCTTCGATGGGACAAATTATCTGATTGTCTGGCACACAGGCACACCGAATTCAACGGGAACAGGGAGTACGGCTATCAGAGGGGCTCGGGTCAGCTATTCCGGTACACTCCTTGATTCCACTCCTCTTACTATTGGTAATCAGGTGGACGCTGGCTGTACAACAAATTGCGATGATCAGTTTCCTTCTGTTACATATGACGCCCTCAATAGCCGTTACATTGTAGTTTGGATGCAGTGGGACGATGTGACGGCCCCGGTTACAAGCTCCAACATATGGAGGAATACGGTTACTTCAGCCGGCGTAGCAGGTACAGCCGTAAAAATCCTGGATGGTGGTTCAAGGGTATTCTCCTATCCAAAAGTAGTCTGTTGTGATCTAAATGACAGGTTTTATGTAGTTTATGGCCGTAGTTCTAATAATACCGCAGATCTGACCTCTTTTTTTGGGACTACTTATGACCGTAATACCCTTGCATCTGTGGCTAATTCCAATCCCACGGCTACGGTTACAAGTGGAGGGGCCGGGACAGTTACTCCAACTGCAGAACCAAAGGGCGCAGCAAATTTAACCTTCCTCTCAGCCTCCAAGTATCTCCTGACATGGGAGACGTTTGGAGCGGATACAAACGGTGATATATCTGCAAACCTATTGACCATTACAACGGCCCCTGGTTATACATGGGGTACACAGGTATCTGTTGCAGCTACTGCAGGTACTGCAGAGAGGTATCCCAGGGCAGCCTATGATGGTGCCAATGCATTTATTGTTTACCAGAGAGGGCTTACAACTGCCGCGGATGTTTATGGAAGGTTCGTTACGCCAGGAGCAGCCAGCTTAACGCTTGGAGCTTCAGTGATAGTTTCAAACGTAGCAGGAAGCGGGCAGACCTATCCGAGTGTTGCGTATACTGACGGTTCATGTTCTGCTGCTCAGATTGATCGTTATATGATTGTTTGGCAGGATTACCGCAATAATGCTGCTAATCCTGATATCTATGGATCTCCTATGAATACGGCAGGGACTGTGGAGACTGCAGTGTCAATCTCGTCCAATACTTCTTATGTCAAAGAGCGTCCTGTCATTGCTGCAGACAGTGGAAGCTGCGGATACATGACATCGTGGAGTGATATGAGGAATGGCAATGCGGACATATATGCAAACCGTATAGGTTATCCAAATACTGGCAACCTTAGTCCGTCCAGCGGGATTGTTGGTGCAACTATTTCTATTAATGGAATTAATTTTGGTAATGATCCCGGTGCCGGAAACCGCAGTACAACTGCTAACAATGTAAAGATAGATGGTATTCAGGTTGCTGATGCCAATGTCACGGCATGGTCAGATAATTCCATAAGTTTTACTATACCGAATGGTACTTCTGCCGGGACCTATCCTGTAACGGCTACTGCAGGAAGCTGGGTGAGTAATCCCGTCAACCTAACAGTGCAGGTCAATACTCTGCAGATTACAACGAGCTCCCTTCCAACTGGCCATCAGTGGATTAGTTACGGGTCAAACGTCTCTGTTACTGGCGGGACAACCCCATATTCATGGAGCATAATATCAGGCAGCCTGCCTGCCGGAGTAACACTCGACAGCGGAACTGGTCTGATATCTGGTACACCAGTCAATTTTGGCACGTTTAACTTTACTGTAAGGGTTACGGACTCTACGACTCCAACCCCTCTGACAGCGGATCAGCCACTTTCCATATTGATTTATGATCTGACAACGATTACAGTTACACCTGCTAATCCAACTATTTTAGAGGGACAGAATGTACAATTTACAGCGACAGGGACATATTCCGATACTACATCATTAGATATTTCCAGCACCGTCACCTGGGGCACTACTAACCCCAGCGTCGCAACAGTTAATTCAACAGGACTGGCAACCGGAACAGGATTGGGTGCAGTTACAATCTCAGCCACCAAATAGGATGGTTAAATGATTATGTTTGGATAAGAAATATTATTATGTTATTAAAAAAGTCAGTGTCTGAGTTATTAAAGACGGGAGTGGCTGTAGCGTCCTATTCATTAACATGGGTGGCTATACTACTGTCTTTATTCCAGGGCATTCTAATTTCTCCATCCATATCATGGGCTGTAACAGGGGGTACAACACTTACTGTAATCCCGGTTTCACCAACAGGTCTGTCAGCAGTTGACACCCCTTCAGACAACGGTACTTCAATAAACCTTTCATGGACCCCATCTGTATCCGGGGGATCTACTGAACAGAGGATATACCGGTCTTTGGCATCTGGCGGGCCTTACAGCATTGTAAATACGATACCAAATAATACTTCTTCAACCTATACGGATTCTACAGGTCTTACCAATGGGACTACATATTATTATGTGATAAGGGCCTTTGGCGGTGGACAGGAATCAGGGAATTCCAATGAGGCTAATGCAGTACCGGCAGACAATATTGCGCCTAATGCCCCTACCGGGGTCAGTGCCTCTGATGTACCCGGGGACAACGGCGGGGCGATAGCCCTTAACTGGACGGTATCAGCGTCCACGGATGTGACGCAGCAGCGGGTCTACCGCGGCACAGCATCCGGCGGCCCGTATGGCACACTTGTTACGACTATTGCCAACAATACTGCTGCAACCTATACAGACAACAGTGGTCTTACAAATGGTACGACCTACTATTATGTGATCCGTTCATATGACGGTGCGCAGGAGTCTTCAAACTCTAACCAGGCGAGTGCTATTCCGATAGACAATCCTTCCAATCCGCCGACTGGGTTAAGTGCCTCTGATGTGCCCGGGGATAACGGCGGGGCGATAGCCCTAAACTGGACGGTATCAGACTCCACGGATGTGACTCAGCAGCGGATCTACCGCGGCACAGTATCCGGCGGCCCGTATGGCACACTTGTTACGACAATTGCCAACAATACTACTGCAACCTATACAGACAACAGTGGTCTTACAAATGGTACGACCTACTATTATGTGATCCGCGCCTATGATGGTACGCAGGAGTCCGCAAACTCGAACCAGACGAGTGCAGTGCCAGTAGATAATATAGCGCCGAATGCGCCGACCGGGGTTAGTGCCTCTGATGTAGCCGGCGACAACGGCGGGGCAATAGCCCTTAACTGGACGGTATCAACGTCCACGGATGTGACTCAGCAGCGGATCTACCGCGGCACAGTATCCGGCGGCCC
>CAZTAM010000004.1:0-338747 GCA_964611625.1 uncultured Nitrospiraceae bacterium | reverse complement strand
TCCCTGACGACCCATTTAAGCATGACGTTATTTTTATTGAAGACAAGATGGGTGAGTTCATGAGAATAGATTTTCTAATTGCAAGGTACAAATGGGAGTTAGATGCAATTCGCACGGCTGTCAGCGTGGATGGTATTCCTGTTCCAATTGTAACAAAGCCTTACCTTGCAGCACTTAAATTGAGGGCAACAGGATACAAGGATGCAAGTGACATTGTTACTCTGGTACACATCATGTCCAAAGATGAAAACAAAAAAACATTAGAGCTTGCAAAACAGATAGGGCGGGATAAAAAATTAAAGGAATTTCTTTCCCAATTACGGGAAGAACCTGACGAAGAGTTACCTGAAGATCTAATTTAGCGAGGCTGGTTTAAAGTCTAAGCAGGGGAGAGCAACTAATCGGGACATTATTAGTCGCTCTCCCTGTTTTATCCTAATTTTTCTGCGCAATTATTTCCCCCTGCTACCCTCGTACAGTGCATACTCAAGGAGCCTGCATTCAATGGGTCCGTTAAAAAAAGGCACCCTTCTGTTTGCCCTCAAGCCGACCTTCTTTGCCAGATCCGGATTTCCTGTAAATATATATCCCGTATACCCCTTGCACTTCTGTTTAAGAAAATCACCGATACCCTTGTACACCGCCTCAAGTTCATTGAACTCCCCCATTCTTTCTCCATATTCGGGGTTGAGTATTACAATGCCGCTTCCTTCAGGAATTGAAGTAGCAGAGTAGTCACATACGGAAAATTCAATAAACTTCTCGACGCCAGCCAGGGCAGCATTCTTCCTTGCTGCCTCTACTGCGTCTCTCCTGATATCAGTGGCTATGATCCTGCAATCAAGTTCCTTTCTAGCCCCTTTAATTGCCTCTGTCCGCAGTTCCTTCCATAGAGGCTCGTTATATCCCTTCAGATGCATGAATCCGAAATTATTCCTTAATATACCTGAAGCCCTGTTCAAACCTGCCAGTGCGGCCTCTATGGCAAGTGTGCCGCTTCCGCACATAGGATTTATGAAGTGCCCGCTCCCGTTCCATCCGGTTGCTTTAATAACCGCTGCCGCAAGTGTCTCCTGCATCGGCGCATTCATCGGGATCTTTCTATAGCCGCGTCTGGATAGCGGCTCCCCTGATGTATCAAGATATATGGAGCAGTCTTCATCTTTCCAGTACAGGTTCACGACAACCCCGCTTTTTTCGGGCCCTGAATCAGGGCGTTTCCCGCACTTTATCTTGATCCTGTCCACTATGGCATCCTTGCACCTTACATTGGCAAAGAGCGAGGTCGTGATAGTCGGATTATCCACACTCGATGTCACACAGACATATTCATCCTCGTCAATATAATCCTCCCATTCAATGTACGATGCTGCACGATAGAGGTCATCGGCATTCCTTGCACTGAATTCTTTGAGGAGATATAGAACTCGATGTCCTGTGCGAAGCAGAAGGTTAAGGCGGAGGGTATCGTCCATAGTCCCCTCGGTCTCAATGCCTGCGACGGTTTCAGAGATTACAGGGAGTCCGAGGGTAAGGAGTTCTTCTCTTAAAATAGGGGTTATTCCCCTTGCACAGGTAATAAGGATTTTGTTTTTCTTCATTATAATGTATTACTCAACAGCCACTCATAAACCGTCTGGCTCTCAATTCCCTTCACATTTATTGCAGAGAGTTGATCTAAGGTAAGCATCAGAAACCGCTGCTGTGCTCGTGGAAAATCAGCGGCGGTATCCTTCAGCGCGCGAATCTCACGTTCTATTGTTTCGCGTGATTCTGTATCAGCGCAAACCTGTATCAACTCCTCTTTGCCGTCAGGAAATCTGGCATGAAAATCTACCTCGTACCCTTTCGTTGTTCGCACGTAGCCGATCTCTGCTTTTCGACGTTGAAGTTCGTGCAGCACCATAATGATTTATAGGATCTTCCGGTGGTGTCCTTTTGTCAAGGACTGATATTGCAGTGGCAGGGTTCCAGTGAAAACCTCCTTGCTCATCAATCTTTCTATACAGCAGTAAGGCCACCTCCCAGTAGTTGGTCCAGTTTTATCCGGTAAATGGCCGGGTCTGTTAATCGAAAAACTCTACGCGCCTCATTGACCTTGTCCCGGGTGGTCGCAATAACAATTATAAGATACGATGGATTGGAATAGACGTGATCCATGTGGAAGAAATAATCCCGGCCAAGTTCCGCCAGGTAATCCACCATCATCTCTTCAAAGAGTTTATAACAATCACCGAGCCGGTTTCCATCAACCTCCAGAACCCCGATGGATATCGTTTCTGCATTAAGCAGCCGGGAAATAATGTGGACCTGCCCTTCAAGATATGCCAGGTATTCGGAACCTTTCCATTTCATATGGTATCATATCCCAATTATAAAAATCATGACCCGGTACGTTCCCTGCTACTGCATCTCACGCATTCACTCCAGCCTGGTTCATCGCAATGGTTCATCCGTATTAATGTACCGGTCTTATGCCAGCAGCGATAACAAAATGGGCCGTCCTTATTATCTCCATCCCGGACCCAGTAGGCACTTTTATCAAAAACCATGCTCTGCCTTATCCGTTCCTTTTCCCTTCGTTCTGCCAATTCCAATTCAAGTTTATGTGCTTCCTGCTGGAGCTTTAACTTCTCTTTTTCTAAATGACTTCTTACGGTTTCTGCAACATTCCTGTATAACTTCATTTCACCTTCTGCCAGCAGGACCTCTTCGATTTTATCCAGTGCCATATTCACTGATATTTCCATAATGAAAATCCCCTCTCACTGGCAAAAGCACCGACAGCGCTCTTCCATTTATCTAAAGCTTCCTGATGCACTTTTGTCAGCTTCATCTGCCCCCCTTCATTAATTCCAATAGAAGAAATATTCTGCCCCCTGGATATAATATTCTTTTACAGGTTATGTGCACCTAATTTACTATGCTTTATACGGTCGTCAGGTGATGTAAAATACTCATGCAAACGAGGCCGGCTGTGGGGCCACTCCTTCCGGGCAGCTATGCAGTCCAGTTCCATTGTAACATTAACCGGATGAGAGGGAAACATCGGATCATAATATGTTTCACCCACCTGCCTGAATCCCAGTTTCTCATAATAGACCTTAAGTTCTATGCGTGTACTCAACACAATATGGGTGATGCCATTTTGAACAGCACACTGATAGCCTGCCTTCATGAGTAGCGGTCCCACCATCCCATCCCGAGGACGCCATCCACATAAGTCTCAATGATCCAAACAGGCCGAACCCCGTTTGACAATAAAAGTCTTTTCATGTTTTCCGGGGAAGTAGGGCGGTAATCCCCTGTACTCTGTCTGCGTGAAATAAGAATATTCCACATCCCCACAGCAGCCAAAGAGTAAAGTGAATATAACCGCTGCATACCTCCTGTTAGATTCCATTGATGTTTAATTGCAGCCCGAAGAGAAAGGGGCTTCTTTGTATTAACCATGACAATCAGCGAAGGCCTTCTTGCAACCCTGCGAAGCTCTTCAATAAACCCTTCATGGTCAGGAATTGTGTAGAGGACATTAATGCAGATAACAGCATCAAAACTATCTTCTATAAAAGGTAATGTCTTGTTGAGGTCGTTAAATAGTAACTGAGGCCATTCGGATTCTCTATCCCTTTTCTGTCTTGCGCGGTTCAACATGGATGGAGAGAAGTCAATTCCAACAACCTTGTGCCCCCTGCGGGACAATTCCAGGGAGTAATTCCCGGTACCACAACCGACATCAAGGATTCTGAGTGAGCTCCCTTTGGCATAGTTGTCTACATGACGGCAGACTTCTTGCAAAAGGTCCTGATAGGGACGGTAGTGGAGGAGCAGCTTATCGTAGCTTTTTGAATATTGATTCCAGAAAAATCGTTCCCATAGTTTCATTTTGATTAAGTTTCCCTGCATTCTATTTTTTTTCATTGGTATAAGAATAGACGATGGAGTTCTGGATTATGTTGAGATTAATTTCGAAGAAGTAATGAAAGAAAAAAGCCTGATTTGTTGAGTCACACCTGGCTGCAGTCTTCTGGCATCAGTGTCGTCATAAGAGTATTCATGACTTGTTCCAAATCAGCATCACTTGTCTCAGGGTCCATTGCGAAATCCGTGAATAACTTGCGTATATGAGGAGGCTCTTCCGCATATAATCGTTCTATCAATGTGCAGAATTCTTCTCTTGTAGTTGTTTCCTTATGCTCAAGATCAATATGAAATGTTACATTCATGGTTATTCTTTCAGACTCTTCTGCATCTTTTATACTTTGTAAAAAAAAGGCTTTAGCTTCATCACCTTTATCTATATTCATACCGTACTTTATAAATCCGCAAAAAATACAATGTTCCCATCCATTAAGAGTTCTTACGAAATCAATTACAATCTTGAGAGTTTCATCTTCCTTAGTTATTCTCTTCCATTCACAATATGTTTTATTATCATTCTCCATACTATAATACATCACAAGTCTCATATAATATTCCTCAAATTGAATTAAATGTATAGTTGTTTCTATTAAACGATATCCAGCCCTTTCATTAATTCGAGTCGTAAGGTTTTCATTTGTTTATTTTGAGATTCTTTGTCCACTAAATACCTCATAACAGTTATAAGTATAGACGCAAAATATTTAAGTTATGTTGGTCTGTCTCTTCTGACAGTCAGTATGAGGTTATGATTGCAGAGTGGGATCTGAGTTCTTTATAAGTGTTTATTTATATACTCTTCCAATAAATCCACATGAGATTGCTTATTCGAAACGAAGAATAATTCCTCTACAGTAAAGGTGTCTGAATTTAGCAGCTCATTCAGATCATGAAGGACACTTATAATACCTGATGAGAGTTTATCTAATCCCCCGGCAACCATTACAGGGTAATGTATCATAGATTGTGTCAGAGCCAGGAATGGGGTACTCTATCGAGCTGTGCAATAAGGATATTAACCTTAAACCCAATAGGAGGTACCCCATGCAGAAGATTATGTTAACAAGCATACAAAGTGCGTTTAAAGAAATCAAGCATTTTTGTCCGGAGGAGTGGGAAGGGGATTATATGATTGCCGCGCGTGATGCAATAAAGAGAATTGTCCAGACCCGTATGGTTGAGTATAGAGATGCCCAGTTAGCTGAGTTACTCTCACAGGACGTTGAGGATCGTTGTAATGGTTTCTACCCAAGGCATTTATTAACAGAGGTTGGAGATATAGAGTTATTAGTACCACGCACACGGACTTTTAGTGCGGCAAGCGTTTTCACTCAGTTTGCCCGCCGGTCTCCGAACGTAGACAGGATGATCTTGCTTTCCTTTGTTCTTGGGCTGTCTACGAGGAAGGTTAGCCTTGCACTCCTGCCTGTTTTGGGAGAGCCTGTTAGTCCACAGACGGTCAGCAGGGTGGCCTCCCAATTATGGCAAGGATAAATGCTGCAGCAACAGAGGCATTTTGATCTCCTGAGTTCATTAACTCTAAGAGGGTGTTAGCTGAATCAATCTCCGCACGTCTTAGAAGATCAATCATTGAATTAACCTTGTTTTCAGTAGTCCCACTTCGGAATGTATTCAGCACTATATTTAGATTATTCATAGGAAGCTATCTAAATCGGTATGATATTAGACAATACAATAAGGTAAAACAGGATGTCAACGTGGAAGAAAAATCGTGATTTGAAAATTCAATATGGTGCGGCTGGCAGGAGTCGAACCTGCGACCTAGTGATTAGAAGTCACTTGCTCTATCCAACTGAGCTACAGCCGCATGATTAATTGGATTATTAGAGACAGGATTTTAATAGGGACAGCGCCTATTTATTTACAGGCATTGTCAAAGTTAAATAAATAGGCGCTGTCCCTATTAAAATCCTAATTAATCATGGTCGGGGCGAGAGGATTCGAACCTCCGACACCCTGCTCCCAAAGCAGGTGCGCTACCAGGCTGCGCTACGCCCCGATTTCAAGGCAAGGAACATTATGGTTTTTGTTCCAGACTGGATATATTAAGGAAATTTACTATTAATGTCAAATGGCAAAAATTGATTCAATAGAAGAATTTCTATATACTTACTCCCGAAAATTATTTGACAAATAGAATGTAATATGATGAGAAAATATCTTAGAGGTGCTGCTATTGCGCTAAACAGCAAGCGGCAGTCGTACTGTGCTCGTTCTTGCCTGTTTAGATTTGCACTTGCAGGTTGTCTGATGATGATGAGCGCATGCGCTAGTATTCCTTATAAACACGGAACGGGGCGTATAGCAGAGGATACGCTTAACTCGCCGCCGATGAAACAGCAGATGCTGATGGGTAAGCCGAACAGATTTCTTGATGCGGCCGATTGGTTCTGGCCCGAGAGTTTACTTGGCAAACTGATCCTGTGGAATAAGAACATCGATAGTCATCAGATCTCAGACTCGACTATTGAAGCTCTCGAGGTTTACCTTAAGGAAAACGAGCTGACTAATGTGCAGGTGCTTGTCAATGGCTATTACCCTGGCAATCAATGGCAGCGGCTCTTTAAAAATCGCACTGTCAACGGCGGCTGGCGTTACACGTTCGGCATCGTCAGCGTGGTGGGCTATACGATCTTGCCAGGCCGTTTTTTTGGCGGTGATGCGTTTAATCCATTTACTAATACTATATATCTCTACTCTGATGAAGCGGTGATTGCATTGCATGAAGCAGGGCACTCCAAAGATTTCGGCAGTCGCAAGTACAAAGGCCTGCACTCTGCGATCTATCTGTTGCCGATAGTGAATCTCTACTACGAAGCCAAAGCCACGGGTGATGTGCTTGGCTATTTGCATTGCCGTGATACGGAAGGCGAAAAGGACGCGTACAAATTATTGTATCCGGCATGGTCCACTCATGCATACGGCAATATTGGTCGTTTTGATAAGAATCCTTTATGGTCGCTGAGTGTGATTCCCGGTCACATCATCGGCCGTATTAAAGCCGCTAAAGTGGTGCCATGCGAGCCATCGGAGGAGTAATACGGCTATTGGCAATTGTCCTCATGGAATTACATTTAAAAGGAATTTACACATAATAATGACATAAATGGCTGTCAGGAAGTTCAGCGCCATCCCACATATTGGGGATATTGATTGGCCTGTGTCAATATGTAGCAGTATGATGTATGGCATGGTTGTAGGGTTTGCTTTGAATTTATAAGATATTATACACGACATAAAAAATCATTGAAACTTTTCGGCCATTATGTATAATGATTCATTCAGTTATAAATAGGGGAGGTGAAATTTTGGGTAGTGTCGTCAAGAAGCGGAAAAAAAAGATGAGAAAACATAAGCATAAGAAATTGCTTAAAAAGACCAAGGTAGAAAGAAGAAAAAGGAAGTAGCCATCGGCGCAAAATGAGTGTAAAGAAGGGAGAAAAAGAGGTATTTCTTAGTGAGAATGTCTTTGTTGGACTGATACTGTCCTCGGTAGAAGTCTATAAGAAAGAGTGCTTCGGTCTGCTTCTGGGATATAAGACGCCTAAAAAATATATTGTAGAACATGCTATACCTTATCAAAGTGCAAGAAGAGGACATAAATGGATAGAACTGAGGGGCGACAAGTGGAAGATTATTCAGGAAGTAGTCCATCATTTTCCCAAGTTAGACATGCTCGGGGACTTCCACTCGCATACTATGTACAGAGATGTGAGGGCAGATGTAGCTCTAAGTGAAGAAGACATTATTGACATGTATCCTGACGAACTTCAGATCGTACTTGCAGTCAATGAGTTCAAGAGAGCCATGCCATGGACATCAAACCCTGATCAGTCAATATCAGGCACAATCAATGGATTCCATTTCAAAATAGCTGCTTATTACCTCCCTGCAGAGGGGAGTGAAGACAATAACAAGAATCCGAATACACTTTACAGCGGCAGGATCAATTGCCCTTTTTTTATCGGGTAATGTCAGGCGACGCATGCAAAAAAGTCTGAAAATGTCTGAAATGTATTGCGTTGATATGTGTGATATGTTATAGTCGTATCGTCTAAGATTGTTGCCGGAGGATAGGACATGTTTCTTATGAAAGTACGTGGGCTGGTCTTTGACCCGCACACAAACATGTACATCGTAATCCTGAATGACGAGGAAAATAAAGAAGTCCTGCCTATTTGGATAGGTAAGTTTGAAGCAAATTCAATATGTTTTATTTTAGAAGGTATAACCCCGCCCAGACCAATGACACACGACCTGACCAAGAGCATCCTGGATACTCTTGATGTTAAGATTATCAGCATTGTGATAAGCAACCTCAAAGAAAATACCTATTATGCAAAGATACACCTTTCATCTCACGGATCTGAGGTAGTAGTTGATTCAAGACCAAGTGATGCAATAGCACTAGCCCTTCGTTCCAGTGCCCCCATTTTTGTGTCAGAAGATGTCCTTGAAAAAAGAAACTCTGAGAATTTAGACCAGTGGTTAAAGAATCTCAAACCGGAAGACTTTGGTAAATACATGACATGAAACATTCCAAATTTCTCAAACACCCGACAAAACCATTTGAAGTAAATGAAAAAAGCACGGTAGCAGATGCACTGACAGCAATGTCTCATACTGCATTTCAGGGTAAGAATCTTGCGATGGCGGCAGACGTATGGGGTGCAATGCTTAAAGGCAATGTTACAATTTTCCTGGGATTGGCAGGTGCCATGGTACCTGCAGGAATGAGAAACATTATTTCATATCTTATACGAAACCGGATGATAGACTGCCTTGTATCAACCGGGGCAAACCTATTTCACGATATACATGAGACATTAGGCAAATACCATTACCAGGGTGATGCCAATACCGATGATGTGCTCCTTCAAAAGGAAGGAGTTGACAGGATGTACGATGTATTTGCATCGGAACCGGAGTTTCGTAACCTCGACAGTTATATAACACGATTTGCTGATACCATAGATTTAAGCCGGCCGTACACAACGAGGGAATTCCTGTATTTGCTCGGACAGTACTTATCCAAACAAACTGACACGGATGGCATTGTGACATCCGCATATAAGGCCGGTGTGCCAATTTATTGCCCGGCAATTGGAGATTCTTCCATTGGAATAGGACTGGCCGCCAGGACTAAAGGCAAAAAGTTTCTGTTTGATATAATAGCAGATGTACAGGAAACCGCGCTGTTATCCCTGAAGGCTAAAGAGACCGGCGTCATTTACCTTGGTGGAGGCACTCCAAAGAACTTCATCCAGCAGATGGAGGTTACGGCACATTTATGGAGTGACAAAGTAGTCGGACACGAATATGCAATTCAGGTTACTGCCGACGCGCCTCACTGGGGCGGTCTTAGCGGCTGTACTTTTGAAGAGGCCAAGTCATGGGGCAAGATCAAACAGAACGCGAAAATGGTCACTGTTCACTGCGATTCAACCATAGCGCTTCCTCTCATATCCACGGCAGTTGCGCAGAAGTACAAAGATGTGATCAAAAAGAGGAGAAGTCCTGACCTCTTTATGACCTTGAGAAAAAACAGGATTGAAGACCTCAAAAGAGTTCTTGACATCTAACCATCATTGTGATAGTTTTCAGCCCAATTTTAAAATGGAGGGTTACATCACAAATTGGATAGAGATTCTAATTTCTTCATTAAATCTAACTTTCTGGGCATCCCCCCTGAGATGTCGGGCTGGGACAATTCGAAATTTGTAGTCTTACCGGTCCCGTTTGACGCTACAACTTCATTTCAATCCGGGACTAGAAAAGGACCCAAGGCAGTCATAGAGGCATCGGCCTATATAGAGCTTTATGATGATGAGCTCCGTATGGAAAGTGCGGAGGCGGGTGTACACACACTCGATCAACTTGATGTAACAGTAAATCCGGAAGAGGTACTCAATAAGATAGAGAGCGTCATCACAGAGATAGTTAAAGCCGGTAAGATTCCTGTCACAATCGGTGGTGAGCATTCTATTACCTTTGGAGTCGTTAAGGCATTACATGCCAGATATAGTAATCTCTCTGTACTGCAATTAGATGCTCATGCAGACCTGCGGCAGGAATACCAGGGTACCAAATGGAGTCATGCATGTGTCATGAGGCGGATCTCCGAACTCGGTATAAATATTACGCAGGCTGGCATCAGAAGCCTCAGTAAGGACGAAGCTCAGTATATTGCCTCGGCAAAGAATATTTATACCTACTATGCTGCGGATATTAATGAAAGAAACGACTGGATGGAGGATGCAATATCACATTTATCAGAGAATGTTTATATTACGATTGATGTAGATGCATTTGATCCTGCCTATGTCCCGGCAACAGGAACACCGGAACCCGGCGGGATGAACTGGTATCAGGTCACCAGGTTTCTTAACCGTGTTTTTCAAAGAAGAAAGATTATTGGGTTTGATGCCGTTGAATTGTGTCCGCAGCCTGGACAGATAGCGTCTGATTTTCTGGTAGCACGGCTTTTATATAAAATGATAGGGTATTCAGTAACACAAAAGCATTAAATTTGGTTTCACCGTACGAACGTAAGAAATGGCCTTAGACAAGGCGGACGACGAGGAAAACCGCAGGAGTACTGTTGTGGTACGTCGGAGATTTTCTGAGGAGTCCAACGCAGTATGAAGACATTTCTTACGTTCGTATTAACACAGAAAGGGTAGCATTCAATGAGCGCAAAGACAAAGGGGTTTTCTTCAAAAAGTTCACTTGGGGAAGAAGAAAGAAATAAATTATTTGTACCAAAAAAAGTATTCTTTACAAAAGGTGTAGGAAAGCACAAGGAAGAATTAAGGTCTTTTGAGCTTGCACTGCGTGATGCAAAGATTGAAAAGTGCAACCTGGTACAGGTTTCAAGCATTCTTCCTCCGCAATGTAAGATTATATCTATAAACGAAGGAATAAAAGAACTTCTTGCCGGAGCAATCACTTTTGTTGTCATAAGCCGCTGTTCAAGCAATGAACCTCACCGGCTCATGGCGGCCTCTGTAGGTTGTGCGATTCCTACGGACAAAAATGCCTACGGATATCTCAGCGAACATCATGCATTTGGACAGTCGGATAAGATAGCCGGCGATTATGCTGAAGACCTTGCAGCAGCCATGCTTGCCTCCACACTTGGTATAGAATTTGACGAAGATAAGAGCTGGGACCAGAAGAAGGAGGTCTACAGGATCAGCGACAGGATTGTTAAGACAACGAACATAACACAGTCCGCAATAGTCAAAAATGGTTACACTACAGTTATAGCAGCCGCAGTTTTTCTGTTCTGATACGAACGTAATAAATGCCTTTATACGGCGTTGGACTCCTCAGAAATCCCCGACGTACAACAACAGTACTCCTGCGGTTTTCTTCTTCATCCGCCTTGTCTAAAGACATTTCTTACGTTCTGGTTGCTTCTATTTTTTCAGGATAGTCGAGATCAGTGTTTTTAATTCAGACAGGTTTGCTGATTTAACGAAGTATGCGTCTGATGCCCAGGTGCCAAAGTCATGCTTGTAGTCTTCATAGGCACTGATAAAGATTATCGGCACGTCACTTTTCATATCTTTTATCTTTCTGGCAAGCGTAATACCGTCCATCCCCGGCATTTTTATGTCAAGAGTAATGAGGTCTGGAGTGCTCTCCCCAAGCTTGGCAAGGGCATCTTCGCCGTTGCAGGCTAATACGACATTATATCCTTCCTCTTCAAATTCTTCCTTGTAAAGAAGCCTGATATGCTCCTCATCGTCTACAACCAGAATTGATTTTTTCATTCACGTTCCCCCTGTTTACATCTCAAAGTCAATTTTCAGTTCTTTTATAATCTATCACATAGCCACAAGATTTTCCACCTGGATTTAGCCTTTTCTCAAGATTATACATAATCCTCTCTCCGCTATCGCCCCCTGCACTCCACGCATCGAGACACGACCGTGCAATCACTTTGTCCAGGGGCGGTGGATTATAAAGGAGTTTCTTAATAGTAAATGGATTAAGCGAAATAGGGTTGTAGTTATTGCTCAGATACCCGTTTTCGATTAATCTTCTTTCCAGGCCTGTATGCGGCTGGACACCAAGGAAGAATATTACACATCGTACCTGCTCTCGTCCCATTATCTTCACGATAGACTTATACGAATTAATTGATTCCAGTAGTGTTTCTTCTGTTTCCCCCGGAGAATTTATTGAGTAATTCAGGATTATCCTGCCTCGATAGCCGGCTTTCTTCAGATACCTGCAGCCTTCGTAGAGATTCTCAAGCTTAAATCCCATGCTCATCTCATTTAGCACGCTCTGGGACCCGGATGTGACCGAGACCTCAAGATCTCCAACACCGGATGAGACCATCAGGTCTGCAAGTTCCTCTGTTATTAGGCTGGTCCTGACATATCCGCTCCACTCAATAGCGAGTTTACTCTTTATTATTCCCTCCAATAATGCAGTGCAATTACGGAGCGATTGACTTCCCGGTATAAACTGTGCGTCGGCAAACCATATCTTTCGTACATTCCACCTGGAATACAAATATCTGATTTCATCTATGATATTAGCCGGGTCCCTGTACCTTACTGAAGGACCTTCGATAAATGAGTACAGACAAAACTCACAGTTATACGGGCACCCCCTCTTTGTCTGAATGCCTATTGTTTCTCCAAAATAAGAAGGCACCTGTGGAAAGATGGATTCAATATACTGGTAGTCTACTTTGACGTCAGATATCGGGACAGGTTCTTTTCCATTCCCTTTTATGACCTTACCATCCTTTTTGTAAGCAACTCTGTGACCTGCAGGGTCTGTCCCGTCTATGAGAGATACAAGGACATCTTCCCCCTCTCCAATAACACCTATTACACCTTCAGGCAGGTTCGTTATTATTTCATCATGGAAGACACTGAAGGCGCCGCCTCCTATTACATAAGTCCTTTCAGGAAATTTCCTGAAAGTCTTCTTAATTAAATTTAATTTCTCCTTCAGGTGATTTTCATATGTTAATACCATGCTTATACCCTTGATACCTGCCAATAACTTTCTAATAATATTCGGAGAGTAGTAAAAATTAAATGCTAATTCAAGTGAGTCATCTTCACCGTGCGGGGCATAAATCTGAATATCACGCCAGGAGAAGGCAATAATATCAGGATTGAATTCCTCTACTGTATCTGTTATTGCATTCAACCGTTCATTCTTATTAATCAGCGAAAGGTCTAAAATTCCCTGCATCACATTCGGACGTTTCTGGTGTACATAACTTGCAAGGGAGGCAGGTCCGGCCGGATATACCTTCTTGCATGGAAGCCAGATATATAAAATTGATCTATTGCTCATATTGATTTAGTTAAATAGTCTAAGTTAAATAGGGACAGCGACTATTTAACTCCTACATGTACAGCGACTATACCGCCTGATAAGGTATGATAAAATACATTAGAGAAACCTGCTCTTAACATCAGCCTGCGGAGGTCTTCTGCCGGAGGAAATTTTCGTATGGAATCAGGAAGGTATTGGTAAATGCCTGTCTGGTCTTTGGATATAAGTGTTCCAATAGCCGGAAGAAGGGTAAAAGAATAAAAATCATAAATATACCTGAATAATGGACTTTCCGGCTGTGTAAATTCGAGGCATACAACTCTGCCTCCTGGTTTTGTCACACGAAACATCTCTGAAAAAGCCTTTTCAAGATGTGTCACATTTCTGACGCCAAATCCTACTGTAACTGCATCAAACTTATTATCCCTGAATTGCAGCGATTCTGCATTCCCGATAACACAACTGATAACACCCTCCAAACCCTGTTCCAGGATTTTTCCCCTGCCTATCTTCAGCATCTCAGGATTGAGGTCGGCAGCTACAACCCGCCCTGATGGGCCGGCTTTTTTTGCAAGTAAAATTGCCATATCTGCTGTCCCTGAGCAGACATCCAGTACGCAGTCTCCCTTCTTAACGCTGGCCTGCTCTATAGTAAAACGTTTCCAGTAATGATGCTGTCCAAGACTGAGGACAGTGTTATTGATATCATACTTTTTAGCTGCAGAGGAAAACATCCTTTGCACCATTTGTTCTTTATTCATTTAAAGTACCCTTTCACATCCCTTCTTATTTATACTTATGTGAGCTGTAAGCTCATTATTAGTTTATCCTGAAATTGATTATAGTATGAAATTAATCGCTTGACAATCACCTTCCTTCTGCCATACTATAAGCCCGTGAAAACTGCTATTCCTGTAAACTCACATATTAGCATGGAAGAGGTATGGGACCTGTGCCGGGAAGACCTGCAGAGGGTAGAAGAACAGATCCATTCAGACCTCAAATCCAATCTGTCACTGATAAGTGTCATGGGCTCTCACCTTATTAACAGTGGTGGAAAACGCTTCAGACCCTTACTTATGATCCTCACATCGAGGCTTGCCGGATATACTGGCAAATCTCATACAGAACTTGCCAGCGTCATTGAACTTATTCATGCTGCTACGCTTTTCCATGATGATGTGATAGATGAGGCAACTACGCGCCGGGGTAACAAGACAGCAAGGATGTTATGGGGAAATCAGGCAAGTATACTCGTAGGCGATTATCTGTATGCGAAGGCCCAGTGCAAGATCGTATCATTCCATAATCATGACTTGAATGAAACTGTGACTGAGGCGACCAGGAAAATGGCAAAAGGGGAGCTCGCACAGCTGGCTTTTAACGGCGACATCCGTATAACCGAGGAAGACTACCTTGAGATAATAGGCAACAAGACTGCATCATTAATGGCCGCCACATGCCGCATAGGCGCTATCCTTGGTGATTGTTCTGCTCAGAAGCGGGATGATTTTGAGTTGTTTGGATGGAATATAGGGATGGCATTTCAGCTTGCTGATGATACGCTGGATTATATTGCCAATAAGGCCAAGCTGGGTAAATCTGTTGGTAAAGACCTGGAAGAGGGTAAGATTACACTGCCGCTGCTGGCCCTCCTGAAGAGATGCAGCCAGAGTGATTCGGAAAAAATTGAAAGGGTTATTTCTCTTTCTGAGTTTACAGAAGAAAATCTTAATTATATCCTGAAGCTTATGAAAGAATTCGGAGTCATAGAATATTCTCTGGATATAGCGAGGTCTTATGTTGAAAAGGCTAAAAAGAGGTTGCCGTTGTTTGAGGATACCATTCCTTTACAAGCCCTGCTCACCGTGGCGGATTATGTGGTAAAACGGGAGTTATAACCTAAAATATAAAATGGAACAAGCGCATCACCCACTTGTCCAATTGGCAAGGGAGGCAATAAAGAACTATCTCGAGAACGGACAGGTGTTGAATACACCCGAAAGATTGACAGATGAAATGAAGGAACAGCAGGGTGTTTTCGTATCTCTGAAATTGCATGGCATGTTGAGAGGCTGTATAGGAACTTTTGAACCTTCAACATCGTGTGTTGCTGAAGAGGTAATTCATAATGCGATAAGTTCGGCTGTAAAAGACCCGAGATTTTTGCCAATAACACTGTCTGAGCTGTCTGATACGGTCATATCAGTAGACGTTCTTGCCTCGCCTGAACCGGTGAAATCAGTGAGTGATCTTGACACATTGAGATATGGAGTAATAGTAAAATCGGGAGTCAAACGCGGACTTCTGCTCCCTGCAATCGAGGGAATAGATACAGTAGAAGAACAGATAAAAATAGCAAAAAGGAAGGCTGGCATTGGGGCGGGTGAACCCGTAGACCTGTTCCGATTTGAAGTGAAAAGATATAGATGACAAGAGTGGATAACCAGGTAACGTCAAAATAGGAGAGACAACCATGGCCGACATAATACCATTCAAGGGAATACGGTATAACAAGGAAAAGATCAAAGACCTTAACCCTGTAATGACTCCCCCATACGATATTATCTCCTCTGCACAGCAGGAGATGTACTACAACAGGGATGAATTCAACATGATAAAGCTCGATCTCGTTAAAGAATTGCCAACGGACACTGAGCGGGATAACCGTTATACCAGGGCATCAAATACATTTACCCAGTGGTTATCCAACAAGGTACTGGTTGAAGAGGGACAACCCTCAATATACTTCTATGAGGTATCATACACAAAGTATGGTCCTGAAAAAACCATGAAGGGATTCATCGCTCTCTGCAGGCTTGAGGAGTTCGGAAAAGGCAAGGTTGTGCCGCATGAGTATACCTTATCAAAACCCAAATCTGACCGTCTTAATCTATTAAGATCATGCCAGGCCAATTTCAGCCTTATATTTTCACTTTATTCATCCCGGGAGGGGAATATTAATAAGACTATCGAAGGAAGGTTGCAGGGCGCTGCACCTGATATTGATGTTGTGGATGACAATGGCGACAGGCACAGGCTATGGGTAGTAAGCGATCCGGCAGTAATCGGGACAGTTCAGAATGAGATGAAAGAAAAGACAGTTTATATAGCCGACGGTCATCACCGTTATGAGGCTTCATTAAATTACAGAAATGAGGTGCGGCAGAAGAGTGGTGAAGGCCCTCACGACTATATTATGATGTTCTTTGCTAACATGGATGAACCCGGTCTTACGGTACTTCCCACTCACAGGCTTATTTTTGGTGTTTCCGACGATTTGATATTTAGTTTATATGATAGTCTTACTAAATACTTCCGTATAAGAGATTTTGAATTTTCCAGCGTCAGTGAATCCGGGGCAAGAAGGCAATTAGCAGATGCCATTAAGAAGGCTGGTCCTCAGGATCATTACCTTGGCATGTATATAAAGGGCGAAAACAAATACTCTTTACTGGAGCTTAAAGGTGAAGATACATTGCTCGATATCCAATCTGACAGACCTCTATCATGGAGACGCCTTGACGTATCAATACTTCAAAGCCTTATCCTTGAGGAAATCCTTGGCTTTAGTGAAGAAAGCATTAGCCGGCAGGAAAACCTCTGCTATGTAAAAGACTTTGATGAATCTATCAGGAAGGTCCGTGATGAGGAGTACCAGGCGGCTTTTCTATTGAATGCGACAAAGATCGGGGAAATAAAGGATGTTACGGAAACAGGGGAGCGTATGCCGCAAAAATCTACATACTTCTACCCTAAGTGTCTGACAGGACTTGTCATTAACAAATTTTAGTTTATATGTTAATCTTCATCAACGGTTCACTCGTTCCTCAGGATGAGGCAAAGGTCTCTGTCCTTGACCGTGGATTCCTTTATGGTGACGGGGTCTTTGAAACCCTCAGGGCATATTCAGGGAAGATATTCCGATTAGATGATCATATAAAAAGACTGTTTTGCTCTGCTAAAGCAGTCAGGCTTAATACTCCATTTACTGAAGGCTACATAACGGAATCTCTGTACCAGACGTTGAATGGCAATAATCTCAAAGACGCCTGGTTGCGGCTTACGATTACCAGAGGCATATCTGATGAACCAGGTCTCGACACAGCGGGATGCTTAAAGCCTGCTATGGTAATCATTTCCAGGGATTTCAGAGGATACCCGGAGGACCTTTATCTCTCGGGCATACGTGCAGCTGTAGTACGTACAAGGAGAATCCCCCCTGAAGCCTTAAATCCCGGGATAAAATCTCTGAACTTTCTTAACAATATAATGGCAAGGGTGGAGGCAAGAGAAGCAGGTGCAGCCGAGGCCTTCATGCTCAGTATTGAAGGATTTGTGGCTGAAGGAACTGTCAGTAATATATTTATTGTGAAGGATGGCGTTATCAAAACTCCCCAGGCTTGCTCCGGTATACTGAATGGAGTTACAAGATCTTTAGTAATTGGCATAGCACAAAATAATAATATTCCAATCATGGAACAACCATTTAAACCTGATGAACTTTATTCTGCAGATGAGTGCTTCGTCACGAGTACCCTCTATGAAGTAATGCCGGTCACATCAATAAATAATAAACCAGTAGGTGACGGACTCCCGGGAAAACTCACACAAAAGATACTCGGTTTATTTCGTACCACAACATATTGATACACCGGAAACCGTGCCTATCTTTTAGGCAACAACGTGTTTTTCAATGGGTTATGCATCATCCTTCTGGAAATTCCGAAGGGTTGTGCAGGGTTATCAACATTTGTGTGAATATCAGTAATTTGCCAGTTAAAGCAACAAGTTGCAGTATTACTCGTGGGGATCAGCCATGCTAAGGGACTACAATATGTTGTGAATTATGGAAACTTATTCTGCATCTTCTCACCTGCCGCATCAGGCACACCTGTAACCTTCTCAAGCTTAACCTTTGAAATCCTCTTTCCCTCAATATCAACAATCGTAATCTTATAATCCCCATATTTTACAATCTCACCACCTCTTGGCATTTTCTGAAGCTGAGATAAAACCAGGCCTGCAATTGTCTCATAATCCTCGGACTCTTCTATAGCCAGCTTGTACTGATCTATCAGGTCGCGGATCTGCAGTGACGCGTCAATAATCATTGACCCGTCCTTCAGTATCTTTACCGGCCTGTCTTCAAAATCGTATTCATCCTCGATCTCACCTACTATTTCCTCTATTATATCCTCCATGGTCACAAGACCCTCAGCATTTCCGTATTCATTGATAACAATTGCCATATGCATCCTTCGGCGCTGTAATTCTTTAAGAAGTGTGTCTATCTTTTTTGTCTCCGGGACAAAATAGACAGGCCTTAGAAGGTCTTTGAGCTGAATGTCCTGAAGCTTATTCCGTATCTCTAACAGGTCTTTTTCATAGAGGACCCCCTTGATATTATCTATACTGCCTTCATACACAGGGAACCTTGAGAACCCGGACTCTATTACAGTATCTACGACTTTTCCCAGCTCTGTTTCTATAGCTAAAGCCATGATCTTTGGCCGGGGGACCATTATCTCTTTGGCTGTAGTTGTTACGAACTCAAATACGCTGTGAATCAATTCCTGCTCTGACTTTTCAAATATCCCCTTCTCACCCCCTTCTCTAAGTAAAATCTTAATCTCTTCTTCAGTTACAAATGAACCTTCCGGAGGCGGCATCTTTCCAAAGGGTTTAAGAAAGATATTAGTTGACTTAGTAAGGACCCTGACAAGAATAAAAGAAAATCTGGATAGATAATTAATCGGTTTACCAACAAATAATGCAATAGGTTCAGCAAACCTAAGGGCAAGTGATTTTGGAACAAGTTCCCCCAGAATCAAAGAAAGATAGGAGATAACCACAACGACAAGAGCAATAGAGATGGCTTCACTCCACTGACTTACAAAACCGATAGGTGCATATTGTAAAAGGGGTTTTATTACTGCTATAGCAGTTGCACCCCCGATAGCCCCGGCGAGCATGCTGACGATAGTAATGCCTACCTGAACAGTTGCAAGAAACTTATCAGGTTCACTCTGAAGATTATGCACGACCTCTGCACTCTTGTTTCCGCCTTCCATTAAATGTTTAATGCGGCTCTTCCTGGCAGATATAATGGCTATTTCAGAGCAGGCGAAAAAACCGTTGGCAAGGATAAGAAGGAGGATCAGAATTACTTCAATCCAAAAGTCACCCATATGTCGAATTATAACATATTTTAAATATTATAGACATATTTTGATTTGAAGAAATACTGACTACAAGCGGCTTAACTTGTCAATATCATCTTCCCGTCCAAGAAAGACAAGGATATCTTCATCCATTATAACATCGTCTCCGGCCGGGGCAACATTAACAGACTCTTTCACGACATTCTTCCCCTTCTGCATCTCTGTGGTTCGTCTCTTAATAGCAATAATATTGACTTTGTGCAGAGTCCGTACGTTGGTATCTTTAAGCATCTTGCCTACAAAACTGCGGGGGGCCGGTATCTCACTTATACAATATTCAGGGGAAAGAAAGAGGCTATCTATGATGTTAGGGGTGATAATATGGGTTGCAACACGAATCGCCATGTCTCGCTCAGGATATACAACCTGTGTGGCGCCAAGCTTTTCAAGGATCTTGATATGCATCGGTGTTACTGCCTTGGCAATAATATCTTTAACTCCAAGTTCCTTAAGGGCCATAACTATAAGGACGCTCGCCTCAACGTCTTCTCCTATGCTGACTATGGAGACATCCATATTCTGTACACCCAGCTCCTTTAATGTCCGGATATCAGTGGCATCACACTGAACTGCATGCGTTGCATGTTCAGTAATAGCCTTCACATTATCCTCATTTATATCCATAGCCAGGATCTCACACCCCTTCCTGGCAAGGGTCTCCACCACGCTCGACCCGAACCGACCCAACCCAATAACAACTACCTGGATAGCCATAATATAACTGCCCTCTTCAAATTAAAAACCCTGTCAATTATCCTATTATAATCTTGCCTTCAGGATACCTGTACCTCTGCGGAGACATCCCCTTCACAATAGCAAGGCTCAATAACAACGGCCCGAGGCGGCCCGTATACATGGTAATAGCGATAATAATCTTTCCAGCAGTTGAAAACAATGCAGAGAGGCTAAGGACACCGCCATCCCCGGTTGAAAGTCCAACTGTCCCGAATGCAGATGAGACTTCAAACAAAGTCTGCATTAAGCTCATGTTTTCTGTTAAAAGCAATAGAGTTGTGGAAGTTATTATGATTATCGTAACCATAGTTGTCAAGAGAAATGCCCTGGCCACAAGCTCAACAGATATTCTTCTTTTGAAGATGGTGTAATCATGCCTGCCGCGTATAGATGACCACAAAGCTACCATCATTATTGCATATGTCGTAGTCTTTATGCCTCCCCCGGTACTGCCTGGCGAGGCGCCGATCACCATAAGGACTATCAGCACAAAGAGGGAATCAATAGCCATGTTCCCTATACTTACCGTATTAAATCCAGCAGTCCTTGCGCTAACAGAGTGAAATATCGATACAAATATACTGTCGCTGAGGGAAGCCGCCTGAAATGTGTTAGTAGAATCGTGATGCTCAAATAAGAAGAGGAGGCCGGCGCCAACTAATATGAGAATGAAAGTTGTTGTCAGTGTCAGCTTTGTATGAAGAGAGAGGTTATGGATTTCTTTTTTGACGTATCTGTATATATCGCTGTAAATGATGAATCCAATTCCACCTAATATTATGTTGGCAATAATTACAGTATTGACAGTTATGTCTCCCCTGTAACTGAGCAGATTATCTGAAAACAGGGAGAATCCGGCATTATTAAAAGATGTAACAGAATGAAAAATACCGAAATATAAAGCCTTTATAAACGAAAAGTCACGGGTAAACCTGATTGTAAGGAACAGGGCAGCTAATCCTTCTATGACAAGTGTAAATAACAGAACGCCCTTGGTAAAGCGGACAAGTCCTTCCATTGAGAGGACATTCAAACTCTCTCTCATGATAAGCCTTTCGGCCAGGCCAATGCGTTTTCCGACTATAAGGTATATGACGCTTGCTGATGTCATATATCCAAGACCGCCAACCTGCACAAGCAGCATTATGACTATTTGTCCAAAAATAGAGAAATCTACAGGTGTATCCTTGACAATCAGGCCTGTAACACAGACAGATGATACTGAGGTAAAAAATGCATCGAGCAGGCCGATACTAACCCCGTCAGAGGATGAAAAAGGGAGGGCAAGGAATAACGTTCCAACTATTATGAGCGCAATAAAGCCGCCAGCAAGTACTTGAGACGGCGTCCAGTTCTTAAAAGGGCTCTTCATTGAGGCAGCAATTATACTATAGAAGATAGGCCTATGAGTCAAGGTTAAATAGGGACAGCGGCTATTTATTTCCTGATGAAGATATTGAGAAATAAATAGTCGCTTCCCTATTTAATCCTTTTAACCGCTGTTGACTATGTATAGTCAACGTGTTAATTTTGGACACATGCCTGAAAACATTGTCAGAGGAAAGAGTCTGGCCGCAGTTGCTTCTGACATAGCTGATGGGTTTCTATACCTCAGCCCGCTTATCCTCAAGGATTTCCCGACAGACACTTACAGGGAATTACATAATCAGATGCGCAAACTTCAGACTAAAATTCGCACTGAAATCTTTCCTTCCAATGACCCTACAGCTATTCGCAACAGGAATATGAGGCTTCAACGACTTCACCAGGCAATAGTTGTTTTGCAGAATTCTGCAAGGGTAAAAAAGGTTATACTGTAAAAGAAGAAAAAGTGCCCATTCTATTTCTTACTCTGCATTATTTACAGCCAATAGAAACGTCCCCTTTTCCTTGACATTGAAGGATGATATGTGTAAGTTATGAAAGCCGGCATGGTTCAAGGGTAAGCAGGAGAATTTAATGAAAAGAAGATATACATTATTCAGTTTCCTTATTGGTCTTTTGGTTCTATCGCTCCCTGCATTTAACAGTTGTGCTAAAAAAGAGACGACAATCAGGATAGGGGTTGTTGGTCCAATGACGGGAGACCAGAGCAAGATGGGCTTGGACGTTAAATACGGGGTGGAACTGGCGGTCAGGGAGTGGAATCAGAAGGGCGGCGTACTTGGTAAAAAGATTGAACTCCTTGCTCAGGATGACCAGCATGATCCCAAGCAGGCAGTTGCGGTTGCCAACAAGCTTGTTAATGCTGGTGTCGCAGGTATTATAGGACATTTTAACAGCAGTGCATCAATTCCTGCATCTTCAGTATATAATAAGTCAAAAATCCCCATGATTACACCTGCATCAACCAACCCGCAGTTAACAGAGCAGGGTTTTGAGTACGTATTCCGGGTTTGTGGAAGGGATGACCAGCAGGGACTTGTTGCAGCCATATTTGTGTCAGATTTCCTCAAGCTAAAAAAAGTTGCAGTCATGCATGACAAAACCACATATGGCCAGGGACTGGCAGATGAGTTTATAAAGGCCCTGGGGGATAAAGTGGAAACTGTTTATTATTCCGGGATTATCCAGGGGGATAAGGACTTCAGGTCTGTCCTGACTGCAATGAGGGGCAAGAAGCCTGAGCTGCTCTATTTCGGCGGGATATATCCTGAGGGTGGACTCATGATAAAACAGGCGAGAGAGCTTGGAATTACCATCCCGTTCATGAGCGGAGACGGAGTAATAGACCAGAAATTCATAGAAATTGCCGGGCCTTCCGCAGAAGGGAGTTACCTGACATTCAGTCCTGATCCTTCCAATATGGCAAGTGCAAGAAATTTCCTCGACTCATACAAGTCTGCTTATGGTGAAGCGGGCCCTTACTCTATATATGCATACGATGCTGCGAATATTCTGCTGAAGGCAATTGAAGAAACACAGGGTGTTGATGGTTCAAAAATCAGTGAGGCGATCCACAATATGAAACACTCTGGTGCGCTTGGTGAGCTTCAGTGGGATGTAAAAGGTGATGTCCTGAAATCTCCTTATATTGTATGGATGACAAAAAACGGAAAATTTGAAGAACACTGGAAACCGTCGGAGACTGCTAAGTAACAAATGCTCCTGCAGCAACTAATCAACGGCATCACGCTTGGTGCTGTCTATGCCCTGATTGCCCTCGGCTACACAATGGTATATGGGATACTTGAGCTTATAAACTTTGCCCATGGTGAGATATATATGCTGGGGGCTTACATCGCCATAGTAACTCTCTCTTTCCTGACATTTACAGGGATGACTGAAACAAACCTTCTGCTTTCCTTTATTATTGCTGGCATAGTGACAATTATATATTGCGGGGCATATGGTCTTACGCTTGAAAAGATTGCATATCGCCCCCTCAGGCATGCGCCCAGATTGGCGCCTCTGATTTCTGCGATTGGCATGTCCATATTCCTGCAGAATTATGTGATGCTGAGTCAGGGTTCAGCAGATAAGATTTTCCCGCATATCTTTCCCGCAGGGAGCATTACTGTTGGAAATGCAACTCTGACTTATCTCCAGTGTTTTATAATAATATCATCAGTAATACTAATGATTGCCCTGCAGGCTTTTATTAAAAAAACCCGCATCGGAAAGGCAATGCGGGCAACAGCCCAGGACAAGAAGATGGCATCCCTTCTTGGCATAGACATAGATACAGTGATTGTCGTGACCTTTATTACAGGATCTGTTCTGGCTGCATCAGCAGGCGTCATGGTTGCGATGTACTATGGACTCATTAACTTTTACATGGGTTATGTAGCCGGTATTAAGGCATTTACTGCAGCTGTCCTCGGAGGAATAGGGAATATCCAGGGGGCTGTATTGGGCGGGTTGCTTCTTGGCATATTGGAAAGCCTCGGAGCGGCATATATATCAAGCGAATACAAGGATGCCTTTGCATTTATAGTACTCATCATGATCCTCATATTCAAGCCAACCGGCCTCCTCGGTGAGCGTATTCCGGAGAAGGTGTAATGAATTTGCGGGTATTCTTTACGTGAACCATTATAAAAAAGCTCTGATCATACCAGTATGGTCTTCTTTGCTGATGTTGCCGTTCCTTGGAATAATCAAATCAGCTATCGGAGGAGCTGTCATATTTGCCGGGGTCTTGTTATTCTCAGCAATAACCAGCTATACACAATCCGGCGCAGGCAGGAAGGCATTCTCCGGCATACAGGGGCGTGTTAATAATATCCTTATCTTTACAGGGAGACCAGATATAAGAAAAGGAGCTGTTTTACTGGTACTGTTATTTCTGGCAGCCATACCTTTCACTCTGAATAACTACTATGTTGATGTTCTGACAATAGCCGGGATATATGCTTTGCTTGCTCTCGGCCTGAATATAGTCGTAGGCCTTGCCGGACTTCTTGACCTGGGATATATTGCATTCTATGCAGTCGGTGCATACTCCTACGGAATTCTAAATACTGAATTTGGCGTATCATTCTGGCCTGCGTTAATAATAGGAGCGCTGTTGGCTGCAATTTGCGGAATAATGTTAGGTATCATAACTCTCCGCCTGAGGGGAGACTATCTCGCAATAGTGACACTTGGATTCCTGATGATTGTTCATCTGATACTTAATAATTGGGATGGTCTTACCAACGGGCCTAATGGAATACTTGGAATAGATCCGCCATCGGTTGGAGGTATGATATTATCAAGTCCTCTTCATTATTATTTCCTGATCCTTATACTCACCTGTCTCGCCGTTTTCGTTATTAACCGAATCAATAATTCGCGAATAGGGCGCGCATGGATAGCTATGAGAGAGGATGAAATAGCTGCTTCGTCAATGGGGATAAATGTAACATACATGAAGATTCTTGCCTTTGCCCTCGGTGCGTCCTGGGCAGGCATCGCAGGCGTCTTCTTTGCAGGAAGATATGCATTCATATCCCCTGAAAGCTTCACCTTTTATGAGACCGTACTGGTTCTTTCAATGGTTGTTCTTGGCGGAATGGGGAGTATTACCGGTGTTATCATAGGCGCTTCACTGCTTATTATATTGCCTGAAATATTCAGGGGATTTAATGATTATCGCATGCTTGCCTTTGGAGGCGCTATGACACTTATGATGATTTTCCGGCCGCAGGGGTTGATAGGTAATCCAAGAAGGAAGATAGAGTTAATGCCGACAAAAGAAAGGATCTGAGGTTATCAATATGGAATGCAGAACAAAAATAGTGGCCACACTGGGACCTGCAAGCAATACGGTCGGGATAATAGAACGGCTGATCAGGGCTGGAATGGACATAGCGAGACTGAACTTCTCCCATGGTTCTACAGACGATCACCGCCGGCTGATTGCCAATGTACACGCTGCATCTGAGAAGGCAGGAAAAGATATAGGAATATTATTGGACTTACAGGGGCCAAAGATACGAATAGGAAGACTGGAGAAAGATGCTGTAATTTTACAGGAAGGGGACAGTTTCGTAATTACCACGAGAGATATCGCAGGGAATGAACGGGAGGTATCTACAAATTACCCCCCTCTTCCAATGGAAATATCGATTGGATCCCGCATACTGCTGGATGACGGACTTCTTGAACTTGAAGTCTTAAATACAAATGGAACAGATATAAAATGCAATATAATAAGAGGCGGCAGGCTGACGGAGAAGAAAGGAATTAATGTCCCGGGGGCTCAGCTTTCTGTGCCAAGCCTTTCAGAAAAAGACAAGGATGACCTCCTGACAGGAATACGGGAGGGAGTCGATTATGTTGCCATCTCCTTTATCAGGAATGCCGATGATGTCACATCAGTGAAAAATATTGTAGAAAAAGAAGGCGCATCTATTCCTGTTATTGCAAAGATAGAAAAACCAGAGGCATATGACAACCTGGATGAGATATTAAAGGTTGCAGATGCTATTATGGTAGCAAGAGGAGACCTTGGGGTTGAACTCCCTCCTGAAGAAGTTCCTATCATGCAGAAAGAGATTATAAGGCGATGCAACGAGAAAGGAGTTCCGGTTATAACTGCAACACAGATGCTTGAGTCCATGATATATCAGCCCAGACCGACAAGGGCTGAGGCATCAGATGTAGCCAATGCAGTCGTTGACGGAACAGATGCAATTATGCTGTCTGGAGAGACCGCCGTGGGGAAATATCCTGTTGAAGCAGTATCAATGATGAACAGGATAGCAGTCGCCACTGAAAAGCGCCTTTTACAAACTCTGAAGACCAAGCCTGAAGAGATCAAGGTATGGGGTGATGCTGAACATGCTATCGCCCATGCTGTTTATTATACTGCCATGGACATAAATGCCACTGCGATTGTGGCATTTACCAGATCCGGGGGGACAGCCCGTATAATATCAAAATACAGACCTGGCATACCTATTATTGCAGTAACTCACACCCCGCCCATCCTCAAACGATTTTCTCTCTACTGGGGTGTCAGCGGTGTTCTTGTAGAACTGAAAGAAAATACAGATGAAATGATTTACGGTGTGGAGCAAAAGCTCCTTGAAACCGGTTTAGCAAAAAAGGGGGACACGGTTATAATTACCCTGGGCGTACCCTGGGGTGTAGCCGGTTCGACCAATATGCTTATGATACATCAGATAAGGTAGATTATAATGCCTGCCAACCAATCAAATTAAGATGAAGTGGGTCATAAGTTTCTATGAACAGTCACCAGCCGTGGCACGCAAAGGGTAATGAAGATGTCAATCGTGTCACGCTTAACCTGATTCAGGGTCTCATACTTAGAGATTCTGAGACATATGCAGAATGACATAATGGCATGGTCCGGCAAGGAGCATTTTCACGTGAAGCATAAATTAATTATATTTTTTGTTGTCTTAGTCCTTATCATCATGGCAGCCCTGCTGTACAACTGGCAAAAAGGGATCAATAGTACAGGCATGGCTGTTGAAGCCACAGGCATAATTGAAGTTATAGAGGTTGATGTAAGCCCCGAGATACAGGAAAAAATCGAATGGTTATGTTGTGAGGAAGGTGTTGCTGTAAAAAGGGGGGATGTATTGATTAGATTATATGACCGGAAACTTGTTGCAAGAGTCAATGAAGGAAGGGCTATGCTGACAGGTGCAATGGCAAGACACGAAGAAGCCCGGGCAAATCTGGAGAATTCAAAGGCACGTGTTGAGAGTGCAGTGGAAGTAGTTAATGCAGCGCAATCGGAGATCGACAGGTTCCGGGCATTAAATGAGGATGCGAGAGGTAACTACAAGAGGATCTCTGATCTGTTTGAGGATGGATATGCTGCAAAGAAGGATATGGATGCCTCTAAGGCAGTATTTGATTCAACAATGGCACAGATGAGCGCTGCATCATCAAAGAAGGCAGGCGAGGAGGCACTTCTTGCAACAGTCCAGGCAGGAGTAAAAAGCGCTGAGGCCCAGGTGTCATCCGCAAAGGCATCCATAGAGGAGGCCAGGGCGAGGCTTCAACTGACAGAGACCCTGTTAAAGGATGCTGTAATTTCATCCCCTGTTAATGGTGTAATTACATATAAGGCATTTGAAACAGGGGAAACAGCCATTCCAGGGAAGACCATTTATACAATACATGACATGCAAAAAATATGGGCAAGAGTTGATGTGGAGGAAACCGATGTCGGCAGGATAATGCTTAAAGGAAATGCAGTGATCAGTTCAAATGCCCTGCCTGATAAACGGTTTGAAGGCGAGGTAACAGAGATAGGCAGAGAGGCAGCTTTTGCAACACAGCGCGACGTCTCAAGGGGAAGACAGGACATTAAGACCTTCCGGGTGAAGGTTGGGGTGAAGAGTCCTGACGGTCTTTTAAAGCCAGGGATGACTGTGTCTGTGAAGTTCCTCCCATAAGCTGTGATATACATATGAAGGCGATCGAAGTAACTGACATGGTCAAGAAATTTGGCGGCCTCACTGCCCTGGACAACGCATCCTTCTCAATCGAAGAAGGAGAGTTCTTCGGACTCCTCGGTCCAAACGGGGCCGGAAAGACTACCCTTATCAGGATTCTTACCACTCTCATGAAACCCACCTCAGGCAAGGCGTATGTGCTTGGCAGAGATGTAGAAAGAGAAAAAGGCAACGTAAGAAAAATGATAGGTGTAGTCCCTCAGGCAATGACCAGTGATTTAGACCTTACCGGTCTGGAGAATCTGGACATATATGCAAGATTTTACAGCGTGCCGCGGAAAGAACGAACCGAGCGGATCAATTACCTTCTCGATCTGGTAGGATTGAATGAGCGGATGCATGACCTTGTTGCAACATACTCAGGGGGGATGAGAAGAAGGCTTGAAATAGCTAAAGGGCTTGTTCATAAACCTTCAATGCTTATACTGGACGAACCAACCATAGGTCTGGATCCCCAGAGCAGGCATGTTGTTTGGGAACTTCTCAGGAAATTTCGCAGCGAAGACAGCCTGACTATTCTTCTCACAACGCATTATATGGAAGAGGCAGAGCTGCTGTGCGATCGGATTGCTATTATAGACAGCGGGAAAATAGTCGCAATTGACACGATACCGGGACTTAAAAGCCGGTTGCCTGACAAGGATATAGTGGAGATTGCAATTACAGGCATTGCCGGTTTAAAGGCAGCGGATGAGATAAAAACACTCAGTTTCGTCCAATCCGCAATTGCTTTTGAAAATTCCCTGCGAGTATCAGTGGATAACGGCGCCAGGGCCATACCTGTACTGGTAAGTAAGGTAGAGGATTCAGGCGGCAGGGTTATATCTGTGTTGCTTAAACAGCAGACATTAGAAGATGTTTTCATACATTACACAGGAAAACCCATAAGAGAGGAAGAGGCAAAAAAGGTGAGTTTCCTTATAGGTGCCGGGGTCCCTCAGAAATGGGGAAGGTAGGCAATAATATTGATACCATTATTTGCTATAGTTGAAAGGGATTTGAGGCGGTTCATACGCAATCCCCTGGTTGTACTGTCAAGCATACTGATGCCCATTTTATACCTTGTAATCCTCGGCAACTCCTTCCAGGGTGAACTAAAGAATCTGCCAATAGCCTTAGTTGACATGGACAACGGTCCTCATGCAAGAAGGGTAACTGATGTTCTGCAGGCGATTGAAGCGGGTACACGCACGATTCAGGTTACTGAAGAATCTGATCAGGGTAATGCCCTGAAAGGCATTAAAGACGGCAGGTACAAGGGGGTACTTATCCTGCCTTCTGATTTCAGCAGGAATATCATGAAGGGCAGAGAAAGCGAGATAGGGCTGTATCTTGATAATACAGAGACCATCGCTGCAGAATCTTTGAGGTCTGCAATAACGGCCGCCACATCAAGCATGGATGTTAAATTTATTCCAGTAAGGGAAAAAAATGATCAGGTTATTATAAGGAATATTGAAGTTTACAGGAAAGTTGATTATGACCAGAGTCTTATACCAGGTGTTGTAATAATGGCAATTTTTCTCGGAACAATTACAACAGGAGTTTTTAATACAGTAATGGATAAATTCCTCGGCATCGAGGAAAGCTACCTTCTTACACCTCTTACGAAGCGGGACATTGTTATAGGTCTCGTTACAAGCGGTTTAATTATCACAACGGCCATTGCAGTCCTTGTACTCTTTTTCAGCTCATTAATCTCTGGAATCTATTTATGGAAGACCCTCACAATCTACTCATTTTTTTCCATAATGCTTGTTATCGTCCTTACCACACTTGGCCTCCTTGGAATGATGTTCGTAATACTCGGCCGGGCAAACCACCCCCGTATTGTGGGTGTATTCGCCGGGTTTTTGAATGTGATCTTTTTCTTTCCAAGCGGCGCAATATATCCCGTGGAGAGCTTTCCGGGATGGCTTAAGGCATTTGCAAAGGTAAATCCGGAGACCTACTCGGTTCATGCCCTGAAGTCTCTCCTCTTCAAAGGAGTGGGTTTCAGAGGAATAGAGGCGGATTTTATTTACCTGGCACTCTTTGCCTTTACAACACTGACAATTGCCACATTGATATATAAGCGGGAATTATAGGGTTTTGAAACGCATTCTTTTAATTGCAGCTTTACTTGCAGCCTCGGCACTGCCTGCCTTTCTGGTCAGCAGCTGCAGTCCAGGGAAACACATCTACAAACGCTCCCAGCTCCTCATGGGTACTATTGTAGATATCACGGTGGCGGCAAAAGATGAGAAGAAAGCAGATGCAGCAATCACGGCGGCATTTAAAGAGATAGGCCGTCTTGAATCTATAATGAGCACATACAGGCCGGAATCGGATATTTCAAAGGTAAATTCTGCAGCAGGTCTGCACCCTGTAAAGGTGCATAAAGACCTCATGATTGCAGTAAAAAAGTCACTTCAATTTGCAGACCTTTCAGGTGGCGCCTTTAATATTGCTATTGGACCGGCAATAGATCTGTGGAATGTTACGGAATCAGAGGAAATACCAACTCCAGCTGAATTAGCTGCAGTCAGACCATTGATAGATTATAAGAATGTAATAGTAAATGAAGACGATAGTTCCATCTTCCTTGCGAAGAAGGGGATGAGGATAAACCTCGGAGGCATTGGGAAGGGGATTGCGGCAGATTATGCGCATAAGATCTTACAATCATACGGTATCAGATCAGGTATAATAGCTGTTGCAGGAGACCTGCACGCTATAGGGAAGAAACCGGATGGCGGCAAATGGACTATAGGCATCACCCACCCGCGGAAAAAAGAGAGTGCAATTGCAAAAGTCTACCTTGCAGACATGTCAATATCAACATCAGGAGATTATGAGAGATTTTTTATGAAAAATGGCGTCAGGTATCATCACATCCTTTCTCCTGAGACGCTATATCCATCTGAAGGATTTCAAAGTGTATCCGTCCTGGCAAGGGATTCCACTACAACGGATGCATTATCAACAGCCATCTTCGCTATGGGACCTGAAGACGGCAAAAAACTCATAGAGAGACTGAAGGGCGTGGAAGCGGTAATAGTACAGGATGACGGCAGCATCTGGATGTCGCCAGGACTGAAAGATAATCCTGATATAAAAATCGAAATTATTCCATGAGGTCACTTTGTGAGACCATATAGAACTCCTGGCTCGCAAAGGAGGGGAAAATACCAGCTCCCTTTTATATATCTTGAAATCTGCAGCGACTTTATTGTATTATAGCATCTTGTTGATGTGGGGCGCCTGTAGCTCAACGGATAGAGCAACGGCCTCCGGAGCCGTGTGCTGGAGGTTCAATTCCTCTCAGGCGCGCCAGGAAAATAGGGACAGCGACTATTTATTTGTCCCTATTTCCCTATGCAGCGCAAATTATATTCAGGGCCGTTAGCTCAGTTGGTAGAGCAGCTGACTCTTAATCAGCGGGTCGGAGGTTCGATCCCTCCACGGCCCACCAGAATTTTCAAGGGGTTGCGGGTCATCCTGCAAGCCCTTTTCTTTTTATGTGTCCGTCTGAGATGGACACTCTCCTCGGAAGTCCCAAGCAATTAGTCCTTCTTTCTCTCTATTCTACCAGCGCCGATTGACACAAGGGTTAGCTTTTGTTAGATTTAAGCCATCTATTCTGCCTTATACTTCATTTAGAAAGGGCTTCAAGGAAGATGTCTGCTCGACGAGCCAACGTTAATAGAAAGATAACAGAATTAAGCCTTACGGAAATCAGTGTCCTTTTCCATGCAAAGCGGCTTAAGGAAAAACACCATGGCCTGTTAGAAATATTGAAAAAGCAATACGGGAAACCAAAGAAGTCCGTAAAGGAAGCAAGAAAGGCATGGAAAGATAAAGGAGAAAGTTTTAGTAATGAACTTATACGCATGAGAGAGGAATAGAGGTTGAATTTCTTTTAGATAGACTCCAGCGTCTGTTAAAAAGATGCCATGGAGAAAAAGGGACTGACCAGGTTGATGCCTTTTGGATTTCATGCTTGCAAGAAAACCGACACACCTCATTACCTCTATGTGGGCGATACCGGAGACCATTGCAACCCTGAACAGAAAAAAAGAATGAAGAGAAGATAGAGGCCACACAATGATAGATATATTAGCAAATCTGCTTACTGAGATTGATATTTTTGATACAATAACGGTGGATGAAGAAAGGATATTAGGATCTATTCCTTATATCACCATGCATAATTTAAATTCTTCCGATGCCTTGCACCTGTCAGCTATTAAGAGGCCGGAGGGATCGCCAAATACATTGACGGAACATTAATTGTTATTACCTCTGATAAGCGCTTACTTAAAGCCTCCGAGGATGAAGGGTTAAAGGCATTAAACCCGGAGGAAGTTGAACTGAACATTGTAAGTGAATTACTTGGAAGATAGGAGTTACTAGGCGCTACCCGAATACTGAGGTCATGCCTCCTTAAAGACCTGGTGAATCCGGAGGATAAAGTCATGACAAGAGAAGAACTGTTCAGAAAGAATCAACAACTCTCTACAGAGATTGAACTGTACATCCTTGAACATCCTGAAATAGAAGAGCAGGTCCCTGACAATGCCATGATAGTATTAGTTCCAGAGTATGATCAGGAACTTGCTACAAAAAACATTGAACTTGCCGAGGCTAACAAGGAGCCTGGACAGTCATTAGTGTATGTAAAAGTTAAAAAATTAAGGGCTTCAAGGATTGAGGAATTAACACTTGAGGTTGCGTGAAGAGCAAAATAATTCTACTTCCCTTTTAACTCTTTTTTTATGTATCGATATTTCTTCGCCTCTCCAATAGGCATTTTTATCCTCATTTGCTAACTTCGACTTTCCCAGAAGGGTAAACATTATAGAACCTGTTCGTCGCCGCATCAAAAAGTGCAACAAATTTTATATGATGTGGTTTTGCCTTTTCTTGTGCAAATATTACAGCTTCCTTAAAAGTTTTGAACGCCTGTTTCTCATGCCTATCAAGAGAACCATATCCATAGACTAAGAATCTTCCTGGATGGTTTCTATAATATAAATATTCTTGAACTATAGCAAACAACCGTAATGGCCAGACAAAAACCATCAGGTGACGACGAAATCGATTACCAACGTATGATGGCCTATTAATAGCGGGAATCTGTCTGTCACTATAAACCAAAAGAGCACCTGAAAGCATGTATAAAAATATAGCAATTTCCCACTGTCTTACTAAAAGGACACCTGTTAATGCTGACATACTAATTATTATAAGATCATTAACATCTTTGTTATTTAAAACCCGATATTTTTAAGTCATCACTCGATGCAAGTAATCAATTAGTTGAATAAAAGTGCCCAAGATAATTAATAGCCAAGATAAAATCCAAAATTGATATCCATTAAGACGCCAAAATCTATAATTTACTAATTCTAAGTCTTTGACGCTTGTTGAAAAAGGGAACTTGGAAATAAATAACATCATACCTATGGAACCCAAAATTATAAAGATGTACGATAACGTAACGATTACTTTGCAAAACAACTTCAGCACCTACTATTTTAAAAACCTATCCAAGTCCCCTCTGCCGTAAAGAAACGTTATGTGATGAACCGTTATATGGCTCTTTACTTCCTCAGGATTCAGCTTGAACAAACGGCACCATTCTTTGTAATCAAATTCCGTAATCGGCTGAATTACATCCAATTTTTTAATTAACAATTTTATATCTTCTTCAGAAAGAGTTTCATCATCTACTGAGTTGCGGAATTCACGAAAAAATCTGTCGGGATTTTCCTCAAATAATCGCATAAGTACTTCATAATTACTGCTCATTCTACATCAGCCCCCGATGCCTGAGCATAGTTTTAACATGATGATTATTACTCTGTCCTGTGGTTGTAGTTACAGCCTGAGTCCTTCGGCATGACGAAACAAAAGATAGATGTTTCCGATAAACCTCTTGTTCATCCTTTTGATATTGTTTGGGGTGCTGGTGCTCCCCGAAGGAGTCCTTCGGTGCTTAAATCTTCATCGATATCCCCCCAATGAATGCCATAACCTCCCCCGCAGATTTGCCAGTTATTTAGTTGCTCCGGTGTTGCATTAAATAACCTGGGATACCAGGCAAGTGGTACAGAGATAATGCGACCGTCCATTAAACTAACGCTTACGATATCCTCAGTTATCTGTACACCCTTCACCCTTTCATCTGCTGCCAGTGCTAAAATACCCATACCATGCCTCCAACAATTTTGATTGATTTTCCAGAATTATAGATTGTATCTCTCTTAACTCCTTTGGGCTAAAACCAAAGTTACGTGCCAGACTTATCGGCTGTAACCAGAACTTGGCTGATAGATTCTCACGGTCAACATGAATATGCGGCGGCTTAGTTGTTTCATGGCTATAAGAACATAAGCTATATGGCCCATGTCTTAATACAGTCGGCATTATTTTATCCTGATTGTATGCAAGTAGAGCAGTTTTGTCAATTAGACGTATACGAGGTCACTTAGAACGGCACTTTCTACTATTTTCGGCACTTGCTTCTCTGTCTTACATCTGTTATTAAAGTTTGATGAACTTGAAGCCCATATTTTATTATTAACATGACATCCCATGTATCTTAATGTCTGAACTCCATGGGACATTTCATGTCCGGAAGTTAAAATATGTGAGTTTATACAGTATAGTATTTTAAAACAGGCTAAATTGAAGGAGGTAAGATGATATGCACCATTTTCATATAGTCATTGAATAAGCAAATAATAACTATCCGGCTTATTCACCAGATCTCCCCGGATGTGTTGCAACTGGAAGTAGCAGTGAAGACACGGAGAGGAACATTCTTGAAGCTATTAAATTGCATGTACAAAGTCAAGTTTTTTCTTTCGTCGCCATCCTTTTATCTCGGACTCACGTTTCAGGGCATGGCTTCTGTCCTTTTGCTTCTCTATGTAAAGAAGCTTTTCAACCTTTCTTGCACTGGTATAATGTCCGCCTTTGCCACTCTTGTGCTCCTGAAATCTTCGATTAACATCTGTTGTTATTCCCGTGTAAATTGAACCATCACCACATTGTATAAGATAAACATAATACATATTCCGGCTGCTGACCTCACAGAGTTTTAAAAAAAAGAATGTAACAACGATGAAGCTCTTCAGACATATATTTTACTACATAAGCATCACATTGTACCCTGATTATACCGGTAAGGCAGCACCTCGTGCACTGCTTATTGATGTGCATGAGTTATCATGCTATAGTCCACTTTATATCGGGTCAGCTTATTTTAACCGCTATGACGTTAATCACCCCGATAAATATATCAGTACTCCAGGAAAATTCCATGAAAAAATATGACTATGACATAATTGTCATCGGAGGCGGGGCAGCAGGGTTTGTCTCATCAAAGCTTGCCTCAGGTCTGGGCAAAAAAGTTGCTATGATTGAAAAGGATAAATTAGGCGGGGAGTGCACGCTGAACGGCTGTGTTCCCAGCAAGGCACTTATTAACACCAGCAGGATTGCCCGTAAGTTAATCGATGCGCGACGATATGGATTGAGAATCAACTCTCATATTCAAATTAATACAGATCATGTAATGGAGCATGTTCGTTCAGTTGTACAGCGGGTATATGACGGGCATCGCCCGGAGGTCTTTCAAAAGCTGGGTATAGACGTCCTGTTCGGGGCGCCGGCATTTATAGACAATCATCAGATACAATTAAATGGCAAGAGAATATCAGCAAAGAAAATGATTATCTCAACAGGATCATCCCCGCTTATACCGTCAATTGAGGGGATTGATACGGTCCCCGTTTATACTAATCAGAACATCTTTAACATGGAACGCCTCCCTTCATCCATGATTATCCTTGGCGGCGGCCCGATTGGATCAGAGCTGGGGTCCGCCTTTAATCTGCTTGGAGTGGATGTCTCAGTAGTTCACAAGTATGAACGTATACTGAATAAGGAGGATGTAGAGTTGGTGGATGTCCTCACGTCACAGATGAAAGAAGAAGGGCTGAAACTGATCACAGGATACAAGCCTTTGAAGGTTGCTATGGAAGATGACAAGATAACAATGAGTATTCAAGACTCAAATAATCTGGTACAAAAGATCTCAGCGGAGTCTCTTCTTGTCTCTGTAGGCAGAAAGGCCAATGTCGAAGGGCTTCATCTTGAACATGCAGGGGTAGAATATACCATTAAGGGGATAAAGACCAGCAATTCCCAACAGACGACCGCTTCGAATATCTATGCCTGCGGTGATGTTGCCGGTCCGTACCGATTCAGTCATATGGCAGAATATCAGGCAAAAATAGCAACTATGAATGCGATACTTCCTGTTAAAAAACAGGTTGATTATAAGAATGCGGCATGGACGACTTTTACGAATCCTGAGATTGCCCATGCCGGATTGACAGAGGAGGAGGCGAGAAATCACTATGGAGATCGTATCCGGGTTTACAGGCAGGAATACCGCAACACAGACCGGGGAAAGACGGATGTATCAGAGGTTGGCCTGGGTAAATTTATTTGTGATCCCGGGGGAAGACTCATCGGCGCTCATATCCTTGGGGAGCGTGCAGGAGAGTTAATCCATGAGGCTCAGATTGCAAAATCACTCGGTATTCCCTTTCATAAGTTGTATTCGGTAATTCATATCTATCCTACATTTACAGATGTCGTTAAACACGCAGCTAAACTCTGCTATATTGAGAGATTGCAGAACAATACTTTCCTGAAATTTATGAGAAAGATATTATGAGGCGGAAAATAAAGGAACCGGTATCCATTTTACAAACCTTCCCAGTGTTTCGACAAGATAACGGTTGAGCAGATGTACCCCGCCAAAAAGGACATGTTCGCCGATAAGGCAGCTGCATATTCCCAATTTTATTTTTCCTTCAGACATGCTCTGATGTGCTATAGTATTTATGTAAGTTTATGATAGCAACATGCCAGAAACATAGTTGGTTTTCAAATCAGCAGCAGAGGCTGTAGTTCAATCAATAGTAAAAGAATCCGCAGGCATCCAGGGAGTTTTCAATATGATATATTGTTCCTGTATTATTAATGCTTGTTGTCTCATGTGGGATGGAAACGCGTCCTGTATTGCCTATACTGGAAACCGTATCTTACGCTGATCTGGGCAGATATGCTGGTGAATGGTACGAGATAGCCCGCTTTCCCCACCCTGAAAGGAGGCAGAGTTCATGAAATTATCACTTAGAGATTATATTGAGAATACGACAGGTACAGGTGTCCTATCTACAGCCGATTCAGACGGAAGGGTCGATGCGGCAATTTATGCCCGGCCTCATATTTTTGACGATGGTTCTGCTGTCTTTCTAATGCGGGACCACCTAACACATCATAACCTTGGATCAAACCCGCATGCAGCGTATCTATTTATTGAAGACGGAGAGGGCCATCAGGGTATCCGGCTGTTTCTTAGAAAAATAGGTGAGGAGACTGACAAGGAACTCCTTGCAAGTATGACAAGAAGGCACCTTACTCCGGAGGAAGATGCGGCAAAGGGACCTAAGTTTCTCGTAAGATTTGCTGTTGAAAGGATACTTCCACTCATTGGAGACGGCGATACACTGGTAAAGCATTAAGTGAAAACCGGACATCCTGTACGAAGCTGAGATTGAATTTCAGCAGCGAATTTCATATTGTACATAAGGCTTAAAGGGCTATGCATAAACCATTCTTCATGACACTGGGACTCCTTTGCGTAGGTCTCGCTGTACTAGGGATATTTCTTCCAATTCTCCCTACTACTCCTTTCCTGCTGCTGGCCTTTGCGTGTTTTGCAAAGTCTTCAGAGAGGCTTCGTAACTGGCTTCTGGCAAATAAAATTTTCGGCCCGACCATTAGACAGTGGCATGAAACAAGGAGTATATCCCGTAAAGCAAAGATCTATGCGATCATCTCTATTTTTATCGTAGGGGGGATATCTTTTCTCTCTGTAGATAAGTTTGTTCTGAGGCTCATTCTGGTTGTAACACTTGTTATACCTGTTATTATTATCCTGAAAATCAAGACCACAGAATCTTTGTAGAAAACAAAATTAAGGGAAGGTTCTGTGTTAAGGGTAAGATAGAAATAATCCGTTTCATAAAAATAGCTTACTTATTTAAAGAGAGAGTTGTATAAATGTTAAGAATGTGCTACTATTTGAGATAGGTAATCATTATCAATATTCACATTAAATTCCAGTCGTTAAAGAAATCGTCATAGTAAATAGAAAAAGAAGGAGGTGATAAATCATGTCAAGAAAATACATTGACTGTCGGGATTATAAGGGAGATATTAAATGTACGGTTGCAATTTCCGCAGATTCCGAAGAGGAACTTCTAAAGGCTGTTGTTCAGCACGGCACCACTGTACACGGATATCAGGACACGCCGGAGTTACGTAATAAAATGCTGAAAGAAATAAAAGATGGAATACCTCGGGCCTGAGACGACGGACTTATTGCTTTTTGGGAAGGGTTTTCACGAAGTCAAATGCCCGGTTTATCCATGCCTGAAGGTCATCGTATGATCTGTATCCGGCAGGGCGGATATAGATCATGCTCTTTAGAGGCCTGCCAGTGAAGTCCATAACACCAGTATGGGGTTCACTCAATGCCCTTGATGCTTCATCCTCTCCCAAACGAAGAACGAGGTTATCTCTGATTACACCGCAGCACATGTTTCCATGCAGCATAAATGCAATCCCGCCAAACATCTTTTTCTCTGAAATTCCTCTGCGTCTTCTGAGGGCCTTACGGATCTGATCAGCAACTGTTTCGTCATATGCCATATTAGTCCTCTGAAATCAAATGCAGCCTTTTATGAAGCCGGATGACTTAATAAATGCCGGCTCCACTCAATCACTTTAAGCTGTGAAGGAAGTAGCCCTGTGCTGGACCACCCTTCACCTGAGAGGGACCTTAAGTCATCAATAGTATCTATATCAGCGAGAGGCGGCAGTTTACTAATGCGGCCCAATGTCCTTATCCCCCGCACCAATTCCGCAGCAGTGTTTGACCGGCTGTATCGTACCCGTGTCCACAAATTTTCTGATAACGAAGCATTGCCGCCAAACAGGTAGAATCCGCCATCCAGGGCAGGTCCTAACACAAAGCGATTGTCTCCATCCCGCAGAAATGAGGCGGCTTCTATTAAATATTGCCATGGCATCTGAGGGCAGTCCGCCCCGATTAGGATAACAAAATCGTATTTAAGGAGCAATTCACAATATACGTTCGATAGCCGTTCACCTAAACCTCCTTTACCCTGTAAGATATTTTCTAATTGATGCCATTTGCAGCCGGAACCGCCGGTTTGCTCAGCGATAGCCCAATAAGCTGTCAGGTCTAAAGAAGAGGACGAGGCCTGCCTCATTGCCTCAGCAGAAACATCACAGGTTGCCGCAGCTGCAAGTGAATAGAACTCTTCGGCGGCGGCTGTTCCTATAACTCGTCCGAGCCGGGTTTTAACCGGTGAGAGTCCTGGAGTCTTTACGAAGACGGCAATGGCTCCCCGATTCATGGGATCACCCGCTTTCTCAGTAGCCGGAAGAATCCCGGGATTGCCTGTCTCGCAGTGAGTACAGCATGACGCGCCGTTGTTGCGCCCCAACCATTTATACCGTATTTTCTCGCGCTTGTCCCGAGCCAACCTCCTGTGCAAACTACCGGAACACCTTTTTGTTTTGCCATCCAAATGAACAAGTGGTCTTCACCGTAAGGCGCCTGTTCGTCGAACCTTCCCAGTTTTTGAAAAACAGATCTGTGTACACAGAATCCCTGATCTCCAAAGGGCAATCCAAGGACGCGGGAACGAATCCATGCCCCGGCAGAATTAAGCCGGGTCAGGGCAGGTCCGTCTTTTAAAAATGACAGGTTAAAAAAGTGGATTGCGAGTTCGTTTGTTTCGAGTGACATCTTCAGTGAGGAAAATGCATTAGGATAGATGTGCGAGTCGGCGTGTACAAACCATAGAAAGGAATGCTGTGCTGCCTTTGCCCCTGCATTCAGTTGTTTAGCTCTCCCTTTAGGTGATTTAACCCATTTTATATCCCTGGTAAACCCTGCCTCTTTCAGGACAAATTGAAGGTCGGCGGGGCGGTCAGTTGCAGCTGCTAAAATAATCTCCGTATCCTCCGAAAGTTCACTCAGGTCCTTCAGAAGTGACTTCCATGCATCATCATCAGGGCCTATGGGGATTATGACTGATAATTTCTCATTACGATTCATTGAAGCCCCGTGCGAGTCAGGGAGCTGCACACTCAATTTCCCTGTTCTCCGTCAATAATGGCGCCGACGCAGGAGCTTCCACCCCCGGCAGTGCAGCCGTAGCAGTGATCAGCAAGGGCGATCCTTTCTTTCATGATATCGTCAAACGAAGTTATTTCCCATATGTTTCGTGTTCCCGAAACACCAGGCCAGCCAACAGGTATATCTGCCATCTGATTAAAGTCGCAATCGTAAAGTTTTCCATCCCATCCTACAGATACGAGGCTGAGACACATTACCCCTTGTGCTGCCTGAATATTGAAATTATTAACCAGAAGTTCCATGTATCCCTTAAGTTTTCCTGATTTTTCAAGGGAGTGAAGAAACCTGTTGATCGGCATGTTTGTTATTGTAAACAGGCTGTTAAATTCGATCTCGAAGCGGGTCTTGAGCTGCTCTTTATAATCCCTCTCAAGTCCGGATTGCCCGGGCGGAAGGAATGCACCGAGCGGATTGTAGACCAGATGCAGTTCAAGTCCGGAGTCCTTCATACCGTAACCCAGCTTATTCAGCAGCCTGAGCCCTCTTATGCTCTTGTCGAAAACTCCTATACCGCGCTGAGTATCCACATTTTCGCTTAAGTAGCAGGGGAGTGATGCCAGGACGTTAACACGGTGCTCACGAAGAAAGGCCGGTGTATCTTCCTGTCCTCTTTCAAAAAGTACAGTCAGGTTGCAGCGGTCAATCACCTTTTTCCCGAGTCCGGCTGCCTCCCGTACAATTAGTTTAAAATGCGGGTTCAGTTCGGGAGCTCCGCCGGTAAGATCTACTGTTTGAATGTATGATGCCGAAGAAAGCAGGTCCAGGATGCGATCAATAGTCTTTCTCTCCATCACCTCTTTTCGCTGCGGGCCTGCCCCGACGTGACAATGGATACAGGCCTGATTACAGAGCCTTCCAAGATTGACCTGCAGTGTCTCAGGCTGCCTCCGGGTAAGCTCTGCCCCATGCTTCCTGAGTGTCTCTGTAAAAGGAATGATATTAGTCTTCATAATGGGGCTCCTTTGAACTTGATAATTCCCTGCAGCTTGCTGCAAGGTCCTTCATTCGCTTCTTTGGTACCGGTTCAGCCATTTACCCGATCGTATACGCCCTATGACTACCCGGGATACAAGCGGCAGCACTCCAATGAGTGCGAAAGACAGCAGAAGTTTCGGGGACAGAATACCTCTGACTGACTGAATCTGACCCAGTTGTGTTCCTGCAAAGACATAGGCCATTGTGCCTGCCAGCATTCCTGCCTGGCTTACCCAATAGAAGGTCGCTGTTTTAATGGGGGTAAGCCCCATGACAATATTGATGAGAAAAAAAGGAAAGGCAGGCAATAGCCTCAGAGCGAAGAGATAGAATGCCCCTTCTTTCCTTATCCCATTGTTGATCGTAGAAAGCTTATCTTTGAATCTGCCCTGCACCCAGTCTCGGAGAAGAAAGCGTGAGACAAGGAATGCCAGGGTTGCACCGATAGTGCTCGCAAAAGAGACGATCAGGGTACCGGGAATGAAACCGAATATAGCGCCGCCTGCCAGGGTCAGGACTGTAGCACCTGGAAGGGAGATGGCAGCAGATAAGACATAGATAACGAAGTAACCCCCGATCATCAATCCTATGTGCCCGGCATAGTATGACCTGAGCGCCGCCTGCTGTGACTTCAATGATTCAATCGTCAGGTATTGACTCAGGTTCAGGGTCATAACTGCGAGGACACATGCCGCTATCATAAGTACAATTAGAATTTTGAAAGTCAGTTGCTTCATTAGAAAATTTCTTGCCCTAAATAATTGTCCTCCTATTCTAACCAATCTGCAGGCTTATTCACAATAGCCTGGTCAGAAAAGGGGAAGATCAAAAAGACTGCTGTATTCACCATATCCCTCCTCTATAAGTTTTTCTGCGGGAATGAAACGAAGCGCCGCCGAGTTTATGCAGTAACGAAGTCCAGTCGGGGGCGGGCCGTCATTGAAAATGTGGCCGAGGTGAGAGTCGGCGTATCTGCTTCTTACCTCCGTTCTTATCGAAAAAAAACTTATGTCTTTTTTCTCCCTCACGCTGTCCTTTTCAATTGGCCTGGTAAAGCTTGGCCACCCAGTGCCGGAATCGAATTTATCCAGTGAACTGAAGAGCGGTTCACCGGATACAATATCAACATATATGCCGGCCTTCTTATTGTTCCAGTATGTATTGTTGAAGGGTTGTTCCGTGCCGTCTTTTTGCGTCACTTTATACTGCAGCGGCGTCAGTATTTTTCTCAACTCCTCGTCTGATGGTTTTTCAAATTTTGTGGAATTGTTCATCTTATGTCCCATTGTTTTTCCGTTCATCCTGCTGCCCCAGACCTTCTTAAGAAACTGATCCCTGCCGGAGTTGTATCTGTAATATTTGTATCTGAGCGGATTTTTCTTATAATAATCCTGGTGATACTCTTCAGCCGGATAGAATGTTCCGGACTCGAGGATTTCTGTAACGATAGGTTTATTAAACCGTCCGGAATTACTTAATTCCTGCCTGGATTTCTCGGCCAGTATTTTTTGCTCCGGATTGTGATAAAAAATGACGGATCTGTATTGCGGCCCCCTGTCAACGAACTGTCCACCCGGGTCAGTTGGGTCCATATGCCTCCAATATGCAGCGAGGAGGTCTTCATAAGTAATAATTGATGGGTCATACCTGACAAGGACAGCTTCTACATGGCCGGTTTGACCAGAGGAGACTTCCTCATAGGATGGATTCTTTTTATGTCCGCCTGTATAGCCGGATATAGCCTCAATGACTCCGTCAAGCTTTTCAATGTCTGCTTCGGTACACCAGAAACACCCCCCTGCTATGGTTGCTTCTTCAGTATTCATTGATTTTCCGGAATTCATTTTATTTATGTCATCCCGGACTTTCATATTTCCAGACATACCAAGGCTGAATATGGTTGCGGATATGATCAGCAGCGTTATTAATATTTTATTCATGGCTGACTCCTTTCTGTAGATCCTTATTTATTACTATACAATATAAAGTTCACGAAAATATCACAAAACATATCTTTTTTTATAACGTTTAAAAAAAAGATTCTTTAATCGGAAATTGCAGTCTTAGATTCACCCTTGTATAGGGGAAGGAGGAAGGTGAAGGTAGTCCCTGTATTCAGCTCACTTTCAACTTCAATGCGGCTTCCGTGAAGTTCGATAATCCCTTTGGTAATGGCAAGGCCGAGTCCTGTTGAGACGGAATGATTACCTTCCTTTGCCCGGTAAAAACGGTCGAAAATATATGGGATGTCATCCCTGGAGATGCCGGAGCCATTATCTTTTACCTGCACTCTGATTCCAATTTGCTCAGGGATAAGAATGATACGTACGATACCACCTTCTTTGGAATGCCGGATGGCATTGTCAATCAGGTTTTGAAGAGCCCCTTCAATCAGCCCGATATCAGCAAATACAAAAGGAAGTTTTTCCGGAAAATCTGTTACAATACTGACGTTCTTTTTTTCAGCGAGTAACTGAAACTTTTCAGCGATGTCCTGAATCAGTTCACCTGCATGAAAGGGTTCAAAGTGGGCATCCATCTGACCTGCATCAAGTTTTGCCAATTCAAAAAGCTCAGAGACCAGTTTTGTAAGGCGTTTGGAATGCCTGAGCGCCGTATCCAGATAAAGGCGCTGTTCCTGAGTAAAATTTTCTCCTCCTTTTAACAGCAGTGTTTCAATATAGCCCTGAAGGGATGACAGAGGTGTGCGAAGATCATGAGAGATATTGCTTACCAACTCGCGGCGGTGCATATCAACCTGTCTGATTTCTTTTATCTGCTTAATGATCCGGTGAGACATCTCCTCAAAGATTATCCCTAAGCGGTCGATTTCGTCACCCCCGTCTTTGTTAAGAAGATGGGAAACACCAATTGGCTCGTGAAAATCGCTCTGTTTGAAACTGTTCACCGCCAATGCCAGGGTCCTGAGACGTCCGGTAAGATATCTGAAAAGAAAAAGGCCGGTTACAAAAACAAAGATCAGTCCGGTTATGGCCACACCGGCGCTCAGGCGGAGAATATAGTTTCCGCGCAGAATCTGGGCTATGGAATCATACTCCTCGCTCCCCAGAATAATGTAGAGATAACCCTCCGGAGGTCCTTCAAGCGGAATTGCTGAAGCTGAAAAGACCTTCTGTCTGCTGAAATCCCGTGGATCATCGCCGAGTATCGGCAATGCAGTGCCCTCTTCCAGAAAGCGTTTTATCGGCTCCAGGGAAACACTTTCTCTCTTCACCTTGCCTTCCGGCGCTGAATAGGAGAGGATATTTCCATTCGGGTCGAGCAGATAGACCTCAATATTGTGATTTATCTTCATCAGCATATCGAAGCTTTGAGTCAGGGCGAGTTCATTGATCTTCCCATCTTCAATGAAAAACATCTGAGATACTAAATATTTTGCAAGGTCATGATTCAGCCGCTGTGCCCCCTCCTGAATATAGAGACGGGTAGTAAAGAGGGTCAGCATAATATATAGAAGACCTATAATTAAAAAGAGGCCCAGGAGTATAAGGACGATTTTGCCATAAAGTGTTTTTAGCAGCGGACTATTCCTCCATCAAATTGTCGGAGAATTTATAACCCACCCCCCAGACTGTCAGAATGTAGTCGGGATTAGCGGGATCTCTTTCTATCTTTGCCCTTAACCGGTTGATATGTGAGTTTACCGTATGTTCGTAGCTCTCAAAACCAGAACCCCACACAATGTCGAGTAACTGGCTCCGCTGGTATACCCTGCCGGGATGTCTGGCAAAATGATAGAGAAGGTCAAATTCTTTTGCTGTAAGATGTACAGGCTGTCCTTTTTTCATCACTGTTCGTTTATCCGGATCAATCTCTATTGCCCCCCGCCTGAATTTTTTTTGCTGATCTGCATCATGAATGGAATTCAGCGCCTCCATTCTTCGAAAGAGCGCTTTGACCCGAGCCATTAGTTCCATAATGCTGAAAGGTTTTGTTAAATAATCGTCGGCCCCCAATTCAAGCCCGAGGACACGATCCAGTTCGGAAGAACGGCATGTAAGCATCATTATCGGGGTATAAACTGCTGCAGATCGTACTCGCCTGCAGATTTCAAGTCCGTCTATTCCCGGGAGCATGATATCGAGAATGATCAGATCATGTTTGCTGGATGTGGCCTTTTCAAGGCCGCTCTTTCCATCATGAGCTAATGTGACTTCATAGCCCATGTCCTGCAGGTTTATCCTGAGAAGGTTTGTAATATCCGCGTCATCTTCAATAATGAGGATTTTATTCGGCATCTTATTAAGCCAGTTGTGAATATAATACAGTTAATTATACTGCATAACCCAAAAAGAATGGAAGGTGCCGCGAGAACCATGGATGAAATCATCAGTTATGAAGAATGATGCGTGTTAATTAGGATTTTCTCTATTCTTAAAATTTTAAAAGCTTTTAATGAGAGTCATTAGCTTAGTTTGCAATAAACTCGTTTGATTGTTAAACTTGGGAATAACTTCATACTAACTTGTTTGGCAGATGAAGTGAAAGGAGATATGTGATGCCGGGAGTTATTCATTTGTAATAAGTGCAGCTGAGCCTGAAAGGGCCGTATCATTTTATAAAGGAGAATATCAGTGGAAAAGATAGATTACGTAAAGAAGCTTAAGCACTTATACAGGCCATCCGTCAAGAAAGTAGATATCGTAGAGGTGCCACAAATGAATTTCCTCATGGTTGACGGAGAAGGAGACCCAAATACATCACAATCATTCCATGATGCGATCGAAGCAGTGTTTTCGATGGCTTATACTTTGAAGTTCATGGTTAAAAAGGGAAACATCGGTATTGATTACGGTGTCATGCCACTCGAATGTCTCTGGTGGGCTTATGACATGACTGCATTTAGCACTGGGAATAAGGATGTCTGGAAATGGACATTGATGATTAAGCAGCCTGAATTCATTACAGGAGAATTGGTAAAGGATGCAAGAGAAGCGGTGGAAAGAAAAAAAACCGGTTTCCCTGCCTTTGGTCAGGTTTGAAACATTTGCCAGCTTCCAAAGATAATCTGCTTTGCTGAATATGAAAGAAATTTGCAGGGCAATATAGAATATGTGAGAATGTTATTCCATTGCCTGGCGGAGGACATATTGTAGTAAAAAAAGAAATAGAGGAGGCTTGAGGCGATGGAATCAGGACGCGAATATCGAACAGTAGGAAATTGTGAGATAGAGATGCCGAGGCCGTCATGCCTGGTTATTTTCGGCGCCTCTGGAGACCTCGCAAAAAGAAGGCTTTTTCCGGCGCTTTACAGGCTTCATAAGAGCAGACTGCTGCATGAAAACTTTTTTATCCTTGGAACAGGCCGTACAAAGATGGACACCGGGCAATTCCGGGAGGTAATGTCACTTGCGGTATCGGCTGCATGTACAAAGGACTTTGATAATGTCTTATGGGATGAATTCGCATCCAGGCTTTATTACTCCCCCTTTGATTACTCCCTGCGGGAGTCATATCATTCACTAAAGGCGGAAATTACCGTATTAGAGAAAAAACACCAGACAGACGGGAATCGTGTTTTTTACCTGTCACTTCCACCTTCAGCATTTGAAACTGTTATTATCAATCTTGGGTCGACAGGAATCGCCGAAGAAAAACAGGGCACCTATGCCAGACTTGTTGTTGAGAAACCATTTGGCCGCGACCTGAATTCAGCAAAGAGTCTGAACAGTATTATTAACGATTATTTTGATGAGAGGCAGGTATTCCGTATTGATCATTTCATTGCAAAGGAGACGGTGCAGAATATTATCATGTTCCGTTTTGCCAATTCTATTTTCGAGCCGCTCTGGAATAACAAGTACATAGATCATATACAGATAACTGCTGCTGAGACACTGGGTGTGGAACAGAGGGGAGGTTATTATGAAGATGCCGGAGTTATAAGGGATATGTTCCCGAATCATCTGCTTCAGCTTCTTGCAATAACGGCTATGGAACCTCCTCCGTTATTCGGGACAGAGATGGTGAGGGATGAAAAGGTTAAACTCTTCCGGTCATTGAGACCATTGCCGCTGGACAGACTCGGGGAGCATGTCGTTGTAGGGCAATATGGAAAGGGAAAGATTAACGGCGAGACGGTCGCAGGTTACAGGGAAAGTAAGGGTGTTTCCCCATCATCTGCAACTCCAACATTTGCTGCCATGAAGATATTCATAGATAACTGGAGATGGAAGGGTGTACCGTTCTATTTAAGGTCAGGCAAGAGACTTAATAAAAGGAAGACTGAGATTTCAATTCACTTTAAGCCGGTGCCGCATATGATGTTTTCAGGGCTTTTGGAAAAGCCTATCATTCCCAATACACTTATTATGATGGTGCAGCCTGATGAGGGTATAAGTCTTATACTCCAGACAAAGCAGCCGGGTTCAAAGGTATGCATAAATCCGGTTTCAATGGACTTCGCATATCAGAAGGATATACAACTGGAAGCCTATGAATGGGTATTGCTGGAATGCATGCGCGGCGACCAGATGTTGTTTGTAAGGAAAGACGGAGTAGAACTTACATGGGCATTGCTCACACCGGTTATAGAAAGACTTGAGTCCACAATAGATGCAGGAAAATTCCCCAATTATGAGGCAGGGACATCCGGCCCTTCCGAGGCCGCATTGTTGATTGAAAGAGATGGCCGCGTATGGCAGCCTTAGAGTATTATTTCAGGAAGTATCTGACAATATTTACAGCGGGCATTTCTGCAATTATCATAATCGCCTTTTTCCCGATATGGCATGCCTATGCCGGGGGGGATGCTGCAGCCTTGAATGAACATTGGAAAAGACCGATTAATGCCGGTTCGTTAATGCCTGCCGAAAGTCTTTTCCCGGAGTTCTGTGCCAAGTGCCACCGTGAGCAGTATGAAGACTGGCATGGAGCTCTTCATAGCAAAAGCGTTGGTCCTGGTCTGCTTTCACAGTTCGGCCTTAAGTCTGGCCCCAATGCCGCGTCGTCCTGTTATTACTGCCATGCACCGTTATCTGTTCAGGACGATGAATCAGGAAACGAAAAGCTGAAATCTTCAGGGGTAAGCTGTGCCGTCTGCCATGTGAGGGATAACATGGTCTTTGGACCGACCCGGCGTGATCCGAATGAATTCACTACATCGGATAGGGCAGGGCACCCTTCAGCCCGAAATGGTCTTTTTTTAGATTCAGAATTTTGTGCCGCATGCCATCAGCTTGATGATGGATTTGAATTAAACGGAAAGCTGCTGGTAAATACTTACAGGGAATGGAAGGATAGCGGGTACGAAGATCATGGCATTACATGCCAGAGCTGCCACATGCCGGGAAGGAGACACCTCTTTAGAGGTATTCATGATCCTGATATGGTCAGAAGCGGGGTTACGTTTGAGGTTGAAAGGACATCCTCCCGGAATCGAAAAGGTGCAAGGTTAAAGTTAATCAACTCAGCCGTGGGCCATTATTTTCCGACTTATGCGACACCGCTTGTGGTTATAAAGGGTTTTCTGACAGACGCAAAAGGCAATGTATTGAAAGGCACTGTCAAAGAGGCAAAGATCGGGAGAAGGGTAACCCTTGATCTTTCAAGGGAGATCTTTGATACGAGGATACCGCCCCACAAGAGCTTCGAATTTGAATACAGCATCAAGCGATCAGTCAAGGCTGACATGCTCGTTTTTGAGGTCATGGTCTTTCCGGATGAGTTTTACAGCCGTTTCTTTGAAAGCGCCATCAGCAAAAAAGATTCGGGTATGAATAAGGCAGAACTCAAAGAGGCGTTCAGGAATACATCAGAGTCAGGCTATATGCTGTTTAGAAAAGTGCAGAACCTCCTCCCATGACAGAGGAGGAGATTCTGCTGTAAGTTATTTTGCCCCGCAGGGGTTCTTCATCATGCAGGGATTTTTCATTGCGCAAGGGTTTTCAGGTTCATCCTTCATGTTTGCAGTGGTTGTGACATAGGCCGCAAGGGCCGTGATTTCCAGAGAGTTCCATTTTAAAATCCTGCCTTTCATTGGATTTATCATGCAGAAGTTAATCATCTGATCGAGTGTCAGGATATCGTTTGGCATTTTCACATATTTGGGAAACTGTTCATTTGTCAGATTTTGTCCATCAGCATGGCATGCAGCGCATGACAGACCTGATTTACCTAATTTAGTATCATTCCATAATTTCTCACCCATTTGTAAAAGCTTTGCATTGTCAGAAACAGAATCCTTTCTTATGGGTTTTGGTTTCATGGCACACGGGTTTTTCATGCTGCCGGAATCTTTTTCAACTCCCGGCTTCATGCCTGATGCTTGTGTGAAAGAAGCGAATCCTCCTGCCATAATTAATGGCAGGATTAAAAAAGCAGATAGAACTAATCTTTTCCAGTGCATTTCTTTATCCTCCTTTTTTGTTCGAGATATTCGCAGTTTCTTAATGGACTTATAAGTGAAACTATCTCACCTCCTTTCATTGTTATGATAATCTCGCAGGATGGATTATACAGAGCGTGATGTGGTCGATTAATGGATTCTTCCTAAAGTATAACAGAAGAATAAGGTAAAGATGAAAGGGAAATATTAAATGACATGAATCTTCAAAGAAACTTCCGGGGCCGGATAGAATAACTGTTATTCATCAGGGGCGGTGTTGCACTTCAATATGGAAGCGGGTATAATTCCACAATGAAGACATGGATTAATTATGAGAGGGGGTATCACTATGAGGATTAGGCCATTACAGGATTGGGTATTGATCGAACCGTCAGAGGCAAAGGAAAAAACCGCCGGGGGGCTGCTTATCCCGGACAGTGCTAAGGAAAAGCCTGTAGAGGGAAAGGTGATAGCCGTTGGGAAAGGTCGCTGGGAGTCGCCGTCGAAGAAGTGGGGAAGTAAGTCCTCTGGAAAAGAGGAAAAGATATTCGAACCTACGGTACTCAAACCTGGCGATCATGTCCTGTATGAAAAATATGGAACGACAAAAGTCGAACTGGATGGCAAGGAAATAGTGCTCGTCCATGAGTCCGATATCCTTGGCTGGCTCGAATAAGAAGTGTTTTTTTTCCGGTTGTCACAGGTTCTGCCCCGGTAAATCAGCTCACTTTCCGGACCACAAATGAAGATATCCGTGGTGCATACAGCAGCGTTTTTAATCATCTTCCTTTCTGCCGCTTTTCATGGCGCATGTGCTGAAACCACAGGACATACTGGAACAGGCTCTGCTGAAGCGGACAGCATCCTTTCTGGAACGGAAACTACAAATCCGCAGAACCCGCCTCCGCTCGCAGAAGAAAAAGAGCCTGAACCTGGCCCGGAGGCAAAACCTGAGGGGGAAATTGTAACACCGGAATTATCCAGGGCGCAATCAGACCCCTGTGAGACCGTAAAATCTGACGGAGCTACCTGGCTTGATCACGTGCATGCCTTAGTTGAGGAGAAGACATGTGAACCGGCGGTATGGTTTGATAACTTCTTTGGTGAAGACCATGTTCTGCTTGACCTCAGGCCCGGCACGTTTATCGTATTCAGAAATTCAGCGCGGTTGACAGACGGGTTAAAGCTTACATATGCAGCGGATTTTTCCCTTTCTTTAGATCTTCCCAGATGGGAAAGAACACTGAGGCACGCCAGATTGTATATCGAGTCCAGATCTGAAATAGACAAATATAGTGCTCAGCAAGGTCAACCCGTACAGCCGGGGATCAACCAGGAGACAGGAGTAAGGCAGCCTATCATAGGGGTGCGGATAGATCCGTATATCAAGTCACTGGCATTATTGGTCAGTATCGATAGTGGTGTCAAAATCAATATGCATCCGAATGCCTTTATCAGGATGCGGTATCAGTACTCCAGGACCTTTGCGGAGGTTTACCTGGTCCGGTTTTCTGAAATCGCTATGTGGCGGGCTGTCGAACATTTCTCCAACACCATGCAGTTTGATCTGGAACGCAATATAAACTCATTTACCCTTGTCAGGTGGGGTAATAGTATTAACTACATAGAGGATACCGCTGGAATAAAATGGAATACCGGTATCAGTTATTTTATACAAATGACGCCCAGAAGCGCACTTTCCTTTGATACAAGCATGTGGGGCGTTAATGATCCAGGCTGGGCCATTGAAAATTATCGTGTAGGATCACTCTACCGGCTGAATTTTTACAGACCCTGGCTTTTTTTCGAGATCGCCCCCGAAGTTACCTGGCCGAAAGATGAAAGCGGCCGCAGGCACTCTGCAAATGCTCTCATGTCAACCCTTGAGATTCAATTCGGCAAATAATTCAGGTTCCGGTTTGCAGTTTTTCCATCTTTATTACAAACATGAGAAGTGATGGAATGATGAAAACGGTAAACACAGTGGAGAGGGCGAGTCCGCCTATTATAACGCTTCCAAGTCCTCTGTACAGCTCTGAACCAGGGCCGGGCGCAAGTACAAGGGGGAGCATACCGAATATACTGGTGAAGGCCGCCATATAGATTGGTCTTAATCTCGTGCGTGTAGCATCAAGTACCGCATCGCTGTGTTCCATACCGTGTTCGCGAATGTTGTTTAGCGATTGATGAACTACGAGTATCGCGTTGTTAACCACTACCCCAATCAATATTACAAATCCTAACATAGTAAGGATGTCAAGAGGCTGTGGTGCGATAAAGATGCTGACAAGCCTGAGACCTATAAAGCCTCCGGCCCCGGCGAGTGGTACGGAGAACATTATTATTAAAGGATAGATAAAATTCTCATACAGCGCTGCCATCAGTAAATATATAATAACGGCTGCAAGCAGCAGGTTCCATTGAAGGGCCTTTCTGGTTTCAGTAAGTTTATCGGCAACACCGCTCATCCCGATATTTACTCCCTGCATCATACCCAGATTCTTAATCGCCGGAATAACCTTGTTGTTTATAATATCCATGGCCTCTTCTATGGGAACTGAAGCGGGAGGGGTTACCTGCAGGGTTATAGTGCGGTTTCTTTCAAGGTGTCTTATTTCCGTTATACCCGTAGTTCTTTCAAGTGTTGATACCGAAGAGACTGGAATGACCTTGCCAAGAGGTGTTGAGATCATTGTATTGTAAAGTTCTTCGGGCGTGCTGATATCAGCCTTACTGACCTTCATTGCAAGGTCAATCTTTTTCTGACCTTCTTCCTTGAAATCACCGATTTTTCTTCCATCCATTAATACATCAACGGCAATGCCGAAATCATCCGCAGTCATACCTGCAGCCTTAAGCCTGTCGCGCTCCGGCAGAAGCCTTGCCTCAGGGAAAAGGAGTTCCAGCGAAGGAATAGGCCTTATCTGCGCCTCCTTAATCTCACTGCTGATCATGCCGAACATGGTGCCTGCCACCCCTATTAGCTGGTTAAGATCATTTCCGCTTACGTCAACCTCAATAGCCCTCCCCCTGCCGAGGCTTGTCTGAAATATCCCGGCCTGACTGCTTACCCCGAACATGCCTGGGATTGAATTTATCTTCTGCATGAAGAACGGAACGAGTTCTCCGGCTCTCTGCTCATGGGTGCTTATCGCGCCTGACAGCATAATCTGTTCTGCTCCTACGTAAAACATATTCTTTATTCCGGGAAATCCATTGTGATCCTTGTTCATATGAGGTTCTACAGATGCAAATAATTGTTCTCCGATATCATGCTTTTCCGCGTATGAAAGGCCGGGCGGGGGGATAAGAAGATTTATAACAAGGTTTCTGTTCCCCTGCGGCAGATATTCCATTTTGGGGATGAGCAGCAGGGTAATGACAACTGAAAAAAAAGTCAGGGATGATACTGTTGTCAGGCGTGTAAAAGGGTTTTTTACCGCAATGTGAACGAACTTCATTATCGTTTCCTCAAGCCTGTTTCCGATACCGCCTAAAACAGCGAACTTTTCTTTGCTTCTGACTCCAGACAACCTGAATAATTTTTCGGATAACATAGGGATAACTGTTATTGATACAAAAAGGCTTATCGTTGTAGCAAAAGTAATGGCAACGGCAATGTCCATGAACAGCTGGCCTGCTTCATCCTTAATGAACATGATTGGCAGAAAAACCGCGATGTTTGTAAGTGACGAGGCAACTATCGCCCCCCATACCTCTTTAGCCCCTAAGTAGGCAGCGTCATACGAAGACGCCCCCATTTTTCTGTGCCGGTCTATGTTTTCAAGCACAACAATGGCATTGTCCACGAATATGCCTATTGCGAGTGAAAGCCCCGCAAGACTCACTACATTGAGATTTCTACCCATTGCCTGCATAAAAATGAAGGTACCTATAACGCTTATTGGTATAGCTGATGCCGTAATAATCGTTGAAGAAATATTTCTGAGAAAGATCAAAAGCACGGCCACAGCAAGCAGCCCGCCTATCAGAATGTCCTGCTTTACGAGATAAATTGCGCTGTTAATATATAATCTCTGATCATATACCCAGTGTAGATATACCCCTTCCTGCTTTAATTTGTTCTCATTAAGCCATCTGACGACCTCCTCAACCCTGTCAGTAAGGTCGAGTATATTAGTCCCGGGTTCAGGTTTAACTCCAATGGCAACCCCGTCTACCCCGTTGTGTATCATTGCTACCGTGCGTTTCTCAAATCCAAACTGAACTTCCGCAATATCTGAAAGGATGATCCGCTGCCTGCCTGTAGATCTGATTACAATGTCCCTGATATCTTCAGGTGAACTGAATTCAGCAACCGTTCTTATTCTGTAATCCCTTCTGCCAACTCCCATGATTCCTGCAGAGACATTTACATTTTCTGACCGTAATACATTCATTACGTCATTAATCGTAAGACCGTACGCTGCAAGTTTTTCAGGGGAGACGATTATATGCATTTCTTTTTTTGTGCCGCCTCCGATGAAGAGATCCGCTACACCCTCAACCCTCTCAAGATACTGCCGTATCTCATTTTCAAAAAATGTCTTGTAAGTATAAACATTTGCCTCATTACCCTCCGAGGTCTTCATTATCATCCAGATCACCGGTGAGGCTGAGGCTCCGGTTGCATTGATGACCGGCTTTTCAACATTCTCAGGGTACGACCGGACTTCATTCATTTTGTTCGATACTCTTAGAAGGGCTTTATCTACATCAGTACCGATCCTGAATCTTAACGTGATTGAGCCCTGTCCGTTGAAAGAGGAGCTTTCCATTTCTATCAGACCGGTGATACCTTTGAGGACCTTCTCCTGCTCCTCGATTATGTCACGCTCAATCTCGTATGGTGTTGCACCGGCCCAAAGGGTGGTTACAGTGATTTCAGGCTCGGTCACGTCAGGACTCAGCTGATAGGGCAATTTATTAAGTGCCAAAAGTCCGAAAAGCACTATCAGGATAACAGCGACTATGACAGTAACAGGTTTTTTTATTGCTGACTGAACTATGTCCATTTTATGCTTTTATTTGATGCTTACAGGCTGGCCGTCCTTTAATCTCTCATTTCCCTTGCTCACAACCTTCATCCCTTCGCGAAGTCCCTCTCCATGAACGCCGGCTTTGTTTCCTGTATAGCCGGCAACCTTCACAGGTATCATCTTTGCCTTTGAATCTGCTGCGATAAACACAACCGTATTGCCGAATATGGTAATAACCGAATCCCTGGGAACTATCATAACCTTTTCTTTTTTACCAACTGGAAGAATCAGGCGAGCCTCCATTCCTTCAATAAGGCCAATTGCATTTCTTATTCTAATCTTGACTGGTATTGTTCTTGTTGATACATCCCCCTTCGGGACAATGGAAAAAACATTTCCCGTCAATTCAGCACCGCCGGTCTTTACCCGTACAGACATACCCTTCTTTACAAAAGCAAGTACATATTCCGGAACTTCTGCAATGATATCTGCAAAATCATCCTTTCCTACTGCTGCCACTGCTGATCCGGGAGAGAGCCATTCACCTGTTTCTATATGCCTTTTGATGATTACTCCATCAAAGGGTGCCCTGACAGCTTTTTTACTGAGTTCAACGTCAAGTCGCTCCACTTCAGCCTTCAGAGACAGGGTTTGCTTTTCAAGACCTGTAACCTTAAATCTCTGCTCATCATATGCCTGCTCTGACAGGAGACGTTCCCGGAAGAGGGTCTCTGCACGAGCAAGATTTTTTCTTTCCTTTTCCAGATCCAGCAATACTTGCTCATATTTTGCCTTTGATGACTGGATGGTTTTTTCCAGAAGATCACTGCCAATGACAACAAGTATATCACCCTTTTTTACTCTCTGTCCTTCTTCAAAACTGACTTTTTCGGCAAGCCCGCTAACCTCTGAGGCAACATCTGATACCTCCTGATAATAGACAGTGCCGATAAACTCGACTTCCGGCGCAATGAATCCCGATGTGACATCCGAAACCACAACTCTTGCAGGGGGTATGCCGGGCATTTGCTTCTCCTGCGCCTCAAGATAAGGCGGAGTCAGAAGCATCATGAAGAAAAATAATATTGTAAAGGCCTTCTTTGTCATAAGATATATAAATGGAAAAGAGTTGTTTATTAATATACTGCCGTGCAGATTACTCTGCCGGGAACATAGGTTCTCCGCTTTCCTCATACCATCTAAGGATGCCGTCCCATATCTCCTGAGCTGTTTCCGCATACCAGAACAGTTCCCGGTCCTCTGCGTCAATCACACCTTCATCGACAAGAAAGTCTACGTTGAATGCCTGCCGCCAGTAAGTTTCACCCACCAGGATTACAGGAAGCGGCCTGATTGTTCTCGTCTGAACAAGTGTCAGGGTTTCGAAAAGTTCATCGAATGTCCCGTAACCGCCAGGAAAGGCAATAAGAGCCTTGGCGCGCAGGAGAAAATGGAGCTTGCGCACTGCGAAGTAGTGGAAACTGAAACAGAGTTCCGGCGTAATATAAGGATTGGGATATTGCTCGTGGGGCAGATTAATATTCAGTCCGACAGATTTCGCCCCCAGATCATAAGCGCCGCGGTTTGCCGCCTCCATGATACCGGGGCCTCCTCCAGTCACTACTACTATGCGGCTGTTACCTGAATTATGTTTGTGGCTTGTTACCAGACGGCTGAACTCACGTGCAACTTCGTAGTAGCTGCTTTTGGCCAGGATACGTTCCGCTATGACAAGCCTGTTTTGAAGCAGCTTATCGGCCGGGTTATTGGCAAGTGACATGCGAAGCATGTCTACCTTCCTCAAGGCAGCAGAAGGCTCTGATATGCGGGTACTACCGAAGACAACTACGGTCTGATTGATGCCGTTTTGTTTAAGGAAAAGCTCAGGTTTCAGATAATCCAGTTGAAGGCGAAGTCCCCGGGTGTCGTCTCTGTTTAGAAAATCAACGTCATGGTCGGCCTGATGGTAACTCGGACTTGCCAATATAGCCTTGATGCGCAACACTGACTCTGGGTCCTCATCAGGGGACTTTGGCATCTGCCAGGGCAGCGGCTCATGCCGCTCCTTCGGGTTTGCCGGGGCAGGAATTTTAAGATTTGGTTTAGAGGGTGGCATTCTATTGTCATTCATTGTATCATCTGTGCTTTCCTGAAACAAATTAGCAGTATGAGATTTCTCTGTCAATGGAAAAATACAATAAACCACTCTCAACAGAGTTGCTGATGTCCGGCATTCTGTGGTACAAAGAAGCATTACTTTTAACTGCAGAGATTTTCTTTGACGGGTTTATATATGGATACAAAAAAACATTATCTGATGTGCATGCCAACCTGTTTCGCCATATCCTATGAGATAAATCCGTGGATGAAAATCAATAACCCTGCTAATGCGACAATTGCTCAAAGACAGTGGGACATTTTGCATAAAGCAATCCTGAAAGCCGGTGCAAGGGTATCTCTGATTGCTCCGGAAGAGGGCTTGCCTGACATGGTTTTCACAGCCAATGCAGGTCTTGTAGAAGATAATATCGTAATATTAAGCAGCTTCAGGCACAGGGAAAGACAGGGGGAATCAAGATATTATGAGAAATGGTTTTCAGAGCACGGGTATAATTGCTTCTTAATGCCTGAAGGCTCTGACTTTGAGGGTGAGGGTGACGCATTATTCTTTAAAGATCAGATGCTCCTTGGGTATGGATTCAGGACAGATATCAGTTCACACCAGTACATTGGTGAAATTATGAAAAAGGAATACACATCTTTGAAGCTGATAAATCATCACTTCTACCACTTAGACACATGTCTTCAGTATATTGAGGACAGCAATCTTCTTATCTACTACCCGGCTGCATTCAGTCCGGAAAGCAGGAAAAAGATAGAAGACCTGCCGTCAAACATATTAAGATTGTCTGAGGAAGATGCTTTTTCATTTGTTTGTAATTCAATTTGCATAAACAGTAAACTGATATTATATAAGAGGTCGGATGAATTTGCTGAAGAGCTGGCAAAATACGGAATCGAGGTTTTATCTATCGATATATCAGAATTTATGAAATCAGGCGGGAGTGTGCGCTGTATGGTGTTAAACCTTTAATAATTTTAATCGGTAAGATATTCCATTTCAGCCGGAGAAATCTCATCTCCATTTGCCAGATTCCTGAGCCTGTCAGAAAATAACCGCTTCCTGCCTTCTAACGACCTGTTTTGTGATGCGATCTCCGTAAGATGAGATACGATATTTTTCACAGATGATTTATCAAACGATGTATCGACTGCCTGTTCAGCATATAAATTCCCGAGAAAATACGGCCGTGCACCATAAGACATATCCATACACCTGCAAATCTTTTCATAGACTGCCATCGCAGTGTGTTCTGTACCGTCCCCTGCGACTACTATCCCTGCCTTTTTTCTGTCATCTGCTGTCATAAACTTTTTAATCTCCCTGTAAGAACTTATCAAAGATGCACTCAATACAGGTACGACAAACAATGCTTCATCAATAATGGGATTAATGTAATCTTCAAACTGTCTGACAATTACAATGTCTGCTTCTGTTTCTATTGATTTCAGTGTATCAAGCATCAAAGTCTTATTTGAGTGAGGCTTAGAGCTGACATCGTCTGAAGACAGGTGTGGAGCAAGTAATTTGACACCGTAAGGCCCGGTACAAACTATATCAGACGGTTCATATCCCTCCTGGTAATAGTGTTCAAGTGAGAAGCCTGGAAGAGACAAGCCAAGCATGAATGAGATCCCGGGGAATCGTATATCTGCATCAATCATTAATACCTTTATGCCGTTTTGAGAAAGCCCTATTCCTACTTCGGCACAGAGTCCTGCCCCTCTCTGTGGATCATCAACATCAACAATGGAAACCGATTTATACTGATTCCTGGTAAAGGGTTCACTAAGAGGGGACTGTTCATTTATAATAGTCTGATTTTGGGAAACAAAATAGTGAGAGATGTCTTCCAGGCCCCGGCCGAGCCTTTTTGATTTTTTCATAAATCCCTCAGTCTATAATTACCAGGGAATTATACGAGCCATATCTGTTTGAAACTAAATTAGGGTTGCCCGGGTCCTCCCTCCAGTTACCGTCTATGCAGAATTTATACTGATAAGCACCTGGAGGTATATCAATGACTTTCTTCCACGTCCCGTCTTTCTCTCGGGAGGTGACCACTCCCTTGTCAGGAATCCAGTTATTGAAATCACCCGCTATTTTGACATCAGTGGCCTTAGGGTCCCTGTATACAAATATTAATCTGTTATACCCGGAGGCTGGTCTTTCAGCTGAATCAGGAATTAAATTGATAGAAGATTCCATTACAGCAACAGGCGTTTGATACATGGCCGGATCTTCCTGCATAAGAACCTCCTCGGCCATTCCAGCATAATCCCAGTGACCGATGGAGTTGGGCGCATATTCACAAATTGGAAAGCCAAAGCTTGCCGATTCTCTCAGTTTTGAGCACTGACGTACAGGAGTCGAAAAAATGATCCCATTAAAATGATTCTTAACTTCATCCAATACTTCTTTTGCAAAACGGCTCCTTCTGTCGAACATGGTAGGTAAAATGAATGTCTCTATGTTATGCCCTGTGTGTCTCCTGAGCATCTCTATTGTTTCCAACAGTCTGCTGAGTCCGTGAAGGGAAAAGAAACTGGAATCAAGAGGTATGATTACCTCACCTGCAGAGCGAAGGGCATTAATACTTAATAGCCCTAAGTTTGGAGGGCAGTCAATAATAATGTAATCGAACTTCTTTTTTAGTTTACCTATTGCATTTTGAAGTCTGCTTTCTTTCTCGGAGAAAAATGCAATATCCTGTTCAATAGTAAATAGAACAATGTTTGCCGGGGCAATACTGACATTGTGTACATTTGTGTTGAGGATTATATCATCCAGCAGTAACCCTTCTCTCAGAACATGATAGATTGAAAGGCCAATCTCCTCGGTTTTTATGTTATAGCCGAGAGTTGAATGGCCCTGAGGATCCATGTCAATAAGCAGTACCTTCCTGTCCCTTTTTGCCAGACAGGCTGAGAGATTTATTGCTGTGGTTGTCTTGCCACAGCCGCCTTTTTGGTTAGCAACTGCAATAATCCTCATTTGTACCTCCCCGGGTAATAACCCCGTTCTAATCCTTTGTTAATTGATGACATCATTTCCTACCTTTCATTTACAGCCTTGACATATCTATACTTCCCGATAGAATCTCTTTTCTTTCTCCACTTGTCGACATCACGCTGAACGTCCGCAATGTCTAGTATCCATTCCTGACCTGAAATTGCCTCAAATGCAGTATCTTCGTAAAAGACCAATATTACGTCGCCTGTCGCAACGAGTGTGAGCGTTTCAAGCGGTTTTTTTATTGAAGGAAGAATCCGCTTGAGCTGCCCTATGCTTTTACGTAAGCGCTGAACAGAGACGCCTGCATCAATTAATTTTTTTGCTGCCCTGATTGAAATGAGATCGCTGAAGGTGTACCTGCCATGTCCGCCACCGGTCCTGTGTGACGGATTAATAAGGCCTGACTTGTCCCAGTATTGCAACTGGCGTCTGCTGAGTCCTGAGATGGTGCAAATCTGGCTGGCTGAGAACAAACTCTCATTATTGGAGGGTGTTTTGTGCTGTTTCACCACTATGGTGTATAACGCAAAATAAGATCGTTGTCAAGCTAAAATATACAAAATATCAGGTTTATGTATGATTTTGTGAAGATGAATAAATATAATATTTGTGTTAGGATTGACAAATAAGGGGGACTGCAGTGAAAATTACAGTATCAGGAAACACTCATAAGGGTCTGATAAGAAGCAACAATGAAGATGCTTATGGGATCTTTCCAGACTTAAATTTATATATTATAGCCGATGGATTAGGCGGACATGCGGGCGGAGAGGTGGCAAGCAGAATTGCCGTTGATATAATAGGAGCAGAAATAACCGGTGCATCCACAGCGTCTGAAGTCCGGGAGAAAATGCAGCGGGCAATAGAGACGGCTAATACAAATATTCTGCAAAACGCTGAAAAAGATTCCAGTCTGCATGGTATGGGGACAACTGTTGTAGTCATTACCATAATTGAAGACAAGGCTATAGTAGCTCACGTCGGTGACAGCAGGGCATATCTGATACGTAATGATGTTATAACACAAATAACCAGGGACCACACGGTTGTTGAAGAATATATCCGGATTGGAATATTGACAGCAAAGGATGCAGTTTATCACCCTTCAAGGCGAATTCTGTCCAGGGCAGTAGGCACTAAAGAAGCTGCATGTGCAGACTTTGAAAGCATCAGAGTCCAGGCAGGTGACATATTGCTGTTATGCACTGACGGCCTTACAAATATGCTGCCGGACAAAGAAATCCTGCAAACGGTAACTGATCTTGCGCCTGATGCGGAGAAAATCACAGGAAAACTTATTGAACTTGCAAACAATAGTGGCGGAATTGACAATATAACGGTTATAACATTGTGCGTGCAGAAATGAACGTGAATGCGCCAATGGAAGTAAGGAGCATTTTAAAATGAAGGTTGGTCTTGTAAATTTAGGCTGTCCAAAGAATCAGGTTGATTCAGAAATAATGCTCGGTCTTCTCAGTGAGGAAAATTTTGAGTTCACATCGAACGAAACAGAGGCAGAGATTATAGTTGTGAATACCTGCGGTTTTATAGATTCTGCAAAAGAAGAATCAATAACGACACTGATTGACCTCGGACGACTTAAGAAAGAAGGGCAGTGCAGGCTTCTCATTGCTGCCGGCTGTCTTCCGCAGAGGTATAAGGAAGAGTTATTAAAAGAAATGCCTGAGATTGACGTGATTGCAGGAACAGGCTCATTTAAGGATGTTATAGTTATATGTAAGGAGTTTAGAGAAAGACAATTCCGGCAGCTTAATATTCAGAGGGCATACCTGTCTGAACCTTCTGACTTCAGTTATGAACATGCCCTGCCCAGGATTCGAATAAGCCCAACGCATACTGCATTTATAAAGATTGCAGAAGGGTGCGATCATTCATGCACATTCTGCATTATCCCTGAGATTAGAGGCAGACAGAGAAGCCGTAGTATGGAATCAATAATGAGCGAAGCAGAAAGACTGTCATCGGAAGGTGTAGTAGAAGTCTGCCTTATTGCACAGGATACAACGGCATATGGCAGGGATCTTAAAGAACCAAACGCCCTGGCCAGGCTTCTGCGAAAGCTTGTAACCATAAAAGATCTTAAATGGATACGACTGCTCTATACATACCCCGCATCTTTTACAGACGAATTGATCGCCGTTATGGCAGGAGAAGAGAAGATCTGTAATTATATAGATATGCCCGTTCAGCATATAAATGACACTATTCTCCGAAATATGCACAGGGGGCATTCGAGGTCAGGTATTTACAGGACAATCGAAATACTTAGAAGGAGAATACCAGATGTCGTACTGAGGACATCGCTAATCGTCGGCTTTCCCGGAGAAACTGAAAAGCAGTTTAATGAGTTGAAAGAGTTTGTTATAGATGTGGAATTTGACCGGCTTGGCGTCTTTACTTATTCACAGGAGGAAGGGACTGCGGCACACTCCATGAGGAGGCAGATTTCAGAAAAAAAAAGGATAGAAAGGCAGAATATAATCATGGAGATTCAGCAGGGCATATCCTTAAGAAAAAATCAAAAACTTATAGGAACAAAGCAGACAGTATTAGTGGACGGAAAGTCAAAGGATAGGGAATTCCCTCTCGAAGGGCGCTCATATGGGCATGCCCCTGAGGTTGACGGTGTTATATATCTTAAAGGCGATTCAGAGAATATGCCTGTTTCCGGTGAAATGGCGGCTGTCGAGATAGACCGTGCGTTTCCTTATGATCTGGCTGGCACTATAATAAGGGAATAATTTGCGACAACGACTTGTTATTCTGCAGGGGTAAGAGCCGCCCCCTTTTCAAAGCCTAATTGAATGGCCTTTTTATTCAACTCCTTAAATGCCGCAGGAACACGGCTGAGAACTGCTTTCTCCATCGATTCTGCAGAAATTATCTTTGTCAGTTCTGTTATTATGCCGAGGGAGATTATGTTTGCCACGATCCCTTTACCCAGGACATTGGTGGCTGTTGCAATTATGGGGAATGAATATACTTTGTAATTACCTTTAGGGACACTCTTGACCTCATCTGAATCAACCAGCAGGATACCACCATCTTTTATATCCTTGTTATATTTATTGCATGCCTCCTGAGTAAGGGCAAGCATAGCATCAATGCTGGTTGCCTTTGGATAATCTATCTCTTCATCACTTATAATGACCTCGCTTCGGGATGCACCTCCTCTTGATTCGGGTCCGTAAGACTGACTCTGCACAGCCTGCTTGCCGTCATATATTGCAGCTGCCTCAGCCATAATAATTCCGGCTAAAATCATTCCCTGTCCGCCTGAACCGCTGAATCTCAATTCATATCTGTATCCCATTTCGACTCCTGTTCTCATTATTTCCTGGTTTGAACCCGTTCTATCAGTTTATTGTACTCTTCAAGATACTCAGGCCTGTCTGATTTATGAATAATCCCGCGCAACATTTTTCCTTCGAGTTCCTGGGGGGACATCTTCTCTGCCTGTTTTACTGAAACGGTTCCTTCCTTCTCAATCTTCTCCATCATTTCCGTTGCAGTCTTGTATTTATTGAATCGTCCATAATACGTAGGGCAGGCATCAATAATGTCTATTACTGCTGTTCCCTTGTGCATAATAGCATCATGCAATATCTTTTCAAGCTCCTGAAAATGGTATGCTGTACCTCTTGCGACAAAGGTAGCCCCTGCTGCCTTTGCAAGTGCGCAAGTGTCGAAGGTCGGTTCTGCGCTTCCATAACGCCCCGTTGTTGAAATCATTCCCTGTGGTGTAGTTGGAGAAGATTGTCCGCTTGTCATGCCATAAATGTAGTTGTTGTAAACCATAATAACCATGTCCAGGTTTCGTCTGCATGCATGAATAAAATGATTGCCTCCGATCGCAAGGGCATCTCCATCACCGGTTGTAACAATTACCTTGAGTTTTGGCTTTGCAAGTTTTACCCCTGTAGCATAAGCAATTGCCCTGCCATGGAGGGTATGCAGTGTATTGAAGTCAACATACCCGGGAGTCCTGCTGGAGCAGCCAATCCCGGATACTACTGCTATGTCATCCTGTGAGATGCTGGTAGCCTGTATAGCCCTCAGAAGGCTCTTTAGTACTATCCCATGACCACACCCCGGACACCAGATGTGTGGCAGCTTCCCTCCCCTGATAAATGGGGAATAGTTAAATGGAACCTTTTTCTTCTTCTTTGCCAGTGGCCTTGTTTCGTCAGCTTGAGTGCTCATTTATAATTCCTTTCCTAACCGTCTAACATATCCCGTTCCACCATCATTTCGGTCATATTTGAAGCAGATGGAAAAAAACCATTTCCTGTAATGCTTTCGATTATCTGCGCAGGCTTGATAGGCTCTGTATCAGCTCTCAGTACTCCTTTGACCTCACACCTCCCGCGTGCAACCCTTTCAACTTCGTATACTATCTGTCCCAGGTTCATTTCTGGTACTATTATAGCCCTGACCTGCTTTGCCAGTTCTTCTACAGCCTTCTCAGGGAAGGGCCATATTGTCAAAGGTCTGAGGAGACCAGCCTTAACACCCTGCTTCCTAAGCTCTTTAACGGCAAACTTGGCTGACTTGGCAGAAAGTCCATATGCAAATATTCCTATTTCAGCATCATCAAGAAACAGTTCTTCATTTTTGCATATCTTGTCCCTGTTGCTGTCTACCTTTCTTAGCAGTCTCAGACCTGTTTCTTCTACGAGTTTTGTATTATTTGTCGGAAAACCGTCTTCTCCGTGGTATAGTCCTGTTACATGGAATCTGTAACCCTCTCCATATGCGGCCAGCGGAGCGACATCACCATTACTTGTGTCGTAAGGTTTATATTCATTTGGAGCGCAGGTGGGCTTTAACCGGTCTATCACCTCAATTTCCCCTGGAGCCGGAATTGTTATAGCCTCCCTCATATGTCCAACGATCTCATCATAGAGAACAATTACTGGCATTCTGTACTGCTCTGAAAGATTGAATGCCCTGACTGTCTCATGAAACACCTCCTGGACGGATGCAGGGGTAAGGACAATGGCCGGGTGGTCTCCGTGCGTACCCCATTTTGCCTGCATTACATCAGACTGGCTCGGCCCTGTTGGAGAACCTGTGGAAGGCCCACTCCTCATTACATTTACTATCACGCAGGGGACCTCAGTCATGCATGCGAACCCCAGACCTTCCTGCATCAGGGAAAACCCCGGACCGCTTGTGGCGGTCATTGACTTCAAGCCGCCAAGTGATCCCCCGATAATCGCGGAAATACTTGCTATCTCATCCTCCATTTGAATGAATACACCCCCAAGCTTTGGAAGTCTTGCCGCCGCCACCTCCATGACCTCAGTAGATGGCGTAATGGGGTAACCTGCAAAAAACCTGCATCCGGCATAGAATGCACCTTCTGCACAAGCCTCATTACCCTGCATAAATTTTTTAGCATGCACACTCATATCTCTCCTTCCATAGTTCACGCTGAAAAACGCCCAACTGCGGCGTCAGGACTTAAGATTTGAGCTTCAACGTACAATACAGTACGCCTAAGCTCAAATCTTAAGTCCTTCCTTGCACATGGACATTTTTGAGCGTGGACTATATTTCATAGACTTGGATAGCAAAATCGGGGCATCTGTTATCACACAACTGACACCCGTTACATGCATCAAGGTTTTTAACAGCACAAAGAATCCCATCCATTACAAGAACATCAGTAGGACAGAAGTCCACGCATATTACACAGCCCTTGCATAGTCTGGGATCAATCTCAATCTTAAAAGTCCTTTTTTCAGCTACAGCCATAGTAGTAGTCCTTTTTTTTTAAGTTAAATTCTTATTATTTACTTGTTTGTCAGTGTGACTAATATACAATAATTGTATAGCTGATGCAAGGGAAATATTGATGATATCTCGATTCATGCCCATTCTCCGGCACGGATGCAGGCTGCTGTATGCCCATTTCCAAAATCATCAAGCCCTGGCCTGATCTCTTTGCATCTTGAGATCACTTTGGGACACCTGGTGTGGAACCTGCATCCGGACGGTATATCAATGGGGCTTGGTATGTCACCTTCAAGAAGGATAATGTTTCTCTCTTTTTTTGATGGGTCCGGGACGGGGATGGCAGTAATCAATGCCTGTGTGTATGGATGAAGAGGCCGTTTGAATAACTCCTCAACCTCAGCATGTTCTACAATTATGCCAAGGTACATGACTGCTACTCTGTTGCTTATAATCCTTACTATATTCAAGTCATGTGCAATAAATAGATATGTTATGTTGTTTTCTTCCTGCAGATCCTTCAGAAGATTTATCACCTGTGACTGGATGGATACATCAAGGGCGGATACAGGTTCGTCAGCTACAATCAAGGCTGGTTTCAGGGCTATGGCCCTGGCGATTCCGATCCTCTGTCTTTGCCCTCCGCTGAATTCATGCGGATAACGCCTCATGACTTCACGGTTGAGGCCGACCTTTTCCAGCAGGCGTGCGACCTCTTCACGTCTCTCCTGTTTTGTCCCTATCCTATGGACGATGAGCGGCTCTTCTACAATTTCTCCAACAGAAAGGCGGGGATTAAGCGATGCATAAGGGTCCTGAAAGATTATCTGCATCTCACGCCGTAGTTCCTTCATCCTTTTTCTGCCGGCTTTGCTGATGTCTTCACCCATGAAGTTGATCGCGCCTTCAGTCGGCTCGAGGAGTTTCAGTATCAGCCTTCCTGTCGTGGACTTGCCGCTGCCGCTTTCACCTACAAGGCTCAAAACCTCATTTTTTGCGAGGTCAAAGCTTATGCCGTCAACGGCATGAACAACCCTTTTCCTGTTTTTAAAAAAACCTTCTTCTACAGGAAAGTGTTTCTTAAGGTTACTGACGGATAACAATGTCTCTTTCATATGAAATTGTTCCCTTGCCTGACCGCTGCGATTCATTGCTTCTTTATATTTACCCAGCACCTGACCATATGCCCGCCTCCCGAATCAATAAGCTCAGGTTCTTCCTGCCTGCATCGTTCAATAACATATTTGCAGCGGGGATTAAACATGCATCCGTCAGGAAGATCTGAGAGTCTGGGGACACTTCCCTCGATGGTCTGCAGCCTTTTCTTTTTTTCTTCGCCCCTTGGTATGGACTGGAGCAATCCTAAGGTATATGGATGAAGGGGAGAGGCAAACAGTTCTGTTGTGTTTGCATGTTCAACAATCTTTCCCGCATACATGATTGCAACCTCATCAGCCATCTCTGCAATAACTCCAAGGTCATGTGATATAAGGATCAAAGCCATATTGCTCGTTTCAATCAGCTCCCGCAGTAACCTTAATATCTGGGCTTGTATGGTAACATCCAGCGCAGTCGTTGGTTCATCTGCAATAATCAGCGATGGCTCGCAGGATATTGCCATGGCAATCATTACCCGTTGTTTCATCCCGCCGCTCATTTGATGTGGATACTCCTGTACCCTTCTTGAAGGGTCAGGTATTCCGACACGTCTGAGCAGAATTTGTGCCTTGTTCATTGCCTCTGATCTCTTTAATCCCTTGTGAACGCGAAGAGTCTCCGATATCTGATTTCCTATTGTGAAGACAGGATTAAGGGAGGTCATTGGGTCCTGAAATATCATAGCCATTCGGTTCCCTCTGAGCTTTCTAATCTCTTCGTTGTCAAGTTTTAAGAGGTCGCGACCGTCAAAAAATATTTCTCCTGCAATTATGCGCCCCGGCTGCGGTATCAGCCGCATCAGGCTTAGCGCAGTAACGCTCTTTCCGCACCCTGATTCACCGACAAGTCCAAGTACCCGGCCTTTATCAACCTTAAAACTTACATCATCAACTGCGCGAATAACACCTTCAGGGGTTAAAAAATGGGTTTTGAGTTTATTTACAGAAAGTAGCATTTAGATAGATTAAGGCCGTGCACTTGATACTAAAGATATGTATACCATTGCGTCCCTGTTTTCAGGATCCACTGCAAGTGCATTTTTCCATTCTTTCAGGGCGAGGTCTACAAATCCCATCATATAGTATGTGATGCCAAGGTTTATTACAGCAGGCAGGTGTTTCTGATTTATTTCAATAGCTTTCTGGAATGTTTCAATTGCCTCCTCAAATTTTCCAAGATCTCTGTATGCCGTTCCAAGCTGGGTAATTATGTCTGCAAACCAGGGCCGGAGTTTTATAGCCTTTTTGAATTCAGTGATTGCCTCTTTGTATCTGCCAAGAACATAATACTGGCTGCCAAGATGCGCATGTTCATTTGCCAGCCTGCCTTCAATATATGGGTCTTTCATCTTTCTTGCTTTTGAAACGGTCTTTACTGCCATCTGAAATATTTTGCTTGCTTCTTCATATTTCCCGAGTTCATTATAAACAATTGAAAGGTTGATGGCTGCTTCTGTGTAGGAAGGATTGATGTTAAGCGCTTTTTCAAAGCTGGTTATTGCATTCTGGAAAATACCCTTCTGATGATAGATTATGCCGACCTTGTTATGAACATCGGCAAATCTGGCCGGATTGTCCCTTGTCAGTTCAAGAAAGCATTTTAATGCATCGTTGATCTTACCCTGTTCAAAGCAGGTCTTACCCTGTTCATAGATCTCCTGTTGTTCCGGTGTCATCGGAGGTAGGTTACTCTAATTGTTAAACAGTGTCAATATGTTGAGACATTTTGATGTTACCATTTCAAAAGGTCATATATTTAGATATTGTGAGACATTGTTTATCTCTGCGTATTATGCTAAATACTTATATGATCTTTGCTGGACTGACAGGCGGGATAGCAACTGGGAAGAGTGTGGTATCGAAGATGTTCCGACATCTTGGTGCATTTATAATAGATGCAGATGTTATTGCCCGGGAAATTGTTAAGCCGGGTTTGCCTGCATGGAAGGCGATTGCAGAGGCTTTTGGCAGTGAGGTGCTTTTGCCGGATGGTACTATAAACAGGTCAATGCTGGGAACGATTATTTTTCAGGACTCGGCTAAGAGAAGCATTTTGAATTCCATAATGCATCCAGGTATTCTGAAAGAGGCTGCCAGATTAAGGAAGAAGATAGGGGGGGAGCATCCCTTTGCTGTCGTCATTTTTGATGCAGCCCTCCTGATTGAGTCTGGAGCATATGAGATGGTTGATCTTGTAATTCTTGTATATGTAAATGAAGAATTACAGATAAACAGGTTGATGAACAGGGATGGCCTAACACGGGAAGATGCTGTCGAAAGGATCATTACACAGATGCCGGTTGCAGAAAAGAAAAGCTACGCTGATTATATAATTGACACCTCATCATCACAGCGGATTGATATTGAAAAGCAGGTCAGGTATATATTTGAGATATTAAAAACTTTATCTGTCAAAGATAAGGGTTCTGTTCATTGACTTTTGAACTGCTTTTTTGTAACATGAAAAGCTGTAAAATATAACCTGGAGTACTATGCAGACATGGCGCCACACCCTGTAACAAAAGCACTATTTCCCGCCGCAGGATTAGGTACACGGTTTTTGCCGGCTACAAAGGCATCTCCTAAAGAGATGCTGCCGCTTGTCGACAAACCGTTGATTCAATACGTTGTGGAAGAGGCTATTAATTCCGGAATAGAAGAGATTATCATAATTACGGGACGCGGTAAGCGCGCTATTGAAGACCATTTCGACATATCTTATGAACTTGAGAATCTTCTTAAAGAGAAGGGAAAAAAGAAATTATTGGCAGAAGTAATGAAAATATCGAATATGCTGGATATCTGTTATGTCCGGCAGAAAGAGGCATTAGGGCTGGGTCATGCGATCCTGTGTGCAAAAAATCTGGTCAGGGATGAGCCTTTTGCAGTCCTTTTGGGTGACGATATTATAGAGGCTGATGTCCCGGCTCTTAAGCAGATGCTTCAAATATATAATAAATACGGCGCCAGCGTAATAGCTGTACAGGAAGTTGATAGAAGTCAGGTATCCAGTTATGGTATAATAAATGCCGTGCCTGTTGCAGATGGTGTGTATAAGATATCTGATATGGTGGAGAAACCCAATAAAGAAGATGCCCCATCAAATCTCGCAATAATTGGCAGATACATTCTTACACCAGATATAATAGAATTGCTGGAAAAAACGGAACCTGGAAAGGGAAAAGAAATTCAGCTTACAGACGCGCTAAGGGAGCTTGCTAAAACAAGACCAGTTTATGGATATAAGTTTAATGGTAAGAGATATGATGCAGGGGACAAGCTGGGGTTTCTGAAGGCTACAGTAGAGATAGGGCTTAAGAATAAGGAGTTCGGGGAGAAGTTTAGAGATTATTTAAAGGCACTAAAGCTGTAAAATCAATGTCCTGATCAGGACATTGATTTTTACTATACCAAAGGAGGCCAGTAAAGTGGCAGAAAATATAGAGCAGGATTTTGGACAAATTGATATACCTAATAAATTGCCTCTCCTTCCCGTAAGGGACATTGTAATATTTCCATATATGCTTCTTCCCCTTTTTGTTGGCCGTGAAATGTCAATAAAGGCTATTGAGGCAGCCCTCGCATCAAACCGTCTTATATTCCTGGTAGCACAGAAGGTTCTGGAAGTTGAAAATCCAACACCACAGGATATTTATAAGGTTGGTACTGTAGGGCTGATCACCAGGATGCTGAAGCTTCCGGATGGCAGGATAAAGATACTCGTGCAGGGTATAGCAAAGGCAAAGACAGTTAAGTACATCCAGACAGAGCCATATTACAATGTTGAAATTGATAAGCTGCAGGAACCTAAGAACATTCAGGTTACACTCGAAGTTGAGGCACTGATGAGGAATGTAAAGGAGCAGCTTGAAAAGATGGTCACGCTCGGCAAGGTACTACTGCCTGACATTATGGTGATTATAGAGAACATAGAGGATCCGGGACGGTTGTCAGACATTATAACCTCCAACCTTGGTCTTAAGGTTGAAATGGCGCAGGATGTCCTGGAAATTAATCACCCTGTGCAGAGGTTAAAAAAAGTAAGCGAGATTCTAGCCAAAGAGCTGGATGTGCTTATGATGCAGCAGAAGATACAGGCTGAGGCAAAGGGGGAGATTGACAAGACTCAGCGTGAGTATTACTTGCGTGAACAGCTTAAGGCAATACAAAAAGAGCTCGGAGATATGGATGAAAGGCAGGAAGAGGTTAACGAATTCAAGAAGAGGATAGAAGAGGCAAAGATGCCTGAGAAGGTATTAAAGGAGGTAGACAAACAGTTAAAACGTCTTGAGAAAATGCATCCTGACAGTGCTGAGGCATCTACTGTTCGGACCTACCTCGAGTGGATGGTTGAAATACCGTGGAGTAAGGGCACGACAGATAATCTTGATATTAAGGCTGCCTCTAAGGTGCTGAATGAAGACCACTATGACCTTGAAAAGGTAAAGGAACGTATCCTTGAATATCTCAGTGTCAGAAAACTCAAGGCTAAGATGAAGGGACCTATAATCTGTTTCTGCGGACCACCTGGTGTCGGGAAGACATCGCTTGGCAAGTCTATTGCCAAGGCGCTGGGAAGGGAATTTGTAAGAATATCTCTGGGTGGGATAAGAGATGAGGCAGAGATCCGGGGACACAGAAGGACATATGTAGGTGCTCTTCCTGGACGGATTATACAGGGAATAAAACAGGCAGGTACCAACAACCCCGTCTTTATGATGGATGAGATAGATAAGGTTGGTATGGACTTCAGGGGGGATCCTTCTGCGGCACTGCTTGAAGTACTAGACCCTGAGCAGAATAATGCATTCAGTGACCATTACCTTGGAGTTCCATTTGATCTCTCAAATGTCATGTTTATAACAACAGCCAATCTGATAGATCCGATATTGCCTCCATTGAGGGACAGGATGGAGATTATCAACCTTTCAGGTTATACAGAAGAAGAAAAACTGGGGATTGCAAGGAACTATCTTATCCCGCGCCAGCTTGAAGAACATGGTATAAAAGAGGCTGATGCCCTTATATCAGCGGAAACGCTTAAGCGTATAATAGGAGAATACACCCGCGAAGCAGGTGTAAGAAATCTTGAACGTGAGGTTGCCAATGTCTTCCGGAAGGTTGCAAAACAGATAGCGGAAGGCAGGATAAAGACCTACAGGATAACTCCTAATAATCTTCATAAATATCTTGGCGCGCCGAGGTTTTTACCTGAAACTGAGCAGGAAAAGGATACAGTAGGAGTTTCCACGGGTCTTGCATGGACGGAATCCGGAGGCGACATCATTTATATAGAAGCTACGATTATGAAAGGAAAGGGGACACTCACACTTACCGGTCAGCTGGGCGACGTGATGAAGGAATCTGCTCAGGCCGCACTAAGTTATATCCGCTCAAGATCACAGTATCTTGGAATAAATGTAGATATGTTCAACAGGCATGATATACATATTCATGTACCTGCCGGTGCTATTCCCAAGGATGGTCCTTCTGCTGGTATTACAATGGCTACAGCCATTGCCTCTATCTTCATGAACAAGGCTGTTAATCACAAAATGGCGATGACAGGTGAAGTGACTTTACAGGGCAGGGTATTGCCAATAGGCGGGTTGAAAGAGAAGATCCTTGCAGCGAAAAGGGCCGGTATCAGAGAGGTTATTTTACCAAAGAAGAATGAGAAAGACCTTAATGAAATAGCTAAAAATATACGTAGAGACATGCAGTTTCATTTAGTCGATACAATGGATGATGTTTTGCCGGTTGCCCTCAAGGGATTGAAACCCGGTATAGTTAAGAAGAAGCAGGCAAAAAGGAAGGCCACTACCGTTGCAAAACCTGCGGCCTCCAGGGCGCCAAAAAAAGTGCAAAAAAAAGCTTTAAAGAAACCGTCCGGGAAAGTAAAGAAGCGGTGACATACTTATCAAAGCACAGGCGTTAAATGTATAATGTATATAGAGCAAATTGGTGAAGCGGGACTTATACAACGAATCAAAAGAAAGATGCCCGCTGATGACCCTTCGGTACTTTTCGGGATTGGTGATGATTCAGCAATAATCAAATCCTGCAAGAGGGATCTTCTTCTTTCCACAGATACCATCAGGGAAGATATTCATTTTTCCAGGAAGTACTACTCTTATTATGATATAGGATGGAAGGCAGCAGCAGTGTCTATAAGTGATATAGCTGCCATGGGTGGTGTTCCAAAATATCTTCTATTATCATTGGCAGTACCAGATAAGGTATCTGTAAAAGATATAGACCTGCTGCTTGATGGGGTTGCTGATATTTCAGCTAAATACAGTGTGTCAGTTGTAGGCGGCAACTTGTCCAGTTCTAAGCAGGGAATAGCCGTAGATACTACTATAGTGGGAGAGGTATCCGGAGGAAAGGCCCTTCTCAGATCAGGTGCCGGAATAGGTGATATGATTTACGTGACAGGTATTCCAGGTATGTCAGCAATGGGTTTATCAATTCTGGAATCCGGGGCTTCAAGGAAATCGAAGTACATTACAGCATTTATTAATTCTCATCTCCGACCGATTCCCAGGGTGTCTGCGGGGCTGATGTTAAGCAAAAACAGATCATCTACAGCGGCAATTGATATCAGTGACGGACTACTGTCTGATCTGGGACATATATGTGATAAAAGTAAAGTCGGGGCACGGATTTACTGCAGCCGTCTTCCCTTACCCGAAATTCCTGGTACCATCAGAAGAATGCTTGCATGTGAGCCATTGTTTTACACATTATATGGAGGGGAGGATTACGAACTGCTTTTTACTCTAAGTCCGAAGAACAGCACTAAATTTGAATCACTTTGCAGGCAGCAGGGAGTCCGGGTTACGAGGATAGGACAAATTGAATCGGCGGATGCAGGGATTAAATTAGTCAATACAGATAATAAGGAGTCTGTTGTTGAACCATATGGTTATGATCATTTCAAATACAAAAGGAGAAGGTTATGTTAAGAAAGTTTGCTCTGATACTTGTCCTGATTTTTATAAGTACGTCAGTCACTGCGGCAGATAATAAGGGATTACAGTTAGGGGGGGCAGTTGAAACATATAGTATTATACCGGATAAGAAGAATACCCATGAGAAGGGAAGGGTAAAGATGACTGTATTTTTTGATTTTTTCTGTTCGCACTGCCATCAGTTTGATTCTGTAGTAGTTCCGCTTCTGCTGAGAGAATATGGTGATAAATTAAAAATAACGTCCATGGGATACCCGCTTATATATGAAGATTCTGTTATTCCGATTGAGGCATATGAGCTTGCAAAGGCAGCAGGCAAGGGTGAGGAGATGAAAGGGGCTATATTTGACGCCATATATTATCAGAGGAAAGATGGTGCAAACCATGAAGTTCTCATATCCCTTGCTAAGAACATTGGCCTTGATGTCAATAAGTTTCAAAAGGACCTTAAATCTGGTGTCAAGAAGAAGGCTGCGCTTGAAGGACGTGAACTTGCTATGAGTTATGGTGCAAGGAGTACACCGACGGTAATCCTTGATGGGAATATTCTTGTCAGAGATAATTCCCTTGCAAATATCAGCTCACTCGTAAACAAGATACTTGAGGGTAAGTTAAAGTGAAGAAATACCTGCTGCTTATGATTATTCTGCTTTCGATTGGCAGTACTTTGTCGTTTGCGGATAAAGGACCCCGTATAAGTTTTTCCACTGATAAACATGACTTTGGTACTGTTCTTCAGGGAAAGACTGTAGAATATAATTTTCTGTTCGAGAATAAGGGGACTGAAGACCTCTGGATTAAAGAGGTTACCACTTCATGTGGATGTACCGCAGCCCTTGTTAGTTCGAATACAATAAAACCAGGGGAGAAGGGGGAGTTAAAGGTATCGTATGATTCACAGGGCCGTGCTGGAGTCGTATCAAGGACTATAACCGTCGTTACCAATGACGCGATTGAACCTGTAAAGGAACTGACGATTGTAGCAACAGTAACTCCATCAATGCACACAACGTTTAATGTCACTGAGTCTTTATTCTCTGAAAAATGTGGTGCATGTCATTACTATCCAGCCCTTAATAAAAAGGGAAAAGAACTCTATGATGCAGTGTGTACATTCTGTCACGGGCGGACGGCAGGAGGGCTTGACAGGTTAAAGGGTTTGGAAAAGGAAATTATTAGCGATAGGACCAGTAATGGTATTGCAGGAACAGAGATGCCTGCATGGATCAAGGAACAGGGCGGCCCCCTGGATGATGATCAGCTAAGGTCATTGGTTGATTATATAAAAGGGAAGCCTTAAGATATTTTCCTTGACAAAGAATGAGTTTTTATGTACTTTTATCGTGGTCATCTTTGGTAAATCATCAATAGTATCAAGTCGTTTCAATAGTAACCCGATATATAAAGTTACACGTAATTTAGAGAAATGATTACTAAATCCATGCGAAAAATAATATATATCATGATATTGTGTGTCATATCAATTCATCTACTAGCAATTGAGGGTATGGCAGAACAGAAATATAAGGTAAAAAAGGGAGACACACTATATAAGATAGCAAGGAATAAAGGTGTTTCTGTAAAACAGATTAAACAGGCAAATGCCCTAAAAGGGTCAAATATTAAGCCTGGAGATTTTTTAGTAGTCCCCACAAATGAATCGGTTAAAACAAATAATAAAAAAGAGACACTCAAAGTTACAAAGACTGCGCGGAAGAATGATAAGGGAATCAATAATCTTATAACTCATAAGGTAAGAAAGGGAGAAAACCTTTATAGAATATCAAAGAGATATGGTGTGTCAGTAAATGATGTCAAACGATTAAATAAGCTTTCCGGAAGTTTTGTGAAGGTTGGTCAGAAATTAAAGGTACCTGGAAGCAGCAGGACCGACGAAGAGGTACCTTTTATTATTGAAGACTCTGCTGACCAGGTAGATGTTGCTGCGGTTAATCAAAATAATATATCTGAAACAGCATCCCAGGATACTGTTGTAGAATCGTTGACTGGTTCCCATGCTGACGAAGCTTCTGTTACTCTCGCAAATGATTCGAGTTTATTTTCCAGATTAGTAGAAACTGCAACAGATTATTTGGGAGTTCCGTATAGATTTGGAGGAACAACCCTGGCAGGTATTGACTGTTCTGCCTATGTACAGATGGTATACCGATATTTCAGCATCGAGCTGCCTCGTACTGCAAGGGAACAGTTTAAGGCCGGCATGAAGGTATCATCTAAGAAAGAATTAGAGATAGGTGATTTGATTTTCTTCAGAACATATGCAAAGTTCCCATCCCATGTTGGTATCTATATGGGGGGGGGGAAGATGATTCATGCGTCATCACGGAATAAAAAAGTAACGGTTTCAAGCATTTATGAGCCTTACTATGTAAAAAGATATATTGGTGCAGTAAGATTGCCTGAGACTCCTCACACTATTTCTTCAGATGAGATTACTTCTATTTCTTCTAATTAAGAATTGATCGAAATAGTTTATCCTGCATTTAAGGACACGACATTAATAAAGTCCTCTCTGATAACAGTCATGAGTTCTGGTCTTTTTGGTCCGTCTTCAGTTGGCAAGGACCTGCATGCTGCTGCAGGAAAGTATATTCGTGGGCATTTTTCAGGAAAATACAGGCCGCACCCTTACGGATGTGGCCTGTTTTAATGTCATATTTTATTTTCTACCTTGATGCAAGCCTGTTGCGATATGAAGAATAGCGGTTCATTGCAGACGTGAGGTCTTTTATAGAAGACTGTACGTTCCTTACTTCAGCTCTCAGGTCCTTAATGTACACTGCGCGTCTGAGTTTATCCACTAATGAAAAGAAAATTACCTCCTTATTTTCGTACTCTTCTTTTACGGAGAAATGTTTCTTTACCATGTCCATGGATACCTCATTGTTCCTGAAAGTCGCTTCCTGCGCTACAAGCTCTTCCTTAATCCTGTTATCTACCTTGATTAATTCGAATATCCTGTACATAAGATAATCGTAAACGAGCGCAACATCTTCATTGACAGTAAAGTCTGTATCGTTCGTGATCTTGTTGTTTTTTAATTCCCTTTCTATTACGGAGTTAAGCTCTTCCAGGGTAACTTCCAATCCCTTCATTACGTGTTTTTGCTGTAACGAAATGTTGCTTTCTTCTGGAAGTAAAGAGCTCCAGGTGATCTTATCTAAATCTCCTGCAAACACGATTGTGGTGGAAAGGCTTAAAACCGTGAAGCTTAAAAGTGAGGTAGTTAACAGTCTTTTCATAAGGTGAGTGATAAACATTTTACGATTCCTCCTAATAATTTATATATTTTAGCTAATCACCTCCCTTCCTTAATTGAAGTCGTCTTGTATCCAGCACAATTATTCTCGGACAGGGGAATAGTAAACTTAAGGGATATACTGACTCTTGGAATGCGTTACTTATTAACGAAATCGAGGAATCCTGACAGGATAGGGTGGTTATTTGTATTGATGTCTTTAAATTCTATTCCAATTAGAAAACGGCTGCCGAACAGTTTCACCCATTTGACACTTCCTGTTACCACTTCATCTTTTCCGGTCTTTGGATCTGACTCAAAGGAAATATGTAAATCAACCTGCTGTCCCTGTTCCAGCCTGCTGTCAGAATAGACCTCAACACCGCCACCACTTATGTTGGTAATAAATGCACCGAAGGATTGATTGTTTTCAGGTAAGACCACTTTAAGATGAGGTGAAATCAGCTCCCGTCTGTGTTTTCTTCTGTCATCTGATTTCATAGACTGCCAGCTCCAAAACTTTTGATTTTAAAACAATTATGTATTAACATAAAAAATATGAAAATACAAGAGGCAACATTATTAATATCATCCAGTGAGATAGATTCAAACCTTTATTATGTTACAGGATTCCTCGCACCAGATCCGTTCATTTATTTGCAAATAGGTAATGAAAAGGTAATGATCATGAGTGATCTTGAGCTGGACAGGGCAAAATTACATGCCAGGGTAAACACAATTTTATCGTATTCAACTTATGAAGAGGCGGCCAGGAAATCAGGTGCAGATAATCCAAACACAGCGGATGTAGTATGTGAATTTCTGAAGGAGAGGTGCATAAAAAAGGTTATCGTTCCCTCTTATTTCGGGGTCCGGAATGCTCTGCTAATTCAGGATAAGGGTTACGACATAGAGGTCAGGCAGGACCCATTTATTGAACCGAGAGTTATGAAAAGTAATGTTGAGGTCCGGTATATAGAGCAAGCCCTGCGTATTACAGAGTGTGCAGTGGAAAAAGCTGTAGATTATATCAGGAAGACTGAGATAAAAGATGGCTGTCTGTACTCAGGAAACATGAAGGTAACCTCTGAATACATTAAGAAATTGATAGATATGTATTTGTTTGAAAATTCTATGACTGCACAGCATACCATTGTTGCATGCGGAGAAGATTCATCGTTTCCGCATAACGAAGGTGGGGGGGCACTCATTGCAAACGCCCCTATTATTATTGATGTCTTCCCCCGGTCTGTAAAAAGTCGATATTATGCCGATATAACGCGTACGGTTGTAAAAGGGAGTGCATCTGTTGATGTAAAGAAGATGTTTAATGCGGTATCAACTGCACAGGATATTGCATTTTCCATGATTAAAGATGGGGTAAATGGTAAAGATGTCCATGAGGCAATACTAAGTCATTTTAACAGTTGTGGTTTTGAGAGTGGAGAGATTGATGGCAGATTGCAGGGATTTTTCCATGGTACAGGTCATGGAGTTGGATTGGATGTTCATGAAGCTCCAAGGATTAGTAAGAAGACTGATATTCTCCGTACTGGTCATGTAGTTACAGTAGAACCAGGACTGTATTATAAGGGGATTGGGGGCGTGAGGCTGGAAGATATTATTTTAGTAAAACCGGATGGTGTGATAAATCTTACAAAATCTCCTAAATTTCTGGAGATATGAACGGATAGCAGTTTCACCGAGTCTCTTACATGTATCCATTTCAGGATCTCAAACAATGCCGGGTCAGGCAATACCTGAACAGGTTCCGGATGACAGCAGGTTGGTCCGGGATAACAAGCGGCAAAAAGGCGGTGATTTCGGATGGTATCATCAATGAGTGATATAAATGACATGCGCCGCAGAATCGAAGTAGCAAGGGGAATCAGGCCGGCCGATCTTCTGTTGCGAGGTGGAAGGGTCGTAAATGTTTTAACTGGAGAAGTGTACAGGGCAAATGTAGCAATATCTGGAAATACGATTGCAGGAGTCGGTGATTATTATAGTGACGGGCTTGATGTACAGGATATGGAAGAACTCTATCTCTTACCCGGTCTAATTGATGCTCATGTCCATATAGAGAGTTCAATGCTCTCAGTATCTGAATACGCAAGGGCGGTGCTGCCCCGAGGTACTACATCAGTAATCTGCGACCCCCATGAGATTGCAAATGTTTCAGGTCTGAATGGGATTGAATACTTATTTAAATCAAGCCGCAGGATTCCGTTAAATCTGTTTGTAATGGCATCATCATGCGTTCCTGCGACACAGTTTGAGACGTCAGGCGCATCGTTTTCACCCAAAGAAATTGAAGAGATGTTTCAGTGGGAAGGCGTGATAGGGCTTGCGGAGGTAATGAACGTACCTGGTGTTATCCATGGAAGTGAGATATCTCTGGGGAAATTACTGTCTGCACAGAAGAGAGGTTATCCAATTGACGGGCATTCTCCATTCCTGTCAGGAAAGGATCTGAACGCATATATTGGGGCTGGTGTACGGAGTGATCATGAGGTGACATCGAAGGAAGAGGCAATGGAAAAGATCAGGCTCGGTATGTATCTGATGATACGTGAAGGTTCTGTCGCGAGGAATATGGAGGCATTGCTTCCTGTTGTAAATAAAATTACATACGGGAGGTGTATGTTTGTTACAGATGACACACATCCAAAGGACCTGTTGACTCAGGGTCATTTGGATCACATCCTGCGCAAGGCTGTCCATCTTGGGATGGACCCTGTTACGGCTATCAGCATGGTAACGATAAATCCAGCCAGGATATTTATGCGAAATAACCTGGGTGCCATTGCACCTGGTTACCGTGCAGATATTGTTGCTGTGAATAATCTTGATGATTTCAACGTGAAATGCGTGTTTAAGGATGGGAAAACAGTTGCAACAGATGGTAAAGTTGCATACAGCATAACAGCCGTTGAAGATGATTTAATAGATAACAGTATAAAAATTAAAGACTTTTCACCGGAAAGGTTCAGAATCAGGATTAATGGAAGAAAGATAAGGGTTATCGAGCTTATTCGGGGACAGATATACACACGGCATGTTATTGAAGATGTGGATGTCGGAGAAGGCAGGGAAGTGAGGGCGGAACCGTCGCGGGATTTACTTAAGATAGCGGTTATTGAGAGACATAATGCTACAGGTAATATCGGTGTTGGGTTTGTACGCGGGTTCGGACTTAAGGAAGGAGCAATTGCCTCATCTGTATCTCATGATTCCCACAATGTAATTGTCGTGGGGACAAATGATATGGATATGTACAAAGCAGTAATGGAAATTATCAGGATGAGGGGCGGTCACATAATAATATCTGGAGGAAAGGTGTTGGGCAGTCTTCCGTTACCTATAGCAGGTTTATTATCGAACAGACCTCTTGAAGAAGTTGTAAAGCAAGAAGAACAGCTGCTGGCTATTACCCGTCGTCTTGGAGTGCTGCCCCTGTCACCTTTCATTAAACTCTCATTTCTTGCTCTATCTGTCATTCCCGAACTTAAAATAACAGACAAAGGCCTTGTTGATGTTAATAATTTCAGAATAGTAGGAATTGAACCCTGATCAGTTAACCTTCTTTAGCCCTTCTTGACGAACTCTTCATATCTCAACACCTCATTCTTATTGCCCACAATCAGTGGAACACGGTGGTGCAGATGTTCCGGCTTTATGTCCAGTATTCTTTGAGTACCCGTGGTTGCATAACCTCCGGCCTGTTCAGCAATAAGAGCGATCGGGGATGCCTCAAAGAGGAGCCTGAGTTTTCCCTCCGGCTTCCCGGGGTCTTTTTTGTAATCAGCAGGATAAAGGAATATACCACCGTAAATAAGGTTTCTGTGGAAGTCTGAAACCAGAGAGCCTATGTATCGCGATGTGTACGGCCGATTTGTTGTTTTATCCACTTCTTTAATTGATTCAATGTATTTTTTTGTACCGTTGTCCCAGAAATTATAGTTTCCCTCATTTACGCTATATATTTTGCACGGTTCAGGCATCTGGATGTTCTCATGAGAGAGGATAAATTCACCAACAGTGGGATCCAGGGTAAATCCATGAACACCTGTCCCTGTAGTGTATACCATCATTGTTGATGATCCATAAATGACATAACCGGCACATGCCTGTTTTGTTCCCTTTTGAAGACAGTCTTCTTCTGCACCTTTATGTCCTTTACTGATTTTGCGATGTATTGAGAAAATAGTTCCGATACTTACATTGGCCCCAATATTGGAAGATCCATCTAATGGGTCCATGTTGATTGCATATTTTCCGACGAGAAACTCATCATGGATTTCAACAATATTTTCGTTTTCCTCTGAAGCAATTGCGCATACCTTACCGCTGTTTGTTAATATATTAATCAGGAGTTCATTGGCATACGCGTCCATTTTTTGCACGACCTCACCCTGAATATTTACATCTCCTGTAGTGCCTATGACATTAACCAGTCCAGCCATATTGACCTGTTTGGATATCATCTTTGCTGCCAATGCTATGTCATAAAGCAGTCCGGAAAAACCACCTGATGCCTCAGGATATTTGCGCTGCTGTTCAAGTATATGCCGTTCAATTGTCTTTAATTTCATGACAGGCCCTCCGGGTGAATAGATTTACTGGATGGTAACAAAGCAGGATGTGCTTGTCAAACTAACTGAACAGTATCGGTCAACCTGGATTGGTTGACAGCCATATTACTATTCCATATAATTCCCTCAAGGGGAAGAAGTAAAACATGAAAACGATGTTAATTAGTGAAATTAAGAATATAAAAGATGGCGAACGGGTTGAAGACATATTCCTTGTAAAGGTTAAACAGCAGCTTCTCAGAAAAGACGGCAAACCTTATCTAATGCTGAAGATATGTGATAAGACCGGTACTATTGATGGAAAAGTTTGGGACAATGTAGAAGAATTTACGGGCAGATTTACTGCAGATGATATTGTAATGATCAAAGGGGTTATGAGCAGTTATCAGGGGACGAAGGAGATCAACATAAAAGCTGTAGAGAAGATAACAGATGAATTAGTTGATCTGAGTGATTTCATTGCAGTGTCTGAATATGACATTGATGAATTTAAGAAACGGCTAACTGCGGTCATCGAAAAGCTTAATAACCCCTTTTTGAAGAGGCTGCTGACACTATTTTATGAAGATAAGGAATTCATGGAGTTATTCACCATGGCCCCCGCTGCCAAGGACATTCATCATGCATTCCTCGGCGGGCTGCTTGAGCACTCACTTGAGATTGTTGATCTGTGTAAGGATATGATGAATCATTATAAGGAGATCGATTTAGACCTTCTTGTTACAGGGGCAATTTTACATGATATCGGAAAGGTGCGGGAGTTAAAATTCAGTCGCAGCCTTGATTATACTGACGAAGGAAGGCTCATTGGTCATATAATGATAGGGGTAGAGATGGTTGATGAAAAGATCCGTTTAATCAGCGGCTTTCCTGTCAAACTGTCCATGCTCTTAAAACACCTTATCATAAGTCATCAGGGGACATATGAATGGGGGTCACCGAAGGTACCACAGACCTTAGAGGCGATCATTCTTCATAATCTGGATGATTTGAGTGCCAAAGTCAATGTTTTCCGCAAAGCAGTCCAGACAGATACCGGTGATGGCGATTTCACCAGTTTTAATAAACCCCTGGGCAGATACCTGTATAAAAGCAGAAAAACAGAGTGAAGACGAATTATTGAAGCATTTACCAAATCTGATAACCGTCTTAAGGATATTCTTAATTCCGGTATTTGTATCATTACTTATACGCGGACATGACATGTATGCGCTCGGAGTTCTGATAGCAGCAGGTTTGTCCGATGCGCTGGATGGATTCATAGCACGTACATGGGATTTTAAGACCAGGATCGGGGAATATCTGGACCCGATTGCAGATAAGCTTCTCTTTATTACCTCATTTGTCACCCTTGCAATATTAGATAGGATTCCTGTCTGGGTTACTATGGTAATTGTGGGAAGGGACATCTTGATTGGTGTTACTGCACTGGTACTAATTGGTTTTATTAATATTGGCAGCTATCATATTAGGCCATCTGTTCTGGGAAAAACATCTACTGTTTTGCAAGTGCTCACAATTTTGATAGTCTTGTCAGGACTAAAGGGAGATGTTCTTTATGTTTTTTTTGGAGTCACTGTTGCAGCAACCGCCATATCCGGTTTACACTATATATACAGGGAGATAAGAAATCTATATATTTAGGTTATGAAAATCTTGTCATTCAGCTATCGGATGATATAATAACAGATGAAAATTACGGGAACTTCGAAAGTCTTTGGAATTTTAGGCTGGCCTGTCAGCCATAGTCTCTCACCGGTTTTTCAAAATGCCGCGTTTGAGCATCTTGGGCTTAATTGTTGTTATGTTCCGTTTCCAGTTGAAACGGGTCATTTAGATGCTGCCATACGTGCTATTCCTGTCCTTAACATTGCCGGACTTAATGTAACTGTTCCTTATAAGGAAAGAGTAATACCTTATCTTACGTCATTGACAGAAGATGCAATGATGATAGGAGCAGTTAATACGATAACAGTTTCCGGAAACAGTCTTATTGGTCACAACACTGATGGACAGGGTTTTATTGCTTCTCTTAATGAATCAGGACAGTCAGTTAATGGTCGTTCAATCCTGGTGTTGGGTGCAGGTGGTGCTGCCAGGGCTGTGGTTTTTTCTCTGGCAGAAAGAGCAGCCGGGACCATATATATTGCAAACAGGACTGTAAGTAAGGCAGAATCCCTTAGAGAGCAGGTAAAAAAGTACTTTTCTGCTGTTCATATAAAAGCTGCAGGAATTGAACAAGAAGATTTAAAACGAATTATTAATAATGTTGAGATAATAATAAATACGACTTCTATAGGTCTGATGAAGGGAGATCCATCTCCCGTCCCAAGAAAATTGCTTCATAAAGACCTTTTTGTCTGCGACCTAATATATAACCCCCCTGATACCGAATTAATTAGATATGCAAAAGAGTTGTGCAGTGGGCATATGAATGGTTCAGGAATGTTGATTTTTCAGGGAGCAGCCTCCTTTAAGTTATGGACAGGTATAGAGCCGCCAGTTCATGTCATGAGACAAGCACTGCAAGACGCACTTCAGCAGAGAACATCTTCAAGCAGATAGTAGAGGGATTAATTATCAGCCGGCAGAAAAAAGTACATGCTGACTGATTGATTCTTCGTGCTCTAATAATTCGGGAGTAAACGTGATTATAAGCAAAATCGGAAGAATGCTTGTAGCAGACAGACTGATCACAGAAGATCAGCTTGAAAAGGCCCTGGCATATCAACAAAAAGAAGGTGGTCGTCTTGGTAGTATTTTAGTCAAGTTAGGCTCTATTCAGGAACAAACACTCCTGCAGTTTTTAAGTAAACAATATGGTGTTCAGTCGATTGATTTGTCAAAGATTGAAATAGATTCGTCAGTCACTAAATTGATCCCGTCGGAAGTAGTGCAAAAGTATAATGTAATTCCAATTCGCCGTGTAGGTGCTGTCCTGACAATGGCTATGATGGACCCGTCGAATATTTTTGCAATTGATGACATTAAATTTATGACCGGCTATGACATAGAGGTAGTTGTTTCTTCTGAGAGCAGCATCCTGACCACAATGTCAAAAATGTATGATACGAGTTCAATGAATCTTCAGCAGGTACTGAAGAGTATGGATAATGGTGATGAAAGTTTAGACATCCTTGAAGCTGACGCAGAGGAACAGGTTGATTTGAGAGAGCTCAAGGAGGCAGTAGATGAGGCTCCGGTCGTTAAACTTGTAAACCTTATTTTATCTGATGCAATAAGAAAAGGTGCAAGTGACATTCATATAGAGGCATATGAGAAGAAGTTCCGTGTCCGTTACCGTATTGATGGAGTGCTTTATGAAGTAATGAATCCACCCCTGAAGCTCAGGGCTGCCCTGACATCCAGACTGAAGATCATGGCAGAGCTGGATATTGCTGAAAGACGCCTCCCTCAGGATGGCAGGATAAAACTGAAGATGAAAGACAAGGAGATAGACCTGCGTGTAAGTACACTCCCATGCCTTTTTGGTGAGAAGGTAGTGATGAGGATACTTGACAAGGGTGCTCTAAGTCTTGATCTTAAGAAAATGGGCTGGGAGCAGCAGGCGCTTGATGACCTTATTAAGGCAATTCATTCCCCATTTGGTATGGTTCTGGTTACCGGACCGACTGGAAGCGGAAAGAGTACAACACTGTATGCTGCCCTTCAGCAGATAAATGAAGTCGGCATCAACATAATGACAGCAGAAGACCCTGTAGAATATAACCTATTTGGAGTAAATCAGGTACAGATGAAAGAGGAAATAGGGCTTAATTTTGCAGCAGCCCTGAGATCATTCTTAAGGCAGGACCCGGATGTCGTGCTGGTTGGCGAAATAAGGGATTACGAGACGGCTGAAATTGGTGTTAAAGCTGCTCTTACAGGACACCTGGTCTTGAGTACACTTCATACGAACGACGCGCCCAGTACTATTACAAGGCTTCTTAATATGGGCATCGAACCCTTTCTTGTAGCTTCTTCTTTATTATTGATTATAGCTCAGAGGCTTGTGAGGCGAATATGTAAAGATTGCAGGGAAGAAGAGAAGGTGGCGCCAGCCATTCTTATAGATATGGGAATTAGCCCCCAGGAAGTTGAGACTGTTGTAACTTATAAGGGAAAAGGTTGTCCTGCCTGCAATAACACAGGTTATAGGGGACGCGTTGCATTATATGAGGTTATGACAGTTAACGATGAGATTAAGGAATTAATTCTTCAGGGGGCATCAGCTGTAGAGATAAAAAAAAGGGCTATTGCTGCAGGTATGAAGACCCTGAGAATGAGCGGGCTTACAAAGCTTAAGGAAGGTGTCACAACAATAGAAGAGATACTCAGGACTACATTCGGGTAGTAGATATGACGATATGTAAGAAAGCAGGACCCAAATTGTAAAAAAATGCAATTATTCGTGAGGCTATGCACAGCCGATAGACTTTTTTGTTGTTATCTTAGTAAAGAAGGAGGTTGGTTATGAGTACAAATTTGTATGAACTTCTTCAGCTTTCCATACAGCGGGGGGCATCCGATCTGCATATAACAACAGGTTCGCCTCCCAAAATGAGGCTTCATGGGAAGTTGATAACGGTAGGCAGTAATGAGCTGACTGCATCCGATACAAAGCAGATGTGCTATAGCATCCTTACAGAATCCCAAAAACAGCGTTTTGAGGAAGAAAACGAACTCGACCTGTCATTCGGCATTAAAGGACTCAGCAGATTCAGGGCAAACATATTTGTCCAGAGGGGTGCAGTGGGTGCAGCAATACGGTCTATCCCCTTTAATATCAGATCGTTTGAAGAACTTGGTCTTCCACCTATTATTAAAGATCTGCTAAAAAAACCTCGCGGTCTTGTACTTGTTACGGGACCTACCGGCAGCGGAAAATCCACCACACTTGCTACAATGATTGATATCATTAACGCTGAACGTGAAGAGCATATAGTTACAATTGAAGATCCTATTGAGTTTATCCATACTCACAAGAATTGCGTAGTAAATCAGAGGGAAGTTCATTCAGACACTAAATCATTTAAGAATGCACTGAAGTATATATTAAGGCAAGACCCTGATGTGGTGCTGATCGGTGAGATGAGAGACCTTGAAACAATAGAAGCAGCGTTAACTATATCTGAGACCGGCCATCTGACGTTTGCTACCCTTCATACCAATTCCTGTGCTCAGACAATGAACCGAATAGTCGATGTGTTTCCTTCCCATCAGCAGCCACAAATAAGGGCGCAGCTTTCCTTTGTCCTTGAGGGTGTTATATCACAACAATTACTGCCGAAAAAGAGTGGAACAGGCCGCGTTCTCAGCCTTGAGGTTATGGTGCCGAATCCTGCCATCAGAAACCTCATAAGAGAGGATAAGATTCATCAGATATATTCAATTATGCAGACAGGTCAAAGCAAATATGGTATGCAAACAATGAACCAATCCCTTTATGACCTTTTTATACGTGGAGTTATTGCAAAAGAAGAGGCGTTGGGTCGTTCTAATCTGCCGGATGAGTTGATTACAATGATGAACAGGGGAGGCATTGGTGCAGGAGGTGTTAAATAATGGATACATATGTATGGAACGGTAGAAGCAGGGATGGACAGAGGCAAAAAGGGGAATTAGCTGCCAAAAGTAAAGATGAAGTCATATCGATAATGCGTAAGCAGAATATAAAGGTTACATCTGTAGGAAAACGCGCCAGGAAGTTCAGCATAAAATTGCCGTTTAAATCCAAGGCTTCTGATAAGGATATTGCTATATTTACCCGTCAGTTTGCTACAATGATAGACGCAGGCTTACCGCTTGTACAATGTCTGGATATATTGTCAAAACAGGCTGATAATAAAGCCTTCTCAGCTGTTATTAACGAGATAAGGCAGGATGTGGAGGCTGGTTCTACCTATGCAGATTCTCTCAAGAAACATCCCGGGGTGTTTGGCGATTTGTATGCAAACATGGTTGCCGCCGGTGAGCTTGGAGGAATTCTTGATACAATATTAAACAGGCTTTCTAAATACATCGAAAAGAATATAAAGCTTAAACGACAGGTAAAGGCTGCCCTCTTTTATCCTTCCACAATAGTAGCAGTTGCCTTTATTGTAATAATTGTGCTACTTGTGTATGTTATACCGATATTTGCAAAGATGTTTACAGATTTTGGAGGGGCACTTCCGGCACCTACACAGATTGTTATAGGTGCCAGTAATTTCATGCGCAGTAATATAATTATTATCTTGGGGATAATCACCGCCTCAATATTTGCTGCCAGAAAGTACTACAAGACACAAAACGGGAGGCTTGTCATAGACACTGCGGTTTTGCGGATGCCTGTATTTGGCATGCTTGCAAGGAAGATAGCGGTTGCAAAATTTACCCGAACACTTGGCACTCTTATAAGCAGCGGTGTACCAATAATGGACGGTCTTGATATAGTTGCGAAGACTTCCGGCAACAAGGTGGTTGAAAAGGCAATATATGCTACGAGGCAGAGCATAAGTGAAGGTAAAACCCTTTCTGAGCCTCTTGAAACAAGCAAGGTTTTTCCACCTATGGTAGTGCAGATGATAGCTGTCGGAGAAACAACCGGGGCACTGGATGCGATGTTATCCAAGATTGCAGATTTTTATGATGAAGAAGTTGATTCGACTGTTGGTATACTTACGTCTCTTCTTGAACCAATACTGATGATTTTCCTCGGGGTAATTATAGGATTCATCGTGGTCGCAATGTATTTGCCTATCTTCAAATTAGCCGGTACTATAGGGTAATGGCATGGAGTGATCAACCGGGTTAGATTTGGAAGAGCTGGGTAAAAAACTCATATTGTTTATGGTTATAAGGGTGGTTGCTGTCACCCTTTTTGTGGGATCCTTTCTGTTCCTCGGAATCAAGTTCAAGGAAGGACCCTTCTTAGTACCTACCTTTTATGTCCTCATAGCAACCACATATTTCTTTACGTTAATATATGCAGTACTGTTCAAATTAGTCAGCCATAGAGTATCTGCTTATATACAGATCTTCAGCGACATCATCATTGTAACTGCACTTGTTTCAACAACAGAGGGAGTTGAAAGCCCTTTTGTATTTTTATATCTGGTATCCATCATACCTGCTTCTATAATGCTTTACCGGAAGGGAGCCCTTTCAGCTGCTGCAGCAGCAAGTATTTTTTATGGAATAGTTGTAAATGCTCAATATTATAATCTGCTTCCTTTTATGACAGGTACTACTCTTCCGGGTAAGACAACGTTTTACGTACTATCTCTGCACATTGTCGCCTTCTTTGCAGTAGCGTATCTTGGCAGCAGTGCGGTGGAAACGCTGAAGCGGATGAAGGAAGAGCTAAGGGCTAAAGACAGCAACATAGAGGAACTCCAGGCATTTAATGTAAATGTTGCCCAATGCATGAGTACAGGACTACTTACAACTGATGAACATGGAAGGATTACAGCATTTAACCGGGCTGCAGAAGAGATTACAGGCCTTAAGTGGGATGATGTGCGCGGTAAAGGATTCCTTGACATTCTACCCGTGAAGGAAATTGAAGATATCCTTAGTAGTGTAAAACTGATCCTTCCTATTTACCGTTTTGAGAGTATTGTTAAAAAAAGGGATGAATCCAGGATCATACTTGGAATGAATGTCTCTCACCTGCTGGATGACGGCGGAAAGAGCCATGGATTGATTGTTATATTTCAGGACCTGACGAAGGTGAAGGAGATGGAAAAAGAAGTTAAAAAACGGGAGAAGATGGCTATGATAGGCGAGGTTGCAGCAGGGATGGCACATGAAATAAGAAATCCCCTTGCATCCCTGAGCGGTTCCATGCAGATTTTGAAGGAAGAGTTGTCACTTCAGGGTGATAATGCCTACCTCATGGAGATTGCGCTCAGGGAAATGGACAGGTTAAATTTAACAATTACGGAGTTTCTCACATATGCCAAGCCTAACCAGCCGCAAAAGAAGATTATGAATGTAAATGACCTGCTGTCTGATACAATTAATTTATTGAAAAATAGCGATATTTACCGTAGTGCTGATAATCATTTACAAAAAGAGTTTAAGGATGAAAGTCTGATGCTGTCTGTAGACCCGCATCAAATGTCACAGGTATTCTGGAATCTTTCTATAAATGCCATCCAGGCCATGCCTTATGGAGGAGTGTTAACTATAAGTTCGAAGTTGAGCAGTGTTAAGGGAGCTGATATCGGTTCAGGATCAGGGGAGTGGGCTGAAATAGTCTTTCAAGATACAGGTCAGGGTATTCATGAAAGTATCGTGGAAAAAATATTTGTGCCATTTTTTACAACAAAGGAGAATGGTTCAGGGCTTGGATTATCTATTGTCCACAGGATAATAGAAGAACATGAAGGAAGGATCTATGTTAAGAGCAAACCAGACAAGGGGACGAAGTTTACAATCTACCTCCCAATAGAGTAAGATAAACAGTTGAGGCTGAGAAACTGGGGTATCCATTGCAGCGAAGTAAATGCAATTGGTTGTGCGGCGTCAGGGCAATAAAGCAACTATACATTTTTTTAGCTTCAACGTAAGGCTACATAAATATAGAATTGGAGGGCTTGATTGGGTAAGATTCTTGTTGTCGATGATGAACGGAGTATGCGGGAATTTCTTACTATTATGCTGCAGAAAGACGGCCATGACGTGATCTCTGCGACAAATGGCATGGAGGCTATTGACTGCATCGGGCAGAAGACTTTTGATATAGTTATTACTGATCTGAAGATGCCGCAGCTTGACGGGATTGATGTATTAAAGTCTGTTAAAGAAAGCGCTCCTGAGACGGTTGTTATTATGATTACTGCTTATGCATCAGCAGATACAGCAGTTGATGCAATGAAGCAGGGGGCATATGATTATATAACAAAGCCCTTCAAGATTGAAGAGATTAAGCTTATCGTAAGAAATGCCCTCGAGAAAAGAAGGTTGAGGGAAGAGAACCTGATTCTCAGAAGGAAGATTCAGGAGTGGACCACGACAGGCGTTATCGGAGGCATCGTTGGTAAAAGCTCTTCTATTGTAAACATAATTCAATTGATAATCAAGATTGCGGATAGTCCAAGTAATGTACTGATTACAGGTGAATCAGGGACAGGAAAGGAATTGGTTGCCAGGGCAATACATAATTATGGCCATAGAAAGGATCGTCCCTTTGTTGCTATAAACTGCAGTGCGATCCCTGAAGGGCTTTTTGAAAGTGAGATATTTGGGCACATTAAGGGTGCATTTACAGGGGCAATTGCAAATAAGGAGGGGATCTTTGAAACAGCAAATGGGGGGACTGTCTTCCTTGACGAGATTGGGGATATCCCCCCTAATTTTCAGGTTAAGTTGCTGCGCGTACTTGAAGACAAGTCAGTTAAACGTGTCGGGGGCACTCAGGAGACAAAGGTTGACGTCCGTATTGTTGCGGCTACTAACAGAGATCTGAAAAAGGCTGTTGCCGATGGAAACTTCAGGGAAGATCTCTTCTACAGGCTTGATGTTATCCCGGTAGAGATGCCCTCCCTAAGGGAGAGGAAGGATGATATACCTCTCCTTGCAGAGCATTTTCTTGCAAAATACAGCCGTCTGGTCGGCCGCGAAATTAAAGGGATGACGCCGGAAGCAATGCATAAGATGATTAATTTCCCGTGGAAAGGCAATGTTCGTGAATTGGAAAATGTGATAGAAAGAGCAGCAACGCTTGGGATAGATTCTACTATAGATGAACATACCATAGATGAATGCCTTCAGCGTGGAATTCCTTACAAAGTTAATCTCTCCGCAGATATTCCTGCAGGTGGAGTTGATATGGAAGGATTCCTTATGGAGATTGAGAAGAATTTCCTTATAAAGGCTCTGAATATGTCAAGAGGTGTTAAAAAAGATGCTGCAGATCTGCTGAAACTTGACTTGAGATCATTACGCTACAGACTTGCCAAGTATAATCTCTCAAGGGATGAAGAGTGACCGCGTCACCAGCTTCATTAAAGATTAAAACTCCTGCCAAGATAAACCTTCTGTTGCATGTAAAAGGAAAAAGACCCGACGGTTATCACGATATTGTTACTGTTATGCAGGCTATAGATTTGTATGATGAGCTTCATATTGAAAAGGCAGAGAATATTGAGCTTCAGTGCACTTCACCAGATGTTCCATCAGATGAAAATAACCTGGTTTACATGGCGGCAGTTAAACTGAGGGAGTTTTCAGGAATAAATAAGGGGGCAAGTATACGTCTAAAAAAAAATATTCCGGTTGCTGCAGGGCTTGGCGGCGGCAGCAGTGATGCAGCTGCTGTGTTATCAGGATTAAACCATTTGTGGGGGCTTGGGTTGCAGGAGGAAACACTTCGTGAACTTGGCAGAAAAATCGGAAGCGATGTTCCATTTTTCTTAGGAGGACCTACTGCTCTTGGGTTTGGAAGGGGTGACGAGCTTACCCAGATTTCTAATGAAACGGACTATTGGTATCTGCTTGTTAACCCCGGTATATTGATTTCGACTCCATGGGTTTATAGTCAGGTTGATATTTCTTCTGATAATGTGAGAGGTAATGTTTTGCCCGGTGAACGTGATAATTGGATAGGTCCGCTGATGAGGCCAAATTTAGAGTTGACAAACGAGGGTGTACATATTAAAATTTTTCTGCCTGACGGCTTAAGGCTTGAGGGTAATAAAATCTGGTTGTTTCCTTATAACGACCTAGAGGGGGTGGTGATACGCAGGTATCCTGTTATTAAGAAAATAAAAGATGAGATGGTTGCCAGTGGGGCAATGTTCGCAATGATGTCAGGGAGTGGATCATCAGTTTTCGGAATTTTCAGGGATAGAGATAGCGTTGAGAGGGCAAATAGTAAAATGCAGTGTTACGAATGGAGAACATGGATTGTTAAAGCCCTCAATAGTTCCCCGTATCATATTGTTTCATAAATATTTTAGAGGAGGCGACCAACATGGAAGTTACAGAGGTTAAAATTTTCCCGGTTAATGAAGAAAGATTAAAGGCTTATGTTACAGTTACATTTGATGATGCTTTTATTGTCAGGGACGTGAAGGTAATAAATGGGAATACAGGTTTATTTGTAGCCATGCCAAGCCGCAAGAGGAAAGATGGTACTTTCCGGGATATCGCCCACCCGCTGAATAACGAAGCAAGGGAGATGATCGAAGGGGTAATTTTAAAGGAATATGAGAAAGAATTAGGCAGGAATGTAACTCAGTAATGCAACATATTGGGGCGTCGACAAGCGGTAAGTCACGAGATTTTGGATCTCGCATCCGGAGGTTCGAATCCTCCCGCCCCAGCTACAGATAAATGCCAGGCTCTAACTCCTAAGCCCTGAAATCAGGATAACCTGCAGAAGTAGCACACTGTAGTGGTGCTGCCGGAAGTTATATGGGCTCATGTAAATATGAGAGGTTAGGATTTAGAACTTAGTATTTATTCAAGGGTATGAATGATAGATCATGAAATGAAGATATTTACCGGAAATTCCAACAGAGACCTTGCGCAGGAGATATGCGAGTATTTGCAGATACCATTAGGCAAGGCTTCAGTTGGCACCTTTAGTGATGGTGAAATAAATGTGCAGTTAAATGAGAATGTGCGCGGCAAGGATATCTTTGTAATTCAGACATTCTCAAATCCTATAAACAGGAATCTGATGGAGTTGCTGATAATGATGGATGCACTGAAAAGGGCATCTGCCTACAGGATAACTGCCGTTCTGCCATATTATGGATATGCAAGACAGGACAGAAAGGCAGAACCGAGGGTACCTATAACGGCGAAACTTATTGCTGACCTTATAACTGTATCTGGTGCGGACAGGGTACTTACTTTAGACCTGCATGTTGGTCAGATACAGGGATTTTTTAACATACCTGTAGACAATATCTTTGCAACTCCGGTAATCCTTGAGTATTTAAAGAAAATAGACTTGAAAGATCTGGTAGTGGTGTCACCAGATGCAGGCGGTGTGGAAAGGGCGAGGGCGATTGCAAAGAAACTGGATACATCTCTTGCTATTATAGATAAGAGGAGAGAGAAGGCCAATGTATCAGAAGTAATGAACATTATAGGTGATGTAAAAGGCAGAGATGCCCTTTTGCTGGATGATATGATAGATACCGCAGGTACAATTACTCAGGGAGCAGGCGCGCTGAAAAAAGCCGGGGCAAGGAAGGTTTTTGCAGCATGTACGCATCCGGTGCTGTCAGGTTCAGCGATAGATCGTTTGAATGGGTCGGTGATTGATGAAGTTATAGTAACGAATACCATTCCTCTCAATGGGAAAGATCAATCCTGTAAGAAGATTACAACCTTATCAGTAGCTCCTCTTCTGGGAGAGGCTATTAGAAATACCCACAATGAGACATCGGTAAGCTCTCTCTTTCTATAAACAGATAATAAATCAAATTACAATAAACAATTAAGGAGGAGTTAGTATCATGGAAAGAATATCATTAAATGCAAATATCAGGAAAGAAAGCGGTAAAGGCATTGCAAGAAACCTCAGAAGGAGCGGTCTTATCCCTGCCGTTCTTTACAGTAAAGGTAAGGCTACCAGTATCAGTCTTTCTCCTTCTAATGTAAGGAAATTAATATTGATGGGACATGCTGAAAGTACCCTCATAGATCTTAAGCTGGAAGGAACCGATGATAAGACAGACAAGATTGCAATTTTACGCGATTATCAGAAAGACCCTGTTTCAGGAGAGTTGCTGCATGTGGATTTCTTTGAAGTGTCTATGGATGAGAAGATCCGGGTTACAGTACCTATCGAGCTTACAGGCAAGACCCCAGCGGGCGTTGTTGAGGGTGGTCTTCTGCAGCTTGTATGCAGGGATGTTGAAATAGAGTGCCTTCCATCATTTATACCTGACAATCTTCAGGCAGATGCATCTGCACTGGGTATTGGAGACAACCTTCATATCAGGGATATAAAAATACCTGACGGGGTTAAGTTCGTTACTGATCCGGAGCAGGTTGTACTTACTATAGCTGCACCTGTATCTCAGGAAAAAATGCAGGAGCTTTTGACAACACCTGCACCTGGTGAGGGAACGAAAGAGCCTGAGCTTATTAAGAAACCTGCCAAGGAAGATGAGAAAGTCTCTGAGAAGGAGGGCAAGGCCTGAAGTTGATTGTTGGACTTGGGAATCCAGGGGATAAATATAAGGATACGAGACACAATGCCGGTTTTATTGTAATAGAAAAACTTGCTGCGTATCACTCTATTAAGATCAGAGAAGAGAGCAGGCTGTATCGTACGGGTAAGGGAAGGATATCAGATGAAGATGTAATGCTTGCGATGCCAGTTACTTATATGAACAGAAGCGGGGATGGCGTCAAAGAGTTGATGAGATATTACAAAGTGTTACCATCTGACCTTGTCCTGGTGTATGATGACCTCGATTTGGATACGGGTCAGATAAGAATTAAGCTGCAAGGCGGCAGTGGAGGCCATAACGGATGTGCATCTGTGATATCAGCTATTGGCACGGAAGATTTTACAAGAATAAGGATTGGGATAGGAAGACCAGCGGGGAGAAGTGATATCGTTGGATATGTATTGTCAAAATTTTCGAGTGAGGAAGTGCCACTTATTGAAACAGCAGTCGAAAACGCAGTGGATGCAGTAAGAGCGGTTGTAGGGAATAATATTGTTGCGGCAATGAACAAGTACAACTGAAGGGATCAGGATAATATGGTATCCCCTGATCCCTATTTTTTATAGAAAGGGGATGAGATGGAAAGATTGGTAGATTTTGCCTGGTTATTCGGAGCAGGAGGTTTGATTATAGCTGGATTTATATTCCTCTACATAAGCAGGCAGCCAGAAGGGAATGACAAGATGCGCGGCATTGCAAAGAAGATCCACGAAGGGGCGATGGCGTATCTCAGGAGACAATACACCATACTGGCAGTCTTTATTGTGATAATATTTTTTGCGCTCTTCTATGGACTTGGTATTCAGACTGCAATAGCATATGTCGGAGGCGCCATATCATCCATGCTTGCAGGACTTTTTGGTATGAATGCCGCTACACGGGCAAATGTACGGACGGCCAATGCAGCCAATTTACACAAACCGAATTCTTCGAAGGCACTTTTTGTTGCCTTTGCAGGCGGTTCTGTCATGGGGTTGTGTGTTGCCAGTATTGGAGTTATTGGAATCGGGGTATTTTTTTATTTCTACGGTCATGACCTCTCAACAATATCTGCAGTGAGCGGTTATGCCATGGGTGCAAGTTCAATTGCTCTCTTTGCCCGCGTCGGCGGCGGAATCTATACCAAGACTGCCGATGTAGGTGCAGACCTTGTTGGCAAGGTTGAGGCAGGAATTCCGGAGGATGACCCGAGAAATCCTGCTGTTATTGCAGATAATGTTGGAGACAATGTAGGTGACGTTGCAGGTATGGGGGCCGACCTGTTTGAGTCGTACGTTGGTTCTGTTATTGCGGCAATAGCCCTTGCAACAACTTCTTCCTACATCCTTAGTACGGGTATGTTAACTACATACATGGCATTTCCTGTAGCAGTAATCATAGTCGGGCTTATTTCATCACTCCTTGGAATAGGTTCGATGCTGATACTGGAGAAGTTGAGTCCTGCTGCTGCACTTAGGTATGCAACATTTATTGCCGCCGGAATCTTCCTGGTTCTTGCATATTTCATGACCCAGGCCAGCGGTGTTGACATGGGGGTCTTCTGGGCGATCGCTGTAGGGTGTCTGGTAGGTATTTCAATCGGCCTTATAACCGAATGGTATACTGCCGGATCACCGGTGGTAAAGACAGCAAATTCCTCGAATACTGGTGCTGCAACAAATATTATTACAGGTCTTGCTGTAGGTATGGAGAGTGTAGCCCTTCCTATGATTGCAATTGTAATAGGAATCTATGTATCAAATTATTTTGCCGGCTTGTACGGAATAAGCATAGCCGCTGTTGGTATGCTTGCCACCATCGGGATTACAATGTCAGTTGATGCCTATGGCCCGATAGCTGATAATGCCGGAGGGATATCCGAGATGAGCGGGCTTGGCAAAGACACAAGGGCGATAACAGACAGCCTTGATGCCCTGGGCAATACTACAGCTGCAATCGGCAAAGGATTTGCAATAGGGTCCGCTGCCCTTACAGCCCTGGCACTTTTTGCAGCCTATTCACAGGCAGCAAAAATACAGGTGATTTCATTAATTGAGCCTGACGTTGTTATGGGGGTTCTTCTGGGAGGCATCATGCCGTTTTTTATTGCTGCACTAACTATGTCTTCTGTTGGCAGGGCGGCAAGCAAGATGGTAGATGAGGTAAGACGACAGTTCCGTGAGATTAAAGGTCTCATGGAGGGGAAGGCAGAACCGGATGTAGTAAGATGCGTTGAAATCAGCACCACTGCAGCCCTGAAGGAGATGATTATACCCGGTATATTGGCTGTCATTGCCCCGTTATTTGTAGGTTTTGCGATGGGTCCACACTCGCTTGGAGGATTCCTTGCAGGCGCCCTGGTAGTCGGTGTTCCTATGGCCCTTTTTCTGGCAAACGCAGGTGGTGTGTGGGATAATGCAAAGAAATATATCGAGCAGGGAAATCTGGGCGGAAAAGGTTCTAATGCCCATAAGGCCGCAGTTGTTGGTGATACGGTTGGTGATCCGTGTAAAGACACATCTGGTCCTGCTATGAATATATTGATTAAACTTATGTCAATCGTGTCGCTCGTTATTGCTCCGCTGCTGATAGGATAGGAAGGTCCGGTTTACTTGGTATCCCTCCTCTTAAAATGTGGAGAAGAGGATTAGAAAAGGGGACGCATTCTGTCCCCTTCTTTTTTGAAAGGATTTCATGGGTTTTAATTGCGGTATCGTTGGGCTCCCAAATGTCGGGAAGTCTACCATATTCAATGCGCTTACATCGGCTGGTGCGCAGGTGGCAAATTATCCTTTTTGTACGATAGACCAGAATGTAGGCGTAGTATCAGTACCTGATATCCGGCTGAAGAGACTAACCGAGATGTTCAAACCTGAGGCAGTTACTCCGACCACTATGGAGTTTGTAGACATTGCTGGTCTTGTTAAAGGGGCTTCGGCCGGTGAAGGACTCGGAAATAAGTTTTTAGGTCATATCAGGGGGGTTGATGCCATAGTGCATGTAGTACGGTGTTTTGAAGACCCTGATGTTGTACATGTACATGGGAATGTCGATCCTAAGCGTGACATAGAAATAATAGAGACAGAACTTGCCCTTGCGGATATAGAGTCAATCAGCAAGAGAATCCAGAGGACTGAAAAACAGGTAAGGTCAGGTGATAAGAACGCCAAAGCTGAACTCGAATTCCTGACTATGCTCAATGACGAGCTGTCAAAGGGGAAACCATTAAGGCATTTAAACTACACGGACGCAGAAGGCAAAATACTTGATGACATTCATCTCCTGACTACAAAGCCTGTTGTATATGCCGCTAACCTGAGCGAAGAAGAGATGCTTGAAGGTAATGAATACGTTCGTCTTATAGAAGATATCGCCGCTAAAGAGGGGGCTACGGTAGTGACGATTTGTGGTAAGATAGAGGATGAGTTATCAACTATGCCTATTGAAGAGCATGAAGCGTTCCTGAAAGAGATGGGCCTCTCAGAGCCAGGCCTTTACAAATTAATCCGTGAAGGATACGATTTATTAAACCTTCTGACCTTTTTTACTGCAGGTGAGAAAGAGGTAAGGGCATGGACTGTACTTAAAGGTACAAAAGCCCCGCAGGCAGCAGGAAAGATACATTCAGACATAGAACGAGGCTTCATAAGGGCTGAGGTCATGTCATATGCAGATCTTGATTCGCTGGGTTCATCCAGTGCAGTAAAGGAGAAAGGTTTGCTTCGTCTTGAAGGGAAGGATTATGTTATGAAGGAGGGGGATGTGGTATACTTCAGATTCAACGTGTAGCGTTAAACAGGGACAGCGACTATTTATTTTAGCTTCATTTTATCTGCAAAATAAATAGTCGCTGTCCCTGTTTAACGCATACGAGTTGGGAGGTGCAGAAGTTTTGTATAAGGCAGTATTTTTTCTGATCATAATAACACTCTTCTTGGCTGACATAGCCTCTGCTGGTCTTTCATTTGTAAAGAAGACGAGATTGGTAACCAAGGATGGAGATAATATTGTGCTTCAGCAGAAGATATTCTCAGAAGGGGATCTGCTTAGAATTGAAGAGGAATCATCCGGCATAGAGGGAAATCCGGGAATAAAGATTTACGATTTCAAGAAAAAGAAGTTTTACACTATCATGCTGAATGTTAAATTATATCTTGAACAGGAACTTGCTGAAGAAAAGGATGTTTTCATGTTTGAACAGCCGCCTGAGAAAAAATATTTTATTGGAAAACTCGTCAGAGTAGAAAAGACTAAGTTAGGTAAGGAAACTATAGAAGGTTATGATGCCACTCTATATGAAGTAAAAGTAATTAAGAAGGCAGAGAAGGGAAAGGATAAAGAAGACCAGGTGCTGGAGAAATACCTTTTGTGGGAGGCTGATGCCCTTGATGGGATGCCTGTCAGATATGAATTCCCTCTCTCAGATGACAGAAAAAAAATTATCGAATATGCAGATATAAAGACAGACACCCTGGAGTCGTCACTATTTGCTATTCCGGAAGGTTATAGGGCGATAAGTCCTTTTTAGGGGTTATATGTCAACTGTAGTAATAACAGGCGCCCAGTGGGGCGATGAAGGAAAAGGGAAGATAGTAGATATCCTGACAGAAGATGCTGACTATATCGTTCGTTATCAGGGGGGGCACAATGCGGGTCATACCGTTGTGATTGGAGAGAGTAAGTTTGTTCTCCATCTCATACCGTCAGGAATTCTCCGTCCGGGGAAAATATGTGTAATCGGGAATGGAGTTGTGATAGACCCTCAGGCCCTGCTTGCAGAGATTGATGGATTGCTCGAAAAAGGAATTGCTGTAGGAGAGAATCTGTTAATCAGTGGAAGGGCGCATGTAATAATGCCCTATCACCGTGCAATTGAGAAAGAGAGTGAGAAGCAGAAGGGTTCTCTGAAGATTGGAACTACTGGCCGCGGGATAGGCCCGACCTACGCAGATAAAATGGCGAGGGTAGGGGTCAGGGTTGCAGATCTCCTTGATAAAGATGTCTTCAGGGAAAAGCTTAAAACTAATATTCAGGAAATGAATTACTTTCTTGACAGACTGTATGGTGCAAAAGGTTTTATTCCAGAAGACATTTATGATGAATATACTGGATATGCGGAAAGACTGCGTGCTTACGTTGCCGACACGGCGGTACTCCTTAACCGGGTGTTAAAAGAGGGAAAGAATGTACTCTTTGAAGGTGCTCAGGGGACGCATCTTGATGTAGACCACGGTACATATCCTTATGTTACCTCATCAAATGCAACTTCAGGCGGGGCATGCACAGGAACCGGGGTAGGGCCTACAAAGATAGACAAGGTACTTGGAGTCGTCAAGGCGTATACCACAAGGGTTGGGAGCGGGCCATTCCCGACTGAGCTTAGTGAAGCAACCGGAGAATTCCTCAGGGACAGGGGAAGGGAGTATGGCGCAACAACCGGCAGGCCCAGGAGGTGCGGCTGGTTTGATGCCGTTGCAACAAGGTATGCCGCGGATGTTAACGGATTTACCGGTATGGTGCTTACCAAGATGGATGTACTTGATGACCTTGATGAGATCAGGATATGCACTGGTTACAGATATAAGGGAAAGCTATATAAAGACATGCCATCCCAGTTAAATGTGTTGGAGGAATGTGAGCCGGTATATGAGACTATTCAGGGATGGAAGGCCTCTACGGCAGGAATGTCAGATTATGAGGCGCTGCCTGTGAATGCAATAAAATATATTGAACGTATAAAGGAACTAATAGGTGTTGACGTAGATATCATCTCAACTGGTGTAAGGAGAGATGAGACGATAATTTTGCGAAAGATCTTCTAAGTCAAACCTTGCTCAGATTCAAGAGCGTCTCTAACTTGTTTGAGAGAACTGTCAGGGACTCCCTCGTCTGATTATAATATATAGGCAGCCTTGAGAGCACACAATTTTTACCCTGCCCTGCAATAAACAGGGTGCAATTTTCTTTACAGATTACCTCTTCTGATGCTGTGCTCATGAAAGGACAAATTGTGTTCATTGATAACCCCCTTATATTTGAGTATAAATCATATCGGTTGTATGGGCAAGAGTTCAATAGTAATGAAATTTATTGAAATATTATGAAGCACATTATAGTTCACTATCAGGAAATCGTTCTTAAAGGGAAAAACAGGTATGTATTCGTCAACAAGCTGATAGAGAATATTAAGTATGCAGTGGCGGGTCTTGGTGTACGACAGATCAGACACAAAGACGGAAGACTAATATTGGACCTGTCAGCAGGTGCCATAGAGGGAATAATATCAGACAGACTTTCAAAGACCTTTGGAATTGCAAATTTTGTCTTAACCAGCAGGATATCAAATGATATCAATGTATTCAAAGAGGATATCCTCCGGCATATAAAGGGCAGAGAGTTTAAAAGCTTCAGGGTTTCTGCAAAAAGGGGATACAAGGGTTATCCTCTTACCTCAATGGATATTGACAGGATTGTCGGCACACATATAAAAGAGTCTACCGGGGCCAGTGTCAATCTGACCAGTCCGGAACTTACGATCTTTATTCAGATACTGTCAGGAGAAACCTATTTTTATGTTGACAGGATTCAGGGTCCCGGGGGCCTTCCAGTCGGTACTGGCGGGGTTGTAGTGTGCCTGCTTTCAGGCGGTATTGATTCTCCTGTAGCTGCGTACAGGATGATGAAACGGGGTTGCTCAGTTGTATATGTCCACTTTCACAGCTATCCCTACCTCAGTAAAGCCTCTCAGGAGAAGGTTCAGGATCTCACAGAGATATTGGATCAATATCAACAGCCTGTAAGGACCTGTCTCCTTCCTTTCGGAGAGATTCAAAAGGAGATAGTCTTGAATGTACCGGCTAAATACAGGGTTGTGATATACAGAAGGATGATGATGAGGATTGCTGAACGGATTGCAGGTGAGACAGGCGCCCTTGCCCTTGTAACAGGCGACAGTCTTGGTCAGGTGGCATCCCAGACACTTGAGAATTTGACAACGACTGAGCATGCAGTAACACTTCCTGTATTGAGGCCTTTAATAGGCATGGACAAGGGAGAGATAATAGATCAGGCTAAACGCATCGGCACGTATGACATATCCATAATCCCGGATCAGGATTGCTGTCAGCTATTCATTCCAAAAAACCCGGCAGTAAGGACCATAATCAGAGAGATCGAGAGGGTTGAAAACAGGCTTGATATTGAAAGGCTGATTAAGATGGCCCTGGTTCATACCAATTAATATTTTTTATTAAAATAATCATCAAGTATCTTTCTGTGGTCAAAGGCAATCTCATCAGGAAGCGATTCTTCGGTAAATATCCCTGCCTCATTCGCATCATCTGCTGCTTCCGGGATTCCACTGGCACGGGCGATAAACACAGTTGCAGTGGTATGAAATCTCGGGTCCCGGTCAGGGGATGAATAGGTATGAAACTGCCGTACTATCTCGACATTAAGCGATGTTTCTTCAAGTGCTTCACGCATTGCTGCATCTTCTATTGATTCCCCGTAATCAACAAACCCTCCGGGTATTGCCCATCCATAAGGCGGATTCTTCCGCCGGATCAAAACTATCCCCTTGTCTTCAAGCTCTATAATTATATCAACAGTCGGGAATGGATTTTTTTGTGGTAGTGTAATACCACATTCAGGACAAGTCAGAAATCTCATCTTTTCGTTTATAGCAGATGCCAAAAGGAAATGCAATTTAACTGATTTACCTGTATAATCCTTCCATATGGGGAACATAATACGATATCTGACTGAATTGGATTCAACGACGCTGCTGGGGCTCTTCGGAGGCATGCTGACAACAAGTGCCTTCTTTCCACAGGTTGCGAAAACATGGAAGACTCAGTCGGCAAAAGATATTTCTCTGTTGATGCTGATTCTTCTTACCACCGGTGTCTTCATATGGGCAATATACGGGTTTTTGATAGGCTCCCTGCCTCTTATCATGACAAACATCATAACGCTTGCGCTGTCCCTGATAATCCTTGTATTTAAGATAAAGTATAAGTGATAACTGGCTTATAATATAGTTTGGTATTAATTTATCAGTCCCAGGTTAAACCCATAAAAAATAATATGCCTTAATACAAATATTAAGTTATCTCATCCTGTAAAGAATCATCAGGTTTATTATATACACTGCAACTATTCCAATGGAATCCCATGCCAAGAAATAAAATGGTTTTTTTTCCGCCCTATAGGTAAGTCCTATAATGGCGATTACTGACATTGCTATAGCAGCTATTGCAGAGACGATGTGATGAGGAGAGACGACAGTAAGGATTGGACCACTGACATAGAAAATATCATCCAGTGCAAGGATAAGTATATTAAAAATATTACTCCCGAATAAATTCCCCACCGCAAGGTCGATAACTCCCATCCTTATCGCTGCTATTGAAACCACGACTTCAGGGAGAGAGGTAGATATCGCAATGAGAATATTTCCAACAAACGTTTGCCCGAGACCGGTCATCTCGGCAATGCCTTTGCCTATCCCTGGCAAGAAGGCCGCTGCTACAATAACAAAAAATGCATTAATTGCATAATGCAAAACGGCATTCTTTGTGGTTACATCTTCATATTTAGTTTCATCTGCAATCTCTTGCAGATATTTGGACATCTGGCGTTTTTCATAATAGAAAATCACTCTCATTGCAATAATATAAATAAATAAAGTAAACAGGCTGTAAATACCTATCCATAATATTACAGGAATGTAACTATGTGCATACAGACTGAATGTAATGGTGCTTAAAAGTAATATGCCGAAACCTGCAGATAAGACATGTCCCTGATTTGCCTGGGCTGATACAGGTGTTGGTTTGTAAAAGGCATCAAGGAAGGCAAGTATGAACATGTTAAATACACAGCTTCCAAGTACATCTCCGACGGCAATGTCAGGTACATTTGCAAAAGTTACAGATGTTATACCTGTGACTAATTCAGGAAGTGATGTTACAGATGCCATAAGGACAACACCAATCCATGCCCTGCCCAGGCCTGTTTTCTCAGCAATGATATCACCATACTTTGACAGACGAGTTCCTGAATTGACAATTACTGCCGTACATGCAATGAATCCAAGCCAGAGGAGCATTTATTCCCTCATGAACGTATATTGATAAAAAACTTTGTGGTCATACTATTCTATGTAAGAACATTGTGTCAAGAATGCCAAAAGATTTTTCTTGACTGCTTAATTTGAGAGTTTAAGTGTTATTTGATATTTTATGCCCATATACAGTAAACTCTCATTTATGGAGCAATAATCTTCTGGCAGGTCTATTTTATGATAGCATGGGGTAAGGCACTTGGTATTCAGGCAAAAATCACTGTTTTTATTATTGGTGTAGTTGTTTCTGTCCTCTCTGTCTCAACTTATGTGTCACGTACACTAACAGAACAGAAGGCAGAAGAAAACCTCAGGGAACGATATATAAACATTGTTAAACAGATAGATGCAAGTATAGTAGAAATTGTGGAGCTGCGTGATACCCGCACATTGCAGGAAGAACTGGAGAAACTCCTCCAGGTAAGACCAAATATTGTAATGGTTGAAATCTTTGATCTGACGACCGGTAATATCATGCTTACAGCCAGGAAAAGTATAGAGGTGAATCAGCCTGTTGTCGTACCAGACCCGGTCAAAATAGAAGCGGTTAAAAATGGAGAAGTAATCACAAGTCTTGAGATGAATGGAGCAGACCGCTACTGGAACATCATGGCACCTGTTCGTATCAGGAAAGAAGTCTCCGGTCTGATAAGGTCGAAAATTTCCACAAAGGAGTATGACGATTTAGTGATTGAGGAGCGCCGGCAGGCATTTTTGATAACTTCATCAGCAGCGCTTGCTATTCTGGTCTTTCTTGTATGGTATCTCCGGCGAACAGTAAGTAACCCTATCGGAATACTAACGGAAGCAATGGCTCAGGCAGAAGAAGGAAATTTAAAAAGCCAGGTCAAGACTTATTCAAACGACGAAATCGGCATGCTTGCTGAGCAATTCAACAAGATGATTCACAAAATCAGAAATTTTAATGAAGAACTGGAAGATAGAGTTCAACAGGCAACTGAAGAATTGAATCAAAGGTACAACGAACTGATTATTCTTAACCGGCGTCTTTCTGAGGCTCAAATCCAGCTGGCTCAGTCTGAACGGCTTGCTGCTGCAGGACAGGTAGCTGCGGCAATTGCACACAGTATAGGAACACCTCTGCATTCTATACTGGGACATCTGCACCGCTTAAAGAAGGATACCTCTGATGCTAAACGTGAGGAGAGGTTAAAGATCATACATTCACAGGTTGAAAGAGTAGTGCAGATCATACAGGATCTTCTTGATACAGTCAGAAAACCTGCCCCAAGTATGGTGCCTGTACGGATAAACAAACTTCTGAAAGAGCTGTTATATTTAGTAACACCGGGCATATCCCTGAGGGGAATCAATGTAAAAACAAATTTGGACCCGCAATTGCCTGATATCACCGGAGATGTTAATCAGCTTCAGGAACTATTTCTTAATCTGCTTACCAATGCAATGGACGCAATGCCTGATGGCGGCGAGTTGGAAGTAAATACTGCATTGAGCGAAATTGCAGGTAATATCAATGAAACTATCGCAATTACTATTAGTGACAATGGACAGGGAATTGATGAGGCCAACATGCAAAAAATATTTGATCCCTTTTTTACAACCAAAGAAAGAAACAGGGGAACAGGACTCGGCTTGAGTATATGCAGGGATATAGCTAAAACGCACCGTGGCGGGATATCAGCGTCCAGCCACATTGGAAAGGGCACAACATTTACAATTATATTACCGGTAAAACATTATGAAACGACCTGATTCGGAATCCTGCCAAGTCCTATTAGTAGATGATGATGAAATAGCCTGTCAGCTTCTTGCAGAGGTATTGACTGACGAGGGTTATGATGTTGATACGGTACGCAGCGGCGAGGATGCTGTAAAAAAAATAGAAACAACATTCTATGATCTTGTTATAACGGACCTGATGATGCCTGAGATTAATGGTCTTGAAATTCTCAAGGCATGTAAACAGGCCAGTCAGGATACTCTTGTTATTATGATAACAGCTTTTGGTTCTCTGGAATCTGCGATTGAAGCCATGAAGTCCGGGGCATTTGATTACGTTAGCAAGCCATTTAGTGAGGATGAGATCAAGATAGTTGTCAGACGGGCAATTTTACAAAAACGTTTACAAAAAGAAAATGAACAGTTTCACAGGGAATTAACTATTACCTATGGTTTAGACCAGATCATTGGACACAGCCGATCAATGATGGATGTTTATAAGACTGTCGCTATGGTTATCAACAGCACAAGTACAGTTTTGATACAGGGGGAAAGCGGGACAGGGAAAGAATTAATCGCAAGGTCTATTCATTACAATGGCGCCAGGTCATCTAAACCATTTGTTGTAGTAAATTGTGCTGCCTTGCCGGAGAATCTTCTTGAAAGTGAACTCTTCGGTCATGTAAAAGGCGCGTTTACCGGTGCAGTTTTAAGCAAAAAGGGCCTTTTTGAAGAGGCGGAAGGAGGCACCTGTTTTCTGGACGAGATTGGAGACATGAGCCTTCCGCTTCAGGCAAAGATGTTACGGATGATTCAGGAGAAGGAAATAAGGCGTGTTGGCAGTATTGAACCTGTCAATGTCAACGTCAGGATAGTGGCAGCAACCAATCAGCCTCTTGACCGTAAAGTCAAAGAAGGGGGGTTCAGAGAGGATCTCTTGTACAGGCTCAGGGTTGTAACAATTACTTTGCCGCCTCTGCGTGAGCGAAAAGAAGACATTCCTCTGCTGGCCGATTACTTTCTGAAAAAATATACTTCTGAAACAAATAAAACAGTTACCGGCTTCAGTCCTCAGGCAATGGATATCCTGTGCCGTTATGCGTGGTCCGGGAATGTCCGGGAACTGCAGCATACGATTGAGCGTGCAGTTGTCCTTACTACAAATACAGTCATCATGCCGGATGATCTGACGGAACAGGTCAGGTATAATTATTATCCTGAAGATGACCTTCCGCCATTTAAATTAGTAACACTGGACGAACTGGAGAGACTGTATCTCATCCGGGTTTTAAAGGAAACAGGCGGCAATAAGAGCGAGGCGTCAAAGATTCTGGGTATTGACCGCAGGACTCTTTACAGAATGGCTGAACGATATCACCTGAACCTTTCTGAAAAAGACGATAGTGACCCTATAGAAAAATCTCCGTTAAATTAACAAACCTGCCTCAGTCTGTGTGGCGAAATGGCATGTAATGATCAATCTGTAAATAGTGTAATTGTTTTCGATATAACATAAAACAATATTATAGTCATTGTTTTCATCAACTTCTGTTAATCGCACGTACCCAGGATCACTGCAGCGCATTATGGCACAATCATTGCTATTTCTTTGTATTACGATGAACAGTGCTATTAATATTCTTGTGGTGGATGATGACCCTGTTGCATGCGCACTGCTTAAAGAGACACTTGCGGCAGAAAACTATCTGGTGGATACTGCCATGAATGGTTTAGAGGCACTGAAAACAATCAGGGAAAGGAGTTATGATCTTTTAATAACCGATTTTATTATGCCTCTGCTGGACGGATTAGCGCTTCTTACTAAAGCTAAAGAAGAGTTGCCGCATCTGCTTGTTATACTTATGACGGCTTCACGTCAGGAGGCGATACACATTGAGGCCAGGAGGCAGGGAGCAGATGCTGTGGTCCCAAAGCCACTTGAGATGAAAAAGCTGCTAAATATCATAAGAAATATTTTAAAACAAAAAAGGAGAAAATAAATCATGGGCAAAAAGTATAGTATGAATGTATTGTTTGTTATTAGCTTATGTCTGGTCTTGTTGACAGGAATGGGATGTACCAAGAAGATTTCAACGACAGACAATATCATGGGTGATCGCGGAAGCGAAGTTGTAGAAGACCTGACATTGTCTCAGGAAAATTTCATTTCTAATGAAAGCAGCAGGAGCGGGGATGGCAGACTTGATCCAGACAGTCTTGTTTTGAAGATTGAGGATATCTTTTTTGATTTTGATAAAGACACAATCAGGCCGGAATCATACTCAATACTTGATAAAAATATCCAGGTGCTTAAAGATAATCCTGATAAGCAAATCATTATTGAGGGTCATACCGACGAACGGGGGACTAATGAGTACAACCTGACGCTCAGTGAACGCAGGAGTAGAACAACCAGACGTTATATTGTTGCAAGAGGTATTGCTCCTGAACGAATTATGACTATTACCTATGGAGAGGAACGGCCATTCTGCTCTGAGCAGACAGAGGAATGCTATCAATTAAACAGACGCGCGCATTTTGCCCCGTCTAAGTAAAGGGAATTCTTTTTTTGCTCCATTGTGAGCCAGTCTCACAATGGAGCATGATTATGTTTGTTTCGTCAGCCTGTTGAAGTCCTGTCAAAAATCTGCTAATATAAACCCTGGTCGCTTATTTATCTTTTATAAGTTCAGAGAAAATCTCCGGATAGACTGATCATCAGTTTCCTTCGTATTTCAGCAAATACGAAGAAATACAAATTTAGAGCATAAAAAAATGGAGGAATTATTGGATTTAAGGTTACTGAATCTCCTCATTCCTTTGGGGATCGCGATATTATCCATTATAATCCTATTATTATTCAGAAACATCTCCTTCCGACTTCTTCACAGATGGGCTAAAAAAACAGACACGGATGTTGATAATATAATTATTACATCATTTAAGACACCCTCTGTTTACTGGTGTTTAGCTATAGGACTTTATATAGGCGTTGGTTTATCAGAAATTCCTGACAAGTATATAATTTATATCAGTAAGGCTATTCATATTATCGTGATATTATCTGTTGCTATAGCCTCTGCAAATCTTTCCGGCAAGGTATTTACTCATTATATTCAGAAATCGAATCTGCCAATCCCTACAACAGGACTTGCCTATGGAATCTTGAAGGGGACGATTTTTACTTTGGGAGGTTTGATTGCGCTCAGCGTTATCGGAATTTCAATAACGCCGTTTCTGACGGCGCTTGGTGTGGGAGGACTGGCAGTAGCCCTTGCACTGCAGGACACGCTTGCAAACCTCTTCTCAGGTATACACATCCTGATTGAGAAGTCTGTCAGGGTTGGAGACTTTGTCAAGCTTGAAAGCGGACAGGAGGGGTATGTGGAAGATATAACCTGGAGGACGACAAGGATCAGGATGCTTCCCAATAATATGGTCATAATCCCGAACAGCAAGCTATCTCAGAGCATAGTAACAAATTACTATCTTCCTGAAAAGAGGATGTCACTGCTGATTCCAGTAGGAGTCAGCTATTCTTCTGATCCGGACAGGGTGGAAAAGATTCTGGTTGAAGAGGCAAAAAATGCAGTTGGACAAATTCAGGGGCTTCTGGGAAACCCCGAGCCTTTTGTTAGGTTTATACCAGGATTTGGAGAAAGCTCTCTGGATTTCACGTTGATTTGCCAGGTCCAGGAATTCGTTGATCAGTATTTTGCACAACACGAGTTGAGAAAGAGGATATTCAGGAGATTTAAGGATGAAGGGATTGAAATACCATTTCCCCACAGGACAGTCTATCTTAGAGAAGAAAAGGATTGGAATGAAACAAAGTAGATTTATACTGGAATTTTAATATGAACACATTGAATAATCTTATAGAAGAGAGTTTTCCTCAAAAGACCCTGGTCATAGTTTCCAACAGGGAGCCGTATATCCACAAGAAAAGGGGAGACACGGTCAGGGTAGAGACCCCCGCCGGAGGTCTCACTTCAGCCATGGATGATATTCTCAAGGCTACAGGAGGGACATGGGTGGCACTGGGTACAGGTAATCATGACAGGGAAGTGGTTGATGAGAGGGACTGTATCATGGTTCCACCTGAAAACCCGGCATACAAGCTAAAAAGGGTCTGGCTCAAACATAGTGTTATAGAAAACTACTATCATGGATACTCAAACCAGGTACTGTGGCCGCTTTCTCATATAACCCTTGACAGGGTACACTTCAGAGAACGTTTCTGGAGAGATTATAAAATTGCAAACCAGTCGTTTGCCGATGCTATACTCGAAGAGGTTGAAGAAGGCGGTGTTATTTGGATACATGATTATCACCTCTGTCTGCTTCCTGGCATACTCAAACAGAAACGGGGAGATCTTACGCTAGCTCATTTCTGGCATATCCCCTGGCCAAACTGGGGTGTGTTCAGGGTTTGCCCGCAGGCTAAAGATATCATTGAAGGGATGCTTTGTAACGACTTAATAGGTTTTCAGATTCCGCTCTTTGTGCAAAACTTTATGGATTGTGTGCGAGAATGTCTCAAAGCTGAAATAAATTATAAAGATGCATCCATTACATACAGAGGGCATACCACAATTTTAAAGGCCTTTCCAATAAGCATTGACTACGATAAGTTTAACTCAATGGCATCTGCCAGTAAGAGTATCCGTGGTATAAAGAAGTTCAAATCGTTATACAACCTCGAAGATATGCTCATTGGTATTGGTGTTGACAGGCTCGAATATACAAAGGCATTGCTGAAAAGATTTCATGCAATTGAACATTTCTTTGAGAAACACGAAAGGTTCAGAGAGAAATTTACATTTATTCAGATTGCCGTACCGACCAGGATGAGTGAACCGTATATCAGCTATAAGAAGAGCGTTGAAGAATCCATATCAGTCATAAATAATAAATATTCAAGGGGTAAATGGAAACCTATTATCTATATTGACAGTAAGGTTGAACATAAAGAGCTTGCTGCCTATTACAGGATGTCTGATGTTGCAATAATAAGCTCTGTATATGACGGGATGAATCTTGTGGCCAAAGAGTACGTTGCCTCGCAGGTGGATGAAAAGGGTATGCTGATTCTTAGTGAGTTTGCAGGGGCGGCGGAAGAGCTGGAGGGCGCATTACTTGTTAATCCCTACAATATTGAAGATTTTGCTGATCGAATAGAGACCGTGCTGGATATGAATCAGACGGAGAAGGCTGCAAGAATGAGATCTCTGCGCAAACACGTAAAAACACATGACATATACCGATGGATCTCAGATTTTATCACTGAGACAGCAGAAATATCTCTATCTAAGGATGAGCAGTTCCGCTATATATTAGATTGTACCGACGAGATTAAAAAGAGAATAGCAGGAAGAGAAATATTTGTCTTCACTGATTACGATGGAACACTTTCTCCAATAGTTGAATCACCGGAAGATGCAAGGATATCTGACGACTTGATCGATATTCTGTCAAAGTTGAAAATGACAATTCCAGTTGCTGTAATTAGCGGCAGAAGGCTTGAAGATCTTAGAAAGCGGGTAGGTATAGAAGGCATGATCTATGCCGGAAATCATGGGGCTGAGGTATTCGATGGCAAGTGTACTGTCATTAATCAGGAGTCCTCTGTTGACACGGACTTACTAAATGCTTTCATGGAAAGGTTAAGATCTGCTTTATCTCACATCGAGGGTGTCGTTATAGAAAATAAGGGGATAACAGTCAGTATCCATTTCAGAAAGGTTAATTCGAAGTACCTCTGGGAACTGCTTTCTATTTTCAGGAAGACTGCAAAGAACTATGAGGGGGCATTCAGGATAACTCATGGTAAAAAAGTAATTGAAATAAGACCTGTTAACATATGGAATAAGGGGATTGCTGTTTCATGGATTTTGGAAAATATGGCAAACGCTGTTTATCCGGTTTACATTGGTGATGACACAACCGATGAGGATGCGTATAAAGCAATAGATGGTAAGGGTATAAGTGTAAGCATAGGGAAAAATCCTGAGGCCGAGTTTTACCTGAAGAACCAGAGTGAGGTTAAAGATTTCCTTAAGTGGCTTTTGAACAACATATAAAGCAGGGGGCTGGATGAAAAGAATATATTTCGTTGCGGCAATTTTGACTATAATTTCATATCTGACTATTGTTAACCTGGAAATCAGGGGTAAGAATAATGAAGAGATTCAGGATAAGGCGGTATATAAGGAAATTAGCGGGGTTGTAAAACGAGGTGAGACATTCTTCGATATCTTCAAAAATTACCAACTGAATGTCTCAGAGCTGTTTGAGCTGAGAAAGGCTACAGCAGATATTCATAAACTAAAGGATTTAAAACCCGGACAACCTTATAAAATAACCCTCAATGACAGAGATCAAATAAATGCTTTAACGTACATTATTGATGATGAAAGCATTCTTACCATAAACCGTACCGACTCTGGATTCTCTGCAGAAAAGGCAGCTATTGAATATGAAAGGAGATTAATACATCTGTCAGGGACTATACATGATAACCTGATCTCCTCTTTGGGGGAAGGCAGGGAAAATATAATGCTGGCGTTGACTGTTACTGATATATTTGGCTGGGATATTGATTTTACATCGGATCTCCGCAAGGGAGATACATTTAAGGTAATTGTGGAAGGTTTATACGCTGATGATCAATTTAAGAAATATGGAGATATCATCTGTGCCGAGTTTAACAATAACGGCCAGGGATATAAGGCTTTCAGATTTGAGCATGATGGAATAATTGACTACTACAATGATGAAGGAGGCAGTCTTAAAAAGAGTTTCCTCAAATCACCACTTAGTTTCAGGAGGATCAGTTCAACCTTTTCACGGAATCGCTTTCATCCAATACTGAAGACATATCGTCCCCATCATGGTGTGGATTATGCCTCTCCGGCAGGTACTCCGGTTTCGGTTACAGGAGACGGGGTGGTCCATTTTGCCGGAAATAAGGGACAGTTTGGTAAACTGGTCATTATCAAGCATGTAAACGGTTATAAAACATATTATGGCCATCTATCAAGTATTACCCGGGGGATAAAAAAGGGGAAGAAAGTTATTCAGGGAGATATTATTGGAAAAGTGGGCGCAACAGGTGTAGCGACAGGCCCTCATCTCCATTATGAAATGCATATTGGAAATCGCCCGGTCAACCCGCTTACTGTTAAATTACCAAAGGGAAAAGCGATCCCGAAAGACCGGCTGGTTGAGTTCAACAGGATGAAAGACGGCATGCAGAAACGTCTGGCAGGTATCAATATACCCGACCTGCCAAGGTTACCCATCTAATTCCCACCCCGTGTTAAGTACGGGGCAGGATTGATGCAGGAATAACCCGGGTATCTTACAGCTTCTGCTGAGTTATTTATTTCTTTTTTTTGACTTTTTTAACTGTTTTGACAACTGCTTTTTTTACCGATTTTTGTGCTTTTGTTTCCAGTTTGACAATCTGTAATTCAATCTTTTTGATTTTTGCTAATGCAGCCTTGACTTTGCTATCCAGCATTGGATTTTTCACCTTTGCACTCAGTCCGTAGACTTTTCCTCCAAGCTCAGATATTTCTTTTTGCACTTTTGTCTTAAGCAGAAAGATCTGATACCGCCTCTTTCCTTCTTCCGACATCTCTCCTGCTTTTTCCTTCGCCACTGCTACACCCTCTCTCATCACTTCAACCCCGTCCTTAATTCCTTTCTGCACATCTCTCTTTACTTTCTGCCAGAAATCCATATGTGTCCCCCTTTCATTAATGCCATTAATATCTCCTCAACTTTAACAAAGTTGTAAAAGGAATTCAATAGAATCACATCTTTTATTTAAAAATAGTATTATAGATTAAGAGGTTCTCTATCTTTCCTGGTATGCAGTGATCCATGACCGTTAGTCTTCTCGACAAAAAATACACCAGCTGTCATCAGGACATTCGTCATGACAATTACGGCAAACGTATAGTCTGTAAAATGTTCACTGCCGATTATATTGGCCGAAGCCGGAAGAGTAGCAAGTACAGCCGATGCAAGTCCCCTTGGCAGCATTGAAAGCATCACAAACCTGTCCCTCTTTTTTTCCTGAAAGAATAACGCAATAATGAATACACTGATATACCTTACAAGCAGGATAATCAGTACGATCGAAATGCTCAGGGTTAAGAAATCGCGGCTAATGACAGAGAAGGTGATCATCATTCCCATATAAACAAAAAAGAATGTCCTTATAAAAAAGGTCACTTCACCATGCAGGAATTTAATGGATTGATCAACCAGCGAACACGTTTTCAGCTTCAGGAATCCAGCCAAATCAGTACAGTTTCCTAAAATGACTCCGAATATCAGAATAGAAATAGGTCCGCTCCCTCCGAGAAAATTTACCAATGCATAAACAATCAGTATTGCAGCCAGTGTCGTCATATAGGAATATTTTCGATCCTTGAAAACATCAAGTATCTTCAGCCATAACAAACCTGCTGCCACGCCTAATACGATTGCAATAGAAAATGAACTGGCCACAGCACGAAAAGGGGCATCAATTCCAGTCGTTTCAAGTCTGACAAATTCTATCAAAGAGACAGTAAATATAACTGCAAATACATCACTGAATGCCGACTCTACAGACAGAATCGTCTTTATTTCCTCTTTTAATGACATTCTGCTGATAACGGGCATTACTATTGCCGCACTTGTGCAGCCCAGGATTGTACCCAGGAGAAGGCTTCGTAAAATATCCCAGCCCTCAATAAAGTAAAGAAAGCCTGCAATAGAAAGGGTAGATAATACGAAGGCAAGCATGACCAGGAGAGAGGCTGTCCCAAGCTCCTTTATCAATTTATTAATGTCCATATCAAGGCCACCCTCGAACAGAATGAGCATAAGTGCCAGAGAACCAAAATACTCGGCAAAATGAGTGAGACCTTTCGGATCAACCAGTCCGAACAGAGGGCCAAGGACTATGCCTATCCCGAGGAGGAGAAGGACATCAGGGATTTTTGTCTTCTCGAACGACACTCCGCCGAAAAAACCAATAAGTATGATAAGTCCTGCTATTAAAAAAACGAATGAAATTTCCATAAAGCTTTATGTATCAATTTTCCTGTGCCGGCGCAGGAAAATTATATTAGTCGTTGACCTCCAGGCAAGAGCATATTCAGTTAATGTCTTATTCATGCTTAGTTCTTCATTATGATGGATCTTATTCATTATGGATAGAAACTCTTACCATAGGTTTTGTTCCTCTTTTTTTGTGGATAGTTGTTTTTATGCGGTCTGATGGGATTCCGTATTGTTCTGTAAGGCAGGCATAAACAGCGCCAGCCCTGTTCTCAGCATGCCTCTTTTCCTGTTTACTGTCTGAAACCTGATATGAGATGATATTAATATTCAGCTCTGGGGTCTTTTGATACAGGTCTTTGATTACGGCAAGGTCGTCTTTCATCTCATTCGAAAGTGTTTTTCCTCCATTTTCAAAGACGAGAGGGGTTAAAAACGGCGTTGTTTCCACCTCAAGGTTAACTGGCATTTGAAGTTCGTCAGTAAGCATTCGGGAAAGCCAGTGTTTTTCCCCATCTGATAACGGGTTGTCCCTTCTTATCTTCAGGACAATGGAAACACTGGATGTCCTGTACTGATAAGCTAATGAAAAATCATCCACAGTAGAAGGGACTATTATTCGTTCAATTTTTTCAACCGTTTTTCTTACTGCGCCGACTGAGCTCTCCCTTGATTTCTGAATAATCTCACCTGCCTGAGCCACCTGATGTGAAACTGCCGGCAGGATAGGTGAAATTACGGCATCGTCCCTGAGTCCTCCGGCACGAACCTGAATCTGCTCCACATTAAGTCGTGTATCCTGCTTATAATAGCCGGCGATCCTTTTTTCCACTCTTTCCAATTCTCTGTCTCTCAGGTACTCTACTGTATTGACAACGGCGCTGATATCCAGAAGGTTCTTTCCCTCTAAATAGTTGAAGTTTACCAAATTGGTACGACCCGGAACATCCAGTTCCTCTCGCAGTATAGATTGTATATTGCTCCTCATCCTTACCTGTGAAATCGACACATGAAGAGTATATATCAGTGGAATTGAAATCACTATGAAACCAACGGATAAGAAGGCAATCCTCTTCTTGAGCTGGAAGATATTCAGCTCAGTTATTATTCCTGGCCTGAAGCCATAGACGAAGAAAACAATAGATGTTGCAAAGATGATTGCTACAATGTTCGTAAAAAACAGAAAAAAACCGCCACCGGCTATATAGCCGTTGAATGTCCCTAAACCGAAACCTGCGACACTGAGCGGAGGTATTACAGCCGTGGCTATGGCGACTCCCGGGACAATGGTGATATAATTTTTTCTGGTACATATGGCAATAGCGCCTACAGTCCCTGCCAAAAAGGCTATAATGAGGTCATATAGATTTGGCCTGGTCCTTGATATAATTTCATTGGTGACGTCCTGCATGGGCGAAAAGTAAGAGGCTATTGCGGCTATTAGAACCGTAACGACGACGCTTAGCCCGACTTTTCTAAGCGCGCTTTTCCCGATCATATTGTCCCCTGTTACAAAAGCAAAACCACTGCTCAGGATTGGTCCCATAAGGGGAGAGATCAGCATGGCGCCGATTATGACCGCTACATTATTGGTTATCAAACCACTCAGGGCGATCAGGTTGGCTATGGTTAACACAAGGAAATATCCGGCAGAAATATGGGTCTCGAGATAGATGTCCTTGATGACCGACCGCTGATTAACCTGGGAGGCCATTTTCTCGAGCCGCTGTTTTAAATAAAGTATTATCTTATTCGTCAGTATGTTCTGATCCATGCCACACCCCAAAAGCAATAGTCTGCAGTTTCATCCGTCTCAGATCTGTGTTCCTGAAATAAAGACGTGATCAAGTGTAAAATATAATTATGTTTATTTTCATACCTGGAAGTTATCCATTACTATACTTTATTTAACTCCCTATTTCCAGACAATTCTTATATTTTTCCGGACACTTAAACAGGTATTTTATTATCAAGTCGACTCCGTTAATCTTTACGGCATATCTTTTAATATTCCTTTAATGCTGGATCATTATAATGATTTATAGAAACAGAGAGGAGGATTTGAAATGAGTAAATATACCAGGATTCAGTTTTATGCAGGGTTGGCACTGAATGTAGTTGTGATATCTGCGACCGTATTTGGCGCAGTAATGTACAGTGTTTAATATTCCTTTAATATTGGATTAGTATAATGATTTATAGAAACAGAGAGGAGGATTTGAGATGAGTAAATATACCAGGATTCAGCTTTATGCAGGGTTGGCACTGAATGTAGTTGTGATATCTGCGACCGTATTTGGTGCAGTAATGTACAGTGTTTAATATTCCTTTAATTTTGGATTATTATAATGATTTATAGGAACAGAGAGGAGGATTTGAGATGAGTAAATATACCAAGATTCAGCTTTATGCAGGGTTGGCACTGAATATAATCGTAATTTCTGCTGCAGTTTTTGGCGTCGCAGTCTACAGCTAATCTGACGCAGAGTTCAAAAACATAGCCCCATTCCTGTTTTCCAGGAATGGGGCTATAGGTCTTTATTAACAGAAATTCATTATAATCAATGGTGCCCGACTGATTCTCCATGTTTTTCAAGCATTTCACGGTCAACAGACGACATATGATACTCTTCTGCAAATGACCCTTCTGGTTCCTTTAACAGCAATAGGCATGTTATAAAGCTTATAAAGGCGCCTGCAGCGATAATCATAAAAAACTGACTTGGGGTGACAAAGGTATACACAAAGAGATAGAACACCGCTCCGACATTACCGTAGGCCCCTGCCATACCTGCGATCTGACCAGTGATACGCCTCTTGATCATAGGGATAACACCGAATGTAGCGCCTTCAGCGCCCTGAACGAACATTGAGCAGCCAATTGTCAGTATAGTTGCCAGGATTATAGGCCATTTAGATGTAATCAACCCCATCCCGAAAAAACCTATTGCAATACCGACCATATAGATGGTCATAATCATCTTCCTGCTGCTCAGTTTATCAGAGAGAAATCCTCCAAGCGGCCTTGCAATCAGGTTTACAAATGCAAAGGATGAGGCAATCAACCCTGCTGCCATAGGTGTTAACGTGAATGTCGCTTCAAAAAAGGCCGGCAGCATGGAGACAACTGCAAGCTCAGCTCCAAAGTTTGCAAAATACGTCGTATTTAGGGCTACGACATTATTAAACTTATACTTGTCATCCTCAGGCACACCTTTTTTCAATATGGGAATATTTACCCTGAATATCTGGATTATCTGGTATAGAATAACAATGCCTATAACTGCATAGGCTATTGCTGCGCCGCTTGGACTCAGGTATCCAAAGTTCTGAATCCTCCATATGAGTATAGAGAGGATTCCCCAGAGGGGGATAGTTACTAAAATGAGTTTGATCATATCAAACCAGGTGCTGACTTCCATGGCAGAGGTTTTTCTCGGTTTATGCTGCGGAGTCCCCGGAGGTCCGTCAGTAATAATAAAATAATAAAGTATACCGTAACCAAGCATGACTATAGCGTTTGCAGCAATGGCATATCTCCACCCCTGCGGCCCCCCTCCAAAAATATACAATGCAACCCAGGGGAGGGTCATTGCCGCACCGGCGGATCCGAAATTTCCCCATCCTGCATAAAACCCTTCTGCAAACCCAATATCTCTCGGTTTAAACCAAAGTGCTGTCATGTGGATACCTATACTGAAACTTGCACCAATACAGCTTAGGGCCAATCTGGTAATAAGGAGTTGTGTTCCGGTATTGCCAAAGGCAAAGGCCAGGGCAGGTATAGCCATCAAAATCATTAATGCCGAATAACATTTTCTGGGGCCGAATCTGTCCTGAAGCATTCCAAAGAAAATACGGGCCGGGATTGTGAGCGCAACATTACATATTGCAAAGAGTTTGATATCTTTCATGGTAAGCCACCCCAACTCTTTGATCATTGTGGTAGCGAGAGGCGCCATATTAAACCAGGTATAAAAGGATATGAAGAATGCAATCCACGTAAAGTGTAAGGCCCGTATATTGGGGTTTTTAACTTTAAATAACTCTGATACTGTCATTTTGCTCCCTCCCTTTACAAAGTCATTACGTCATAATCAGCATAGGGCAGGATGAATGCCTGACCAGAAAGGCGCTCACACTCCCGAGCAACATCTTTTCCATCTCTGTCTTGCCGCGTCTCGCTACAACAACTATATCAGGTGACTTCTTTTTTATTATTTCCAATATCATTTTCCGCGGGTCTCCAACTGCAAGGATTGCATCAACGTCGAGTCCATGTTCGGTTACAAATGAACTTGCTTTATTTAATTCTGTGTGCCGGTTCTGACGCCACTTATCAAATATTTCTTCGTTTTCCAGGCTTGCGTCCAAAGGTTGTTCAACAACCGTTAGCAGAATAATTTCCGGTTTTTTTTGTTTAAATAACTCTATGGACCTTTCCATTGCCATGTGTGCTGCAGCTGATCCATCATAACATATCAATATCTTCATAATTACAAAAGCACCCCCTTCCGTGTTAGATATAAGCCCTCAATGATATTGCCAAAAAAATCGCTAAATAATTACCTTAAATAATCTTAACAGCAAAAAAAATGCCACACTTGTTATGATGGGTTGATTAACCTGAAATATCAATAAGTTACAGTAGAATTACGTCAACTGATTCATGGTCAAGCTGTTTCAGTTTCGTAACATCCTAAAGGGTGAGGCTGATTAATGATGCACTTAAGTAACCGAAAGTCAATAATATCAACACGATAGAGTGTTACGATATCGCAACGGCAACCTGATGTGAATTTACAGTAATGTTACGATTCTATGTTTGTGACTCTATTGCCCTCTCCCATAAAGGGAGAGAGCAATAATATAGGGGTATAAGAGTAGAGAGGTTTTAGGTCAGGTCATTATAAGCATGGGACATGGTGAATGCCGAACAAGGAATGCGCTTACACTCCCGAGTATCATTTTTTCCATCTCCGTTTTTCCCCTTCTCGCCACGACAACAAGGTCAGGTGACCTCTTCTCAATTGCCTTCAAAATCATTTTTCGGGGATCTCCCACTGCGAGGATTGCGTCAACCTCTATTCCATGTTCTGTAACCCACTTAGCTGTATCCATGAGTTCATTGTGCCGATTGGTTTTCCACCTTTCAAAGATTTCTTCATTCTCCAGACTTGAATCAAGGGGAGGATCTACTACTGTCACAAGGATAAATTCCGGTTTCTGATCCTTAAAATAATCTACAGCCTGTTCCAATGCCCTATGCGATCCTTCGGAACCATCATAGCAGATCATTATCTTCATGCATTATTTCACCTCCTTCCATGGGTAAATACCGTATAATACCTCACGCGAAAGAGTTGTTATGTCGGTTATCCTACCGCTTTAAATAAGATAAATCAAGGAGAAATATATATTATGGGGGTAAAGCCGGGCAAATGTTACTGGATCATTATTTGGACGTTTGGAATATAGGAAAACTATTGAAAAAGAGAGTTGACATGATATGCAACAATCTGTATTATTGCAAAAACCGTAATTTACTCAGGTGTATACTATATGAATATTATTAGCAGTATTGTGGGTAACAGACTAGCGAGGGTATCATTAGCATTTATGGCTGCCTTCACATGTTTAATGATACCGGTGTCGTCGTTTGCAACTGAGGCCGCTCATGGCGGCGGTGGACACAACAATATCAGCATTATTTTCCTCTGGATAGCCATCATCCTGATCCTGGCAAAGGTTTCTGCCCTTGTTGAGCGGGTTGGACAGCCTGCGGTATTAGGCGAAATCATGATCGGCATTTTGCTTGGTAACCTTCCCCTTCTCGGTATTTATTTCTTTGCACCCATGGTCTCAAACGAGATCATGTACTTCCTTTCTGAGCTTGGAGTTGTCATCCTCCTGTTCTACATAGGTATGGAGAGCACAGTGGAGAGCATGGCAAAGGTAGGCGGCCAGTCTTTCCTTGTTGCCGTTATAGGCGTAGCAGTCCCATTCTTATTAGGGACATACGTTGCCGGTCCGATCTTTATGCCTGGACAATCCGCTAATACATATCTTTTCTTAGGTTCAATACTGACAGCCACATCTGTAGGAATTACTGCAAGGGTATTAAAAGACATTGGTAAATCTCAGACACCTGAATCACGGATTATAATAGGGGCTGCGGTAATAGACGATGTAATGGGACTTGTTATACTTGCCGTAGTCTCCGCTATAGTTTTTAAGGGAGGCGTCAGTATGGGTGAGATGGGAATCATACTGGCAAAGGCGATAGTATTCCTTGTAGGTGCGGTCCTTATTGGTATGCCGCTTGCCCCGTTCCTCGGAAAGTTGTTCTCTAAAATTCATACAGGGGTCGGCATGAAGTTTGCCCTGGTCATTTCCTTCGGGTTGGTATTTGCTTATCTTGCGTCCCTTGTAGGATTGGCGCCCATAGTCGGGGCTTTCGCTGGCGGCCTTATATTGAAGCCGGTTCACTTTAAGGAATTCGAAAACCCGAAGATTGTTGACGAGATTGAAGAAGTGATTCACGGGGATGCCTCCCGCGGTGCTTTTGTTGCAAAGATCAACCGCATAGCAGAAACTCATTCTGAAAAACACACCGAAGACTTTGTTGACCACCTCGGGCACTTCCTGGTTCCAATATTTTTTGTAATTACCGGCATGCAGGTAAAGATAGAGGCATTCATGGACATTAATATTGTCCTCCTGTCACTCGGTATATTTGTCGTAGCTGTAATCGGCAAGATTGTCGCCGGCTTAGGTTGCGGAAAAGGAGTCAATAAGTGGGTTGTAGGTGTCGGCATGATACCGCGAGGGGAAGTGGGTCTTATCTTTGCTAATATAGGTAAGTCAATGGGTGTAATGGATGATAATATATTTTCTGCTATCGTAGTAGTTATTATGCTTACGACACTTGTTACCCCGCCAGTGCTGGCAGCGTTACTAAAAAAGGGATAAACCCGCTGTTTTTATTGCCATGACTTTTAATCTTTTCATTCAGTTCTCAGGAAATCTTTAGAAACCGGTGAGACTTCTTCAACACGGCAGTTTATAGCTCCATCCTGCAGTATTGCCTCGACATAATCTCCTTTATGCACTGCTGTTGTGGACTTTATGATTGATCGTTCAGGTAATCTATATGTAATGCTGTAGCCTCGTGACAGGATTGCAAGCGGGCTGAGGCTGTCAAGCCTTGCAGCAACACTATGAAATCCCTTTTTTTTCAAAGCAATGATATGCAACATGTTCTGAAATATAGAGTTTATTGATGTATCAGCCTTGTGTTTGTATAACTTCATCCTGCTTTGCGGATTGAAGGCGCTTATATCCTTTATCAGTTTTTCAATATTATGTTGCCGGTCTTTAACTGTCCTTCTGACCCCGTTTATCAACCTTGATTCCATATCATCTAATCTCTGAAAAAACCTCCCTATCTCTCTCTGAGGGCTGAAGACCCTGTTGCTAAGAGAATTTAAACGTTCCCGCTTCGTTCCCAAAAAGGTCGTCTCGGCATACAGCAGCCTTTGACTGAGTGTGCTTATATGTCTCTGAATATCCTCCTTATTCTTAACTACCATTTCTGCTGCTGCCGATGGTGTTGGAGCGCGCAAGTCGGCAGCGAAGTCAGCAATGGTATAGTCTACCTCATGCCCTACTGCAGAAATTACCGGTATACCGGAATTGTATATTGCACGCGCTACAATCTCTTCATTAAAAGGCCAGAGGTCTTCTATTCCCCCGCCGCCCCTTGTGACAATAATTACTTCAATGCCGTCAATCCTGTTAAGTCCTTCTATTGCATCAGCGATCTCAGGAGCGGCCTTCTCACCCTGAACTGCTGCAGGAGCGATTACTATTTCGACACTGGCGAAACGCCGGTCTATAACTGTAAGGATATCTCTTATGGCGGCCCCTGTGGGAGATGTTACAATCCCAATCTTTTTTGGGAAGGGGGGTATCGGCCTCTTTCTTGATTCATCAAATAGTCCCTCTTTTGAAAGCCGTTCCTTTAATTGTTCGAATGCCAGGAGGAGGGCGCCGACTCCCTTTGGTTCCATGTATTCGATAACAATCTGATATTCACCTCTGAATTCATAGACAGTAATCCTGCCCCGGCAGAGTACATGAAGCCCTTCTTTAGGGACAAACTTGAGCATGCGGGATGAGGGTCTGAATAAGACAGCCCTTATCTGGGACGAGTTATCTTTTAATGTGAAATAAATATGCCCGGAGGAAGGTACCCTGAAATTGAATATCTCGCCTTCTACCCATACATCAGACAAATTATCTTCAAGAGCTGTTTTAATTACAGAGGTAAGCTGGGAAACTGTAAGGATTTGGCGGAATGGGATGCCCAGTTGCTCAGCCATCTTTTAATTGTAACCTTTCTATTGATAAGGCCTTACCGTTCAGCTCATTTATTTCTATTACTACGGCAGAAAGTACCGGTCTTCCCCTGGCTACCTCGAAACGCTTTGGCATAAGGGTAAGGTATTTTTCTATTACCATTTCTTTTTCTATTCCTATTACCGAGTGAGCCGGTCCGGTCATTCCTACGTCAGTTATGTAGGCCGTGCCCTTTGGCAGGATCTGTTCATCAGCAGTCTGGACATGTGTGTGAGTGCCTATAACTGCTGACACCTTTCCATCCGCAAACCAGCCAAAGGCAATCTTCTCAGATGTTGCCTCAGCATGAAAGTCTACTATGACTATGTCAGACTCTGCCTTCAACCTTTTAATGTCCCGGTCAAACAGCCGGAACGGGCAGTCAAAATTGCCCATAAAAACCCGGCCTGTAAGATTAAGGACAACCACCTTATCACGTGTGTTCGTATAAGCGGTGATACTTCCATGTCCGGGAACACCTTCGGGATAATTCGCTGGTCTCAGCACCCTTCGTTCCTTATCAAGGTAGGGTAAAATCTCCTTCTTATCCCAGATATGATTACCTGACGTAATTACATGTATACCGGCGTCCAGAAGTTCGTCTGCTAATTTGGGGGTAATACCAAATCCTCCGGCAGCGTTTTCTCCATTTGCAATTACGAGGTTGATACGGTATTCGTCTACAACCGTTTCCAGTTTCTTAATAACTGTCTTCCGTCCGGCCTCTCCAATTATGTCACCAATAAACAGTATCTTCACTTAGCAAGCTCCACATACCTGCTTTCCCTTATTACTGTTACCTTGATCTGACCCGGATATGTCAATTCGTCATGTATCTTCTTGGCCATATCTCGAGCTATCTGTGCGGCCTCAGAATCGGATATGTTTTCATGTTTTACAATTACGCGTATCTCTCTTCCTGCAGATATCGCGTAGGCCTTATCAATCCCTTTGAAGGATGTGGCAACCTTCTCAAGATTTTCAAGCCTCTTAATATATGCCTCAAATGTCTCTCTTCTTGCCCCTGGTCTTGCGCCGGAGAGGGCATCTGAAGCAGCTACGAGCACACTTTCAACGCAGTTAGGTTCTATGTCTCCGTGATGTGAGGCTATAGCGTTCTGCACCTTTAAGTTCTCGCCATATTTTTTTGCAGCTTCCAGTCCAAGTGTTGTATGTGCCCCTTCATGCTCATGGGTCAAGGCCTTACCTATATCGTGAAGCAGCGCCATCCTCCTGCATAATGTTACATCGAGGCGTAGTTCGGATGCCATCATTCCGCAGATAAAGGCTACCTCCCTTGCATGCCAGAGATTATTCTGGCCATAACTTGTCCTGTATTTAAGACGGCCCAGCAATTTGACTATCTCCGGATGAACGTTCTGCACCCCCAGTTCAAACAGAACCTTCTCAGCATCCTCCTTCATGTTTTTCTCTACATCCTTCCTTACCTTATCCACCAGGTCTTCTATACGTCCGGGATGGATCCTGCCGTCAGAAATCAGTTTTTCGAGAGTCTGCCGGGCTACCTCCCGGCGTATAGGGTCGAAGCCTGAGATTATAACTGCTTCAGGAGTGTCATCAACGATAAAATCAACTCCCGTTGCGCTTTCGAGGGCGCGAATATTTCGTCCCTCCCTTCCGATAATCCTCCCTTTCATCTCGTCATTCGGGAGATTTACTACTGATACAGCCACCTCTGCTATGTGTTCATTAGCATATCTCTGTATAGCAGTTGTTATTATTTCCTTAGCCTTTTTCTCAGCGTTATTTTTCGCCTCATCCTCAATGTGTTTTATTTCTTTGGCAGCTTCAAACTTGGCCTCGCTTTCCATTGCCTGCATGAGATGCTTCTTTGCCTCTTCTGCCGACATTCCGGAAACATGTTCTAATTGTTCTCTTACCGCACGCAGTGATTGTTCGTACTGATCTATCTTTTCTGTAGCCAGTTTTTCACGGGCAGCAAGTTCTCTGTCTTTTCTGTGCAGATCATTATCCTTCCTGTCCAATTGGTCCCCCTTCTTATCTAAGTGGGACTCCTTCTGGCTGAGTTTCTTTTCAAGGTTCAGAAGCTCAGTCTGTTTATCCTTTGTTTCACGTTCTATTTCAATCCTGGCCTGATAAAGCTTGTCTTTAGCCTCAATCTCAATTTCTTTTCTCTTGGTTTCAGCCTCTCTCTCAGCCTCTTTAATGATTCTTTCCGCCTGCTCACGACCCTCCTTAACCTTATCCTCCATCATCCTGTTTCTTATCAGAAAACCGACGACTGCCCCGATTATTATTCCACCGATTCCTAATATTACTATTTCTATTATTTCCATGAATTCCATTTTTATCTCCCCTTTAATACTTCGTCACCGCCTGTTTTAGCACCTTTCAGTTCTGCAGTCCTCTTCCTTACACCAGCCTCATACCCATTTGAAGTTGGATGATAATAAACGGCTGGATTCAGCAAATACTTCTGTTCTACATAACCACCAAAGTCATGCGGATATTTATAACCCTTCCCCCTGTCAAGCCTCGCAGCACCTTTATAGTTACTGCCTTTCAGATAATCCGGTATAGACTGCACAACCCCATTTTCAATGTCTCTCAATGCCGCATCAATACCAGCATATGAGGCATTACTTTTTGGGGCAGTAGCTACATAGACAGCGGCCTCTGCAAGGGGAATCCTCCCTTCCGGCATTCCTATGGCCTCAAGTGCATGCAGTGCCGAGACAGCTAATGTAAGAGCCCCTGGATCAGCCATACCGACATCCTCAGAGGCACAGATTATTATTCGCCTTGCTATAAAGAGAGGATCCTCTCCGGAATAAATCATCTTGGCCAGCCAGTAGAGGGCAGCATCCGGGTCTGACCCGCGCATACTCTTTATAAAGGCCGATATGGTATCATAGTGACTGTCTCCGTCATCATACTGAACATACTTCTTCTGAACAGATTCTACTGCAACACTTAAATCATATAGTATGTCTCCTTTTTCGTCCGGTTTTGTAGTTAAGATGCCTATCTCCAGGGAGTTAAGAAGTCTTCTTGCATCCCCTTCTGACGAGCGTATCAGATGTTCCTTCGCATCCTTAGTTATTTGCAGTTGATGGTTATCCCTGCCTTCTTTTCTGCAGCTCAGCGCCCTTTCCAGGATAATACTGAGATCTTCCTCAGACAGGGTTTTGAATTCAATGACGAGGGAGCGCGATGATAATGGCGGTATAATAGAGAAAAAGGGGTTTTGAGTTGATACCCCGATCAAGATTACAATGCCCTGTTCAACGTATGGCAGAAGGGCATCCTGCTGAGTCTTATTAAACCTGTGAATCTCGTCTATAAATAATATAGTTTTTTCATGTCCTGAAGTCCTCCACTCCCTGGCCCGTCCTATAGCATCCCGTATATCGGCTATACCGGCTGTGACTGCATTAATCTCAATAAATTGTGCCTTAGTCAGGTTTGCTATCAGGCGGGCAATGGCGGTCTTGCCGCTTCCGGGTGGTCCAAAGATAATGAGTGACCTGACTCGGTCAGAGTCTATTAAGCGTCTGAGCAGTTTGCCGGGGGCCATTACATGCCTTTGTCCGACAAAATCCTCAAGCTTTTCAGGCCTCATCCGCCATGCCAGCGGGGCTCTCTCATCGTCCGTGGAATTGAATAAGTCCATTCTTCTCATCTTCATAGTAAAACACCTTCAACTTTTATGCAGAAGAGAAGCGGGCTTTATGACAGGTACTTTAAGGATGGTTATATCAATAGTTAACGGGATCTACATCATCCCTCTTTTGTTATTTACGTTTTTAAATTGACTTTCCACCTTTGAAAACAGATATATAATATCTTTACCCATTTTTAAACCCTTATCTCTTTTTGCCCCACTATTGCCGTGTAAAAAGAAAATTTTTACCTGGTCAGACCAAGTGGGTACTCTGACTGATACTTAAGGCTTCCCTTATTTAAAAGGGCATGCACACCGCATCTTTGAACAGAGTTCCCATTTTAAAACTGTTCGGTTAAAATTTCCTTATTATCACGAACAGAGTAGGGCATTACTATAATATCAAAGTCAGGTCTTAAATTCAACAGAAAGGAGGTCTAACAGTTTTTCTGCCTTTTCTGCAATAACTGAATCCTTTTCATCCATCTCTTTTTTTAAGACAAACAACTCATGCGCAATATTTATTGCAGACAATACAGCCGTCTTCGCAGTTGTTGAGAGTTTATGCCGGCTGTGCATCTCGCGCATCTTTGAATCAACATATTCCGCTAATTGCAGAATATAAGCTTCATCATTATTGCCCTTGATGACATATTTCTGGCCGAAAATCTCAACCTCAACCCCTTTACCGATCTCTTGCCCGTTATTCAATGAGTTGGCCGCCACCTCCCACTCCTTTTAGTGAGTCTAATATCTTTTCGATCCTAGAGCGTACCTCACCTCTCTCGTCTTTCATCCTGCTGACTTCATCTTCTACCTTTTGATATGACGAAACCTGCTGTTCCAGATTATTAATCATCGTCTGCTTTTCCTGCAGGTTTTTCTCTAACTCGATCTTTTCCGTTTGGAGCTTCTTAATATACTCCATAACCTGAGTTACACGGTCTTCCAACACTTTGATCTTGTCAATACTCATAATGTCCTTTCCTTTCTAATAAGGAAAACCCCCCGTTTCCGCCTCTACTATCAGCAGAAATTTGTTTGCCCCCATTTGTCAAATGGGTACGGGAAGGATTTTCACGGTAATATTAATACTGCCTCAGTTGAGACGCCTTTTTTATCAACTCATGCATATCTTCATGGTCAGAAGGATATGTGCTGTAACCTATATTGATTGCGAGTCCTGTTCTTTGTTGTCTTAATATACCAAGGCTTTCCGCTATCCTTGCGGATGCCTCCTTAACTGTAGGTCCTGTATCAGGGAGGAGGATAGCAAACTTTGCCTCCTTTAATCTTACCAGTACGTCAATGTATCTGAATGTTTCTTTTACGATCTTAGAAACTTCATTTATAATTACATCATCCGCAGGTTTAACATCTAAAAATATAAGGGAGACTGACCGGTTATACCTTCTTGCCCTGTTTAATTCTTCAGGAAAACGCATCTGCAGGTAGCGCTCATTCCGGAGGCCTGTAAAGTCATCGATTGTTATAAGTGACTGCTTTTCGGTGTAACGTCGTGCGTTTATTATTCCCCTTGCGATATACTGTATGAAACGTTCTGCGATCTCTCTGTCATCATCGCTGAAAACGAGACTGCTGAAGACTTCAGGGGCTGTCTTATTATAAAATGAGAGGGTGCCAAGCACCTCCCTTTCATGAGTGACGGGAATTACCATTGCAGTTTTATAACGGAATTCACCAGGTGAAGAAAGCATTATCTTTGATTCAGCATACTCAGTAAGGTCATGGATAATGACTGGTATCCTGGTTTGCATAACGGTAGTGGAAAGTTCATTGTCTATATCGAGAAGTGTCTGGCTGTTCGTATCTTCCTGCAATCCGCAGGTGGATTTAACGACAAGACTTTTATCCTCAAGTAAACGAAGTACCGCAATCTCAGAATCGAGGAGCATGGCTGATGATGAAGATGATAAGGCAGTTATTTCTGCAATATCAACTGTGGAGAGGATTTCTATACCCTCTTCGTTGACAGTGTATAATTTGAGGATCTTCCGCGACATGCGGTGTCTTTCAACATCATTGCTGATTGAACCTGCAAGCTGTTGTCCGATATCTTCCAGGAACATTACAACATTTGGTGTCAGATTATGGACATTGGTAAATTCCATGGCTATTATGCCTACACCTTCACTTTTTGCTACAAGGGGTAGATAAATAATGGAAACGGTGTCTTCCCTTTTTGCAAATTGAGCGATACTGCTGTCGTAAGAGAGGCTCATCTCAGAGAGCGTAACCAGGTTTTGTCGTTCAATTACCTCACCCAATATCCCCCCACCATTCCTTATCCTTATATCTCCTGTAAGGAATGGGAATTTTACAGTAGTAGACTGAAGGACAAGATCTCCTGTTGCCGGGTCTTTAAGGTAAATGTGCGAATCTTCTGCCCCGGTAAACCTTCTTAATGTCCTGTTAACATCATTCAGTTTCTGCCCCATAGGTTTTTCAGATCGTATTATATTTGAAGGCTCCGTCAAAAGCCGCTCTTCTATAGTCAGCAGTCGCGCTTTTTCCGAATCCAGGGCGTCCTGTATTGAGTTCCCGAATAGATTTAAAAGCGACCCTATATGTGAAATATCATCTTCAATAAAATTAATATTTTCTGGTGTATAGTAAAGCCAGACCATCGCCCTGACTTCACCATCTTTAATGACAGGAATAACTACACCTGCATCCCACCTGTCTATGTCTTTTTTTTCTACTACTCTTCTGATGATTGCATCTGTTTCGTTGTGATCCCTGAGAGGAGAGCTAACCCTACCCTTTTTGATGAGAAGGTCATAGCCGGTATAAATGTCTTTATGGATCTTGTAACTACTTTCTTTGCTCAGTACAGTAAGTTGAGCTGAAGATGCATGCACCCCAAGAAGGGCAGTCCTTAGAATAAGTGCGCTGACCTCATTTAATGCGTGGGCATTTGGAATTGCGGACAAATTGTTCCTTAGATCTTCAATCACCGTATTTAACTGTTCTGATAAAAGTTGTCTTTTGTCCTCGATACCTGTCCTTGATTTGAGGCCCCATATAAGCCTTGCTGATGAGCCGTTCATTATCTCAGCCTGCTGGAGGTAGATTGAGTAGATATCCTTATGATATTTTTCCGGGGCAGTGTCAATTATAAATCTCAGGTTCTGTATGGAGGATAGAGTCTGGAACCGATGAGAAAATCCTAAATCAAGGTTGCTTGCGTATTTGTAGCCATATTCTGCAAGCCTGAAACCAAGCGCTGATTTATCAGGGTCAACAAGCATCATAATTGAGAGGTCAGAGTCCTTCCTCATGAGGGAAAGGATTTCTAACCCTTCCCTTTCTGCCCCTATTAAAGCAACCTTTATCCTGCCATCATGATGCATTATTAATAGCCTTTATCAATCCCTCTGACTCTAATCTTTTTAAAAACTCAAGGGTCTCATCAACGACTATGTTGATTTCTTCTGCTGTTGTTTCTGCTGATACCTGTTGTTCTGATATCTTTTTCGGTTCCTTATGAGTTTCACGGTATTCTATCCAGTCAAGAATGAGTGAATGGATGTCCTTCTCAATCTTAATACTGACATTTCCCTCAACAGAGGTGCCAATATAGAAATCAGCACCTTCCCAGTCAAGCAAATGAAATAATGCCTGTTCACCACTCATCGATCCTGATCTTGCATCAACGATTCGTCCGTCCTTAAGATAAATCTCTCCCTTTTCACTCCCCTTCTTGAGAAATAGTGTACAGGTTTTCTTATTAACTGAGAGTACCTGAAGGACGTCCGTCAGGTTTATATCAAGGAGTGATCCGGCATGTTCGTCTTCAGGATGGATTTCATCAGAATGGTTAGTCAAGTATGGCTCCTGCAAAAAAAGAGTTTAAAATTATCAAAGGATAGAATCGGCAGATTTTCGACAGACTATACACCTTTTACAAGAGGGTGTCAATCCTGGTATCTTCATTATAAAGACGGAGATATTCCATATAACTCCTGAATACTTTTTTTACGTATTCGCGCGTCTCTTTATACGGTATATTCTCAATGAACTCATCAAGTTCAGCTCCATCAAGTTTTGTCATCCACTTCCCTACGGCCTCAGGTCCTGCATTATAACTCGCTATTGCGAGGAAGATGTTTCCATCAAATTGCCCGAGCCTGTCTGCAAAGAATCTCGTACCCAATTCAATATTAACCTCAGGATCGAATAATGATTCTCTCCCTGCATAAGATTCTTTTGCAACGCGTTTTGCAGTACCGGGCATGAGCTGCATCAGGCCTAAAGCCCCGGCAGGAGATACTGCTTCTTTGTTAAACCAGCTCTCCTCCCGTATTATAGCGTATACCAGAAAAGGATCCAGATTGTTTCTGGCAGCATGTTTTGTTATAAGATTGCTGTAGCCCGCAGGGTATATAAGCTGCCATAGACGATTGTCCGGATAGGAGTTATTGTCAGACTTAAGCGACTGTATATGAGGCCGTATAGTGTACATGGCGCGATTATATTCTCCAAGTGAAGACAGGATAGAGGCCAGCATTATGGACGTTTCTTTGTCACTTTTAATCCTGTTTCGTAATCTAATAACCTCGGAAACAGCTTCATCCCTTAAACCAAGGTAAAGAAAAAGCCTGATACGGGTCAATTCCCGCTCATTCTTACTGTCATCCCGAAATTGTGCCGGAAACTTCTGATCCAGCATATTTTGAGTTCCTGAAACGAGCTCTGGTTTTTCGGTTTCAGGCAGAGCAGAGGGGCGGGGATGGTTATTTACGGACGAGGAACATGCGACATCTTGATAGTAACTGGAAAACAGGCAATAGAATGATTTCCCATAGTCATTGCACAGCCTGCATAAGTCATTATTCATTGCCTCATAATCCCCGTTTTTTCCTAATATCTTTGCACGCCAGTATATCGCCTGATCAGCATACGCATGTTCAGCAGGGGAATTAATGATTTTATTAAAAATGTTAAGAGCACTGTCACCATTCCCGGTGTTATATAATATCCATCCCTTTTTCCACAGGCTGTCGGACGCATAGCTGTTTAATGGATACTCTCCGATAACCCTGTCCAGGTATAAGAACGCATTGTCAATATCATTTCTTTCTGCATAAATGTTTCCAAGCCTGAACAATACCTCAGGGGATCTTTCATCTTTTTTATACCGTTTCAGAAACTCTAAACTGGAGGTAATAAAGGCATCCACCTTTCCCCGTCTAAGGTAGTTCCTGCCAAGCCAATACATTGCTTCCGGCGCTTTTTCATCCCTGGAGTACTTAGTCAAAAATCGCTCCAGTCTATCTTCAGCCTCATTCGACATACGTAACCTGAAATAAGAAACACCTATTTTGAATTCAGCTTCGGTTTTATTTGCCTTAGTGACCCCCTTTTTCTGTGACAAAAACTTCTTATATTCGCTGATCGCCTCTTCATAGAAGCCGGAATCGTAATAGCTTTTCCCTCTCCTTAAGATTTCCTCTGCTGTCAGGGGCGGATCAATCATGGTCTTAACGAGGCGGGCCTCTTTACTTACGGGGTGAATAACCCATATTTTTCTGAAGTATTTCTGGGCGTCTGATTCCCTTCCTTCACGAAGATAACTCATGCCTATACTGTACAGCACCTCAGGTACTTTAGAATCTTTCGGATAAATATCCATGAAGGTGTTAAAACCTGTCCTTGCCTCATCTGTCTTGCCGGCTGTAAGGAAGTTCTTAGATGACCTTAAAAGGGCTTTCTTGTGGAAACCTGAATCAGGATATGAGTCAACAACGCTCTTAAACAGTTTAGCCGCTTCTGACGGTTTGCCCCTTCTTTCAACTGATTCAGCAGACCTGAACTGGGCGTAATCGGCTAAAAGAGGATAAACGGAAATAACCTGTTGAAATTGTAATTCTGCACCATCTAATCCAAGCTCATCAATGATATGTCCGGTCATCAGCAATGAAGTGCCGGCGATTTCAGGATTACCGATTACCTGTCGTTTATCTGCGAGGAACCTGAAGTTCTCAAGGGCTGAATAAACGTTTCCCTCTTTATATAGTCTTAAGGCATCTTCAAAGCATACTTCAGGCGAAAAACCAATTTCGCTTTCATCCTCCCCTGTTACTTCCCCATTCGGGATGGGATGATGGGGAGATGTGAGGCACGAAATTTCGTCAGCATGCGTATCAGTGATTGTAAAACAAATTATGATGAGATAAATAATGGCTAGTCTAAGGTGCATTTTTTTATTATATCAGGAAACATCAATAATTGTCAGCTCTGATGTTTACCTGCATTATGAAGATAGATATTCATTGCAGGTTGGCTTTACCGGGTACTCTCTCTTGCCTTTTTTGCTGCACTGTAGGCATTCCTGATATTTTCCGTAACATCGTCCATCCTGAATGAGTGCCAGGACAGCCTTGCAACCTTCATATATTCTATGGCAAGAGCCAGCTGTTTCTCAGATTCAGGTGTACTTTTTTTGGCCCTTTGAGTCTCTTTAACATATTCTTCCGACCAACTGACGACTGTATTCGCCATTTCCATCATACTAAGGACATTAGTAACTTCATGAGATACATCTGGCAGTATGCCTCTCCTGCTATTATGACATACAGTGCAAAATTCCTTTATCTGATCTGATGTAAGGATGAATGTACCCATGGAACCATGACACGTTACACAGGTCGGACCTCGCCCCGATGTCTTCAATTCTGCATAATGCCTGCTTCTTGAAAAATTAACTAGCTCCTTCCCATGGCACTTTCCGCAGGTCTGAGGAATGTTTCTGAAATAGACAGGGCTTTTTTCATCATTCGATTTGTAGACCCCCTTATGTGACGCTGATTTATCTGCATTAACCGGATTCCCACCATGGCATGCCTCACAGCGGATGTTATTCCTGTCATGTACGGAACCTGTATAGTCAGAAAATTTATGTCCTGCATACGAGCTTGCGGCAAGATTCTTGTGGCACTCAATGCATGAGTCATTTGAGTCTGCTGCGGCGATAGAAACCGGCAAAAAAATCCCAAGACCAAGCAGCAATACCAGCAGAAGATAAGGCATGAATTCTCCTGTTAAAAATAAATAGGGACAGCGACTATTTTATTGGTCTATTTATTATTATTGCCCCATGATCGTATTAACAGCATGAGAGAGTCGATCTCTTCAGGCTTAAGTGAGCTCTTATATCCCGGCATACCCTTTCCTCCTTCATTAATAAACTTCCTGATGTCACCGTCTGTCTTACTGAGGACCTTGGGGTCATTTATTTTCAGAGCACTACCTCCCTGCCCCTGATCTCCGTGACAGATGGCACACTTTCCCTTATAGAGTTTTTCACCGGTCTTCAAGTCAGCAGCATGAGAGGTAGAACCTAGTAATAGTATCCCTGAAAACAGTGCAGAAGCGATAATAGTGAAGACAAATCTTTTGTTTTTCATATAATCTCCTTTTGTTATTTCTTTTCTGAAATAGCCCTGGTTAATAACTCTATACCCTTCTTTGATTCTTCTATAGAGCGGGTTAATGATTCTCTTGCCTGGTCTGGATTATGAAACCCGTCAGAATTCTCTGCTGTCCACCACTCCCAGAGTATGTGGGCCTTCTGATGCTGTTCCTGTGCTTCCCGGATAAGAGCATCATTGACCCCGGCCTTCTTTGCAATGACAATCTTGTCAATTAGCTGTCCCAACCAGAACTCTGCCTTCCTCATCTTTCCCTTAACATGGTTCTTGACAGAATCAATGACGTAAACAGCCTTCTCTTCTGTCCAATCTTTATGGCATTTAAGACAGGTCTCCTTTATGTATTTCTTAGGTGATGTCTGCCAGTGCGAGGTAAATACCTTTCCTGCCTTATTCTTGACCTTTGGCATGTGACAATCATTACAGCCAACACCTGCCTTATCATGTCTTGAATTCCAGAAGACTTCTACCTCAGGATGTTGTGCCTTAAATAGAAGGCCTCCTGTGAGGGTGTGTTTGAAGTCCCGGAAATCTGCCTGATTATAGTGATCATATATCTGGAAGACATCCTTCATAGGAAAGTGGTTTGTCGCAAGATCGCTGAACCCTATTTTTTCTCCTGTTTTGGGGCTTACTCCAGGATTGCAGTTGTATTCAACATGGCACTGTCCGCACTGTAGTTTTGTGTCGTATTTGTTCAGTAGTGCGGTCTTTCTGAATTTTCTGAAGTCTATAACCTCTATTTTAGTACGCTTGTCGTCCTTATGCCAAAGCGTATCAGCCTCCGGCCTTGTGAGCGCCTGGATTAATGCATCTCTTACTATCCTTGGACCTGTTGCATGAGGGTCGTGGCAATGGATGCAGCCGACAGGATTCTGTAATTCCTTAACCAGCTCAACCACATTAGATGTCCTGTCCCACTTTGCAGACGGGTCCTTATCACCGAGATGCTTCCATTTGAGGATATTATCTGTCGTCTTGCATTGAAGGCAGGTAGGGTTTGCTGCAGCTGCGCTTTCAGGAAGGAATGATTTATGCTCAGTACTTGCCGGATACTTATCTTCGAGGACATCCCACAGAGAAACAGGTGTTGGGGCAACAACATATTGCCACCCGTCTTTTGGCTGAAACCTGCCTCCATACGCCCTGTCGACCACCAGGTGATCCAACAGCATATATGCATGACCGCGCGGTGTATTATGTTCTTTTGTAAAGCCATGTCCCATCATAAGCTTGTCCCACAGGGGATTTGGCGAGCGTTCTGAATGAAGTGATTTTTCCAGTCTTGCCGGCCTTGCATAATCAACAGTAAAGAATGTTTCGAACTGATCCCTGTGACATCCGCCACAGTTTGCGGGATTGAGGTTTGTAACAGGCCTTATTTTCCCGGGTGGATTTGAGGTTATGTGTGCAGCAAGTTCACTGTGACATTGAGTGCATTCGATTCTTGCCGTTTTATGTTTTCCCTTGTCCCATAACCCTTCTGTCTCAGGATGACATGCAAAGCACATCTGCGGTTTAATTGCAGTCCCCTTTTCCGCTTTGGCATCAAATATCATTGGGAAGAATAAAAACAGGACAAAAGTCGTAAATAAGATGAGAGACTTTTTAAACATTGTTCTTCCTCCATTCTGTTGACCAGTAACCCTAATCTATTGAATCTGTCACGGAAGTTGTTTTATGAATATTCTTTGATGTGAAGTTCTTAGAAGTATATCATATAAAAATAGCAATTAGGTATTTTTATGTCAAACTATACATGACTGTTTGCTCGGTATTGGTGTAAAATAACCTGAAATCCCTGGAGTATTATCGGATGAAATTAGTTGACCTTAGAAACCTCAGCCTATCTGAGCTGGAAGATATAGCATTGTCCCTGGGTTTTCAGAGATACAGGGGTCGTCAAATGTTCCACTGGGTTTATGGTAAGGGTGTGAAATCACTTGACCTGATGACGGACCTGTCCAAAGAGACCCGTGCTCTCTTATCTCAGAAGGCCTACATAAGTAACCTGAAAGTTATCAGGAGGCAGTGTTCTTCAGATGGAACTGAGAAAATACTGTTTAGGCTTGAGGATGGTCACAGTGTGGAAAATGTCCTGATACCGGAAGATGAGAGAATGACCCTATGCATATCAACTCAGGTTGGATGCGGGATGGGATGTACATTCTGTCTCACAGGTGCAGGCGGGTTAACCAGAAATATGAAAAGTTCAGAGATAGTAAATCAGGTTCTCCTGGTGCAGAAAGACCTTCCGGAGGCTAAGAAGGTCACTAATATTGTTATAATGGGAATGGGTGAACCCCTGTCAAATTATGAAAATGTTAAAAAGGCAATTGAAGTCCTTAAGCATCCGCTTGGTCCTGCAATCGGGGCCCGCAGGATCACTTTGTCAACTGCAGGGCTTGTGCCTGGAATCAGGAGGCTTGGTAAAGACAACCTTAATATAAACCTTGCTATATCATTAAATGCATCAACTGATGACCAGCGGAGCTTGATCATGCCAATAAACAGGAAATATCCTTTGAAGAAACTAATCGAGGAATGCAGGGCATTTCCTCTCAGAAGGGGAAGGATGCTGAGCTTTGAATATGTCCTGCTTGAAGGTATTAATGACAACCCGGATGACGCAAGACGCGTCTCTCATCTCCTCAAAGGATTACACTGCAAGATAAACCTCATACCTTTTAATGAGTTTCCAGGCACCCATTATAAGAGACCATCGGAGAACTCTGTGCTTAAATTTCAGGAGATACTTACTAAAAACAATTACTCCGTATTTATCAGAAAGCCCCGCGGCAGGGACATCCTCGCGGCCTGTGGACAACTTCGCGAACAGATTATTCTACCATCCGAGCAATCGTAACAATATATACCTTTTCAGCTCCATTCTTTTTCAATACCCTCGTACATTCATTTACTGTTGATCCTGATGTATAAACGTCATCCACGAGTATTATCTCCCTGCCTTCTATCAGTGACCTGTCTTCAACGCTGAATGCCCCTGTAACATTTTCTTTTCTATCCCTGCCATCAAGCTCAACTTGCGGTCTGGTGTTGCGATGACGCATTAGTGTGTTTGCAGCTACAGGTATACCGTATCTTTTTCCAATTACCGAGCCTATGATTGCTGACTGGTTAAATTCACGTTCCCTGAGACGTTTAGCATGAAGCGGTACCGGGACTATCACTGTCTGAGCGTATGAAGCTGTGTCAGAGCGGTATGCCGGGCAGCCCCATATGGAGTTATGAGATTCCGGTTTATGCAATGCTTGAAGGGTGTTTTCAAATAATGGAGATTTTAACGCCTGCTCAGTCAACCGTTTCCCTAGTTGTATTTTCTTTTTGTATTTAAATAGCTTGACAGCCTCAGCCAATGCACCGGCATAACGGCCGGCAGAGACGGCTTCGTCAAAATGCGGCGGCTCTTCACGGCAGTGTCCGCAAAGGTGTCCTGCGACATATTGTCCGGCATATGATTTGCTGCCTCTATCTGTGCAGGGAGTAACATAAGGCAGACCGCATCGGGGACAGCACAGACAGTTGAACCATTCTATATCCTGCCAGCAGTCTCTGCAGAAATACGGCGTGACTGCATCTGAAGATACGGTCCTGTCACAGATATTACACTCTGCGGGGAATATCAGGTTTATTGCATGAGATAGCAGTTTCATCAGTCCTTACCAATGGACTATGTTTCATGAAGTATGCCAATTGCAAGCTGCTGAAAAGCAGAGTAAAACACTGATTAAAAAATGTATCTCTGCTCAAAAATCTGTGCATCATGCTTTGTATATGACTTCAATAATGTGCATTAACCTCTTTGCTTTTAGCATGCCATTTATGTTAAAAATAGATGACAGGAGGTGAGAAAATGCAGGAAGATGATCAGTTTACTATCAGGGATAAGAGGCGGTTTAAAGATGGAGGAGATGATGCCGGAGTCCAGAATGATAAGGAGGCAGGTAAGAAGGAGCCGGAAGAGTCCGGCGCCGAAGAGAAACCGGATCTGATTCCAACTGAAATAAGCTTTGCAGCATTTATTTTTTCACTTGGCAGGTCAGCCTTCATTCATCTTGGGGAAGAGCCCGATCCAGTTAGTGGAGAAAAGAAAGTCTCTCTTCAGTTGGCAAAAGAGACGATTGATATAATATCAATGCTTGAAGAGAAGACCAAAGGCAACCTTGTTCAGGAAGAAGGTCAGTTGATAAAAAACCTGCTATATGCCTTGAGGATGAGGTATGTTGAGATATCCTCAAAGGGTTGACGCTGCAGCTGGATATTTTTAAGCGTCAACCCGGCATTGGTGTTTTACTGCCAGTCAGGGTCTCATACAAACACGGTTCCGGATAGAGGAGAGCATTTGAAAAGAAAGGTTATAATTATTGTCTCCATAGTTTTTCTTGCACTCCTGATAATTGCTGGATCAATATATCTGGAACGTGAATACCTTACCAGGCTTATTGAACAGAAGGTTGTTCATAAAGTTGAAGATGCCATTGGACGACAGATTAAATTTTCTGACAGCAGGGTTAATCTGTTCCCCTTTTACTGGCATCTTAATAATACAGTCATTTCAGGGGAAGCAAACGATAAGGCCCTTCTGACTGCAAAAGAAACCACGGTCAACCTTAGCCTTGCTAATTTACTGAGCAAAAGAGTACATATCGGAAATATCAGGTTTGTTGAGTCTTCCCTTACCATAATAAGGCATCCTGACGGCAAAATGAACATAGAAGGGCTCTTTCCTGACAGGCCGAAGACCGGATGGAATGTGAATATAGACAAGATCCAGATTATTAATGGGCGTATTATGATCAGCGATCAGATTAAAGGGAGAGATGTCTTGCTTACAAACGCCGATGGATACGTGTATCCTGACCTGGTTAAAAAGGAGGTCAGCACGGAACTATCAGCCAAAGGTGATTATAAGGATCCTTACATTTCCAAGACAAACCTGAGTGTCAAGGGAGTCCTCGTCTTTGTGGCTAAAGAAAAAAAATTGGAAAGGGTGAAGGTCAGGGAGATGAATATCTCCTCGGCAGGTGGTTCAAATATCTCCGGCGAAGGCTATATAAGAGGGGATGACTATGTGGAACTAAAGGGCAGCATGTCCATTTCTCTTAAAGACGCGGTTTCAGATAGCTACAGCAAACAAGACATCAGCGGTAAATTAACATTCAACGGGAGCATCAAAGGAATTTTCCCTGCGCCTGCTGTTGAGGGGACGTTTGAAGCAGAGGACGTTAAATACGACGGCGTCAAGTATGGAAAGGCTAAGGGACGGCTTTTATGGGAAGATGGTCTTCTTGCAATTTCCGGCCTAAAGGGGAAGGTACTGGGTGGAGATATTGATGGAAACATCAGAGTTAATCTTAAGGATGGCGTCCCTCTATATGCCGTAGAAATCAAGGGGAAGTCTGTAGAGCCATATACTCCACTGTCCCGTTATCTGCCGGGTGTGACGGCGTCACTTGGCAAAAATAGCACGGTGGATACGGAGATTAGAGCAAGTGGCAGTGGTCGTGACAGAAATGAGATTGAAGCCAGTGGATGGTTTAAATATAACGATGACAACCAGAGGCTTTCCTTATCCGGACAGGTAAACAAGGGGCTTGAACTCAGTGTTGGCATGACAGGAGATTTAAAAGACATAGCAAGTTATCTCCGTATACCGCACTTTCCCCTGCATGGCCCTGCATCTTTAAGCGGTGAGATCTCAGGCAACATTGCGAGACCAGTAGTGAGCGGAGTTGTAACCATGCCGGAAGGTTTGGTAAACGGGGTAACCTTTGATTCGGTAACAGCTGATCTTACATTTTCAGAAGGCAGCCTCACTATGCAGCCGGTTGTCTTCAGAAAGAAAGATGCCATCTACAGCATATCCGGCGATATCAGATTCAGGTCACAAGGTTTTAAGGACCCGTATTTTGATCTGGCAGGCGATATAACCAATGGGGTCCCGAAGGATATCGTAAATATATTTTATAAGGAACTTCCTGTAGATTTGAAGGCGAACGGCAGAATGAAATTCACCGGAGGCTTACATGATTTCTCCGGAAGCGCTGTTATGAATGTTTCAGGCATTTCTGCCTACGGACAGAAGTTTGACAGCGGTCAAGTGGAGGCAACGCTGACAACTGAGAGGGTAATTATTGACAAGGTATCGGTTGAGCGCAGGGACGAGACAGCAGATGGAAGCGGGTGGATTGGCATTGGCGGGGAGTCTAAAGGGACATTTCAGGCAGAACTGAACTCCCGGCAATATATACTGCAGAATGCGAATATCATTAAGAAGTTGTTTCCTTCAGTGAGCGGTACAGGGGCATTCAGTGTAAAGGGAAGCGGCAGGTTTAATGACCCTGTTATAGAAGCAGTGATTCAGGTCCCTCATCTAATGATTAATGGAACAGACACCGGGTTGACTCAACTGACTATGTCAAAATCAGGAGACGAACTGAAGATTGGCGGAAACCTCCTGGCAATAGATTATACCGGTACTGTGGGTTGGAACAGGGATGCGCCTTTTGAGATATTTGCCCGTATGAGGAACAGCAGTATGAATACATTCATCGTCCTCCTTAATCCATCACTGGCACGTGAGATTGCAGTTACTGCAACAGGTGAATTCAGTCTTAAAGGTTTGCTCTCTGATCTAACTACATTGGAAGCAAGTGCAGTTATTTCAGAGATTACGGCGCACTATGCTGAATACAGAATAGAAAACGACGGAGACATACAGATAAGCTATCAGGACGGGAGACTCTCACTTGATATCGTAAGGTTTAAAGGAGAAGGGACCTCTCTTGGTATGATAGGCACTATGGCTCTTCGCGGCGAGTCAAATGTCTTTGTTAATGGTGAGGCAGACCTGAGACTCCTTGCCCTGTTTACCCCGGAGATCAAATACAGTAAGGGGAAGATGTTTATTGCGTTTCTTATGAGCGGTGATTTGAAAAACCCGGCTATTCAGGGAGGACTTGTAATAAAGGATGGTACCATAAGGAGCAATACATTAAAACAGACACTGGAAGGTGCAGAGTTGGCGCTATTTTTTAATGGCCGCGAAATTTTGCTTGAATCCATGAGCGGACACCTTGGAGGAGGCAGGGTTAATGTTACCGGGAAGGTAACTACGAAGGACTTCGTTGTGAATGAGTTCGGATTTGTACTGGAGATTGCTGATGCCATTTTCAGATATCCCGAGGGCCTTACTTCAAAGATTGATGGAACGCTTATTTTCCAGGGGACGCCTCAGTCAAAAGGACTGAAGGGTGAGATAATTATCGAAAAGGCTTCTTATGAGAAAAACCTTAATCTGCGGTCGCTGATATTTGAACTCCAGAAAAAAAAGGTCCGGAATGAACAGCCTTTGCCGTTGCCTTTTATAGGAAATACAGAACTGAACATACATATCGCCGGTAAGAAGGACCTGTGGATAAATAATAACATTGCAAAACTCCCCTTTGATGTTGATCTGATCCTTAAAGGGACAGTGGATCACCCACTTCTTTTTGGGAGGATGGAGGCGCAGGAAGGTACTTTTATCTTCAGCAGAAATGATTTCAAGATTATTTCTGCTGCAATAGACTTTGTCAGCGTCGATGCTATCAAGCCAGTAATGGATATGCATGCATCAACGGAAGTGAGGGGATACCTGATAGACATGAGGCTCTCCGGGACTGTCGACAGGATTAATCTGGTGCTAAGTTCGGAGCCTGCACTGAGTGAAACTGACATACTTGCACTCCTGACAACAGGCCAGACTGCCTCAGAGGCATCCGAAACACTGGCTGAGGTCAGTGCGTTTGAGGCTACGGCCTTTCTTACAGCTCCAATACAGGAAAAGCTTGAAGAAACTTTAAGTGACATCATTAAGGTTGACAGGTTTCAGGTAGATCCATACTATTCGAATTCAACGTCATCGGGAGGAGCGAGACTTACAGTTGGTAAGAGATTAATGGATGACAGGTTATATGTAACCTATACCACAGGTCTGACTACAGTAGAGGAACTTATTAAGCTCGAGTACCTCCTCAGCAGGAATGTATTCCTCGTTGGCGAGAGGGACGAACAGGGCAGGATTAGCGGGGATATCAAGTTCAGGTTTGAGTTCAAATGACATGCATTTCTTATATTCTTTATTCCTTGTAGTGATTATCTTAACTGCTCATTCTTCATATGCACAGGATAGTCTGAGTGTATATGCAGGCAGGCCGATCTCTTCAATACATACTGTAACTGATACCGGGATAACCGGTAAAGATATAGTAGATGAATGCAATATTAAAACGGGTGATTTACTTGCACTCCCTAAAGTGAGAGATTGCATCATTCATTATTACAGAAAAGGGCTATTTAAAGATGTAAGTGCTGAGGCAATACAGGAAGAAAACGGTGTCGGTCTCAGGTTTTTATTCATTGAAAAAATGAAGGTAAATGACATCAAAATCAAAGGGAATGATTATTTTTCAACAAAGAAGATCAGGGCGTCTGTTGTAATAAAAAAAGGGGAGGAATTGTCAGGGGAAAAGATTGCAATTTCAAAAGAGAATATCCATAAACTCTATAAGGAGGAGGGATTTTTTAATTCATCTGTAGTTATTTCCACGATTTCCAGGATGGAAGGGAAGAAGTCAGATATATTAATAAGAATAGAGGAAAAAGGCAGGGCAAAGATTTCTGATATAACCTTTTCAGGATATAAGGTTTTTGATGATGCAAAACTAAGATCACTCCTTAAAACAGGCAGCGACGATTATTATAATGAAAAGGATATATCCGCAGGCATAAAGGCGATCACGAAATATTATATTAAGAAAGGCTATATCAAAGTACTGGTCAATAAACCGGAATTGATTTATGACAGGGCCAGGGAAGAGGTTTCAGTCAATTTGTCAATCGATGCCGGTCCATTTGTGCAGGTTGAATTCAAGGGGGCTACTGTTTTCTCACCGGTTGTTCTTGACAGGGAATTACTGATATGGAAAGAAAAGGCATATGATACTTCTGTAATTGATGAATCTGTGGACCGAATTGCGGGGCTGTATCAGAAAAAGGGCTATTATTTTGTTTCGATTTCATACAGTGTGGAGAGGCCGGATTATAGAAATGTAATTATAAATTTTGAGATTAAGGAGGGGAAGTCAGTAACTGTACAGAATGTCAGTTTCCGGGGGAATACCTATTTCAAGGACGAGACACTGAAGGAATATGTTGATATTAAAAAAGGTCAGTATTTCTTTGATGATGTCCTGAAAGAGGGATTGAAAGATATTAACGGACTGTACAGGAGTAATGGTTTTTTATCTGTAAGGATAACCCATCAGGTATTATATTTTGAAGAGGATAAGACCCTCGGTATTTCAATTGATGTAGAAGAAGGTCCTCAGACCCGGTTAACCTTGATCCGTCTTGAAGGTAATCATTCATACAGATTGGAGGAAATTCAGGCCAGCATAAAGTCAAGGGCTGGAAGGCCATTTAATGAATCACAGATTGTCGATGACATTTATAACATACAGTCTTTTTATATGACAAGGGGATATATATACGTATCCGTAGAGTTAAAAACCACGTTTAGTGATGATAAGACAAGTGCGGTAGTTGATTACATAATCAGTGAAAATAATCCTGTTTATACCGGGAAAATACTTCTGACCGGAAATTCGTTTACAAAGGAAGAAGTTATCAGAAGGGAACTCCGGATTAAAGAGGATGAATTGTTCAGTTATGAGAAGGTATTCCGTAGTCAGAGGCAATTGCAGAAACTGGGTATTTTTAAGAGTGCAAGGGTAGAGCTATTGAATCCAGATTTAAGGGAAGACAGGAAAGACATATCTGTCAGAATAGAAGAGGGTTATCCCGGACGGGTAGAGTTTGGAATAGGTTACGGAGATGTGGAAAGATTAAGGGGCATGATAGAAGGTGGTTATAAAAATCTTTTCGGGACAGGACGACAGATAACATTACGTGCAGAGGGTAGTTCGATAGAACAAAAATACAGCATCAACTACAAGGAGCCATGGGTCGCTGGCTATCAAATGGACGGGAGGCTAAGTTTAGTAGACCTTATTGAAGAAAAGAGCAGCTTTAACCGAAGGACATTCGGGTTTTCTACCGGACTTGACAAGAGCTTCAGTGAGTTCGTAACAGGTTCATTAACATACCAGATTGAGGATGTGAAACTCTCTGATGTCCGGCCTGAGGCTATACTGACGCCAGAAGACACTGGAAAGATTGAAGTTGCAACAATAAATCCCTCGTTAATCATAGACAGAAGGGATGATCCGTTTAATCCGTCAAATGGATATTTATTCAGCATAACCTTCCGTGAAGCTGCTAAAGTAATTGGATCCAGGCCGCAGTTTGCAAAGATTACGGTTCAGGAAAGCCATTTTTTTTCTCCATCGGGCAAACTGGTCATCGCATTGTCAGTCCGGGGCGGTGTGGCTTGGAACTTTGGTGAATCAAACGAAGTGCCAATATTTGAGAGATACTTTGCCGGGGGCAGGAGCACGATTCGCGGATATGATCAGGACAAGGTGGGCATACCAGGAAAGACCATAAAAGATGACGGTACACCAACAGGTGGAAATATGATGCTGGTGCTCAATGGAGAGCTTCGATTTCCCCTGTTCAGAGGGATAGGGATGGTAGTCTTTGTTGATGGCGGAAATATCTGGAGAGAAGTAGATGAGTTGGAGTTGTCTGAGATCAGGTCAACCGCAGGTGCGGGAATACGCTATAATACGCCTGTTGGTCCTCTCAGGCTTGACTTAGGTTGTAAGCTGGACAGAGAAGAGGGTGAGGATATCTGTATGCCCCATTTTACGCTGGGGCATGCGTTTTAACACTGGAGGCAGAAACAATGGAATTACATCCCTTAGCAGGAAAACCTGCTCCGCAATCTATTCTGATCAATGTCCCGGAATTGATCACCGCTTACTACACTTTACATCCGGATGTTTCAGAGCCTGCCCAGTCTGTTGCCTTTGGCACCTCAGGACACAGAGGGGTTTCCCTTCAAAAAGGTTTTAACGAGAATCATATCCTTGCTATTATGCAGTCGGTCATCCACTACCGTAAAGAAAAGGGGATTGATGGCCCTCTTTTTCTTGGCATGGATACGCACGCATTGTCAGAACCAGCCTGCGTGACGGCACTTGAAGTCCTGGCAGCCAATGGAATCAATACACTTATACATAAGGATCGTGGTTATACGCCAACGCCTGTAATCTCACATGCCATACTGACATACAATAGCGGACGAAAGTCCGGACTGGCTGATGGCATTGTTATTACACCATCTCACAATCCTCCTGAAAGCGGAGGAATCAAATACAACCCGCCAAATGGCGGTCCTGCGGATACGGCTGTTACAAGGGTGATAGAAGATATGGCCAATGAAATCCTGAAAAACAGCATAAGCAGTATAAAAAGAATACCTTATGAAAGGGCAGTTAAGTCAGGTACAACTCACGAACATGATTATATCAAATCGTATGTTGAAGACCTGAAAAATATAATAGACATGGACACTGTACGCTCAGTAAATCTCAGGATTGGCGCCGATGCCATGGGAGGGGCGGGACTGGCATTCTGGGAACCTATTGCTGATAGATATGGCCTTAATATTGAGGTAAAAAACCGGTATGCTGATCCGACATTCCGTTTCATGACTGTTGATAAAGACGGAAGGATCAGGATGGACTGCTCGTCTCCATACGCAATGGCAAGCCTCATTAATCTCAGAGATAAATTTGATATCGCTTTTGGAAATGACCCCGATTTTGACAGGCACGGGATTGTTACCCCGGGATCCGGACTCATGAACCCGAATCATTATCTTTCCGTAGCTATATGGTATCTGCTCCAGAACAGGGGAGGGTGGAGGAGCGATGCTGCCGTGGGAAAGACCCTCGTAAGCAGCAGCATGATAGACAGGATAGTAAAGCACCTGGGAAGAAGGCTTTCAGAAGTTCCTGTAGGATTCAAGTGGTTCGTTGATGGCCTTATTGATGGCTCCTGCGGGTTTGGAGGGGAGGAGAGTGCAGGGGCATCTTTTCTGCGCAGGGATGGGTCAGTCTGGACAACGGATAAGGACGGGTTCATCATGGATCTGCTGGCTGTGGAGATGACGGCAAGGACAGGCCGCGACCCAGGGGAATTGTATAGCGATCTTACAGAAATGTTTGGCGATCCTGTTTATGAGAGAAGTGATGTACCGGCAACGCGGGAACAAAAAAAGGTTCTTGAAAGACTCTCTCCGGAGCAAGTTGCGACAACTTCCCTGGCGGGAGAAGAGATCCTTTCAACATTTACCACTGCCCCTGGAAACGGTGCGCCCATAGGGGGGCTCAAGGTTGTTACCGAAAATGGATGGTTTGCCGCAAGACCCTCCGGGACAGAGGATATCTATAAGGTTTATGCAGAGAGTTTCAGGGGGAAGGAGCACCTGAAAGAGATCCAGGAAGAGGCGGAGAGCCTTATCCGTTCCGTATTCAATTCCGCCGGTGTGTAACATGCGAATTTATTTCGTACAACATACTCAACTTAGAGAGGGGTTGTCCCTGACAGATTCACAGAATAGACAATACAGACTTTGGCAATTCTCTACATATCCGGCCAGACCTGGTGTTTCTTCATGATTGAGTTCATGTTCGAATTCTACCCCTAAAATATATACAAGATGCCATTTATGACAATATAATATCTTCCCATACAGTGTTTCCACTATTTCCTTTTTCTGGGTATCCATGAATCTAATATCCAATCTTATCTGACTGCCTTCGGTAAAAGGTATTTTTGAATAGAGGCCAATGCCGCCTTTGCTGATATTTGTTGTATTTGTAATACATTTACAGTTCTTTGCATATACGATTTCCGCTATTGCAGTGATTGGGAATCTGAGATGTCTGCGTTTTTCTTTCATTTAACTTTAATAAAACAGTGAATAAATGAAGTATAGTACTGTATCGGTGAATTGAAATAACTGATAAGATGCCGTGTTCTTCAGGTTTCTTGCACAGGCTGAACAGGTCTTAAGTTGTCAGGCGAATTATTATTGGGAGAATTGACCCTGCCTGATACATTGTATGCTTCCAATTCGTCTGCGGCATAAGGAACCAGCAGATGCATTATCCTCCGTTCATCAAGAAGTTCAGGGTCAAGCCATTCCCCCCGTTTACCTGCAGGAATTATAGCCGGCATTCTCTTATGAATCGGTGCCATCATAGAATTTGCGTCAGTCGTGATTATTGTACTTGTACATATAAGGCCGCCATCAGGTGACTGCCAGTAACTGTATAATCCTGCAAACCCAAAAGGCCTTCCGGATTTAAGATGAATGTAGAATGGTTTTTTTTCCTTCCCTTCTTGTTTCCATTCATAGAAACCATCAGCCACAACAAGACAGCGGTGCTTTCTTATTGCAGACTTGAATGACGGTTTATCTGCAAGTGTCTCTGCCCTTGCATTTATCATCTTATAACCAGTATTAGCCTCTTTTGACCATGGAGGTATAAAACCCCACCTGCTCCTGATAAGTTTATAGCGTTCCTCAGCGAGGACTATGAGTATTTCCTGGGTCGGGGCAATATTATAGGCCGGGCTGAATGCTATATCACCCGGATCAACATCAAACTCCCGGGCGATTTTACGTACTGAACTGAATAGAACGAAACGTCCGCACATATTGATTAATCCCAAAACTATTCTGAACAGAACCTGAACCTCTCCGGTAAATTATCTCATATGCCGGGTAAAGCTGCTATAGAAAAAACATTCAGGCAGCCTGGCCAGCAGATTAATGAAGACAATCCTTATTGACACACATTGTTTAAGTATTCATAATTGAGTAGCCATGACAAACGTTTTTCTGTATTTAAAGGAGAAGTAATGTCACAGAATTGGGACAGACTTGTGCAGATAATGGACAAACTTCGGGGTGAGTCCGGATGTCCCTGGGATAAAAAACAGACTCGGGAGTCTCTGAAACCTTATCTTATTGAAGAATCATATGAGGTGCTGGAGGCTATTGACGAGAAAGATTCAAAAAAGCTTAAGGAAGAACTGGGGGATTTGCTCTACCAGATATTGTTCCATGCAAGAATTAGCAAGGAAGATAGTGAGTTTGATATTGAAGATGTATTGACTGATTCCTGTGAAAAGATGGTTAGAAGACATCCTCATGTCTTCGGTGACAAGAAGGCGGACAATGCTGAAGAGGTTCTGAAACAGTGGGAAGAGATTAAGAAGGGCGAAAAGGGGAATGACAGAAAGTCTATACTGGAAGGAGTGCCTGCACACCTTCCGGCACTCCTTCGTGCCCATCAGTTACAGGCAAGGGCTGCAAGGGTCGGGTTTGATTGGGAGCATATAGATCAGGTCTTTGCAAAGGTTCAGGAGGAGATGGGGGAGTTCGAGGAAGCCTTCAGGGACAGAGACCATGAGAGGATGGAGAGTGAGCTGGGGGATCTCTTATTTGCACTTGTTAATATCGGACGGTTTATTGAGGTTAGTCCTGAAGACGCACTGCGTAAGACAATAAGCAGGTTTATGTCGAGGTTCAGGCATATTGAGGAAGAGATTGCAAAAAAGGGATTGGAATGGAAAGATGTCTCACTCGAGGCGATGGAGGAGCTTTGGGTGGAGGCAAAGGAGATTGAGAAGAAGAATGGCAGACAGCACACAGCCTGAAGTGGATACAGATGCCTGTGCTGCAATGAAGCATTATCAATTAGCATTATGCAGTGGGCAATGTGTTTTGAATGTTTGAAAGGGTATTCTTGAGTGAAAAAAGGGAAAATACTTCGCAATCTTAAATATATTATTCCATGTATTCTGCTCGCTGCAGGTCTGTACAGCCTTGCCTTTTCAGCCCAGAAGCGTATTTACCTTGCAAATTATGACGGGGTTATTAATCCTGTAGCAGGAGAATATTTTACGGAGGTAATAAAGAATGCAAACAGAAATGATGCAGCTGCTGTATTAATTGAACTTGATACTCCGGGCGGGCTTGATACTTCAATGCGGGACATTGTAAAGGAGATAGGCAGCTCTAATGTTCCTGTAATTGTTTATGTGTCGCCAGCCGGGGCGAGGGCTGCCTCTGCGGGTGTATTTATTGCCATGTCTGCACATATTGCAGCTATGGCTCCCGGGACTAATATAGGTGCGGCCCATCCTGTTGCTGTTGGCGGTGGACAGATGGATGATACGATGAAGGAGAAAGTGGAAAATGATGCAGCAGCCTATATTAAATCTATTGCAGGAAAGCGGGGCAGGAACATAGAGTGGGCTGAAGATGCTGTGAGGAAAAGTGTATCGATAACTGAGTCTGAGGCGTTAAATCTCAAGGTGATTGACCTCATTGCTGAGAACCGGGATGAACTTCTGAAAAAGATTAACGGACGCGAGGTGACAACAATCTCTGGAAAAATAAAAATTGATACAACAGGGGTCGTGGTTGAGGAATTTCCCATGGGGCTCAGGTTGAGGATATTGAATGCCCTTAGTGATCCAAACATTGCATATGTACTGATGATCCTGGGTATATATGGCATATTCTTTGAGCTTGCCAGTCCCGGCGCAATATTCCCGGGTGTGGTTGGTGCAATATGTCTCATACTTTCATTTTATGCCTTTCAGACGCTTCCTGTAAATTATGCGGGATTATTACTTATCATACTTGGTATCATCCTTTTCATTGCAGAGATAAAAATCGTTAGTTATGGACTACTCTCTGTTGCAGGTGTAATATCCATGGTGCTTGGTTCAATAATGTTGATGAAGGTTGACGCGCCTTTCTTCAGGATTTCATGGCAGGTTATAATCCCAGCAGCTTTGATGACCGCCCTGTTTTTTGCCGTTGCAATTGGGCTTGCAGTTAAGGTGCACAAACGACAGCCGCTGAGTGGGAGTGAGGGTCTCATTGGAGAGACTGGTGAGGCTGTTTCTGATATCGCCGGGGAGGGCAGAGTGTTCGTACATGGTGAAATCTGGGATGCGAGCAGTGATGAACCTATCAGCAGGGGTGATAAGATAAAGATTGTTGGTAAAGAAAATATGACAGTTTTTGTTAAGAAGGTATAATCCAGGATTCATCAGAAAGGTGGTGTACTAATGGAACTATTTCTAAGTCCTCTCATAATCATAATTATAGCGGCGATGTTTCTCTACAGCGCAATCAAGATACTTAAGGAATATGAACGCGGAGTAATTTTTATGCTTGGACGCTTCTGGCGGGTAAAGGGACCTGGGCTTATCGTCCTCATTCCAGGGATCCAGAAGATGGTCAAGATAAGTTTAAGGACTTTGGTCCTTGATGTTCCTACTCAGGATATAATTACAAAAGATAATGTATCGGTAAAGGTAAGTGCCGTGGTTTATTTCCGCGTAATTGATGCTCAAAAGGCAATTATTGAAGTGGAAGACTACTTTTATGCAACCTCTCAGCTATCACAGACCACTCTGAGAAGTGTCCTTGGACAGGCAGATCTCGATGACCTTCTCTCCGAAAGGGATAAGTTGAATCAGGACCTCCAGCGTATACTTGACCGTCATACAGAACCGTGGGGTGTGAAGGTGTCCAATGTCGAAATAAAGAATGTCGACCTGCCACAGGAAATGCAGCGTGCCATGGCTAAACAGGCTGAAGCGGAAAGGGAGCGGCGGGCAAAGGTAATACATGCAGACGGCGAGTTTCAGGCATCACAGAGGCTTTCTGACGCTGCAGGGATTATGAGCGCTAATCCCACGACTCTGCAGCTAAGATACCTGCAGACGCTGACGGAAATTGCAACTGAGAAAAACTCCACTATTATATTCCCCTTGCCAATAGACATACTGTCATCTCTAATTAACAGGAAGGATGCTGTTAAGCAATAATGATTTTCAGGTTTATGGCCATATTGGCAACCTGCACTTTTCTCTGGACTTCTGCAGGACTGGCGGCTTCAGAAAGCATCTCAGATATCCTGATTAATAAAAGGAATAATGAACTTTCAGTCTCTGCCAGGCTCAGAGGCGGTTTCAGCGCCGGGATAAAAGAGGAGATAATTAATGGCGTAAGTAAAGAGTTCTTTTACTATATGGTCATAAAAAGGGTGATGCCGAACTGGCTCGATGAAGAGAAGGTATCCGTCACAGTAAAATATGTGATAAAGTATGATATCCTCACACAGCAATTTCTCGTTACCACGACAACAGCAGGGGTAATCTCAGATCAGATATTCGATTCATACGACAGCATGATTGCAGAGCTGTCGCGAATAGACAGGGTAAGTCTTACAACGCTTAATGTGCTCAATAACAGGTCTAAATACTATGTCAGCATAAAAGCAGAAATGAAGGCAGGTAAACTTCCGTTCCCGCTGCGCTATCTTTTTTTCTTCGTTCCATATTCAAGTTTCAGTACAGACTGGTATAATTCAAAAGTCTTTATGTCAAAAGATCTGAAATGAAGAAACCTGTAATCATCATATCAATCTTTCTTGCGATAAGCATAGCGCTGACTGTTGCAGAAGTTATTCTTTCAAAGAGCGGTACATCACTTCTTCACAACAATATACTTATACTTACACTCTTTAACATAAATATAATACTGATAGTACTGCTTCTTTTGCTCCTTTCCCGGAATGTTGTCAAATATATATTTGACAGGCAGCAGAAAATACTTGGAAATAAATTCAGGACAAAACTCATAGCATCTTTTGTCGGGTTCTCTTTGATTCCTTCAGCCCTGCTTTTTATTGTTGCGAGTGGTCTTATTACAAACAGTATAAATAACTGGTTCAACATTCAGGTTGAAAATTCACTTAGAAATTCACTTGATGTGGCACAGAGTTTTTATGAGAAGGAAAAGAGCGATACCCTTCATAAAGCCGGGGTAATAGCAAAGGTGATGTCTAACGAAAGCCAGGACAATACAAATCATAAAACAAACCTGATCAAGGAAATCGAAGAAAAAAAGTGGGAACATAAGATATCGGGAGTAGAGGTTTATGATGCAAATGGAAGACTGCGGGGCCGTTCTCTTGACAAGACTCTTGTAAAGCGGGGGTATGAAGGTGCCTCAAAAGAACTTGTGAAAAAAGGATTAAGGGGTGAGAAGTCAGTTGTGGTAAAGACGCTTGAATCAGGCGATGCAGTAATCGCTATTTCACCGGTTTATTCATCTCCTGCTGAAGGGCGGGTTATAACCGGTACTATAATAGTTGTCTCCCACGTCAGAAAGGGGCTCGTAGAAAAAATGGTGGAGATCACCAGGCTTTTTGAAGAATATAACCAGATGGCCTTGCTTAAGAAGCCAATTAAGAGCAGTTATATACTGTCATTCCTCATAATAACTCTGCTGATCATCTTCTCTGCAACCTGGTTCGGTTACTACCTTGCAAAGAACATCACCACTCCGATCCAGAGCCTTGCAGAAGCCACACAGTCAGTGGCTGAAGGTAATCTTGATGTGAAGGTTGAGACGTCATCAAGGGACGAGATTGGCGTGCTTATTAATTCTTTTAACAGGATGACCGGGGACTTAAAGCAGAGTAAATCAGAGCTGGAAGACGCCTATAGTTCGCTCAGGGATTCAAGCATGGAGATAGAGCAGAAAAGGGCATACATTGAGACCGTACTGGAGAATATTGCTACCGGAGTTATATCTGTTGATAAAAATGGTGATATCACGACTTTTAACCGGGCTGCAGAAAAGGTACTTGATATGCGTAAGGAAGAGATAAATGGCAAGAGTTTTCAGGAAATATTGAGCCGCATTCCCCCTGACACTGCAAGGGAAATAATTAGAAGGATAAGGGGAGGCGGGGGCAAGATAAAAGATGAAGAGATACAATTCAATATGAATGACAGGAGTATAACTTTGAGGCTGAAGATGACCACCATGTATGATGCAGCCGGTAATTTCTCCGGAAATGTCGTAGTTTTTGACGACCTTTCGGAACTTATTAAGGCCCAGAGGATTGCTGCATGGCAGGAAGTGGCAAAGAGGCTGGCTCATGAAATAAAAAATCCGCTTACGCCAATCCAGCTCTGCACGGAAAGGCTGAGGAAAAAACATTATGAAAGGGCGGAGAATTATGATAAAATTTTCGACGATTGCACCGGCACTATTATTAATGAGGTTAATGCCCTGAAGATGATGCTGGATGAGTTTTCCGGTTTCGCAAGAATGCCTGTGGCACAACCATCAATCAATGATTTGAATTCGCTCATAAAAGAGGTCTTATTACTGTTTCGCGGCGCCAATAAGGAGGTTACATTTACTGAATACCTTGCAGATTTCCTGCCGGAGATTAATATTGACAGGGAACAGATTAAACGGGTTTTTGTAAATTTGTTAAAAAATTCAGTAGAGGCAATTGATGGCAATGGTAATGTAACCATCAGGACAGTTTATGAAAGCAGGAATAACAACGTCAGGGTTGAAATAACAGATGATGGAGCCGGTGTTCCTCCTGAGGATAAGGACCGGATTTTTATACCTTATTTCTCAAGAAAGAAGAGCGGTACTGGATTAGGTTTGGCTATCGTAAACCGGATAATATCAGACCATAATGGAAGGATAGTGGTTAGCGACAATGTGCCCAGAGGCACTAAGTTTGTTATCGAATTACCAGTGTAGCTTATGTCCGATCATATTCTCATAGTTGATGATGAAAAAGGAATTTTAAATGCCCTCTCTGCTGTGCTTGATGACGAGGGATATACCATTTCAACTGCTGAAAATGGGAGTGAGGCATTAAAAAAGGTAAAAGATGATACTCCGTCGGTAATCTTACTTGACGTGTGGCTGCCTGATATTGACGGACTTGAAATACTGAAGGAGATAAGAGATGCTTATCCAGGTGTTGCAGTTATAGTTATGTCCGGGCATGGAACAATTGAAACAGCCGTAAGAGCGACCAAGTTAGGGGCATATGATTATATTGAGAAGCCGCTTTCCATGGAAAGGGTGCATTTGATTGTTAAACATGCTGTTGAACAACAGCGCCTTGAACTGGAAAATGTTCAACTTAAGGGAAGGATCGAGAAGTGGTATGAGATGATTGGGGAGAGCCCCTTAATACGCTCCCTGAAAGAACAGATAATAGTAGTCGGGAGGTCTAACAGCAGGGTACTTGTAACAGGTGAAAACGGCACAGGGAAAGAGCTGATAGCAAGATCTGTACACCGCGGAAGTCCTCGGACCAGCAAACCGTTTATAGCAGTCAATTGTGCAGCAATCCCTGAGTCTCTCATTGAGAGTGAACTATTCGGTCATGAAAAAGGGGCATTCACCGGCGCAGTCTCCGTCCAGAGGGGAAAGTTCGAGATCGCTGACGGCGGTACGCTGTTTCTGGATGAAATAGGTGATATGAGTTTAAGCACACAGGCAAAGGTCCTTCGTGTCCTGGAGGAACAGGAATTTCAGCGTGTCGGCGGCACAAGGAATATCAGGGTGGATGTAAGACTAATTACAGCCACAAATAAAAATTTACCGGAAGAAATAAAAAAAGGCACCTTCCGGGAGGATTTGTATTACAGGATTAATGTTATTATACTGCATTCGCCTCCCCTGAGGGATCGAAAGGAAGATATCCCCATTCTGGCCAAACATTTTTTGAAAGAAGTTATAAGGGAACAGGGTTTAAAGGATAAGAAGCTCACGGATCAGTCCTTAGAATTAATGAAGGGGTATGACTGGCCGGGCAATGTCAGGGAGCTTAGAAACCTCATGGAAAGGGTAGCAATCATGACTATAGGAGACCGTATTAATCCCGGCGACCTCTCAATTATAGCGAAGGATCAGAATCGAGATGTATCCACGCTGATAAATGTCAGCTCCGGATCGCTGAGAGAAGCCCGTACAAGTTTCGAGCGGTACTTCATTCTGGAAAGGTTAAAGGAAAATAATTGGAATATAACAAAGACTGCAGAAGACTTGAAGATAGAGCGGAGCAATCTTCATAGAAAAATTAAATTACTTGGCATAGAAGATCTGTTATAATCAATGGTTTAACGCGGGATTAAAAATAAAATGGTTGATTTTTAAAAGGAGGTTACTTTGTCCGAACTAAGAAAAGATCCTATAACCGGAAGATGGGTAATAATATCATCAGAACGGGGAAGGAGGCCGTCAGATTTCCAGGAAGCTCCCCCAAAGAGGAAAGGGGGATTCTGCCCCTTTTGTGCAGGCAATGAAAAGGTTACACCGCCAGAGATACTGGCTTACCGTGAGCCTGGAACAGCTCCAAATACCTCAGGATGGAGCCTTCGTGTCGTAGCTAATAAATTCCCGGCCCTGAAGATTGAAGGGAACCTTGATAAAACAGGCATCGGACTTTTTGATAAAATGAATGGTATTGGTGCTCATGAGGTAATTATAGAGACCCCTCTGCATGATACAACGATATCAACCCTTCCTGAGAGGAAGATTGAAGATATTATCTGGTCATACAGGGACAGGGTAATTGACCTGAAAAAAGACAGCAGGTTTCAATATATCCTTATCTTTAAGAACGAAGGGGAGGCTGCAGGCGCATCTCTGGAGCATTCGCACTCTCAGCTAATAGCTCTGCCTGTTATCCCGAGACATGTATTTGAAGAGATTGAAGGGGCAAGGCTCTATTATAATTACAAGGAAAGATGCATTTACTGCGATATAGTTCGCCAGGAATCATTCTCAGAAGACAGGAGCGTCACGGAGAATGAACATTTCCTTGCCATAACCCCTTTTGCTGCAAGATTTCCATTTGAAACATGGATTATACCTAAGAATCACAACTCATGCTTTGACGAGGCCCAGCCATGGGAGTATAGCAGTCTTGCGAGGATCATGAAGAATGTACTTCGCAGGCTGGACAAGGTCTTAAACGTACCGCCGTATAATTATATTATACATACCTGCCCATTACGGAGTCAGATGAAAGAGTACTATCACTGGCATCTTGAGATAATGCCTAAACTTGTCAGGGTAGCAGGTTTTGAGTCTGGTTCAGGATTTTACATAAATCCCACCTCCCCGGAAGAGGCGGCTAAGTTTTTAAGAGAAGCAAAGGTTTAGAGAAAAAGGGGACAGATTTTTTTAAGATATGCGATTTAGCCTCAAATCACCCTTAAGGCCTCAGGGAGATCAGCCGGAAGCAATCATAGCCCTTAGCAGCGGGATTAAACAGGGCATAAAGCACCAGGTCTTACTCGGCGTAACTGGAAGCGGCAAGACCTTTACGCTGGCAAATGTTATAGAAAATGTTCAAAAACCAACCCTGGTGATTGCGCCGAACAAGACATTGGCGGCTCAACTCTACCACGAGTTTAAATATTTCTTTCCGGAAAACTCAGTCGAATATTTTGTAAGTTATTACGACTACTATCAGCCTGAGGCATATATACCCCAGTCGGACACATATATAGAAAAAGACTCTTCTATAAACGATGCCATTGACAGGATGAGGCACTCAGCAACGACATCACTTCTTCAGAGAAATGATGTAATTATTGTAGCATCAGTTTCTTGTATATACGGTCTTGGATCTCCGGAGTCATATCAGGGGATGCTTCTGTATCTTGAAGAGGGAATGAATATTGACAGGGAGGACATACTCAGAAAACTTGTTGAGATACAGTACGAAAGAAATGACATTGACCTGCATCGCGGTGCATTCAGGGTACGTGGCGATGTTGTAGAGATTTATCCTTCATCTTCAGAAGAATCTTGTATAAGGATTGAGTTATTCGGTGATTACGTTGACTCCATTTCAGAAATTGATCCTCTCAGGGGTATTGTTATAAAACGTCTTTCAAAAACGGCAATATACCCGGGCACTCATTATGTAATACCGCCCGGCAGGGTGAAAAGTTCACTGGAATCAATAAGGACGGAGCTGGCTGAACGTATACGGTATTTTGAAGACAGAAATAATCTTATTGAAGCCCAGAGAATAGAGCAAAGGACTAACTTTGACCTCGAGATGATTAAAGAGATCGGCTACTGTCACGGTATAGAGAACTATTCAAGACATTTAAGCGGACGAAGAGCAGGGGAGCCGCCACCTACGCTTCTGGATTATTTCCCTGAGGATTTTCTTGTGATTATAGATGAGAGTCATGTTACTGTACCTCAGATCAGTGGTATGTATAAAGGTGACAGCTCAAGAAAGAAGAGCCTTGTAGACTATGGTTTCAGGCTTCCGTCAGCCTATGATAACAGGCCTCTCAAATTCACGGAGTTTGAAAGATGTGTGAATCAGGTTTTATACGTTTCTGCAACCCCCGGGTCCTATGAGATTGAGAAAGCAGGCGGAGAAGTTGTTGAGCAGATAATTCGTCCCACAGGTCTTACAGATCCGGTCATTATGATCAAAACCGCAAAAGGACAGGTAGATGATCTGCTTGGTGAAATAAGGGCAAGATCGGACAGTGGAGAGAGAGTACTTGTCACGACACTGACTAAGAGGATGGCAGAAGACCTCACAGAATACTATAATGAGCTTGGGATCAGGGTTCAATATCTTCATGCTGATATTGATACCCTCGAACGGGTTGAGATAATAAGAGACTTGAGGATGGGGAAGTTTGATGTCCTGATCGGCATAAATTTATTGCGTGAAGGGCTTGACATACCAGAGGTCTCTTTAGTGGCAATACTTGATGCTGACAAGGAGGGTTTTCTAAGATCTCACACATCTCTCATTCAGACAGCAGGAAGGGCGGCAAGGAATTTATCCGGTAAAGTAATCATGTATGCGGATACGATTACAAACTCAATGAAGAAGGCAATAGATGAAACAGACCGGAGGCGTACCATACAGGAGGAATATAACAGACAGCATAATATAACACCTGTAAGCGTAATTAAAGGGATACAGGAGACTCTTTATGAAATCTCCGAGGCAGACTATTACACGATACCTGTCGTCAAAGATTCCTCAGATGAATATGTTCAGGAAGATAAACTTGCTGCTGTTTTAAGATCGTTGGAAAAAGAGATGAAAAAAGCGGCCGCGAAACTTGAATTTGAAAAAGCAGCAGAACTGAGAGACAGAATCAGGTTACTAAAGGAAAGAAGTGTTGGAATCAAATGACGAATGAGTGTATAATTCTTTAAACATATTTGTAGATATATATTCCGAGGATTGACCCAAGAAGGGTCAACAGGTTTGCACGTAAACTAAACCCGATAGTAAAAGTTATTATCCTGATATCCAGGGTAACCGGCGGGGTAATGCCTATAAAGAAACCCTCGGTGAACATATTTCTTACCGGCCCTTCAGGAGAGATTGCCTGCAATATTTCTCCAAGTACACTTCCGAGAAGGGCGCCAATAAGGATTAGTATGAGAAGGATCCAGATATTCTTTTTAAACAGGGCCATGTATTTGACATATTACAGTAAAAGAAAAACAAGCGCAAGCAGGAGGACAGATTAATAAATGCAGAAGGTTTCGGGAATACTGGTTAATTTGATAAAGCAATATGGTCTGGAAGGCAAGATGTTAGAATACACTCTTTCAGAGAAATGGGCGCAAATTGCAGGAAGTATAATAGCTGCCCATACCAGGCCTGACGCGATTCGTTACAGAAAGCTATATATAATTGTTGATAGCAATGCATGGCTCCAGGAGTTAAGTTTCTACAAGAAAGACCTGATAACCAAGATTAATAATTATTTTGGCAATAAGGTTATTAGCGACATATCTTTCAAGGTGGGATCGTCAGGATGTCTTTAGCTTACATATATATGGCAGGTGCCTGAAGCTTTCCTTATAATCCAGCCCATAGCCCACGACGAATTCATCAGGGATTTCAAACCCCTTGTATTCTACAGGAAGATCTACTATTCTAAGTGCTGGCCTGTCAAGCAAAACGGCAACCTTCAGTGAGACAGGATTCCTGGCCTTAAGTATCCTCAACAGGTATCCAAGTGTAAATCCGGTGTCTATTATATCTTCAATTACCAGCACTTCTCTGTCAGCAATATTAATATCGAGGTCCTTGATGATCCTCACTGCCCCGGACTCACCCCTGCCTGCACCATAGGAAGAGATTGACAAGAAGTCAATAACGATTGGTATTGTAACAGTCCTGATCAGGTCCGCCATAAAAACTGCTGCACCTTTGAGCACACAAATCAGCACTGGATCTTTACCCCTGTAATCTTCAGTAATGGATTTACCCAGCTCAGCAATCTTTTTCTGCAGGTCATCTTGCGTAATAATTATTTCTCCAGTCTCCAAATCCTTCATTCCTTGACACCCTCCCTTGAAAGTGGTAGGATAAAAGTACCCTGAGATATAAGGATTCTTCGAATGTCCCTCTGGAAGTCCCCCGGAGGTGATCAAAAGGGACCCAAAGATGGGCAAAGGTTCAGCAGAGTCAGCAGGCTGACGAAAGTCAGAAGTTGGCTGGCAGAACACACCCCTCTTGGACATGAAGAACCTGAAACTCAGGGTATTTTTTTATCTCCTTGTTCATATTTCCTGAGTAAACTTTTATAATCCTTTCCATATAATAACTTAATATTTATTTCCGGGTACAATTTCTTTAATAATTTAACCTTCCGGTTTTTTTTTGTTACAAGACTCTGCTTCATAGTGGTTAATTCGATGTACAAATTAAGGTCAGGAAGAAAAAAATCAGGGGTAAAACTTTCTATGACATTTCCGGAATCATCCCATTTAACGGGAAAGGTCTTTGGTTCATACTGCCATTCTATATGATAAAATTTGAGGATTTTTGCAAATTCCTCCTCACTTGGATGCGCAAAGACAATCTCCCTGACAACTTTCAGATCATGAAGATTGTCAAACTCATCTGACAGCCCTTTCGCAGTAACTGCCTCCTCAAGAAGATTTACCATCCTGCGAACCTCAGGAAGCATGGAGACAGGTATTTCTACCCCCTTCTTCGTTGGTGTCAGCTCACCATTCTTTGTCTTATTATGTACGCGGATATCAATAATCTGGCGGTCTTTCTCTTCAGAAATAACAGCAACCAACTCTTCATTCTTACTTATACTGAATCTGTAAACAGGATTAAGTATATCCCCTCCAGCCTTATTTAGAAAATAATATCACACCTGATAATTTGCATCAATACACGTATGTGTTATAATATAACATCTGCAGGAGGTGAATTTATGGCTTTTTCAGCCCCCACATCACTTAATGAAGAACATGAAGAGCTTCATAATGAGCTGGCACGAATTACTGAGGCAGGAGGTGCTATTGGAACTGCTGCAAAGAAAGTTGCTGTGATAATGCATCCCCATTTTTCAAAAGAAGAGGAATATGCCATGCCGCCTCTTGGTTTACTGGAACCACTGTCTCAGGGAAAGATAACCCCGGATATGAGAGAAATGCTTGTTATAACTGACAAACTTAAGGCAATGCTTCCCCAGATGCTTTCAGAACATCAGGCGATTGTAGATGCCCTTATTAAGCTTGCAAATGTATCCATTAAGGAAAACAGGATGGAAATAGCCTTTATCGCAAAAAAACTCATAGCACATGTTAAAAACGAGGAGGAAGTATTATATCCTGCAGCACTTCTTGTCGGCGAATACCTTAAACTGAAACTGAACGGTAAGTAAACTTCAGCCAAATAAATTTGTTCTCATATCTTATATGTGGTATTATGTACATAAGGCTTAATTCTTGAACCTTGATATCCGATAAGGGTTAGCACAACCTCTCGGATAACCGGGTCACATTAAGAAAGAAGGTGATGCAACATGTTGAAAGAAAAAAGCAAACTAGCAGAAGCTCTGGAGGCATTTGAAAGAGATTTCATCATTAACACAATGCAATCCATGAACTGGAGCCGTAAGAAAACTGCTAACGATTTAGGGATACCGCTTAGTACTCTGAAATACAAGATGACAAAGCTTGGTATATACCGTATTGTTCCTGGCCGCAGAAAGGCTGCCTGACCAGGGAAGTATTGCTAAGGCTTAATAACTAAAGAAATAATTGAAGAGTCAGTCTTCCCATTTCCTCTTACCTTCGCTGGCTGAAAACAATTTGTGAGCTTCGTCTAATAAATCAGGTATCTTTAGTTGTTCAGGGCATCGCGGAAGACAGTCATTGCATCTTGTACAGAAAGCGGCTTTTCTTCCCCAGAACCAGTGGTCTGCATTTTCAAACATCTTGTAGCGGTACTTGCCGAAGTCGACCATATCGAAGGCTATAGCAAGATTCCGAAGCCTTAATACCTCAGGAATATTAATCAGTTCAGGACATGGGAGGCACTTATGGCAAAGGGTGCAAAGCGTCTTGCCAAGTCTGGTGTACTGTGAGTCGAGTCGTTCGATAATATTTTTTTCTTCCTGTGTCAGCGCCCCGGCGTGTTCCACTGCCTTTATGTGTGGATCGAATTCATCCGGGCCGGAGGCGCCTACGGTGACAGTGGTAACCTCAGGATGTGACAGGCAAAAGCGGTGATTGATAGTAATCGGATGATATGGCCGGGAGAGTTCCATCAGATAACCCGGGGCCTTATGAAGTTGTCCTCCCTTGTCGGTAGGAGAAATTATCAACACTCCCATGTCCAGCTCTCCAGCCAGTTTGATTACAGGGAGATTCCGCTGATTGAAATAGTAGTAGTGCAGATTGACTGACTCAAACTCACGGGTTTCCATGACCTTGATAATTATCTCAACAGGTCCATGTGATGAAAACCCCAGGTGTTTAATAAGACCTTCTGACATAGCCTGCCTTAATGTCTCAAGAACACCTCCCTTCATAAGGGTATATTTGAGTTGTTCATCATTATTTATTCCGTGAATATCAAAGTTGTCTAAGTAGTCAACCTGCAGACGTGTTAATGATTCTTCGATATATTTTCTGTAATTCTGGTAGTGCTTTGGGGTAATCTTGGTAGTAAGGATAAACCTGGACCTGTCATATCTCTTAAGGGTTCTGCCTAGTATTTCTTCACTGTCGGCATAACCTCTGGCGGTCTCGTAATGGTTAATACCTAATTCCATCGCCCTGTGGACTGTGGAATCCGCCTGTTCCTCAGTTACATCAGGCAATTGCATAGCCCCAAAAGTAAGAAGAGAGAGGCTAAGCCCTGTTTTTCCGAATCTCCGCTGATAGATGAGAGACCTCCCTCAAAGGAAATACCGGAGGGATGATAGAAGTACCGATTCCGTTTCTTTTCATGAATTTCAACTTCTTACGTAAACGTTTTGCAAGTGCAAGGTTTTTCCTGCCGGTAGGATCATCATTGATACACTCTGCCATATCATGATGCTGTAACAGATCTAGTACGGCTGTCAAGGACTGCTGATAATATATGTCTACATCTTCTTTATGCAATACCCATCTGGAGTATGATGATAATTTGCCTATCATTTTATGCCACTGCTCCATCCGGTGAATCAGCATGACATTGTTAAATATTGTCTTGTTAGCGCTGAATGACAGCAGGGTATTTTCAAGTACACTGTCCAGCAGGGGGTCATTGTCAGCATGAACATCCTTCATTATTTTTTCGGGCAGATCCCATACTAACTTATCAGCCAATGCGTCAAAACGCATTTCCCAGTAAACATGCCTGAGAAATCTTGCAGAGTAGGCAGACACCATTTTTTCAGGGACATAATAGTTATGAGCAATGGTGTCTGCTGCAAGATGGCTGAGGTATCCGTATGCAAACGCTTTTTGAGAAGGGCTCACAGCGCTTCTGAGCAGTTTGAATCCAACCTGCCAGTTGTGGCAGTGTTTTAATTCCCTCGTAAATCTCTTCCCTACTACTATATCAGCGCTGATACATCCGTAAAGGTAATCATAGGGAAATACCTCAAGAAGTGGTTTTACAGGGGCTATAAGTAATGCAGGATTACTTAATACATTCCACCCGATCTGAAGATGTGTGGCTGGTCCCCATGCAAACACTTCATCAGGCCAGAGGAGCAGTAATGGAAGTACAAAAAGGATAAGTAGTTTAAACAATAAAATGTGCCTCTTTAATTTCCGGTACGAGCCTTTATATTAACCCGTTTTGCCTGTTTTGTAAAGTTGGATGCAAACAAGATGCAAACAATAGGGTAAACAATAGGGCCATCCCCTGAACATATCAGTTAATGCTGCCTAAGTACCGGTTGCTTAGAAAGGCCTTTTCGCCGGCACTCAGCGTTACAGGATACAACTTCTTCATTAACAACCGGCGACTGGCGGCATAATACTCTGCAACAAGCGTATAAGAGCCAGGCTGTACAGCCAGTCTTGATATCCTGATCTGAGCCGGCAGTGTCCGCCAGCTCCTTTTGTCAGACTGTTCAGAGGCAACCGTGTAAATATTTGTCCCCAATTTAACTAAAAGGTCTGCAACCGGGTCATCTTTTACCTTCTTCCTGACCTCGAGTGATGCGAGATATTTAGTCGTAGCCCTCGCAATCGCCTTCGCAGTTATTCGACCTATCCTGTCATTAAGGTCTTTTACTGCGATCGCGGCAATGTCCTCTGCAAGAAACATCTCCTGTGAGGTTACTATACCTCCTGAATCAAACAGTTTCACTACAACATGCTCAAGCTCGTTCGGCTGGAGTACAAACTTAGGAAGTGCAATACGCAGAAAGTAGATACCGCCCTTGCCGTCAGGAACAGGTGCGTCAATGATAAAATCCTTTTTGAGAGGGGCAAGTCCATCAAGGCTGATAAATAGTATTTCGCCCTTTCCGCTCAGTTGATCCTGCTTGATCCATGATGTATTAGAAAACAAATTTCTGTAGATGTTATGTTCTTCATCAAGTTGAAGTGATTCTGTCAATCGCAGAAGATCCCCTGGTAATGGCGGAGGCAAAGGTGTGCCGTAATCCTTCCCATAAATCCTGTAAGTCTGGTATGCCTTCCGGTAGGCAATAAAGGCGTCGTTATATTCAGCCTTAGTCTCATATAGTAAACCCGTTAGATAGCGGGCAAAGGCATCTTCTTTATACACACTCTTCTTTTCATATTTATCGTTGAAGGTATTGAGTTTATGGTCAATCTTTCGTGCCTCAACAAGGGCATCGTCCCACTTGTGCAGATATACATAGTTTAACGCCCCAAAAACATTGACCATTACCTTTTCAAAGTCTTCCCCCTCATATGGCAGCAGATTATCATTGGTAATCATTGCCCCGCTTTCCGCAGTAATACTTTTAGTATAGAGTTCCTCCATCCGCAGCTCTGCCCTGTCTAAAAAAGTATTACTCTCCGCGTATCTGCCTGATAGATGCAATACCATCGCGCGGTCAAGATAGTACAGGACTTCATTCCTGATACCGTAATCACTTTTAGAACTTACCAGGGCATTGTCTGCCTCTGTATACTGTCCCTGATACAGATAATTATTAATACGGTTGTAATGCTGGATGGAAGGGGCACATGAAGAAAGGAACAGGAGTAGAAGCAGGAACCATTTCTTCATGTTGCCTCCACGATATTAATGCTAAAACCCCAGACGGCGCTTCTCAACGACCTTCTTAATCTTCTTATCACCCAGCCAGACCTTAACATTACTTTCAATGTCTATTATCTCAAGATTTATCTGATAATAAACAACCCTGGTCCCTTTTTCTTCGTCCTGAATGGTATTTATAACACCCTTAAGCATAAAATCAGCACCGACCTCTTTCCCTACCCCCTTGGCAGTCTCTTCTGTTGCATGCATCATTTGTTCAGCCCGTTCTTCCCTCAACTCTCCCCTTTCACCTGCTGATGCAACGAACCGTACCTGTCCGGAGTTAGTCAGCTCACGTTCAAGGTCTTTTGTAAAAGTCTGGATATTTATATGTTCATGACTCCTGTTAACAACAGTTCCAACAACAACCGTAGGTGATTTCTGATTCTTTGCGGTATAACTGTTAATCCAGGGTCTTGAGAGGGCGTCTTTGACCATCTCTTCTGCTACGAGCCTGGAGTCTGTGTCATTCCATCTTCCACTCAGGTCTACGACCTCGTCTGGTTTAACCCGCTCAACGCTTGTGCTGGCACACCCTCCGATCAAAACAATAAGCAAAATTATCACGACCCCTGTCATCCCGAAATCGTTTCTAAATCTCATTCTCCCATTTTTCATAATATAGTCCCTCCCTTCTATAACCTGTCCAGTTTCTGTTTACGTTTTCTTGCTGCCTTTGAGAGTTTGCGGGGATTGCCCTTCTTCTTCGGAGTAACGGGCCGGTAAACATCCGCGTCTTCATCCTTCCACTCATCCGCAGCAAAATTATTTCTGATATTCAGTTTTGGAATGAAATCCTCGGACAGTATGGACGTACTACCGAATGTCTCGGCAAAGGATGCGATCTCTTTGTCAGAGGTAATTATAGTATATTCTATATCATCCTCCTTTACCATCCTCTTAATAACATCATCTGCTTTTTCCCCGAGTCTTGAGAAGACGATGACTATACCCATAGTCCTCTCATGACTTTCTGTAGCCCACCCCCCCTTCTCTCCATCGAATACAACTATGACATCATGATATTTCTGCAGCCTGTACTGGCTCAGCGCCTGGAGAAACCGCTCCCGCTGAGCCTCAAGGTTACCGCTCAGCCCGTCCATTTTAGCCATAAGGTTATATCCGTCTATAAGCAGATGCAGCATAAGGGAAAATATATACATTCAGGATGAGATTGTAAAGAGTGTTTTGTCATTAGGAGTTGACAAAGGCGTTGAATGTTGTTTACAGTTATTCATATGAAAAAGAGCTGGATAATAACAGGTATTATAATCATAGCAGCGATAATCCTTATCCGATTGCTGGTATCACCCTACAACACGATGGTGAAGATGGATGAAGGTGTTACATCTCAATGGGCACAGGTGGAAAATGTATACCAGAGGAGGGCAGATCTCATACCAAATCTTGTAAGCACAGTAAAGGGATATGCAGCGTTTGAGAAGGAAACGCTTACCCAGGTTATCGAGGCACGCTCCAGGGCTACTCAGGTCACGATTAATCCTGAGAATTTAACACCCGAGGCATTACAGCAATTTCAACAGGCTCAGGGAGGTCTGAGTTCAGCATTATCACGTCTGATGGTCGTAGTCGAGCGGTACCCTGAGCTTAAGGCGAACCAGAATTTCCTCGAATTACAGGCCCAGTTGGAGGGGTCTGAAAACCGTATAGCTGTTGAGCGAAACAAGTTTAATGAGACAGTTCAGAGATATAATGCGTATATCCGTTCCTTTCCTAATAATATTGTTTCTTCTATTTTCAACTTTGACAAAAAACCTTACTTTGAAGCCGACAAGGGTGCTGAAAAAGTGCCTGAGGTTAAATTCTAATAACAGCATAAGGCTCGCAAAGGGTCATTAACATGCCAATCGTATTATCCAGGGTTTAGGAGATCCCGAAATAATACTGATACAAGTTCAGCACAAGGTTCGGGATGACAGGCTGGAGGGGATTTTCGGGTGGATCGCTTAACGAAAGAAGATCGCGATAACATTACCATAGCAATCAGGCTAGCAGAAAAACAGACCTCCGGGGAGATAAGGCTATTCATAGAAAATAGATGCAAAGGAAATGTCCTCGACCGTGCAGCCCTGATCTTTGAGAAACTCGATATGCACAAGACGGCCAGAAGAAATGGAGTATTATTTTATCTGGCAATCCGCGACCATAAGTTTGCCATACTTGGAGATGCCGGAATCAACGCAGTGGTTAATCAGGGCTTCTGGGACGAGATAAAGGATATAACAATTGAATACTTCCGAAAGGGTGAATATTCAGAAGGATTGATCAATAGTATCGGTATGGCTGCTGAAGCACTGACACAATACTTCCCCTATGACGAAAGAGACAAGAATGAATTATCTGATGAGATTGTATTCGGGCAGAAGGATACATGAACACCTTTTCTATGCCATAGTTTTAGTTATACTTATCATACCGGCGTCGATATATGCCCAGACTTTTCCGCAGAGGCCATCCCCTCCGAGGCTCGTCAATGACTACACAAAAACCCTGAAACCTGAAGAAATAGATTCTCTGGAGAGAAAACTCGTTCAGTTTGACAATACAACCTCTACGCAAATCGTCGTAGTCATCATGGAAACCCTGAACGGCTACCCTATAAGTGACTATACAATCAGGCTTGGTGAGGCTTGGGGCGTGGGTCAGAAAGAACAGGACAACGGCGCTGTGCTGCTTGCAGCCATGAAAGACCGTGAGGTCTTCATCGCTACCGGCTACGGCCTTGAAGGGGTGATCCCCGACGCCCTTGCAAAGCGCATCATAGAACGAGACATAAAACCTTATTTCAGACAGGGCAGTTATTACGAGGGTCTTGACAGGGCAACAGACTCAATGATCGCTCTTGCAAAAGGTGAATATACTGTTGAGAGCCACAGCAAACCAGGCGAGGCGGTCTATTTCCGCATATCATGGTTATTCCTCATATTTCTTATATTCTTTATCATCATGATGCTTGGTCGGGCGAGAAGGATGCAGGGAATTGCTGCCAACAATAACCTGCCGTTCTGGCTGGCGCTAATACTGGCCAATATGGGAAACCGCAGCCAAAGGGGCAAGTGGGATGACTTTTCTTCAGGCGGAGGAAGCTTTGGCGGAGGCAGCGGTGGTTTCGGAGGTTTCGGCGGAGGGAGCTTCGGAGGAGGCGGCGCCGGTGGAAAATGGTAAACTAAAGGCAAAGGAGCATTTTTAAATGAAGCACATCTCAGAAATAGCTGCTTCCATAGGTCTCGCATCTGATGACATAGACCAATACGGAAATTATATAGCCAAGGTCACACCGGCAGGTCTAAAAAAACGCCGTTCTGAGCAGCGCGGAAAATACATCGTAATCACTGCCATAACGCCAGCCGGCTCAGGTGAAGGTAAAACAACGGTCGCCATTGGACTTGGCATGGCGATGTGGCATCTTGGCAGAAAAGGGATCGTCACCGTCAGACAGCCGTCCTTAGGACCTCTGTTTGGAGTAAAGGGCGGAGGTACAGGCGGGGGAAAGGCAATGCTCCTTCCCCAGGAGATGATCAACCTTGGTCTCACGGGCGACAGCTACAGGGTGAATGCAGCCCACAATCTACTGAGCTCCTTCACAGACAATCACATATACCGCAACAGCCCGGCAAACATCGATCCTTCTAACGTCCAATGGCCGCGTGCCGTCAATATCAATGACAGGGCGCTCCGAGACATAATCGTCGGCGCAGGAGAAAAGGGGAATGGATTCCCCCATCCGGGACGGTTTGTCCTTACGGAGGCATCAGAGGTAATGGCCATCCTCTCACTGTCATCATCTCTTAAAGATATGCGCGAGCGCCTCGGCAGGATCATAGTCGCATTAAATAAGAGCGGCGGGCCTGTCACAGCAGAGGACCTGAAGTGTGCAGGGGCCATGGCAGCAATATTGCGTGATGCCCTGCGCCCCAATCTGCTTCAGACATCAGAAGGGACGCCTGCATTTGTACACACAGGACCATTTGCAAACATAGCCCCGGGCATAAGCTCACTCATTGCAGACCAGCTCGCATTATCGCTTGCAGATTACGTCATAACAGAGGCCGGCTTCGGCGCTGACCTCGGTTTCGAAAAACTAATTGACATGAAATGCCGCGTGAGCGATATCTATCCTGACTGTGCAGTGTTAGTAGTAACGCTAAAAAGTATAAAGGCCCATGGAGGCAATCGTGATGGAGGAGAAGCTGAAATTGACAAGGGAATGGAACATCTGCAAAAGCAGATAGAGAATATTCAACTTTTTGGTGTACGTCTTGTGATTGCAATAAACCGGCATGAAGAAGACAGGAACGATGAAATAATTTATTTGTTTAAACGCGCAGAATCCACGCGCAACAGGGCTGTTACTATAACACCGTGGAACGACGGCGGCGCCGGGGTGGTTGAACTTGCAAAGGCCGTTGAAGAAACAGCATCAGGAGGCGGAGCAGAAAACACTAAAAGACGTTTCCTGTATGACCTGAATACCCCTGTAGAAGATAAAATAAACATGATCGCCAGGACTATGTATGGCGCAAAGGATGCCGGATTCTCAGAGACTGCAAAGGATAAGATACGCCTGATAAATAACTTAGGTCTCAGCAGTCTCCCGGTATGCATGGCAAAGGTCCATAATTCCCTTTCACACACACCAAAGTTATACGGACGTCCGCATGGATTTACCCTGCCGGTTGAAGACATCCATATTGCAGCCGGTGCAGGCTTCGTATACCCGATCTGCGGGAAAATATTCCCCCTCCCGGGCCTGCCGTCCAGACCTCTTGGTGAAGAGATGGATGTAGATACAGAGACCTGGGAGATAAATGGATTATAATAGATGATATTATCCCTTCCACCTTGATGCGGGAGGATTGAGCTGGGCAAAATGTTTACAAGACGAATCCTTGTCATAATGATGGGCATACTATCCCTATCTATCCTGAAGGGTAATAAATCTTCCATGGCACAGTTATTCTTCAAACCGGATAAGAAGGGTGAACCACGAACAGCATTGAATCCTTTCAAAGAAGGTGACAAGACCCTTATCGGGGTAAGCGGAGACAAATCCCCCATTGATATGGTTAAAGAGGCTGTCTCTCTGATAGGTGGTTTTGAAAAACTAAACCTGAAAGGTAGAAGTGTCCTTGTAAAGCCTAATGCCGTTTCAGGAGAACCGAATCCTGCAACCACAAACCCTGAGGTAGTGCACGCTGTTGTAAAACTGCTCTACGAACATGGCGCAAAAAAGGTCTTTGTAGGAGACATGTCTGCAATGATGACGCTCTCTACTATACGGAATATGAAAAAGTCCGGTATAGTAAAGGCAGCGGAGGATGCCGGTGCAGAGGTCATTGCATTTGAAGACCATGACTGGATAGATGTGGAACTGCCCCGCGCAAGATATATTAAGAGTGCCTACGTCACAGAGTGGCTATACAAGGCAGATATTATAATTAATCTTCCCGTCATAAAGACCCACCGATCTGCAGGCTATTCCATTTGTCTTAAAAACTTTATCGGCTGTACACATCTAAGACAGAGGCCATATCTCATTGACAGTACCCACTGGGAGGAACTGATTGCAGAGTTCAACCTTGCCTACTCCCCTGATCTCAATATTGTTGACGGAACTGTATCAATGATAGAGGGCGGCCCCTGGAGCGGCACACCAGCCAATACAAACCTCATAATAGCCAGCGGCGACCGTATAGGCGCAGACGTAACAGGGCTTGGCATAATAAAGACATTTGGCAAATGGACTATGGTTACCGGTAAAGAGGTATGGGAACAGCGGCAGCTAAGGCATGCCATTGAGCTCGGTATAGGAAACAGGAAAGGAGACCTGAAACTTGTTGCCGGCAAAGGCGGATCAGGATTTAAGGGACTAATGGAGAGGGCACGAAGACTGATCGGGCTGTAAGAAAGCGGCAGTACTGCTGTTTCACTCAGCAATATCGCTGTATTTTACCCGCCATTCCCTGTGGGCCCTGGCAAGCACATCAAAAAGCCTGTCTAAGTCATTCCTGTTTTCAGATATCCATTGAGCAACATTCCTCCAGGAAGTAGTCACCGAATCCTGCCGGCCAGCAGATGCTGCAGAGGAAATATTCATATCTCGCAACGAGAGCTCTATCGAATAAAATTGTTTTGATTCCGGTCCAGAATAAGAAGACTTCCTGACATCCCTTACATCCACAAACATAATGGAATATGATTGCTTTCCCCTGACTCCATCCTTCTGGCAGGTGACCCCTGCATCCGAGACACTGCAGCTTTCCTGCCCAGCTTGCGTTGAAAGAGAAAATGTCCCGTAGTTCTTACTCGCCCTCTTAGACTCTTCTATCCTCCTATGACGTTCTGACTGCTTTCTGCGGGCGGCCTCTTCATCTTTATGCCTTGCCGCTGCTATCCGCTGTATCTCTTTACGTTCCTCTTCAGCCTCAGATGCAGTAAGGAGGAAAGGATCCGGAGAGTACATAAGCTCCATGCCGTCATATCGCCAGCCGTCATTACCCAGCGCAAATGCAGCATATCCGGTCCCGCCTGCAACAATAAAGCGTTTCCAGAGAGACGGTATATCCGGACTATACTGCCACACGAACCTGGCCTGCTTAAACTTCATGCCCATATTCAACTCTTTAACGTCAGTAATCCTGATTTTTATATCAGCACTCTGTGATGAGATTAACAAGTCCTCCGCACCGGAACGTTTCAGAGACTTCAGCTTCCCAGAAACAGCCCGGGTCGTAAGCTTCCCATCTGCATCCCACATCCCCTGTGCAATGCCTTTCTCAAACCCTCCCTTTTGCAAAAGGAAGGTAAACCTCACATCTTCCTTTACAAGATGACGGTTGATCTCCTGCTCAGCAATCTTAGCGTCAACATCCTTATACCCGGCGAATGAGGCTGGAGCCCAGACAAGAGACAGGCTCATCAACAATGCAAAAAAGTAAATCATTCCTTAACCCTCCTTCAACAGAGCAGAAGTTTCACGACATCCTGCACCATCGGCTAACATAGCAACAGGTTATTTGTTTGTCAAATGAGAGTTGTCGTCCATCCTGATTATAAGATATTTTTTTCAACTTTCAGATTCTAATCTTACTTTAATGTTTGAACACTTATTATAAGTGCGCTAAAAAATATAATTACTACTATGTATAAAAAACATAATGGAGGCGCCTTATGAGAGATTAACTAATCAGGTTATATCAGGAGGTATTGACAATGAGTAAAAAAATCTGCCGCACCATCATCATGTTCTTTCTTGGTATCACTATATTATTCCCATTTAGTGCATACGCATACAATAACCCTGCGGAAACAAGCATCCGTTTAAGAGACAGGGGCATACAAAACCACTTAAGTGGGTCCGCCTTTCTGTCCAGAATAGAAGACGGCGATACGGAATCAGTTAAGTTGTTTCTGGAAGCCGGGATGAATCCGGATACCGGTTACCAGGACAACTCAACAGCATTGATCATTGCAGCGCGGCATGGTTACACACCCATAGTTAAAGCCTTGCTCAATAAGGGTGCTGATGCACGGGCAATGAATCAGGACGGTTTAACCCCTCTGGTCGCCGCTTCTGTACATGGACATACAGCGGTTGTGGAAGCATTGCTGGAGGGCAATAATAGCGACGATGAAAAGACCGCGGCCCTTATGGTCGCAGCAATAAGAGGGCATCAAAGTATTGTGGAAAACCTGCTTTCCAGCGGGGTTAATGTCAATGTCCGCGACAGGTACGGCTGGAACTCCCTGATGCATGCCGCAAGTATGGGGCACCACAAAATTGCTCAGACCTTATTGGAAAGTGGAACCGGATTAGACGATATCAGCCACTATGGTCAGACCTCCCTCATAATTGCAGTCAAAGAGGGGCATTTCGACATTGTGAAGTCCATTCTCGACAAAGGTGCAGAAGTGGATATCGAAGACATGGAAGGAAAGACCGCCCTCGTATACGCAGTAGAAAGGAATTATCACGACATGGTGAAGCTGTTACTTGACAGGGGTGCCAACCTGGTTACCGGGAAATATGGAATGACATTGCTGGAGATTGCCGCAATCAACAACCAGCCGGACATCGTGAAGTTACTATTGGACAGAACTGCAGACAGCGCCACGATAAATTCAGTTTTAATGGTTGCATCCGGCCTTGGATACGGCAGAATCATCCCGATCCTTCTGTCCGGAGACGTTAATATAAATGCTGCAGCAGATTCTGGAGTTACTGCACTGATGATCGCAGCAGAACAGGGGGACTGTGACATTGCCAGGTTGTTACTGGCGAACGGTGCAAAAATTGATGCAGGCACAAGCGAGGGTGAAACAGCACTGATGATAGCTGCAAGACGTGGTCATACTGACATGGTCCAGTTTTTACTGGAGAAGGGTGCGAGAGTTGATGCAGTTACTAAAACGGGTGAATCACCCCTTATGGCTGCGGTAAGACAAGGGTATCCGAAAATTGTGCATCTCTTGCTGGACGACGTCGAACATGTTGATTCCGTCACAAAATATGGCGAAACTCCTCTAATGATTGCCGCAAGGTACGGCAGAACTGATATTGTGCAAATCCTATTGTACAGGGGTGCAGATATCAATGCCAGGGCAGGATCCGGCATGACCCCTTTAATAGCAGCAGCAATGAAGGGACAGGTCGGGATAGCAGAAACACTGCTGGATGAGGGGGCGGATGTGAATGCAGCTACCGGAGAAGGGATTACCCCGCTAATCTTTGCAGCAGGTTTCGGAAGCAAAGACATGGTAAGCATGTTGTTGGCAAGGAATGCTGATGTGAACGCAAAGACCACACAGGGTTTGACGGCCCTGATGGCAGCCTCTGAGCAGGGTTATTCAGATATCGTACTAACCTTGCTGGAGCACGGCGCTGATAAAAATGCAATGACTTTAGATGGAATTACGGCTTTAGAGTTGGCAGAAAAGAGAAATCATTCCGGTATCATCAGACTGTTCAGGCTTAATTATCCCCTGATAGCCAGAGGCCGCGATATTGGAGGGGATAAAAATGCCACAATTCTTTCATGGTAAACATGAATGCAGGATATGGCCGTACGCAGACTGTTACCCTCTCATTGAATACTCAGCCATGCCGGAAAGTCATACCAGTCCTCCCTTCCGCCGGTAACTACAAAAGTTTCCTGAAACCTTGATACGGCGATATTTTGGTTTAGGGCTTGCATAACAGGACTAATTCGCAGCTATTTATGTAAAATTATTATTGCGATAGGCATATTTAATGTATGATAAATAAACCATGGAGTTTTAGTTCGACCCACAAAAAAGTAATATTAACAAGATCGAGCATTGGATCTATTTTTTTGAAGCTTAGGCGATATGGGATGATCCGGATTTTATTGAGACTCCGGTAAAGGTCAGTGACGAACCAGGGTTTTTGGTCATCGGAAAATATCAGATAAACACTGGTCAGGAGTTATCACCTATAGGACTGAAGAGATAAGAGTTATTTAAGAACGACGTTCAAGAAAACAGGAGGCTGAAATATATGAAAACTCGTGAGTTTGAAAAGAAATTTGACGAAGGCAAAGAGGATATTACAAGATACCTTGATAAATCAAAGGCGAGGAGGCCTGAGCAGGAATAGAAAAGAGTTAATGTTGATTTCCCTTTATGGATGATTCATCTATTTGATAAAGAAGCAAGACGTTTGGGAGTGCCCCGTCAATCAATCATAAAGGTCTGGGTAGCGGAACGACTTGAAAAAGTATCTTAATAAGGTGTTTGAAATAATACAAATGTAGTTAAAATAATAATGTTTATTTTAGTCTGTTCTATTTAATCCTTTCTATCTCTTACTTCGATAATACCTCCCTTCAAAGGTTAAGAACCTTCCGTTCATGCTGAGACGATCCAGGATTGCCGAGGCTGTGATAGTATCCAGTATCTTTCCCCAGTTAGAAGGGATAAGGTTGGTGGTCACTGGTTGTTCCTATCTCTGCCCTCTTGGAGATGATTTGGAACAGACTCTGTAATCCTGATGGTGCCGAGTGGTGGAACCGGAGATCCCCCATGTCTGGGATTACACAAGAACCCTCCCCCGCTTCCGCCGTAAAGAGCCCACACCACTGGGCCTCTGGTAGCGAATCAACCGCCGTATCTATCAGGAACTGCAGGAGAAGATGGGGAAGAAAAATGGGGGCCGTAAAAAGAACCGAACGGCGTCACTTAATCACCCCCAACACTCTCTTGATAAACGTGCATCAATATTCTATACTACCGTCACCTTATAAAAGTCAGGAATAAGACGAAAATTATGGGCGAGAAGAGGACAAGTGAAGATATCAATATCGTTCCAGGCGACATTGTCTCAGGCTTAGAACCCACTGAGCTTGTGGAAATCAGGCGAATTGCTCCCTTCGGCACCAAAACTCTTGTTGAAGGAATAGGGGTTCAGTCACGGCGGGAAATCAAACGTCCTCTCACAATAGAAGAACTTTCGGTCCTCATCAAAATTCGCGGCAAAGTTCATACATTCAAAGGCGATCCGACCATCTTCTTGCTTGGCGCTGAGGCTGAAAGGATCCGGATAGCCCACCAGTTCGATCCGCTCTTTGCAGTAAATTCCAGCATAGTAGATCCACTCCCTCATCAGGTCGAAGCAGTATACAGGTACCTTCTACCATTACCGCGTATCCGTTTCCTGCTGGGCGATGACACCGGTGCAGGAAAGACCATCATGACAGGGCTTCTCATAAAAGAACTTCTTTTCCGGGGGGTTATCAAGAAGATACTGATTATTACTCCGGGCGGACTTACAAAACAATGGAAGGAAGAGGAACTGCAGGAGAAATTCGGCCTTTATGCCCGCCTTGTGAACCGTGCATCATTTGATGCTGAACCAGGTCAGTTTGCCCGTTATGAAGAAGGTATCTTCGTTACTTCAATAGATTTTCTGGCACGGAATGAGGGATGCCTCAAGGCTGCTGAAGATGCGCAATGGGATATGGTGGTGGTTGATGAGGCGCACAAACTCTCGGCATACGAATACGGAAGCAAACTTGAGGAAAGCGACCGCTACAAGGCGATAAAGGCTTTAGCTAAAAAGACAGACCATCTTCTCTTCCTGACCGCGACTCCGCATCGCGGCCGTAAAGACACATTCCGCAGGCTTCTTCTGCTGCTTGATGAAGACCTCTTCCAGAAGGATGAGCATGTCGAATATCGCGTCCAGGAACAGGTAGCTTCTTATGGCAACGTTTCAGTGGAAATAGAAGATGAGAAACCCATCAGCAAAGCGCGTAACAGATTTTTCCTTCGCCGTCTTAAAGAGGAGATGGTTGACTGGGACAACAATCCCTTATTCAAAAATCGGCACACAAAGACAACCGGATATGACCTTACTCCTGAAGAAAAGACTCTCTATGATGAAGTAACAAGGTATGTCCGATCCAAGCGTAAAGAGGCCCAGGAAAAGAAAAACAGGAACGTCGAATTAACGCTTATGGTTATGCAGCGGCGTCTTGCGAGCAGTATATATGCAATAACGAGAACATTAGAGAATCGTCTCAGGGCACTCCAGGAAGTTCTCAGCATACTTAGAGACCAGGGCCGCACCGAAGCCGAGAAAAAGCGCCTTCTTCGGGGTTCTCTCGACCCAAACGACCCTCGTGACATATCTGAATACGAAGACCTTACCGAGGATGAAAGGGAACACACAGACCGAAGAATATTCCGGCAGGTACTGACAGATGACCCGGAAAAGGTTGAAGAAGAACGGGAGGAGGTTGAGCGTCTTTTCCGTTTGGCCGAGAGCCTGAAGCACCACAAAGAGGCCAAATTTGCCGAGCTTCTTGATGTGCTTGATTCCTCGGATGTTATCCGGGCTGAAGACGAAAAGCTCCTTATATTCACCGAACACCGTGATACACTTGAAAGCCTCGCAAAGCGCCTTGAAGATAAAGGCTACACCGTAACTACCATCCATGGGAGCATGGACGTGGATGACCGAAAGAAGGCCCAGCGGCAATTCCGGATGTGTTCAAAAATCATGGTCGCCACAGATGCGGCAGGTGAAGGCATCAATCTCCAGTTCTGCCGTTACCTGATTAATTGGGATATCCCCTGGAATCCTAATCGCCTTGAGCAGAGGATGGGGCGTATCCATCGTTATGGCCAGAAGGACGATGTGTGGGTTTATAACCTGGTGGCCCGGAATACCCGCGAGGGCGCTGTCTTGCAGAAGATACTGTCCAAAATGGATATTATGCGGCAACAGATGGGTTCTGACCGGGTCTATGATGTCATTGATGAATTGCTCGAAGATATCCCGCTGGTAAAACTCCTTGAGAAGGCCATTGATTCAGAAGATTTACCTGTAATAGTCTCAGACACTGAAACTTTCCTAACCTCTGCTTCGAAAGAGAGGGCTGAAAGGCTTATTGCCCTTCAGAAAAAGACCTCGCTTACATCAAGACTTGATCTCAGGGCTGCCAGAGAACTGCGCGATGCATCTGACGAAAGACGCCTTCAACCCCTCTTCATTCAGCGATTTTTTGAAAAGGCATGGACCGCCTGCGGCGGCACTATCCGGATAGATGACCATTTCCCTGTTTGGCACATAGGTCATACGCCATCTCCACTCCTTGAAATATCAAGGGAAAGACGATGTCCCCTAACAGACCATTATGACATGCCTTTTGTTTTTGATAAGCAGTTAGTGAGTATAGCGAGCAAGACAAGTGTCCCTGAGAGGACAAAGCTCATGGGGCCCGGCCATCCCCTGTTCGATTCCCTGATAGAGTGGGCGATCCGGCAAGCCCGCCAGGCCTTTGCAAAAGGGACTCTCCTGGTAGACCCGAATATCGCCAGTCCGCAACGTTTATGGCTGGTTCGCTCTACTATAGATGACGGGCGTATAGAAACGAGCAAACGCCTTGCTCATGAACGACTTGCTGTAATTTCCCTGGATCATATGGGACTGCGCACCACTTCCCCGTCATATCTCCTTAACTGCCTGCCGCCCGAAGAGACAATATCCCTGTCCGACCTGCCGGAACGCTCTGTTGAGGATATTCAGGCCTGGGCTTATGAAGAAATTACTGAGAAACAACTTGCCCGGGTTATGTCTGCCCGCATTGAAGAGTGCGAACTCAGGCGCGAGTACCTGAATACTGCCTTTACGGACTTAATCGTAGAGTTACAGGGAGAGCTCAATGATTTGCAGCAGGCACAGCTTTATGGCGATGAAAATGCAGTGGAACGGGAGAGGCTCAGAGGCAGGATTGAAGAACTAAAGGCACGAAAGATCGAGCGGTTAAAGGAACTTGATCTCATGCAAAGACTGACTGCCAACCTCCCGGATGTTCTGACCGAGGCCATTGTAGTTCCAGCCCCGGTTGCCACTATTGAAGAAGAGGAAAAACCTTCCAAAGGCATGCCTATGCGCAGGGATGACGAGGTTGAGGCCATTGCCATGGATGTGACGATGCGTTATGAGCGAAGCAGGGGCTGGACACCGGTAGATGTGAGCAAAGAAGGTGAACACTATGATGTCCGGTCTGAATCGCAAGCCGGGGAGAAAAGGTTTATCGAGGTCAAAGGGCGCGCTCAAACAGGCGATATCGTTCTTACCGGACCTGAGGTGGATAAGCTCATGCAGCTTGGCGAAAGGGCTTGGCTTTATATAGTGACTTTTTGCAGAGAAGAAAGGCCCCGGCTCCGTATTATCCAGGACCCTATCTCTAAACTGAATCCGGAAGCGCTATATAGACAGATTCAGTATCTGGTCGAGGAAGATGACTGGATACGGCAGGGAGAGGAATTGGCAGTATGAAACTAATTCCTTCTGATATTGTAGAACTGTATTTTATAACGGCCATTATTAATGTACCATCTATTCTTGAGCATGGTATACTTTCACATAATCTAATTGCCAAAAAAAAGATACAGCACGCATCAGTAGCAAGTGAAGATATACAAAACCGACGGAGGAACAAGGCCATTCCCAGCGGGAAAAAACTTCATGACTATGTTAATCTTTATCTCAACGCTCGAAACCCCATGCTGTACGTGCTGCGCTGTAAGCATCTGGAATTGTGCGTGCTGCGGATAAGCTACGATGTTGCAAGAAAACCTGGCGTTGTTACGTCTGATCGGAATGCAGCCCGTGAATGGGTTCGTTTTCAGCCATGGCCCGATGGACTTTCAATGATTGATAAGGAAGAACTTTTTGGTCTGAGTTGGGACGATTCAGATCCGTACAAGAAAGACCGTCTCAAGGGTGTTATGTGCGCAGAAGTCCTTGTGCCGGATAAAGTAGAGAGAAGGTATATAACAGGGGCATATGTCTCCTGTCAGGAAGCGCTCGACCAGCTTACCGGGCTTTGCACAGGGTTTCCGGTTTCTATAAATAATAAGTTGTTTTTCAGGGAGGTGTAACATGATAAAGGTACTTATCGGCGACCTCTTTACATCAAAGGCACAGACTATTGTCAATACAGTCAATTGTGTCGGCATTATGGGTAAGGGGATTGCGCTTCAGTTTAAGAAGCGCTTTCCTGATATGTACAGAGATTATGAAGAACGCTGCAGGCGTAAAGAGGTCAAACTAGGCCGTCCTTATCTCTATAAGACTATGCTCCCCCCATATATCCTCAACTTTCCTACAAAGGACCACTGGCGATCAGTAACAAATCTTGCGGACATCGAGCGTGGGCTTCAGTATCTTCATAATCACTACAAGGAATGGGGAATCACATCTATGGCTGTCCCTCCGCTTGGCTGTGGAGAAGGACAGCTCGAATGGCGTATAGTCGGCCCTACGCTTTACCGTTTCCTCAGCAGAATGGATATTCCTGTAGAACTTTACGCTCCGTATGGCACACCGCACGAAGAACTGCAGCTTTCATTTCTTGAGAGTGGCGGAACATACGATGCGTCAGTCACAGCCATGCCTGAGCCGAAATGGGTTCAGCCTGCCTGGGTTGCGCTTGTCGAAATAGTCCGTCTCATTGAAAAGCAGACCTACCGGCATTTTATTGGTCGAACCATCTTTCAGAAGATTGCCTATGTCGCCACAGCTAACGGTTTGCCGACAGACCTTAAATTTGAAAAAAAGAGTTATGGCCCTTTCAGCGCCGATCTGAAAAAAGTCTATGCCCGTCTTCTGAATAACGGTCTTATAGAGGAAGAGAGTGTCAATGAAAAAGCGTTTAGTGTAAAAGTCGGCAAAACATATACTGATGCACTCAAAGTATATAAAGATAAGATTGAGCAGTGGCGTGACATTATCAACAAGACTGCCGACCTGTTCCTGCGTCTTGATTCCAAACAGGCAGAGGTCGTTGCTACAGTTCTATACTCAGCCGGTGAGTTGAAGTCAAAGGGCAATGGCAAACCATCAGAGAGCGAAGTGCTTGATGCAGTGTTGTCATGGAAGCTCAAACGCCGCCCGCCGCTTGAGACACAAGAGATTGCTCAGACGATTCGAAACCTGGGTGTCCTTTCGTGGCTGAAGCTGCAGTACAGTGAGGATCTCCCCATTCCGGAGGATGAACTTGCCCATGTCTGACATAATTTTTACGAGGGGAAGAGGTAATGCCTAATGGTCGGAGTTGGGATTATGGTTTAGTTGGAGCAGCTATGGAAATTGCTGCTATTAACCATTCCCCCCTAAGAGTTCTTGCAGGTCCAGGCACGGGAAAGACCTTTGCGCTCATGCGTCGTGTGGCGCGTCTGCTTCAAGAAGGAACAAACCCGAATCGTATGCTTGTGTGTACTTTTACTCGGACAGCGTCTCGTGACCTGCGGAGTGAATTAATTCGTTTAGGAATACCGGGAATAGAAAGGGTCATTGCAGGAACAATCCATGCATTCTGTTTTCGGGTGCTATCACGAGATGATGTATTAATGCTGACCCAACGAGACCCCCGTCAGCTGCTCAACTTTGAGGAACGATTTTTATTGGAAGATATGCTCGGTGATAATTTTGGCGGAATTCGTGCACGAGATGCACGACTTCAGGCCTTCAATGCTGCTTGGGCACGATTGCAGTCGGATCAGCCAGGATGGCCCACTGATCCTATTGACCGAAGGTTTCACACAGCTTTAATAGGATGGCTGCGCTTTCATGAATGCATGCTTGTTGGGGAATTGGTTCCTGAGACTCTTCGCTATCTCAGAGAAAATCCGGCTTCTCCAGCCCGCAATGCCTTTGACCATGTACTCGTAGATGAATATCAAGACCTGAACCGGGCTGAACAAGAACTTTTGGACATTCTTGCTGGCCCTGGAACACTCAGTGTCATTGGTGATGAAGACCAATCTATCTATGCTTTTAAACATGCCCATCCGGAGGGTATTTCTACTTTTGATTTTACCCACACTGGAACTCATGACATAGCACTTGATGAATGTAGAAGATGCCCAACGAGCGTTATTACTATGGCAAATACTTTAATAGAAAACAACACAAATAGAAGAGAATCTCGCTCCCTCAGGCCGCTGGCAGAAAATCCAGAAGGTGAAATTCATGTGCTACAGTGGCGTAGTATTGATGAAGAAGCCCAGGGTGTCGCTGAATTTATTCGGCAACGTGTCCGGTCTGGAAGTGTTGAAACCGGGCGAGTCCTGGTTCTGGCTCCTCGGCGTCAATTCGGATATGCTATCCGCGACGCCCTGAACAGTATTGGAGTCCTCGCACATAGTTTCTTCCACGAAGAAGCTCTTGATGGCAGCCCAAAAAGAATGGAAGAAAGTGCAACTCAACAGGCCTTTACTCTTCTTACGCTTTTAGCAAACATAGAGGATAGAGTCGCGTTGCGTTGCTGGTGCGGATTTGGCAGCAACTCCCTCCGCAGCGGTGCATGGGCAAGATTACTGCGGCACTGTGAAAAGTCGGGTGAATCGCCCCGCATGGCATTGGAACGTCTTACGACTGGAGATATTACTCTTTCCCATACCAGTGACATAGTTAGTCGTTTTCGGGAACTACAGAGGAGGCTTGTGGAATTATCAGGGATGACAGGTGACAACCTGCTTGATGCATTATTTCCTATTTCTGAGGAGTGGACAAGACCATTCAGATCGCTCGCTACAGGCATAGGGGAAACAAATTATAATGCTGGAACTCTCCGGGAAGCACTTCGGGTCGGCATTACCCAGCCGGAGTTGCCTACGGATGTAGATTATGTTCGAGTGATGAGCCTTCATAAATCAAAAGGTCTTACAGCAGATCTGGTAGTGGTCGTCGGATGCATAGAGGGCCTCATACCTTTTGTGGATGGCGACACTGATGCAGAACGAAATCGTTCACTTGAGGAGCAGCGGCGATTATTTTATGTGGCCATAACTCGTACCCGAAATGTGCTTGTGCTTTCAAGTGTTACTCAATTGCCGAGGGACATTGCGCATCGCATGGGGGCCCGCGTAGGGGGTGGGAGTCCAACGCATGCGCGTACAATCGCGTCCCAGTTTCTCTCAGAACTCGGACATTCAAGACCAGCGGCAGTTTTGGGTACTTCGGTTATTGGGGAGCAATGGATATAATGACCAAATTGAAGCTAAGTCTCGTTGAAAACGCTTTTGACTTCTTTCTCGAGGCTATAGGTCATCTCGATGACAATGATCCTCGGAAGTTAAAATATTCAATACTTCACATGGCCAGCGCGGTTGAATTAATTTTGAAAGCCCGCTTGGCAGAGGAGCATTGGGCGCTTATCTTCAAAGACCCTTCAAAAGCGAATATCGAAAAATTTGAGATGGGTGATTTTCGGTCGGCAGATTTTCAAGAAACACAAGAGCGCTTGGAGAATATTTGTAAACTCGATTTAACGAAATATAAAGCGATTTTAAAAACATTACGAGATATGAGAAATTGCGTTCAGCATTTTGCTTTTTCAGTACAGGTTCCTGAAATTAGCTCAATTCTTATTAAGACCTGGTCATTTCTTTGGGATTTCATTCATGATGAAATGCTCGAAGAGGCAGAAAGAGAACGAAAAACATTGGAGACAATTAAAAAACGCATGACTCGTCACGAAGATTATGTTGTCGAAAGAATATCTGAAATCACTCCTATGCTTAACGCTCTTAAGGAAGAGGGTATTCTTGTAGTAGAATGTCCTTCATGTCTCCAAACTGCCTTATCTATACCAGGATGGGAAAACCCCAAATGTTATTTCTGTAGATATCAGAATGATTCAGATCGGGTAGCAGATGACTGGGCAACTGTATTCGTAGGCTATCCTCACACTGACCCCAAAGATCGTATGATTACCCCTGTTTTAAAAGAATGCCCGACGTGTGGAAAGGAAACGAAGATCGAATTTGAAGACGGGAGTATGACTCCCCCAAATCCAGCATGGATTTGTTTTTCATGCGGTGAGAGTGGTCATCCAATGGTCATATGTCATTCATGCGGTGAGGAGTTCCCGTGCGATAGTGAGATTTATATTTGCCCAGAATGTCGTGCAGAGGGAGTAGAGCATGAATAATACCTGTGATTCCAATATTAATCAGTTGGAAGAACGTAGATTAAATATATCATAGTGTGGTATCTTACGCGTAAAAAGACTTGCAAAACGGGTTTGTTTATTGGAAAGCATATAATCATAAGTATCGCATGGACTGGGAGCAATCCGAATGACAACATCACCTGCAATAGAGGGAACACCAGATATTCCGGCGGAAGTCTTCAGGAAGTTCCTTGAGGAACTGGCGGGATCTGGCGTGTCGTCCGAGTTGATTGCCCGACTTCGCAAGACTCTCATGGAGGACAAAACGTTCACCGAGCGCGTACTTAAAGAGGCTGTAATAGGGGAGGAGCCGCTACCATGATACGGGTCGAGTCTATCACTATCAAGGAGTTTCGCGGTATCCGCGATCTGACTCTGGACTTTTGTGGGAAGAATTATGCTATCTGCGGTCCTAACGGCACGGGAAAAAGTGGTGTGGTTGATGCTCTGGAGTTTGCCCTCATTGGAAACGTATCCCGCCTCTCAGGAGAAGGAAGGGGCGACATTTCTCTCAAACAGCACGGTCCCCACGTTGACAGGAGGAACGACCCCGATAAGGCGCGTGTAGCGGTAAAACTAACGATCCCTAAACTGAGTAAGACCGTCACAGTTGAGCGGAGCGTGAAGACCCCTTCATCTGTCCATGTGTCGCCAAGCGACCCTGAGGTGCTTGAAGTGCTGAAAGATGTACAGGCGCATCCAGAAATTGTGCTCTCGCGTCGGGAATTAATCCGGTACGTGCTTGCGACGCCCGGCAAGCGCGCTGAGGAAGTCCAAGCGCTGCTTCATCTAGATCAGGTAGAGCAGGTCCGTGTCGGTCTGCAAAGGATCGCAAACAACTGTGACAAGCAGTTGATCCCACTTCACACAACGGCTACACAGGCTCGCGAAAACCTTCTGCGTGCGTTGCAGATATCCGAACTTGCAACGGAGAAGATACTTGCCGCCGCAAACACCCACCGCTCAATTCTATGTCTCCCAATGCTTACAGACCTTACTGAGACCACATCTCTCAAGGACGGAATGGCATCGCCAGGGCCAGCACAGCCGCAAAGGATTCCTAAGGCCCAAGCCCTCGCGGATATTCGTGCGGCTCGCGAAGCGATCGCCGAGATTACTAGTGACCTGATAACTACACGTGTTGCCGAAGTGATAGATGATCTCTCTACTATTGCCGAAGATACGGAGATAGCGACAGGTATGAAACGGGAGACGTTATATACGACTGGTATGGATCTCATTGAGGTAGGAGCGTGTCCGCTCTGCGATACTACCTGGGACATTGACAGACTCAAGAGACATATTCAGGCGAAGATTGATCACTTGCAGGAGATAGCCAACAGGCGTAAAGTAGTTGTATCTAAGATCGTTCCATTGATAGCGGTCCTTCGGAAGGTGCAGCTTGCGATTGACACTATAGTCTGTCATGCCGAGCTTGCGACACCGCCAGTGGCTATCGAGGTGGGTCGAAAATACAGCAACAATTGCAGATCCGCAGTCTCTATGTTGGCCACAATCCTGCCGCTGGCCGACACAATCAAAGTACTCTCGAACGTGCCTATTGTTCCGCATGGTGTTATCGACGCACTATGCGAGTTGGAGAAAATAGTTGCCGCCCTCCCTGAACCGACTGTGCAGGACGCTGCTCGGGAGTGGCTCACAGTTGCGCAGGAAAGGCTTCAGGTCTGGCGTGACGCGATGAGGGAACAAAAGGCCGCAAAGGAGCAGTCTCAAATAACACGACAGGTATTCAATATCTATTCCGCCACCAGTGATAAGATTCTATCGGGGCTTTATACAGATGTCCAAAGGGACTTCGCGTCCCTTTACGGCTTTGTCAATCGTGAAGATGAAGACAGGTTCAATGCTCAACTCGTCCCATCGTTGGGGAAACTAGGTTTTGATGTTGACTTCTATGGCCGCGGCTTCTTCCCACCTGGAGCGTACCACAGCGAAGGCCATCAAGATGGCATGGGTTTATGCTTGTACCTTGCACTCATGAGGCACCTTCAAGGCGCCAGCTTTACCTTTACGGTTCTCGACGACGTCCTCATGTCAGTTGATTCGGGTCACCGTCGCGAGGTCTGTACTCTTCTTAAACGGGAATTTCCCGACACGCAGTTCATCATGACGACGCACGATCCGATCTGGTTGCGTCACATGAAGACCGAGGGGCTCATCGGGGGACGTTCAGCAGTTCAATTCAGAACTTGGAGTATTGACCACGGGCCAACTCGATGGGATGACCGGGACGTATGGACAGAGATATTCGACTATCTAAGTGAAAACGATGTTCGATCGGCGGCCGCTTTTCTTCGACATTACCTCGAGTACGTGGCAGCTGAGTTGTGTCACCGGCTGCGCGTTCCGGTGGAGTTTCATGGCGATGCCCAATACCAGCTTGGTGAACTGCTCCCTGCAGCGATCACGCGCATGCGAAAGCTTTACACCTGTGCTAAGGAAGCCGCAAATTCATGGAACCAAAGGGACGCCACCGAACAGTTAGCTGCTAGCGAGTCCAAGTTTGCTATGCTCGCCGAAACCTCGAAAGCCGAGCAATGGCAAGTGAACGTCGCCGTACACTACAACTCCTGGGATAATTTGGTAAAGGAGGATTTCGAACCTGTGGTAAAGGCGTTTTGGAACCTTCTATGCGGATTCACTTGCTCAGATTGCAGTGAGTACCTTCGTGTGTCGCCAGAGAGGGGCACCCCCGAGTTGATCCGATGCGAGTGCGGAAAGACGAACATCAATCTTTGCAAGAAGAGCGTGTAGTTGGGGTTATAGGGGTTAAATAAATTACAAAAGTTAGCGGCCTGTATGAATTCATTTTGAATATGATCCAGCAAAAAGAGACGCAATAGGGGGGAAGATCAAAGCCTTTATCAAAAGGGCAGAAAGAATCAACTGGATAATTCAAAAAAACTCTGCTATTAGGAAACTATGAATGAAACAAATAATAATACCTGCCCCCGGCTTATTGAGGTAGCGCTTCCTATTCGGGAGATATCTGCGGAAAGCGTGAGGGATAAGAACATTCACCATGCCCATATCAGCCATTTGCATATCTGGTGGGCACGAAGGCCTCTGTCTGCTTCGAGGGCTGTTGTTTTCGCTACTGTAGTGCCTGACCCTGATGACCCGGGATGTCCTGAGAATTTCCGGAGTGCAGTAGATCAATTCCTCAGAACAAATGTCCCTTCAGAACTAAAATATTATCGCCGGGGGCGCAATGTAATTCGTGATGAGGACCCTTATGCTCCTTATAACGGAACCCTTGATACCCCGCGTAATCGGTTATTGATGTTTATTGCTAAATGGTCGCCTGAGGCATTGGCATTTGAAAACGGAAAGTCCAGTAATGCGCCTAAACCGGGAGAATTGCTTGATGACAGGTCACTCGTAAAATGGGAGACTTCAGACCCTGAAAACCATCAGGGCAGGGAAATCCTCCGCATCGCCAGAGAACTGATACATATAGCACATGATGGGACAAGCCCGGTTGTGCTTGACCCATTTGCAGGCGGCGGGGCGATCCCGCTTGAGGCTGGGAGGCTTGGCTGTGAGGCAATAGCGAATGACTATAATCCAGTAGCGTATCTGATCCTTCGCTCAACCTGTGAGTTCCCTCCGAAATACGGTAAGCCGGGGAAGAGAAAGGTCATGGTTGAGGAGTTCGGCAAACAGGTTGAACAGGAATTAGAAGTTCCGAATGTTCTTTCCCATGACATCGAGAAATGGGCAAAGTGGATTCTGGAACGGGCACACGAGAAAATCGGCCATCTCTATCCTCCAGGAAAAGATGGTAAACCTGTTATAGGATATCTCTGGGCGCGCACAGCACCATGCTCAAACCCCTCATGCAAAGGCGAAATACCGCTGTTACGGAGTCTCCTTGTTTGCAACAAGAGCGATAAGAGAGTAGCACTTACAATGAATGTTGATAAAGCGAAAAAGACTATTCAATTCGGAATTGTAGATGGTAAGGATATTGGATCGATCAATGGCACCATGCAAAATCGGGGAAATGTCCTTTGTCCTTATTGCGGGCAAGTAACTCATGTGGCCGATTTACGAACTGCCGGTCTTACAGGCAACATGGGGGAGCGAATGGTTGTAGTCATCACTGAGGACAAAACCGGGAAGCGATACCGTTCCGTTGAAAACGGCGATCTCTCCGCTTTCCGTTTAGCATCTGAAACATCTACTGAACGCCCGGAAGAACTGATACTTCCTGAAATTAACGATGAGGATGCTGAAGACGATATATCGAACTCCACAGGAATTAGGGTCCATCTCTATGGTATGAAGACTTGGGGATCATTGTTTAACCCCCGCCAGCTTGTGGCAATGCAGACATTCATCGGCTGCCTGCATGAAGCTTTGGTGACTATGAAAACTGAGATCGCTGACGAGGAGTACCGCAAAGCAGTGGGAATATATTTGGGACTGTGGCTGGATCGCATTGCGGTTTTCAACAATAATGTTACCCGTTGGCGGTCGAGCCATCAGAAGAGTGAAACACCGTTTGGAGGCCAGGCAATCCCAATGATTTGGGACTATCCTGAAGTGAACCCTCTATCAGACAGTTCAGGTACGGCGTCAACACAGCTTAGGTATATGCTCAAGGTCATTGAGCATGAAAGTTTACCGATTAACTTACAATTTACGGACTGCAAGACCTATTTAGGTTCATCTACTTCATTACCTTTTAATTCAAAAAGTCTCGATTGCGTTGTTACTGACCCTCCCTATTATGATGCAATTGCCTATGCGGATTTGTCTGATTTCTTTTATGTTTGGTTAAAGAAATCAATTGGAAACCTGTTGCCAGAGATATTCTTAACACCTCTGACACCCAAGACTGATGAGGCAACTAGCCTGAAACACAGACATGGAGGTTCACGGGAAAAAGCAAGACTGCACTATGAAAGCCTCCTAAAAAAAGGCTTTACGGAAGCACTACGTGTTGTGAAGGATCAGGGAGTCATTTCAGTAATGTTTGCACATCAGTCAACTGAAGCATGGACTGCTTTGATCTCTGCTCTGTTCAATGCAGGTCTTTCGCCTGATGCAACCTGGCCCATTGCAACAGAAATGCCTAAGACTGCCTTAGCCTTGGGAACTGCTTCTTTGGAGACATCAGTTACCGTAGTGTGTCGTCCACGAACGATAGGAAGTGCAGCGTCTTTCAAAGAAGTGCGCAAAGAAATAGAAAAAGTAGTCCAGGAATCTGTAAAACGTTTCTGGAATTATGGCTTCCGAGGTGCGGATTTAATTGTGGCCTGCTATGGCCCTGCAGTCGGTGTCTTCGGAAAATATGAGCGGGTGGAAAAGGCCGATGGCACGCCTGTTGGAATACCCGAACTTCTTGAACTGGCCCGTAAGGCCGCACGAGATGCCATTGCTGGAGAATTCCGTGGAGACAACCTGTCTACTCTTTATTATGTCTGGGCAAATCTCTACGGGGCAGCGGAGCAGGCTTGGGACGATGCCCGTCTTGTAGTCCAGATCGGTGGTGAGGCCGACAATGCCATGGAGGTGGCGCGAGGGCAGGGAATCTTTGTCGTTGAAAGCTCGAAATGCAGGCTGGCCATGCTGAGTGACCGGGCAGGCCGACGTGGACTCGGCAGTGACCAGAGCCCTCCGCTAATTGATGCCCTCCACAGGGCCATGCTTTTATGGAAAGAAGAGAACCGTGGCGAACTGGTCTCCTATCTGGCGGAGCGGGATCTGCTTGAGGACGGGCCTTTCTGGAAGCTCGCCCAGGCACTCTTTGAGGTCCTCCCCCGAGACACCGAGGACTGGAGACTTGTCAATGCACTTTTAAGCGAACGGCAGACCCTCCGGACAGAGGGGAAACGCATGAGAATAGAGGAAGCACAGCAACGTTTCTTATAAAGTTGGAGGAGTTATGGAAATTAGACCAGACAAATTGCCCCTCTTATCATTGGTAGACCGCTCATGTGAAGGGAAAATTCTCTTGCCTCAATTTCAAAGAAATTTTGTATGGGCGCGTGATGAAATTGCTGATCTTCTTTTATCTATATTAAAGGGTTATTTTATCGGTTCTTTTTTATTTCTTGAAGCTGATAAAGATCATAGTCCCTTTGCAGTTCGACCCTTAGCTGGCGTCAACTTAGATAGTAAAAAGACAAGGCCGGAATGGCTAGTTTTAGATGGACAGCAACGACTCACTTCATTACATTATGCACTTGCCGCTCCCGATATCCCACTCAAATATTCCAAATATCCATACAGGTTTTTTCTTGATCTTGAAAAAGTCTTAACAGATGATGACGAAGAACTTATTTTTAGTATGAGATCTGACTATTGCGGAAAGTATCTCGATAGAGAGACCCAATTCGAAGATTGGGTTCTTCCCCTAACAGAAGTCTCAAAATGGTCAAATTGGAAAGATCAATATGAAGACTGGCTTTATGACAATTATAAAGATGAGCACCAAGAATATCGAGATAAGAGACGGCCAATCTGGAATAAGGTGCTAACTGATTTTATTAACTTTTTTGTTCCAATCATTGAGATACCGAAGGTTAGGGATGATGACCCAAATGGCATCGCTGAAGTATGCGCAATATTTGAGAAATTAAACAGTACCGGTGTATCTCTCTCAGTTTATGACCTGTTAACTGCCAGACTATATAAATATGGTATAGATCTTCACTCCTTATGGGAGCAGGCATTAGAAGATAATCCGCAGTTAGAAGAATTCTCAGGAGGTGAGCCTGATACCTATGGTATCTTCATACTGCGAACTATTGCTCTACTAAGAAAGCAAGAAGTTAAGGGCAAAACACTGATAAATTTAAGCCACAACAATTTTGTATCTGAATGGAAAAAATCTGTTTCAGCTGTCGAAATGGCATTGGAACGTTTAATAGCAGTTAATCCTGACGGATTCGGCGTTTTCGATATCCGATGGCAACCATACTCGACATTAGTCCCAGGATTGGCGGCTATGCTTGAAACTGCTAGAACTAAACGTGCTAAAGCTGATACCTATAAAGATATTAAGTGCTGGTATTGGGGGTCAATCTTTTTGGAGCGATATGCAGGCTCTGTCGAAACGATAACTTATCGTGATACAATCGACATATTCAGAAAACAAGATGAAGCTGATTATCGACCGGTCGTTTTTGATGATATCAAGCAAAATATCCTCAATAATATAAATTATTCATTGCGAAATGTTGCTCGTCTTAATTCTATTTATCGGGGTGTAATGAATTTAATTGCAATTAATGGTGCACGTGATTTTAAAAATAATGATGCCATTGCTTTCCATGAACTGGAAGATCATCATATCTTCCCAAAGGCTTTTCTAAAGAAGCAATATGGTCTTAAAGGTGGAGACAAAGTAAATACAATTTTAAATAGAACCTTATTAGTTAACTCCACAAATCGATCCATCAGTAAAAAATCACCAAGCCAATATTTAAGAGATGTAGTACCAGATAAATATAGGGATGCGATACTGCGAAGCCATCTGATTGGACCTGAAGCACAGAAAGCAATGGAGAGGGATGATTACGATTCATTTCTTGAGGCGCGAGAAAAAGACATAGTAAATTTATTAAATAAATATCTGGAGGCAGCGAGATGAGTGAGACTATAAAACCCTGGTATGCCATAGCCACACCACATGAAGATATTCGCAAAGGACGGCTTGATGAGTCTGTCTTTGCGGCGAACATCTGGGCGGTGGTTCAAGGCACTGCGCCGGAGGTTTATCTCGATCCTGAGGAATTTTTCAGAAAAACGTTCATGACAGTTGGTCTTTCCACTATACTCAAACGTGTGGCCAGTGCGCTCAGAGGCGATGGGGAAAGCGGAGATCGGATTATCAGTCTCCAGACCGCTTTTGGCGGCGGCAAGACCCATACGCTCGTCGCCCTCTGGCATCTGGCTAAACACGGTTTGAAACTTCAGGAATCGTCAGATACCGGAGATATCCGAAAGATTTTGGCAGACCGTTTTCCTGACAGTGTCAAAGGTGTGGCTGTATTTACGAATGCGACATGTGATGCGACCCAGGGGAGAAAAACTCCGGAAGAGATACATACCCGAACCCTGTGGGGTGAGCTTGCCCTGCAACTGGGCGGGAAAAGGCTTTATGAAAAGGTTCGCGCTAATGACGAGAAACAGAGGGTGCCTCAAGGGATATTTGTGGATGTCCTGCGGGAGTCTGCACCCTGCCTGATCCTCCTGGACGAGCTTGCGGACTACTGCGTAGGCGCTGCTGCCGTACCGGTCGGTGATACGAGTCTGGCAGACCAGACCATATCCTTTATTCAGCAGTTGACAGAGGCTGTTCAGCAGGTGCCCGGCACCGTCGTGGTGGCCACTCTTCCAGCCAGTAAATATGAAGTTGCGCAAAGTGAAAAAGGGCAGGAGGCATTCGTCACCCTTGAAAAGAGGTTCCAGCGCCTGGGTGCAGATGTAAAGCCAGTAGCAGACAACGAGATTTATGAGGTGGTCCGGGCGCGGCTGTTTGAGACGATTGCTCCACCTGAAGAACAGGATTACCCTAAGAAAGTGGCGCAGGTTTATCAGGGGATGTATGCAGCCCATTCGGGCGAGATCCCAAATGAGGTTTCCAAAAATACATACAGGGAGCAAATTGAACGCGCCTACCCATTTCACCCTCAGATGATTGACGCCCTGTACACGCGATGGGGAAGCCATCCGGACTTTCAGCGCACACGCGGGGTACTAAGGCTGCTGGCAAGCGTGGTTGGTGATTTGTGGCAAAAGCGCGAAGGGAATACCCAGACTCAACACCTCATCCAGCCATGTCATATCAACTGGTCTATTGATGCAATGCAGGCTGCCCTTACCCGGTTCTGGGGTCCTGCATATCAGTCGGTGGCGGCAGCGGATACCCTCGGCGATAAATCCAATTCAGGAGCCTTTGACGACGAGCGCGGCGGAGACTATCGAAGAGAAAATATTGGCAAAGGATTGGCATCTGCGATTCTATTGGGTTCTTTCGGAGGACAGGGCGGCCGGAGCGGTTTTAGTTCTAAAGATTTAAGGTTGGCGTGTTCCAAGTATGGTCTCAACTGGAATTACATAGATGGTGCATTGCTGGAACTTGAAAATCGCTGTTTTTATCTTCATGACACCTCGGCAGGCAGTCTTGGGAAACGCTACTGGTTTGGGACAAAGCCAACGCTGAATAAGCTGGTAGTCCAATATCGTCAGCAGAGTGCCGGTGAGACTTTTGAGAATGAAATATTAGAAGACCTTAGAACGGAATCACAGGGGGGCTTGCTTTCAGTAGCCACGTGGAGAGTGATTATTAACCCCACGGAGGAGCTACCGGAGCAAAAGGCTCTTACGTTGTTGGTATTGCCCCCTTATTTAGCATGGGATGAAAATGGTGGAGGAAAAGATGCGGTACAAAGACGTGTATTGGAAATCAGCAGCCGGTGTGGAGGAAAGGACCGTCTCTACAGAAATACACTGCTATTCCTTACAGGAACAGCCCGTGGGATAGGCAAACTCCGGCAGGCGCACAGAGAACGGGCAGCAATGGAGGGTGTGCGTAACGATTATGGGGAGCAGCTTGATGAGGAACAGAAAGAGGATCTGAAGAGGCGCCTTGAAGCCGCAAGACGTTCTACACTTGAGGCATTAGGGCCCGCTTATACGGTTGTACTTCGAGTACATGGTCAGGATATCGAATCCTGCGTACTCACCGATGCCCGTCGAAGCCTGCAGGAGCATCTCGGATACATCTGGACAACACTTGTAGAGGATGAGGAGTGGATTTTGCGTCGGGTCGGCTCAGTTACTCTTGAAAATACCGGCATCATTCCCAAAGAGGGGGCTTTACGATTGAAAGATGCTGTTGAAGCCTTCCTGCGTTTTACGGATAAACCCATGGTTGCTACTAAAGAGGCAGTGACAACAGGTATTGTTCAGGCATGCATGGATGGACTGGTTGGTATCGGTCGCGGAGGAAGTCCATCTACACTTCAAGCGCACTATTGCAAGCAGCAGGTTGCCCTCGATCCCGGTGAAGATGGTATATGGATTATCCCGCCCTTTACACCGGAAACTGCTCCTGTGGGAGGGAGCGCCGCTACAGAAGGAGAAACTGGAAGTGTGTCAGGAGGAGCAGTGCAACCGGGTGGAATTACTGGACAGGAAGGTAAAGCAGTGAAGCCTGCCTTACGATTGATACGCCGCTTTACCGTACGTGGCTCTGTCCCTGTTGAAAATTATGGAGAACTGTTCCGCTGTTTTGTCGGCCCGGCCGCGCGTATGAATCTCAAGAAGTTACATCTCGGTGTTCAGTTTGAAATGGTAGCCGGAGAAGGCCAGGAGCTTAATGCTGAGGACCCCGCATTTAAGGCGATGAAAGAGGCAGCCCGTCAATTGGGGCTGACGTTTGAGATAGAAGAATAGTCTCTTGACCTACAATCAGAAGTAACCTCCTCTATAAGCCGTAGTATTATGCAATTGCCTGAGCAAGGAGATTTCCTGCTGCTACTATGCCAAAGTTCCAGGTACCATCAGCCGCCTTTCCCATCATTTTGGCGATCCAAGAAGACACCTTCGGGCCAAACCCTTGGTTCGGTACCAGTTACTCTTCCGACTCTATGGCAGTACGAAACTCAGCCTAAGCTATTTCCTTTACCCCGTTATCACTCAGAGTACACTTTCCAACGATGACAAGTCCTTCATAATAATGTTGAAAGTGGTCTTTGCGCTGCCAATGATAGCCGATGCAATGATAAGGAGACACAAAATGAGTATTTGTATTTCTCCTGTAGTGTAGCTTGTATTATTGTATCCACATCAATAAGCACAACATCCCATTTTGAAAGCCAAATGATTGTGTCTTGGACAACCGGTATATCCAGAGGCACAGAGATTTTTTGTGAGAGCAACAACAAATTCCTGAAGGATTTGATTGCTTACAGTCCCAAGACGTGTTCGCCAGAGGTCCTTAATAATAGTCGCTGCAAAATGATTCTTTTTCCTGGCATCTCTGTCATAAGCATAAAGAAGCATATTTGTGTCCACAAAAACTTATCTACGTTCATGAAGTTCCTAGCGTGTGCAAGGCATGCCGCCCTTTGTTCCAGGATTAAAACCCTTCTCTAAAAGGCATAATTCCAGTTCCACCTCCTCTTTATACCACGTCTCTTTTCTGATCTATTCATCAAGGGATTCCCATATCAGGGCGCTAAGCGATTTATCTTCCTTAAGCGCCAGCATTTTTGCGTCTTTCAGTATTGTCCTGGGGAAGGATTATGCGTGTCACATATTTGTGTGACATATCAATCACGTCCCACTGATTTCCCGGGTTACTGGGACACCATACTTAATTTATCCCTAAAAGATGCCAGAGGATAGGGATTAAAATTCAGTAAGATGTTCCCGTAATTCCAGTAGCACAGAATGGCTGAATGTTATTTGTGGTCTTTCTATGATCTGAAAACCGGCCTCTTTCGCCATCTCTGTCTCCGCTTCAAAAGTACTTTTTGAGACATGCAGCTTCGGTTCGGATACGAGATATTTTCCGCCAGGTTTCAGGATCTCATGGACCTGCCTTAGGAACATGTCCGGAAAGGGTACTTCATGGACCATCCAGAAGGAGAGGGCGAAGTCTGCTTCAATGTTCAGGCTGATGTCATCCTGTTTGCATTGATGAAATATGATTCTATCTGTGATCCCGGCCTTCTCTGCCCTTCTCTTAACCATTTCCAGAAGGCCTTTATGATAATCCACGGCAATGACCCGTCCCCTCTCACCAACGAGCCGAGCCATGCCAAGCGTAAAGATCCCGCGGCCTGAACCAATGTCAACAACCGTGTCGCCCTCAGCAACGTACCTGCCAAGGAGCCTCGCGGGGTTATGGAACCAGGCACGTATCCTGTTGTCAAAGAGATATGTTGCCCATGCCGGATAGTAATGTGTGCGCTGATATGGTGTAATTGAAATGACCTCTATAGCCGCGTCAGTGAGACCGGGTTGATCCTTGCGTTGTTGAGGCGGCCGCCCCAGTGGAGATGGGGGCCTGTGGACCGTCCTGTTGACCCTACATGACCCAGTAGTTCTCCTCTTGCAACTTGCTGGCCCTCTTTTACGCTGAGTGAGTCCAGGTGCATGTAGAAGGTAAAAAGTCCCGCGCCATGATCTATGACAAGGGTGTTTCCTCCGTAGAACTGATCCTCTGCCAAACGGACTATCCCGCTATTTGGAGAGATGACCGGTCTTCCTTTCGGGGCTGAAATATCTTCACCATTGTGCGGATTGCTGGGGTTGCCATTGATCACGCGGCGTTTGCCGAAGCTGCCGGATAACTTCCCCTCCACCGGCATCAGCCATCCTTCATCCCACTGGGCCTTCTTCTCTCCAGTGTCCCATAAGGCATATATCCTTTCTTTTTCCTGTGTCACCCGTGCGAGGGTTTCCTCATCCAAATCAACCATATGCCCTGGCAGTGTGAGGTGCTGGACTGCGAACTTCCCGTCAACCACCCTGACGGTTTTCCTTTCTATCACACGGGACTCCCCGCTGTTTATTACCCGGATCTCGAGTGGATACTCTCCGACCGTCCACTCCATGTCAACCCCGACCAGGGCCTGAAACCGTCTTTCTGAGAGCTTGCGAAATTGTACCAGTTCCCCGCGGATACTACCCCATGGAGCTGAATCTTCAGGTCCTGCCTCTATTTCGTAAACCCCGACGCCTCCCTGCGGGATTACCAGAGATTCCCCGGCCAACACAGGTAGCTGCCGGGAGAACAGTATAAGAAGGACGAGTAAGAAGGTCGTGCCAAGTATCAGAAAGGGACTGTTATGGCCCTGTTTTTCGATGCGCTGCATTACGACAATATTTAAACATAATTCGAAAGATTTTCCAAATTCAGACGAATTAATCTAAAACCAGTATAAATACATCCAGGCCCAGATGATACACCCTGCAGAGGTGATGAGTTTTTCAGCGATATTCAGACGGTCTGTCCTGATCACAAAATAGAGGCTGAGTGGCGATGTCAGAAAACATGCCGTCATATAAATCCATTTGGGAAACTCCCTTTTTCGCACAGGTTCAGGAAAGAGAGAACAGAAGGGACATTCGACGTCACCATCCAGGCGTTGTCCGCAGCGGGCACATCGCGTGATTCCAAGGATCTCGTCAATATCATCATCACTCATATTCTATAATAAGCCTTCCTTCAGCCGCTCTATCACTTTTTCTGTAAAATCTCTGTCAAGCCATTTAGTCAGGTTCATATTCCTGTATATCTGCCGGGTCCTGGAAGTATAATTCATCCTGTCAATCAGAACGCTGTCAACGTTCGGGCTTAACTTTTCTATTAAAACATCAGGATTCATCGGGAGCACAGGTCCAATAAAGGCGTAGGTCTTAATGCCATTGTCATGAAGGGTTTTTATTGCATTAATCCTCGCACCGATGGGCGGGGCATTCGGTTCAAATATCTTTCTTATCTTTTCATTATCAGTTGTAATTGTAATACCAACCTCTATGTCGCCGAACTTCTTAAACAGGTCGATGTCCCGAAGGACAAGAGGGGATTTCGTAAGAATGCTGATGGAGAAATGATACGGCAGCAGTACTTCAAGACATTGTCTCGTAAGCTTATATTTTTTCTCAACAGGCTGATAGGGGTCTGTTACTGAACTGATGATGATAGTGCCCTGTTTATTTCCCCTCTTAATTTGCCTTAGCAGGATTTCAGGCGCGTTAATCCGGACATCCACGAAGCGTCCCCATGCCTCTGTGTGAGCCGTGAATCTCTTCATGAAGGTTGCATAGCAGTACCTGCAGCCATGTGAGCAGCCAGTGTATGGATTGATGCAGTAGTCAATTCCGGGGATTCCTGTTTTGGTGAGTATGGATTTGACCATAACTTCTTTAATGATCATGCTCATGAAATCATTTTAACATTTTCCCCGTGGTTTCGGCATGGATAAAAGAATAATTAATTGACTCGATTGAAGGAGGAAGCATATAATGAATCATTCTTTGCCGAAATTGTTGAATACGGAGATGTATGAGCCAACTGAGTGATCTCTTATCCAAAATTAAGCAGTCTGATTTGAAGAAGGAGATCCCGCCTGGCCTTAGTGATACTATTACCAGTCTGAAAAAAAAGGAGTCTGGAAGAAGACGAATCCTGTTCTTCTCGATCCTGATCGGCGCCTCTTTGAGTCTGGGACTTGCTGCTGCGTATTTTGCGGACTATATTAACAGCAGGCCTTTGAGGCCTTCTGAGACAACGGCATCTATCCCGGACACCCTTCCCAAACCTGAGAAATCCCAGGAACCTTCAGCACCGATACAAAACCAGCAGAAGAATCCGCCATTGCCAGACGGCAAATTAGATTCTGTTAAGTCTTCGGCGCTGACAGACGAAAGGACTTCCCGTAAGGAGAGTCCGGAGCATGCAGCTGCTGACAGCAGTCAGGAAGAAATCGTGGATTTGTCCCGGGATGCAGCTACGGAACCGGAAAACTCAAAGAGCATCGAACAGGTTACGAATCTTATTTATCTTGCCCGGAATTATGAGAAGTCCGGGGAACATTTGAAGGCTGCAGAGGTATACAGGAAGGTATTGCAGATAGACCCGGATAATTACAAGATCATGAATAATATAGCCACGTTAATGATCAGGATGAATATGCATGATGAATCGATGAAATATCTGCTTGAGACAATGAAATTAGACGCCAGCTACGTACCGGCGCTGGTTAACCTGGGAATTGTATATGCAGGAACAGGGCGGTTTCCGGAGTCGGAGAAATCGCTGCTCAAGGCGATTTCTCTTGAAGAGAATAACCGGTTGGCCCTCATTAATTTGGCTGTACTGTATGAAAAGGAAGGACTCGATGAACGGGCACGGGAATATTATCAAAAGCTGAGGAATCTCGGTGATTCCGCTGGAACAGATGGTCTTAAAAGGCTGGATAACCGGTAACTAATTCCCGGTCTTTAAGACTATCCGGGATTGCAGATGGGCTTCGCTGGCAGAAGTCTGAGGCAGCTCTTTTTTCATGTACACAAAGAAAGTGTACCCTGCCGAGAATGATATAACGAATATAGAAATAGCGACAATGGCATAGAAGGTCCGGCGCAGATAAGATCCGGTTGATTCTATTTCTCCCCGGCTGTCTATATCTTTTATTGCATATTTTACATGTTTTGGCGTTATTATGTTCTTGCCATCAAGATATGCTGACATGATTGTCCTTGCCGAGACTATGTTAATAATCCTTGGCACCCCTTTTGTGTATCTATAAACCGGGCCAGCCATCTTTTCTTCTATCCTTAGAAATCCCTTGCCGGCCCGTATCAGCCGGTGGTTGATGTATTCGACCATTTCCCCGCGTGTGAGCGGACATAATCTGACACGTACGGTTATTCTCTGATCAAGCTGTCTCAGGCTGCTGGACTTCAGGCGGTGCTCGATCTCCGTCTGACCGACGAGGATGATTTGCAGGAGTTTTTCCTTTTCCGTCTCAAGATTCGACAGCAGTCTCAGTTCTTCGAGAGTCTGGTCACATAAGTTCTGGGCCTCATCAACAATAATGATTACGCGCCTCCCGGCCGTGGATTTGCTGATAAGGAAGTCTCTGAAGGCCTTCAGCAGGTAGGTCTTTCCCTCCCCGCTGTAATCAACCTTGAGTTCGTCAAGAACTGCCATCATAAACTCCTCCGGAGAAAGGCGGGGAGTAAGTATCAGTGCGACTTCTGCTCTATCCCTCCATTTAGAAACAAAAATCTTCAGAAGAGTGGTCTTTCCTGTGCCAGGGTCCCCGGATATAAGGCAGAATCCCTCTTTCTGCTCCACAGTATAATCAAGCGAATTCAATGCGAGCTGGTGAACCCTCGATGGATAAAAGAAATCCGGATCAGGCGACAGCCTGAACGGATCTTCTCTGAGGCCAAAAAATTCAAATATATTCATGCGGTTCCAATCCTTGCTACGAGATCATAAATGGGCAGCAGCAGCCCCATGATGATAAGGGCAAATAGAAAACCGATTACACCAATTACGATGGGCTCAATCATCGCTCCTATCTTCCGCGAGATATCATCCAGTTCCTTGAGGTAATGGTCTGAGAGATGTGCAAATTGTTCATCCAGGTTTCCGCTTGCCTCCCCAACTTCGATCATTCTGACAGATAGTCTGGGAAATACCTTCTGTCTTGATACGGCATCCGATATCCTGCTTCCAAGCGCTATCTCTTCCCTTATTTTGGAAACAGAATCCTTGAAGACCTCATTTCCGATGACATCAGATATGGTCTCCAGTGACCTGTCAATGGTAATAGCGGCAACGGTGAGTATCCTGAGTTGTTCGGAAAAGAGGGCAAGAAGCCTGTTGTATGTGACGTGTTTTATCACCGGGAGCTTTATAGTCATGAGATCCATGTAGTAACGGGTTTGCTTTCTCTTCCTCAGCAGCTTGATGCCTGCCAGAAAAACCACCGGGGTTATCAGAAGCAGATACCAGTAGCCTCTGCAAAAGTCGCTCATATACAGCAGGATCCTTGTCGGCAGGGGAAGATCAAGGCTCATATTTGTGAATATCTCCATCACCTTAGGCAGGACGTATATAAGCCAGAATAACAGGGCTCCGAAGGTTGAGACAATGGCGAATGCCGGGTAGATTAGCGCCCTTTTGATGGAAGATGCAAGATCCTCCATCTTCTCAAGGTGGTTAGCCACATCCAGGAAACTTCTTTCAAGATTGCCGGTCTCTTCCCCAACCCTGCTCAGCCGGACAAAGATATCAGGGAAAACATTACAGCTGGCAGCAGCATCTGAGAAGCTTGAGCCGAATTCTATTTTTCTTCTCATGCCAATGATGATCTGTTGAAAGTACTTGTTCTCCATTCCATCGGCTATATCTGAAAGGGCTTTCAGTATAGGGATGCCGGATCTCACCATGACAGAAAGATTCTTCGCAAACTCAATAATATCTGCGCGTTTGATGCTCCTGATGAGAGCAAATTGCCGGATGTATGTACTGAAGCGATTTAACTTCCTTAGTGAGATGACATAGAGCCCGAAGGAGGTCATTGCATCACGTACGGACTCCTGGTCATTCCCCTCCATCGCCCCCCTGATAAGTGCGCCTTCACTATTCACGGCTGTATAAGAATAAAATGCCACTATCCCGTCACCCTCAGCACCTCTTCAAATGTTGTTATTCCCTCCATGGCCTTTCTAATCCCGTTCTCTCTCATGGTTTTCATTCCATCCCTCCTGGCTGCATCCTGTATGGCCTTTACAGCGCCGCTGGAGTAAATAAGCCCCTTGATCTCTTCTGATACAATCAGGATCTCGCCGATAACCGTTCTGCCTATGTAGCCTGTATTATTACATGAAGAGCAGCCCTCTCCCTTATAAGTCGTCATTGCTTTCCCTTCAACTTCCGGAAAACCCATTCCTGTCAATTCGCCGGGGGCATAGATATGTTCTTTTCTGCAATAACTGCATACCTTTCTGATGAGCCTCTGGGAAATGACAGCAAGAAGAGCTGTAGACAAGAGAAAGCGGTCAACATTAAGATCAATCAAACGCGGGATGACAGTGGCCGAATCATTGGTATGTATCGTACTGAGAACCAGATGCCCGGTTATAGATGCCCTTATGGCAATCGTTGCAGTTTCTTCATCCCTGATTTCTCCGATAAGCATCGCATCCGGATCCTGCCTCATGAAGCTTTTTCCGGCCAAAGCAAAGTCATATCCTGATTTTGAGGATACCTGTGTCTGTTTGACCATACTGAGTCTGTATTCCACGGGGTCTTCAACAGTAAGCACATTCTTCTCAATGATATTTATCTCCCTCAGCGCTGAGTAAAGTGTCGTCGTTTTTCCACTTCCGGTAGGGCCTGCGACCATGATCATGCCGTGAGGTTTGGAAAAGAGTGACCGCAGTCTTTTCGTGTCCTGCTCGTCAAAGCCAAGCCCCACCATACTCAAAAGGGCCTTTGATCCGCTCAGTACCCTCATGACGAGGTTTTCTCCGTAAATAGTTGGAACAACTGACACGCGTATTTCATAGACTTTGTTCATGAGAGGGAAACTGAATGATCCTCCCTGTGGAAGCCTCTGCTCGGCAATGTCGAGACTCGACAGAATCTTGATCCTTGAGACCACGCCGGTATGCACGGACTTGGGAAGACAGTATATGTACTTTAGTACACCATCTATCCTGCAGGAGACATCCAGTGTCTCATGCTCAGGTGTGATATGGATGTCTGATGCATTTCTCCTTATTCCGTCCATCAGCAGGAATTCAGTAAGAGAGGAGATCATGGCTCCGGATACTTCAACACCTTTCTTTAGATCGCTGATTATCTTTTCAATGCTGTGATGAATAGGGTGCTTCAGAAAAAAATAGGCTTTCTCAAGCATCTCCTGGAAGGTTTCCGAATCGACCATATATACCTTTGGAGCCTTTCCGCTCAGGCGTGTGGCAACGTCAATTGCATGAATATTGTTGGGATTGGTCATCCCGATACTTAAAACACCGTCCCTGATTTCGAGCGGTAAGAAGCCGGTAGCCTCTGCAGTCTCCCGCGGGACGAGCTCGAGGACCTCGTTGGATATGGCATACCTGCTTACATCAATGAATTCAATTCCCGCCTGCTCAGCCAGCACCTGTCCCATTTCCATTGATGAGACAAACCCGAGCTTAGTCAGCGTTTCTCCAATGAGGGTCCCTGTGACGGCCTGCTTTGCCATCGCTACTATGAATTGCTCCCTGCTCAGGAGCCCTTTGGAAATGAGCAATTCACCAAGCTTAAGCGGCGCCATCTTTTATCTCCTTTGCACATGATGTGCAGCCCGGGCAGTTATCACGCAGCATCTATATAGGTTCCGACACAATTAAAGGTTTAAGCATGATAATCAATTCGGTCTTTTCATTACTTCTGTCCCTGTTCCTGAACAGATGGCCGATCAGCGGTATTTGAGCAAGATACGGAACATTGTTGTCTGCAAGCCTGTCCTTATTCTGAATCAAACCTCCTATGATGACCATCTGGCCGTCTTTGACCTGTACCGTTGTACTCAGCTCTCTTAAGTCCACTGTCGGCAGGGAAAGTTCGACAGCGTTGCTGCCGGAGGCCCCGATGGTTTTGCTGTCAAGCCTGACGAGATCTGTAATAATCGGTGATATTGTCAGGGTTATGTTATTGTCATCCTGGTTGTTGATGTATGGAACAATGCCGAACATGATCCCTGAAAGCACACTGCTCGTCTCAACAGAGTAAGTTACAGTCGGTACCGTGGTTGAGGCGCCGGTTGAGGTAGTCTCAACTTTTGAAATGAAGTCAACTTTTCTGCCGACACTCAGAAACGCCGTCTGACCGTTCATGATGTTTACCCTTGGGTTTGAAAGGACGTTGATATTACCCTGCTGCTGCAGCGCCCTCAGCAGAGATGTAAAATCTCCTCCTGTCATAGTAATGTTGAAATTCGGAAGAGAATTAAGAGGATTTGTAAAACCGGTCGTACCGGCTGCAAATTTACCGACACTGTCCCATCCCCTGCCGAGGAAGCTCCAGTCTATTCCATACTGGAGACTGTCAGTCAACTGCACTTCTACAATACGGGCCTCGACCAGGACCTGCCTCCTGAGAGTCATCTTCAGGATATTTAAATAATTCTCAACCCTTCTGAGGTCTTTTCTCGAAGCCGTCACGACGATAGTCCCTGTCATCCTGGTAACGCTGAATCCGGGTACCGCTTGTGATGAGCCTGCCGAAGATTGCTGCTGATTGGGCTGAACATTGAGTATTCCCGCAATTCCCTTCTCAACGGAGTCCCAGAATTTGAATGAATCCTTGTCCGTTTCTATTTTTTGTGTGATATTGCCGCTGACACCTGCAGCGCCGGTCTTGGTATTTCCAAGCATATCACCACCCACCATTATGGAATAATCCTGGATCACGGATGGTTGTCCAAATTCGAACATCTTTGTATCCAGCAGCTTAATGGTGAGGATGTTGTTCTGGACTGTATAGAAATAATCAACCGACGAGAGCACGGTCTCAAGAACATCCTGAATATTCATATTCTTGAGAGTGATTGTAACCGGCATTTCAGGGTCCACCCCTCTGTCAATAACCAGATTCAGGAAGGCAGACTCTGCTATGGTATAGAGTACATCCCTGAGAGGAGTATTCCTGGCCGATATCGAGATAGTTCTTGTCTTTAACGGTGATAACTCCTCGCTCACAGGAACAAAATCAATCTTCGGGACTGTTTTGGCCTTTCCCGGGAGACTGAACTCATCAACTAAATCATGACTTGACTTATCCGGTATGCTGCTCTCCACTCCAGGTTCCCTTGCCGGCTGAGACTTCCCGGCATATCTGCCGGACGCGCACGACGATATGAGCGGACATGTCAGTAGAACCATCAGCACTGTAAGAGGTACAAGACCATTAAACCTGTTCATTTTTCTTCCTCCATATATATCCATCTGAGGGTTTTATCCTTAACCAGGACCCTGCCTTTTTCGATCCTTTGAATGGTCATACCCATTACGGAATCGCCTTCATGCAAGACACGTTCACCCATTATCGCAATACTGCGGTCGCCATTCAGTACCACAAACGTAAGTTTCGGATTTACGTAAGCATCATAACGAGGCTGAATTGATTGCAAGTTTTCTTTCTGAAGAGGTTTGTTGTCAGACTGATCCGGAACGCTATGCGCTTTTTTTGAAGATACCATTCCGGCATCCTTTCCATTTGACTCCGGATAAAATAGATTTGCATGCTTTACCGAAGAGTAGTTGATGACAGGTTCCGGTTTTTGAATTTCCATTTCTGACTCCTCAACAGGAAAATTCAGCAGTTTCTGCTGATCCGTTTTAATGACCAGATGCCCCATATCAATCCTGTTAATCAGAATAAGCGATGCAGCTATTATCACAAATGGGAGCACTGCCAATACCTTTAATCTTGAATCCATCAATGTGAAGCCCCCTGGTCAGGAATCCCCGTGATCCTCCCGGACGGGATCCTGAATGACCCTTCAATTCTCCAGGAGATCTCATGAGCCGCATCATTCCTTTTCGCGGCAATGTTCCGGATTCTGAAATAGGGAAATCTAAGGCCCAGGAGATATCCTGCGGTGTTCAAACCTTCATAGTATTGTCCAGCACTGAATTCCAGCGTTACAGGCAGAGTAAGCTCGTCGTTCTCCTCCGTAAAATTACCAACAATAATATCAGCGCCTTTGATATAACGCCTCACTCCTTCAAGGGATAGCAGTAGTATCTCCTGATGACTTCTCGAATTATAATCTGCCGGAAGCAGTCTGACGGCATAAGACTGATTTTCTTGCATAACCCTGGTGAGATGTTCCATCTTCAGGACATTCATACGCAGGGCATCCGGTTCCGCAGTAGCTGTAATGAGACTGTCCTTATACTTGCTGGCCAGAATAAGAACACAAAGGACCACAGACAGCAGAATTCCGGCCGCCAGATGGAGATAAACTCTGTTTTTGAGGTCTCTGGTACTGTTCACCTGTAATCCGCCTCCACGAATAATTTCTTTTCTTTCAGTTCAAAAACATTCTTTGTAACCGTAAGCCCCCTTATATCGCCAAGCGATCTCATGAATTTCTCATAGGATCTCCCGGCTACTGCATAGTTTTCAGTAATAGCGCTGCCTTCAATCTTGCATTGGAGCACTCCGTCATTCAGGGTTACATCCAGGGAATCAATCCTGATGCTGTCTCCCTTTAATCGGGTAAATGAATTGAGCAAATTCAGGATGTCAGGTGTATCCATGGATCTCTCAAGAGATGACATGAGCGGGCCGTATTCATTCAGTCTGGACACTTCCCTCTCATAGGATGAAAGAACCATGTCTATGTCAGGCAGATCTCTGATGGAATTCTGAAACTTTTCTCTGATCGGCAGGGTGCTCTTAACGACTATTATCGTATAAACAATAGACAGAACAGTCAGACAGAGAAATGCCGCAGCAGAATATCTGAGAAGTTCCATCGTAAAATTGATACTCTTGTAGGAACGCGGGGCAATGTCGATGCATTTGTCGGCATAAAGGGCTGATACTGCAGTCATATATTCCAGTATTACGCGGCTATCCATATGAATGCCATGAGGAGGAGGGAGGCAGATAACAGGCACGGGTGTGTTCACTGATACCTTGTAATTGCTGGAAAGATTCCCTGTCAGGATTATGAATGACGGGTTTATCCTGAGCGTCTGCCTGCAATAATTGACAGTCATCTCAATATTCCTCATGTCATAGTCTGTCATGTCTGATTCCGGTGAATTGGCCTCCCGTATCAAACCTATCCTTCCATCCCTGCTAAGAAACAGTTTCTTGCCCTGACCAGAGATTGATACGCACAGACCGTATTTTCCATCAGTCCCTGCCATCCTTGCCAGAGAAAAGACATCCGGATAAATTGCCTTTACCCTTTTCCCCATATCCGTAAACCTGCTGATCAGATTCATTACTTCATCGTTTCTGACGGCAAAGACAAAGACTTCAAGTGTCTTCCTGTTTTCAATTATTTTTTCTCCTGAGAGAGAATAAATATATGAGAAGTCCTTAAATTGGCACCTTTTCCGTATCTCAATTTCGATAATCTTTTCAAGATATTTTTTCTTAACCACCGGCATTGAAATTGTGTCCTGGAAATTCTCCCTGAAATTGCTGACCACTATAAATTCCCTTGTTTTCTCGCTCCTCAGGAAATCTGCGAACTGTGCCTCATTCAGGGTGATAACATCCGTTGCCTTCATGCCCCCCTTTTTTTTAGAGGCATAGATAACTCTTATTGATTGATCCTCAAAACTGACGACTACCACAGGTTTCATCACTTGCCCCCGAACTGCCTTATTGAACTGTTCAAACTCATGGATTGACCGTGATCACCAATGACCTCTGAGCGATATTGTCATTGGCCCCGCTGCTGTCATTGTTATCTCTGGTAAATATGATCATGTTATAACTCCCTGCAGTTGCCGGCGTACCGGCCAGGCCAAGGGTATCCGACTGTCCCCACGATCCTTCTGCCAGACCAGTGCAGTTGATGCTGGTCGTATTCGGGGAGGGTGTTAGTCCTGCAGGCACGCTTCCCTGCACGCACCACCTGTATTTCCCGCCTGCAGCATAGGGCGCTCCCCCGTCAGGGAATACAGTAGCGCTGTAAGAACTTCCGGACTTGCCGGAGGGGAGTTCGCTATTTATGATTTTAAGTTGTGCCCCTGTGCATCCGGACCTTATCCGGAGTTCATCAAGGGTCATCCACTTGACGATATCATCGTATGCTTCAAGCCTTGTCATATCACCGGCGTAATTATCTATACCAGCGATATCCGGATTGTATACCCTTACAGTGCCAGCTGAATTTCCCGTCTGAATATTGAAGTTCGCAGCCCCGCTGATAACAGCAAATGCTATATTGGGTATAGTACTCGTTGGCGCTGCACAGCCTGAGTCCGGACATAAAACAATACTGATGCCGGTTGTTTTTCTGCCGCATATCCCCCCTGCTGTTGTGTTTATCAGGCTGGCATCGGGTATATAATAGAGAGAATTATTCCAGGAGTCCTTCGGGGTTCTTACGGTTGAGGGAAATTCAGTCGTATTGGGTAACCGGTTGTTTGTTGTACCAAAACCGATCATTCCTGAAACAGCGGCATTCACAGTCTCCCTGGTTTCGTTATATTTTGCAGTCTTGACCAGGGGGCCCATCATTCCAGCTCCAACTGCGATGAGCATACCAATAATTACAAGGACGATGGCCAGTTCAACCAGTGTAAAACCCTTATCCCCGCTTATAGTGATGTACTGTTTCATAGATGACCTGTGTTTATTTTAAAGTCCTGTGCATCCATATCATGAGTAATACCCCCCCCAAAAATGTAAGGAAGATTCCGCTTCGTGTCTTCAAGATGACTTCTGATAAGAGACTATCAGGGGAGATGCGCCAAATTACATAATAACCGGAGAGGATCGATAAAAAAGAAAAAAACGGTAAACCTACCCTGAGGATCTGTTGGAAAATAATCCTCAGGGTAGATGACCGGTCCCTGTTTCTATGCCAAAACAGCGGCATTTTTTCCCTTTCTTCTGAAGGTCATTTCTCTCCGTAACGGGAATATTAAAATCTGAAATATAATGTAAATACACCGCTGGTTGCTGTATTGTAATTGCCTGATCCCCTGATATCTCCGGTATTGTAGCCTCCGGTTGGACTTCCATCATCATACTGCTGATCAAGGTTCTGGCATACATCGTACGGTACGTTTGTAAAACCTATCCAATGAGTGTTCAACCCCTGGACTGCCACACTGCCTATCGCCGCGCTCCCGCCGTATGGGTTGCCTGGATTTATCGCTGATGTTGCATCTCCTGACATGAGGTTTGCAAGCCTTAACCCTCTCCAGGCAGTGCAGGTCTCTGTAGTTGCAGCAGCAGCACAGTTAGTGGTAAACCCTGTGACCTGGCCATTATTATTCCCGTCGTTGATTCCCCATCGTGCATTGGCATTATTGTCATCCCCCGGATATTTTCCGTATTTATCCAGATAGGTGTATATGGAAGCATGGATTTCCTTCTGCTGACTGTAAAGTCTCTTCGTCCTGGCATTATTTATAAGCTCCTGGCCTTTGAGCACAGCTCCAAGTATTAATCCTATGATCACGAGCACTATCGCCAGTTCGACGAGCGTGAACCCTTTCTGATTCCGAAGAGTCTTCTTACTAAGCATCCTCATCCTTTGCATCTTCATATTTTCTCCTTTTTTGTTGCAGGCAGACTACGGTCTGCCTGCATTGTTATTATCACGTGGATAAGACTGAGCAAGATAAATGCCACATCATATCTATTTGAATTATAAGTATATTTGCAAATGTATAAAGAATTATTCCTCAGTAAAGCTTGACGGGACAGTCAAGCTCTTGACGTTAATTTCACATTTGACCATACATTTGAACTTCCATGTCCGGGTTTACCCTTCACTTTTCTTAAACGATACGTTATATTTGTGTCTTGATAAAACAGGAGGTTAAAATGGTTAACATGCGTACTCTGAGGACATCAGGGATCTTTTCACCTGGTCAGATATGTATATTAATCCTGATGCTTCTTCTGTCTGTTAATTTCATATCCGGATGCACAAAAAAAAAGAGCGATGAAAAGACTACTATTTATTTTGTAACGTGGAAACCGAATATCCCCGGGGTACAGGAAGAAATAATCCGGCTTTTTGAGATTGAACATCCTGGTATAAACGTAGAGAGAGAGATCGGTCCCCATTCTTCTTCAGCATTTCATGACCTCCTGACCCAGAAGCTCAAGAACAGGAGTGAAGACGTGGATGTTTTTTTGATGGACGTTATCTGGCCCGCGGAGTTTGGAGCGGCCGGATGGGCAATGCCTCTTGACGAATTGTTCCCGCCATCGGAGCGTTCAGGGTTTTTGGAGGGGACCATACTCGCCAATACTTACCGGGATAAAATCTACGGGGTCCCGCTTTTTATCGACAGCGGGATGCTCTTCTACCGTAAAGACCTTCTTGACAAATACGGCTTTGAGCCTCCTCAGACGTGGCACGAAATGGTTGAACAGGCGCAGGTTATTGTGTCCGGAGAAGCAGGAGAAGGTAACGAGCTATACGGGTTTTCCGGGCAGTTCAAGCAGTACGAGGGTCTTGTGTGTGATATGATGGAATATATATTGAGTAACGGCGGTGAGATCTTAAATCCAAAAACTGAAAAACCGGGAATATCTCAAAGACCTGCAATCGAGGCGGTGGAATTTGTGAGAAATAACATTATCGGAAAAGCCGCGCCAAAGGGTGTGCTGACATATCAGGAGCCGGAATCTCTTGATCTGTTTATTCAGGGAAAAGCCGTTTTTCACAGAAACTGGCCTTATGCGTGGCAGATCTCAAATGACCCTGAAAGATCACGGATTGCGGGCAAGGCAGGCATATCAAAACTGCCTCACTTTAAAGGCAACAGGAGCTATGCAGCCCTTGGAGGCTGGCAGGCGGGCATCAGCAGCTATTCAAAAAACAAGGAAGCAGCGTGGAAATTTGTTGAATTCCTGACAAGTGAAAGGGTGCAGAAAATATTCGCGCTGAAAGGGGGACGTGCCCCGACGAGGGAAGCCTTATATGGTGACGCAGAAATCCTGAAGGCCAATCCCCACTTCAGTGATATGAAGGAGGTCTTTATTACCGCCTATCCGCGTCCGGGTTCACCTCTTTATCCAGCTATCTCAAATGTATTGCAGAGATATTTCAGTAAGGCCATATCATCACCTGATATTGATCTGGAGTATGAAGCAAAGGAGGCGTCAAGGGAGATTGAGAAGATCATTGCATTGGGTAAATAGTCAGTTATGAGGCTTTCATATGCAGCGCGGGAAAAGGCTTTTGCGGCTGCCCTGATGACACCGGGACTGCTCATTATTTCTGCCTTTGCCTTTTATCCCATACTTTATTCAGTCTATCTGAGCCTTCACAGGATAGTGCTTGGACTGCCGCACCTGGGCAGGCCTTTCACAGGCCTGGATAACTACAGACAGCTTTTTCAGGATGACGTCGCCCTCCATTCAATGCTGAATACACTGGCGTTTGTTTTTTCAACAACATTTCTTGAGATACTGGCCGGGCTGGTAATTGCACTTGTAATAAACAAGCACTTTATGGGCAGAGGGATTGTAAGGGCGGCAGTACTTGTCCCGTGGGCGGTGCCAACGGTTGTTTCTTCCCAGATGTGGAGATTTATATTTAATGATAAGTACGGGCTGTTCAATTATCTCTTTTTTGGAAGTGACACCCAGGCCTATACCGCGTGGCTCGCAAACCCGTCTACCGCATTTGCTGCTATTGTAATAGCGGATGTCTGGAAAACCTCATCATTTGCAGGACTGCTCATCCTCGCGGGGCTGCAGCTGATACCGGAGGAGCTGTACCGTGCCGCAAGAATAGACGGCGCTTCCCGGCGGCAGCAGTTCATTAGAATTACTCTGCCGCTTATCAAACCGGCAATCCTTATCGCGCTTCTTTTCAGGACAATGGATGCATTCAGGGTCTTTGATCTCGTTTTTGTTATGACGCAGGGCGGCCCTGCTGATTCCACCAATGTGCTTCAGTTTTACGGATACAAGAAGATATTTACTGAAGGGATTATGGGGTACGGCTCGACTATCTCGGTGCTCGTATTTTTGATATCTCTTGTCATAGCACTGTTTTATATAAGGGTGATAGGGACGAGGATGTTAAGATAAAACTGATATGAATAAAACGGCATTTTTTATACTGGTTATCATAATAGTATCGCTGAGCCTATTTCCATTCCTGTGGTTTGTGAATACCTCTCTTAAGAGCGCAATTGAGATAACTTCTATCCCGCCGGTATTGATCCCCTCCGGGACATTAGGGTCATACAGTTCGGCAATTTTCAGATATAATCTTATTCACTTTGTCAAAAACAGCTTTATCGTCGCCGGCATTACAACGGTTATTACAGTTTTGATTTCCATAATTATGGGATATGCGCTTGCCCGCCTCAGATTTGCCTGCAAAGGTGTTTTTATGGGAAGCCTTCTGGTCGTTTCGATGTTCCCGCAGATATCTATTGCAGGACCTGTCTGGAGGATGCTGCAGGAGATCGGATGGCTCAACAGTTATCAGGGACTGATTATTCCATATATTACATTAACGCTACCCCTGGGGGTCTGGATACTCGCAAGTTTTTTTAAGGACATACCTCCTGATCTTGAGGCTGCCGCAAAGATAGACGGGTGCGGGCATCTGCAGACACTATTCAGGATCATCGTTCCGCTCTCGGCGCCCGGGGTTTTTACGGCAGCCATACTGGTGTTTATCTATGCGTGGAATGAATTCTTTTTCGCACTGCTGATTATGACTCGTCAGGACCTTCAGACCCTGCCGGTAGGGATAGCGCTTTTTCAGGGTCAATACACTATGCCATGGGGGGAGATAGCGGCAGCGTCTACTGTATCAACAATTCCCCTTGTACTCATGGTTTTTCTCTTTCAGAAAAGGATAATAAGCGGACTCACGTCCGGGGCGGTCAAGGGCTGAATATGGCAGAGATATCATATGAAAACATAAGCAAGAGCTTTGGAGGGGTGCAGGTCATAAAAGACCTTACCCTGCGCATTGAGGACGGTGAGTTTTTTACTTTTGTCGGTCCGAGCGGATGCGGCAAGTCCACGATCCTGAATATTACAGCAGGCCTTGAAGACCCCACTGGTGGTATAGTCAGTTTCGGAGGCAGACGCGTTAATGATCTTTCTCCTGCTGCCAGGGATGTAGCAATGGTGTTTCAGAGTTATGCCCTTTATCCTCACATGACTGTGTATGAAAACATTGCATTTCCTCTTAAGATGAAAAAGGCAAAACGGGAGATGATTGACAGGGAAGTGCGAAGGGTCGCCAGCCTGCTTGGCATAGACGGATTACTTAACAGGAAACCGCGTGAACTCTCCGGAGGACAAAGGCAGAGGGTAGCCCTGGGAAGGGCGATCATTCGAAAGCCCGCGGTCTTTCTCATGGATGAGCCTCTTTCAAACCTTGATGCAAGGCTGCGGGTTGAGATGAGGGCAGAGCTCAAACGCTTCCATAATGATCTGAAAATCACAACCGTTTATGTGACTCATGATCAGTCAGAGGCAATGGGCATGTCAGACCGCATAGCAGTCATTCATGAAGGCAGGGTGCAGCAGTGCGGAACCCCGCAGGAGATATTTATGAGCCCCGTTAATACAATGGTGGCCGGTTTTGTGGGAAGCCCGTCAATGAACTTTATTCCGGCCTTGCTCAAAAAACGCGAACCTGTCGAGGTCGATTGCGGCGGTGTGATCATTTCACCGGTAACCGTCATTCCCCCTGAAAGCAGAGAGCTCACTATTGGCATTCGTCCTGAAGACATAATCGTGTCATCTGCGAAAGCGGAAGACAGCATTGAAGCAGCCGTTACCCTTATTGAATCCGCTGGATCGTATAACTGGGTTGATGTTGCATGGGGCGGTGTCATGATAAAGGGCAGGTCAGCTATTGATGCCCGGCTTTTCCCGGGATGCCCCGGCTTCATAAGGATACCACGGGATAAAGTCATGTTGTTTGACAGGGAAACAGGGCGAAGGATATGTGAACTGCCGGGATAATATGCAGTATGAGAAGGTATCCGGCTTTACAAAGTAAATGACATCATTAAAACAGGTTGTGATCATTTCAGGCTTTAAGGTATAATGGCTTGGAAGTTCATTTAAGCCTATTACGGATTTTTTATGTCATTCATCAAATGGATTGCATCAATTGTAATTATCCTGTCAGCAGCCGGATGTGGGTCTGCAAGGACTGACGATACTGGCACGTCGGTAAATACTGACGACCTGGTCAGAGATCGAAAGCATCAATACTCACTTGCCCGTTTCGTCTCTTCTCCGGCAATGGAAACGTATCTCAAGGAGGCTATAAAAAAGCAGTCTTCTGAATCATCTTCCGGCGGTGTCATAATAACAGATACCCAGGTGATCACCGATACTATCACCGTATCAGGACAGGAAGTCATTGGTTCAACTGACAGTTCAAAGGCTGTATTTTCATCAACCATTCTGCAGGAGGCCGGCGTTGACGAGGGTGACCTGATCAAGACCGATGGCCGTCATCTCTATATAGCCGTCAAGAGTCCCTACCCCTATTACGGATTCATGGATGGGATAAATGAAATAGTGAGGGGAGGTAAAGCCGGCGAATCTTCCGGTGAGGAAGAGGAGTCGTTCTATCAGAAATACGCCAACAAGATCAGGGTCATGGAACTCTCTGATTCACCACCTTCCGTCTCGGAGTCGGCTGCGATCAGTTTGACGGAATCTTCAATAGTAGAAAGCCTGTACCTTGTAAACGGCCGTGGTGACGGGCTCTCTGATCTCCTTGCGGTTATTGGCTCGGGAGACTCCGGCACCCCCATGGAGGACTGGTTTATGCCATGGAACTGGAGAAGCGGCAGGACCACTCTCGAATTGTTCAATGTCAGTAATCCGGCAAAACCTGCTGCAGCCGCCAGCCTGTCAATTGACGGATATCTTATTGCAAGCCGCCGCATCGGGGATATCATCTACATTGTTTCACGATACACGCCTTATATTGAGGGTTATTTACCCTATCCTGCAACAGAAAAGGAGAAACAGGAAAATACAGTTCTTTTGCAGGGCGCATCACTTTCGGACCTTCTGCCTGATATCAGAATAAATGGCAAGAAAGAGGGGGATCTGGTGAAACCCGAGAACTGCTACGTGCCGCCTCTGCCGAAGGATGTGGTCGCAACTCCTGATATCATTACTGTTACAGCCATAGATCTTGCATCACCTCAGACTCCCAGATCAAGCTGCATAGTGGGGCAGGCGGAGACAGTATATGTTTCACAGCAGTCTCTCTATCTGGCAACCACCCGCTACCGTTATTTTCCAATGCCCCTTTCTGGCGATGCGGATATAAGTTCCTCTAATGCGGTTCGGATGACGATTGCCTATACCAGCCCTGAGGTTGAGACTGATCTGCACAAGTTTTCTTTTGATTCCGCTGAGCCGGTTTATGTCGGTTCGGGTGTAGTACCGGGGCATCTCGGATGGGAGCAGGACAAGAAGTCGTTCCGCATGGGGGAAAAGGACGGATACATCCGGATTGTCACATCGCTTGGAGAGACATGGGATTCAAGCGCACGAACTGTGCTGACAATATTAAAAGAATCAGAAACTGAAGGAGAAGGGCGTCTTGTGGAGGCCTCCCGCCTTCCGAACGACTCGCATCCGGCACCGATAGGGAAACCCGGCGAAAGGCTTTATGCCGCCCGCTTTCTTGGAGACAGGGTGTATCTGGTTACCTTTCGTGTCACGGACCCGTTCTACGTTATTGATCTGAAAGACCCTGCTGAACCTTACATTGCGGGCGAACTTGAGATAAGCGGATACTCTGATTATCTCCATCCTGTCAGCGAAACCCTTCTTCTGGGGATTGGGAAGGATGCCGTGCCTGATACCGGCACCATTGGATGGGGTGATGGACGCGGGGCCTGGTACCAGGGGGTGAAGCTATCCCTGTTCGATGTTCAGGATCCGGCAAAGCCGCTGGAGCTGGACAGTATGGTGATTGGGAGGCGCGGGACTGAATCGGATGCGCTGATAGATCATCACGCCTTTGCCTATATCCCGGCTCTTGGAGAAAAGCCGGCGCGTCTTGCGATACCTGTGAGTCTCCATGACTCTGCAAGCAGAGACATCACAGGGAACCCGTGGGATTATTATGAATGGACCCACACGGCCCTTTACCTTTTTGATATATCTGTGCAGGGAAAAAGTGAAATTACCCTGTCAGGTCAACTGATCGCCGAAGAACGATCGGATGTGAATATCTATGATTACAGCTACGGTAATGACCGTGCCATTATCTTAAATGACAGTGCACATTTCATACACGAGGGGCAGGTTTGGTCGGCCTTGTGGACAGATCCCGCCCGGGCCGCAGGTCCTGAGTAAATAACTGGAAATGGTCAGGTTAAAACAGGTATCGTAAATGAAAATGTCGTGCCTTTGCCTGGCTGGCTCTGTACCCATATCCTGCCATTATGGGCCGAAATAATGTGCTTTACTATAGCGAGGCCGAGGCCGGTGCCTCCAAGATCTCTGCTTCTACCTTTATCAACGCGGTAAAACCTTTCGAATATCCTCGACAGATCCTTTTCAGGGATGCCTGTTCCGGTATCTTCTACATCAACTCTTATATTTTTCCCCTCTTTGCATGCCTGAACCCTGACTTCACCCTGGTTTGTATACTTGAGCGCGTTATCAATAAGGTTAACGATTACCTGTTCAAGGCGCACCTTGTCACTCATTGTCTTTGGTATTCCTTTTTGAACCTCTCCGGTTAATTTCAATCCCTTGTCCTTTGCATTTTTCTCCAGGCTGTGTATTACACCCTGTATTAACCCCTGGATATCAACTGCCTCAAGGTTAAGAGGCATCTGCTGTGATTCGAGTTTGGATAAAATCAGAAGGTCGTCTATTAGTGCAGTCATTCTGTTAGCGTGCTTGTCAATGATGGAGAGAAAATTATTCAGTATATTCCTGTCATCCATGGCGCCATCAAGCAATGTCTCGGCATAACCTTTAATGCTGGCCAGCGGTGTCCTCAGTTCGTGGCTGACGTTTGCTACAAAGTCCCTCTTTATGGCCTCCACCCTTTTTTCTTCTGTAATGTCACGGAAAAACCCTATAAGTCCCCTGATGGATTCTTCTACAAAGTGGACAAGGCGCACCTCAAGGACATTCCCGCTTTCTCCCTCCATGATAACCTTTTCCGGAGTTGTGTCTTTTGATCTCAATGTCTTGTCTATTGCTTCAAGAAGGTTGTGATCTCCAATAATGTCTGAGACTTTATTTCCGTATGATGTCCCTCTCATCAGAAATGAATCTTTAAAAAATGGGTTTGTAAAGAGGATGTTTTTTCCCGAATCGATTACAAGAACCCCTATCTCCATCTCTCTGACAATTGCTTCCAATAGCTTCATGTAAAAAATACTCCCTAAAGCTCCCTGAACCTGTAACCAAAGCCTCGTACGGTTTCAATAAAGGCGCCGTAATCACCGAGTTTTTCGCGAAGCCTCGTTACATGTGTGTCTACAGTCCTGTCAATGACGAAACATTCTTCTCCCCATACTCTGTTGAGCAAGACCTCCCTTGAAAGTACAATCCCGGGTGATTTAGCCAGTTCCATCAGCAGCCGGAACTCCGTGGCTGTCAGGTTTAACACCTTCCCCTCAACACTGGCTGTGGACTTACCTATATCTATATTGACAGGGCCGGCCTTTATGACCTTTATCTCTTTTTCCCGTCCCCTTTTTAAGACTGCTTTAACGCGTAAAACGAGTTCCCTGGGGCTGAATGGCTTGATGATGTAATCATCAGCCCCAAGCTCGAAGCCGACTATGCGGTCTATTTCATCACCCTTTGCTGTAAGCATTATGATAGGAATATCCCGTGTTCCGCCGTTTCCCTTGAGGATCCTGCAGACCTCCGTCCCTTCCATACTCGGGAGCATGATATCGAGTATAATAAGGTCCGGTCTTTCCTTTTCCGCAGTATTAATTGCTTCAGGTCCGTCCTGGGAAGATAAGACGTTAAAGCCGCCCTTCTCAAGGTTATATTTAAGCAGTGTCAATATGTCGTTCTCATCATCAACAACTAAAATAGTTTGCTTCATCTTGAATCCCGCCATGTATTATGTTTGTAAAAATAACATCTTTTTGTTACCATCATGTTACAAAAGCATGAATTGTTTGTAAAGTTATTCAATAGGGAGATATCTTGCAAAACGTATATGATTTAACTGTTATAGGAGGAGGCCCCGGTGGTTATGTTGCCGCTATTAAGGCTGCACAGCTTGGCATGAAGACATGCCTTATCGAAAAAGATAAGGCAGGAGGTACATGCCTGCACAGGGGGTGCATCCCGACAAAATCACTTCTCTATTCTGCACATCTTTATCATCTCTGTAAGAAGTCTCAGGAGTTTGGCATCACTGCTGGAAACGTCAGTTTTGACTTCTCTCAGATTGTCAAAAGGAAGGACTCGGTCGTAAACAGGCTTCACAATGGCGTAAGAATGCTATTAAAAAAGTATGGGGTGGATTTGATGGAGGCGGAGGGACGGGTTGCGGCTGCTGATAAGGTGGTTCTGTCGATGGGCGGAGAAGCCAGCGGCGAGATACGGAGTAAAAAAATCATTCTTGCCACAGGTTCATGCTCCACGAAACCTTCCTGGATACCTTTTGATCACAAGTATGTTGTTACAAGTGACGATCTCCTTCAGATGGAGGATCTGCCATCTTCATTGATTATTGCCGGTGGCGGGGACATTGGTGTTGAGTTTGCCGGTTTCTTCAGTACTCTCGGTACTGAGGTTACTATCATAGAGATGAAGGATTCAATCCTGCCGTTTGAGGAACGGGACATAAGTACTATACTCAAAAGGTCCATGGTAAAAAGAGGGGTAAAGATCATTGTTGAAACTACGGTTGAAAATGTAAAAGTTACAGATGGAAAGGTTCACGCCGGCATTAAAGGAAAAAATGGGAATGAAGAGGTTCTGTCGGCTGACAGGATGCTTGTTGCCCTGGGTAGAAGGCCTGTAATTTCCAATACAGGTATTGAAGAACTGGGCATAGAGCTTCATGACGGATTTGTCAAGATCAATGACAGATATGAGACATCGAGACCCGGGATATATGCCATAGGAGACCTTGCCGGTCCTCCGCTGTTGGCACATAAGGCTTCTCAGGAAGGGATACGGGCCGTTCTTCTTATGGCAGGGAAAGAGACTCCTGCAATAAATCTCCATTTAGTACCGAGGGTTAATTATTCATATCCTCAGGTGGCCAGTATCGGGTTTACTGTAAAGGATGCAGCGGAAAAGGGATATGAAGTTGCGACAGCCAAGTTCCCATTCTCGGCAAGCAGTAAGGCTGTGATATCAGGTGATGATGAAGGAGGATTTATTAAGATTGTGGCAGATAAAAAGAGCAATGAAATTCTCGGTGTTCACATGATAGGGCCTGATGTATCAGAGCTGATAGGCGGACTTTCCATAGCGATGTCTTTTGAGGCCATGGCATCTGATATTTCACATGTTATATTTCCTCATCCGACACTGTCAGAGGTTATAAAGGAAGCGGTACACTTGGTCGAAGGAAAGGCGATACATATTTAAAGTGAGTATTGCCCGGATTCTATTCCGACTGCATGCTATTTCTTTTCTATTTTGCCATTATTTTTTTGATTTCTGACAACAGTACACCCGATGGAGTCGAGGATCCCCTGTATCTGATAATTCCATTTCCATCGATTATCAGAACAGTAGGCATCAGCCTCTGGAAATACTTTTTATTTACGTCCTTATCAGGATCTAACAGATAAGAAAAGGTTATCCTGGTCTTGAACTGATTCAGGTAGGCAATGACATCCTCTTTTGAATCTCCTGCAGTATTGACTCCTAAAAACACAGCGCTGGTCTGTCCTTCATTCAATAGCTTCTGCATCTGCGATGCCTGGTTCATGCACGGATCACAGATGTGGAACAGACCCAGTACAACCACTGATCCTTTGAATTGAGACAGCGATACCTGTTCTCCTTTAACAGACGTGAGGGTAAAGTCTGGCGCCTTGCTGCCAGCCATCGGCACAGCTGCAGCAATGGCAATGCCAGCAGTCAGGAGAAAACTCCATAACGTAATTATAGTAAGTAACCTTTTAAACATATCCTACTCCTATGATTTATTATTAATAGAAATTTCAGAAAAGTAAAGAGGCGCCCGGTTTTTTCAGCGGCCGCCTCTTTACGCTGCAGATTTTATCAGAGACCCGGTGAAGAGATATTGCAGATTTATATCGGAGCAGCAGTCTTAAGTGTATTGATGACCTCATCCCCTGTCTGCAGGAGGACGGACTTTTGAAATTCACTCATTTTATAATTTGCATTAAACATATCTATCATTTTGGGTATTAACTGGGATAACACCGACGCTAACCTGTTTAAATCCAGCGTTGAGTCATTAATGAGGGCAGCAAACTCCTCGACAAGTTTCATCCTGACGGTGGTATTGGATGATAACGAGTCTGTGCCGGCCTGGCTGGCATCTGCAGCCTGACTTTGCGACGCCGTGTTGTCTGCTGACGTTGGAACGCTTTCTTTATCAGTAAGAGTCTGCACCGCAGCTGAAGGTTCCTCAGGAGACCCCGGTTGCACCTGAACAGGTTCTATAATGGCATTTATATTCGCAGGTGCCGGCTCTTCCATTACTTTCCATGTTCCGCTGAGATTCATGGAGGCCTTCATCCTGGACTTGAATGCAGTCACTGTTGTTACATCAGCGGTTGCGGAATCCTTTTCATCCGCAGCACCTGTCATCTGACTGTTATTGCCGGACGATATCCCGAAGCCTGTTACTTTTTGAGAGTATTTGAGTTCGGCATCGAAATTAGACAGGGTTTTCATCGTGTCCAGCGATGGAGGCGAGGGCTGTGATTCACCAATATTTCCGCCTTTCGTGAGAAAATTCATGAAAAGATCTTCAATTGACTGAAGAAGATTCTGAATATCGGCAATCTCTTCCTCACTAAGATGGCCCTCCACTGAAATGGAGACTTTGTTTGCGGAGATAATGCGGTACAGTTCCGTTGATCCGGATGACTCATTTCCTTTCAATGTACCCATTGAGTCATAACTGGCATAAGCTGCCCGGATTTTTGATTGGCTCAATAATGTGACCCGGTCACCTTCTGCCGTAGTAATCTCAATCTCTGCTTTGGACCTGGTTCTGGAAAGAACCCCGGACTGCAGGTTCAGCCCACCCTGATTATTTTTATCAGGAAGACCGGATAGATTATTGTGACGAAAAAAAGAGTTTGACAGTGCGTCCATGGCAACCCTCCCTGGTTAAAAAGGCGCTTCCCTACGCCTGATTTTCTATGCATTCCCCGTATCGGACTGCCATGAATAAACTTTATTTTCGATCCGATTTTAATTGGTCTCAATTATCTTCCTGACATGTATCAGCTTGATTTTTAAGGTGTCAGGTGTTAGAGTGAATCTTAGGAGGACTTGATAATGTCTGTGCTTGGGATCAGAGAATATCCTGACCCGATACTCCGTCAGAAGAGCAGGCGGGTGGAAGAATGGGATGATGTTTTACAAAAGCTTATTCAGGACATGATGGATACGCTCGATGCAGTGCCAGGGCTTGGCCTTGCAGCTGTTCAGGTGGGTGTACCTGTAAGATTGTTCATATATGACCCTGGTCTTTCATCTGAGGGACCTGTCAAAAACTATTCTGTTTTAATAAACCCTGAGATTATCTTCGAAGAAGGCGAGGTTAAGGGGGAAGAGGGCTGTCTGAGTGTCCCTGAGTACAGAGACAGCGTTGTCAGGGCTGAAATTGTGAAGGTAAAGGGGTTTGACCGGGAGGGGAACAGCATAGAAATAAAAGCAGAGGGGCTCCTTGCGAGGGTTTTTCAGCACGAAACAGATCATGTAAACGGTGTTTTGTTTATAGACCGCCTGAGTAGTTTGAAGAGAGGGTTGTTTCTGAGAAAAATGAAAAAACGAGAACGCCAGTTAAAGGCTGAAATGTCGGGAAGGTTTTAGAACTGAGATGACTTCCAGGGTCATTTTTATGGGGACCCCCTCCATAAGCGTACCATTTCTTGAATCTATAATAAACAGCGGAAGAATGGTTGCATGTGTAGTAACGCAGACCGATAAACCTAAGGGAAGAGGCCATAAACTTACTCAGTCTCCGGTGAAAGAGTTTGCCCTGAAGCATGGCATACCGGTCCTTCAACCCGGGAAACTTTCTGAACCCTCTTTTTATGATGCGATAAAGGCAGCAGAACCTGACTATTTAATTGTAGTGGCGTACGGAAAAATAATCCCGTCTGAAATATTAAAAATACCAAAAAAGTTTCCAGTCAATGTTCATGCATCGCTACTGCCGGAGTATCGCGGTGCATCTCCCATGCAGCGTGCAATAATGGATGGAAGAAGATATACCGGAGTGACCACAATGTTAATGAACCCGGAACTTGATGCCGGGGATATATTACTTCAGGAAAGGATAGAAATAGAGAGAGATGACACGGCAGGCAGTCTTGGAATAAAGATGGCGAGGACAGGCTCTGAGCTTCTCATCAGGACGCTTGATGGACTGGACAGTGGAGAGACCGTTCCTGTTCCTCAAAAGCATGAAATTGCGACCTATGCACCGATTATCCGAAAAGAAGATGGCCGGATAGAATGGCACAACAGCGCTGAGACTATATATAACAGGATAAGGGCATTTAATCCGTGGCCTGGGGCATATACCTTTTATAATGGGAAGAGATGGGGGATATGGAAGGCTGAAATTTTAAGCAACGTCATCCAGTCATCGGCACCAGGAGAGATATTAAAAGCCGGGCCAGATGGCATCCTCGTAAAAACAGGAGATACAGTTATAAAGATTACGGAGATACAGGCAGAGGGTAAAAAGAGGATGATGGCAGGGGAGTTTATAAGAGGGCAGACGGTCAGTACCGGAATAATACTAAGGTAGTTGACCGGTTTGAGGTGTTGAAATGCGCATTTTTTCACTATTATGACATTGACTGTAAGATACGGCATGCTTATAATAATGATACTGTTTTTTAATAACCGGAGGTATAATAATTGAATATCAATACATTAAAAACAACCTTTTTCCTGGCAGTTCTGTCAGTCCTGTTCATATTTATAGGCTCTGTCCTCGGGGGACAAAATGGGGCTGCTATGGCACTTGTTTTTGCCTTTGTAATGAATGTCGGTGCATACTGGTTCAGTGACAAGATTGTCCTTGCCATGTACCGTGCAAGGCAGGTTACTGAAAAAGAAGCCCCAGAGTTATATAGCATAGTCAGGGAGCTTACAATGAGGGCAAATCTGCCTCTGCCCAAAGTCTATATCATGGACAACCCTGCGCCTAATGCATTTGCAACCGGCAGGAATCCGGAACACTCTGCAGTAGCTGTTACGACTGGGATCATGAGTATTCTGTCAAGGGATGAGTTGGCCGGCGTCGTAGCACATGAACTGGCACATATAAAGAATCGTGACATCCTTATCAGCACAGTGGCTGCTACTATAGCCGGAGCAATAAGTTATATCAGTCATATGGCCTCGTGGGGGCTTATGTTTGGCGGGGGACGCAGGGATGGCGAGGACCGTAATCCGTTTGGTTCTGTCATAGCTATTGCGGTTATGATCCTTGCACCGATTGCTGCCATGTTAATTCAGATGGCTATTTCACGGTCGCGTGAATACCGGGCTGATGAAAGTGGAGCTGCGATATGCGGCAATCCGTTATCATTGGCCGGGGCTTTGAAGAAACTGCATGCAGGCACACGCCGTATTCCCATGAACGCCAACCCTGCCACTGCACATATGTTTATAGTGAGTCCGCTGACAGGGGGAGGGATGTTGTCACTGTTTTCCACACATCCCCCGATCGAAGAGCGTGTTGCAAGGCTTGAGGCAATTGCAGGCAGAAGATAATTACGAAAAAAAATATTGACAACTCTACGCCTAATATGGTAATTACCTTTACACCCTGAAGAGAATAAGTCATTTCAAATTTCAAATTTGAAATTTAGAAAAGGAGTGGTAACCGATGAAAAAGAAAGTTATAGTCAGTATTCTCATCTCAACCTTCGTTATTGCTGTGCTTGGCTTTGTTGAATTGAAACCGACACAGGCTGAATATGCCGACCTTACATTGAACAGGTATTCAGAGCAGGCAGGTATGCCGCCTGTAATGTTTCCTCACTGGTTTCATCGGATCAGATTTAAGTGTAAGGTTTGCCATGAAGAGATATTCCTTATGAGACAGGGTTCCAATGATGTTAATATGCAGAAGATTATACAGGGTGAATATTGCGGTAAATGTCATAACGGCAAAATAGCATGGGCGCCTATTTACTGTGACAGATGTCATTCCGGTGCAAGTACTGTGGTAATTCCGGAGGCCCGGGGATTCATGAAATAATGAATTTGAGGATACCTCCACTTTTATCCTGAAAAGTGGTATATCCCTATCTATTTAGTTGAGGGAGGGGGGCTTTATAATGAGTTGCAAGAAAAATCTGAGGTACCTGTTATCAGCTGTAATTATGACCATAGTTGTAATGATTTCTGCCGCGTGTTCGCAAACGGAAATAAAGGAAGATGTTGCAGGAATCGAGACACCGCCTGCACAGGCTGAGGCAGCCCCTGCTCCGGAACCTGTTGCCGCTGAAGCGGAACCAGTTTCAGAACCAGCACCTGCAGTTATGGCACAGCAGACACCTGCGGTAAAACCCAGCCCTGCACCAGCGGGAGCGAAGGTACCCGCTCAATATAAAAACATTGACCCTTCTCTCCTGATCTATTTAAGTTCTCGTGGAGTTGTTGCAGGTACCGGAGATCCATCGGCTGTTGCCGGTGAAGCTGAGAAAGCCGGTCAGATGGAACACCCTGCTGCTATGGAGCTTGCAAGATTGCCCAAGGACCAATATGGATTGGTGGACTGGGCTGCAGCGATAAAAAATGGCAATATAAAACCGTGGGACTCACTTGAGCCCGGGGCAATGGCTGCACCACCATTCAATCTTGACATTGTTATACAGACAAAGAGTAATTTTATGGCAGATGTAGTGTTTCCCCACTATGTACATACCTTATGGTTGACCTGCACAAACTGTCATACCAGTATTTTCCAGATGAAGGCAGGAGGTAACCCTGGAATGACTATGGCAAAAATAGCTGCAGGAGAATACTGCGGAGCATGCCATAACAGGGTTGCATTTCCCCTTACAGATTGTAACAGATGTCATGTGAAGCCTAAGGAGGCCGCTAAAAAGGGCCGGTAAATATCAGGCAGAATCGAGGGAGAATCGCATTGTTACGATCAGCCGCAAGAATAGTCAGTCTGTTTGTAATCATAACAGGGTTCTCAGGTATTGAATTTTCGGCGGCTGCTGATGAAAAAGGTTTACCTCCTGCAGGAAGTTCCGCAGTGCATGAGGTTAGAATACCAAAAGGGACGGATAAATTTGAACCTGCCCTTCTGAAAATCAAGACCGGTGATACAGTCAAATGGATAAATGAGGATGATAGAGGGCATCCTATCGCCAGCATACCGGGCCAGGCAAATGACAAGGAACTTTTTTCTTCACCAATCCCCCCTGGCGGGTCATGGAGTCACACATTCGTAAAGACAGGAGAGTATCCCTACTTTTGCTATATTCATTATGTCATGATGGGGGCAGTAATTGTTGAAGACGCTGACCAGACATCACCCGCAAAGACTGAATAAAAACTGTAATATGACAGAATGTATCGGCCGGGTACTTTTTTCAGCCTTTATTATCGTATTAACATTGCTTTCAACCTCCTCGTCACTTGTACACGCTCAACAGAAAAAGGACGCCGCTCCAAAATCACAGGGCCAACAGGAGCAGGCGATCCCTCTTCAGATATTGCCTAAAGATAACACAGGGAGTGTTGACTGGGTTAAGTCGCTCAGGCAGGGTGTAATTAAGCCGAAAGATTCGCTTGATCCCCGCAAACCTAATACACCGGTGATAGACCTGGATATAGTATTCAAGGTCAAAGGCGAGCTCCCTGATGTAGTATACCCTCATTACCCTCATACAGAGTGGCTTTCATGCAATAACTGTCATCCAAAGATATTTATTATGCAGGCAGGTGCCAACAAGGTCACGATGAAGAAGATTGAAGAGGGGCAGTTCTGCGGCAGGTGCCACGGTGTTGTTGCCTTTCCGCTGTCAAACTGCACGCGATGCCACTCCAAGCCAAAACGGTAGTTTTACCTGATTTCTACAGGCAACGTTAGAATAAACGTGACCCCATCGTCCGGGGCTGTACGATTCTTTACATGGATTGTTCCCTTGTGACTGTCTATTATCCTGTGGACAATGGCTAATCCAAGACCTGTACCTGACGACTTGGTAGTGAAAAACGGATTGAAGATATTTGCCATTATATCATGAGGGATTGAAGGGCCGGTATTGCTGATTTCAATTATCAGTTCAGGCGGCATTTGATCCGAAAGCTTTGATTCGATAAAGAGTACACCGCCTGCTTCACCCATCGCCTGTTCAGCGTTTGCAAAGAGATTAATAAAAACCTGCTTAAGCTGCTGGGGATCTGCAGATATTAGCGGGATACCCTGTAACAGGTCAGTGCGTACCTTTATATTCTTGGAACTCAATGTATCCTTGTACAGGGTAAAGACGTCGTCAATTACCTTGTTAATGTTGGTCGCGATAAATGCCGGCCTGGTCTCCCTGGCAAAAGCCAGGATTTCCTGAAGTATTCGCTCAAGACGGTGTACTTCTTCATAGATTATCTCTGAATATTTCTTTACCTGTTCACCTGAAACCGGTTTATCCTTAAGGCGTCTTGCGAATCCGCCTATTGACACAAGCGGGTTTCTGATTTCATGAGCCATGCTCGTAGCCATTTCACCAAGTGCCGCCATTTTTTCCTGTTGAATCAATTTCTCCTGAGCATCCCTGAGACTCTTATTGGTCTCTTCAAGGTTAGTGTATATGAGGGCATTCTCGATTGTTAAACCAGCCTGATTGGCAAACATCATGAGAAACCTCATATCGTCCTCAGTGATAGGAACTCTTGTGAATAAATTATCAACAAAGATTGCGCCAATTACCTTCCCCTTTGCCATCAGAGGGGCAGTTGCAAAACTCTCGGTCTTAATAATATCGCGCAACGCAGGAAGCACGCGGGGGTCCTCATGGGCGTTTTTTATAATATAACCCTGCTTGTCAAGTACAGTTCTGGCAAGGACACTTGTGCCCCCTTCAATCGGTACAACAATGCTGGTGGCCAGCTTATTTATATTGGATGCCTTGTGCAGCGCCATATCATCATCACTTAATATCCGTTCCCTGAGACTGCCAGAGGCGGACTGGCTGCTCCACATCCTGTGTGCCTCCTCTCCGCTGTCAGGTCCTATTCCCAGCACCCCTCGTAATACATTGTCTCTTTCATCATACAGGAACAGGACAGCCCTGTTAAATCCCAGTCCGCCGCCAATGGTAACACCTGTTAGAATGATATGAAGCAGTTTGTCCAGTTCCAGTGTTGTCCCCAATGTACTGCTGATTTCATGTAATATGGATAATTCCGTAACCCGTTTTATATTCTCTTCTGCCAGCCGTTTTGTCTGTTCATACAGGCGGGCATTTTCTATAGAGACTGCAGCATGTCCTGCAAATGTGGAAAGAAACATCAGGTTTGATGATGAGAATCCCGGTGCAGAAATCTTGTTTGCTATTTCTATTGTCCCTATAAGCCGGTCTTTTACCAATAAGGGGACGCCTATAAGATTTTTCAAATGTATAAAAGACATCTTTGGGTCATCATCATCAACTTTGTTCAGCATTATGCTTTCTTTGTGCTCGCCGATCCAGCCTGTAGTTCCTTCCCCCATTTTAAATCTCAGTCTGGGTAATACGGAGTGATCCACACCGTGAAGTGACTTGATAACAAGCTCATCTGTTTCCTCATCGTACAGTGTCAGGATACCGAATCCTGCATCGAGCAGTTCGCTTATCATACGAAGTACAGAATCGAGTACAAAGTTGAGATCAAGCACAGATGTAAGACCTTTAGATAGAGAGAACAGTGTCTCCATTTCTCTGGCATTATTTAATGTCTGATGATAAAGCTTTGCATTTTCTATGGCTATAGAAGCCTGGCTTGCAATAGTTGTGAGCAGCTGCTGGTCTTCATAGGTAAAGTTTGCGGAACCTTCCCCCGCTTCAGGTATCTTATCATACATGGTAATGGTGCCTATAATCTTGTCTTTAGTTTTGAGTGGTACACCAAGCATTGTGGAGCCTACTACCCAGTTGATTTCCCGGAATTCGGCTGATGCCTCGATGTCCGGTATTATAAGAGGCGCCTCATTGGCTACAATCATGCCAGCGATACCTTCCCCTACATCAAGATCTCTTAACCTTGATGCGTCTTCCTCAGGCATGCAATAAGCTTTAACCACCAGCTTGTCTGTATCTGGTTCAAGCAGCCGCAAGACTCCGCCTTTAGCCCTGATAACATATACACTGTTTTTTATGATTACTTTTAATATTGTGTCCAGATCCAGGGTGGATGTGATGGCCTGCCCCATTTCATATAATGAAGTCAGTTCAAGCAGTCTGTTGTTCATATTCTGGTAGAGCTGGGCATTTCTGATAATGCCCCCTACCTCACGAGCTATAGTTGACAGGAGGGTAATCTCGTCTTCCAGGTAATCTTTTGGACCAAAGGTCTGAACCGTAATTACGCCTGTACATTGACCCTGAACAGTAATTGGGACAGAAAGCATTGATCTGTATTTTTCCTCACCTGTCTCGGCGACGTATTTGAATCTCGGGTCAGCATGAGCGTCACTCAGGGCAACCGGCATCACCTCTTTTGCCACCCAGCCGTTTATACCCTCGCCAATCTTAAGTATCACTTTATCAATTGAGCTGGCATCAAGCCCTTTTGCAGCCTTCAGTGTGAGGCTCTTTCCATCTTTTTCCAATAGCGAAACATAGCAGCAATCAACACCCATCTTAGCCGCCGTTGTGTTTACTATAGCATTCAGTCTTTCTTTGAGTTCAAGCGTTGAATGGGCGATCCTGCTGATTTCACTTAATATCTCAAGACTCAGTATTTCTGCATCTAATTTCTCTGCAGTCTTTCCGGTATCTTCAGTCATTTCACATGCCCCGTATTTCTTTAAGTATCAGCAGTTATAGTAACAAAATTCCATGTTATAGGCAATTATGGAGACAGTAACGCATAATTGCAATAAAACCATTGTTAAGTTATGATAATGCAGATATGAAGTTTACTGATGGAGAAAGGGTTCATTTTATAGACCGAAAAGGGAGGCAATATCCTCTTAATCTTTGCCGCGGGAAGGTATTTCAGTTCAGCGGAGAAAAGATTTCGCACGATGATATTATTGGTCAGGAGGATGGCGCTACAGTTACATTATCGAGGGGGAGCAGATTTATTGTCCTGAAACCGACACTTTCAGAATATATACTAAAGATGCCGCGCGGTGCTCAGGTTATATACCCTAAAGATATAGGGGTGATACTGATAGCCGGTGATATATACCCAGCTGCCAGGGTGATTGAGGCTGGTATAGGTTCGGGCGCATTGACAATGGCGCTGTTGAGGGCTGTAGGTGATCGCGGGGAAGTCATCTCTTATGAACTAAGAGAGGATTTTAGCAAAAGGGCGCTTGAGAATATTCAGCTTTATCATGGAAAGACAGGAAATCTCATAATCAGGGAGCAGGACATCTACAATGGGATAGAGGAGATTGGAGTAGACAGGATTATACTGGACCTTCCGGAGCCATGGAGGGTCGTGCCTCATGCCGTAAATTCATTAAGAGAGGGAGGTATCTTCCTATCTTATCTTCCTACCATACTGCAGGTTTCGACCGCAGTAAGGACATTGAAGGAATCGGGAAATTTTATAGAGATTGAAACCAGCGAGACACTGCTCAGGACATGGCATGTTGAAGACAACAGCGTGAGGCCTGATCACCGGATGGTCGCACATACTGGTTTCATAACGACTGCAAGGAAAGTGAGAAAAAGGGGGCAGGAGGGAGAGGAGAAGGGTTAGGAAGGGTTTTCCGGATAATCATGGAAACTTTAGAAGATGAATTTGGCGATATTATTCAGAAGGCCCGCACAGGGCTTGGATTGACAGTAATACAGGCTGCTGAAAGGTCTGGTTTATCTGTCTCTGTACTGGAAGAGATGGAGTCATACAGGCACAATCCTTCAGAGATGGAGGCAGGTACTATTGCTGCAATTCTTGGTCTTAATCAGGAGAAGCTCTATTCGATTGCTAAAGGTTCGTGGTATCCTCGGGTATGCCCAAAGGGAACAATATCTGATGTCATATCTATCACCGGTTATGTCGGCACTTATAAAGTAAATGGCTATATCCTCTGTGACAGGGCTGCAGGCGAGGCGGCAGTCTTTGACACAGCTAATGACAGCAGGGCTGTCTTAGGGAATTTAAAAGAGAATGCACTTAGGTTAAAATATATTTTCCTGACGCACTGTCACTCGGATCACATTGGCGGATTAAAGGAGATTGTCCATGCAACCGGTGCAAGAGTATGTGTGCCGGACGGGGAATCAAATGCAGCTGCATCGAATGATTTAAAGGTAAACGAATGTATTGTAAAGGATGGCATGGAGTTTGAGGCTGGTAAACACATCATTAGAGCTGTTTCCACACCAGGTCACACGAATGGAAGTACCTGCTATACTACTGAAGATTACTGTTTTTCAGGAGACACATTGTTTGCAGGTTCTGTAGGGAGACCATACAGCAGGGACGGCTACAGCACACTGCTAAAAAGTGTGAGAGGTAAAGTATTATCCTTGAATAGAGATGTGAGAATATTTCCAGGACATGGTCCTTCTACTACAGTTGCAGAGGAAGCGGGGCATAACCCGTTTTTCTAACGCATGATGACAAAAAAAGAAATCAAAGACCTTCTCGATGAGAATAAAGACCATGAATGCTGTGGAGTCGGTCGTGACAAGATATGTGTAAGGATAGAGGCCATAGCTAATCTTCCATCAAGATATGGACAGTTTCAGGTTGCGGCATTTTTAAATAACCGGGATAGCAAGGAACACGGAGCCCTTATTCACGGGAATGTCGTGGATCACGAAGAAGTGGTTGTCAGACTCCATTCAGAGTGTGTAACAGGAGATGTGTTTGGTTCACTGAGGTGTGACTGCCATGACCAGCTCCTTACGGCACTCCGGACTTTAGGCAGGATGAAGATGGGGGTGTTGATATACCTGAGGCAGGAAGGACGCGGTATTGGATTCGTAAACAAAATAAAGGCTTATGCGCTTCAGGAAGATGGACTTGATACTAAGGAGGCTAATTTAGCGCTTGGTTTTCATGATGATGAAAGAGAATATAGTATTGCCGCTCATATCATACATTCCCTCAGGATTAAATCTGTCCGTCTTATGACTAACAATCCCCGGAAGATTGCGGAACTTCAACAGTATGGTGTTAATGTGACAGAACGTATACCATTAATTATCCAGCCAAATAAATACAACCGTTTCTATCTTGAGACGAAAGAAAAGAAGTTTGGTCACCTCCTGGAAGGTGTGGGAGACCGTTTCAATGAACAGATGGATGTCCCGGTATTCAAAAACCGCAAAATCAGATAATAGAGATAAATGGCCAGGGTGGGTGCATTATATCCCGCCCCGGAATGCCTGCTGGGCCTCTTTGTATAATTCATCTGGTTCGTCTGTGTACCGCGGCGAAAAATGAAAGACAACCAGTTCTTTTACCCCTGCCTTTCTTGCCAGAGCGCCTGCCTGCCTTGCAGTAAGATGAAAACGTTCTGATGCAGCCTCCATGTCTTTATCAAGAAAAGCCGCTTCACAATACATGATATCTGAGTCCCTGGACAGTTCTACAATCTTTTCTTCATTATCGCTGTTATAGACTGCGTCAACTATATATGACAGCTTCTGTCCATCTGTTATAACCGCTATCTCCTCTTTTAATTCAGATAAAGAAAATATCTCCCCGCCCTCTGCATCATCACTCCATGTCACCTCAAAACTCTCATCATCAGGAGCGCCTTCCCACAGTGCCTGTTTGAACCTTCTAAGCCAGGAACCGGCCGGAAGGTTCAGTTTGTCAAGTTTATCCCTGTTTATATTGATATGAAACCTTTCTTTCAGGGCAAATGCAAGCGAGGTTATCTTATGGTCAAGGGGTGAGCAACATACAGAGAACATATCCTCCTCTAATAAAATACCGGTAAAGGGGATGTTCCCAAGATCATGCCTTTGGAAGCCATCACAAGCCCTAAATTCAGAGATCTTCAATATTGCTGTAGTTACCTCGGTGACGTTTAGTATGAAAGGATATTCTTCCGTAAGGTTCCATGTATAACCTCTCAATTTGCCCTCAATACAGTCAGTTATCCCGGATGGACCGTATATCCGCAAGGTCTTATCACGGTTCAGGACAGTCCTTAAGATGTTGTCAAATCCAATGAAGTGGTCCATATGGGTATGCGAAATAAAGACATCAGAAACCTTCAGTAATTGCGATGCATTAAGCCGCGAGACATCCCCGGCATCAAACAACAGGGCGCGCTTTTCCCACATTATATCAATAAACAGGCCAGGGTCATCAAAAGGTCCGTTTATCAGAGAGGAATGTAAGAGGGGTTTCATGTGGAGGGCTGTTTGCACTTCATAAGTCCGGAGGGGATGTTTCAGCAGTGCCGTCTTCTGATTTCGATGCCTCTTCCACTGCTGATTCTACCTCCTGCTCAAAGTCCTCTCCAAGTTCATCACCAAATTCCCTGCCCATCTTTTTCATGAATTTCGCCATGCTGGCAGGGTCGTTTTCATCTATATCACCCCATTTGCCTGGATCAGCCAGTGATTCAAGCCTTGCCTCTTCAGACTTGGGCGCAGCAAACCTCGAGATAAGCCGCGTTAGCTCATTGCTGCCGCAGTGACTGCAGACAGGCGCCTGAGGGGAGCGGTTTAAAATGAGGACAGTCACCTTTTTCCGGCAGGTATTGCATCTGTATTCATATATGGGCATGACAGAACTTATAATACCATTTCTAATATGGAATATTCAAATTTCCATCTTTGAAATTAAACAGAGTCCTGACTTTATTTCCTGAATTGCGATCAGGTCCCCGGCAGGTTTATAACTCGTTTGAGTAAATATCACGGGTATGTTATAAAAGTGATGTAATTATACAGGAGAAAAATATTTGGATGTTGTTTTATTGTCCCGCCTGCAATTCTTTCTGACGATCTCATTTCACTTTATCTTTGTGTCAATAAGCATCGGATTGGCCTGGTGGCTTGTAGCCATTGAGCTGCTTGCCTGGAGAAGAAAAGATGGCGAGGCGTATCTTGCGGCCGCAAAGTTTTTCAGTAAGATCTTTGCCATTACTTTTGTAACAGGGACTGTTACTGGTATTGTCATGGAATTCCAGATAGGCATGAACTGGGCAGAGTATTCAAAGTTCTCCGGAGACGTATTTGGTCCATTGCTTGCGGCAGAAGGGATTGTTGCCTTTTTTATAGAAGCTTCCTTTCTCGGCCTGTATATATTCGGCAGGAACAGGGTGTCCAGGAAAATTCACCTGCTTTCCATCTTTCTGGTTGCGGCAGCCTCTACTATTTCTGCATTCTGGATACTCGCGGCAAACTCGTGGCAGCAGACACCCGCAGGATTTGTGATTGAGAATGGAAGGGTAGTCCTGACTGACTTCAGTGAGGTTATCTTTAACCCGTCAACATTACAGCGGTATTTTCATACTCTGGATTCAACATTCATCACAGGTACTTTTTTTGTGGCAGGGATATCCTCTTATCTTCTTCTTAAGAAAAGCAAGGCTGAAGCTGCCGGAAAATTACTTGGTTACTCCCTCATTGCGGGCCTTATTTTATCTGTACTTCAGGTCATTCCTTTTGGTCATGAACATGCAAAGCAGGTTGCCCTTACACAGCCTGAGAAATTTGCAGTACTTGAAGCTGTAGAAGAGACTATGTCATATGCACCATTTGTTTTATTTGGTATTCCGGGGGATGGGCATTCTGAAATCAGGTGGGCGGTAAAGATCCCCGGCCTTTTGAGCCTTATTACATTTGGTGATTCAGGTGCAACCATCAGGGGTATGAAAGATTTTCCGCCTGATGAGCTGCCCCCAAGGCTGATACCGTTTATTGCGTTTCGAACCATGGTGATACTTGGCATGTTTTTTATTGTTCTGACCCTCTATGGCGTAATTAAACTTTATATGGGGAGATTATTTGATTCAAAGAATTTCCTGCGGTTACTTGTGTGGTCTGTCCCCCTTCCGATTATTGCCTCACAGCTTGGATGGATCGCCGCAGAGGTAGGGCGCCAGCCCTGGATTATTTACAGGGTCATGAAAACAACAGACGGGGCGTCACTTAATTTGCCTGCTGCTGATGTAATGTTTACTCTTGCAATGTTTGTAATTCTGTATACATTAATTGGCGGATTATATTTTTATCTTGTAAGGAGGGAGATAAATAAGTGGATCTGAACATGATATGGTATCTGCTGATTGGCCTGTTTATCACAGTTTACGCCATACTTGATGGGTATGATTTAGGAGTTGGTTTTTTACATCTTTTCGCGCGCGATGAACATGAGAGGCGTGTTAATATGAGCGCTATCGGACCGCTCTGGGATGGCAATGAGGTCTGGCTTATAGCAGGCGGCGGATCCCTGTTCGCTGTATTTCCAGTTGTCTACGCCACAGTCCTGAGTGCATTTTATATCCTGGTCTTCCTGCTCCTTTTCTCATTAATATTAAGGGCCATGTCTATTGAGATTCGAAATAAGTTAATATCCGAATCGTGGAAGAGGTTCTGGGATTGGTGTTTTGGCGTCGGCAGTCTTTCGGCAGCCCTGTTGTTTGGTATCATGCTTGGCAATATCCTGCAGGGGCTGCCTGTTAATGAGGAGCAGGCTGTTGCCGGCCTTTCCGTAACTCTCTTCAATCCATACGCTCTTATGATTGGTTTACTTGTCCTGACACTATCAGCAATGCACGGTGCGGTTTATATGACGTTAAAGGCTGATGATGGCTATATTGGCAGATTAAAGGGATATATGTTTATTACATGGGCAGTCTTTGTAATCCTCTACGCTGCTGCAGTCGCCGTGACGATATACACGTTGCCGGCCTTGTATGAGAACCTGGTAAATAAACCATTGTCAATCCTTCTTGCGGTAATAAATCTTGCAGCACTTTTTTATATACCGTATGCAAACAGAAGAGGACGACATGGCAGGGCATTTTCATCATCAGCAGTGATGATAGCCTCAATAATGGGTTTAATTGGGTTAAGCCTGTTTCCGGATATGGTCCCGTCAAGTATTAACCAGCTTTACAGTCTGACTGCCTATAATGCATCAGCAGGCCCTTACACATTAAAAGTTATGTTGATTATTACACTGATTTCCCTTCCGGTGATATCAGTGTATGCAGTATTTATTAACCGAGTATTTAAGGGAAAAGTTGTGATGCATGGGGAGGGTTATGACTGATATTAGAATTAATCACCAGATGTATTAACTGAGTTGTACTGCCTGTGTTTACTGTAAGATTGAGAAGGTGTTATAATAAATTAACAAACCTTTCAATCCCGTTTGCTATTTAATACTTCTTGCAGAGACGAGGACAGTCAGATGATATTCCCGAAGGAACGAAGTGAAGAAGGTGGATTTGTCAGGCAGGAAGACCAGTTTCGGGGATGGGTAACGTGCGACGGATCAAAAGGTTATCCTGCTGAAAAAGGCCGTTATCATCTATATGTGTCCCTTGCCTGCCCGTGGGCCCACCGTACAATCATAATGCGCAGGTTAAGAAGGCTCGAAGATGTCATTGGCATGACAGTTGTTGACCCGATTCGTGATGAGCGTGGATGGGCGTTTCGAAATGGTCCGGGGTGCAGCGAGGACGTGGTAAACGGTTTTCAGTTTTTAAGTGAGGCGTATATGGCCTCGAATCCTCATTACGACGCGAGAGTCACAGTACCTGTCCTCTGGGATAAGAAAACGCGCAGGATTGTCTCAAACGCCGATGATGATATCATGCGCATGTTTAACAGTGAATTCAATAAGTTCGCAAAAAACAATCTCGATTTATACCCCGAGGCACTCCGTGCAGAGATTGATGAGATCAATGATTTTATTTATATAAATGTAAATGATGGAGTATACAGGGCAGGTTTTGCAGTCATACAGAATACATACGAACTGGAAGTCCTGAAACTGTTCAAGGCACTTGACGAGATTGAGAAGCGTCTCAGGACAAACAGATACCTTGTGGGCAATAATATGACAGAATCCGACTGGAGATTGTTTCCCACACTAATACGCTTTGATGCGGTCTATTTCAGCCACTTTAAGTGCAGCATCCGGAGGATCGTTGATTATCCAAACCTCTGGGGATACTTAAGGGAGTTGTATCAGTATGAAGGAATCTCAGAGACGGTTAATTTTAATCACATCAAGCGGCACTATTATATAACTCATACTGATATCAATCCCACGGGGATAGTCCCGGTAGGGCCTGAAATTGATTTTAACTCACCGCACAATCGCGATAAGCTTATTGGGCAGCGTTGAATAGCAGGCCGACTCTCGACTGCGCTGATATGCTTTGAACGGAGTGAATCCTTGCATAACCTTAAAAACTGAGCTATATAATTAAATAGTAGTATTTCAGGCAGAGAGCAGAAAGCCCTCTTTAATCAATCCTTCATCGAAATCGAAGAAAGAAAGGGGGTGATAAGGATGGGCAGGCTTCATATCCTGCCTCAGGGCTACCACTGGATGGAATTCGGCCACGAGGACAGGGATTTACATATAATAGGCGGCATAATAGCTGGCATTCTGTTTGCAGCGATGTTAATTCTTTCTTACTACATTCACTGATGTTTTCTTCATTAAACAGGCAGAAGGCCTAAGGTGAGCAGGTATTGAGGAGGACGGATAGGTATGTGTTTTATTTTTTCAGGTATTCTCTCAGGAAGTTTCCTGTATAAGATTTAACGCACTCAGCTATTTCTTCAGGTGTTCCTTCTGCCACGATCTCTCCGCCGTTATCACCGCCCTCTGGTCCGAGGTCAATTATGTAATCTGCAGACTTTATCACGTCTATGTTATGCTCAATGACAACTACAGTATTGCCCCTCTCCACAAGGCGATTGAAGACATGGAGGAGTTTTCTGATGTCATCAAAGTGTAATCCTGTTGTCGGTTCATCCAGAAGATAGAGGATATTCCTTGCATCTTTCCTGCTTATCTCACTGCATATCTTTAATCGCTGGGCCTCGCCCCCGGAGAGTGTGGTCGCCGGCTGTCCGAGCCTCAGATATCCAAGTCCCACATCGTCAAGTAAGCGCAGGCTTTCTCTGATGGAGGTTTCTTCTTTAAAGAATCCTCTTGCCTCGCTTATAGTCATCTTCAGTACTTCGCTTATATTCTTCCCCTTATATTTTATCTTAAGGACCTCGGGCCTGTATCTATGTCCCTCGCACTTATCGCATGTAACGTAGAGATCTTCAAAGAAATACATCTCAAGACGCTGATACCCGCTCCCCTGGCATGTCTCGCACCGCCCGCCAGAGGTATTAAATGAAAACGATGATGGAGAAAGCCCTGCTATCTTTGCCTCTCTCTCTGATGCAAATAACTTTCTGATAACATCAAACTCCTTTATGTAAGTGATGGGATTGGACCTTGGCGTCTTACCTATAGGCTTCTGGTCAATAAGTTTCACGCCCCGAAGGTATTCCGCACCATAAAGTCTTTCAAACTTCCCCATCTTGTCAAAACCGATTCTGAAAACTCTTGCGAGCGCCCTGTAGAGGGTATCCTGTATCAATGTGCTTTTTCCTGAACCGGAAACACCGGTGATGCAGGTGAGGGTACGCAGTGGAATCTTCAGCGTTATATCCTTCAGGTTATGTTCCTTTGCCCCATTCAGCGTAAGTATCTTTCCGCTTCCAGTCCTTCTTATGTCCGGTACTGGTATATGCTGTTCTCCTCTGAGATACCGGGCCGTGAGGCAGTCAGAGTCAATAAACTTATCAATCTGGTCCGAGAAAACCACTTCACCGCCGTTTTCGCCGCCGCCAGGTCCCAATTCAATAGCGTGGTCTCCTGATTCGATCATTGTCTTATCATGTTCAACGACAATCACCGTATTCCCGGCTGAGGCTATTTCCCTTACTATTTCCACAAGCCTGTTTGTATCCCTTGCATGAAGCCCAATGCTTGGTTCATCAAGGACGTAAAGGGTTCCTACAAGCCTTGAACCAAGCTGGTTTGAGAGATTGATCCTCTGAGACTCCCCGCCGGAAAGCGTTCTTGTCTGGCGATTCAGTGTAAGATAGTCAAGGCCTATCTTAAGGATGAAACCGGTCTTCGACTCTATCTGTTTTATAATATCTGCTGCTACCTCCTGATCATATGGTGTCAGTGTCAAAGATGAGAACCGTCTGTGAAGGTCGCTTACCGGCATACTGCACAGCTCATGTATGTTCATCCCGGCACCCGAACCGGCTTCTTTTATCCTGACATGCAGGGCCTCGGGTCTTAGCCGTGTTCCTTTGCAGGATGGACATTTGAAAGGGCTTCTGTAACGGCTGATGAATACCCTTACATGAAGTTTATAACGCTTACCCTCAAGATATGAGAAGAAGTCATTTATTCCATCATAATCACGATTGCCATTGAATATCTTATCCTTCTCTTCCGGTGAAAACTGGTTGAAAGGTTTGCATGTGTCTATGCCATATTTTTCAGATGCTGAGAGAAGCTGATTCTGCCAGCGGATATAAGCAGGCTTGGTCCATGGTTCAATAGCTCCCTCTTCCAGGGTCAGATTTTTATCGGGGATAATCAGGTCTTCATCATACTGGAGAATATCTCCAAATCCCTTACACTGAGTGCAAGCGCCTGTAGGATGATTGAAGGAGAAGAGCAGCGGCTCGGGTTTCACAAAAATCCTGTCACATTGATGGCACTTGAATTTAGTGTCGAATCTCAGGGTTTCACGTCCTATGACATCTATCAGTATGCTTCCCCTTCCCTCCCTGAATGCAAGTTCAACAGAATCAGATATCCTCCTGCGGCCATGCGTATTCACAGATATACGGTCAATGACGGTATAGATATCGCCTCTGGAATAATGATCATCTATATCCGGCGGGAGCTCACCCGGGATATTGAATATATCGTTTCCTGACTTGAACCTGAAAAAACCCCTTTGGGCAAGATTCCCAAGGAGGGTGCTTAACGCTTCTTTTTTCGATGCACTGTTCTTGTCTTTTCCTGTTTTCTTGCCTTTAGCAGTTGGAGCGTTCTTATCCGGGATGATAACGGGCGTGAGTATGTATGCCCTCTGGCCTTCATAATCCTTCATCAGCTCTTTTACCACATCGGAAGGGCTATATGACTTTACGCTGCTGCCGCACCCCGGGCATTCAACTCTGCCTATCTTGGAAAATAGAAGCCTCAGGTAGTCATAGATTTCGGTTGCAGTCCCGACAGTTGACCGTGAAGACCTGACAGGATTCTTCTGCTCGATGGCTATAGCAGGCCTGATATTTCGTATAACATCGACATCAGGCCTGTCTATCTTGTCTATGAACATCCGCGTATATGTCGAGAGTGACTCGATATAGCGCCACTGACCCTCTGCAAATATTGTATCAAACGCGAGTGAGGACTTGCCTGACCCGCTTAACCCTGTTATTACAGTTACCTTATTGTGAGGGATAGAAAGATTGATATTCTTTAGATTATTTTGCCTTGCGCCCTGGATGATGAGATACTTGTTGCTCATAATAGTTTATTTAATTACTAATACGGTGAGTTAATCTTCTATTATAGCATATTTTAAATGCCTGTTTACGTACTTGAATTCTTGCGAAAACAGGGATTGCTGACGGTTTTCTTGACATCACCATTCCGTGGAGATAAGTTATATACGGAACAGCTATGGAAGGAGGTGTGTCATGGCCATCGTTGAAAGGGTAGAGGGGGTTTTAAAGAAGAATAATATCATCTATAAGACAATAAAACATCAGGAGGCGTATACTGCCCAGGAAACAGCTGAGGCAATGCATGTGTCCGGGAAAAACCTGGCAAAGGTTGTAATGGTTAAGGCAAAGGACCGGTATGTGATGACCGTTATGCCGGCGAGCTGGAGGATAGACTTCAGAAAGTTGAAAGAAGTGCTTCACGAAACTGACCTGAGGCTTGCAACTGAAGAGGAGTTTAAGTCAGTTTTTCCTGATTGTGAGGCCGGAGCCGAACCTCCTTTTGGAAATCTCTACAACATTGAGACCTTTGTTGACAAATCTCTGACAGAAGATGAGAAGATCTTTTTTAATGCCGGTAATCATTACGAGACAGTGGTAATGGATTACACAGACTATCAGAATGTAGTCAAACCCAGGGTAGCCGAGTTTGCAGAGCATCTTCATTGAAATTCTCTTTCAGTATGGTATAATCTGCGATACGCATGAAAGAGGCTATATACGGAAAATTCAGGATACCTTACAGAGATGAGGGAAAGGGAGAGACACTCCTACTGCTTCATGGCTTTTGTGAGTCATCCCAGATATGGGACTACTTTAGTAGCATCCTTTCAAGAAAATTCAGGGTTATTTCACCAGACCTGTTAGGTCATGGGAATAGCACGCCTCCTGCAATAAGAAACAGCTCAGGTGAACATGTAAATACAATGGAGATGCAGGCAGAGAGTGCGGCTGCTGTACTAAAGTCCGCAGGCGTTGAAAAGTGTACTGTGGCTGGTCATTCAATGGGCGGGTATACTGCCCTTGCCTTTGCAGAGCTGTTTCCTGAGAAGGTAAATGGGCTCTGTCTTTTTCACTCAACGGCACTCGCTGACACTGAGGAGAAAAAGCGGGACAGGGATAAGGCTATTGAGTCGGTGAAGAAGGATAAGAAGGGATTCCTTGAAGGGCTGATTCCTAAGATGTTTGCACCTGCAAATGTTATTAAGATGAAGGGGCAGGTTGAAAAGACACTGGCGACTGCATTGAATATTCATGAAGATGGACTTATTGCTGCTCTTGCCGGGATGCGTGACAGGAAGGACCGTCAGCATGTATTGGATGATGCAGGGTATCCGGTATTGTTTATCATCGGCAGGGATGACCTCCTTATTCCACCGGATAAGATTTTGCCGCTCCTTGTTAAACCAGACCATGCTGAGGCATTGCTATTGAGTGGTGTCGGACATATGGGATTTTATGAGGCGAGGGACAAGACCCTGTTTGCCATAGATAAGTTCATGGATGAGACCGGATTCTATGATTAAGTTAGAAGTTCCCAGTCCAGTATTAAATATTGCCCTCTGTCTTTCAATCGTGCTGCTGATGCTGACAGGATGCTCCGGGGAAGGGGACAACAAGGCCCTGTTTAAGGTCGTACCCGAATCGGCAGTAGTAACCCTGGGTGAAACACAGGGATTTAATGTTGAATCTGATGGTACATTTACCTGGAGTGTAGAGGGTGTGCTTGGCGAAAAAGACGGGACAGTTGTAGGTACAATAGATTCCGACGGTGATTATAAAGCGCCTTCAGACGCAGGAATTGCCCCTGAGAAAGTTATTATAAAGGCGGTTGATTCAAACGGATCGTCTTCAAGTGCTTTAGCCTTCCTTACCACATTTAAGGCGAGTAAAAGATTGACCACGCATTATACTGCAGGGACATCAAGGTCAAACACATACTCATCAGGGCAAAAAAATATAGCAGTCTTTAAGGATGCAGGTACGGGAAATATAAATATTTATTCAGTCTGGTCTGACAATTCATCCGGTGTATATAAGGCTTATTTTAGCAGGAGTGTCAACGGCGGCAGCAGCTTTGATTTGCCGATGCCTGTTGATGATGACACTTTGCGGGGTGAACAGTTCTCTCCTTCAATAGCAGTGGATGCCGCCGGAGATGTTTTTATCGTCTGGGAGGACAGGGGGGAGGGGGATTCTGACATTTTGTTCCGAAAGTATGACAATACTACGGGCTTTGAACCGACGAAGCAGATTAATCCTGATATTACAGGCAGTCTTGATCAGGACACTTCACCATCAATTGCCGTATACTCTGATGAAATATATGTAATATGGGAGCACAGGGAGAATCCCGGCGATAATTATCCGGACATATATTTCGCAAGGAGCAGTAATCTCGGGAGTACATTTTCTGACAGGACGTATCTTTCTTTAGCCGGGAGACGGCCTGCTGTTGGCATGGATCCAGCGGGTACTGCCTATGCTGTCTGGGAAGACCTGGGTGAAGAACTTGTGCAGTTCCCGGCTATTCCAACCCGTATAAAACTGAGAAAGATAACCGGGGGTACACCAGGGGCATCACTGGAATTTGAGGTGACGTCAGGTTACAATGCCAGGTATCCCTCAATAGCAGTTGATCCTGCCTGCAATACTATCAGTGATCCTGTATGTGACGTGTACGTTGCATGGCAGCGGGTATTAGTAAGTGAACCTAAATTTGCAGGTGAGATAATCAGTTCTTATGATATTGATATGACGATTGTTGACGGCGGGACACTCGGAATTATCAAGACAACCCTTTCTGTCCCTGACAGCGGAAGTTCCGGCTCGTTTGGAGGATCAGCATATCCGGCACTTGCTGCTGATGATACCAATATCTATATGGTATGGGATGACTGGAGAAACGGGACAAAAGATATATACTTCTCAAAGAGCAGTGACGGCGGAACTTTTACTACCAACAGGATTGTTAATGATAATACAGATAACAGCAGCGGTGTTACATGGCGTGAAAAGCCTGGAATCGCTGCAGCGGATGGGAAGGCATACGTTATCTGGACAGACTACCGCAATACCCGGTTATCAACGACTTCGAGTCCAAACGATGTATTCTTTGCAGTCGAACAATAACGATTTGCAGCTGGCCCCTGATCAGCGAGGGATTATATGTCATCTTCAGATGCAGAGAAACAAGTAGAGATACAGCGCCAGAACTGGGACCGTGTTGCCCCGGCATGGGAGAAGTGGGATAAGAACCTTGAGCAGAGCCTGACCTTTGTCAGTTACCGGCTGATTGGTGATGCGCGGATCTGTCCCGGCCAGAAGGTGCTTGATCTTGGATGTGGTACAGGATACCCCTCGATACTTGCTTCTCATGCTGTTGGCAGCAGTGGAGAGGTTGTAGGGCTGGATCTGTCTGAGAACATGCTTGCAGTTGCCAGAAGGAAGGCGCAGGAATCCGGGGTGAAAAATATTTCATTCCACTCAATTGATGTATCGTCACTGCCGTACGAAGCCGCCTCATTTGATGCGGTCATCAGCCGCTTCTGCCTGATGTTCCTTCCTGATATACATGCGGCATTAAATGAGATATCAAGGGTACTGAAAAATGGCGGTTACTTCTCGGCAGCTGTATGGTCTTCAGCAGAAAAGAATCCTTTTGTAAGTATACCGATGGCAGTGTTAAAAAAATATGTTGATGTGCCTGCCCCGCCTCCTGATCAGCCCGGCATATTCAGGCTTGCTAAACCCGGAGAACTTCTTGGTATGACAAATTCTGCAGGCATGTCTGGCATGACTGACGAGGAAATCTCAGGCGAGACCATCTTTAACTCTGGAGAAGAATATCTTGCAAATGTAAAAGAGATGGCTGCCCCGCTCCAGCCTTTATTTGCACGGCTTACAAGGGAGCAGAAAGAGGCTGCAGAAAAGGAAATAATTGACTCTGCAAATAAGTATAAGGGTGGAGATAAAATAACCCTGCCAATGGTATTCCGGGTCGTTGCTGCCCGGAAACCATCAGTGCCCTGACAGATCCGGAAATTTACTATCCAAAAATTAACTTGACGTAAAATAATTGGATAAGGTAGTATTAATGACCCTAATCTACTGTAATAAGATAACTGGGATAGCTGTCCTGAAACATGAAAATTGCGATTGCATCAGATCACGGGGGCTGCGACCTCAAGGAAAAGATAGTCGAACTACTTAAGGAGAAGGGATTTGAGATAACAGATTTTGGTGTTGACAATCCTGAGTCAGTAGACTATCCAGACTATGGTATCAAGGTTGCAGATGCTGTCTCTAAAGGTGTCGCAGACAGGGGGATTTTATCCTGCGGAACAGGTATCGGGATGTCTATCGTAGCTAACAAGTTCCCTCATGTCAGGGCAGCCTTGTGCTGTGATATGTATACCGCGAGGATGAGCAGACTGCATAATGATGCAAATATACTGGTTCTTGGCGGAAGGGTCCTGGACAAGGAAATAGCGCTGATGATGGTGGATGCATGGTTAAGGACAGATTTTGAAGGCGGCAGGCACCAGAGAAGGCTCGATAAGATAAGTGAGCTTGAAAAAGGTTTATTCAACAATAATAAGAATATATAGAGAGGGATATAAGGATGTCTGAATTACAGAACACAGATCCTGAGGTCTTTGAGGCGATTCAAAATGAGATCAGGAGAGAGAACAACCATATTCTCCTTATTGCATCAGAGAACTATGCAAGTAAGGCAGTGCTTGATGCTCAGGGATGTGTTATGACCAACAAGTACGCCGAGGGTTATCCGCATAAGCGCTATTACGGCGGATGTGAGTTTGTTGATGTCGTGGAAGACCTCGCAATCTCAAGGGCAAAGGCGATTTTTGGAGCTGAGCATGTAAATGTTCAGCCTCATTCCGGGACACAGGCCAATATGGCTGTATATTTTGCTGTCCTTAAACCCGGGGACACGATTATGGGGATGGACCTTGCACATGGTGGACATCTGAGCCATGGCAGCAAGGTGAATTTTTCCGGAATATTCTATAATGTTGTAAGCTATGGGGTAGGCCGCGAGACAGGGACTATTGATTACGATGAAGTTAGAAGACTGGCAATTGAACGAAGGCCCAGGATTATTGTCATAGGTGCAAGCGCATATTCAAGGATTATTGATTTCAAGGCGTTCCAGGCTATAGCCAAAGAGGTGGGGGCTTATACTCTGGCAGACATCGCACATATAGCAGGTCTCGTAGCCGCAGGTGTTCATCCAAGTCCTTTTCCTCATTGTGACTTTGTTACTACAACTACGCATAAGACATTAAGAGGTCCAAGGGGCGGTATGATTATGTGCAGGGCAGAGCATGCAAAGCTTATTGATAAGAGCATATTTCCCGGCATTCAGGGCGGACCCCTGATGCATGCAATAGCTGCCAAGGCAGTGTCCTTTAAAGAGGCGCTGACTCCGGAGTTCAAGGTGTATCAGGAGCAGGTTGCAAAAAATGCAGGGCGTCTTGCGGAAGGACTTGTTAAACGGGGATATAACCTTGTTTCAGGCGGAACAGATAATCATCTGATGCTTGCTGATTTAAGGAACAAGGGTATAACCGGTAAAGATGCAGAGGCGGCACTTGATGCCTCAGGGATAACGCTTAATAAAAATGCGGTACCATTTGATGATAAACCACCTATGGTCACCAGCGGCGTAAGAATTGGCACGCCGGCAGTAACATCAAGGGGTATGAAAGAAGCTGAGATGGATAAGATAGCAGAATATATTGACAGGGTTCTCAGCAGCTTAGGAAACGAGAATGTCTACAATGAAGTACGGCGTGATGCAGGGGATTTGTGCAGGAGATTTCCGGTATATTCAGATAAATAGGGCAATGGAGTTATTATGAAATGTCCCTTCTGCGGACATATTGAAGACAAGGTTGTAGATTCAAGAGAGGGAAAGGAAGGTAATTCGATCCGGCGCAGGCGTGAGTGTCTCATGTGCAGGAGAAGATTTACTACATACGAGCATATAGAAGATGTCCTTCCTGTAGTAGTAAAAAAGGATGGGAGGAGAGAGGTATTTGACCGGAATAAGATCCTGTCTGGCCTAAAGAAAGCCTGTGAGAAGAGAAATGTAGGGATGGATGAACTGGAAGAGGCTGTTTCAAGGATAGAGAAAAAAGTTCAGGAAAGTGGAGAAAAAGAGCTGCCGAGTACTATGATAGGGGAAGAAGTCATGAGAGAGCTCCATGCCCTTGATGAAGTAGCTTATGTGCGGTTTGCATCAGTCTACAGAGAGTTTAAGGATATAAATCAATTCATGGATGAGTTGAGTGACATCCTTAAGGATAGGAATAAAAAAGGCTGACTGAATCAGAAATCAAATATCAAATGGTAAAATTTTATTTTAACCCATGATATATTAATTTCTGATATTTAATTTTTTTCATTAGTTATGTGGACTATAGCCGGAGAAGGTATACATCCAATAGACAGGAAGAGTGAGACAAGCTCCATTCCTGTCGCAGAGATAAAACCGCCTGTAAAGGTCGTAATTCCTTTGTCTCAGCATATAGGGGCCCCCTGTGAACCGCTGGTAAAAATAGGAGACCTGGTAAAGAAGTTCCAGAAAGTCGGAGAGGCAAAAGGGGCTGTCTCTTCTCCCGTACATAGTTCTGTTTCTGGTAAAGTCGTTGCTATAGGAAGATTTCCTCACCCGTCGGGCAATCAGTCCAATTCAATTGTTATTGAGAATGACGGAAAAGATGATGCCATAGATTCCCTCAGAGAAAACAGGGATTACCTTAACATGGACCCCAGGGAATTGAAAGATATCATATTCGGATCCGGGATAGTTGGAATGGGCGGGGCAACATTTCCAACTCATGTCAAATTAAACCCTCCTAAAGAGAAGAAAATTAGTGCGGTTATACTAAATGGTGCAGAGTGTGAACCCTTCCTGACCTCTGATGACAGGCTAATGGTTGAGAAATCAATGGAAATTATCGAGGGTATGAAGATCTTCATGCACATAATGGGTGTAAATGCAGGATATGTTGGTATTGAAAATGATAAACCCGTGGCAATTGAGGCAATTAAGAGGGCTGCATCCGGTACAAATATCAGTGTTATATCGCTGGCAAAGAAATATCCTCAGGGAGCTGAGAAGCAGCTTATAAAGAGTGTGACCCGTAAAGAGGTCCCTTCAGGCGGGCTTCCTATGGATGTCGGTATTGTAGTACAGAATGTCGGGACTGCTGCTGCTGTGTACAATGCCGTAAGGTACGGCATTCCGCTTGTTGACCGTATTGTTACAGTTACAGGTAACGGGATCAACAGGCGCGGTAATTTCAGGATATTGGTAGGAACCCTGCTCGAGCATGTTATTACAGAGTGCGGCGGTCTTGCAGGAGAGCCTGGCAAGATAATATTTGGAGGTCCCATGATGGGAATGACCCAGTATTCCATGCTCGTACCAATACTTAAAGGGACATCCGGAATCCTTGTAATACCTAAAGCTGATATTGTATTGGAAGACTTTCGTGCGTGTATCAAGTGCGGCAGGTGTGTTCAGGCGTGTCCGATCCGCCTGCTGCCTAACATGTACAGTATCCTTGGAGAGGCTGGAAAGCCTAAGGATGCTGAGGAATATCATGTGCTGGACTGTATTGAGTGCGGATGCTGCACATATGTTTGTCCTTCCAGGAGGCCGATAGTGCAGCAGATTCGGTATATTAAAGCAGAAATGAGAAAGGCAAAGAGCAGGGTCGCTTAGTGAAGCGGCCACTTTAGTGTTGAGATGGCAGAGGCGGCAGCAGAACAGGAAGAGAAAAAGGGAAAATCAGAAGAGCCTGCCCCAAAGCTTATTCTGACGTCATCCCCGCATCAACTGAGTCAGGACTCCATTGAGAGAATAATGTGGACTGTTGTCCTCTCACTGGCGCCTGCATCACTGGCAGGACTTTATTTTTTTGGCTGGGGTGCGCTCTATGTCCTTATAGTTTCAGTAAGTTCCTCTATGGCTGCGGAGGCTATTTATCAGAAACTGAGCGGTGCAAGGATTTCAGTTACAGATGGAAGTGCAGCAGTCACGGGTCTGCTCCTGGGTCTTACCTTACCGCCCGGTTCACCATGGTGGATATGCGTAATAGGCGGTTTTTTTGCAATAATAATATGTAAACAGCTTTATGGCGGACTTGGATTTAATCCATTCAATCCTGCCCTGATGTCACGGGTATTTCTGCTTATAGCCTTTCCCCTGCAAATGACAACCTGGCCCGCTCCCAGTCCAGTCTTTTCAGGCACAGACGCCAGTTCCGGCGCTACACCGCTGGGAGAGCTTCAGATGGCCAGGCTCACGGGAAAAGGAATTGGAAGTATAGCGGAGTTTAATGTATGGGATGCTGTAACAGGGCATATTGCCGGTTCCATAGGTGAGGTGTCAGCGATAGCGCTCCTGATTGGCGCTGCATATCTTATATATAAACAGTATATAACCTGGCACATACCAGTTAGTATGATTGGTACGGTCATGATTTTCAGCGGTATATTCTGGATTATAGATCCGTCTAAATATGCCAACCCTGTCTTTCATCTGGTAACAGGAAGCCTGATTATAGGGGCTTTTTTCATGGCAACTGATATGGTAACATGTCCGGTGACACTCAAGGGACAATTGCTCTTTGGTTTTGGCTGCGGGCTGATAACTGTAATAATAAGGATGTGGGGCGGGTATCCGGAAGGGGTATCCTTTGCTATTGTTTTGATGAATGTAGTATCTCCTTTGATTGACAGATATGTCAGGCCGGTGAGATATGGCGCTGTAAAGGCAGGCAGCGGGTAAAAAGTCACTATTCAGTAGTCAGTAGTACAATAATTATGTTACGATTAATCATTGTTTTGACAATATTCTGTTTGATAGCAGCAGCAGCCCTTGCTAAAGTATATGATATTACAAAGGGTCCTATTGCTGAACAGCAGCGTCTTAAGACTGTCAATGCACTCAAGTCGGTCCTCCCTGCATTCAATAATGCTATAGACAGTGAGGCTACTGACGTAATTATTGGACAGGACAAGAAGGGCAGAGATATAAAGGTAAAATTCTTTAGGGGCAGAATGGATGAAACACCGGTCGGAACTGCCTTTCAGGTTATTGCCCCTGACGGCTACTCAGGAGATATAGCAATATTGATGGGTGTTGGACCTGACAATAAATTATCCGGCATCGAGATCATAAGCCATAAAGAGACACCAGGGCTTGGCAATAAGATTGAGAAAGAAGAATGGAGGAATCAGTTTAAAGGTAGATCCCTGGATGACGGCACTCCGATATCGGTTAAGAAAGATGGAGGTGAAATTGACCAGTTCAGCGGCGCCACTATATCACCAAGGGCTGTTGCTAATGCGGTAAAGAAGGGACTGGAAATTTACAGGAAGGAGACTGGTAATGGCGGATAGGGAAATGATGTCTTCAGATATTGCGGATGTTCAACCGGTTGTAAGTACCCCGTCACTGATCAATCTTAAAGAACTTGCCGGAGACTTTGTTAAAGGGCTGTGGGAAGAGATGCCGCTATCCCGCATAATGCTTGGATTGTGTCCGACACTTGCCGTTACAACCTCTGCGGTAAATGGAGTCGGTATGGGTGTCGCGACTGCCTTTGTTCTGATATCATCCAATATCATGGTTTCCATATTTCGGAAGATTATACCGGATATGATCAGGATCCCTGCCTTCATTATAGTTATAGCATCATTTGTTACAGTTACCGACCTGATGATGGCGGCATTTGTTCCTGAGTTGCATCAGGCCCTGGGTATATTTATTCCACTTATTGTGGTGAATTGTCTGGTGCTTGCGAGGGCAGAGGCGTTTGCATCAAAGAACACGATTATCAGATCTATTTCAGACGGACTCGGTATGGGTATAGGATTTACCATGGTTCTCGCTTTACTCGGTTCATTGCGGGAGATACTTGGCAATGGAACATGGTTTGATATACCTGTACTTACCGGTATCATGGAACTATTTAACTATGAATACCAGCCTATGATAGTAATGATATTGCCACCAGGGGCTTTTATCGGTCTGGGCCTCCTGGTCGCATTTGTCAACATGATAGAAGAGAAGAGAAAGGTGAGGAAATAGGGATGGATGGTGTCGTTGAAATATTGCTTATACTTGTAAGTACAATATTTGTAACAAATTTCGTTCTTGCGCGTTTTCTCGGGATATGCCCGTTTCTTGGTGTATCCGCCAGGATTGAAACAAGCATTGGAATGGGAATGGCTGTGGTATTTGTTATGACACTTGCATCTCTTACTTCTTGGATAATAGAAAGGTTTGTGCTTGTACCGTTTGATCTTGTTTATCTTAGAACTATAGTGTTTATTCTTGTCATTGCAACACTGGTGCAATTTGTGGAGATGGTTATACGTAAGACCAGTCCTGCTCTTTATAATTCTCTCGGAATATTTCTGCCTTTGATAACGACGAATTGTGCAGTGCTGGGTGCTGCGCTGCTTGTCGTTCAGAAGGAGATGGATTTTTTCCCGACGCTCTTCTTTGCAGTAGGCGCTTCAATTGGGTTCACTATCGCCTTGCTGCTGATGGCAGGAATTCGTGAACAGACTATTCATGCAAGAATACCCAGGGTATTGCAGGGAACACCAATGGCACTGGTTACTGCAGGGCTGATGTCTCTCGCATTTTTAGGATTTGCAGGCTTGGTGAAGATGTAAAAGAGTTGCTCATATAAGTATAAATAGTTTATAATATATAGTTGAAGGTTTAAATCGGGAAATATATCAAGAGGTCTGAAAGAGGTTAATATGTTAGATGCTATCATAACAATGAGTGCCATGGGTGCTCTGGCAAGTCTGGGGCTTGGGATTGCGGCCAGGAAGTTTGCCGTTCAAGTTGACCCCAAGGTTTCGGAAATTGATAGTTTTCTGCCTCATGCAAATTGCGGGGCATGTGGATTTCCCGGATGCCTGGGGTTTGCAATGGCTGTCGCGGAAGGTAAGGCCCCTGTCAGCGGGTGTCCGCCTGGCGGAGCCGCTTTAACAAAGAAGATCTCTGCTGTAATGGGCGTTACTGCCCCGGAGATGCCGGAAAGGATGCTTGCACGCGTTTACTGCCTTGGCGGACAACAGGAGGCAACAGAGAAATTTGAATATCACGGCATACAGGATTGTAATGCGGCTGTCCTTATATCCGGGGGTTCCAAGAGTTGTGTCTATGGCTGCCTCGGTCTGGCAAGTTGCGTGAAGGCATGTCCCTTTGATGCCATGTATATGAGCAAGAACGGGCTTCCGGTTGTAATAGATGATAAATGTACTGGCTGTGGGTTGTGTATCCCGCCTTGTCCCAAGAATCTAATTGAGCTTGTACCTGAAAATAAGGATGTTCATATCTTCTGCCGTTCGCTGGATAAAGGAGCTGATACAAAGAAGGTATGCAGCGTCGGATGTATCTCCTGCAACAAATGCGATAAGGTTTGCCCCTATGATGCCATTACTATAGACAGTTTCCTTGCGCGAATTGACTATGATAAATGTACTGGTTGCGGGTTATGTGTTCCTGTTTGTCCGACAAATATTATATCTGACCTTATTCCTGTTAGAGAGGTGGCATATGTGCATGAAGAGTGCATTGGCTGCCTGATCTGCAAGAAGGTCTGCCCGGTTGATGCTATATCAGGAGAATCAAAGCAATTGCATGTTGTTGATCCTGTCAAATGTATCGGTTGTACCATATGTGCTGACAAATGCCCGCCGAGGGTCATAGAGATGCTCTCTTCTCAGCCAAAAAATAAGACACAGACGGAGAGGGTTATCAGAGCTGCTTAATTAATACATACGTATTATTAAAGTAACATCATACCATTTCTCCTTGCTCTGTTTTTTTATAAACAGGGCTATTAAACCCGGAAGGAGGTGAAAACATTGAACATATATGAGTCTATATTTATCCTGAAGTCCTCTGTCAGCGATGAGGATATCCAGAAGACAGTAGGTAAAATGGAAGGCATTGTGAAACAAGGCGCCGAGCTTCTTACTACTGAAAACTGGGGGAAGAAAAAACTTGCCTATGAGGTAGCAAAGGAAAAGAGGGGAGTCTATATCCTCCTTCGTTTCCAGGGAAAGGGTGACATTAACTCAGAGCTTGAGAGGAACTACAGGATTGATGAAAATGTCATTAAATTCCTGACTGTGAAATTAAATAAAAAAGAGATAGAGCAGTTAAAGAAGAAAGAGGCGGCTGCCGCTGCTGCTGCATCTCATGACAGAACTGCAAGAGATAAAGAGGAAGGAAGCACTGCTTAAGTGCGGCTATAGGGATGCGGAATCCGGAATTAATTAAATTCCGCATTCTGCACTCTGCACTTATAAAGGGAGGGAAGTGCAATGAGCGGATTCAATAAGGTAATTCTCCTGGGGAATCTTACGAAAGACCCTGAAATCCGTTATACCCCAAATGGTACTGCTGTTGCGAATTTTTCGCTTGCTGTGAACCGGCGCTTCAAGCAGGGAGGGGATATTAAGGATGAAGTCTGTTATATAGACATAGTTGTGTTTGGAAAACAGGCCGAGAGTTGCAGTCAGTATATTAATAAGGGAGACTCTGTCCTTATTGACGGGAGATTGCAGCAAAGGCGTTGGGAGACAGAAGAAGGTCAGAAGAGGAGCAGGATGGAGGTGGTGGCGCAGAGTGTACAATTTATGCCTAAACGTCAGGGCACTGTTCCGCATGACTTTGTGCCTGAAGAGGGTGGCAGCTCCGGTTCAGGCGGTGCATTTAATGATGTTAGTGATGATGAGACACCATTTTAATTAAATAAAGGAGAAATAATGGGAGAGCGTGGAGATCGTAGTGATCGGGGTGACAGGGAAGACAGGGAGTTTAAACCTTATTACAGACGGAAGGTCTGCAGATTTTGTACAGATAAGGTCCCTGTGATAGATTACAAAGACTTACAGACATTGAGGGGTTATATCTCTGATAGAGGAAAGATCATGCCGCGACGAATTTCCGGCGTATGTGCAGCGCATCAGAGGGAGCTTAACACCGCTATAAAGCGTGCCCGCAACATTGCTTTAATACCTTTTACTGAGAGAGGCTGATTTGCAGTAAGTCTTACCAGTGGCGACTTCAGGCTTCAGCATGATTAACCGTGCCCTGTTTAATGTGTTAATCTTCTGAGGTCTGAAGTCTCAATATGGGTGGATGCGGTCATGAGGGATCAAATATCCCTTATGGTAAGTTTTATCCCTACTATCCATTCACTTCCCTGTTTAAGAGAAAATTTCCAGTGTGGAATAAGGACAGAGCTCTGGTATTCTTTTTCAAATCCACTTTCAGATTGGGAGACCGTCTCAACAGGAAATCTCCAGAGTGTGCAGGCCTCGGAAAAGGTTAGTCCGAAATTGATTGCTATTAATCTGTTTTCAATGCCGAAGAATGATGTGTCTCTGCTCTCACCCCTGCTGGTCTGACCCGAGTCTTCAAGATAACCGCCTTCTGTGTAATACCTGCAGGCGTCAGTTCTGCCATCCAGCATGGCAAAATTAAATTCAGGGCCGAACCATAGATCACGAGGTTCACCTGACTTATGTTTTATTGAATAACTGATCTCCAGATCAGGGCTTCCATTCCCGATTTTGATTTTCTTTTTAATGCAGATCTTTGTTCCATCTATGACTCCCTCTCCCTCAAGTACTACAATCTTTCCATTCCTCACATTTTCTATTGACGAGTCATATGGTGCATATGGAAATCCTCCGGCATCCTCATGCCGGTTCTGCATTACAGACTCCAGTGTTGTGTCATTGCCGAATATGTGGTCTATCATCATTCCCCTTCGATAACTGTCATAATGCAGATGAAGGTGGAGGTCAGCTTCTTTGAATCTTGATATGTCGTGTATTGATGACGGGCCCCCCTCAGTGTGACTCTGATTATTCGAAGAAATTATCTTTTTATGATAGACTTCAGGTCTTCTTGCCAGTGTATTGAGAATATTAAATGATGCCGGCCTGTAGTCAAACTCGGAGATCACCCCTCCTTTACTGGCATCAATGACAAGGGAAATTACCGGAGTCGTCACTAAAACCTCATTATTCCCGTCGCAATCGAAATCATAGTTTTCAACTTCTATCCAGTTGGTCAGTCCCTGCCTTGATTCATCCGAGATCCGTTCAGCCCTGATAAGGTGTTTGTATACTGCTGACCTGAGATGTCCCAGGTACAATCCACCGAAAATTCCATGCCAGTACGGGCAGTTCACCTGTCCCCGCCATAGCTCCAGGTAGGCCTCGTAAATGTTAGGCGGCAGTCCTTTGCCTTTTCTTGCAACGCATTTTCCTATATAGTCGGGGCTTATTGGTTTGTCGCTTCCATCAGTGAGTTCTGATACCTTATGGCTTACCCTGAGCATCTTTTTGTGCATGTTGTTGGATTCAGCGTACTTCTCAAGAAAATTTCGCCAGAAGCCCCCGCGGATGAATGGGGAATAATAAACTTCTTTACCGCTGTTTCGTATCTCCTGAAGAACATTTTCAAAATGAGCTCCGCTGTCTGCAGGCAAAGCCCATTCCATCATTTCTCTGTAAGATGCCGTAGGTATGTATACATTTCCACTGGGCCTGATTTTTTCTGCAGCCTCACTGACAGTTATGAGGTTTATCCATGAAGACTCACGGCTCAGGGTTTCAAAAAAACGTTCAAGCCACTTCTCGTTAAAGACCCAGTTATATGTATCCGGCCACAGACCGAACTTTTCTCCATCATCACCATATACAAGAACACGGCCGCCATCTTCCGTTGCAACACTGCTGAGATAATCTATAGTTTCATGTACTTCTCTGAAAGGGATCGAATATCTTAACCTCTCACTGGATGGAAAGAGGTATACCACCTTTCCTTCATCCTCTGTTGAATAATAACCGTACAGCTCATTTTCTGAAAGTCCTGCATAACGAAAATGGATATCGTCAATAATTAAATACCTGATGCCGGAATCATGAAGCAGGCTCGGCAGATGAGGCTCCCATACCCGTTCCGTGAGCCAAAGCCCTTTGGATTCAGCATGGAATTTGGTTTTAATATATTCCGTCATCATGCTTATCTGTCCGATGGAATCACGCCGCGGTATTACGCACAATATTGGTTCATAGAACCCGCCGGTCATCATTTCTACCTGACCCCTTGCGACTAAATCACCTATTCTCTTTATAAGCTCAGGCCTGTTTGACTCTATCCATTCAAGAAGGCTTCCTGAATAATGCAGGGTAACTTTTATATCCGGAAAGTTCTCAAGGACATCAATGAATGGCTTGTAACTTTTTTCATATGCTTCTTTAAATACGCTGTCAAAGTTGTCAACAGGCTGATGAAAGTGCAATGCCATTGCAAAGTTGATCTTCTTCAATTAATGACCCCCATTATCGTCAAAGTGATCTCTTCACTTCAAACCGGTCAAAGTGACCCTTATAATCTTTTTCTTCTATATCTACAGAAACGACTTTAGCTGCAGGAGGCCCCTTAAAGCACCACTTGACAAGTTTATCAACTGATTCCTTTTCTCCTTCAGCTACTAACTCAACTCGTCCATCCTGCAGGTTTCCAACATAGCCGGTAATCCCCATGGACTGGGCGATTTGTTTGGCCGAGTCCCGGAAGAATACACCCTGTACCGTGCCGCTGATAAATAGATGCACCCTGATTTTCACCCGAAAATACGCACCCTCTATCCGAAAAATGTCTCTGCAATTTTGTATATATCCATATCAACGGTTTTGGCCCTTTGAATTCCTTCTTCAAGGCTGACAGCAACTATCTGGTTCCCCCTGAGTGCAACCATCTTTCCAAAGTCCTTCTTTTCTATAAGATCAACAGCGGCTATTCCGTATCGAGTGGCAAGTATCCTGTCATAGGCCGTAGGGCTTCCTCCGCGCTGCAGATGCCCAAGGACTACATCCCTGCACTCCGCCCCGGTCCGTTTTTCAATTTCTGTACATAAGAACTTTCCTATGCCGCCAAGCATTACATGACCGAAGGCATCTTTTTTGGCATCTTTTGTAATCGCTGTTTCCGACTCACCAAGTACTGCCCCCTCTGCAGCAACAATTATACTGAATTTCCGTCCTGATGCCTGCCTCCTTTTTATGCTCTCACATACTTCATCAATAGTGAAAGGTTTCTCAGGTATTAGTATGAAGTCAGCGCCGCCGGCGAGTCCTCCATATGTGGCAATCCATCCGGCATGTCTGCCCATAACCTCTACAACTAATACCCTGTGGTGAGATTCCGCTGTACTATGCAGATTATCGAGGGCATTCATTACTATATTTACGGCTGAGTCGAAACCAAATGTAAAATCTGTTGCTGAAAGGTCATTATCAATGGTCTTGGGTACACCTATGGTATTTATTCCCATGCCGTAGAGTTTATGAGCTACACCCAGTGTATCATCGCCGCCGATAGCAACGAGTGCATCGAGACCTAATTTTTTAATATTATCAACAACCTTCTGAGGGCCGCCTTCTTTGGCGAATGGGTTTGTCCTTGATGTGCCAAGTATTGTACCCCCTAAATGGAGTATTCCTGATACAGACTCTTTGTCAAGTTCAGTACAGTTAAGCTCTATCAATCCTTTCCATCCGTCCCTGATTCCTACTACCTGATGTCCCATCTTGGAAGTCTTTCTTACAACTGCTCTGATTACCGAATTAAGCCCGGGACAATCACCTCCACCTGTAAGAATGCCTATGTTCATATAAATTCCTCCTTTGAATTCTTCCGTTATCCGGTTACGTCGCAGCGTGGGGGTTCATCTCACGAACCTTCAGCAGTGACTTTTCATAAAGCTCTGTATATTCTTCAGACGACTGTTTCCAGGAATAATCTGATTTCATTCCTGCCGTAACAAGTTTTTTCCATGCTGCCTTATCTTCGTACGTGCAGAGTGAGAGCATTACTGCCTTTAACAGGGCATCCGGGTCGTAGTGGCTGAAGAGGAAACCAGTGGCCTTCTTATCGGCAATAGTCGAGGGGATGAAATCAGTTATAGTATCTGCAAGTCCCCCTGTCTTATGTGCGACTGGTACAGTCCCATACTTAAAACTATAGAGCTGACTAAGTCCGCATGGTTCATATTTAGAAGGAATAAGAAATAAATCAGAACCTGCCTCTATCTTGTGTGCCAATGTATTATCAAAGAAAAGATTCAGAGAGAGCTTATCAGGGTAATTGTTTTTAAACTTTTTGAATATATCCTGATATTTTTCCTTTCCTGTTCCCAGCATAATCATCTGTATATCCAACTGCATTAATTCATCCATTATTTCTGCAAGGATGTCGTATCCTTTATGGTCGTCCAGTCTCGATACCATACCTATCACAGGTTTATTTGTAACCGGCAGGCCGCAAACTTTCTGCAGCTCTGTTTTACACTTTTTCTTGCGGCCGATTGTCTTGATGCTGTATTTTACAGCTATGTGACTATCTTGTGAAGGATTCCATTCGTCATAATCAACGCCATTTATTATACCATAAAGATCCTTAGCCCGTTCCCTGAGTACCCCTTCAAGTCCATGGCCATATTTTTCAGTTTGTATCTCCCTGCTATAGGAAGGGCTTACAGTGGTTACAATATCGGAAAAGATTATGCCTCCTTTAAGCAAATTAATCTTTCCAAAAAATTCAAGACCTTTAATGTTGAAAAGTTCCCTGGCAAGACCTGCAGCCGGAAGTTTTTCCACGTTAAACAGACCCTGATATCCTATGTTATGTATTGTAAAAAGTGAACCTGTTTTTCTGGTTCTCATTACGGTCTTTAAGTAAACTGGTATTAATGCCGTCTGCCAGTCATTGCAGTGGATAATATCCGGCTGCCATCCCAGCTTTTCCATTGAATGAAGCGCCATCATGGAGAAGAAGGAGAATCTCTCAAGGTTATCCTCATAGTCCTTCCCATTTTCCTGATAAAGCTCTTTTCTGTCGAAGTATTTGCTGCAGCCTGCGAAATAGACAGGGACTTTACTTCCTGGCAGTCTACCCTCGAAAAGGCTTCCTGTCTCCTCCCTGTTTCCGATACTTAACGGCACTTCATCTAAAACCTTCTTTAAACTATAAGTTGTTTCATTGATCCCTGCATATTTAGGCGTAATAATGCGGACGTCACAACCTGCTGCAGCGAGTGCCCTGGGCAGACTTCCTGAGACATCTCCAAGCCCGCCTGTCTTGGAAAACGGGGTCACCTCAGGGGTGCAATAAAGAACTTTAAGATTCTTATTCATTATCTACGCTGCTCCCAGGTCTGCCTTTACCTTAAGCATTTGCATTATATCACGATGACTGATCATGCCGACAATCCTTCCGGCCTCAATTACTACAAGCCTGCCGCTCTGCCGGTCAGTCATTTTATCCAGGGCTTCAAGTGCTCCGTTCTCAGGTGAGATCGTAAAGGCAGCAGTATCCTTATGCATTATATCCCGTACAATAGTATAAGGCCACTTTTCTTTTTCTACAACCTTAATGTCATGAATAGAGACAAGGCCTGTGAGAGTATCACCTGAAACAACAGGAAAACTGTTGTAACGATAACGTAAGAAAAATTCATTGACAATCTGGTCAATTGTCATGTCTTCAGGAATTACTATTACCGGAGATGCCATAATATTCCTGATCTTGACTGATGTCAGTGTGCGGTGCAGGAGTGTCTGCCTGTATCCCTGATCAGCAGCCTGCTGAAGGAACATTCCTACGAATATCAGCCACAGGCCGCTGATAAACACACCCTGCAGAAGATCCCATAGTCCCAGTATTATCAGCATGATGGCAAACCCCTTGCCTATGCGGCTTGTTATCAGTGTCGCCTTGTTCAGGTTATTGGTACGTTTCCATATGAAAGCCCTGAGCATCCTTCCGCCATCCAGGGGGAAGCCTGGTATAAGATTGAACACAGCTAGTATCATATTGGTATATGCAAGGAAATAAGAAATTGCCAGTACAGGAGATGTTGCCATATCGCGTTTAAACACAAAGACTATAGTCCAGAATATGCTTGAAATGAAAAGGCTGAGGGCTGGTCCTGCCGCAGCTATTTTCATCTCGCCTGAAGGCGTACGGCTTTCTCCAACCATCTGTGCTATGCCGCCGAAGACAAATAGAGTTATACTCTTTATCTTAATGCCCTGTTTCTGTGCAACATATGAATGTGATAGCTCGTGCAGCAGTATTGATGAAAAGAGGATTAGCGCCGCAATTAAGGCCATTATCCACCGGATAAAAGGATCATAATAAGGGCCAAGATAAGGAAAATAACTCACCGCCAGTGTATATACCACAAGGGAGAAGACGATAAACCAAGAGTAGTTAATATAAATGGGTATGCCGAGTACTTTGAAAAGTTTGAATCCGGAGGTAACCATCTACCTGTTCCCGTTCTTGAGCTTCCGTATGGCATCCTGAACAAATTCCGCGTCTTCGCTGCCTGGGGGTAGACCCTGAAGGGCGCGGTTCCAACTCTCTTCCGCTTCATCATATCGTTTCATATGAGCGAGGGCTACTCCTCTGTAGTAAAGGGCCGCCGGAAGTCCTGGGGATAATAATAATGCTGCATCGAGATGACCCAGGGCCTGCTCAAAGCGGCGGAGATCGGCTGTGTCAGCAGCGGTCTGGATCAGGAGATATCCAAGGCTATAGTGGGCCTCGACATTAGCCGGGTCAAGCTCGATGACCTTGTTCCATGCCTTTCTTGAATCTTCAGGCCGTTGTATCGTCATGTAGGATCGGCCTGCCATTATCTGCCCCTGCAGATCATCGGGATTTTCCCGCAACTTTCGTTCCAGTCGTGCAACCATTTCAAGTGGATTTCCTGCCCCATCCATTGCGGATCCCGCCTGATTTTCCATCATGGCTTCTGTATTATGTTTCTGCATCTTGAGATCCTGATAAAAATAAACTCCGAAGGCTCCTCCTGCGACGAGGATTGTCAGGAGGAGGAATGCTGCAATGTTCATAGTCCGGAAGCGGGGGGCAGGCTCAGGGGGGTACGTTCCTGTTTGATTTCCTGCAGCGTTCTTTGTTTTCGCGGATGCACTGTCAATTTTATCCAGGACTAAAGCGAGACGGTGTTCATCAATATCCTTTAGGCGTTCATAGTCTGCCTGCGATAGCTTACCTCCCTGCAGGTCTGACGCCAGGTCTGTCAGAGATTCGAGGATATTTTGTTTCTCAACTTCGAGATCAAGTGATTCCTCAACACCGGCAGAGAATATCCAAAACGGGAGCGTTTTAGTACTCTTCCTGAAGAGCGGCCAAATGATAAACAACACTACCGCTAAAACAAGTAGCGCTGCAAAGACTGCGAACATTTTTTAATCATCCTCCTGTAATAATACTAATCGCGAGATTTCAATTCCTCTTCTATACGTTTCCGGTGCGCCTCATCAAGTGGAGGGAGTTCTTCCGTGCGTGTCGCCGGCGTCTGGGAAACCCAGCGCCGCAGCACTGCATAGAGTATTATTCCACCAACCGCTAAAAGTACGAATGGGCCAGCCCATAAAAGCCAGTTCATTCCTGACTTGCGGGGTTCAAGAAGTACATAATCTCCATAACGGCTCTGGAAGTATGCCCTGATTTCATCAGGACTTTGCCCCTGTGCAAGACGCTCGCGGACAACATCCCGCATCTGCCGTGCAAGGTCTGCCTTCGAGTCCCAGATTGACTCATTCTGACAGACCGTGCATCTCAATGTCTTGGACACATCACGCGTGATGGCATCAAGTTCAGTCTCGTCCCGTATCTCCGCAGCAAGAGTGCCTGCATGAGCTAATAGCAGCAGAAAAGAGAAGATCCATATGACTTTTTTCATGATCGTTAGAGCTCCTTACCCTCTAACAGGGGCCGGATGGTCTGATCCTTTATGTTCGAATATATCGGCCCGACTAACGGTCCGACATATTTGAACCGTATCACACCGCGTCTGTCAATGACAAATGTTTCCGGGACTCCATAGACTCCATAGTCAATTGCAATTGTACCCTTTACGTCGCGGACATGAGGATAGGTGCTGCCGTAGGCATTTAGAAAACCAATGGCATCCTGCGGTTTATCCTGATAATCTATTCCCAGCATTACAAAATCGGGATTATTCCGGAATTGTCTGTGGATAGCCAGAAGATTTTGATGTTCAAGCCGGCATTCCTGGCACCATGAGGCCCAGAAGTTGAGGACTATGACCTTTCCTTTGTAAGTGTCCAGGGAAATAGTCTCTCCAGTCTGAACATCCGGGCCTGAGAAGGATGGAGCTTCGGTTCCTATCAGGACTGTAGGGATGTTCCTGGGATCACGACCGAGTCCTGCGTAAAAAAGTCCGATAATCCCGATAAGCGCAACAATAGTTGCGACATGCCAGCCCTTCATTACGAATCCCTCCGTTTTCTTTTGAAAAGGATCAGGAAGACCCCAATACCCATAATGGCACCACCGTACCAGATCCAGTGGATTAACGGATTCTGGAAGGCCATTACGGTAATCGAACCATCCTGAGATATATCAGTCATCGACAGGTATAGATCGCCCATATTAAGCGGTTTAATCGCAGCTTCTGTCGTCGGCATCTGAGACCCGCCTGAATAAAATCTTTTTTGAGGCCGCATCTCTGATACAAAATGATTTCCTTTGTAGACGTTGAATATGGCCTCAACACCTCCCCAGTTTATACCCTGAACATCCTGGATTCCATGAAATTTATAGGAGTAATTCCCAAGAGTAAATTCATCTCCTGGTTTCAGGATAAGTGTTTTTTCCAGTTTGTATGCAGAAGACCCGACTATTCCGAGGATCATGACGAGAACACCGACATGGGTTGCCAGCCCACCGTAACGCCTCTGGTTATGGTACCATGACTTGAAAAAACCAATAAGCAGATTGCTCCCGGAGTGACGTGCCCAGTAGGAGCTGTTCTTATAGAGGTCGGAGATTATTGTTGCCGCGACAAAATAAACTATGGCCGCAGCAGCTAAAGGATATATCTGCCTGATTCCAATGATTGCAGTAATCACAGCACCGATAATGGCAACTACTACGGGAATCAGGAAGTTTTTACGCAGGTTTTCCTTCGAGCTTTTACGCCAGGCAATCATCGGGGCGATTCCCATCAGGATAAGGATAATCATGATGATGGGGAGGAAAACCTTATTGTAATAGGGCGCGCCGACAGTCACCTTTGTCCCGTACAGGGTGTCTACAAGGAGTGGATAAAGTGTTCCGAGAAAGACTGTCGCAGTCGCAATCAGGAAAAAAAGGTTATTGAAAAGAAAGGCTGACTCCCTGGAGACTATTGAGTCCATTTCAATCCTGCTCTTCAGCCTGTTCGACCGAACAATAAGTATGCCGAAGGAGAGTATCAGCACAGTAGACATGAATATCAGTATAAATACCCCCCTGCCGGGATCGTTTGCAAATGCATGAACAGAGGAGAGTATTCCGCTTCGGACGAGGAAGGTTCCAAGCAGTGATAACGAGAAGGTGACGATGATCAGAAACAGGTTCCAGACCTTGAACATCTTACGCTTTTCCTGAACCATGACGGAGTGAAGATAGGCTGTCCCGACGAGCCATGGCATGAAGGAGGCATTCTCTACAGGATCCCACGCCCAGTAGCCTCCCCATCCTAATTCGTAATAGGCCCAGTATGCTCCCATAATAATCCCGAAGGTAAGCATGATCCAGGAAAAAAGGGTCCAGCGATAGGTTGCCTGTATCCATTCTTCTCCCAGACGTCCTGAAAGCAGGGCCGCAAGGGCAAAGGAAAAAGGTATGGAGAAACCGACATATCCCAGATATAGAAACGGCGGGTGAAAGACCATTCCAGGGTCTTGAAGCAGAGGGTTCAAATCCATTCCCTCTACCGGGGCCGGGAAAATGCGGTCAAAAGGACTCGATAAAAAGATGATCAGCGCCAGGAATCCGACTGAAAGCGAGGACTCGGTTATCAGCAGGTATGGCATGGTTGCGGGGTGTTTTTTCCAGTGGACCCACGCAGCAAGTGCAGCGAAAGCAGCAAGGATCCATGCCCAGAAAAGGAGCGAACCTTCATGCCCCCCCCAGAGTGCAGAGACTGTATAAAAAACCGGCAGCCGGCTGTTTGAGTTCATGGCAACATATTTTACGGAGAAGTCGCGTAATAGAAATGAATAAACCAGCGTGCCGCATCCCAGCGTAAGCAGGATGAAGTTGGCTGTGACGGCCTGACGTCCGGCCCTGATCCAGCCCTGACCCCCTGTCTTTAGTCCGACCAGAGGGGCGATGATTCCGGCGATGGAGACCATTAGTGCAGTGATTACTGCGAAGTAACCGAGTTCGATTATCATACTCTATATTTCCATGGTGTCATAATTAATCTATCGTTGCAATGTTTTTATCAGGTCCTTCTTTGGCAGATCTACACCCGCCCGTTTCATTTCTATTGGCATATAGTCTTCTGCATGTTTGGCCATTATCGTGTTTGAGTGAAAAATTCTGCTGGAATCCCAATACCCCTCGACCACGGCTCCGGTACCTTCCTTGAAAAGGTCCGGCGGGACACCTTCAAATGCAACAGGGATTGTTTCCGCCCCGTCCGTCAGATCAAAATTCATACGCAGGGTGTTGGGGACGACTTTAAGGCTTCCATCTACCACCATTCCTCCTACGCGCACTTTCTTTCCGTAATAATCTGGTGACAGGGAGACGACTTCCGACGGTGTGTAAAAATAAATCAGATTTTCCCCGAAGTTTCCAAGTGCAAGATATCCGAGTGCCCCTGCGATGATTACGATGCTTACAGCAATGCCGATTTTTCTACTCTTTTTCAAAGTTCATAACCTCCGGTTCGTAAAGTCTGGCATCTTTAACTTCCGTATACAATAAACGAAGTCTTCGTTCCATCAGGAAGAGGAAGAGAAATGTAGGAAGGATGCCGATTAAATAGGCGGCTGTTACAAAGCCGTAATTTGGAATCAGCGAAATACTCTCACCTTCAAACACCTGTAAACCGGCATCCAAATGCCCGGTAATGACAACGATCTTGAGTTCCCGCAGTGAACTGGTATCATGGCCGTGGTACTGGACGGGAAGAGTCTTATCCTGCCCCTGAAGAAGAAAATCTGCCCTGTTTAGATCATCTTCCCTGTTCAGGCTTCCACCCTGAATTATCCCGACAACTCTTACTTTATCCGGAGCAGGGTTTTGAAGAATCTGATCAGGAGTAAGGCAGGCTACATCCTTCTGATATCTCTGGTATCCTGAAATTGCGATTACGAATGTGACGAGGAGTATTATCCCCCACCTGATGTATAACATTGTCAGTACCCTGCTCATAGATGTGACTGGCTCAGCAGCCGTCCTTTCTTGGCTTCAAGAAGGTGCCCGAGATAGAGCATCCGGGTTCTGATCATTATCATATATGTAAAGAGCAGATAGAATCCGAGGGTCATGATGATCAGAGGGATCAGGATTTCCTGCGAAATGGCCAGCCCCCTTTGAGAGACAGAGAGCGGCTGGTGAAGGGTCCGCCACCACTCAACTGAGAAATAGACAATTGGCAGGTCTACAAAACCGATAATTGCCAGTATGGCGGCATACCGTGCTTCCTTCTCCCGGTCATCCATAAACATGCGGAGCATCAGATAGGCCATCAGAATAAGGAGCAGGACTAAGGCCGAAGTTAACCTGGCATCCCAGGTCCACCAGGTGTTCCAGGCCGGTTTTCCCCAGATGGACCCAGTTGCCAACTCTCCAACTGTAAAAAAAGCCCCAATTCCAGCTGTTGCATGACTCAGGTTGTCAATCACCGGGTCTTTCTTCCAGAGGTACCAGAGACTTCCGATGAAAAGGACGAGATAGGCCAGAAGGGAAACCTGGGCAAAGGGGACATGGATATACATGATTCTAACGACTTCCCCCTGATAGTAGTCAGGCGGGGAGGTAACAAGTGCCATATACAGCCCAACTGCTAAACAAATGGCCGCGGCAAATCCGAACCACCCTTCAAGACGCCGCATCCATTGGATCAATTTGTGCACTAAACCTAATCCTCCAGGATAAATTCAAACAGCCAGTATGATACGATCAAAAAAACCAGATCGAAAACAGCAAGCAGCTGGAGCCATTGCTGATACAAGTTCAGGGGATCCCCATTTATAGCTCCCTTTGTTGCCTCAACTGCCCCGATGATAACTGGCACAACGAGGGGAAGCAGCATTAGAGGGAACATCACCTCCCGTGCCTTGATCTGAACAGTCATCGCGGATAGAAGTGTACCCATAGCTGCAAGACCCAGCGTTCCGAGGAAACATATTAGCATAATCATAGGGATCTGTCCAAAAATGTCGAGGTTGAAGAAGATGACGAAAAGTGGAAATATGATGATCTCTACCACCATCATAAAGAGAAAATTTCCAAGCAGTTTACCCAGGTAGACAGCCCCCTTTGGTATTGGAGCCATCAGAAGGTTCTCCATGCAGTCGTTCTGCGTCTCTACAAGAAAAGACTTACCCAGACCGATGATCCCGGTAAAACTGAAAGCGATCCATAGTATCCCGGGTATCATCTCATTGATCATCTCCTTATCCATAGAAAGGCTGAAGCTGAAGATCAGGATTACTATCAGCGCAAAAAAGAACATGGATGAGATATTCTCACGGCTCCTGAGCTCGCTTAGCAGGTCTTTCCATACGATCCATCGGATTACTCTAAAAAATATCATTAGATTCTTTCAACTGTTGTACCGGTATCTCCCTGAGGCTTCCCTGCGTGAGGACACCGGCTCGATGGGCTATCTCTGAGGTTCTGGCACGGTCATGAGTGGTCATAAAAACCGTACCACCAGATTCAGTTAATTCCCGCAGGTAGTCATTGACCATCTGCTGTCCCTTCTCATCGAGCGAGGCGTAAGGTTCGTCCATTAAGAGCACTCCCGGGCCTATGAGGAGCGATTTGGCGATGGATAATCGCTTTTTCATCCCGGCAGAGAAGTAACGGGTCTTTAGTTCTGAGAAGGCGCCGATACCCACACGGTCAAGGGCAAGTTTTATCTCCAGGTCAGTTGGATTTTTCCCGCGAAGTCCTATTGCAAACCGTATATTTTCAACTGCATTAAGGTCGTCATAAAGGTAGGACCCGTGGGCGATCAGAAGGACCACTTCACGCACCCTGATTTTATCCCGAACACCGTCGAAACCGGCCACTAAGAACTGACCTGCGGTAGGACGATGAACAGTCGCCAGGATTCGGAGAAGGGTTGTCTTTCCTGCACCGTTCGGACCGAAAAGGGCGTAGCATTCACCCGGTTTTATTTCAAGGGAGATATCTTTAAGGACCTCGTAGTGCCGGTATGCCTTGGAAATAGAGATACACTGTATAGCTGTCATCATTAACTAACTAAATAAACGTACAATACTCTTCTTGATTGCTGTCTTAACAAGTGAGCCGCCGATGGCCTTTAGTTCCTTTAAGAAATTTTCATAACTGTTTTTGCCGCGCAGGACATTAAAATATTTTTCTGCGAGTTCAGGCCTCTCTGTCAGGATGTCAAACCAAACCCTTGGGAATGCATAAACGAATTGAGAGACTTTCTGGGCAGCCCTGAACTCTGGATAGAATTCGTTAGTGAGGAGCTTGTCGTATTTGCTGAGGTCGGTGCTCCCATTGCGGATACTGTCACAAATGACTGAGGATGCAAGCTGTGCACTCCTGACCGCATAATAGATCCCTTCGCCAAAAAAAGGGTCTACTAAATTACCGGCATCCCCTGCAAGTATGACACCGCCCTTTGTAAGGGCCTGCTGATTTCTGAATAGCGGCAGGGGGTATCCTTTATATTTGAATCCATTTATATTTGACAGTGTGTCATGTCTCTTGATAAAGGTATCAAAAAACTCTTTGGGTCTTTTAACTACACCTTTAAATCCGGCTATACCTACTGATAACATATTCTTTTTTGGGAATACCCAGGCATATCCATAAGGTATGACACCAAAATCTATATGCACATAATTGGAATGCTTATCGAGGACAGACTGATCAACCTCTATCTCCGCCTCTATTGAGGCAGCTATAGTGCGTATGGTTTTTGGGTAAATAAACCTTCTTGTGGCCCCGTTTACGCCGTCAGCTCCTACTACATACCTCCCTTTAAAGACACTGTCTTTTGTAAAGACCTCATATCCGTTTTTTGAAGCAGTAATACCTTCTACCTTTTTCCCGGTTAACAGGGTAGCCCCTGCCTTTACAGCCTCATATGTCAGGTGAGAGTCAAGCTTGTCACGCATGACCATATATGCCACCGGTTGTTCAGATATAAGATGGGTGCCTTCTTTCTGACCATAACTGAAGTAGGCTCCGCATACTGTAGCCTCAATCAGATTTGTTATATCTATATTAAGAATGTTGTTTATCTTTAATGAGATTCCGCCGCCGCATGGCTTGTATCTTGGGACTGTGTCCCTCTCAAGGATGAGGACACTGTGTCCTGCTGCAGCAAGCTGGTATGCTGTAGTTGCACCGGCGGGTCCTGAACCCGCTACTATGACATCATAATTTGGCATAAGATGATAAAAAAATACATTATAAATCAAAAATCAAATATATAAAATAAAAAAATAGACAGATTAATCTTTGATATTTTTAATGCCACAATTCAATACTCCACCCTATTCCGCGTTTTTGGAACCATGAAGTAAGTAGTGTTAATGAGTCTGTAAAGATCATTATTCCTACTATTATCAGGAATGCCCCGCTGATTATATTTATCAATCTCATATACCGGTTAATAACCCTGAAGGTCGCAATAAATGTGTTTATAGCAAGTGCTGATATAAAAAAAGGCACACCAAGCCCGAGAGAGTAAACTGCCAGAAGCCCCATTCCCTTTGCGACAGAACCTGTTGTGCTTGCATAAAGTAGGATGGAGCCCAGGATAGGCCCGACACATGGCGTCCATCCTGCAGCGAATGCCATGCCAACAAGGAAAGACCCTATAATTCCGGCTGGTTTGTTTTCGATATGAAACTTTTTCTCAGAGGAGAGGAAATCTAATTTGATGACACCCATAATATACAAACCGAACAGAATAATTAATATTCCGCCAACCTTCTGAATGATATCCTGATACGCAAGAAAGGACTCTCCTATAAACGTTGCTGATGCGCCGAGTGAGACAAAAACAAGAGAAAAACCTCCAATAAACGCAAGTGAATTTGTAATTGTTATGTACCTGACCCTGTATTTGTCTTTAGCTGATGTTATGTCTTCGAATGTCAGACCAGTTATGTATGTAACAAATGACGGAACGAGAGGGAGGACACAGGGAGATACAAATGAAAGAAATCCGGCTGAAAACGCTACAAAGATAGAAATATTCGAATAATCCATTACCTAGCCTCCTGAAGACTGTTGTGTTGGTTTAATATCAAGGAGTGAAAAAATTATATTTACTGCTTCAACAGTTGTCCAATCCCTTGGTCCGACAATCTTTTCTGCTACATTGCCGTTCTGATCAATAATATAAGTCTCTGGAACTCCGGTAAGCTTATATTTTCCGTCAGTCCTGCCCCATGCGTCAAGGAGAATTGGGAATGTGAGGCCAAGACTCTTTGCAAATGGTTTTATTTCTCGCTGTGTGGTAACCCTGTCCATGCTTATTGCGAGCATCTCGAAGGGCATATCCCTTTCCTTCATGTATGAGTATAGGGCCTGCATCGAGGGCATTTCTTCTTTACAGCTCTTACACCATGTCGCCCAGAAGTTCACAAATACCACCTTGCCGCGTAAAGAAGTTAGAGAATACTCATTACCGTCACGATCTGCAAGCGTAAAGTCAGGAGCAGGAGAACCTGTTGTTACCGGCACGTAATTACTGCCCTGAAGCCACACAGCTCCTATAATGCCCGCTAAGATAACGAAGGCTATTATGATGGCGCCAGATTTAGCCTTTCCCCTGCTATTTGTTTCTTTTAATGAATCCACAGTCATGTAAATCCCCCGCTAATACCTGTCCAACGGACGACTTCGTAAAGAGACCATATGCAAGGCGCGCAAATCCTGAGGAATGAGGCGTACTTTTTAGTACGCCGCAGTGACGAAGGATGCAGCGCAACGCCGCATATGGTCTCTTTACGAAGTCGTCAGGCATATGCATGAAGTCCCGGCAGCACAAAGCTTACTCCCCAGTATAAGAATATTATTGCAGCAAATCCTGCTATTGAGAAGTATGCAGTCTTTCTGCCTCGCCAACCGCGAACGAGTCGTCCGTGAAAATAGCTTGCATAAATAAACCAGCTTATTAATGACCAGGTCTCTTTCGGGTCCCAGCTCCAGTACCCTCCCCATGCGTAATTTGCCCAAATTGCGCCGAGTATTATCCCAAGCGTCAGGAAAGGAAATCCTAATGCAATAAATCTGTATCCGAGGTCATCAAGGAGTTCTGAACCGGGAAATCTGTCAAAGAATGATGAGCGCTGTTTTTTTTCAGCTCTTTCCTTAAACAAATATATCACTCCAAACGCGAATGCTATTGCGAATCCTGCATAACCTACAAATGTTGTAATCACATGGAGTATCAGCCAGTTGCTCTGCAGTGCCGGTATAAGCGGTTCTGCCACCTGATATCTGTATGGAAGCATCGCCGCAGCACCTATTGAGAGAAAAGCCATCGAGACTATAACAGCTCCAAGCACCCTGATTCGAAAAAACTTCAGTTCTATTACGATATAGCATGCGACAATCAGCCATGATAAGAGTATCATCGTCTCGTAAAGATTTGCATAAGGCGCCCTTCCAGTTTCAATCATCCTTGCAGCCAGTGCCCCGCAGTTTATTAACCACCCAAAGATGGTCAATGCGAATGCAGTATGTCCTGCGAACTCATTTTTTGAGGCCAGATAAATAATGTAGCAGCATGATGCTGTCAGATAGACCCAGAATAAGGTGTCAAATAAAAAATATGAGTTAAGCATTATACCTTTCCTCCTGCGGGTATTTTTACCCCGGACATCTATAACGATTTAATTAATATGTCCAATTCTTTTTCAAATCCAATGGTATCTTTGTTAGCAATACCCCCTATATATATAACCGTGCTGTTTTCAGAAGGTTCGATCGTGATCCAGAGTCTCCTGTGAAATATGAAAAAGGATGTAAAAAGCCCGATCATAAGTAGTCCGCTTCCAGCCCATACAACATTGACCCCGGGATCTTTGGCTACCTGCAGGCCTGAATAGTGCGGTGATGTATATCCTGTCAGAATAAAATTATATTTTGACCCCTCAATAGGAAATAAATCAGGAAACTTGTAGAATATCCATGGGCTTGATATTAACCTGCCATTTTCATAAATTTCAAGCTGGACGGCCGGGTTTTCATGCTCTTCTGATTTGGCAAAAATTTGTTTGGTACTGGGATCAAATGCGAAATGGCCAATAAAATTAATGGCATTGATCCGCAGGTCTGTACCAGCAATCTCTTTTTCTTTTCTGAAGTCCAGCGCAGTATCAGCTACTACTTTCCCATTGCTTCTGTCTGTTATTTGTATGAATAGCTTTTCAGCACGGTCCCATGCTGTGCCGTAGCTGCTCTGATAAAACCACATGCCCTTATATTTCAGCGGGTCATTTACCTGTATAGTCTTGGTCAGTACAGTTTTTCCGCGGTCTATTATTGACAGACTGCTGAAGTAATCTTTAATCATCCCGTTTTCATAGTAGTCAATCCAGAATTTATCAAGGACTATGGAGAAGTTTCCTTCCTGGATATTTACAGGTGTACCTTCAAAGATTGGAAGATAACCTCTGAAACCGAATGCACTGCTTAAGGCGGCCCCCATGAGAATGAGGAAGATGCTGATATGTGTGATGACGGGCCCCAGTCTGCCAATGGCCCCTTTTGTCGCAAACATGGATATCTTGTCATGATTTTTTTTAAACCAGAATTTATAACGCCTTCCCTTAAGAGACGACTCTACTTTCTTTCTTGCATCATCCATGTCTCCATGAAATGGTATCAGAGAGTGATGTTTAAAGTTCAGGACAAGATTATGGGTAAAATCACAGTCTACAGTTGAATAGGCACGCCAGATTACGGGGACTCTCTTCGAAAGGCATAAAGAAAGATTTACTGCAAGGAGAACGAGCAGGCCTGAGAACCACCAGCTATGATAAACATCTGTCAGACTGGCTGCCCTAATCCATATATACCAGTTTTCGCCATAACGTGTTATGTATTCTTCAGGGCTCAGCCTCTGTTCAAGAATAGTCCCTGCTATTGACCCTGAGGCTAACAGGAAAAATATTGCAACCGCAAATTTGACTGAACTTAAAAAGTTATATATTATCCTCACTTATGTGTCTTTTACACCTTTTCTCTGGATCAAAAAACTTACTATGCGAAGCATAAACCATGCCATCTTTATTGTCAAGACGAGGGGAAACCCAGCTTTTTTTGAGTCATGGTTCATGACTATTCATTTGAATTTTTATATTGCATCTGATAACCTGATTTCTGCCATCATTCGGAGGCCCCGTGGAGATAGGCCGTAAAAATGTTACCCTGATAATTTTCATTGCTATTTTAGTGGTTATATTTTACGGCGCCCATGAAGTATTCAAACCTTTCTATAAGTCTATCATCTGGGCTGTGATTGGCGGTGTGACCTTCTGGCCTGTTTATAATAAAATCCGTCTTCTGTTTGGAGGCAGAGAGTCTCTGAGTGCTTTGATAGCCGTTGCCGGGGTGCTCCTTTTTTTTCTTATACCTTCCGCATTCTTATTAATGTCACTCATTACACAATTAACAACTGTTTATGAAAAGGTATACCCTCAGATACCTTTTATCCTGAACAGGCTGTCAGAAATAATCCCAATTCAGGATGACGGTTTCCGGCAGAAAGTAATAACCAGTGTTGACGATATTGGTAAGGTCCTCATCGGATATATGGGGGCTGCAACCGGCAATGCAATGTCTGTTCTGTTCCAGATGGCCGTTACTATCATGTTATTATATTTCATTTTCCGTGACGGGGAGAGTTTCATCAGGAAACTCCGAAGTTCTGCTCTTATTCCGGAAGAGGACGTAGATGTATTTGTCAGAGAAACCGGCGGGGTCATTAGCGCTGTTATCTATGGTGTTATCTTTACAGCAATGCTTCAGGGTCTGCTGGGAGGGATTGGTTTCTGGGTAACAGGTCTTCCTGCACCTGTGCTATTTGGTGCGATTATGTTCATCCTGGCCATGATTCCATTTGCTGGAACTGCCCTCGTTTGGGGGCCTGCAGCGATTTATCTTATATACTATGGTATGATTGGTAAGGGCATCTTTCTGATTATATGGGGCTTGCTTGCTGTAGGAATGATAGATAATTTTCTGAGACCCTATTTTATCAGCAAGAGGCTCGGCTTCCATGTAGTGCTTTCATTTATAGGTATATTGGGAGGTATGTCTGCGTTCGGTTTATTAGGGGTTTTTCTTGGGCCTCTGCTCCTGGCACTCATGATAAGATTGTTTGAAAAATTTTCAGGTTTGGAGGAATAAAGGTGTTTCTATGCAGCAGCATAAATATACAAACAGACTGATCAATGAAACCAGCCCATATCTTCTTCAGCATGCCCATAATCCTGTAGACTGGTATCCGTGGGGTGATGAGGCATTTAAAAAGGCTGAAGAAGACGGCAAGCCTGTCCTTCTGAGTATAGGATATTCTGCCTGTCACTGGTGCCATGTTATGGAAAAGGAGTCTTTTGAGGATGAAGAGATCGCCGGTTTAATGAACAGGTTTTTTGTGTGTATTAAGGTTGACAGGGAAGAGATGCCGGATATAGATGAGATATATCAGTATGCCGTACAAATCCTCGGCAGGGGAGGAGGCTGGCCCCTGACGGTTTTTCTTACTCCAGGGAGGGAACCGTTTTTTGGCGGAACATACTTTCCTCCTGAGGAGAGATATGGTCAACAGGCTTTCCCTGTTATCCTTAATGCAGTATCTGATGCCTACAGGGAGAGAAAGTGGGCATTGGATAATACAATCGGGGAGCTGAAAGAAGCCTTGAGGAGACTTAATGAAAAGAGGCCAGCTGATAATGGATTTAATATTACTGATGTAATAAATGCCGCTGCCGCTATCCTGAGGGATTATGACCCTTCCCATGGCGGTTTTGGTTCAGCCCCAAAGTTTCCAGGGGCATTACAGTTATCATTGCTGCTAAAATATAATAAGCGTAGCAAAGACAGCATGTCACTGGAGGCAATTGAAAATACACTGCGGCATATGGCGGAGGGGGGCATATATGACCAGCTCGGAGGTGGATTTCACCGCTACTCTGTTGATGAAAAATGGCTGATCCCTCACTTTGAAAAAATGCTGTATGACAATGCGGTCATCTCAAGGGCCTATCTGGAGCTTTTCAGGGTAACGAAGGATCCTTTTTACCGGAGGATTGCTGAAGAGACGCTGAATTATCTCCTGCGGGACATGAATCACCCTGATGGCGGCTTCTATGGTTCTGAAGATGCTGATAGTGAAGGGGTGGAGGGTAAGTATTATGTGTGGTCTAATGAGGAGATGACTGCCGTCCTTGGCAGTGATTCAGATGTAGTAATGAGATACTTTGGGGTAACGGAGGAGGGGAACTTAGAAGGAGATAATGTATTACACATTGACAGAGGGCTAAAGGCACTGTCCCATGAATTTGACAGGCCTGATGAAGAGCTGCTGAGAATAATTGCAGAAGGCAGGGCGAAGCTATTGTCAAAGAGAGTGTTGAGAGAGAGGCCTTTTAAAGATACCAAGATCATAGCAAGCTGGAATGGACTGGCTGTTTCTGCATTTATAGATGCCTACAGGACAACAGGTATGGCGCTATATCTTGATGCGGCCGTGAAATCGGCTGACTTTATTATGTCTAATCTTTGGCTGCCAGACGGCAGACTGCTTCACATATGGAAGGATGGGACAGCAAAGATTCATGGCAACCTCGATGACTATGCGTTTCTTGCATCAGCGATGATTGATATGTTTGAGGTAACATTTGATGAAAGGTATCTGAGATGGGCGGAGGAGCTGACAGATTCAATGATTGATTTATTCAGGGATACTGACAGCGGCGGGTTCTTTAACGCTGAGTCTGATCCGGACAGGCTTTTTTTCAGGCTCAAGTCAGGTGCCGATCAATCAATTCCATCTGGCAACGGGATTGCCTCCATGAATCTTCTCAGACTTGCATTATACAGGAATAATAGTGCGTATAGGGAAATGGCAGAGGAGGTTATAAGGCTTTACTACAGTGATGCCATATCAGCCCCCTTCAGCTATGCATCAATCCTTTCCTCTGCAATGTTCTGTACTTCCGGTGCAACAGAGGTTACGATAGTTGGAAAAAGAGATAGTGACAGCGCAAAAATGATGTTGAGGAAGATATGGGAGTCATATGTCCCTGATATGGTGATATATCATATAGATGAAACAGCCGCAGAGACAGAAGGCATACCGCAGTTTTCGAGAGGCAAGGGTCAAAAGAATGGAAAGTTCACAGTTTATGTGTGCAAGGATTACACTTGTTCGGAGCCTATGACAACATTTGATGAGATAGTACAACAGTTTTCATGACACAGATAAATTGTCTTAAGGTATCTGTTTTCAGCAAAGCAGTAGGGTGAGTGTTTTAGTGTGCGGTCTTTGGTCTATTGCTTATTTTCACGTAACTTATCAAAAAACAAGGAGGTAACCGTATGAAAAGGATTTTGCAGTTGCTGTCATTTCTTGCCGTAATATGTATTACGGGAATATCTTACAGTTATGCATTTGAGCTGAATGGCTTTGCCGATGTTTCCTTCAATAAGTGTACGTCCCCATGTTCAGACGATCATGGCAGAAATGGTAATTTTGCCTTTGGCACCCTTGACCTGTATTTAGCAGAAACACTGGATGACATTGACATCCTGGTTGAACTGATTGTTGAAAAGGGTAATATACTCGACCTGGAAAGAATCACTATTGGATATACATTCAGTGACGCTGTCAAACTCCATGCCGGGAGATTTCATACACCTATTGGATATTGGAATAATGCATATCATCATGGAGTTCAACTCCAGCCGACTATTGAAAGGCCTGACTTTCTCAAGTTTGAAGATGACGGAGGAATCCTCCCTACTCACGTTGTTGGTGCAAAACTCTCCGGTCGGGTATATACTGGAGTTGGAGCCCTTGAATATGCAGTTATGATTGGTAATGGACCCAAGATAGACGCTGACGAAGGTGTACTTTCACCGAATAATACAACTGATAATAATGTTGGCAAGGCAGCAGCCTTTAATGCTTCAATATCACCATCTCTATTAGACGGGCTTCGTTTCGGTGTTTCCGGCCATATCGCCGAGGTAAAGAGTACTGATGTCGTACCTGAGATTGGAACGGAAGTCTATGTAGACCAGGTTATTTATGCCTTTGCTGCTACATATACAAGAGGTCCTGTCAGCCTTGCGGGAGAATATTTTACGATTAATGATAAAGATGAACTTTCTGATGATGATTACAATAACAGTGCATATTATGGTTTGATAACTTACGCAGTAAAGAATAAGTGGGTCCCTTATATAATGTATGAGAATTTGTCTGTTAAAGAAGATGATCCATATATGAGATCTCTGGCAATAGGCAGAGATACTGAGGAACTAACCCTGGGGATCCGCTATAACATCAACTACCGAAGCTCTGTAAAAGCTGAATACAGGGATATCATAAATGAGGGGGGTGATGAGTGGAGTGAGTATGCAGTCCAGTGGGCACTTGCATTTTAGTGAATCTGATGGCTCTGTTTTTTGTCAGATTCTTTTAAGAGGAGGTATAAATGGAATATATAAAACTCAGTCTTATGACGGGGCTTATCACGGTGCTTGTTTCAGGCTCTTTATTGGCAAGTGCCAATGCAAGGGAACTTGCCATAATAGCAAATAAAGACTATACTCTTGACTCAATATCAGCCTTCGCCGTCAGGGATATATATCTCGGGGAAAAGACACTGGAGAGGGGGGTAAAGATCAGGCCCATGGACCAAAGGGACGAGGCAATTAAGAGAAAGTTTATTGAAAGGGTCATGGGTAATTCTGTTGATGGATACAAGGCATACTGGATAAAGAAATTTTTTCAGGAAGGTGTGAATCCACCAACAGCAAAAGGTTCACCCTATGAGGTGATTCAGGCGATTAGCCAAACAGTCGGGGCTATTGGTTATGTCTGGGTTGATGATATCAAGGGTGACCCGGGTATCAAGATATTATTGAAGATAGAGGTTGGTAATTAAAAAGTCCGTAACTGAAACTTCTTATCGTTCATTCCTGCCAAACGATCAGTAATGAGGCATCAGAATTGCTGATATCTTAACTTAGTCCAATTTCTACGAATATATTCTATCTAAGGTTATTATAGTTGCAATTTATATTTTGATTATGTTACAAGATAGTCTCATGGTATTAAATATCAAGGGGCAGACTTCATACGGTGATTCTGAAAAAATTGTAAACTCAATTTCAGCAGGAGGAGTGTTATGAGAAACGTAACGAGCGGATTAATTATTTTAATGACTATCCTTATACTATTTGCCTCAGATTGTAATGCTTTTGAGTTCAACGGGTTTGCAGATATCAACTTTGAAAAGAGTACCGATGGAGCTCCCGCAGCAGATAGAAACGGGAAATTTGCCCTCGGTGCAGTTGATCTCTATTTTGCCGGGACATTGGAAGATATTGATATTATGACGGAACTTCTTGTGACTGAGGGGAGGGTGAGTATTCATCGGTTAAGCCTGGGTTATACCTTCAGTGATGCCATCAGGTTCCGGGTGGGTCGGTTTCACGCCCCGCTTGGTTTATGGAATACCTCCTATCATCATGGACAGCAGCTTCAGCCAACCATCGAGAGGCCGGAGATTGTCAAATTTGATTTCGAAAATGGTGTCCTCCCCCTTCATATTGTCGGAGGGTATTTATCGGGGAGGTACCTGTCCTCAGCAGGGGCTATAGAATATGGGGCCTCAGTAGACAATGGTCCCAGGATAAGCGGAACCCGGCTGGCGGTCAATAATACCACAGAAAACAACAACGGTAAGGGGATTCTGTTCCACTTTGCCCTCTCTCCTAATATATTGGAGGGTTTCAAGGCAGGGGGCTCCATGTATAAATCGAGGATTCAGGGGGATGCCACATTGGTGGTTGACGTGGATCAAACTGTGTTAGGTGCAGCGCTCACCTATTCGGCAGGCAACATAGACCTTGCTGCGGAGTATTTCTCCATTAGCGATGATGATAATAGTACCGCAACTAACGCAGGTTCAAATACCAGTGACGGTTATTTCGTTCTGGCAAGATATATTATTGCAGAGAAGTGGATACCCTATATTTTGTATGACAAGATGTCAGTCAGTGATGAAGATCCCTATTTTATAGCCCTCGGGACGAAGGATGTTTCAAAAACCTCGGTAGGTATTCGCTTCAATATTAACTACAGAAGCTGTATCAAAGGGGAGTTTCGGTCAGTAGAGAGAGGGGATAGTGATTGGAATGAGTATGGCGTCCAGTGGGCACTTGCATTCTAAATTGAAATCCAAGAAATTCTATTTCAGGTATTTTCAAGAGTGTATGAACAGGAGGAATAAATGAGGTATATAAAATTCAGTCTTGTGATAGGGCTTGTCACATTACTCTTTTCAGGCAATCTCCTGGCAAGCGCCTATGCCAGGGAGCTTGCCATAATTGCCAATCACGATTATCCGATGAACTCTATATCAGCCTTTGTTGTAAAGGATATATATCTCGGGGAAAAGACCCTGGAGAGGGGGGTAAAGATCAGGCCCATGGACCAAAGGGACGAGGCAATTAAGAGAAAGTTTATTGAAAGGGTCATGGGTAATTCTGTTGATGGATACAAGGCATACTGGATAAAGAAATTTTTTCAGGAAGGTGTGAATCCACCAACAGCAAAAGGTTCACCCTCTGAGGTGATTCAGGCGATTAGTCATACAGTCGGGGCTATTGGTTATGTCTGGGTGGATGATATCAAGGATGACCCGGGTGTTAAGGTATTATTGAAGATTGAGGTCGGCAACTAAGAAAAGACTTCTGCAGGTATAGCAGTTGTTTCCCTTACATCCCTGGCAATTCGATTCAGTTCCTCTGCTGTGAGAGGCGTGACGAATTCCTCTGCGGGCATCCTCGCTACAGTGTATAATTGTACAAGCCGGATCATTCCACCGCAATTCCTGATTTCTATGAGTCTGCTGCAGTATGATTTTATTTCGTCATGTGATGGAAGAGTGCCTGCAATCCTGTTAAAACAGCTTTGAATAACGACAGGATTCCTCCTTGCAGTCATAACGATATTTCTCAGTATATCCGTAAATGATACATGGCTTCTGGAAATATCTTTGAAATAGTTTTCACTGCCGGCATCAAGTTTAGCCCACACCTCGCCGTTATATTTGTACATTAAGTCTATCGCTTCCTGAACCCTTATACGGTCGAGGCATGAGGCATTCGTGATCAGTACGAGTTTTACATCATCTTGTTTTAACTTTATTATCTCCTCTACAACTTCATAGAAGTTTGTGAAAGTAGTCGGCTCTGCATCCCCTGAAAGGGCAATATCTGAAAGATGTCTTAATTCAACCGGCGTGTTGTCATATGGAGGGGTTGAAAAAAGTTTCCCTGATATTACCAGTTCGAGTGTTTCCTTCAACTCGGTGAGTACACGTTTAATGTCTACCTTTATATGCGGGACATAGTTGGTCCGGTCTACCTGACAATAAACACAGTTAAAGTTGCACACCCTGTCAGGATTCAGATTTATACCAACTGATATTCCTCTCGCTCTCCTCGAAAGTACAGGGTAGACATACCTGTTTTCCGCAAAAGTGCGCCTGTGATCTGAGTACAGCATATTCTCAGGATAGCCCGTGATGATTATCCCTGTCAAGAATAGGTGAGTCGTGGTCTTAAACCGCCTGTCATCAGAAAGTAAGAAATGGTCTTTAGGCAGGGCGGACGACAAGGAAACCCGGAGGCGTACCTTCTCGTACGATGAGGGTTTTCCGGTGAGTCCTGAGCCGAATTAAGATATTTATTAAGTTCTGAATCAGTAGCACTTACTGTGACCGCAAAAATGGCACTTTTCACACCCTTCAGAAAATTCCATCTCGCAGCCGCAGTCTGGACATGCTGATCCAATACGCCTGTCAAACTCAACCATCAGTTCTTCACCAGTATCTCCCTGTTTGCTTATCATATACTCAAGGACTACCTTGGAAATAGCATCAGCGCATGAGTGGATTATGTTCTTGCCGAGGCCATATGGCTGATTACATCTGATACCTATCAGCTGTCTTATAACTGATTGCGGTGATACTCCGCTCCTGAAAGCAAGGGATATAAGCCTTCCAATAGCCTCATTCTGGGAACTTTCACAACCGCCAGCCTTGCCCATATTGCAGAATACCTCAAATGGTCTTCCGTTTTCATCTTCATTCACGGTAACATAGAGGTCGCCGCAGGATGTCTTCATTTTATTTGTAACGCCGGTGATGGTCTTAGGACGTGGTCTCGGTTCTATGGTAGGATGTGATGGCCTGATATCCTTAGGTATCTCCTGCTTTTCAATTTCCGGTGCCTGTTTGATTTTAACATCTGCCTTAGTCTTTTCCTGGCTCTTGCCGACATTCATCACCTGCTCTGAGCGGCTTCCATCCCTGTAGACGGTTATTCCCTTGCATCCGAGTTTATAGGCCAGGATATATGCATTTTCTACATCTTCCGGCGTGGAGTTTTCAGGCATATTAATAGTCTTTGATACAGCACTGTCAGTAAATTCCTGAAATGCTGCCTGCATCTTTACATGCCATTCAGAAGCCACGTCATGGGCAGTTGCAAATATAGCCTGCCATTTTGCCGGTACTTCAGCAAGCCCTCTTACAGATCCATGATTTTCTATGATCCTGTTAAGTAGTTCTTCACTCCAGAATCCCTCTGCCTTGGCTATATCTATAAATGTCTCCTGTACATACGGGAGATGTTCTCCTCCCATTACATTCTTGTACCATATAAGGCTGAATTCAGGTTCACACCCGCCGGACGTATCTGCTATCATGCTAAGAGTTCCTGTCGGTGCTACAGTTGTGATGTATGCATTCCTGAGCCTTTTACCCTGTTTTTCATAGACCGAGCCTTTCCAGTTAGGGAATACCCCGCGCCTGTCTGACATCCTCTCTGACTCGCTGTGGCCTATATCCCTGATAAACTGCATTACATTTCGTGCACAGTCTATTCCTTCCGGAGAATCATATGCAATCCCGAGTTTAAAGAGCATCCTTGCAAAACCCATTACGCCGAGACCTATCTTACGGTTTGATTTAGTAACATCTTCTATCTGTTTGATAGGGTAGTGGTTCATATCAATGACATTATCCAGAAAGTGGACAGATGTACGGACTGTTCTTTCAAGCCTTTCCCAGTCAATTACTGCACGACCCTCCATGTGTGTTACATGGACCTCAAGGTTAATGCTTCCGAGGTTGCACGATTCATATGGGATAAGCGGCTGTTCACCGCACGGGTTAGTAGCCTCAATGATGCCGGCATTCGGGGTCGGATTGACCCTGTTGGTTGTATCAATGAAAAATAGCCCGGGTTCACCATTCCTCCAGGCATTGCCGGCAATCTTGTCAAATACATCCCTTGCCCGGAGTTTAGATACCGGTTCCCCGGTCCTGGGACTAAGCAGGTCATAAAATTCGTCTTTCACAACAGCGTCCATAAACCTGTCAGTAATCGCGACGCTTATATTGAAGTTTGTAACATCACTTTCATTAATCTTGCAGTCAATGAATTCGAGTATGTCCGGATGGTCTACCCTCAGGATACCCATGTTTGCCCCACGCCTTGTCCCCCCCTGTTTCACTGCCTCAGTTGCATGATTAAAGACTTTCATAAAAGAGATAGGACCGGAGGCAACTCCACCGGTTGTTCGAACCACGTCGTTCTTGGGCCTGAGCCTTGAGAAGGAAAAACCCGTTCCCCCACCGGACTTGTGTATGATGGCAGCCTGCTTTACAGATTCAAATATACCTTCCATTGAATCCTCTATAGGGAGGACAAAACATGCGGATAATTGCTGCAGTTCCCTCCCTGCATTCATGAGGGTAGGGGAGTTTGGAAGAAACTCCTTTTTTGTCATTAGCTGATAGAACCTTTCTTCACTCAATGCAGCATTAGCTGCACTGTCATAGATGAAGTCTGCCTGAGCAATATTCCTTGCAACCCTCCTGAACATCTCTGCAGGCGTTTCCATCACCTGCCCCTTGTCATTCTTCGCAAGGTACCGCTTCTCAAGGACTTTGATTGCGTTCTGGGAAAACACCGGGGATGAAACCTCTCTTGTTGGCATAAGAGACCTCCTGTTAAGTTAAATTATTAATAAATCCTGAATAATATTTATATGTTAATTAAACCTCAAATCTTGATGATGTAACACCTTTTTGGAAATTATGCTTCTACGGAGGTGCTTTAGAATAGTTGATATATTTAAATTGTAAAAAACATGAAAAATTTTACACCAGCATGGAATTTTTGTCAAGGATAAAAGTCTATATATTGCGATTAATTTGATGCGGATGCCACTATTTTGTGGATTTGTGGTGGATAAGTTGAGGAGAATCTGTGGAAAAGCTGTGAATAAAATTGCGGGCCTCCCCCCTTAATCCCAATCTTCTGTATGGGGATAAGGGGGGATATGATTAGTTATTTTCGTATCGATTCAGCCACTGTCTGACCGATTAACGCCGGATTGCGTACAACATTGATGCCTGCTCTTTCCATGGCAGCCATTTTTTCTGTTGCAGTTCCCTTGCCGCCGGAAATTATTGCGCCTGCGTGTCCCATACGCCTGCCGGGAGGTGCGGTGATCCCTGCAATAAATCCTATGACAGGTTTAGAGACATTGCTTTTGATAAACTCTGCCGCATTCTCCTCAGCATCTCCGCCGATCTCGCCTATCATCACTATGGCATCTGTCTCCTTGTCCTTTTCAAACATTTCAAGGAGGTCTATGAAGTTTGTTCCATTGACCGGGTCTCCGCCTATGCCGATGCATGTCGACTGTCCAAGCCCTGCCTTTGTAACCTGCCATACGGCCTCGTAGGTGAGAGTGCCGCTCCTGGAAATTATACCAACCCTGCCTTTCTTGTGTATGAAGCCAGGCATTATTCCGATCTTGCATTCTTCCGGGGTTATTATACCGGGGCAGTTTGGTCCTATAAGCCTGCTTTTCTTTCCTTCCATAAATCTTCTTACCTGTACCATATCGTTCACAGGAATTCCTTCAGTAATACAGACGACAAGCGGGATGCCTGCATCAACAGATTCCATAATCGCATCCGCTGCAAATCCCGGTGGTACAAAGATCATTGATACATTCGGTTTTGTCGCCGCTGCAGCATCACTCACAGTATTGAATACAGGTACACTCTCAAAATCCATCCCCCCCTTGCCTGGTGTAACGCCGGCCACTATATTTGTACCATATTCCATGCAGGCGCTTGTATGGAATGAACCTTCCTTGCCTGTAATTCCCTGAACCATCAGCCTTGTAGATTTATTAACCAGTATGCTCATTTGCTACCTCCTACTAATGCTGCTATCTTCTGTGCCCCTTCCCATATGTTTGTGGCGACTTCAAGGTTCAGGCCGGAAGTGCGAAGCATCTCAAGTCCTTCCTTCGCATTGGTGCCGTCAAGTCTGACAACAAGTGGTACCGTTAGTTTTACCTCTTTTGCCGCTTCCAGGATACCCCCTGCGATCCTCTCACAGCGAACTATTCCACCAAAAATGTTGACAAATACTCCTTTGACATTGTTGTCTGCAAGGAGTATCTGAAATGCATGCTTTACGGTTTCCTTTGATGCGCCGCCGCCTACGTCAAGAAAATTAGCCGGTTCGCTGCCTGCGAGTTTGATAACGTCCATGGTTGCCATAGCAAGCCCTGCCCCGTTCACCATACATCCAATATTGCCGTTTAACTTAACATAGTTAAGTCCATGTTTTGATGCCTCAATCTCAAGTTCTTCCTCCTCATCAAGGTCACGGAATGCCTTAATATCATCATGCCTGAATAAAGCGTTATCATCAAAACTGATTTTAGCATCGAGTGCTATAAGTTTGTTGTCCTTTGTGATGACCAGCGGGTTGATCTCTATGAGGGATGCCCCTTTCTCTACAAATAGTCTGTATAATTTGCCTGCCATAGAGACATACTGCCTGATAATTTCCGGATCCAGTCCAAGTTTGAAGGCCATGTTGCGGCCATTGAACTGTTGAAAGCCGACAGATGGGTCTATGTATTCTTTAATAACCTTTTCAGGAGTCTTTGCTGCGACCTCTTCTATCTCCATGCCTCCTTCAAGACTTGTTATAAAGACAGGACGGTTATATGTTCTGTCAACCAGAAGGCTCAGGTAAAGCTCCTTTGCGATATTAACACCTTCTTCAACTAACAGCTTTCTCACACACCTTCCTTCAGGGCCTGTCTGATGGGTCACAAGTACCTTTCCCAGGATTTCTCCGGCTATCTTGCCTGCTTCCTTCTTGTCTTTTGCGAGCTTCACCCCTCCGGCCTTACCCCTTCCGCCCGCATGTATCTGTGCCTTTACCACAACTACATCAGTCTTGATATCACCGGCACATTGCTCTGCTTCATCTACAGAGTATACTGCCTTCCCAAAAGGGACAGGTATGCTGTATTGCGCAAACAGTGACTTTGCCTGAAATTCATGTATATTCATATTCCACTCCTATGCTTATCCCCATTTAATATGAGGAGTAATGAGGGCAGATATTATCATTTGTGCGTGAATAAATCAAGGGGAAATACAGCTGCCTTCACAGCGCCAATTCTATTATCATGAGCGAAAATACCGCAAACTGGTGAGATTTAACGAGAGTAAGTGTCAGTATCCCTTCCTTGCATGTTTGTTCAGATAGCCGAGTATAATAGTCCTCTCCTCTTCAGATAACAGAGTCCCCATACCCATGGTCTCAGCATTTTTTTCCATTCTCTCTACAACAGTTTCCCATCCAAAAGATGTGTGTGCCCGCGGGTGGTAGGCCTGATGGCAAATAGCGCACTTTACTGCATATAAGAGAGCAGGAGGCGAATCTGACTCAGGGACGGGTTGTGGTTTGTGGCAGCCGGCCACAAAAATTAACAGGACCAGGAGGGGGGTACAGAAGAAGAGCACCCTGGTTCCTGCTCTTTTGGGTTTTACATGATTTTGAGGGTAGTTCAATTTCATTAATAATCGTCCCGAAATCCGTCTAATCAGGTTCGTTATGCCTGCTTAATGCACCGGTTCAGGTTTCTTTACTGTTTTTACGGAAACTCTTATTGTACAACACATAGCATACAACGAGGATCAAAAGGATGACTCCATGTACTACCACCTGGATCGTTCCTTCATCCCACTTAATATCATTCATTGATATTGCCATCTGGGTAAGAAGCAACCCTCTGATACTTGCTATAAAACCGATATAAAGGAACGGATTTAGTGAAAACTCGTGTTTATTAATCTGACGCCAGACCTGCCTGAATAGTTCCATTATTATAAGTGCAAACATCAGTTCACTTAAAAGGTGTGGTATGGTGTGCGAAGTCCATAATATTGTAGCATCATAAATAGCGTCGAATATCAACTGTCCGGCCAGGTAGATAATACTTACAGCTATGACTATGAGGATGGTGTAATCTGCTATGCTAAAAATATAATTAAGGGTTCTTAAAAAAACGGACTTATTCTTTTCGTCTTCTACCATACGCTGACCCTCCGTACAGGTTTAATCAAATAAGCGGTACCAGATAAGCAATAAGAAAACAAAATTAATCGAATAGGCAGTTTATGTACCCAGCATACAAAGTGCAATTAAATAAATCAAGTCTTTTTGTCCGGATCAAGGCTGGCCTCTCTTCCCATACTTGACAAAGGTGGTCTCATCTTTTAAGATAGTAAGTAATTACTCACTCAGGAGGTTTTAAATGCAAACTCACCCGAAGCCCCTTTCAGCGGATGAACGCAGGGCCGTTACTGTTGAGGCAGTTGTCGAACTGGCAGCTGAGCAAAACCCTGACTCAATCACAACAGCTGCTATTGCTAAACGCATGAATCTGTCTCAGGGTGCAATATTCCGCCATTTTCCAAATAAAGACTCTATCTGGCAGGCAGTGATGGAGTGGGTAGCAGGGCGGCTGCTTGATCGGACTGAGAAGGCGGTAAGGGCAGAATCGTCCCCCCTTTCATCACTGGAAGCCATGTTCATGACTCATATAGATTTTGTAGCCAGGCACCCGGGGGTCCCGAGAATCCTGTTTGGTGAGCTTCAGCATGCTGAAGACACACCTGCTAAACGCATAGTACAGACACTGCTTATGCGTTATAGCGAGCGATTGCGCGCGCTTATCGAAAAGGGTAAATCGCAGGGAGAGCTGGTTCAGGAGCTTGATACAATGGCCGCTGTATCCCTTTTTATCGGGATGCTGCAGGGCCTTATTATGCAGTCGCTGCTTGCCGGAGACATAAATCACATGCGCGCTGAAGCCCCCGGGGTGTTCGCCATCTATCGCCGGGGTATTAAGAGGGGGTATGATGATTAAATTGCCGATAAGCCCCCGAAAGCTGGCCGTGCTTGCGATCATAGTACCGCTGATAGCCCTGCTGATTTATGTAGCCCTTAGTTCAGGTCCGTTTGCGCCGGTGCCTGTGACAGTAACGATAATTGAAAACCATTCAATTGCCCCTGCCCTTTATGGTATCGGTACTGTCGAATCCCGCTATACCTACAGGATAGGTACTACAATCTCCGGTCGGGTTAAACAGGTGAATGTACATACTGGCGACAGGATCAGGGCCGGCAAGTTACTGGGTGAAATGGACCCTGTTGATCTCGACGACCGCGTAATAGCTCAGGATGCTGCATTCAGGCGGGGAGAGGCTGCAGTACTGGCCGCTGAAGCTCAGGTGCAGGACACAAAGGCCCGTTTCAGCTACGCTTATGCCCAGGCACAACGATACGAAAAACTCCTGCAGTCACATTCGGCAAGCGAGGAGGCAGTCGAATCCAGGCGGCAGGAAGTTCACGTGGCCGAAGCCAGGCTGGCATCCGCGCGCGCTAATCTGGATGCAGCTATTCAGGAGCTTGCACGGGTTCGGGCTGATCGGGATGGTATTATCAAACAACGCGCCAATCTGCGCCTCGTCTCGCCGGTGGATGGTATGGTTACGGCACGCCTTGCTGATCCTGGTACAACTGTAGTCGCAGGGCAGGCCGTCGTGGAAGTGATCAACCCAACGTCTTTATGGATTAATGTTCGTTTCAATCAGCTTGACTCCTCAGGTCTCCGCCCTGGTCTGCCGGCCCGGATCGTACTTCGCTCGCAGCCCGGAAGGTATATTGCCGGCAAGATACTTCTGGTAGAACCGCTTGCCGATGCCGTTACAGAAGAGATATTGGCCAAGGTTGTGTTTGATACAGTGCCGGTTCCTATGCCGCCAATAGGTGAATTGGCTGAGATTTCTGTTGCGCTGCCGGAGATTCCGGCTTCGCCTGTAGTACCTAATGCCAGTATTCAAAGGGTTAACGGCAGTATTGGCGTCTGGGTCGTCGAAGAAGGTGATCTGCGTTTCAACCCTGTAAGGTTTGGTGCAACAGACCTCGATGGCCGGATGCAGGTTCTTGAAGGATTGAATGCCGGTGCGCAAGTGGTGCAATACAGTCACAGGGCGCTTACTTCCGGCAGTCGAATTAAGATTGTAGGGCATTTGCCGGGGGGGGCAAAATGATAAACCTCGCCGGAAGGGATATTATGCATGCCTGGGGGAAGTTCGTCTTCACAGGAGTGGGGTTGGGTTTACTGATCGGAGTTACGCTGACCATGGCTGGTGTCTACCGCGGTATGATTGACGATGCCAAAGCTCTTCTCGACAACAGCGGTGCTGACCTTTGGGTGGTGCAGAAGGACACCCTTGGTCCGTATGCCGAATCATCCAGTCTATATGATGATGTATATCGCGGTATTCTCGGAATATCGGGTGTCGAGCGCGCAGCAAACATAACATACCTGACAATGCAGGTGCGACAGGGAGATAGGGACGTGCGCTCCATGGTTGTAGGAGTTGTGCCGGGCGGCCCGGGTGAACCAGGTCAGCCGCGTTATCTTGTTGCCGGTCGTCAGATTACACGTGGACATTATGAAGCCGTGGCCGATATTGCAACTGGATTCAAGACCGGAGATCGCCTCCAGATCCGCCGAAACCACTACACTGTCGTAGGGCTAACCCGCCGCATGGTGTCTTCCAGTGGTGATCCCATGGTGTTCATTCCGCTGAAAGATGCACAGGCAGCGCAGTTTTTAAAGGACAACGACGCCATAGCAGGCCAGCGCCGCCGGACTGAGGCTAACCCGGCCTTTAATAACCCCGCGGTACCTGGCCTGACTGATGCAGTGATTGCCTCGCAGGGCACCAATCCATATGTAAATGCCGTGCTTGTTCAGATCTCACCAGGTTACACCCCTGCGGAAGTAGCTGAACCGATCCGCCGCTGGATGCGGCTTCAGGTCTATACCCGGGAGCAGATGGAGGGAATATTGATAGGAAAGCTTATCGCTACCTCATCGAGGCAAATCGGAATGTTTCTTGTGATCCTTGCCATAGTCAGCGCTGCAATAGTTGCGTTTATAATTTATACGCTGACCCTGGGGAAAATCCGTGAGATCGCAGTGCTTAAGCTGATCGGCACGAGGAATCGTACTATTGCGATTATGATCCTGCAGCAGGCGGTTGGTCTTGGTTTAATAGGTTTTGTTGTTGGCAGGATAGCCGCTACTTTCTGGGCACCGGTCTTTCCTAAATATGTATTGCTTGAACCGGGAGACTCGGTGCGCAGCTTTGCTGCTGTGGTAATAATATGCGTGCTGGCGAGCGTGCTTGCCATTCGCGCAGCGCTCAGGGTTGACCCGGCGGAGGCTATCGGTGGCTGAAATTCATACAACAGGGATTCGAATCAATGGATTGCGCAAACGCTATGGAGCCGGTGAGACAGCTGTTGAAGCCCTAAAGGGCGTTGATATGCAGGTGGCTCCCGGTGAGGTTGTGGGTCTGATCGGTCCTTCAGGTTCAGGTAAGAGTACCCTGCTTAAATGTCTTGGAGCTGTTATCGAACCGACTGACGGGAAGATGACACTGGGTGAAGAGGTGATCTACGATAAGGGATGGAAAATACGCGATCTGCGGGCACTGCGCCGCGATAAGATCGGCTTTGTATTTCAATCACCCTACCTTATTCCGTTTCTCGACGTTACTGATAATATCGCCCTGCTGCCTATGCTGGCAGGCAGGCCCAATGCCGAATCCCGCCAGCGGGCAATTGAACTGCTTGAGGCACTTGACGTGGCACATCGTGCCAAGGCAATGCCGTCGCAACTCTCCGGAGGTGAACAGCAGCGCGTGGCAATAGCCCGTGCATTGGTCAACCGGCCGCCTGTAATTCTTGCGGATGAACCAACAGCGCCTCTTGACAGCGAACGTGCGCTATCAGTGATACGCATTCTAAATCAAATGGCCAGGCAATACGAGACAGCCATAATTGTCGTAACACATGACGAGAAGATCATTCCTACCTTCAGGCGAATTTACCACATCCGTGACGGCCGTACGGAAGAGGAGGCTGGAGAGGGGCGGCATACAGGTGAAGATACAGGATTAACTTATTTAACTTGAGGAGGAAAGAAACTATGAAGACAAAACGCATAATGACATTTATCATGGCTGCAGGATTGATCCTTTCAGCGGCATACAGTGTTTCAGCAGCCGAAACCAAAGCGCCGGAAGCAAAACATCTCGCCCTGAGGGGGATCATGAAAGACCTGGGCAGTAATATGCAGGTAATAACCGATGCCATCTCACGTGAGGACTGGGTACTTGCAGAAAAAACTGCGCCATTGATTGCAGACCATCCCCAGCCGCCTGTGTCAGAGAAAACACGCATCATAGGCTTTGTTGGCAGCAACATTGGCAAATTCAAGGGATATGATGAAGTAACTCACCAGGCTGCGAAGTCTCTGGAGCAAGCTGCATCCGAGAAGGATGGTCCGGCGGTAATTGCTGCCTTTAAAGACTTGCAAACCGCATGCTACAGCTGCCACCGGGATTTTCGCAAACCTTTCCTGGAGCATTTCTACGGGGGCCGCTGATCAAAGTATTCAGGTATGGACGACCATGTCGCGGATGAAGAGGCTGATGCAATTCCTTTGCAGCAGCAATACAATGTGTTGTCAAATATAGCTTGACAAATGTAAATAATGAGCGTAAATAGATCATCTCTATCAGATGATTAACCTCGGAAACAAGATCAAAAAACTCAGGGAGGATGCGAGGTTTTCGCTTCGCGACCTTGGAGAGAAGACCGATCTCTCCGCCAGCTTCCTTTCGCAGCTTGAGCTGGGGCAGGTTTCTCCTTCGATCGCCTCTTTAGAGAACATCGCTACAGCACTTAATGTACATATTACATATTTTTTCGATGACCCCGACAGGGAAGACAGCGTCGTCATCAGAAGATCAGAGAGAAAGAAGATTTACAGCCAGGGTTCAAAGGCCGTTATCCAGCCGCTAGCCCATGAGTTGAGCAAGAAGAAGATAGAGCCCTTCATGCTTACCCTTGAAGCAGGCGGCGAGAGCGGTGAGCATCCTTATTCATCGCATCATGGTGAAGAGTTCGGGATCATCATGAATGGCAGGGTCAGGTTCATCCTTGACACTAAAGAGTACATCCTGTCAAAAGGGGACAGCGTCTATTTTAATTCTACCAGACCTCACAAATGGGAGAATGTTGGAAAGAAAGAGGCCGTCATCATGTTGGTAATCCCCGGGGTGTAGGATGATATCACCGTTCACTATAATATCTGCTTCTCTGGTCATGTTTTTATTGGCTGCTCTGCTGGCCCCGTTATTATTCAGAAATCAGAGGATCCTGGTATTTTCGGTATTTCCCCTGGCATCTATTGCATCTCTTCTTGCATCTGCAGCAGGCGTCTGGACGGTGACTTACGGGTTGACAGATACCTGGATCATCCTGATGGGGCTCCCTGACCTCCCGTTTCACCTTCGTCTCGACCCCCTGTCGGGTTTCTTCCTGACCCTGATCGGAGCGCTTGGATTTATCGTGTCAATCTATTCTATTGGTTATGTAAAAGGTTTCATAGGACACAGGCCTGTTACAAGCCTTGCAGTGTTCTACTCGCTCTTCCTGGCTGGTATGCTCATGGTGGTTCTGGCTGATGATGCGTTCTTCTTCCTTATCTCATGGGAGGTTATGGCTGCTGCCTCATACTTCCTCGTTATGTTTGAGGATGAGAAGGCGGAGAACCGCAGGGCTGCCTTTATATACTTAGTCATTGCCCATATTGGTGCTCTTGCCATTCTCCTTTCTTTCGGACTGATGGCTGGTTTCGCAACCGGATTCGAGAGCTTTAATGGGTATACTTTTGATGCCATGCGTCAGGCCGGATTTCCTCCCCATTGGGCGGCGTTGACTTTTTTTCTTGCCTTCTTTGGATTCGCGGCCAAGTCTGGTGTAATACCCCTTCACATCTGGCTGCCGGAGGCACACCCGATAGCACCCTCAAACGTATCAGCACTGATGAGCGGTATAATGCTGAAGACTGCTGTCTATGGGATAATCCGGGTTTCCTTTGACCTGATAAGGGATTTTCCATGGTGGTGGGGGGCAGTGATATTGATGCTGGGTCTGGTTTCAGCACTCCTCGGGATACTCTTTGCCCTGCAGCAGCAGGATCTGAAAAAACTGCTTGCCTACTCCTCAGTAGAAAATATAGGAATTATTCTTGTAGGAATTGGTCTGTCCATGACATTTGCCTCTTTCCACAACCCTGTTCTCTCAGCCCTTGCACTTACTGCCGGGCTATATCATACCTTCAACCATGCCATGTTCAAGGGGCTTTTGTTCATGGGGGCAGGTGCAGTCCTTCATGCGGCCCATGAACGCAATATGGAGGGGCTTGGGGGACTCATCCACAAGATGCCCTGGACGTCTTCCTTCTTCCTTATCGGCTGCATCTCAATATCAGCCCTGCCGCCTTTTAATGGTTTTGTATCTGAGTGGCTCATGTTTCAGGCATTCCTGCTGTCTCCGTCCCTTCCGAGCGCCCTGCTCAATTTTCTGATTCCTATGGGAGCTGCCCTTCTGGCCCTTGCAGCAGCCCTTGCAGCCATGTGCTTTGTCAAGGCTTTTGGCGTTACCTTCCTTGGACACTGGAGGGGGCCGAAGCACCAGCAAGTAAATGAGGTTGACTGGTTTATGAGAACAGGCATGGGGATGACCGCAGCTGCATGTCTTTGCCTTGGTATCTTTCCAACTGCGATGATCCGCTGGATGGACGTTGTCGCCGCTGGTTTTGTCGGTGGGGAGCTGTCTGAATCTGCCGGGGCGTTTGGGTGGATGTGGCTTACACCTATCTCTCATGACAGGGCATCCTACTCAGGGCCGATTGTGCTGCTTGTACTCCTGGGGGTTGTGTCCCTGGTCTTTCTCCTCCTTCACGCCCGAAGGAGGACCATACACACAGGGCCTTTATGGGACTGCGGTTTTGAGAAGGTGACACCGCGGATGCAGTATACAGCCACAGCATTTTCCATGCCGTCCAGGAGGATATTCGGATTCTATTTTCGTATCCGTGAACGCACGGAAATGAAATACCTGCCTGGTCATAAGGTATTTGTAAAAAATATCCGTTATTCACTAAGAACAAGGGATCGCTTCTGGGAATGGCTTTACCAGCCTATAGCTGACACCTCTTTCCGGGTATCCAGAATGACAGGAAAATTGCAGAAGGGGCGCATTCAGGTATACCTCATATATTCCTTTGCAACGATCATTATATTATTGGTACTGCTCAGATGAAATGTCATGAGACTGGGACTCACAATAGAGGATGAAAATTAACGGGTACTTGGGAGCATTTTCTGATGAGTGAAATAGTTGCTACTTATATATTAGAGGTCGTACAGATATTATTGCTCCTTGCTGCTGCACCGGTATTTATTGGATGGGTGAGGACATTAAAGTGCTGGTTTCAGGGAAGAACTACAGCCGGTGTCTTTCAGCCGTACCGGGATTTGATTAAACTCTTTCAAAAAGACGTTGTGCTTGCTGAAAATGCGTCATGGATATTCAGGGTTACACCTTATCTCATATTCGGTTTTACGGTACTGATCGGGGCGATCATCCCAGTACTGTCTGTAGACCTTCCATTATCCTCAACTGCAGACGTCATAGCCATCGTCTCACTTTTTGCCATGTCGAGATTCTTTATGGCCCTTGCTGGAATGGACATTGGTACTGCATTTGGCGGAATGGGGTCGAGCCGGGAGATGACAGTCGCGTCCCTTGCTGAACCTGCCATGCTCATGGCTGTATTTACAGTATCACTGGCCAGCAAGTCAACGTCTCTTTCGCAGATAGTTCAGGTGATTGCCCACGGAGAGCTGATTTTAAGGCCATCTCTTGCATTTGCACTCCTTGCATTCATATTCATTACATTGGCTGAGACAGGGAGGATCCCGGTAGATAATCCCGCTACTCACCTTGAATTGACAATGATCCATGAAGCGATGATCCTGGAGTACTCGGGAAGACACCTGGCACTCATAGAATGGGCCGGCATGATGAAACTGTACCTCTTTGTAGTCATGGGAATTGCCGCATTTTTCCCATGGGGTATTGCCGGGACAGGGAATTTAATCGTCGTTCCTTCAGCCTTTTTGTTTCTGGCAGTGAAACTATGTCTTGCAGGGGTTGGTCTTGTTTTGATAGAAACGGGTTTCGCAAAGATGAGGTTTTTCAGGGTCCCCGAGTTTCTGGGAAGCGCCTTTCTATTTGCAACGCTTGGGATGTTGTCTTTTTTTATGCTTGAGTAAAAAGCAATGAGCAATGAGCGGATAGCGATGAGCAGGAATACTGAGGAATTCTGATATGTTTGTTCCATTTGCAGCACAATTAAATAGTGTCCTTGCAGCGATGATACTTCTGACGGCCTTTGGCCTCCTTGCCCAGAGGAGGATCTACGGGCTTCTGCATCTATATGCGTGGCAGGGTGTATTTCTTTCAATAAGTACCGCGGTAGTCGGATTCGTTGCAGGACAGCGCCACCTTTATATATCCTCAATTCTGACACTGGCTCTCAAGGTAATTGTACTTCCATATATTCTCCATATACTTATCGTCCGGCTAAAGATACACAAGGAGGTTGAGACTGTCATCAATGTCCCGTCCACCATGCTGATAGGGATTGCCCTTGTGATTTTCTCCTATCACCTGACTTCCCCCATAAGGGAGATGTCAACCCTTGTAACCCGTTCCACTATTTCTGTAGCGCTGGCGACCGTAATGCTTGGGCTTCTAATGATGATCACACGCAAGCATGCAGTCACACAGATAATAGGTTTCCTTGCCATGGAGAATGGCTTATTCTTTGCTGCGACCAGCACCACATACGGAATGCCGCTCGTGGTGGAATTAGGTGTGGCGCTTGACATACTGATTGCGGCGTTCATATTCGGCATATTCTTTTTCCATATACGAACTACATTTGAAAGCCTGGATGTAGAGCAGATGGCAAGACTAAAAGAGGAGGACTGAAGCGAATGGAGTTATAGGGACTATTTAATTCTGTGTTCGCATTAGGCAACTTTACGATGATGATTTTGTTTTTGTTGGGCGTTTCTTTTATTGCTGCCGTTATCCTTGCATTCGTGGGGGACAGAAAGTACGCACCTGAGATTAACATTGTCTGTTCGCTGGCAACTTTCGCCGTCAGTATTATACCTGCCATTCAGGTCTATAATAACGGTTCCTTTGTTGCCGGGGGGAAGTTTTTTTTCATGGATGCCTTTAACGTTTATCTCGTTGTGCTGACCTCATTTGTTTCCATGACTACTGCTATTTTCAGCAGGAGATACATGAGACGTGAGAGGGATCATGGACGTGTCGGTCACTTGGGTATGCGCTTCTATCATGCCATGTTTCAGCTCTTTATTTTTGCTATGCTTCTATGTCTTTTAACCAACAATCTTGGTGTTCTGTGGATAGCCATGGAGCTGGCAACCCTCTCGACCGTACTTCTCGTATCTCTGTACAGGACGCCTGCTGCAATCGAGGCGGCATGGAAGTATTTTATTCTCTGCGGTGTGGGAATTGCGCTGGCGCTGTTTGGGACTGTTCTGCTTTACTTCGCGGCCGAGAAGGTCCTGGGCGAGGGAGGAGAGGCATTACTCTGGACGAACCTCAACCTTGTGAGCGGCCAGCTTGAACCTACAATCCTGCAACTGGCATTCGTATTCCTTATGGTAGGGTATGGGACCAAGGTGGGGCTTGTCCCCCTTCATAACTGGCTTCCTGATGCCCACAGCGAAGGTCCTACACCCATATCCGCGGTACTTTCCGGGCTCCTATTAAATATTGCCCTTTACGCCCTTGTAAGATGCAAGGTATTAGTGGATGGCTCATTAGGTACGAACCTGGCAGGAAATATCATGATGGGCTTTGGTATCCTCTCAATCATTGTTTCTGCTTTTTCACTCCTGCGTCAGAAGGATATCAAGAGGATGTTTGCCTACTCGTCTATTGAACATATGGGGATAGCGACTTTTGCCTTCGGTCTTGGAGGGCCTGTAGCTACATTCGGCGCCCTGCTTCATATGCTTGTCCACAGTCTAACCAAATCTTCCATATTCTTTACAGTAGGACATGCGACACAGATGCATGATACACAGGAAATGAGCAAAATAAAGGGGCTTGTTCGCGGAAACCCGCTTGTGGGGTGGGGGCTTCTCTTTGGCGCTATGGCCATTGCCGGAATGCCGCCATTCGGTGTGTTTACCAGTGAATTCCTGATCCTTACAGCAACCATGAGGGGTGCACCCTATCTGACACCTATTCTTCTGCTGGGGCTGGGGGTGGCCTTTGCAGCTATCTTCCGGCGCATCCAGCCTATGGTCGCAGGGCTCCGACCGCAGAACCAGCATGTCATTAAGGCAGCGCACATCCCGGTATTGCTTCATATGGCATTTGTACTGGTGATAGGATTATATATGCCAAAATTTTTATCTCAATGGTTCCACACGGCAGTGGAGTTGCTGAAATGATTATGACCAGGAGGTTACAGCCATGGATTTTAAGGTGAAAAAATAATATGGATCGTTCGGAAAACATTATAGCCGGCCTGCTCGGTCCGTATGCTGTAAGGGACAATGATCATTATCCGGTTACTGTCCCATCTTTTCATGTTCCCAGGGAAAGGTTTACGGAGGCAGCAGCGGGCATGAAAAAGGCCGGTGCAAGACTTGTTGCCGAATGGGCTACAGATGAAATAAGATCCGGCAGGGGGTTCGGCATCTTTGCCTGTTATGCCCTCGGTTGTGAATACGTCATTGTAAAATGCCTCATCCCGACAGATGACCCTACATTCCCGAGCCTTACGAAAATATTTGTGCCAGCCTCCCGTTTTGAAAGGCAGATCAGGAGCCTTATGGGAGTTATACCAGAGGGCCATCCTGACGCTAGGCCATGGATAAAACACGAGGACTGGCCGGAGGATGCATATCCGCTCAGGAAAACATTCGATCCTTCAGTACATATGCCACGTGTAAATGGGGAATATCAGTGGATCAGGGCAGAAGGGAAAGGGGTTTATGAAATAGCTGTTGGTCCTGTCCATGCCGGGATCATCGAACCGGGTCATTTCCGTTTTCAGGCGGTAGGTGAGGATATCCTGAATCTGGAAGAGAGGCTCGGATATGTTCACAAGGGGATAGAAAAGAGATTTGAATCTCTTTCGTGGATAGATAGCGCAAAGCTGGCAGGCCGCGTATCCGGGGATACGTCAGTTGCCCATACGCTTGCTTATTGCAGAGCTCTGGAGGCAATGACCGGAACATCTCCTCCGGAGCGTGCCGCATGGCTTCGAGCACTGATGGTGGAGAGAGAGAGAGTTGCCAACCACTTTGGAGATATCGGCGCCATCTGCAATGACGTTGCTTTTTCATTTCTGTTTTATCAGTTTTCCATACTGAGAGAGACAGTGCTTAGAACAAACGATAAACTCTTTGGCCACAGGTTCATTATGGACAGGGTCATCCCTGGTGGAGTAGCCGTAGATATGACGACGGCAGGGAAAGAAGAAATCCTCAGAGAAATAAACTGGATAAAGAACGAATTCGAACGACTGGTTATTATCTATGATGAAAACTCATCACTCGAAGACAGGGTGAGGAATGCGGGGGTTCTCCCGGTTGATGATGCCAGGGAACTTGGAGTTGTCGGTTTCGTGGCGCGGGCAAGCGGGACAGGTATAGACTGCCGCATCCAAAACCCATTTCCTCCTTATGACAGGATAATACCCAGGATGATGATTCTGAATTCCGGCGACATCCATGCCCGTGTCTGGGTCAGGATTGAAGAGATAAGGGAATCGCTTCGTATTATTTGCGAATTGCTGGAAGATCTTCCGGAAGGTAATATATCTGGTGGCATTGACCCGCCATCGAATGAGCGCTCGGGATTTGCAGCTGTCGAGGGGTGGCGGGGAGAGATTGTCTACTGGCTCCAATCAGGACCCAATGGGGAGATCAACCGCTGCATGGTCAGAGACCCCTCAAGTGTTAACTGGCTTGCACTTGAACTGGCTATTCACGGTAATATAGTTCCGGACTTCCCGGTATGCAATAAGAGCTTTAACCAGTCTTATTCCGGACATGATTTGTGATTAATATATGCTGAAAATACTGCATCAAATATTCAGAACTGGTATAGTGACCGAACCACTCCCGGCCAGTGTTGAAGAAGATATACGAGTGGTTGGTCACGAACTGCAGGATGCTGTAAGGAGATGTTTCTATGGGAGCCTAACCATCCGGGCAGTAGATGCCGGATCATGCAATGCCTGCGAGCTTGAGCTCCATGCAATGAATAATCCCATCTATAACTCGGAGCGGTTCGGCATCCATTTTACAGCCTCCCCCAGATTCGCAGATATGCTCCTGGTTACAGGTCCTGCAACCAGGAATATGGAGATTGCCTTGAAGAGGACATACAATGCAATACCTCCGCCGAAACTGGTGGTTGCTGTTGGAGACTGCGGATGTGACGGGGGAATATTCGGTGAAGGGTATGCATCCATTGGCGGCATAGGAAAAGTCCTGAGGGTAGATGCCTATATCAAAGGCTGTCCGCCTAAGCCTGTTGATTTGTTGCGGGGCATTCTGAGGATTATCAGATAAACTGTCTTTCGGTGAATCATTCAATCCAGTACCTCCCGCACCTTGCGTAAAAGTTCACCTGTATTGAATGGCTTTTGAATAAGCGGCAGGTTTGCCGCCTTAATCATCTGAAGTCCTATCATATCAGCAGTGTAACCGGACATGAACAGGATTTTTATGCCGGCTCTGGTCTTTGTTATATGTTCATACAAGATCTTCCCGGTCACTCCAGGCATTATAACATCTGTCAACAGCAGATGAATATCACCGAAATAACTGTTTGACAACTTCATGGCTTCCTGTCCATCCCGTGCTTCAACGACCTTATAACCATAGACCGTTAGTATTTGTGAAACCAGTTCTCTTACCCTGTCATCATCCTCAGCGACAAGAATAGTTTCATCTCCCCCGGGTAATTCTGCAACCGCCGCCTCGCTTATTTCACTTAATGGTTCCTTAGTACGCGGCAGGTATATTTTAAACGTTGTGCCAAATCCTTCTTCACTGTAGACCCAGATACTGCCGCTGTTCTGTTTAATAATTCCATACACAGTGGAAAGACCCAGACCGGTGCCCTTGCCTGTGTCTTTTGTAGTATAAAAAGGTTCGAAGATGTGGGTCATTACTTCCCTGTTCATACCCTGACCTGTATCATATACAGCAAGCATTATATATTCACCCGGACTTGTCTCAAGATGAGTAGATACGAAATTATCATCCAGTACAGCGTTTGATGTATCTATAGTCAGTTGTCCGCCGTCAGGCATTGCATCCCTGGAATTTATGGCAAGATTGATAATGACCTGTTCGAGTTGTGTTGGATCAGACTTGATATTCCACAAATCAGGGTCGAGGATAGTCTTCAGCTGGATCTGCTCACCAATAATGTGTTTCAGCATCTTCCCCATATTGTTGACAAGGGTGTTTATGTTCAGTACCTTCGGTTCCATGACCTGTCTGCGGCTGAATGCAAGAAGCTGCTGAATCAGGTTAGCTGCCTTATCTCCGGAGTATATAATATTGCTCAAAAGCTCCTGTCGGGGATCATCCTGAGGAAACCGCATCTGAAGCAACTCGGCATAACCATTGACTGCAGTCATGATATTGTTGAAGTCATGGGCAATGCCTGCTGTAAGATGGCCTATTGCGTCCATCTTCTGCATCTGACGGTATTGCTCTTCAAGCTGGACTGCATGTGTGACATCATTTTGTATGCCGGCAAAGTTTACTATTTTACCTGTCTCATCTTTAACAGGAATTATAATAGATTCATCAATATAACGTGTGCCGTCCTTTCGCTTATTGATGATCTGCCCTCTCCATATCGTGCCTGCCCTGATCGTTGTCCACATTTCCTGAAAAAAACTGATATCATGCTCTCCACTTTTCAAAATATTGGGCTTTCTGCCGATAGCTTCACTCCGGCTGTAACCTGTGATCCTTTCGAATGTGGGATTGACATAGACAATTTCTCCTTCTGTGTCAGTAATTATTACACTTTCTACAGTCTGTTCTATTACCTGTGTCAGACGTGCAAGTTCAATATTGCGTTTGTGTATTTCCTCATCTATTTTTTTTTGTTTTATTACCATGCTAAGCTGTGACGCCACTGAGCTTACCAGATCTGTTATTCTGGGTTCCCTCTTCTTTATCATGGCAGAAAAGAATACTAAGACTGCAAGACAATCATTGTCTGCAATAATCGGAACACCCATTGCTGTTTTAATACCAAGTTCCTTCACAATGTCATTCCTTAGAAATGGCGCCTGCGTCTCCCTTGTCACGTCTGTTATCCACTCTATCTGCCCTGATGACCAGACCTTTCCAGGCAAACCGGCATCTTTTTTTAAAACGAGCTTTTTACTTGTTAATCTGAATTTGTCAGAGTTATTGAAACTGCTGTAATATGCATCGCTGTAAAGAAGCGATGTCCCGTCAGGAGAAGGCAGCCATGCCTCACCGATATCCCAGCCAATCGCATTGGTCACCTCTTTCAAGACCACTTCTAATGCAGAGTGGAAATCATTGCTTGCAACAATTTTCCTTGTCATCCCATGAAGCAGCTGTAACTCTTTTTCTGTTCTTATCCGTTTATCAATCTCCTTTTTCAAAAGATGGTTAGCCGCTTCAAGCTGTCCCATCTTGTCTTCAAGCTTCCTGATTAACGCCTCATTGTACATCCTGCTGACGTCTTTTTCAGTCTTTGTAATCCTGACGGAACTGACGAGCTTACCCTGCTTATACTGCAGAATGACATCCCTTATAATCCCTATAAACTCTTCAGGGTCAGCAGGTTTTACAATAAATTTCTCAGCTCCGAGAGACAATGCAAGCTCCTCATCCCTTGAGTCAGTATATGTAGCGGTGTAAAAGACGAATGGTATCCTGTTCAGGGCTGCATCCTGTTTCAGCTGCCTGCAAAGCGTAAAACCATCCATCTCAGGCATCAGGATGTCAGAGATGATTAAATCAGGGGGGTTAATCCTTGCCTGCTCAAATGCCTCAATGCCATTAGAAGCTGTCATTACTTCATATCCGGTTGCCTTGAGAAGCGACTCAAGCATGTACAGGTCCGGCTGGCTGTCATCAACTATGAGGAGTTTGATCATTGTTAAGTCTCCTCTGAATCCCAATCATTTTTATTGAGAATCAGCAAATAGCAGCAGGCTGAAAAAATTGAATAAATAGTTATATGGTGCGAGCTTGATTCTTATTGTCTGTTATAGTCAGCATAGCTAATAATTTGCTATAATATCACAGGATATAATGAATAACAAATCACACCTGCCGGAGATTATCGTATGAAAGACCTTAGCAAACAGCAGATGTATGACATCCTGGAGCGCATGAGCGATGGTATTGTTGCCCTTGATAAAAACTGGTATTACGTCTATGTAAATAAACTCGGAGCTGAAATGCTTGGCAGAAAACCTGAAGACCTCATTGGCAAGCATATATGGACTGAATTCCCCGAAGGTATAGGCCAGCCATTTTACAGGGCATATTATAAGGCTATGGAAGAACAAGTAAATATTCAAATTGAAGCATACTATCCGCCCTGGAACAGGTGGTTTGAAAACCGCATTTTCGCATCCAGGGATGGTATTACGATACTTTACAAGGACATAACGGAGAGTAAGAAGTCGGAAGAGGAGCTGCGAGAAAGTGAGGCACGCTTCAGGGGACTTGCTGAGAATTCCAATCAGGTTTTCTGGTTTAACACGTTAAATCCCGAAAGGGTCATCTATGTTAATCCAGCGTTTGAACGTATATGGGGAGTATCCGCGGAATGTGTTTATCAAAACCAGCGGCTCTGGCTTGATTTAATCCATCCTGAAGATAAACAGCATGTGTATGAGGAATATGAGAAATTTATATCGAGTGATCGAAGGGATCCTTATAATTATGATGTGAAATACCGCATCATCAGAAAAGATGGAGACATTCGCCTGATCCATGACATGGGAACTCTGATCTATGACGAGCAGGAAGAGATACGATGGGTATGCGGTATTGCTGAGGATATATCAGAAATTAACCGGGTTGAAGAAGAGATCAGGATATCGGAGCAGGAGCTGCGTACGGTCAACAGGGTTATCAGAGCATGTACGAGCACAATGGACTTATACGATATCCTGCAGAGGGTTTTAGACGAAGCCCTTGCCATAACCGGCCTTGAGGGTGGAACATTTTGTCTGCTTGAGTCTGATGATACATTGAGTCTTGGAGCTCAAAGAAATGCTTCCGACGCCATGATCAATGACCTGACGTCCCACAATATCAGGGTTGGTGACTGCCTCTGCGGAACGGTCGCACATGACAAAAGACCGTTAATACTGCGGAGCAGGGAGGAAGTCCGCTCTTTTTCAACCCTTGAAGCAACAAGAGCAGACGATATATTTTTCCATGCCGCCTTTCCTGTCATGAGAGAAGATAATTGTCTTGGGGTCTTGTGCGTATTCACCAGGTCTGACAGGAAGCCTTCTGAGAGAAGTATACATCTCCTTGAAACAATTTCAGCACAGATATCACTTTCTATTGAAAATGCAAGGCTGTACAGAAATATCCTGAATTATTCTGAAAAACTCGAGGAGAAGGTAGCTGAGAGGACAGCAGATTTGGAGGCAGCGAACATCAGACTTAAGGATCTTGATCGGTTGAAAAGTATTTTTATTGCCACCATGAGTCATGAGTTAAGGACTCCCCTCAATTCAATAATAGGTTTCACCGGTATTATTCTGCAAGGCATGAGCGGAGATATCTCAACAGAACAGAGGAAACAGCTCTCTATTGTAATGAAGAGTTCAAAACATCTACTTGCGTTGATAAATGACGTAATAGATATAAGCAAGATTGAAGCAGACAGGGTGGAACTCTATCCAACGGATATTAACCTGTCAAGTCTTATTAGAGAAGTAATAGGGTCTTTCAGTAATGAAGTTGAAGAAAAAGGGCTCAGTCTGGATATTAAGATACCGGAGAAACAAGTAATCAGGACCGATGAGAAACGGGTCAAGCAGGTGCTGAATAACCTTCTTAGCAATGCGATTAAATTTACTCTTAAAGGCGGCCTGGAGATTGAATTGATAAAAGAGGATGGAAAGTTCAGGATAAATGTACGTGATACGGGCGTAGGCATCAGGCCTGAAGACATGAATAAACTATTTAAGTCATTCAGTAAAATACGGCATGACATGCCGTTAATTGAGGGTACAGGGCTTGGGCTTTATCTTTCACATAAAATTGCGCACCTCCTTGGGGGGGAGTTGACTGCAGAAAGCGAGTTTGGCAAAGGCAGCACGTTTACTCTTATAATCCCCGAAGGGGCGGCTAAGATCTGATGGGTAAAATTCTAATAGTAGAGGACAATGATGCGAATATGTACCTGATCAGTTTTATTTTGAAGAAGTATGGTTATAGTGTAATTGAAGCGAGAAGCGGCGAAGAAGGCGTAATCTGTGCGATTAATGAGAATCCTCAGTTAATCCTGATGGACATTGACTTGCCGAAGTTAGACGGGTATGAAGCTGCCCGCAGGATAAGGGCGCAGGAGTCCAGGGGCAGAAGAATCCCCCTGATTGCATTAACTTCATATGCAATGGCAGGTGACAAAGAAAAAGCCTTAGAAGCAGGATTTACTGGATACATGGAAAAGCCCATTAATCCCGATACATTTATGATAGAGATTGAGAAATATTTGTGTTAAATAGGGACAGTGCCTGTTTATTTCGCTGATAGACCGGTGACAAATATATATGCGCTGTCCCTATTTAACACTCTATGATGCAACCCTCCGCCAATACTTGTAATTGCTGTCGGAGACTGCGGATATGATGGCGGCATCAGTAAAGTTCTTCGTCAGGAAAAATATTTCTTGACAGCTATATACTTCAGATTATATGATTTTTTATTCTTTATTGAATCCCTCACAATTCCGCAATACATGAGATAGATTCTGATCATCTCTGGCGGAGTAAACAAATTATAAATTAAAAGGAGGATGTAATGAAAAGTATTAAATCAATGTTTGCAATACTTGGAATACCGCTGGCCTTTGCCATGGTTAATGTCTCCCACGGAGGGGATAAAGGGCATGGATCTGTACACTGGGGCTATGAAGGTGAGACAGGGCCGGAGCACTGGGGGCAACTGAGCCACGATTTTGAAACATGCAGTACAGGGCATAACCAGTCTCCAATAGACATCTCTGAATCAGTTAAAACCGCTGATGATATTAAGATTCATTACAAGAAATCGCCTTTGAAGATTATCAACAACGGCCACACCATCCAGGTAAACCTTGATAAGGGGAGTTATGCAGAGATAGATGGAAAGAGATATAACCTCCTCCAGTTTCACTTTCATACGCCGAGTGAACACACTGTAAATGGGACTGCCTTTCCCATGGAGGTACATCTCGTTCACAAATCATCTGACGACAACCTTGCTGTGATAGGTGTAATGATGAGAGAGGGGAAGAAGAATTCTTTTATCCAGACTGTATGGGATAATCTCCCTGAGGCAGAGGGGAAGGATAAGCTTGTAAAAGGGGTTTCCATATCCGCAGACGAATTGCTGCCAGCAGGCAGGAAGCATTACAAGTACTCAGGGTCTCTCACCACCCCTCCTTGTACCGAAGGGGTCAACTGGAACGTAATGGTAAATCCAATTGAACTATCCGGTGAGCAGGTCAAGAAGTTCATGACTTTCTTTGAGATGAATGCAAGGCCGGTACAGCCGCATCATTAAAAAATGATGCAGAAGGTGCAGAAATACACACTTAATCCAGCGGGGAATGCATGAGTGATAATATCCGTAATGTAATTATAATAGGTTCAGGGCCTGCAGGACTTACAGCTGCGATATATGCTGCGAGGGCTGACCTGAAGCCGCTCTTGATTGAGGGGCCGCAGACTGGCGGCCAGCTCACAATTACTACTGATGTCGAAAATTATCCTGGCTTTCCCGATGGGATAATGGGGCCTGAACTTGTCATGGACATGAAAAGACAGGCTGTGCGTTTCGAGACAGAGATAGTCTCAGGGGAAGTTACGTCTGTAGATTTTACTAATTCACCGTTTACTGTAACTGCTGGCGATGTCTCATACAGGGCGAAAACCGTAATTATTGCTACTGGTGCTTCTGCAAGGTGGCTTGGAATTGAGTCGGAGACGAAGCTAAGAGGCAGTGGCGTATCTGGATGTGCTACCTGCGATGGTTTTTTCTTCAAAGGTAAAGAAGTAGTCATAGTTGGCGGAGGCGATACTGCCATAGAAGAGGCGATATTCCTTACCAAATTTGCAAGTAAAGTAAGCCTGATCCACAGGCGTGACCAGCTTCGTGCATCCAGGATATTGCAGGATAAGGCTTCAAAAAATCAGAAGCTGTCATTTATCTGGGACTCTGTTGTTGAAGATATCCTTGGAGTGGATGTGGGGCATGTAAGAGGGATACGGCTAAAAAATGTCAAGAGCGGGGCAGTGACTGATGTCCACTGTGACGGTGTATTTATTGCTATAGGCCATACTCCAAATACAAAGCTGTTTGAAGGTAAGATTGACATGGATGACAAGGGTTACATAGCGCTCAAAGAACGGACATACACGAACGTGCCGGGTGTCTTTGCCGCCGGAGATGTCGCAGACCCATATTACCGTCAGGCTATAACTGCCGCCGGGATGGGCTGCATGGCGGCGATAGATGCGGAGAGGTATCTGGAAGGATAAACCTGGCTCACAAACCATATGTATGAAAATGCCAGTCTCGTCGCCCAGTCTGTCATGCTGAATTTGTTTCAGGATCTAATAGGATGCCAGATCAGGAGATATCGAAACAAATTCGGGATTAAAAAAATAGTGGCAGGGTGATGGATATTCAGGTGAATCAAAGAGGTCCTCAAGTTGATAGATATTCTTGGCGAGTTGAAACATCAAATCAGTGAATTTTTTACTTCATACGCGAGCAGCCTTCCTGACTGCCTGTATGCTGATATCCGAATAGAGATAAGTGACACGCGCTGGGCCTCTGCAGAAGATGGAAAACCAAAATCTGCGGGCAGGGATGAGAGCGGTTCGTTCGGCATAAGGGTAATAGCAGGGAAGGATAGAAAAGCCCCTGGATATTACGGAAGCATCTTCAGTACTAAAGATTTACACAGGATCAATGACCTGATAAAAGCTGGTTTAGACCACTCCCATGCACGTGCAACTGCAAACAGCATGCATAAAAGCAGGGTAGCGTCGTCCATAGAAGGTCTTGGAAATATTCTCTACAGCACAGAACTTGCAAACATCGTAATTCACAGAGATACAATACCTGCTGTCTTCAGGATATCCCCCCAGTCTGTTTCTCCTCAGGATATACTGCTATTTGTTGAAGATGCATCAAAAAGCGTCAGGGATTTATCTGCCATAAAATTTAATGATGTGACTGCATACACACAGTATATTGGGACATTATTTATAAGCACTGAAGGCGCCCTTATAGATCAGTACTATGCTTACAGTCAGGGCAATGTCTATGTAGTTGCATCAGGTAGAGAAGGTCAACAGGAGCTGTATGAATACATAGGAGATCAGCGCGGATGGGAGGCGGTAGCTGGTGGGGTAAATGCCATGGAGATGAATCTTCTTGATTTTTCCATGCGCGTTGCAGGGGATGCTGCAGCCCTGTCTGATGCAAAGATGCTGAAGACTTCTGAAAAAGAGGTGGTTGTCGTCACTGATCCGTACTTCAATACGCTTCTTTCGCACGAGATCATTGGTCATCCTATGGAGGCAGACCGGGTATTGAAGTATGAGACTGCATATGCAGGGAGAAGCTGGTTCTATAAGGGATTGAATGAAAATTATATCGGTAAACAGGTGGCTTCTCCGCTGATAACAACGTATTCAGACCCTGCACTGCCGGGTTACGGTCATTATGTTTATGACGATGAAGGGACGAAGGGCAGTAAGGTTATTCATATGGAGAACGGGGTACTCAGGGACTTTATGAACAGCAGGCAGACAGCATCGTTACTCGGGATGGGCCCCAATGGTTCTTATATGGCAACAGATGCATCCCTGGTGCCGTTAATCCGCATGTCTACAACCGTATTTGCAAACGGCAATACTGACCCAAAGAAGATTATAGGTGATATAAGTGACGGCTATTATCTGTGGGGAATGCACACGCCGTCAATATCTGAATCAAGAGAGAATTTTTCAATGTCTGCAATAAAAACATACAGGATACATCGGGGTGAGATTACGGAACTCTACAGAGGCGGAGGAATAAGTGCAGACAGTATGAGTTACCTTATGAGTATTGATGCTGTCGGCAATGACTTTAAAATATATCCCATTGCAAATTGCGGCAAGGGCCAGCCGATGCAGACTAAAAGGCTCGGAAACGGCGGCCCGACATTAAGAGGCAGGGCAAGGATAGTTGGCGGCCAATGAAAATACCCTTAATCAAATTAAAAGAAATCGCTTCAGAAGGACTCGCTTATATCCGAACCCTTCCTGACGTTGCAGAGGCAGAGGTATTTGTAAGCTCCATATCCCATCTGCTTACCCGCATTAACTTTACCTCATCCATTCCATGTAACGGAATAGAAGAGCCCAAATCCACATTATCTTACGGCATAGGGATCCAGGCCGTCTTCATGGATGGTGACAGAAAGAAGATCGGTGTTGGCAGCCAGACTGCTGATATTTCGCTTGATGGTGTAAAAGAGGCGGTGGAGAAGGCAAGACTGTCAGCAGTTGAAGATCCCGATTTTCATTCCCTTCCGGCATCTTCAGTTTCTCCTGTAATGAAAACTGATTATCATGACACTGGTCTAATGAACCTCGGCGATGATGGGCTTGTAGGGCTTGGCTGGAAGGCGCTTGAAGGGGCTATTAAGACATTCCGGGAAAATGAAATTAAGGATTCAGTGATAATTGGCGGCGATGTGAGCATTGTGCAGGAGAAGATGGCTATTGCTTCAACTGCAGGGATTAATGCTTGTGATGAAGCGGCCAGCGCCTCTGCTTTCATCACAACTATGATTGAATCTGACAATGCAAAGGGGAGCGGGTATGAAGTCGGGATGAAACTTGGCAGCTTTACCCCTGAGCATGCAGGAAGCAGGGCAGCAATGAGCGCCATAAAGTCGAGGCATGGAATCCGGGTGCAGACAGGAAAATACAAGCTGATACTGGGCCCCCAGCCTGTTGCAGACCTGCTCGGCAATATTGTATTACCGTCCCTTAATCTTGCTGTTGTGGATGCCGCAAGCTCGTCATTCAGCGGAAATTACGGGAGGGGCGTGGCCGACAGCAGGATTTCCATTTATGACGACGGGTCACTCAGCGGCTATCCCATGAGCCGAAGATTTACATGCGAAGGACTGGCAACAGGCAGGACCGAATTGATAAAAGATGGAGTGCTTACAGGATATTTGTCAAATAACTATTACAGAAATAAGGTCTTGCATGACAGCTCAGCCAAAGACAAGATAGGTGCTGAACCGGCAGGTATCAGAAATGCTCTGATACCACGCAACGGCTTCCGGTCAGGAGAATCCATGCTGAGATCTTTCCGCGGCAGGCCTTCGATTGTCCCTACAAATGTAATTGTAGAGACCACAGGCGCGATCCCCTCAGATGAACTTGTACGCCAGGTTGGAGACGGTCTCTATATCGGCCGTATCTGGTACACATACCCGATAAACGGCCTCCTTGCCGGAGACTTTACATGCACCGTGGTCGGTGATTCGTATGTAATAAAAGATGGAAAGATAAGAGAGCCGTTAAAACCAAACAGCATCAGGATAGCCGATAATATCCGCAATCTCCTGAATCAGGTTATTGGAACGACATACGAAAGAAAACCAGTACTGCTCTGGGGTTCCCCGGAGGTCATCTACTCTCCGGAAATAGCAGTGAAGGAGATAAATCTTTATTCTATAGGAGAATAGCTCTTACCAGGGCATTGACTTCAGTCTCGCTGGAAGAAGTCAATTAATCTGATCATTATCAATAATCTTATTTTACTGATTCATAATTCTTCCTGAACATTAATGCAAGCAATAACATCGCCAATGGAGCTGTTATCGCCCATGGTATACCCAAAAGAAGCACCGTCTCTGAAAACTCTGGATAAAAATAAACAAATGCAATTAAAGGCGTAACAAGTGCATTGGCTAAAAAAGAAATTCTGACCCATCTCTGAAATCCCTGTTTTTCAAAAACAGGGACAGCGAATAATGTTGCCAAACCCATACAAATATATCCTATTGCGTCAAAGTCCCAAAATAGGGAATGCGGTGTTTGAATTTAGATACTTTTCTATTCATAAATTATGGAGATAATCGTCATAGGCTGCTGTCACTGTTTATTAATCCTTATATCGTCATAGTATGCGACAGCTGATTCTCCTGTATTGTCTGTATCAGTCATAATCGCTATCCCTCCTGCAGCCGGAGGCTCCTCCCCGAAAATGGCCTTGTAGTCCTCATAGACATTCCTGCGTTCGGTAATCCATTTCCCGACATTCTCATCTCCGCTCTCGACGGCGACCATTACAGCCTTTGAGTAGAAGGGATTAGGGATGTGTTTATTCTTAGGCAGTTTGTTTGCCCAGATGTAGTTAATGCTCTTTGTAAGCGGCGGCAGCCAGTGGGGGAAAATCACATATATCCTTGCAGAGTAATCGTCTCCCTCTTTCTTTGTCTCGTCCCCCATTTTTATCGTATTCTCAACCTTCCATCTCCAGGAAAGAATCGGGAACTCCTTCAGTTCATAGTTATATCTATAGATCAGGGCGCTTGCTGAGGCAATGCTTTCCGCACTAAGGACATGGCTGCCTTCTGTTTCAACAACTCTGTATCTTGTCTTACCCTTAAACTCTTTTGATTCCCATTCATGTTTAAGTCCGCTTTCAAAGTCATCTATAATCAATGAGTCACCTGCTATGCCGTATAGCGGCATGAAGATGACAGGCAGGACTACTGATATTGACCATTTAATAAGTAATTTTAACGGCCTAATTATTAAGAGCCCCTTCATCTATCCATGTCTTTATAAGGTTCTGATCGGACGAGCTTAATGGTGGCCGATCCTTTGGCATTTGTGCCCCCGCTGTAATTCCGCTGACCCTTTTGAATAGTACGCTTTCAGAGGAATTCCCGGGTATTACCAGCATCCCTCCGCTCGTGTATGTTGATCCCTTATTTACAAGATTCGCGTATGAGACTTCGCTATTCAGCGGAAGGAAAGAGGCGTTACCGGAACTCGTGATTCCTCCTGCTGCAACGTGGCACAGGGTGCAGTTGTTACTGAGAATCGGCTGGATATTGTTTGCGAAACTAACATCTGACTCTGTATCATTACCGGAGCCTCCGCCTCCGCCGCATCCGTATAATGCAGACAATATTGATATAAATAAGATGGTTTTTTTTAACATATATATTTCTTTATATATCTAAAACCAGATATGTGCGAGTAAAAGATATTCACTGATATTGCCTTCGTTTTCTTCTTCATTAAACCTGTACTGGATATTAAGCTCTGTAAAAGGGTACGGGTAAATGTCCACTCCGGCCACATATCTCTTCTGTTCATTAGGGTCCGTTGTGTTGGAATTATCAGGCTCATAGGTCTCATATCTGAGTTTTAAGTTCGCCCCTTTGGCAATCCTGTAATCGAGTTCATGAAACGTTATATCAGCGTCTTCGTCTTTTGAACCGTTGTTTTCATCACTGTGGTCCCTGCGGAAATCACGTTCAAAAAAATAGGTGAGCCTGTTAAGATAAGGGAGCCATTTTGGTCTCACTGCGCCAAAGACGCCGTAAGTGCTTCTGTCTTTTGTACCGGCCGGGCTGATTACAAAGTCTTTTATGTCCATGTAGGACGCAGCAAGATGAAGCCACAATCCCTGCCATCCGGCCACTCCCGAAAATCCCCGCGCTGTTTTTGAAGTATTTCCAACTGCCGGGGTTACGTCTGCATTGAACTGAGAAAACCTTGCAAATACAAGGACTGGTTCTGCGCCAGCTTCATAGCCTGAAACATAGGATCCCGGTTGACTTTGGTCGAAATGGATCTTGGTGCGTATAAACGCCGTATGGTCTTCGAGTCTCAGGCCGTATGGGGGAATAAATTTGCCAGCTTTAATGTAAGAGTTGTGCGGGAAATCCTTTAACATGATAAATTCCTCTCTTACAGCGGAATTACCACCCCTTTCCATTCCTATCTGAGCCAGTAATGCGATATGGTTTCCTACATTGGCGTTGGCATAAAAGTCTGCCTGCATGGGGAAGAATAAAGGGTTTACATCGCTCCCCTCCCTTGAAAGTATCAGGCCCCGGAAATCACCTCCGATAGTAATAAACCTGTTATTCTTTATAATATTTAAACCTGACTGAATTTCTTCCGGGATATTGGTTTTCCAAGGCAGGGTCTTTGTACCATACGTAAACCCCGCCTTGTTTCTAAGCATACCGCCTGAGGGATTTACATGGCATCCACCACAGCTTAGCCGGCATTTTCTTTCTGATATCTTATAATTCTCCTCAATCCATTTAGGGTTTGAACGGTCAGGCATCTCATGGCAGGTATCACATTTCTCGGCGGCCTGCATGGAGTGCAAGGGAGTTGCACCCGCAGTGCCTGCAAGGCATAGAATACTAAAGAGGCATAAAATATACAGGAAAAAATAGTTTCGAAATCTCGTCATATTTTCCCGGATAATAATGGATGTCTGTGATTATATCATACGATGATTTGTATCCACAAAGGTAATTTGCCCGTCAGAGTCAAAATAGCAGGATGATATATGTATGTCAATGTTGATTTTACATGTTCCTTTAATTGACAACTATATTAACTGCGTGCTATTAATTCATTATTATGATCAAATCAATTTCATTCACAGCATACCCGGTAAGTAATATGGCACGCTCCCGAACTTTTTACGAAAGCATTCTGGGCCCCACACCAGCATATAACTTTTTCAACTCCTGTTTGCCGGATAGCAGTGATTGAAGTCCCGGATGGAAATCAAATAACTATTCATAAACGAAATGAATGCAGATAAAAAGAGTTGTCTGATCTCAAAAGAAAGATGTGCCTGGCCCAAAACCCCACTGATGATTGAATATCACGATAAAGAATGGGGAGTGCCTGTGCATGATGAGAAAAAATTGTTTGAGTTTCTCATCCTTGAAGGGGCGCAGGCAGGGCTTACCTGGGAGACCATATTAAATAAACGGGATAATTACCGCAAGGCATTTTCCCGCTTTGACCCGCTCGTTGTCTCCATGTATACAGAGACAGATGTGAAACGTCTTCTTGAAGACTCAGGCATTGTCCGCAATCGTTTGAAGATCAGCGCCGCCGTCATCAATGCCCGTAAATACCTGGAGGTTCAAAAAGAATTTGGTTCCTTTGAAAAATATATATGGCAGTTTGTCGGAGGTTCACCGGTAAGGCATACATTCAAATCCATGCCGGAAATTCCATCCACAGCAAATGAATCTGATGCCATGAGCAAAGACCTGAAGAAGCGGGGATTCAAGTTTGTGGGATCTACTATCTGTTATGCTTTTATGCAGGCAGCAGGAATGGTGAACGATCATCTTACCGGCTGTTTCCGCTATAATGAAATTCAGGAGACCTGGGAAATTACAGACAAGTAATTCAAACCCATCTTCATTTCTTCCACTGGGCGCCATAATTGTGCAGTCTCCTGGTATGCATTCTTTAATATAACCCCATGAATGACAAGAATTGGTTCTTACTATGATGGGATGATATAATAATAGTGCCATGCTTTCAGAATCAGTAATAGGAAGTTTGCAGGGTATAGCAGGGAGTGGTAATGTCCTCACCTCAAAAGAGGAGAGGTTATGTTATGCCTATGATGCTGCGAATCAACTCTTCCTTCCTGATGCTGTGGTATTTCCGTCTAATGCAGATGAGGTGTCCAGGCTGCTCAAACTCGCAAATGCTGAGAGGTTTTATGTTACACCGAGAGGCGCTGGTACGGGGCTCTCAGGCGGAAGTGTCCCTGATCAGGGGGGCGTTGTCCTGTCCCTTGAGAGGATGCGCAGTATTATTAATATTGATGTGAAGAACCTCATTGCAGTTGTGGAGCCCGGTGTAGTGAACTTTGAGCTTCAGATGGAGCTGGGCAGGTCTCGTCTTTTTTTTCCGCCTGAACCGACAAGTCTCAGATATTGCACAATTGGAGGAAATATTGCTGAATGCGCCGGCGGACCAAGGTCGGTTAAATATGGTGTTACGCGGGATTATGTCCTGGCTCTTGAGGTGGTGCTTCCAAGCGGTGAGATAATGGAGACAGGGACGCAGACGGTAAAGGGGGTGACCGGGTATGACCTTACGCGTCTTATCGTTGGCTCTGAGGGGACGCTTGGAATAGTAACCAGGGCAACCCTTAGGCTGCTTCCATATCCGGCGGCTGTCAATACATTACTCGTACAATTCGATGATGAGTTTAAGGCAGGAAAGGCCGCTGCTGAAATTGTGAATTCCGGTGTCCAACCGTCTGCTGTTGAATTTATGGATATGATGTCGGCTAAATGTACGAGGGAAAGTGGCAGGTTTGATTTTAAGGCTGATAAAGGGGCAATCTTATTGATTGAGCTTGATGGTGAGAGGGAGTCTTTAGAACGGCGGTCAGGGGTAGTTCGTGATGCCTGTCTCAGGGCAGAGGCAGTTGATGTACGTATGGTTGCGTCTAAAAAAGGGGTAAAGGATTTATGGTGGTTGAGGCGGTCAATATCGCCATCGCTGGTTAAGATAAGGCCGGACAAGATTGTAAATGATGTGGTTGTTCCCCTGAGTGAGGTTTCTGTGTTTCTCAGGGAGGCAAGAGAGATTGAAACAGGGAGGGGAGTTGTTATAGCGTGTTTTGGACATGCAGGCGAAGGAAATATTCACGTTAATATCCTGCTGGACAAGAATGACGCTGAGGAGGCAGGGAGGGCGAAAATGGCTGTAGACGATATAATGAATCTTGCACTAAGGCTTCGTGGTACGATCTCGGGCGAACATGGAATAGGGATGACGAAAAGGGCGTATGCAGGACTGGAACTAAACCCTGTTGCAGTTGAAGTGATGAAGAAGATAAAGGTAGCGCTTGACCCCAATGGCATATTGAATCCGGGGAAGGTGTTGCCGGGATAACAACATGAAAACCCTTTCTGATTACATTGCTGAGATTTCCATGTGCGTACGCTGCGGCACATGCAGAAGTACGTGTCCGACTCTTATTACGCTTGGGAGGGAAACCGCCAGTGCGAGGGGAAAGCTGTCTCTGATAGATGCCTATATCCGGGGAGAAGTTGAGTTATCTGATACATTTGTTAAACATATATCGGAATGCCTTCTGTGCGGGGCATGTCAGCAGAGTTGTCCCAACAGTATTCCTTTGCCTGAAATTATAATGGCTGCGCGGGCAGAAATCATAAGTGACAGAGGGCTGCCGCTGATCACATCAGCGATAATGAAGGGTTTGAGGGAGCCGGATGGTTTTGTCGGCAAGACCCTAAAGCTTGCATCGTTTGCTCAACGGGTCCTTTTTAAGGATGCGTCTCAAGAAGGCGGTATGCAAAGCAGGTTGCCGCTTCCCTATATTACAGATGAGAGACTTGTTCCACCTCTGGCGAAGAAGTTTTTTATGGATATTGTTGAGGTTGATAGGATGAAGACTTGTCACTCTGAACTTGTTCCAGGGTCTAAGGAGAAGGAGGTTCAGAAACAAGTTCAGAATGGCGGTGGAAGAAAGTTGGTGGATGAAAAAGGTGTTAAGGTCGGGTTTTTCGCGGGCTGTCTCATAAATTACGTCATGCCGGATCTCGGTATTGCCTCTCTTAAGGTGCTTGAAAAGGCCGGCGCTGTTGTCATTGTCCCGAAGGGTCAGACCTGCTGCGGCATGCCTGCTGTCAGCATGGGTGACTTTGAAGATGCGAAGGCTTTGGCGCTGAAAAACCTTGAGGAATTTGAGGGACATGACATTGATTTTATAACAACATCATGTGCAACATGCACGGATGGACTAAAAAACAAGTTCAGGAAGCTCCTTGAGGATGAAGGCACTGATGTGAAAAGGCGAGTGGATGTCTTCTGCGCTAAGGTAAGGGACATTACAGATTTGCTGGTTAATGTGTTGAAGCTTCCGGTTTCAATGCCAGACCTGAAGGTGTCAGAAGGCGGAGCAGTCGTTACCTATCATGACCCGTGTCATTTGCGGAGGGGACTTGGAATAAAGGACGAACCGCGTGAACTAATAGAAGCAGCAGGTTTCAGGGTAAAAGAGATGAAGCATCCGTGCAGGTGCTGCGGGCTGGGCGGCAGTTTCAGCATAACCAACTATATCCTGTCATCGGAGATAAATAAGCTTAAGGCAGAAGATATAATGGGGACTGGCGCTGAGATTGCAGCCACTGCATGTCCCGGGTGTATTGTGCAGTTACGGGATGGATTGCACAAGATTGATGCAAAAGTCGAGGTCAAACATATTGTCGAACTGCTGGATAAATAGTCGCTGTCCCAATTTAACCTATTTATCAAATATATCTTACATCAGGTGAGATACTATATATTGATCACCAAACTTCTTAATATTGTCATAAATAATCTGTAATTTATCAAGGTGTTCTTCTTCATCCTTTAGGATATCCTCAAGCAGCATCCTGCTGCCATTATCACCTTCTGAGAAGCAGGTGGAGATTCCGGCGTTCAGTCTTTCTATTGCCTCAATCTCTATATTGATATTTGTCTTAATCATGTCAATGATTTCTTTCTGCTCCATATCAGGTACCATGTGTTTTTGATAGGTTACAGCACTGCCCAGATAAAGGATTCGCTCTGCAAGTTTTTCTGCATGTTTCATTTCATCAACAGCATCTTCCTTGAGCATATCTGCAACCTTTTTATAGCCCCTGTCTGCACATTTAGTGTGCTGGTCCATATATATACCGACTGCGCCGACCTCCGCCGTGTATACTTCAACCAACACAGCTGCAACCTTTTTGTTTACCTTCTTCATGATTCGTTTCTCCCTTTGTATAGTATGTGTAAAATATCAAAGGACCTTAAGCCTTTGACGGTACTTCCTGATATAGTTTCATAGAGCAGAACCTGGGTCCGCACATGGAGCAGAATTCTGCATCTTTGTATGAGGGCTGTGGCAATGTCTCATCGTGCATAGCCCTTGCTGTTTCAGGGTCTAAAGACAGTTCAAACTGACGATTCCAGTCAAATGCAAACCTGGCCTTTGATATGGCATCGTCCCTGTCCCTTGCGCCCTTCCTGTGACGGGCAATGTCTGCAGCGTGAGCGGCTATCTTGTATGCCACTATCCCATTTTTAACGTCCTCCAGATCAGGAAGACCAAGGTGTTCTTTTGGTGTCACATAGCACAGAATTGCAGCGCCTGCTGTTGCAGCGATTGTAGCCCCTATTGCTGATGTAATATGATCGTAACCAGGCGCAATGTCAGTTACAATAGGACCCAGCACATAGAATGGAGCCCCATGACATACCTCCATCTCTTTCTTAACATTCATCTCTATCTGATCTACCGGGATGTGGCCCGGTCCTTCTATCATCACCTGGACGTCTTCTTCCCATGCCTTGAGAGTCAGCTCGCCAAGGACTGACAGCTCAGCAAACTGTGCCTCATCACTCGCATCGGCAAGACAGCCCGGTCTCAGGCCGTCACCAAGACTTAGGCTGACGTCATATTTCTTACATATCTCAAGTATACGGTCAAAGTGTGTATACAGCGGGTTCTGCTTGTTATTATAAGCCATCCACTGGGCCATGATCGCTCCCCCACGGCTAACGATCCCCATATGGCGTTTTGCCGCCATCGGCAGGAATTCATGCAGCAGGCCGCTATGTATGGTCATGAAGTCTACGCCCTGTTTTGCCTGAATCTCAATGATATCGAGAAGGTCATCTATCGTAAGCTCATGAATCTCCTTTACCCGTTCAAGTGCCTCATAGATAGGGACAGTCCCCAAAGGTATTGGGCTGTTATGTATCATCGCCTCGCGGATCTCATGAATATGTTTCCCTGTACTCAGATCCATTACGGCATCCGCCCCGTACTTTACGCAGAGATTAAGCTTTTCAATCTCCTCATCTACTGAGGAACTCAATGAAGAGTTGCCAATATTGGCGTTTATTTTACATCTTGTGGCAATACCGATGCCCATTGGTTCAAGATTAGTGTGGTAAATGTTTGCAGGTATAATGAGGCGGCCATCGGCTATCTCAGAGCGTATAAACTCAGGCTCAAGGCCCTCTACAGCAGCTACATGACGCATCTCTTCAGTAATAATGCCCTGTCTGGCATAGTACATCTGAGTTACGTTTTCTTTACCGATACGGGGAGTTACCCAGTTACTTCTCATATGGCCTCCAGAATACCAGCCATAAAGGCCGGCGTTACATCTAATGTCTACCCCTGTTTCTTGGGTTCCAGCAATTTTCCGTTATCTATGATGGTTTTACTACTCCCATCCTTGTATTCAAAAACAAGGGTTGGAGAAAAGAATACATAATCTTCATGAAAATTGGCGCTTGTCTTTCCGCCAAAAGTTGTGTTGTCTCCAAGTGCAATGTGTGTTGTACCAAGGATCTTCTCAGCCTCAAGAATATTATCCGGTCTTGATGCCTTATCATTTGTTCCGATGCCAAGTTCCGCAATATTTGAAGCCGTGGGGCTAATGCTGAAGATATTCTTTAGATACCCTACAAAGTCATGATCTCCTTCTGCATCTGAAACCCTTCCCCCTTTTACTGTAAGGGTAACAGGCGGCGTAAGCTTTCTTGTAGTAGACCATTCCAATACCATGACACCTTCGGAAGTACCCTCTAAAGGGGCGGCATATACCTCTCCTGCCGGCAGGTTTCCAAAACTTCCCTTTCCAATGATTATTCCTGTGTCAGCGTATCCGCTGCGGCCGCTTAAACTCATGCGTAAATCTGTGCCGAGAGGACATCTCATTGTAACTGATTCCGCCTCAGTTACAAGGCCGGCAATCTTTTCTGTCCGTTCTTTGACAACATTCCAGTCAACATCCATCGGACCGTCAAACATATCAGGGTCAAACATAGGCATGCTCGCATAACGTGCCCCGCTAATCTTCGTCAGGAGATGACGGAACCTTGTGTGGCTGGTAGAGAAATTAGCCATGCCTATAACAACATTAACCATATCATCCTTAAATGGTGACAATATTTCAAACGCCTTTTCGACATCACCTTCAACAGCTCTTTTTGCAATCAATCGCTCAAGTATGCCGCTGTTTCTTAAACTCTGTACGGCGTTCTCACTAAACGCCATCTGCCATACGGGTTCAGGCGGTTCATATCCGTTATTGGGAAGTGAATCGTATATGCAGAACTTCGTCGATGTGAGTCCGGAAGAAAGTTCGGCCACTCGTTCGGCGGCCTTTTCAAGCCTGCGGCATCTGTCCATTTCTTTAGATACAAGACGCCCTTCCTGCATATGGTCAGTAAATACAAGCACGCGTTCACCGCTGCGAATGCCCATATTAATATTAAGGAGTTTTTCTATTGCCTTGTCCATAAGGATTATTTTTACGAGAGTATAGTAAGAGGGGACAGATTCATGTTCACCTTCATGTGAAGTGAACATGAATCTGTCCCCTCTTACCTTATTCTTACACGGAAATTACTTCTTCTATCTCAGGGATCATTGCCTTGAGTTGTCTCTCTACTCCGAGTTTCAATGTATATGAGGAACTTGGGCAGCCAGAACATGCCCCCACCAGACGAACCTTTACCGTAGCGCCTTCTATGCCCACAAGCTGTATGTCACCTCCGTCTCGCTGCAGGGCAGGCCGTATCATGGCAAGGACCTCCTCCACCCTTGTCTGATCTATAGTTGTCTCCATTAAATACCTCCTCTGTTTTGCTATTTTGTTTATAATACAGTACCATGTGTTAATTTGCAACTGCAAAAAACCAACTTTATGAAACAAAATGTCCTCAGGTAAATATACAGATCTTTTAAAAAATTTCGGTTTTCAATCATTCCTCTGGACTCAGTTCCTGGGGGCATTCAATGATAATATTTACAAGATGGTTGTTTCTCTGTTTGCTGTTGAAGTAGCCCTGACCGGAGGTACAGGTGGCAGCGCCTATCTCTCACTTGCAGGGGCGGTGTTCATCCTTCCTTTTATCCTTTTTTCCGGTTATGCAGGACACATAGCAGATGTATACAATAAACGCAGCGTACTTATTGTAACCAAGAGTTTTGAAATAGTTGCAATGGGGATGGCTATTTTTGCATTATGGTCAGGCCGTATTGACTTTATGCTTGTTGTATTATTCCTGATGGCGCTGCAGTCAACCTTTTTCAGTCCTGCCAAGTATGGGATAATTCCTGAAATGCTTCCGGACAAAGACCTCTCAAGGGCCAACGGCCTTCTCGAGATGAGCACATTCCTTGCGATCATTATGGGGACTGCCATAGGAGGGATGATCTTTGGATTGTGGAAAGACAGGATAGGATGGATAGGAGTGCTTGTCATTGTTACAGCAATCACAGGCATCTGCACGAGTTTTGGCATCCCGAGGGTTCCTTCTTCTGGTGCGATGAATACTTTTCGAATCAGCCCCTGGGGAGAAATATCAATTGGCCTGCGGCGTCTTTACCATAACAAACTCCTCTTTATGACCGTAATGGGGATTTCATATCTCTGGTTTATCGGTGCACTCCTTCAGATGGATATACTGCTTATTGGCAAGGAAATAATGAGGCTGGATGATAAATGGATTGGTATACTCGTAACATTTCTTGCAATTGGAATGGGTGCCGGCGGAATAATTGCAGGCAAACTCTCAGGAGACAGGATAGAGGCCGGATTGGTCCCTCTTGGTTCGCTCGGAATGGGATTATTCTCGATACTTCTCTCTTATTCACTCTCATCTTTTTCGATGGCAGCAGTTTGTCTCATCTTTCTTGGATTTTCTGGAGGCGTGTTTGTAGTCCCGCTGAATGCATTGCTTCAGCAAAAGAGCGGTGCGCAGGAGAAGGGACGCATGATTGCCGCCAATAATCTTGTAAATACCACAGGAGTGCTTCTGGCTTCAGGCGTACTGTGGTTATTGCGGGACATGCTTGATATTGGAGCTGACTGGATTGCACTCACAGCCGGAGTCTTTTCATTTGCGATAACAGTGATAATAATCAGTGAGCTGCCTGATTTCCTGCTCCGTTTTTTACTCTATATCCTCACACATACTATTTACAGGATACGTATTGCAGGGGAAGAAAATATACCTGTAAGAGGTCCTGCCATTCTGGTAAGTAATCATGTGTCCTTTGCAGACCCTTTTTTTATTGGTTCATCAGTGCCGGGGTTTGTCCGTTTTATTGTAACAAGGGATTATTATGATCTCCGGTGGCTGCAGTGGTTCTTCCGTTTGATGAAGGCAATACCGCTGTCTCCAGGCAACAGGAGAGACATTATAAAGGCAATTGATCAGGCCCGTAATGAACTTCTCGATGGAAATGTGGTATGTATATTTGCAGAAGGTGAGATCAGCAGGACAGGCAATATCCGTCCATTCAAAAGGGGTATTGAGAAGATTGCGAAAGGACTGAATGTCCCGGTTATACCCGTTCATCTTGACAGAGTCTGGGGAAGTATTTTCAGTTTCAGGGGTAAAAGGTTCTTTTTTAAATTGCCTCAGGGGTTATTCCGCACTGTTACAGTGTCTTTTGGCAAGCCGCTTCCTTCTAATGCTACAGCACAGGAAATAAGGCAGGCGACTACGGAGCTTGGATGCGAGGCGGTCAGATATCGAAGGAACAGCAGGGATTTGCTTCACCTGCGATTCACAAGAACTGCAAGACAGAATTGGGCCTCATTCTGCATGGCTGATTCGGACGGAAATGAACTCACTTATGGCAAGACACTGACTGAAAGTCTTTTACTTTCCCGTCTGATTAGAAGGCATTGCCGGGGGGAGTCTGTTGTCGGGATTATGCTGCCGGCATCTGCATGGGGAGCGCTGGCTAATATTGCAGTCCTGATGGCTGGAAAAGCGGCAGTGAATCTGAACTTTACTGCAGGAAGGGAATTGGTTTTGTCAGCTGTAAGACAGGGCGGTGTAAAAACAATCCTGACTTCACGGCTATTCTCAGAGAAGGTAGAGATGAAAGGGATGGAAGGGATGGTCTTTATCGAAGACCTGATAGGGGAGGTCTCTGCGCTAAATAAGATCGCAGCATCAGCTGCAGGCAGGCTTCTTCCTTTAGTTTTCTTTAACAGATATCTCAATCATAAAAAATCACAGCCCGATGACCTTGCATATCTGATATTCTCAAGCGGCAGCACTGGTATACCCAGGGGCATTTTGCTCTCTCATCATAATATCATCTCAAATGTTGAGGGTGTTGACCAGGTGTTCAATTTGACGAAAGCTGACCGTCTCATGGGCGTCTTACCTTTTTTCCATCCCCTTGGCGTGACTGCTACAATATGGTTTCCGCTTATTACAGGATTTGGCGTGTTATATCACAAAAACCCGATGGATGCCGGAGCTATTGGTGAAATGATATCGGAGAATAAGGCGACTGTTCTAATCAGTACTCCAGTTTATTTTACTTCATACATCAGAAAATGCACACGTGAAGATTTTTCATCATTACGATATGCTGTTGCTGGGGTAGAGAAACTTGAGGAATCAATTGCAAATGAGTTCCTGGAGAAATTTGGTCTGGAGTTACTGGAAGGGTATGGTTGCACCGAGATGGGGCCTGTTGTTTCAGTCAATACACCGGATATCTTGCATGGTGATATCCTGCAGAGAGGCAACAAACAGGGTACTGCCGGACATCCCATACCAGGAGTTGCTGTAAAGGTGGTTGATATTGATACAGGAAAAGTTCTGCCAAACGGTAAGGATGGGATGCTGCTCGTAAAAGGTCCGGGGCAGATGATCGGTTACATTGGTGATGGCATGAAACGTATTTATCAGCATGCAGCGCCCGCCTTGAGTTCCATAAGAATCAATACAGGTATGGCGGACATGACGGCGGGGATTTACCCGCACACTGCGATGGCAGCAAGTCATCCTGAATTTATTTCAGGATCTCAGAATATGCCGGATCAGGAGATCCGGAAACAATTTCGGCAAGAAAGTAATAATGACAGGGGGGGTGTATTTTCGGGTGAAATAATAAAAGACGGCTGGTACATTACTGGTGACATAGCGTCAATAGATGCTGATGGCTTTATAACCATTAAGAATGGTCGTTCCAGGCGATCCCTGTGGCAGTAAGAAGTAAGATTGACTTGAGACAGGCAGGTATTATTGACAGGACAAAGGCAGGAGAGGCGTGATGCTGGAAAAGATAAAAGATATAAAATTACGCATTTCAAATGCATCATCAATTGCGGTGTTGACAGGGGCAGGCATTTCTGCCGACAGCGGTGTCCCGACCTTCCGCGGCAAGGATGGACTCTGGCGTAACTACAGGTCGGAAGACCTTGCCACGCCGCGGGCATTCAGGGAAAACCCCCGCCTGGTATGGGAGTGGTACAACTGGCGGCGGGAGATTATTTCAACAAAGGTCCCTAACCCGTCTCATTATGCCCTGGTTGAGATGGAAAGGACGGCGATGAAGTTTATCGTGATTACACAAAACGTAGATGGCCTTCATGGCAGGGCAGGTTCGGTAAATCTTATTGAGATGCATGGGAATATATGGAAGACGCGTTGCACGGTTTGTGAAAGGTTATCAGACAATTTTGATGTGCCAATAGAGATATTGCCTCATTGCAGGAATTGCGGAGGACTATTGCGTCCCCACATAGTCTGGTTTGGAGAGTCCCTATATCCTGGTGATATTGAACGCATTATGCATGCCCTGAGCGAATGCGATATTCTGCTTGTCATAGGCACATCAGGGGTTGTATACCCGGCGGCATCATTCGCTTCTGCAGCCAGGGACTCAGGTGCTTTTGTAGTAGAGATAAATCCTGAAGAAACAGCGAATTCATATGTTGCAGATGAGGTCCTTTCAGGCCGAGCCTCAGAGATATTACCGGCGTTAATATGATGCCCTTTAACATTGACACTGCTGATACAGTTTAGTAGAATTACGATGTCTGCCTGAAGAATGCTCATCTTTGATCACTCACGTCCGGATAAATAAATAAGCGAGGTTAAACATGAAGATAACAATAGTTGTACTGATTCTATCTGCAGCTTTAGCGGTATCGTTTACAGGATGTTCTTCAACTCCGCAAATGCCCGATGATTCAAAGATTAAGCACCATGCTGACGAGGGCTTTAAGGAGTTGCAGAAGGAAGAGAATAAGTATTAGCTGGTGCAGTAATATTCATCTGTTGTAATGCATCTTAGAGGTTCCGGTTTGAAAGGTCAGATATTGTTTAAGAAAAATAATTAATGGGAGGGATTAATTATGCTAATGATAAAACGCAGTGTCTATCTCGGGTTTGTAATTATTTTCCTGGGAATGCTTGGCGCAGTCGGCTGTGCAAAAAAGATGACACCTGAGGATAAGGCGCCTGCATGGGTCACACAAGGGAGTGCAGCGTTTAAAGACTCAGAAAACCGGGTATTCTATGGAGTTGGCTCTGTGACTGGCATAAAGAATAATCCCATCGCCAGAACGGCGGCAGAAAACAGGGCACGTGCCGAGATTGGCAAGATATTCGAGACATATACCGCATCTCTAATGCGTGATTATATGGCATCCACGACCGGAGGCGCCGCCGTTACCGCTGACGCAGCGACATCTGAGGGGCAGTATATAGAGCAGACTGTTAAGACATTCTCTGCTGTAACACTTAGTGGTGTAATGATTATTGACCATTGGAAAGACCGGGCAGACGGCACTATGTACGCGCTTGCAAAACTGGATATTAATAATTTCAAAAACAGCCTGGATAAGGCGAAAGAGCTTAATTCCGAAGTACGAGAATTTGTGCGAAAGAATGCCGAGAAGGCGTTCGATAAATTGGAGGCTGAAGAGAAAAAGTAGCAAAAAGTGAGAGGTTCTGAAACAAGTTCATAATGACAGGCAGGACGTGGAGGGAGGGTGGTTAATATGATTAGGAAACTAATCCTGCCGTTAATCTGTATAGTCTTAACGTCCTTTCTTTTGTCATGCACAATCAGCCATGTTGACTCTGACCTAAAACCCGAATGGATAAAAGGCAAGAGCAGAAAATATCCACCTGAGTTCTACCTCACGGGAGTAGGGTATTCTGATGACCGCAAGACCGCTGAAGACATGGCATTAGCTGCCATTGCCAGGATTTTTCAATCCGAGATTCAATCTAAAACGAGTGAACTGGAAAAATACATACAAACGGAACTCAACGGTAAGACACTTGGCAGCCGTGATATTCTGATAGAGCAGATGACCTCAGTCGCCGCAAATAAGGTCCTCGAGAACGTCAAAATTGCTGAAGTATGGGACGATGAGCCTGCAAGACGAATATATGTGCTTGCTGTCATCGACAGAAAACATGCCGTGGTTTCCATCAAAGAGAGGATAGATGAAATTGACAGCGATGTTGTCATGATGCAGCGTAAGGTTGCGACAGCATCAGACAGGATAGAAAAGACAAGAACAACCCGCGCGATACTGAAGTCCCTGCTGGAAAGAGAGGTCTATAATTCTGACTTACGAATAATCAGCCCTTCAGGTGCCGGTATTGATCCTCCGGCAGCTTTATCTGATGTTAAACTGCAGCTGCAGAACATACTTTCAAAGGAGATAAAAATCGGTGTTCAAATGGAAGGACCATATAACAGGGATGTCCGTTCTTCTGTCATAGAGGGACTGGCTAAAGAAGGTTTTTCAATTGAGGAGAAGGGTGACTCAGAGAACCTTGATATCCTTGTGCGCGGCAGAGTCAGTTTTGAGAATGCCGACATGCCGCAGTGGAAGTATGTGAGGTGGAATATTACAGTTGACATCATTAATCAATCTAATGGCAGGGTGTTCGGAAGTTTAACCCGTCAGGGAAGGGAAGGTCACATTAACTTCAGGGATGCAGAGGATAGAGCTCTCAGGTCACTGAAAAAAGATATCCTCAGTGAGCTCAATCAGCATCTCGTATCTTTTATATATGGAGAAGACTATAAGTGACAGCTGATTTATAATGCCAGAAACTTCGGTTTTTCTCCCAAACCAATATTGTGAACCAGTATTTTGGGACCATCCTTAAAGAGCATCTCGATTTTATTAGTTTGAATCAATGATAAGACTATTCCGACTCCGAATTTGGAATGCTCTATAATCTCATCTTTTTTATAGCTGCCTTCCATACTGTAGATTCTGACTCTGGTCATATCATAATCTGATAGTCTGGAAATATAGTCGTTGTAATTAGCCTCCTGAGTCTTTATTTTCCGGGCAGGGTTTTTTGATTTTGCTGATTTTGGCCGGCTTGCTGCTGATTTCCTGGAACGAAACTTGTGCTCACTGTTACAGGTATTGCACTTAACTTTGACAGGTACATTTTCTGTCATTGCTATAATTGTATGGGCTAATTCCAGTTTACATTTTGTACACCATCCATCAACATTTCCACTGACCGAATAGTTATTGCTCATATGTTTGTCCTTTCAAGGTTATTACAGACCGGGTTTTATATGTTACGTCTGATTTGATTACAGAAGATATAATAACACATAACACAGGATTTTCCTAATTTTGAATTTCAGGGGCTCTTTATGTAATTTTGAGATATACATGATAATAGTTTATAAAATGAGATCTATCATGTACAATAATGCCATAATGACTAAACTGACAGTACGTTTAATCTCATTGCTCATGTCCTCTATGCTGCTCTCATGCGCCACTACTAATACGGATATTGCATCCCGCCCTTCTCTGAAATTTGCCGAAGCCACACTGACAAAGAGACTGTATGTAAAAGATACGACTGCAGTACCAATTGAACCGACGCTTATATTTACTACGGATGACAATGAGGCTATCTCATATGTTAAGCTTACAAACCTGGAAGGAGAACACAGGCTGAGATGGGATTGGATCAACCCGAAAGGAGAAATATATTCCTCCTCAGGTGACTACATACTGAGTGCCTCAAAAGGCATGTACAAAGAAGAAGTGGTAGCCTGGCACAGGTTATCGATCAGGGGTGACAAGGCGTCTTATTTTCCGGGAGAATGGCAGATCATTGTTTATCTTGACGGTTCCCTGATTATACAAAAGGGTTTTTCAATAGTCAGAGAGAAGGCAGATGAAGCTAATTAGAAAACTGTTTGTAATAAGCCTGATACTCATTACAGTGATCTTCACCATTCCTGAATTATCTTTATCCGGAGATATGAAACTTTCCTCTGCAGGCAAAATCACAACACACCTTCCTGAATCAGTCTCGACCCCTGAGAAAGATGTGCCGGGAGGGACTATCATGGTTAAGTCTGATAAAGGCGGTAAAAAGTTGATTTGGGCAGCCGTCATCATCGCGGTAATAGCAGCAGGAGTGGCAGTTGCAGGTGGCGGGGGAGGGGAAAGCAGCGGAAATAACGGAGGCGGCACCGGCAGTATAAACATAAACTGGTAGCATAATTATACCATGATAAAACCATATTATAAGATATTCATCATTCTGTTTTTATTCCTGACAAACTGTGGAAGCAATCAACTGCAATCATCTGACAAAGGTTCAGTCTCGTTCAAGCTGCAGCTATCACATCCTGCAGCTGTGTCAAGGGCAGCAGCAGCGACATCTGCTGACATCTGCACTGACTACGGTATAACAAACATCAACGCCAGGGTGGTAAATTCGTTTAATGAAGTGGCAGCTTCCAGTGACTGGTCTTGTTCAGTCCATCAGGGAGCCATCTTCAACGTTCCTGCAGGAACTGACTATGTTGTAAGAATAACCGGAACAATCACCGGGGGTGCAAAGGCATGGAGCGGAGAAAAGATCGGTGTTCGTGTTACAGCAGGGGAGGTAACAGAGGCAGGTGTTATTACTATGGATTACATCGGCAATGATAATACGCTGCCATATATAAATTCGACTACTCCGGCAAATGATGCAGCCGGAGTCCCTGCAACTTCTATGATATCTGCCAAATTCAGCGAAAAGATGGCCGCGTCATCTATAAATGACTCGGCATTTATTGTTAAAAAAAATGGTGTTCCAGTGAACGGTTATACGGTCTATGATTCCGTAATCCCGATGGCCATTTTTCTTCATTCCGGCAGACTGGATTACTCAAGTATATACACTGCTGCAATAGCGGCAGATGTTGAAGACATGGCAGGAAATCAAATGGGATCAGTATACGAATGGAATTTTACGACAGAGGACCAGCCGCCGCCAGGTACGTTGACTGCCACACCATCCGGTCTGATTGCTGCTTCAGGCAATCGTCAGATTAAAATTACCTGGGATGCAGTCCCGGCAGCTTCATGGTATAATATCTACTGGTCTTCTGCCTCAGGGGTTACAGGGGATAAACGCACAAAGATACCGGATATAACCTCAAACTATTACACACACACAGGTCTTTCAAATGGAACAACATACTTCTACTTAGTGACATCAGGCAACAACTACGGCGAAAGTGCTGAGTCTGTCGAGATAGCGTCCGTACCAGGATCTAATGATACAAGCCCGCCCACAGGTTCTGTTACTATCAACAATAATGCTGATTATACGACCTCAACGGTTGTAGAATTATTGCTTCTTTCGTCATCTGCAAGAGGCATTTCCCAGATGTGCATCAGCAATACTAACACATGTTCATCATGGGAGCCATACGCTACTACAAAGTCATGGACATTAACCGAAGGAGACGGCTTGAAGTATGTTTACGCATGGTTTAAAGACAGCACTGGCATTAGCAATGTGAATCCATACTTCAGTACAATAATCCTTGATACGAAACTCCTTCTTCGACCCCCGTCTTCACTGTGAAGTTACTTTGCCCTTCTGACAGACTTTATTATAACTGTTTCCAGCGGGACATCGCCAAACCCCATCTTAGTGCCTGTTTTTACACCCTTTATTTTGTCAACCACATCCATTCCCTCCACGACCTTGCCGAATACTGCGTACCCGTAACCCTGCGCTGATGTGTCCCGATGATCGAGGAAGTCATTATCTACTACATTGATGAAGAACTGAGCTGTTGCGCTGTCTACTACCATCGTCCTTGCCATAGCGAGGGTGCCCCTCTTATTCTTCAGGCCGTTGCCGGCTTCATTTTTAATTTGCGCCTTTGTTGGTTTCTGCTTCATATCTGAAGTGAATCCGCCGCCCTGGATCATGAAGTTTTCTATTACCCTGTGGAATATCGTTCCGTCGTAGAACTTGTCATCAACATATGAAAGAAAATTCTTTACACTTACAGGTGCATTTTTCTGATCTAACTCTATTTTTATGTTTCCTGCTGATGTCTCCATTACTACTACGGGGTTCTTATCCTCTGCTTCAGCTTCTCCTGATGCCACCATCATTACCATTGATATTGCAATAATTAAACTCAAGATCGTCAACTGCATTTAAAGCTCCTTTCCTGTTAATGGTTTAGTTATATCACTTTTCCGGTTTACCCCAATCCAACATCCAGCACCATCATGACTGCAAAACCGAGCATGGCTCCCATTGTTGCAATGTCTGTATTGCCGTGGTGCTGGGCAGCCGGTATAAGTTCTTCAACAACTACAAATATCATAGCACCAGCTGCAAATGCAAGCGCATATGGAAGTATTGCCTGTGATGTTAAGACTACTGCGGCACCGATTACTGCGGCCAGAGGTTCGACCGTAGCCGATAATTGACCGTACCAGAAACTTTTCAACCTCGACATTCCATCACGCCTGAGCGGCACTGACACGGCCATACCTTCAGGAAAGTTTTGTATGCCGATACCTATTGCGAGTGCAGCTGCTCCGGCAAATGTCGCTGAAGGTATGCCTGAGGCTGCTGCACCAAAGGCTACGCCAATTGCAAGGCCTTCAGGGAAGTTGTGCAATGTAATGGAAAGAACGAGCAGAGTGCTTCTATGCCATGAAGTCTTGATCCCCTCAGCCTTACTCATAGCAAATCCGCTGTGAAGGTGCGGAAGTATCCTGTCAATTCCCCTCAGGCACAGGCCTCCCAGGAGAAACCCGATTAAAGGAGGCAGCCACACAGGGACGCCTCTGCCTTCTGACATTTCGATAGCAGGGGCAAGCAGTGACCAGTAGCTTGCGGCAATCATTACACCTGCTGCGAACCCGAGCATGCCGTCAAGCACCTTCATGTTTACCTTTCTGAAGAGAAATACAAAAGCGGCGCCAGTTGCGGTAACTCCCCAGGTAAAGCAGGTTGCGATAAATGACTGTGAAACTGGATGCAAATTTTGGAAATATTCAATCATACCTGATGAACTAACCTGGTTCCATATAGCCTGTCGTAAGAAATAATACAATTAAACCGCATATCAGGATTACGGCATTCAGAACTACCGACTTACGATGCAGGTGTTTGAATTCCTTCTTCAGTGTTTCTTTTATGACAGCGTCTTCTTCCGTCCTGATCTGGAGTCTGACTTCTCTTGCCTTCGCAGCAACAGCAAGCCCGAGATAGAGTGTCAGGGCTGTCATCAGGACTAAAAGGCCAATCTTACCCCATGGATACAGACGTTCCTTAAATGACAGGATGATTATAGAAAAAAGAGCAGTTCCTCCGCAAATGTAACTCATTATCCAGTATTTTGGGAACATGTCGCCGAGAACATCCCCGGCACTCTCCCTTGGCAGGACTTTGAATATACTCGGTGCGCCTATAATGACAAGAAAGATCATGCCGCCGATCCAGACAGTTAATGACAGGAGGTGTAGAAATCTTAAGATTACAATCATCGTTTCACCCGATAATTTCTGTTCCCGCTCCAGTCGGTGGAGGGTGGAAACTTTTATAATATCCCCTCATTTTGAAGGAGTTAATAAATGAAATAGATCTTTTCTCATGGAGATGTCATTCTAATTAATTCAACTGCCATCTTATGCAGGTTCTTGTTAGCTGCCGCGATGAGCGGCACTGTACGTTCGAGTCCTGCATTAATCCCGCTGATATCCCCTCCATCCATATCTGTAATAATACCCCCTGCTTCTTTGAGTATAAGCATCCCGGCTGCGAAATCAAAACTTCTGGCCGGAGTGGCGACAAGGAGAAGATCAATAGCGTCATCTGCCATGATGGCAAGGTCAAGTGCTGTTGCCCCGAGGCATCGCACCTTCATTGCTGATCGCAGTACCGGCAGTATCCTGTCAATGTCTTTTTTAGGAACAGAGGCCTCATACGCGACCATCTCCAATCTTTCGCTTCCGCGACATTCAATTTTATTTCCATTGCACCACGAGCCTTTGCCCTTGATTGCCCAGTATTCTTTGGCGGATGATAAATCCAGAACGTATCCGGCAAAAAGGTCATCAAGCCTTTTTCCATTCAGAATTGCAATAGATGCAGCATAATAGGGAACACCTCTCCTGGCGTTGTTGCTGCCGTCAATAGGGTCAACAAGGATGTGCACATTGCTTTCCGGACCATAGGTTTTAATGCCGCATTCTTCTGATATCAGAGTGAAGCCGTAACCTTCAGATGCTGTTTTTTCCAGTGACTCGATTATTGTTCTTTCTGCTATGTCATCTATAATGTATGTCTGGTCGCCGCTTGCACCGCGTCCTATACTGACTGAGGCATCTGACCTTCCGGATATTTGAGGGATTTTCTCGAGAAGACTTTTTCCGATTCCCTGCAATACATCTAACCATTGATTTGGAGATAACTGCATGAATTTATAATAGCAGAGTTTAATTAATATTGACAGATTTACATTAAAACCGCCGCATCAATGACCCGGTAGACTTCCTCCTCAGTTGTAATACCCTCCTTAACCTTCGATAATGCATCACCAAAAAGGCCTGGCATTCCAGCCTTCACAGCCGCATCTCGAATCGTTGTTTCCGTGCATCCTGATACTATTAATTCCCTTACCTCAGGAGTGATTGTAAAGATTTCAAAGATGCCTGTTCTGCCAAGATAGCCTGTCCTGTTGCAGTTATAACATGGGGACTGTCCGTTCCCCTCTCTCCTGCAATATGTGCATGATTTCCTGACCAGCCGCTGTGCTATAATACCGATTACGGTAGATGCAATAATATGCCCTGGAATACCGATATCAGTGAGCCTTGTTATTGCAGATACTGAATCATTGGTATGCAGTGTGCTCAGGACAAGATGGCCTGTCATGGCTGCCCTGAATGCTATGGCAGCGGTCTCTTCGTCACGAATTTCACCTATCAATATCACGTCAGGGTCCTGACGCAAGATTGACCTGAGGCACCTGGCAAAAGTCAGGCCGATATCTGACCTGGCATGCACCTGATTAATGCCGGGTATGTTATATTCAACAGGATCCTCGACAGTGACAATATTGATCATGCCCGACTTTATCCTGTTGATGATTGAGTACAGAGTGGTGGTCTTACCGCTCCCGGTGGGTCCTGTAACAAGGATTATCCCTTTTTTCCTCTGTATCAGTCTCTGGACTGTACTATATTCATTTGGAGATAAACCAAGGTTTTCCAGTGATACCGCAGTCTGTGTATTATCAAGGATCCTTATTACGGTCTTTTCTCCACCGGACACCGGAAGCGTTGAAACGCGCACATCAATTTCCTTTTCCATGACCCTTAGCCTGAAGCCGCCGTCCTGGGGAAGCCTTCTCTCTGCTATGTTTAATCTCGCCATGATTTTAAGGCGTGATGTCAGGGGACCGTGAATCCCTGAATGAAGCCGTGTCTTTTCCTGCAATACTCCGTCAATCCGGTACCGTATGGTGACAGAATCTACTGATGGTTCTATATGTATGTCGCTAGCCCTGTTTTCAATGGCTTCCGAAAGAAGCAGGTTTACCAGCCTTATCATTGGTGCGGATATGCTGCCCGTATCAGATTCCATGATATTTTCTGCAGGAGAGGTCAATGCCTTAAATTCTGACACGGATGCATCGAATCTGTAGTGATATCTGATGGCGTCAACTATTGAAGCCCTGGATCCAATAAGGGTATGTATCTTCATGCCGCTGCAGAATTCTATTTCTTTGATAGAATCCATATCAAGAGGATCAGGAGTAATTATGAAGAGTGTCCTGTTCTTTGCAGATACCGGCAGCACTGAATGCCTCTTTGCCAAACTCTCAGGAATTAGGAGGAGAGCGTCTGCCATAATAGTTAGACTACTTACATCTGAATATTGCAGGCCATGCTGTAATGAGAGTGATTTTGCAATGTCAGTTTCAGTTGCCAGGCCTTTTCGGACGAGCATTTCGCCTAATCTCATTTGAGTTCCTTTCTGATCTGCGGCGACTCTGTCTATTACTTCACTGCTGATCATTCCATCCTCTGCGAGTATTTCGCCGATTCTCTTAAAAGCCTTCATAGATGCATTCCTCCATTACCTTATTAAGATTAGTAAATTCTGAATTCAGCATAGACTTCAGACTGTCAAAGGAAACTTTCTTTAAGAGTGTATCTTTATAGGTTATGACATCAGTCTTTCCGTTTTTTGTATTCAGTATTATTGCGCCGTCCAGATCAGTACGGTATATCGCTGATCCAGCCCTGCTGTATGCAGAAATTGCTTCAGGTGAGGGGTGTCTGTATGAATTCTGATAGCCAGCCGACACTATTGCAATATCCGGTTTTACGGATGATATGAATTCATTGTCAACCGAACCCCTTGCCCCGTGATGCGGGACCTTTATTACATTACTCCGGAGAACATGCCCGCCATCTGTAATCTTTCTTATCTGTCTCTTCTCTACATCCCCTGTAAATAATATGGAGTTGTCTCTGCATGCAATCTTCATAACTATGGAGAAGTCATTAATCGATTTTGAATCGGAGGTCTGTGATCCTGTTATGCCTGGAGGCGGACTTAGAATCAGCACGCTGCATTCTCCTATAGACTTCTCCTCCGTATTCTGGTGCACCTTCAAATGTCTGATCCCTTTATCCCTGATACTCCTGTCAAATAAGTAAGTTGCGTGGTTTGTCATTCCATTGGTCCAGACCTCACCGACATGGAACTTTTTTGTCAAGTATGTAAGCCCCTCAGCGTGGTCTCTCTGAGGATGCGACAGTACCATGTAATCAATTGTGCGAATCCCCCTGTTCCACAGATATGGAGCAACCACAGCCCTTCCTATATCGAATGTTTCACTGAAGGTTCCTCCGCCATCAATTATCATAGTCTTCCGGTCTGGAAACTCTATCAGGGCTGAATCCCCCTGTCCGACATCGAGGAATGTGATGCGCATAGAATCAACGCCATTATTTTTAAACAAACCGAATGCAATAAGAACGGCAAGGAGACATATTGAAATCACTGAAATGATTTTAGCCCATCTTCTTTTTAGAAAAAAAAGTGAAATCAGGAAGATGTAAGAGAAAAGGATGAAGATTATATCAGGCGAAGGGGTATGTATCACGGACATGGGAAAGTCTGCAAATATATCTGCCAGCTTCAGAAAAATAGCCATAATAAGTTCGTTCAATCCTGCAAGCGGGATTGCATCAGCATTAAGAATCAGTCCAAGACAGCTTGTAAGCAGGCCAATGGGTACTACTGTAAACCCTGCATAGGGTATTATTATCATGTTGGACAGCAGTCCTGCCCAGGTTATTTGATTGAAATAGTGTGCAACGATAGGTGTCGTTGAAGCGGTAGCGCTGAATGTAAGCAGAAGAAACAGGACAAACTTAATCAGCCATTCTCTCCGCCTTTTTGTGATGTCAGTCTTATTTCTCATACCGTTAAAACATTTTACTGTCATAATCATTGATAAGACTGCGGTGTATGATAATTGGAATGATATGTCAAATAAACCCTGCGGGTTCCATATCAGGACAAGCAACGCTGCTATTGCCAGAGTTATGATTGAGTCGTCATTTCTTTCAATCAGGATTGCAAGTAAAAACACGACTGCCATGATAAGTGATCGTATCGTTGCAACTTCTCCTCCTGATAGAAGTGTATAGAAGATTATCGGGGGTATTGTTATTACTGCAGCTATCTTAGATGGAGTTGTATACAGGGTCATTCGCAGAAATAAATTCGACGGCAAATGAGTTAATAAATATCTCGTGATAAAAAATGTCAGGAATGTCACAAATCCCAGATGTGAACCAGAAATTGAGAGTATATGTGTGACGCCTGCCGCTGTAAATTTATCCCTCAGTTCAGGTGTCAGGTCTCCTGTAGTGCCGATTATCATTGCCTGAAGCACGGCAGCTGATTGATCTTTAAGCCCGTGGATAATGGAAAGCCTGATTGCCTCTCTCCATATGTATATCTTTTTCATGACCGGATTGCCTGCTTCTCCGGTTTTTGCAAACCCATCTTTTCTGCCAATACTTGCGCCGGCCCTGATACCTTTACGTGAAACATACCCTGCATAGTCAAACATGCCGGGATTTTTAAAGCCCCGTATCTTTTTAAGCCTTCCGGTGAAGCTTATAGCATCGCCATAAGCCAGATCTGCTTCAGGGTCATATATTGTCAGCCTGACTCTTCCGCTTACCGGCACTTCGTTATTCCCGCTCAGTATTGCCGATGCCTTAAGGGTCGCGACCATTCTTTGAGGATATCGTGTTGGCGGCGAAACAATCGTACCCGTAATGGTCATTTTCTCTCCGCTTGCATAATGAGATATATCATCATTAGATATCCTTTCCCGGCCGAGCATATGTGAAAAACCGAATGATATAGCTATTGCCATAATCAGCAATTGGATAAGCAGTCGTTTCCCTGAGAGCTTAGTGATGATGGAAATTATTAATACGATCATTATGGTAATCACTATTGTGCTGAACGGGAGATAACTGAAAAGCTCAGCGGCAGAAATACCCCATATATAGGAAACTGTTATTAAGACAAGAGGCTGTCGCATGAATGTACCTGTGTCGCAGTTTTAACGGGAGAGTGTCCCAGGGTAATAGAAATCAGCGGTACATCAGGGAATCAATAATGAGATGATGATGGACCAGGAATGTACTGTCTGCAGTATTATAAATGTAACTATAGTCGAAGATGAGCCCTTGTCAAGTGGGCAACGCAGCTATGCTGTTATAAAGAATGTAAAAAGAAATGTGTCAAAAAGATATTGACACAAGTGCCTATATTAAATATAATTAAATTCCCTTAAATAGTAACTAAGGGAATGCAGTATCAGGTATTTGACAACAGATATTCCCCTCATTATTTTTAACCCGGTATAAACAAATTTACAGCATTAGAAAGGAGATTGAAATGGGAGAAAATCTTACCCAAAAAATCATAAAGGAGCACTTGGTTTCCGGCAGTATGGAGGCTGGGAAGCCGATCTCAATACGGATAGACCAGACACTTACTCAGGATGCCACGGGTACAATGGCTTATCTTCAGTTCGAAGCAATGAATGTGCAGAGGGTGAAGACTAAGCTGTCTGTCAGTTATGTTGACCATAACACATTACAGCAGGATTACATGAATCCTGATGATCATCTTTTCCTCCAAAGCATAGCAGCGAAATACGGGATTTATTTTTCGCGGCCTGGTAATGGTATTTGCCACCAGATTCACATGGAGCGATTCGGGGTACCAGGAACAACCCTTTTAGGATCGGACAGTCATACTCCGACCGGAGGAGGTGTTGCGCAGATTGCAATAGGTGCAGGTGGTCTTGATGTGGCATTCGCTATGGCCGGCAAGCCATTCGGACTGAAGATGCCCGAAGTAGTCAATGTGAGGCTTACAGGGAAAATGCCTGAGTGGGTATCTGCTAAAGATGTGATTCTTGAGCTTTTAAGGCGCGTTGGTGTTAAAGGCGGGGTAGGGAAGGTATTTGAATATACGGGGCTGGGTGTCGAGTCACTTTCAGTTCCCGAACGAGCTACTATTACAAACATGGGAGCTGAAACAGGGGCAACTTCATCAGTGTTCCCAAGTGACGGGGTTACAAGGGCGTGGCTGGAGAGTCAGGGCCGCGGTAATCAGTTTGTACCTATGTCTGCTGACAAAGATGCTGTTTACAGCGACACTATAGAGATTGACCTGTCTGCATTAGTTCCGCTGCTGGCGGTAGATCCAAGTCCGGGAGATGTAAAAAAAGTTGAAGAGCTTGCCGGAATGAAAGTAGACCAGGTTGCTGTTGGAAGCTGCACGAACAGCTCTTTCCGTGATCTTGCAATATTTGCAGAGATACTAAATGGCAAGGTAGTCAATCCAAATGTTTCAGTGACGGTCTCTCCAGGTTCCCGTGCAGTGTATCAGCAGATAGAGAAGTCAGGGCATCTTTCTATGCTGATCGCCTCTGGAGTCCGGATACTTGAGGCAACTTGCGGTCCTTGTATAGGGCAGGGAGGTGCACCTCCAAGTGATGGTGTTACAGTCAGAACCTTCAACAGAAACTTTGCAGGCAGAACAGGTACGAAGTCGGCAAAAGCATATCTGGTTAGTCCTGAGGTAGCAGGCGCATGTGCGATAACGGGTGTAATGACAGATCCACGAACGCTGGGAAAAGCCCCTGATATAAAGATAACATCACCTGTTATCGATGACAGGATGATTATTCCGCCGTTACCTGAAGATGCAGCAAAAGCGGTGAAGATTATCCGTGGTCCCAATATTGCCCCGCTTCCGGAATTCAGGCCTCTGCCTGAGAAAATATCCGGAGAGGTATTGCTTTATCTTGGAGATAATATCACAACCGATCATATTCAACCTGCAGGCAAATATCTGCCTCTCAGGTCGAATGTTCCTGAGTATGCGCGCAAGGCAACGTTTGTGCAGGTAGATCCGACATTTGCAAGCCGTGCGGAGGCATTGCGTGACAGCGGTGGTTATGGATTCATTGTGGGAGGTGAAAACTACGGTCAGGGTTCCAGTCGTGAACATGCAGGGCTGTGTCCCATGTTTCTTGGGGTTAAGGCAGTTATTACAACCTCTTTTGCAAGGATACATCTTGCAAACCTTATTAATTTTGGCATCCTTCCGCTTACATTTGCGAATCCGGAAGATTATGGAAAGATTAAGCAGGGGGACAAGGTTACATTGAATACGTCTGACCTGTCGTCTGAATTAACATTGATAGTTAATGGTGTGACAGAGATTAAATTAAAACCGGCTTATACTGAAAAGGATATTCCAATGCTTAAAGCAGGCGGTGCACTTGCAATGCTTTAGTGAATAGTGCGCATAGTTTTTTAGAGGGGGGGCATCCTTGTTACAGTATGCCCCCTCTTTTTTTTGCATGTGCAATTATTACACACATCTCATTACCGATACCATTTTTACACACTTTGATGCATGTTGTTACCATATCTACACTCTTTATTTAAGTCATCGAAATAATGAATTCACATGAAGTCTATTATTACTAATAATATCAACATGTTATAGAATGCTTCCCCTGCTGCCCATCTTCTGCCTGTTTGGCATACTTAATGCAAAATAATATCATAAGGAACATCCAGATTAGGAGGATAAGTAGATGAACGAAATCATCAGGACATATATATTAAGTGTTGAGATGCATCTGCCTACTAATGATACCCTGGCAATTATCAAAAAAATAGTCGGTGCCTATAAAGAAGTGCCGTTTTATATTCAACCTTTTTCTGGTAATGCCTGATTTTGATCATCAATATTTTTTTCTACGGAGGTTAAAGTTGGATAATCATATTGAAGAAACACTTAGTCTGAGTCCTCTCTATGGTACAATGAGTGAAGATGAGAAGACCACTCTTATCCAGAAAATTAGTTCTCACCTTGATTTCACACCGGATAATGAAAAGACAACCCAAACAGGTTATATCAGCATATAGTATCTGTCTGTTACCTGGTTAAATTATAACTCTGATTTTTTAACCTTTCATTTTACCTCTTAACGGGTTATAATCTGTCATAAGTTTACCATTCTATATCTGACGATTATGACATCCAAGAAAGAATTCCTAAAAAACCTTCCTCTGTTTTCAACACTTTCGGGTGAAGATCTGAACAGATTATCTGACATGGCAAAAGAGTTTACTTATAAGAATGGTGAATATGTATTCTACGAAGGGGACTCTCCGGATTGGTTTTGCATAGTAAAAGAAGGTAATATAAAGGCCATTAAACAGGCAGAGGATGGCAAAGAGATAATAATGCACATGTTCAAGACCGGCGACACGTTTGGTGAGGTTGCTGTATTTGACAGGAGGCCATATCCTGCATCAGCCCTTACTGTGGGTCCAACTACGGTCATAAAGTTTCATCATACCCACTGTCTTCAAATACTTGAATCAATGCCTGAAGTAGCAGGTAAATTCCTTCTGACTATGGGTAGGAAACAGAGGGAGTTTGTTAAAACGATTGAGGCAGCTCTGACATCCAGGGTGGAAAAGAGGATCGCAAACACACTGTTGAAGCTTGCCAACATGATTGATACAGAGCGGGGAAAAAGTATCAATCTGCACCTGACGCGAAAGGACATTGCAAGCATGGTTGGAACGACAATAGAGACAACTATCAGGGTAATGAGCAGATTCCAGAAAGCAGGGGTCATAGAGACGACAAGGGGCGGGATTACTATCCTAAAGCCGGAAAAACTCTACGAGGTCAGCGGACGAGAAGAAGATGAGGATCAGGTATGATTTATATCATTGTGAGTATGTAAGTCAGATGATAAGTTAGATAAAGTTAAATAACTTAAATAGGGACAGCGGCTATTTATTTTTATTTATTTAACTAAACCAGGAGGTCAAGAGATGCCGGACATAACTAAAGAAATGACAGTCAATCAGTTTATAAAGCTCTATCCGAAGAGCGTTGGTGTTTTTAGTAAGTTTAACATAGATGCCTGCTGCGGAGGAAACAGGAGCATTGAGCAGGCGTCGAAGGAAGATAAGGCTGATTTGGAAGACCTTATGACTGAGCTTAAAAAGTGTATTCAATAGCTAATTAGAGGGAGGGAATGAAATGTCAACAGAAAACAAAACCGTAGAACTTGATGTGAGGGTTATACCGCCGAGGGATAAACATCCAAAGATATTTCAGACGTTCGACAGTCTTAAATCTGGCGAGATCTTACTGATAATCAATGATCATGACCCTGTGCCGCTTAAATACCAGTTTGAGTTTGAGAGGCAGGGAAAGTATGGATGGAAATATATAGAGCAGGGTCCGGAGATATGGAAGGTGGAGATTGAAAAGAAGTGAGATGTTGGAGATTGGAAAGTTGACGGACGAAGTAAGGAGATAAAAAATATGATACAGAAACTGAAGAGCTTGCCTAAAGAAAAGATTGTGGACCTGGATGTCCGTCCGGAATTAGATGCCGGAAGGGATCCGTTCAACCTGATAATAAAAACACTTGGCAGCATGAGTGATGATCAGGTCTTACACCTTATCATTGTTTTCGAACCTGTACCACTGTATACAGTTCTAAAGATGAAGGGGTACGATCACTCAACCGAGCAGGCCGATGGATTATGGCATATTTACTTTTACAAAGGTGAAACAGGCGTACCGGCTGTCAATAAAACCGGACAGATGGAAGCCGATTCAGAGCCGAAGACCATAGAGATTGACGTCCGCGGCCTTGAACCGCCGGAGCCGATGGTTAAGATAATTGAATTGCTTCCACAGGTTGGTATTAATACAACACTTCTTGTACATCATCACAGAGAGCCTCTGATGCTTTATGATAAACTTGATCACCTCGGTTTTAAGGCATCTGCAGAAAAAGTGAATGAAGGGTATTTCAAGGTCAGGATTACTAAGAAGGGATAAGCAGTTTCATCAATGAGCACGCCATTTTCAGGAAGTATAGCGACACCTTATACGCCGCCCTTTAAAGTTGTAAGGCTCTACTTCATAATAGCTACAATAACTTTTATATTTTTGAATGGGTTGATGCTGCTGAATGCAGGCTATATTTCCGGATATCATTTCCAGCCCAGACTCCTTTCGTTTGCTCATATGGCTGTTCTCGGATGGGCCACAATGATTATAATGGGTGCAATGACTCAGCTTGTGCCTGTAATACTTGAAACATCACTCTTCAGTGTCTGGATGGCAAAATGGGGGCTCTGGTTATATGTACTGGCCGTTGCAACTATCACCGGTCACTTCTGGTATTTTGCCGCAAAGGGAGGAGGGATGGCATGGGCGGCAGGTATAGCCTTTACTGCAGTACTGCTTTTCGTAATAAACGTTGGTATGACTTTATGGAAGGTAAAAAGTATTAATATTACAATTGCACATATTATAGCAGCGATAATATATCTGACTATCGTTGCTGCCATTGGATTTGTTCTTGGATTTAACCTCAGCATGCCCTTCATAAAGGGTAATCATCTTCACTATATGGCCCTGCATGCCGCCATCGGATTCGGGGGTTGGTTTTCCATGATAATCATGGGTGTGTCATACAGACTCCTCCCGATGTTTACACTTTCATATACATACAGGACCTGGCCTGGATGGATTGCATTCTCACTCGTTAATCTTGGCATGATCGGGATAATCGTTGAGTTTTTTAATGACCGGCCATTTTACAGTACAGTATTTATTTTTACTGGCATGCTCATATTCTCTTATCAGGTTATCCTCATAATGAAAGGGCGAATGAGAAAAACGCTGGATGTAGGTCTTAGACACGCAATGCTTTCATATGTATATATACCTTTTGCAGCGATTCTTGGCGTCATTATCTCGTTGAGCGATATATCTCCTGAAATTCGTCAGCGGATTATACTTATATATGGATTTGCTGTATTGTTCGGTTGTATAACATTATTGATAATCGGTATGATGTATAAAATTGTTCCGTTTCTGGTCTGGTTTCACAAGTATAGTGATAAGGTGGGAAAGGAAAAAGTGCCCCTTCTTAAGGATATGTTTTCGGAGACTATAGGCAACATACAGTTTTGGCTTATGAATATGGGTGTCCCGATTGTTATGGTCGGCTTCTACCTTGAGAATAGGGTAATTGTGGGGATAGGTTTATCCACAATATTTATTGCATCGCTCTTGTTTGGATATAATATGCTGACGGTATTTACACGGAGATAGGACTGACAAAATGCTTTCAGAACAGCTCATATTAACCGCATTGAAACATGTAATTGACCCGGAAATTGGGGTTAATATAGTTGATCTGGGGCTCATTTATGACGTAAAGCTTGACGGCGGAGATGTCTGCATTAAGATGACCATGACGACAGCAGCATGCCCTCTTCATGAAAGCATAGCAAGGGGGGCTGAGGATGCTGTGAGGCAGCTTGAAGGCGCAGCAAATGTTAAAGTAGATCTTGTATGGGATCCTCCCTGGACCCCGGCCCGGATCAGCGACTGGGCAAGGAAGCAGCTCGGTTGGAAGTAGTTACTGCAATAGAAGAAGTATTCGCATAATATCTCCCGGGAGTTCCTTTTCAATATTAGAAAATGATTGAAACAAACTTAATCTTTTGATATGGTATAGCGGTCTTGATAAGAAGTTATTACTTATCACTTTTTAATAAAGGAGAAAAGACATGACAAGACAAGAAGCAAAGATTATGTGGACGAG